>NZ_CP096247.1:1200000-2400000 GCF_023204875.1 Prevotella sp. E15-22
GATAAACAGCTGGTCGTCTGTGAAGTAGTTGGCCTTGATAACGTCTATCTTCTTCTCTATCTGGCGTGTGATCTTGTTAATCTGGTCTTCGTTGCTCCAGGCTGTAATGGTGTATTTGTGTACACCAGGGATACTTGATGCCGACACGTTGAGACTCTCAATGTTGACCTGACGACGGGTGAACACAGCTGTAATCTGGTTCAAGATACCTGCCACGTTTTCTGAGTAAACGAGGAGGGTATATAATTTCGTATTCTCCTTCATACTTCTAACTTCTTACTTCATACTTCCAATTGCATCTTGTCCACATCCATGCCTGGAGGCGTCATGGGCAGTACGTTGTCCTCCTCCATAATGGCGCATTCCAGAATGAATGGTCCATCGGTGCTGAGCATCTTCTCGATGGCAGCGCTCAGGTCTTTACGCTCGACGACTGCCTGATAGGGGATGCCATAGCCCTGGGCAATGGCTTCATAGCAGGGGTTCATCATCTTGGTGAACGACTTGCGGCGAAGCCAGAACATGTCCTGCCATTGGCGTACGTTGCCCAGATAGTTGTTGTTCATCAGAATCATCTTTACTGGGGCCTTCTGTTCCATGATGGTGCCCAACTCCTGGATGTTCATCTGGAAACCACCATCGCCCATGAAGCAGCAGATGGTGCGTTGTGGGGCGCCAAAGGTGGCACCGATAGCTGCCGGCATGCCGTAGCCCATGGTACCCAGTCCGCCACTGGTGCAGATGCTGCGCTTGTGGTGATATTTGAAATAGCGCGTAGCAAAGAGCTGGTTCTGACCAACGTCTGTTACCAAGACGGCATCATCGGCAGCCTGTTCTGCCACGGCGTTGACCACCTCGCCCATGAGTAGCGGACCCTCTTTGGGGTGGATGGCTGGCTCGATGACCTTGGTGCGTTCTTTCTCGTCGAGTGGTTTGAACGATGCGCGCCATTCCTCGTGATGATTCTTATTGATGAGTGAGGTGAGGGCTGGCAGCGACTCCTTACAGTCGGCTACAACAGCCACATGGGTCTTCACGTTCTTGTCAATCTCACTTCGGTCGATATCCAGATGGATAATCTTCGCCTGTTTGGCATAGGTCTTCAGATTGCCTGTGACACGGTCGCTGAAGCGCATGCCGATGGCGATGAGTACGTCGCACTCCTGTTCCTTCAGGTTGACGGCATAGTTGCCATGCATGCCCAGCATACCCACGTTCAGAGGATGGTTTGAGGGAAGGGCTGATAGACCCAGCATGGTGCGTCCGGCAGGGATGTCGGCCTTCTCGAGGAATGCTTTCAGTTCTTCCTGCGCATTGCCCAGTTCCACGCCTTGTCCTACAAGGGCTAAGGGACGCTTGGCATTGTTAATCAGCTCGGCTGCCTGACGAACAGCCTCATTGTCAAGTTTGGGGTAGGGCACATACGAGCGTACGAAGTCGACCTTCTTTGGCTCCCAGTCAATCTCCTCTACTTGTGCGTTCTTGGGGAAGTCGAGAACAACAGGACCAGGACGACCAGTACGGGCGATATAGAAGGCACGACTGACGGCCCATGCTACATCCTCAGCGTGACGAATCTGGTATGACCACTTTGAGATGGGTTGAGCCAAGCCCACGAGGTCCACCTCCTGGAAGGCATCCGTGCCCAGGGCTGTGATGGGTACCTGACCTGCGATAACGACGATAGGGGTAGAGTCGAGCATGGCATCGGCAATGCCCGTCAACGTATTGGTGACACCAGGACCACTGGTCACCAAGGCAACACCCACCTGGCCAGAGACGCGAGCATAGCCCTCGGCTGCATGTGTGGCGCCTTGTTCGTGGCGCACCAGAATATGGTCAAAGCATTTCTTCTCTCCTCGTGTGTAGTCGTAGAGCGCATCATAGGTGGGCATAATACTGCCTCCTGGATAGCCGAAGATGGTTTTCACGCCTTCGGCCTGTAATGCGCGCATCAGAGCTTTTGCTCCTGTTATTCTGTCTTTCATCTTCTTATTCGATTATTCTGATTCCACCTTTATCGGCACTGCTCACACTTTGTGCATAGGCACGCAGAGCCTTGCTGACCACGCGATGGCGCTTCAGGGGCTGTTGTGGGCGTGCTGCCAGTTCCTCGTCGTTGAGTTTTACGTTGATAGAGCGACTGGGGATGTCGATGACGATGATGTCGCCATCCTTCACCTTACCTATATTTCCTCCGTTGGCTGCCTCTGGTGAGATATGGCCGATGCTCAGACCTGATGTGCCACCAGAGAAGCGTCCGTCGGTGATCAATGCACACTCCTTACCCAGGTGCATACTCTTGATATAGGAGGTGGGGTAAAGCATCTCTTGCATGCCAGGGCCGCCCTTAGGACCTTCGTGGGTGATGACGACGCAATCGCCACTCTTCACTTGGCCACCAAGAATGCCCTCGCAAGCATCCTCCTGGGAATCAAACACCACAGCAGGACCCTCGAAATGCCATAGGCTCTCGTCAACACCTGCCGTCTTTACCACGCAACCGTCCTGAGCGATGTTGCCAAAGAGTACGGCAAGTCCTCCGTCTTTGGTGTAGGCGTGTTCGAGGTCGCGAATGCAACCATTGGCACGGTCGGTGTCGAGGGTGCCCCACTGTTCGCTCTGTGAGCCCATCTTGGTTGAGAAACGGTTGCCTGGTGCTGTCTGATAGATGCGATTCGCCTCAGGATCCACGGCGCCATCAACAATACTGTATTTCTTCATGGCCTCATCGAGGGTCATGCCATCCACACGTGGAGCAGTTCCGTCAATCAGGCCTCCTTTGTTCAACTCGTTCAATATGCCCAGGATACCACCTGCACGTCCACACTCCTGAACGGAGTATTTCTGCGTGTTGGGAGCCAGTTTGCAGAGACATGGCACACGGCGACTCAGCTCGTCGATGTCCTTCATGGTGAAGTTGGCACCAGCTTCCTGGGCTACTGCTAACAGATGGAGTACGGTGTTGGTACTGCCACCCATGGCGATGTCGAGTGCCATGGCATTCATAAAGGCCTTGCGTGTGGCGATATTGCGAGGCAGAACGCTTTCGTCGCCATCCTCGTAATAGGCCAGGGCGTTCTTCACTACCTGTCGGGCAGCAGCCTTGAAGAGTTCAATGCGGTTGGTATGCGTAGCCAGGATGGTGCCATTGCCTGGGAGAGAGAGTCCGATGGCCTCTGTCAGAGAGTTCATCGAGTTGGCCGTGAACATGCCAGAGCATGAACCACAGCCTGGGCAGGCACAATTTTCAATCTGGGCCATCTCTTCGTCGGAAACTGAAGGGTCGGCACCTTTAATCATCGCCGTGATCAGGTCGGCATTCTCGCCTCGCCATTTGCCGGCCTCCATAGGACCGCCTGAGCAGAATACCGTAGGAATGTTCAGACGCATGGAAGCCATCAGCATGCCTGGTGTCACTTTGTCGCAGTTGGAAATGCAAATCATGGCATCGGCCTTGTGGGCATTGACCATATATTCCACTGAGTCGGCGATGATGTCACGACTGGGCAGACTGTAGAGCATGCCGTCGTGTCCCATAGCGATGCCGTCGTCAATGGCTATTGTGTTGAATTCAGCCGCATAGCAGCCCATCTTCTCGATTTCCTCGCGAACAATCTGACCGATTTCGTGAAGATGTGTATGACCTGGTACAAACTGCGTAAACGAGTTGACGACGGCTATGATTGGTTTGCCAAACTGCTCACGTTTCATACCTGTGGCCACCCATAATGCTCGAGCGCCAGCCATTCTTCTACCTTCTGTGCATACTGCACTACGCAACTGATTTTTCATATGGCTATTCGAATATTTGATTAATGATTTGTTCGTCAGCACCTGCATCGTCTACCAGTTCCATGTCGTCTTCACGATTGCAGGGGTCGAAATCTGCAGGCATGTCAAACTGATCTTCCTGGGTATAGGGCAGGTGACTGTCGGCATATATTTTCTTCATATATAGCGCAAAGATTGGCAGGGCCATTGATGCACCTTGTCCATAGAGCATGGAATCAAAGTGAATATCTCGGTCGTCGCCGCCAACCCAACAACCTGAAACGAGGTTGGGCGTGACTCCCATGAACCATCCATCACTATTGGAGTTGGTGGTACCTGTCTTTCCGCCAATGGGGGCAGTCAGGTTGTAGCGGAAACGCAAACGGCCACCCGTGCCACCATCGACCACGGCTCGTAGCATATAGAGCATCTTGTCGGCACTCTCTCCGCTGATAACCTCGTTCATCCTGGGTTTAAACTCCTCAAGAACGTTGCCCTCATTATCTACGATACGTGTTACGTACATGGGGGCCGAACGGATGCCGTGGTTGACAAAGGCTGTATAGGCACTAACCATCTCGCTCACGGTAATCTCGCATGGACCCAAGCAAAGGGCTGGTGAGGGGTGTATCTCGGGGTTCATGATGCCATAGTTACGAAGTAAGGTGACAAAGCCTTCGGGGGTAAGGCGATGCATCATGAGGTAGGCCGATATCCAGTTGTTAGACTGTTGCAGACCCCATTTCAGCGATACCATCTCGCCATAGCGAGCGCGACTGCCATTGCGTGGCGTCCATGGCTGTCCTGCAACCATGTAGGTTTCCTGTACGTTGGGTACTTCGTCGCATGGAGTCATACCATTTTCCATGGCCAATGAATAAAGGAAGGGCTTGATGGTTGAACCAACCTGACGACGACCCTCTGTGGCCATGTCGTAGGCAAAATGCTGATAATCCAGACCTCCTACGTAGGCTTTGACGGCACCTGTCTGTGGCTCCATACTGAAGAAGCCTGTTCTCAGGAATGATTTGTAATAGCGTATAGAATCCATGGGGGTCATAATCGTGTCCACTTCGCCATGATAGGTGAAAATGGTCATGGGTATACGCGTGTTAAAGGACTTGTTTATCTCCTCGTCAGAATAGCCTTCATTCTTCATAACACGATAGCGTTCTGATTGGCGTACGTTGCGCTGAAGAATCTTTTTGATTTCTTCTTTCGACAGATTTCGTGAATATGGAGCGTTGGGTTTTGACTTATTGGCTTTATTGAACTCTGGTTGTAGTCCTTTTACCACGTGCTCGTAGCATGCTTCTTCGGCATAGCGTTGCATGCGCGAATCGACGGTGGTATAGACTTTTAATCCATCTGTATAGATGTTGTAATTTGAGCCATCGCGCTTGGTGTGTTTGTTGCACCATCCACACAATGGATCTGTTTCCCAGTTCAGTGAGTCAATGACGTATTTCACATAGTTCCATTCTGGATAGTCGCTTCTGTTTGGTCGCTTCGCCATCATGTATCGACTAAGGAAACCACGGAAATAGGTGGCAATGCCGTCGTTGTGGTCGGCGACGTGGAATTTCAGGTTCATGGGGACCTGACAGCAACTGTCATACTGCTCAGGAGTGATATACTCGGCCTTTAACATCTGATTCAGTACCACGTTGCGACGATCCAGTGCACGTTCTTCATAGCGCACGGGGTTGAAGTATGAGGGATTTTTGCAAAGACCAATCAGTGTGGCTGCTTCGGTGATGGTTAATTCTGATGGCTCCTTTGAGAAATAGGTGTTGGCTGCAGTCTTAATGCCTACAGCATTATGCAAGAAGTCAAAGTAGTTCAGATACATCGTGATGATCTCGTCCTTCGTGTAGTTACGCTCTAACTTCACGGCAATCACCCATTCTATGGGCTTTTGAAGTGCACGCTCCATGGTAGAGTGAGCAACGTCGGAGAATAGTTGCTTGGCTAACTGTTGGGTGATAGTTGAACCACCACCAGCATTCTTCTGTCCCATGATTCCACGCTTAACGATAGCGCGGCCAAGGGCATAGAAGTCAATACCAGAATGCTCGTAGAATCGTGCATCTTCTGTGGCCACCAATGCTTTGATGAGCCAAGGCGACAACTCGGAATACTGTACCATCACGCGATTCTCTCTGCTGATACTCCAAGTGCCCATCAACTCGCCATCGGCAGAATATACCTGTGTTGCATAGCGGTTAATAGGATTTTGTAAATCCTCAATGGGGGGCATATAGCCTATTTTTCCTTCAGAGATTGCCCAAAAACAGCCTGCTGTTCCTAACACGATGATAGCTAGCAGGGTCCATAGG
The DNA here is from genome assembly GCF_023204875.1 of Prevotella sp. E15-22. Lineage (NCBI taxonomy): Bacteria > Pseudomonadati > Bacteroidota > Bacteroidia > Bacteroidales > Prevotellaceae > Prevotella > Prevotella sp. E15-22. The sequence goes on from NZ_CP096247.1 coordinate 1,206,114, forward strand.
AATCCGATAAACCATTTTCTCATCTCGTCTTTTATTTGTCGAATCTTAATTAATTTGCATGCAAAGGTACGAAATTAATTCGAAACAGCGCTAAAATAAGACTTTTTTTGAGTTTTAATGAGACAATGTGTTTTTATTTAGTATTTATCCAGTATTTCCTTGAGTTTTTTCTTTTTCTTTTCCTTTTTTGATAATCTCTTTTCTGATGGAAAAAGATAATTGATTAATCCTAGCAGATTCAGCCCTCCGTTCATGTTCTTTCCTGCTGCAACCATTTGTAATTCTTTTGTGTCTGGTTGCATCTTTTCATTCAGTTTTCGATAGTCGTGTTGTTGCTTATCTTTACCAAAGACTATGACTTCTTTTAGGTTTAATAGTTTTGAGATAAGGAATACGGTATCTCGAAGTTCACTTAAATTAACTAACCTCTCTTCATAATTAACGTGGCTAAAAATTAATGTCTTACTACTTTCTGGAATGGTTATATAGCCAAGGGAATCGGAATGCCATATCCCGCTCTCTGTTGTTATGTTGACTTCGGTTATCGGTTTCATAGTCTCGATGTCTATAACGACTAATCGTCGCTGGGCTTTTATTTCTGCATAGCCCAGTATGAGTAATAAAATGATGATCAATCTCGTTGACATAATCCTTTGGTCTATTGTTTGATTTCTGATTGCAAATTTATTAATAATTCTGACAATAGACTATTTGTTTTTTCTTAGAAAACCTTATAGATAATAAAATTAAATCAAGATTAAGCATATTTAAAAAAGAAAGCCTCAAAAGTTAAAAACTTTTGAGGCTCCTTGTTGTATTGTGATTGTATTAATCTTCCTCGGGTGTAATGAGTTTGTAACCTTTTCCGTGGATGTTGATAATTTCAATCTGAGGATCGTCCTTTAGGTGCTTGCGCAACTTGGTGATGTATACATCCATAGAACGTGCGTTGAAATAGTTATCGTCAATCCAAATGGTCTTCAGAGCAAAGTCGCGCTGCAGAATCTCGTTGGCATGACTACAGAGGAGGGCCAGAAGCTCGTTCTCTTTTGTGGTGAGCTTGGTTTGCTTTTCATCAAGTGAGAGTAGCTGTTTCTGGGTGTCGAATATGAACTTACCAATCTTGTAAACGGTAGACTCCTTGTTTTTCTTACCACGTACGCGGCGAAGTATTGCTTCAATACGGAATACAAGTTCTTCCATTGAGAAGGGCTTGGTGATATAATCGTCGGCTCCCAATTTGAAACCTTCGAGAATATCTTCCTTCAAAGTCTTAGCAGTGAGGAAAATGATGGGGATTTCTGCATTGGCAGAACGAATCTCTTGTGCCAAAGTAAATCCGTCTTTTTTGGGCATCATGACATCGAGTACACAGATGTCGAACTTGGTTTTCATGAAAGCCTTGAAACCAGCATCGCCATCGGGGCATAGTTCTGCTTCGTAGCCTTTAGCAGCCAGATATTCACGCAACAATGAACCGAGGTTCTCGTCGTCCTCGCAAAGCAAGATTTTCAGTTTGTCTTCCATAACTTTTTCCTTTCTTCTTTAAATTTATTAATATCGATGTTTTTAATTATTATTCGGAATCTTCTTTAAGAACGGGTAGCGTAACTGTAAACTTCGTACCCTTTCCGTATTCACTTTCACATTTTATCTCTCCGTCATGAAGATTGATAATTTCCTTGACATATGCCAAGCCCAATCCGAAGCCTTTCACATCGTGAACATTGCCTGTGTGTACGCGATAGAATTTATCGAAAATCTTCTTGACGCTGTCCTTCTTAATACCTTGACCATTGTCTTTGATGCTGAAGCAAAGATTGTCTCCATCGTTCCATGTACGAATGTGAATGTTGACGGGTTGGTCTGGCTTGCGATACTTTACCGCATTGTCCAGTAGGTTGGTGATGGCATTTTGAAAATGTACTTCGTCCACAAATATGGCTGAATCAATCGCCTCAATCTCTGTCGTAATCTTGCCTCCGGTATGCTCTACGCGCAAATTGAATGTGGCAGAGGTCTGCTCTAAAAGTTCATTGAGGTCAAGCTCTTTTTTCTTAAAGGATGTTGACTTACGATCGAACATTGACATCTGAAGAACTTTTTCTACGAGGAAGCGTAAACGGCGCGACTCATCACCAATAACTGTACTCAGATGTTTCATCATTGAAGGACTTTTGGTGACAGCCTCATCTCCTAACATCTGGGCTGCCAGTGATATGCTGCTGATAGGAGTCTTAAGCTCATGTGTCATGTTGTTAATGAAATCGTTCTTGATCTCTGTATAACGCTTTTGTCTAAAGATAATGACGATGGTAAATACGAATGTAATGAGCAACACAACAGTGAAGATAACGGAAGGAATCATAAATCGGATACTCGAATAGATGTATGAGTCCATGTCGGGGAAGTGGATTCGAACCACGCCCATCTTTGTTGAGGGGTCGTTTCGGAATAGTGTCTGTGAATAGCTCCACTGTTCGCCTTTGGTGGAATAGTCTGGACAACGATATACTTCACGACCATCGGCAGTGAGAACGGCAAGATGATATGGCATGTCAATGCCACTGTTTTGTAACTGCACGCTGATGTCCTGATCCAGGAGCTTGAAGTTGACACGCTCCTTGAGAGGCTTTTCATTTGCTGTGTAGAGAATGTTATATACTACTTCGTCGAGTAGGGCCTTTTGATATACATAGCGTGTGCGTACGGCTTCCTGTAAGCTTTTAGTAGCTTCAGACAGCTGGTCTTTGTCTGTGCGCATCATCATTGCCTTTGGTGTGTTCGCTGGCTTTGTTGCAAAGGTCTTGAGCTCGAAAGCCGAGTAGAACGTTCCGTCTTCTGCCGATACAGAGAATTGATGCGCATGTTGTATGCTGCCATCAAGACCATTGACGATGACGGAGTCTTGAGTTACAGCCCGGCGTTCCACATCATTGACGTCTTTTTCCAGGTAACGTAAGGTCTCGTTCAACTCTAAGTTGCGTGAGGCTTGATAAAGCGAACGGTTTACACTTTCGTCAAACTGCTCTTTCTTCATCTTTGCAATCTCTTCAATATAGGATATCTGCATGTAGAGCAGTCCCAAGAATGAGAGACCCATGATGATGGCGATAGTCCATATTGTTGATTTCTTCATTTCGCTTCTATGTTTTGTTGTTGGTTGCAAAGATAAATAATTATAGAATTCAAGGGCTGAATTAGTTAATGATTTTGGTTAAAATTAACTTGGATTAACAAAAATGATTGTTTATAGTTTTAATTATGAAAATAAAAACAGGAACAAAGATGTGCCTTTGCTCCTGTTTTTGAAAGTGTAAATGGCTTGTTTAATCTTCGTCTTTGAGTTCTGCCTCGTGCTCTTTGATAAGTGTTTGCTGAATATCGTTGGGCACCAGTTCGTAAGAGGCAAACTTGGTGGTGAACGATGCACGGCCGCCAGTGATAGAGCTTAGTGCGATAGAGTAGTTGGAGAGCTCCTTCAAAGGAATCTTGGCAGAGAGTTTCTGATAGCCTGCCTCAGAGTCCATACCCATGATAATGGCACGGCGTCCCTGCAGGTCACTCATCACGTCGCCCATATAGTCGGCAGGTACATAGACCTCAAGATCATAGATGGGCTCCAGTACCTTAGGACCAGCCTCGCGGAAGGCTGCACTGAAAGCGTTACGTGCAGCGAGCATAAATGAAAGTTCGTTAGAATCAACGGGGTGCATCTTGCCATCATAAACAATGACGCGCACGTCGCGAGCGTAAGAACCTGTCAACGGACCCTGTTCCATGCGTTCCATCACACCTTTCAGGATGGCGGGCATGAAGCGCATGTCGATGGCACCACCAACAACCGAGTTGATGAATACGAGTTTGCCGCCCCAATCCAAATCGATTTCTTCCTTGCTCTTGATGTTCATCTTGAACTCCTGGCCGTTAATCTTGAATGAAGTGGGATCTGGCATGCCATCAGCATAAGGCTCTACAATCAGGTGAACCTCACCAAACTGACCTGCACCACCAGACTGTTTCTTGTGACGATAGTCGGCACGTGCCATCTTTGTGATGGTCTCACGATATGGAATCTTAGGCTCGATATACTCAATCTTAATCTTCTCGTTGTTCTCCATACGCCATTTCAAGGTGCGCAGGTGGAACTCACCTTGACCATGAACGATAATCTGGCGCAATTCCTTTGATTGTTCAACAACCCATGTGGGATCTTCCTGACGCATCTTGGTCAGGGCTACCATCATCTTCTCGGTCTCGGCCTCGTTGACGGCCTTGATGGCACGAGAATACTTAGAGTTGGGATATTTAATGAAGTCGTAGCGCCACTCGCAGTCCTTGCCATTGAGAGCGTTGCCGGTCTTTACATCCTTCAGTTTAACTGTGCAACCGATATCGCCTGCCTTGAGTTCGTCAACAGGAATACGGTTGGCGCCTGCACAAGCATAGATGGTGCCGATGCGTTCCTTAGAACCACGGTCTGAGTTGGTCAGATCGTCGCCACTCTTCACGGAGCCGCTCATTACCTTGAAATACTGTACTTCACCGATATGAGGTTCTACGCCAGTCTTGAAGAAATAGAGTGATGCAGGGCCTGCGGCATCGGGATTGACCTCTTCGCCACGGGTGTTGCGTACCTTAGGCATCTCGCTCACGAAAGGAACAACATTGCCCAGGAACTCCATCAGACGGCGCACGCCCATATCTTTGCCTGCGCAGACGCAGAACACGGGGAAGATGGAGCGGGTTACCAGACCCTTGCGGATACCTTCGCGCATTTCGTCTTCAGTAAGACTCTCGCTCTCGAAGAATTTCTCCATCAGTGTATCATCATTGGCAGCAGCTGCCTCTACGAGGGCAGCGTGCAACTCCTTTGCTTTCTCCATCTGGTCGGCAGGAATCTCCTCAATGATAGGAGCACCACCTTCAGGCTTCCATGAATATTTCTTCATCAGAAGCACATCAATTACGGCATTGAAATCGGGACCTGTGGCAATAGGATACTGCACGGGAACACACTTCTCACCGTAAATTTCCTTCATGTTGGTGAGGATAGAATCGAAGTCGCAATTCTCTTTATCCAGTTGGTTCACCAAGAAGATAACGGGCTTTTGTAGTTTGTCGGTATAGCGGAAGGCATTCTGTGTGCCAACCTCAGGACCATACTGACCATTAATCAGAATAACAGCCTGGTCGGTAACGTTGAGGGCGGTGATGGCGCCACCTACAAAGTCGTCAGAACCTGGGCAGTCAATGATATTCAGTTTCTTATTATTCCATTCTACATGAAAAACAGTAGAGAACACCGAGTAGCCATATTCCTGCTCAACGGGGAAGTAATCGCTCATGGTGTTCTTACCTTCTACGCTACCGCGGCGCTTAATGATGCCAGCTTCGTAGACCATTGCTTCGGCAAGAGTAGTCTTGCCGCTACCCGCACTGCCAAGCAATGCAATGTTTTTGATTTCGTTGGTTTGATAGATCTTCATAACTTCTATAATTTTAGGTGTTATCGGTTTAAATTGTTTTGTGGGTTCGAAATTAAGCATTTTCCACGAAAATACCAAAGATTTTTCTTGGAAATTAAACAAAATTAGTAATTTTGTGCCCGTTATGGCAGGAATATACGTTCATATACCATTTTGTAAGAGTCGTTGTATATATTGCGACTTCTATTCACAGACATCATTGACTCTTAGGCAGCGCTATGTTGATGCTGTTTGTAAGGAAGCAGATGCACGCTCGTCTTATATAAAGGAACGCGTGCGCACTATATATATAGGTGGAGGGACACCCTCCCAACTTGAACCCAGACAATTGGCACAAATTTTTCATGTGTTAGGTTCTGCCGAGGAGGTGACAATCGAGGTGAATCCTGATGATGTGACTCCATCCTTTGCTGAAGCTTTATCGGAACTGCCTGTGAATCGTGTGTCTATGGGCGCACAGACTTTTAGTGACGAACGACTTCGTTTCTTACGGCGTCGTCATAGTGCTGGCCAGGTGTCTCAGGCAGTTCGTTTACTTAGGGAGATTGGTATTGGAAATATCAGTGTCGACTTGATGTATGGTTTCCCCAATGAGACAATGGAAGAATGGGTGCGTGATATCGATGCTGTCCTGGCTCTCGATGTGGAACATGTTTCGGCTTATTCTTTACAGTACGAGGAAGGAACATCGCTGTCTCGAATGCTGGAAAATGGTGATGTGAGTAAGGTTGACGAGGAATTGGAACGGCAGATGTATTATACGTTAAAAGACCGTCTCAATAGTGCGGGTTACGAGCACTATGAAATTAGTAATTTTGCTCGTTCTGGTTATCGTTCGCGCCATAATAGTAGCTATTGGCGCCAGGTTCCTTACTTGGGACTAGGAGCGGCTGCGCATTCTTTTGATGGAAGTACCCGTCAGTGGAATGTTGCGGACATTCGCCAATACATTGAAGGAGTTGAGCAGGATAAATGTGTGGCGGAACAGGAGGTACTGACACCTGATAATCTTTATAATGAGATGGTGATGACAGCTCTCCGTACATGTGAAGGTATTGATGTGAGCAAGCTTTCCGAAGATTATCGAAGCTACTGTTTAGCGCAAGCTCAAACTTTTGTTAAGAATGGCTTGTTGGTGAAAGATGGGACACGTCTCTGTCTCTCACGTGAGGGACTCTTCGTGAGTGATATGGTAATGACAGCTTTAATGCATGTAGAATAAAAGACTGTGAAGTTTTCTGTTCTTGTGCTTATTGTATGGCGATTTTGATGGGGTTTTCTATCTCGCGACGCCAAGTTTTAAGCCATGCGAACCAATCCTTTGCGCTGTGTAGTCCAAAGTCCTCGTTGTCAGACGTATATGCAATCTTGTATGATAGCTTGTTACACTTCGACTTTATGACAAAAGTATAGTTGTCTTTGTTGGCGGGTATCTCACTGTCTAAGTAATCTTTTGGTATGAAAATTCCTAGTCCTACCGTCTCGCGTTTCCAGTTAATGGTGTCGCTAGCAGGATAGTCTGTACCCCAGCAACCACGAAGTCCATGATGGTCGCTGTATTCTACAGATCCTTTAATATTAATGATGCCAGTAGAGAATGGCTCAATGTCTGTTGTATGATCGGAAGTGTTGATAATAGATACGTCAACATCGGTGTCGCGATGACCGGCATATTGGGTATAGCGAATGGTTATCTCGGCATCTTTCTTCGAAACGGGTAGTGTCCAATCGTAATCATTGATTTCGATAATAGTACGCAATGGACCATTTGCGAGTATGCGTTGAGAACGTGTTTTTACTGGTTCTATCATGGTGGGTTCTTGGCCATTCCATCCTCTCAGGGCGCCCAATCCAAATGAATTGCCTACCCATAATACATCATCACCATAACCAGCAGTCTTTTGATCGGGTTGGGTGTAGAACTGTGTGTCCTTTATTTCAAGGCGTTTGTAGCGTTTGCCATATAGATCTAGTGTTTGTCGTTTGTCGAAATAGATACGAATGCCATTGAGTTCACTTTCAAAAGCTACTCCATGATGATGTAGCATGTTGTAAGAGTTGACGTTGCCATTAGCGGTGATGGCATTGATATAGTTATCGTGTTTGTTCTTCTGTTTCACTTTCTCGTTGCGCACCACCATTTCGGCATAAACGCGTGGGGGATAGGTATGCGGTTTCCCTTCATTTAGTAGTATTACCTCATAGTCTCTTGTTTCCTTGCCTTTTAGGTCTACTAGAAAGCATAGTTCGTCAAAAGTGTGGTCATTGTTTAAATCGTCCAATTGATAAGGAATCTCTTGGTTGTTAGCCTTCACTGAGGCAGAACATACTTCGCCATACGATGCCAGGTTGATGACAACGGGAATGTCTGTGCGTTCTTTATTTATGGGGTTGGTTACTTTGATGGTGATTGTTTTCTGAGCTTGCGTTGCTAGTGCTGCGCATAGCATAAGAGGCAATAATATTTGTTTCATTCTTTCTGTTTTCATTTTTGCAAAAATACAGAAATAGATTTCAAAATAACATATTTATTAAAGAAAATTTGGTTAAAATTTGGTTAATTCAAGATATTTTAGTATTTTTGCATTCAAATTTAACATAAGTAAAACATTTCTGCCCACGTGCGAAACATATATATTATAGTTTTCTTTATCCTGATGGCTTGTATTGGTTGTCAGTGGCAATTGCAGCCTACTGTTGAGCATTCAAACTCAGAAGAGGTTGTTTTGGCACGTTTTGATAGGGCAGAACGTTTGTTTTTGACGACAGGCGATTTTGCAGCATTACAGCAGATGAAGACTGTCTATCCAATTGAAACTCGCACGCTGATAGAAGACGTGTTGCAATTGGGACTTGTAGATGAACCGGATATCAATACGCGCTTTTTATATTTCTTTCAGGACAGCACTCTACAAACATTGATGCTTGATGTGGAAGATCAGTACCACGATGTAAGTGATCTTAATAAAGACCTTACTCAAGCCTTTAAGCGTTTGGTGAAGATGGTGCCAGGGTTGACCGTCCCTCATATTTATACCCAGATTAGTTCGTTGGATCAGAGTGTTGTGGTGGGTGATTCAATGTTGGGCATCTCACTCGATAAATATTTAGGACGTGATTATCCCATCTATTTGAAATACGGTTATAGTGAACAGCAAAGGCGAATGATGACCCGTCAGTATATCGTTCCTGACTGCTTAGGTTTTTACCTCCTAGGCCATTTCCCCTTGACAGCTGAAGAACGTGATTCCGCAAATCTGCGAGATGTTCATATGTCACGTATCCAGTATGTGGTAAACAAAGCGATGGGACGTAATGTCTTTACTCATCCTGGAGTGAAACGTGTGGCCGATAAGATGGCTCGTCATCCGGAGCTGACTATCGAGCAACTCCTTTCGGATCATTGATATAGTTGCATTTTAGGATAAAAAATGTAAATCCCTACGTCATGTGGGGATTTTTTTTTATCTTTGCACCGTATGAAAAGAATAATTTATCTTGGTGCAGTCCTTTTTATGACTGCTACAACGGTACTGGCAGGCCAGCAACTGAGTTTAAAGAATCTCACGGATGGAACATTTCGCACTGAATCAATGATTGGTGTGGAACCCTTGAGTGATGGAGAGAGTTATACGCAGATATCTGCCGATGGAAAGCAGATCGTAAAGTTCTCGTTTAAAACGGGTAAGCAAACGGGCGTACTTTTTGATGCGAGCAAGGCAAGAGGTGCTAAAATAGAGCGTGTGGACGGCTATTCGATGAGTCCGGATGGTCGTACGATGCTTATTCAAACGCAAACAAAGAGCATCTATCGCCATTCGTTCACAGCCGTTTACTATATCTTCACCATTGCGAACAATAAATTGGAGCCCTTGAGTGATGGGGGGCCTCAACAGATTCCCGTATGGAGTCCCGATGGTACGCAGATAGCATTTGTACGTGACAATAATATCTTTCTTGTTAAGTTACTTTATAACAATTCTGAAAGTCAGGTGACAAAGGACGGTAAATTTAATGAAGTTATTAATGGTTTGCCAGATTGGGTCAATGAAGAAGAATTCTCGTTTAACTCCTCATTAGTTTTTAGTGCCGATTCCAAACAGATTGTTTGGGTTCGTTATGATGAGAGCAGCGTTAAACAATATAGCATGCCCCTTTTTAAGGGAATGAAACCTGTTCGTGAGGAGTATTCAACATATCCTGGCTTCTATACTTATAAATACCCCAAGGCTGGTGAGGATAATGCGAAGGTAAAGGTGATGAGCTATGATATTAAGAGTCATCAGACACGTACCATGCAACTTCCTCTTGATGCCGATGGCTATATCCCACGCATCAAAGCAACTAGTGATCCCACTAAAATTGCTGTGTTTACCCTCAATCGTCATCAGGATAATCTGAAAGTGTTTATGGCTAACCCCATGTCAACTGTTTGCCAGCAGGTCATCGATGATAAGGTTGATAAGTATATTAACGAGAATGTTTTTGCCAACCTCGTATTCACCGATAAGCATATTGTTTTAACCAGCGAGCGTTCAGGTTTCAATAGTATCTATGTTTATGGATTAAATGGGCAATTGCAGCGCACAGTACAGCAGGGAGTGATAACCGACGTTTATGGTTATGACGAGGCAACAGGCGATATTTATTATGCGGCCCTTAATAACGGCCCTACCGACAAAAAGGTTTTCGTGAGTCATAAGAACGGAAAGACAGACTGCCTGACACCAAAGAGTGGATGGAACTCGGCAATCTTTTCGAACGATTTGAAAAACTTCGTTCATACGTGGAGTGACGCGAATACACCGCCAGTCTATTCGCTTTGTAATAATCAAGGCAAGACTGTTACTACATTTATTGACAACAAGAAAGCTGCAGAGAAATATGCCTCTTTCGATATGGGCACTAAGGAGTTCTTTACTTTCCAGACGAGTGAGGGAACCACGCTTTATGGCTATATGGTGAAACCCAAGAACTTTGACGCAAACAAGAAGTACCCTGTGGTGATGTTCCAATATGGTGGTCCTGGTTCACAGCAAGTGAAGAATGCCTGGGGAATAGGCATGAGTGGCAATGGCGCCATCATGGAGCAGTATCTCTGTCAGCAGGGCTATGTTTGTGTATGTGTGGATAATCGTGGCACAGGCGGACGTGGTGTTGATTTCGAGAAATGTACTTATCTGCGTTTGGGCGAGAAGGAGGCCTTTGATCAGGTAGAAACAGCCCTCTGGCTAGGACGTCAGTCGTATGTCGATAAAGACCATATCGCTATCTGGGGATGGTCTTACGGTGGATGGAACACTTTGATGTCTATGTCAGAAGGACGTCCTGTGTTCTGTTGTGGTATTGCCATTGCGCCCCCTACAAGTTGGCGCTACTATGATACAGTTTATACGGAACGCTTTATGCGTACACCAAAAGAGAATGCTTCTGGTTATGATGAGGTGAATCCTATGGCACGTGTAGATAAGTTACATGGAGCATTGCTGATATGTCACGGACTTGCAGACGACAATGTGCACTATCAGAACACGGCTGAGTATGTTGAGGCTCTGGTGCAGGCAGACAAGGACTTCCGTCAGTTGGTGTATACCAATCGTAACCACAGTATCTTTGGTGGCAACACTCGTAATCACCTGTACCGTCAGTGTGTTAACTTCTTCAATGAGAATATGAAATAAACTACAGTATATGAAAAAACTAACCCTACTATTCCTTGTCTTGACATTGTGCTGCACGGCCGATGCCAAACGAAAAAAGAAAGTGGTGCCAAAACCACCCTCAACCATCGAGATTATCACGAAAGTCAACGATCAGTGGCAAGCGACCCACCGGCCTGAAGTGCGCTCGTTCTGGGACGAGGCCGCTTATCATACTGGTAACATGGAGGCTTATAAGCTTCTGGGCAATGCTCGCTGGCTGAGTTATAGTGATGCTTGGGCTCGTCATAATCTTTGGCAGGGTGCTCGCGAGAAGGATCCTTCGAAGTGGAAATATGCTAATTATGGCGAAGGTCAGGATTATGTTCTCTTTGGTGACTGGCAAATCTGTTTTCAGACCTATCTTGATATTTATGAGATGCAGCCAGATGACTATAAAATTGCCCGTGCATTGGAAGTGATGGACTATGAGGTGCGTCAGCCCCAGAATGATTTCTGGTGGTGGGCCGACGCACTTTATATGGTGATGCCTGTCATGACGAAACTCTATAAGACTACAGGCGACGTGAAATACTTGGATAAGCTCTATGATAACTTCAAGTGGAGCGATGACCTGATGTTCGATAAAGACGAGCAACTCTATTATCGCGACGCAAAATATATATGGCCTAAGGTCAAGACTGCCTGCAATGGCGGTAAGAGTTTTTGGGCTCGCGGTGATGGATGGGTATTGGCCGGATTGGCTAAGGTGCTGAGTGATATGCCAAAGGACTACAAACACCGTGATTTCTTTGAGTTGCGTTTCCGACAACTGGCTGAAGGCGTGGCGCGTGTGCAACGTCCTGGCGGTTATTGGAGCCGTTCGATGCTTTGCGAAGAGGATGCTCCTGGCCCAGAGACCTCAGGTACGGCCTTTTTTACCTATGGCTTACTGTGGGGAATGAACAATGGTATTCTTAATCGTTCTACCTTTGAACCCGTTGTTGCCAAAGCATGGCAGTATCTGGTCACTACTGCTCTTCAGCCTGATTGGAGTGTCGGTTATGTTCAGCCTATCGGTGAGAAACCAGACCCAACAAAGACGGTTAATGCCCGTTCGCAGGCTAACTTTGGGACAGGTGCTTTCCTGTTGGCTGCTTGCGAGCATCTGCGCTATGAGAATCTCATGAAAGGTAATCGTGCGACGGTGAAAGTCACCATCAATAATCCCTCTAACGAGTATCGTGAACAGATTGTAGAACTTCCTGCCGATACGATTTATAATCGCCTGAACATATTGGGAGGTCGTCAATTTATAGTTTATGATGCTGGTGGGCTAGAGGTGCCATATCAGTTGTCATCTGATAAAACAATACTCATAGAAGCCGGCGTTCGTCCCAAGGGCACTCAGACTTTCACCATTCGTCGTGGCACACCAAAAGTATATAAGACCGTTTGCTATGGTCGCATCTTTCCTGAACGAAAGGATGACTTTGCCTGGGAGAACGATCGCGGTGCTTATCGCGTGTATGGACCGGCCCTGCAGAAAACAGGCGAGAAAAGTTATGGTGTGGATGTGTGGACAAAGAATACACCTGAGTTGGTGCTCGATCAACGCTATTGGATAGAGGATGTTGTGATGATGCCTGCTGTTGAGAAGTTGCGTAAGGAGAATCGTCAGCGTGGTGATTCGCTTTATCGACTAAACTCTTATCATAATGATCACGGACGTGGTTCCGACCTTTATAGAGTAGGGGCTACGCTTGGATGTGGCACTCCGGCTTTGGTTGTTGATGATGAATTGGTCTATCCTTATTGCTTTAAGAGTTATAAGGTGCTCGATATGGGTCCACTGCGCTTTTCTGTGCGACTTGACTACAACCCCACTGTGATAGGCGAGGATACCATTACGGAACATCGCGTTATTACTCTTGATAAAGGATCTAATTTCAATAAGACCACTGTGAATTACGATGGCTTCACAACTACTGTGGAGTTGGCGGCTGGTGTTGTGGTGCATCAGGAAGATCGCAATAACGTGGTGTTGGCAAAGGACTATGTACACTATGCTGATCCCACCGATAATATTCCTGTGAATAACTGCCAGCTTTTTGTGGGAGCGCTTTTCCCCAATGGTGTCAGCGAAACTGTCGTCAAACAGTTTAAGAAAGTGGATAGCGGTGCTGTAGGCCATGCCTTAGGTATTGTGGATAATTACTCTGGCGAGCCATATACCTATTATTTTGGTTCTGCATGGTCAAAATTTGATGTTCGTACACAAGCAGAATGGCAGCAACGCATTGACTGGACTATGCGTAATATCCGTCAGCCTCTTAAGGTTGAGATAAAGTAGTCATATCCTTCATATTTTAATAGCTTTATTGCACAACAAGCATACAATGTGCAATAAAGCTATTTTTTTATGTCCTTTTATTTGCAAAATAACATTTCTTTTCATATATTTGCAAATGATAATACTACTAATTAATCTAACCTGATACATAATCTAAATACTGATGCTTATGAACATGAATAAACTACTATACCCGATACTTTCAATGCCTTTGGCATTATTTTCCGCATGTGCCTACGATGATAGCTATGAAGAACATGTTTCCACCACTACGGATGTTACAGAGATTGCTGATCGCTATTATTATCGTTGCGACTCACTCACAGTGGTCTGCCTGCCTCAAGAGGTACGTTCCATTGGAGATTTAGCTTTCTTTGGCTCTAGCATCACATCGCTGAGCATTCCTTCTCAGGTGGGATATATAGGTACAAATGCTTTCAATTTCTGTACAAATCTAACAACTATCCAGATAGACGAGAGCAACTCCGTATTCGATTCACGTAACAATTGCAATGCAATAATCCGTTCTTGCGACGATAAACTGGTTTATGGCTGTGTGGCTACTGTGATTCCATCCACTGTCAGTTCTATTGCCGACTATGCTTTCTGTGGATGCGAAGGATTGGCAGAGCTTGTTCTTCCGGACAATATAGAGCAGATAGGCACTGGAGCCTTCTCTGAATGCAGTGGACTTACCAGTGTGACACTATCTGCTGGCATGTCGCACATCAGTACATTGGCTTTTGCCGACTGCCCTGACCTCGCAGAGGTTACCTTGCCTCAGGGACTTACCTCTGTAGGGGATGGCGCTTTTCTTCATTGTCCTCGTCTTCAGGCTGTTCATGTTCAGAGCATCACACCGCCACAGTGTGGTTATATTGCCTTTTTCAATACAACGGCTACGCTCTATGTGCCTCATGGCTCGCGCGATGCTTATGCAGCCTCTTATGGATGGTGCGACTTTAAAATGATTGTCGAGGAATGATTATTCATATTGTTTAGCTGTTCTGAATGATATACTTTTCTTATGTAAGTATGTCGTTTCTCGAATAAAAGTAGTATCTTTGCGCACAGAATAACTAAAGAACTGAAGAAAATGAAGCATGCTTTTATTATTGTAACTCTGTTACTGGGTGTTGTGCTGGTGGTGATGATATTCACCAAACCAGACGAGCAGAAACACTATGAGGCTGTGACAGGATTGGTACAGACCGTGGTGGAACAAGAAATGAGTGAAGACAACCTGACGGAGAGATTGGCTAAGGCTGGCGCAGAGAAACTGGCTGACTTGGGCATTGAAGGCGTTGATGAGAAGATGTTGGCGGACTTAGGTGCTGAAGGATTGGCCGAATTGGGAGAAGCAGTAAATCTAAATGGGATAAAAGAAACTGGAGAGGCGGTGGCTGTTGGTACGGCGCAGATGTATCTGCGGAGCCATATGACGGTAAACGACTATACCGTGGCAAATGTGGGGTGGATAGACATCAATGGCAGAACGTTGCCCATAACAATAGGTGTATTTGGCAAAGTGATAATGCTGGTAGACGAAAGTGAGGTGCGGCAACTCATCAGGTTTTAAGGATAAGGAAACAAAGAAGCGGTCAACATTATTGTTGACCGCTTTCTTTGTTAATCCATAACTTTGTCATATAGATCGTTGAGTTTCTCATCCTTGTCCGCTTCGCGTGTCATCTTCTGAAACCGTTCAAAGTCATCCACTTTCTTGGGGTCGGCGGCCATGTCATGAAATTCCTCTAACCAAGAATTAAAGAAGTCACGCGTGACTTTCGGGTCCTGGTCTTTATAGAATTCATAGAACTCGTCTACTGCATCTTCCATGCGGTCGACATCGTTCTCCTGATAAGCAGCAAGAATCTCGCGGGCAAAACGTTTACCGTCGGCCTTGCCATTGCCTGCGGGCTTTTCTTCTGTAGATGAGCATGCTGTCAGCATCATGACAGCGAAACACATTAAAACAATCTTTTTCATTCCTTTATATTATTTTCTAAACTTGCAACTAACGCTGGTGCCACTTTCGTTAATGGCACGAGCCACGTAGAGACCTGTATCCAAGTGGCTGACATCAATACGGGCACGTCCGCCCTTGATGATGGCAGAGGTCTGTTCAACCAGCATGCCACTAGCATTGTATATGCTGACCATTACAGGTCCGTCTTCCTCGCTCTTGACAATAACTTGTTTGTTGCCATAGATAGCTCGCAAACCATTGGCCGAGGCGATGACTGGTTTCTCAATACCATTAATAATGGTTTGGTCTACCTTTGTCATGTACGACGACAGGCGATTGGCATGTGCTATTGTGGCTACATTCATGGTGTAAACCTTAGACGTTCCATCGGGATAGCGACCAACGGTTGTATTAGCATCGTGAGCGGGATATACAAACGTATCTGTCCAACTCTTGTCTGCAGCCATGAGGGCCAACTGACCTCCGTCGCCATCAATCTTGAACGTGGCATGGAGGCCTTGGTCTGTGGTGGCTCGTTTATTGTCGCACCATACAATGAGATAACCATGAGCAGGAATGATGGTCTGAACGTTGGTGCCATTTTTCGAAATCTGATACTTCGTGGGCTTCTCAAGGTTGTCTGTGAGATACATGCCTTCTACATCGATGGCTTCGTCTGTGGTATTATAAAGCTCAATCCAGTCGCCTTTCTTGAAATATTCGTCTACAAGACTGTTGTTTGAGCCGCTTACCTCATTGATGCGAACGGGAGTAATCCCTTGTTTTTGTTTGCTAGTTGCACTCAACTGATTGAAGGTGGCTGTGAGTTTGATGTCACTATCGGGCAAGGGAATGTCCGCACGACTAGAATAGCTGGTGCCATCATCTTTTACCCACGCCTTGAACGAATAACCTGCAGGAGCTGTTGCATTGATGACAGGCGTGTTGAAGAGTTTTCCGTTAAACGAACCTGTGGGCAGTTCAATGCCATTGATGGTGATGACAGCCCCTTCCAACTGAGATTTCAAAGCTACACTGCGTGGAGTAGCATTATTTAGACCGAAATCACCATAATTCTTGATGGCTGTGATGGCATTGTTTAGTCGACCGCTCAGGTTGTTTCTTACGTTATTATATGAACTATAGGCAGAACCTCCATTGAGATTCATTGCGGGTTCCACGCGGTTGTATAGGTTCTGAAGAATCTGATTGACTCGATCCCATTCAAAGACACTACCGGCCACGATGCAGTAGGTGTCGATGAACTTGCGGCGATAGGACTCGTTTTGAATGAGATTCTTGAACAATGTAACCAGGCGAATATGGTCGCGGATGCGACCTGTGCCACGTGGATAGAGTTCATCAAATGTCCACCATTCCTTCCACATGAACTGCTGGAAAGCATCCGTTCCATAGTCGAAGGCCGCATCGACATCGAACATCACGAAGCGGAACTTTCCATTATCGCGATTGCGGAAGCACTTGACATTGTTACGAGGCCAGTCACTACCGCCATAGTAGAATTGGATGGCCATATAGTTGGTAAACTCGTCGATGTCGAGTAGGTTGCATATTTCCTTATAAGTGTTAGCATCGGCAGCATTGGGCGAGAGTTCGTCTACTAACTCTTCATATGCCTCCGGCGTACCGCATTTCTGTACATAACCTGAGTCTGGCGACATTTCCCACTGGTCAATCTCATCATCGTCCCAGCCATAGTTAGCATAGACATAGTGTTTGTTGTTTGGCTCGCGCATGTTGAGCACACCGATATACTGGCCATTGATGAATTCATGGACGGGTTGATATGACTGAACATCAACATCGATGCCTGAGGTCTGAACAAGATAGGCTAGTGAGGCATCTTTAAAGCGGCAGCTGGTGTCGTTGCCGCCATTACGAATCTGCAGGGTGCGGTTACGGATATAGGGCTTCTGTGTGAAGAACGGGTAGGGTAGGTTCTTGTCGCCTCCCATCTCTTTGTCGCCTTTCAGCTTGAAAGAATGTGGGGTAAAGGCGCGGCTCCATCCGCCACACATCTCAAGGTTCACGTCTTGATTGAGAACCATGTCACCGTTTTCGTCAAGATAAGAGAAATTCACAGGGCGTTCCCAATTCATGTTCCAGTTACAATTCGCGCTTTGTCCGTTGCCAGGACGTCCATTGGGACCTTTCTCCATGACTCCAATCTCTTTGCTATAGAGGAAAGTGGGGTCGGTAACGACTGAAACAACGGGAAGATAGTAGTCGCGGTCGCGCTCAATATATGAGCGGGTAGTCACACGTGATGGCAGCATATCGTCGGCATAAAGACGGAAACGGAATACACTGGTGTAGTTCACTTGAAACTGTCCAGAGTAACTTGTCATGCCATTATTTAGTGTGGGTAGGGTTCCGTCTGTGGTATAGCGAAGTGTACATCCACTGGGGATGGTCACGTTGACGTTGATTGAACCCATGAATAGTTGTGAAGGCTGGTCTACAACAGGCGCAGAAATCTGCTGCGTCATTATCTTGATGCCATTATTTGAGGCGCCTTGCGTAGGAGTGTCTGTATATCCCCATTGGCCAGCTCCATCGGAACTTCGAGCATAGCTAATGCGTTCCAAAGAAGTGGGGTAGGTTAACTGGTCAATAACGGCGCCAGTAGATGTGTTCAGTGAAATGGTTCCACCGTCTACATCAAGTTTAAAAGGAACATGATGTTGGTTCAAGTCATTGCTGTCAAACCATACGGTAAAATAGCCCTTGGCAGGAACGGCACCCATATCGTTGGATACGGTCCATGATTCGCCCTCACCATTACTCAACTTGATGCCACCAAGTTCTACCGGCTTGTCGGTTGGATTATAAAGTTCCATCCATCCATCAAAGTTGAAGGCAGGACTTATCATTTCGTCAATGTTGGATGCCATCACTTCATTGATTATTAATGAACCTGCCTTGGCAGGATTATGAATCACAGTAATGACGATAGAGCCTTCAGTGTCCGATCCGTCCATGGCTCTGGCCGTAATCTTGGCTGTTCCTTCTTTGTGAGCCGTGATGAGGCCGTTTGCGCTTACTGTTGCTACGTTCTCGTCACTCGATAACCATTCTACATCGATTATTGTGGCATCTGCTGGCGATACGATTGCTACGGCCTGTGTTGTCTCTCCAACTACCAGTGAGGTGTTTTTTGCATTGACACTGATATCGGAAACTCTTGTGCAATCACCATAATACTCTAATTTGAAATTATCGAAGATACACCAGTTATTCCCTTGATAGCTGTCCGTCTTAAGCCCAATACGGAAGTTTCCATCCGATTCGAACTCCATGCTATTCCAGTATTTCCCATTGTCAAACCACACACGTGCAGCCCACATCCTGTCTGGGAAATATGGACCATTCCAGCTGGCATTCCATGAACCGTCAATCCATTCGTCTGATGGCTCCGAGAAAACACTTACTAATTTCTGTTGGGTATCGCCTGCATACATCACGGCAGGAATATCCTCTGTGCCGTTCTGATAATTTTGATATCCATTATCATTGTCGCCAACACGATAAAAGGCTTGTACAGAAAGTCGATATTTACCATTCTGACCATAATTCACATCTTGATGGATATTGAATGTGCCATTCCAAAATTCCATACACTCTTCGCTGGCGGCCTGTGAAGATGCTTGGCTTTCCCATTGCCAACCAGCCTGGCTGTTATTGTCGAAGGTGGGATTTTGAAGTACTTCACTGGTAATATCTATCCATGCTTTTCCATCGGGGCCTATAGGACTCTTGTACTCCAGTTTGAAGTTGTCAAGTACGCAGTAGTTGTTGCTCTTGTTCTCGGATGTTTTTACGCCGATTAGTACGTCACCATTGGCTTCAAACTCCAACGTGTTGACGTACAGTCCTTCGGCAAATGCTGCAAGCGAGGCCTCTTTACCATCGGGATAGTAATGTATGTTGTCGGGGGTGTAGCAGCGACTTGCTGCATTATAGTCAAGTGATGCACTATAAAGACTCGTCAACTTCTGAGTATTCTGGCCGGCATAGAGGTAAGCCGTAATATCTTCTGTTCCGTTTTTGTATGCATTATACGCACTGTTGTTGTCGGTAGTGCGATAAAAGCCCTGTACGCTGATGCGATAGGTGCCTCGTGGCAATCCTTTAAGTTGCTGATGAAGGTCAAAGGCACCATTATAAAAACTAATGCAGTTTACTCTGACTTCCTGCGTACTGGCATTGCTTTCCCATGTCCAGCCGGCATTACTGTTGTCGTTGAAGGCAGGGTTAGTTATAAATCTGTTAGTAACATCGCTCCATGTTTGTGCAGTGACCATAACAGTCATGGCCATGAACCATGATGTAGCGCAGATAATTCGTTTTAGATTCATCGTAAGAGTTATTGGCTAGTCGATAAAAAACTGCGCTGGTGCTCCTGAGCTACAGGAGTCAACCAGTGCAGTATCAGTAGTAGTGATTCTTAATATGCAAAGAGAGGATAATCCTTCATCTTTTCGTTAACACGAGCGCGAACGCTGGCAATAACCTCCTCGTTGGTGGGGTCGTTCAATACTTCCTCAATCCATGCCGCAATCTGAACCATCAGATCTTCCTTAGCACCACGGGTGGTGATAGCGGGAGTACCTAGGCGAATGCCTGAAGTCTGGAAAGCTGAACGGCTGTCAAAGGGTACCATGTTCTTGTTCACGGTGATGTCGGCAGCAACCAGTGCGTTCTCGGCAACTTTACCAGTCAGCTCAGGATACTTAGAGCGAAGGTCAACCAGCATAGAATGGTTATCTGTTCCGCCTGAAACAATGGTGAAGCCGCGCTTGATAAGTTCGTCGGCCAGCACTTTTGCGTTCTTCTGTACCTGCTTGGCCCACTCTTTGAACTCGGGCTGCAAAGCCTCACCAAATGCTACTGCTTTAGCTGCAATAACGTGCTCTAGAGGACCGCCCTGTTGTCCAGGGAATACTGCACTGTTCAGCAATGCGGACATCTTCTTGATTTCACCCTTAGGAGTTTTCAACCCCCAAGGATTATCAAAGTCTTTACCCAGCAGAATGATACCACCACGAGGACCACGCAGGGTCTTGTGAGTTGTAGAGGTTACAATGTGGGCATACTTTACAGGGTTCTCCAGCAAACCTGCTGCGATGAGGCCTGCGGGGTGGGCCATGTCAATCATAAGCAATGCACCAACTTTGTCGGCAATCTCGCGCATGCGCTTGTAGTCCCATTCGCGACTATATGCAGAGCCACCTCCGATAATCAGCTTTGGCTTGTGCTCCAATGCCAGACGTTCCATTTCGTCGTAGTCCACTCGACCAGTCTTTTCGTCGAGGTTGTAACCTACGGGCTTATAGAGAATACCGCTTGTGTTGACCAATGAACCATGGCTCAAGTGTCCGCCATGTGCCAAGTTCAGACCCATGAAGGTGTCACCTGGCTGCAGTACTGCCAGCAGTACAGCGGCATTAGCCTGTGCGCCAGAGTGAGGCTGCACGTTGGCATACTCGGCACCAAAGAGTTTGCATACGCGGTCGATGGCCAGCTGCTCTACTTCGTCTACCACTTGGCAACCGCCATAGTAGCGCTTACCAGGATAACCTTCAGCATACTTGTTGGTAAGGTACGAGCCCATAGCTTCCATTACCTGGTCGCTCACAAAGTTCTCACTGGCAATCAGCTCGATGCCTTTTAATTGGCGCTGATGCTCTTTCTCGATCAACTCAAAAACGGTGTTGTCTCTTTTCATTTTTTGTTGTCTTTATTGGTTGGTATAAAAATAATGCGGGTATTTTTTACACTTTGTGGGTGCAAAGTTACTAAAAAAAATAAAAGTATAAAAGTAAAAAGGTAAAAAAGTAAGTACGGTTTTAATTTTTAACCATTTTACCTTTTTACCTTTCAATCTTTCATCTTTTAAGCTTTGCAGTCATCAAGTGCCTTGGTAATAGCTTCCTTGTCCATGTGCTGCCCGATGAAAACGATTTTCTGCATGCGATCACCATATTTCTCATCCCAGTCAGCTCGCAGGGCTGCATCACGTTCCATCATCTGCGCTAATTCATCTTCTGGCATTGTGGCAAACCATTGTCCGGCTTGGCGGATGCTTACTTGTTTTCCTGCCTGTTCAAAGAGATAGCACATGTCCATCTCATCATCAAAGTAGCATATTCCTTTAGCGCGGATTACTCCTTTAGGCCATTTGCGAGCCACAAAGTCGTCAAACAAACCTAACTTCATAGGACCGCGACGATAGTATACAAACGTGCTGATGCCATATTCCTCGGCTTCACCCTCATCGTCGTGATGATGATGGTGGTGATGGTGGTGATGATGCTCATGTTCGTCGTCATCATGGTCGTGGTGTTCATGTTCGTCATGATGATGATGTTCTTCCTCTTCAACGTCGTCTTCCTCTTCGTGATGACGTTCAACTTCCTGAATCCAGGCGGCAGAAGTGGCAACGCTGTCAAAATCGAACATGTTGGTGTTCAGAATCTTGTCGAAGTTGACATCACCATAATTACATTCGATAATCTCAGCCTTGGGCTGCAGAGTACGGATAATGGCACGGATGCGTCCCAATTCCTCTTTATTCACTTCTGCAACTTTGTTCAGCAGTACGATGTTGCAGAATTCAATCTGTTGGATGACCAGATTTTCGATATCCTCTTCACCGATGTCAGGGCGTGTGAGCAAAGCACCTCCTTCAAATTCATCACGCATGCGCAGGGCATCGACCACTGTTGTGATGCAATCTAGTTTAGGATATCCGTTCTTTGTTAATTCTGGATCCATTGAGGGAATAGAGCAGATGGTCTGCGCGATAGGTCCCGGTTCACAGATGCCGCTAGCCTCGATAACTATATAGTCAAAGCGTTGCATCTGGATGATGTCCTGAAGTTGCTTAACCAAGTCCATCTTTAATGTACAGCAGATGCATCCGTTCTGCAGAGCTACCAGTGAATCATCTTGTTGGTTAACTACACCGCCTTGCTGAATCAGAGTGGCATCAATGTTAACCTCGCCAATATCATTGACGATAACGGCAAATTTTATTCCTTTCTCGTTTTTCAGTATGCGGTTCAGTAATGTAGTTTTGCCGCTGCCCAAATAACCTGTAAGTAGCAAAACAGGTGTTTCAATCTTATTCATTTCTATACTCTTTTTACCTCATTCTTTTGGTGTGTTCCACCTTATTTATTAAATTTGTGTGCAAAGATAGTGTAAAATGCGCGGAATGCAAAAGAAAATAGCGTTTTTTCAGATAAAAAATGTTATCTTTGCAACCATGATGAAGACAGCTATCGTACAACATGCTATTCGTTGGAACGAGTCCCAGTGGAACCTCCAACATTTAGATGCCTTGCTTGCAAAAGCTCCCAAGGCAGATCTTTATGTGCTGGCTGAGACGTTCTCAACAGGATTCATGCCTAAAACAACTTTAAATACAGTCGGTTATGACGTCCTTGAGTGGATGATACACACAGCTAGTTGCCTGGATGCAGCAATAGCGGGCAGTGTGGCCATAACCGATGATGATGGACAGCTTCGTAATCGACTCTTCTTTGTGAAGCCTGATGGTACATATGATTACTACGACAAGCGACATTTATTCAGCTATGCAGGCGAGACAAACGACTATGTGCCTGGGGACAGACGTGTGGTGATAGAATGGCGAGGCGTACGATTTCTGTTGCAAGTGTGTTATGATTTACGTTTTCCTGTTTTTTCGCGTAACAAAAACGATTATGATGCGATGATTTTCGTGGCCAATTGGCCTGAGAGTCGTAGAGATGTTTGGAAAACGTTGTTAAAGGCGCGTGCGTTTGAGAATCAGTGTTATGTGGTCGGTGTTAACTGTGTAGGGAATGACAAGAATTGTACTTATTCTGGTGATTCACAGATATTGAATGCCTATGGTCACATAATAGCTCAATGTGAGCCAGAGAAAGAAGAAATCGCTGTAGCGTCCATTGATATGGAGACATTACAGCGATTTCGTCAAAAGTTTCCTGTGTTGAAGGATGCCGACACCTTCGTCGTCATCTCTTAAATATATCTTCTCGGCTATACCAATTCTACCTTACTGATTTCCTGTTCTTTTTCACAGTAGTGGCAAGTAAGAATGCCATCCTGAACATGGAAATGTGTGGGCATTGGCTCGTTGTTTGTGATGCATTTGGGGTTGTTGCACTTTACGATACCACGAATCTCATTGGGTGTCACCACAGCTTTCTTCTCAACCACTTCATAGTCGCGGATGATGCTCAGAATAACGTTGGGAGCCACCACTGACAGGCGAGAGATTTCGTCGTCGGTAAAGAACTTGTCCGACACCTTGATAATACCCTTGCATCCCACTTTCTTTGATGGGTAGTTAAAACCTATGGTGACAGGTGTTTGCAGACTGAACAGTCCAAGAATTGAGGCCACTTGATAAGTCTTGTCAGTGGGTATGTGGTCGATAACGGTGCCATGCTGAATGGCAGCCACTAATCTTTCCTTCTTATTCATTGTCATAATACGTAGATATCGTGGTTCTTATTCAATGATTGTTTTATCGTTCTTCACTTGTTCCAGCGTGATGCCCAAAACGTCGCAGAAGATTGCTTCACGGGCAAAGAGGCCATTGCCTGCCTGTTGGATATAATAGGCGTGTGGGTTATCGTCAACTTCATAGGCAATTTCGTTGACGCGAGGTAATGGATGGAGAATCTTCATGTTGGGCTTTGCCGAGCGAAGCAAGTCGTTGTTCAGCACATATACGTTCTTTACACGTTCGTATTCCATCAGGTCAGAGAAGCGTTCTTTCTGTACGCGTGTCATGTATAGGATATCGGCATCAGCAATTACCTTCTCGTTGAAGGCCGTGTGCTCCTGATATTTGATGCCGTGCTCGTCGCAGTATAGTTTATACTCTTTGGGCATGGCTAGTTCTTTTGGCGCTACGAAGTGGAATGTGGGATTAAAATGTCGCATGGCCATGAGTAACGAATGAACCGTACGGCCATATTTTAAGTCGCCTACCAGATAAATGTTTAGATTCTCGAGTGTCCCCTGTGTCTTATAAATTGAGTAGAGGTCGAGCATGCATTGTGAGGGATGCTGATGGGCACCATCGCCAGCATTGACAATAGGCACAGGAGCAACCTCTGATGCGTATTGTGCAGCGCCCTCGATATAGTGACGCATCACGATGACGTCGGCGTAGTTTGATACCATGAGAATAGTATCTTTCAGCGTTTCGCCTTTAGTGCCACTGGTCACTTTTGGATCGGCAAAGCCTATGACACGTGCACCAAGTCTGTTGGCTGCTGTTTCGAAAGAAAGACGGGTTCTAGTACTAGGCTCAAAGAACAGTGTTGCAACCACTTTGCCTTTGAGCAGTTCGCGGTTAGGATGCTTTTCAAACTCCTGTGCCATCTCAATCATGTAGAGTATCTTCTCACGAGTGAGGTCGGCAATGGTGACGAAATTATGTTTGTCCATAAGAGGTTTTGTGTAATTCATGTGCAAAAGTACGAAATAAAATTGAAAACAGTTGGATAAATATAATTTTTTTCGTTACTTTGCAAAAAAAATTGCCAAGCAAGATAAACCTAAGAATTAAAGAGATGAAAAAAGGAACAATTCTTTCTTTGTCTACAGCAACGGCATTGTGTCTGTCGCTGGTGACATCGTGTGCAACGAAAATGGCTGACTATGCCACAGAAAAGTTGACCACAGTGGGCAATCCTTATTTGCCCCTGTGGGAGCATATTCCCGATGGCGAGCCCTATGTGTTTGATGACCCTGATAACCCAGGTAAACAGCGCGTATATATATATGGTTCGCACGACGATTTGATTACAGAATATTGCGGTCGTGACCAGGTAGTATGGTCGGCCCCTGTGGAAGATTTGACGCAGTGGCGCTATGATGGTGTGATTCTTGTAGTTGACAAGAATCGCGACGGTGAGAAGTTTGATAGTGCAGGAACGGCCGATGTCCTTTATGCCCCCGATGTGACGTTGGTCACCGATTCGACCGGCAAGAAGACCTATTACCTCTTTCCAAACGATCAGACGGGTTTTCGTAACGGACTTATTGCCAAGAGTGACAGACCAGACGGACCTTTCAAGGTGTGTAACTGGAACAAGGAGAATCCTAATCTGGTGGATGGTGTACTGCAGTTTGATCCTGCTGTGTTTGTAGACGACGATGGCCGTGTGTATGGCTATTGGGGTTTCGAACGCAGTTATGCTGCCGAGTTTGATCCTACGACAATGGCCACTGTTAAGCCTGGCACCATGATAGTGGAGGATATGATCAGTGGTCGCAACCAGGAGGGACGCTTTAAGTTCTTTGAGGCTTCAAGCATCCGCAAAATAAAGGATAAGTATGTGTTTATCTACAGTCGCTTTACGGAGGAAGGTGAGTTCGGACTGCCCACTTCTAATTACACGCTGGCCTATGCTTATAGTGATCACCCCTTAGGACCTTGGACTTATGGCGGCACCATTATCGACGGCCGCGGTCGTGAGAAGGACGAACAAGGTAACGTAATTGCATCGGCCACGCCTGATGGCAACACCCACGGCTCTATCTGCGAAATCAATGGAAAGTGGTGGGTGTTCTATCATCGTCAGACAGGTACGGATGAGTATGCACGTCAGGCCATGGTAGCACCTATCGAGGTGAAGGTTGAAGAGGGTGTCGGTGGTAAGGTGGAAATTAGCGAGGGTGAGTATAACTCAGAAGGATTTGCCACTAATGGATTGAATCCGCTAGAGCGTCACTCGGCTGGCATTGCTTGCTGGTATACGGGCCCGAAGCCTGCCACCCACGAATGGCCTAACAATACGTTCTATGGCTCGTATGTGGCTTCGGGCTATGGCACAGAGAGCAATTTCGACGCACCCTATGACCTGAAAAATAACACCAACGATGTGGTGAACAATACAGACGGCTCGATTGTTGGTTATAAATACTTCAACTTCAGCGATGTTGATTATGGTACTCATCTGTTTGGCCAGGACGGAAAACTTCTGCTGAACCTGACACCACAGGGCATCGATGGCACCATAGAGATCATGGTCGATAGACCTTGGGCATCGCAGGGTATGCTCTTGGGCAAGATTGAGTTGAAGGCCGACATGAAGCAGGAGCCGACGGAAATGAGTGTGGTGCTGCCTGATTTGTCTAAATTGGAGTATAAGCGTGCCATCTTCTTCGTTTTTAAGTCGAACATCAAGGATAGGTCGTTGTGTACACTTCATGATTTCGTGTTCACAAAAGACTGAAAACGGAGCTAACACAAGAAATGAGCGAAGAAAATTTGGTTCTTCGCTCATTTTTATATACCTTTGCACCCGCAAACATTTATTCATCAATAAATTAAGTAGAAAAAAATGAAAGCATTCGTATTCCCAGGACAGGGAGCACAGTTCGTAGGAATGGGTAAGGACCTCTACGACAACAACGCAACAGCTAAAGAACTTTTTGAGAAAGCAAACGAGATTCTCGGTTACAGAATCACAGATATTATGTTCGCCGGTACTGACGACGACTTGAAGCAGACTAAGGTTACTCAGCCTGCCGTATTCCTTCACAGTGTTATCTCTGCAATCTGCATGGGTGATGCTTTCCAGCCCGCTATGACCGCAGGTCACTCTCTTGGAGAGTTCTCTGCTCTTGTGGCTGCTGGTGCTCTCAGTTTTGAGGATGGCCTGAAATTGGTTTACGCACGTGCCATGGCTATGCAGAAGGCATGTGAGGCTGCACCTTCAACGATGGCCGCTATCATCGGTTTGCCTGATGAGAAGGTTGAGGAGGTGTGTGCAGGCATCAATCGTGAGGGTAATATTGTGGTTTGCGCAAACTACAACAACCCAGGCCAGTTGGTTATTTCTGGCAATGTGGATGCCATTAACGAGGCTTGTGAACAGTTGAAGGCAGCAGGTGCAAAGCGTGCTCTTCCCCTGAAGGTGGGCGGCGCTTTCCATAGTCCTTTGATGCAGCCCGCTAAGGATGAACTTCAGGCTGCTATCGAGAAGACAGAGTTCCAGACTCCTAAGTGCCCCGTTTATCAGAACGTGGATGGCAAGCCTCATACCGAACCTGCTGAGATTAAGAAGAACCTCATTGCTCAGCTCACCTCTTCTGTACGTTGGACGCAGTGTGTTCAGAACATGATTGCTGATGGTGCCGACGACTTCACAGAGTGTGGCCCTGGTAAGGCACTTCAGGGCATGATTGCCAAGATTAACAAGGAAGTAAGTGCTCATGGCATTGAATAAAATAATCATCTATCAGATTTTTACCCGTCTTTATGGTCATCGTAACAATAACCCCAAAGTTAATGGTACGATAGAGGAAAACGGATGTGGAAAACTGAACGACTTCACGCCCAGCGTCCTGAAGAAAATCAGGGAGTTGGGCGTGACTCATATTTGGTATACTGGTATCATTCGTCACGCCACGATGACCGATTATACCCGTTACGGCATTCCCCGTCAGCATCCTGCAGTTGTGAAGGGTAGGGCAGGTTCGCCTTATGCCATTACAGACTATTACGACATTGATCCAGATTTGGCTGTTGATGTAGACAAGCGCATGGAGGAATTCGAGAAACTTGTTAGTCGAACCCATCGTGCCGGCTTGAAGATGATTATTGACTTCGTGCCAAATCATGTGGCTCGACAGTATAAGAGCATTTGTAAGCCACAAAGTGTACGTGATCTAGGTGAAGACGATCATACAGACGAAGGATTTAATCCTGTAACGAATAATTTTTATTATTGTGTAGGTCAGTCGTTTATGCCATATTTTGACCTCTATCATGGAGAGGTTGAACCCTATTCGGAAATGCCAGCCAAGGCTACAGGCAATGATTGTTTTAGCAATGCTCCCGGTTGCAATGATTGGTATGAGACCGTGAAATTGAACTATGGCGTGGATTATTATGCTGGCGGCATAGGGTACTTTGATCCTGTTCCCAATACTTGGGAGAAAATGCTTCATATTCTGCTTTTCTGGGCTTCTAAGGGTGTTGATGCATTTCGTTGCGATATGGCTGAGATGGTACCAGCGGAGTTTTGGGCCTGGGCAACAGCTAAGGTTCGCGAGAAGTATCCCGATATCCGTTTTATTGGCGAGGTGTATAATCCTGCGTTGTATCGTCGTTATATCAGCTCTGGATTTGATTATCTCTACGACAAAGTAGGAATGTATGATGCCATGCGTGATGTAATCTGTCATCGTCGTAATACCGATGCCATCACATGGGCTTGGCAGCAGACCGATGATATACGTGACCATATGCTCTATTTCCTGGAGAATCACGATGAGCAACGTGTTGCTAGTGACTTCTTTGCTGGAGCTGGCGAGAAAGCTATTCCCGCTTTTGTGGTCTCAGCTTTGCTACAGCAGAATCCTTTGATGATTTATTTCGGTCAGGAATGGGGTGAGCGTGGTATGGATGCTGAGGGATTCAGTGGGCGGGATGGTCGCACCACGATTTTTGATTATTGGTCGTTGGATATGCGTTTTACGCCCTTAACACTAGTTTATAATAAGGTGCTTGACATCGCCCTTCATGAGAAAGCTATCTCACAAGGTCTTACCTTTGACGTGATGTATGTTAATCGTCAGTATCATCGTCAATATGCCTTCTTGCGTAAGGCTGACAAGGACGTATTGCTTGTAGTGGTCAACTTCGACGATGTACCCATGACGATGAATCTTACCGTTCCGTCTCATGCTTTTGATTATCTGGGACTTCAAGAAAAGTGCTATCAAGCTATAGATCTCCTTTCTGGTCAGCACGTCTCGCTTGCTTTCATGCGTGATTGTCAGGTAGCCATACCTCTTGAAGCGCGTGGGTCTGTAGTATATAAGTTTAAATAGGGGAGAATATGAATGAACGAATAAAATTGGAAGAGCTGACGAGAAAAGTATGTGAGATAGCAAAGCAGGCAGGAGCCTATATCAGAGAAGAAAGGCGAAAATTCTCGTTGCAGAATGTGGAACGTAAGCATGCACACGACTATGTGTCGTATGTTGACAAAGGCTCGGAGGAGAAAATCGTGTGCGCTCTTCGAAAACTTTTGCCCGAGGCGGGATTCATAACGGAAGAGGGGACAACGAAGGTAAACGATAGTTCGTCTGTTGAGCGTCAATCCTCAGATTTTATATGGGTAGTGGATCCTTTGGATGGCACTACGAACTTTATTCACCAGTATGCACCTTATGCCGTTAGTATCGCTCTGTTACATGGAAAAGAGGTGCTAGTAGGTGTGGTTTATGAGGTGTGCCACGATGAGTGCTATTATGCTTGGAAGGGTGGTGGAGCCTATATGGATGGAACACCCTTGCAAGTTAGTGACCAGAAGATTCAGGATGCATTACTCTGTTTGCAGTTACCTTATAACAGTGATGCCTACAAACCCATAATTAATCATTTGATAAGCCATTTCTATGGTCAGGTGGGTAGTATTCGCATGTGTGGTTCGGCAGCCATGGCATTATGTTATGTGGCTTCAGGTCGCTATGATGGTTATGCAGAGAAGTATATTGGTCAATGGGACTTCATGGCAGGTGCACTGATTGTGAAAGAGGCCGGCGGCATGGTGACAAACTATGAGGGGAGTGACGACTTTACGCAGGGTAATAATGTCGTGGCTACGAATGGCGTGATTCAGCCAGATTTGTTGAACGTGATAAAAACTGCATAATACGATGGAGGAGTACGTTTTTAATGAACACAATAAGGAGGAGTTTCCACCAGCACATACGGCTGAACACTTGTTAAACCAGACGATGATAAGGCTGTTTGGATGTGGCAGGAGTTGTAACGCCCATGTGGAAAGGAAGAAAAGCAAGATGAGTTTTATTTTGGACCATAAGCCGTCGAGACAAGAAGAGAAGGAAATTGAGCGACGGATGAACGAGTTGATTGCTGACGATTTACCAGTGACGTATGAGTTTGTTACACGTGACAATCTGCCCGATGGTGTTGCGCTGGATCGTTTGCCTGCGGATGCCAGTGAGACCATCAGATTGGTTCGCATTGGTGACTATGATGTATGTCCGTGTATTGGTAAGCATGTGCGTTCAACGAGTCAGATAGGACGTTTCGAGATGCTTGGAACGAATTGGGATGAACAGAATCGTTCTTTTAGGGTTAGGTTCAAGATAGTACAGTAATAAAGGCGAAAAGCGGCATTTGTCAATGACAGATGCCGCTTTTCGCTTGATAATGTTTATTATTTAAAAGAGTATTTTCATAAACACAGGATAGTGGTCTGAGTAGGTGAGGTCGGTCTTATAGTAAGTCTCGCCTTCAAACTGTTGGTCATGGAAGATGTAGTCTATACGGACAATCTTTTTGCCTGTATAGGTATACATCAGACCTTTTCCGCATTCCTTGAAACCATCAATAAGGTCGCCAAGCATGGTGTTGTAGACATAGGAATAAGGCACATCGTTAAAATCACCACAGACAATAGCCGGATACTGTGACTGGCGTATCTCCTCCGCAACAAGGTCGGCTTGGCGTGCACGGATAGCCATTCCTCGTGTGTAGTTGCCATAGATGGCACTTATCAAGGCATTATCCTCAACCGACTGGCCTTTCATCTCCATTTTTGCTGCGCGATGAAGCACGCCGTTGAAACCTGTGGTCTCCAAATGTACGTTGAACACGCGAACGATTCGGCCATTGATATCAATGTCGGCCCACATACCACTATTGTTCGTAGCCCCGAAGTCGATAACGTCGTGGCGCGCAATGGGGTATCGACTGTAAATAATCATGTCGCTTCGACCGAAGCAGAAATATGGGAAATACTCCTTGTAGCTGTTAGAGTTTATCTTATCACCACTGGTGTCAAGGTATTCTTGCATGCAGAGAATGTCGATGTTGTCGCGCTTCATCTCGGCAAGAATATCCAAGGCTTTGAAGCCAGATGTCTCTCGGCCGAAGAGTGCTACGTTATAGGTGGCAACCTTGATGCCTGAGCGTTCGGTCTCGCCGTTGTGGAAGACCCCCAACTGATATACTGTACCAAGATAGGGAATGCAACATAGAAGGGTGACCACGGGGATGGCCATCCAATGCCAGCGACGACGAATGGCCCAACAGACGGCTGTAATGATATTGCCAGCAATAAGAAATGGCAGTATGTATACGAGCATTGCCATGGCTGTACCCTTAGCGGGGTCGGCCGTGCCACCGAAAAGACCAAAAAGAGTGAAGATTGCTATCAGCGTTGTGATGAGCAAGAACATGAATGAAATGTACTTAATGACGCCTTTTTTTGCCATTAGGATAGATGATTATGAACCAATGTAATGCTTGATGAGTTCAATGAGGTCCTCGACCTTGAAGGGCTTTGCCATGAAATCATTGCAACCGGCAGCTTTGGCTTCGCGAATGTTCTCAGGGAATGCAAAGGCACTGAGGGCAATGATGGGTACATCTTGGTTGACCTCTTTGATAATACGTGTAGCATCAAGTCCGTCCATCTCAGGCATGCGGATATCCATCAGAATCAAGTCGGGCTTATCTTCCTCGTACATGGTAACTGCTTCGATACCATTGTGGGCTCGAAGCAAATTGTAGCGCTTTTGAAGCACAATGCGTACCAATTCAAAGTTGCTTTCCTCGTCTTCGGCCACGAGAATGGTCTTCATGGCTTTTTGGTCAGGGTGATTGCTAACACGCAAGGTACGCATGTTGTTTGCCGAACGATTGCTGATAGACATGCCTCCCACATTGCCGGTGAATGGCATGGTAAAGGTAAAGACAGAACCTTCGCCCAGGGTAGACTTGACTTCAATATGTCCTCCCATCTTTTCGACAATGATGCGGCAGAGGGCTAAGCCGAGACCAAATCCACGTTGTTGCTCGGCATCCTTCGATGCATATGTGTCGAAGATGTGGTCAATAAACTTTGGATCAATGCCCGAACCGGTGTCTGCCACGTAGAATTCAATCTCCTCGGTGTTGTTAATAAGTCGATAGCCGTAAGAGATAGTTCCGCGTGGAGTGTGTTTCAATGCATTGGAAATGAGATTTGAGAAAACCTGTGTTAGGCGATTCTCATCGGTATTCATCACAGCGGGAAGCTCTGGTTTCTTCCAGTTGAGAATAACTGTTTCGGGACAACGGAACTTAAACAGCTGTTTGATACTGTTCATCAGCATGTTTAGATCGGTTGGATTCTTCTTGATGACAATTTCGCCAGACTCCACACGTGAGAGGTCAAGGATTTCGTTGACCAAACTAAGCAGGCGGCTATTATTGCTCTCAATAATCTCCATGTAGTTTAGACGCTCTTCCTGAGAGTCAGTTTCGGCCATCACACGAGAAAATCCCTCAATGGCATTGAGGGGAGTACGAATCTCATGGGACATGTTTGCCAAGAACAACGACTTCATCTGGCTGGCTTTTTCTGCTTTAGCCGCCTTCTCCTCGTATTCTTTCAATTTCTGGTTCGCCTGTTTCAACTGTGCATTGGCGATTTCCAGTTTTTGAACTGTCTCAGAATACTTTTGTTCTAATATCTTCTTTTCGTCCAAACTCATTCTTGATAAACAATGACTTTCGCTTGCAAAAGTAATAAAAAAAAATGTGACAGGCGAATATTTTCCCGGGAATTTTACAAAAAAGTTATGCACGACGGGCTTTTTCCCACGTTCCACTGCTATGATGAGTCATCAGATAGCTTATTCCTTTGAATACGTTGAGATTCATGAACAGGAAGTAATAAGGCACGTAGAGCAATATTATCCTATGGCCGACGCGCTCCAAAGTATATCCGAGGAAGGCAGCCAAATAGAACAGTAACTGAAGAATGGCTGCAAGGGTATAGCCCCAATGCCAACAAGTGAACATCAGTATGATGTTGAGGGGGACAAGGGCAACAAGAGCTATGGGGGTAATGCTCCAACGGAGTACACGATGGGATACGAACTGGAAGGCAACCTTGGGATGCTTAAATGGGTTCATCAGACCACGAAGCCACCAAATACTCTGCAGTCCACCTGCAGCTATGCGGCGTTTTCGTTTCGACTCTTCATCAATGTTAGCCGAGCCGTATTCCATCGCATAAGCGTCTCTAGTATAAGCAATGCGATGTCCGTCTTTGAGGATGAGCATAGACATCATGAAATCATCAAGCAGGGCGTTGCTGGGGGCTTCACGATAGTGACTCATGCGCACAGCAAACAGCTCGCCGGCAGCACCCATGGCGGAATAGAGATCGCTGTCCCACTGTTTCAAGGTACTCTCATATTTCCAGTAGATGCCTTCTCCCTCGGCAGCGGCTTGTCCTTTGTGGCGTGCCTGAACACGTTTCTCGCCAGAAACACAACTGACATTGGTCTTCATGAATTGGCGCACTATCTCGCGGATGGCATCGGCGTTGAGCATCGTGTTAGCATCAGTGAATACCACGTATTCTGCTTTGTTCTCACGCAGACCATGTTGCATGGCTGCTGCCTTACCCTTGCGTTCTGGACTATATACAAGGGTTATGTCGGAATATGTTTGAAGGAGTTCGTTGGAGTTGTCGTTACTTCCATCGGTTACCCACATAACACATAGTTTGCTCTTAGGATAGTTTAGCTGCTGTATGTTCCTCATCTTCTCCTCAATGATGTCAGCTTCATTATAGGCACAAATCATCAAAGTAACTTGTGGGAAAAGCTCCTCGTTAAGGGGGAGGATAGGAGTTAACTCCTTGTGTATGAACAGATGCTTGACCTTAAGAATGAGATAGAGAAGTACCCCATAACCTAGATAGGTATAAATGACAAGCGCCACACAACACCAAAAAACTATCTTAAGAGTAACCATAATTAGTTATTTTACAATGACTTTCTTTCCTCCAATAATATAGATTCCTTGTCTCAATCCTTCTGTCGTGGTGGCATTGCTGCGGACAATACGGCCGTCCAGACTGTAGATGTGATGACTTTTTGCTGAGGGAACATTGATATCCCGGATAGCAGTTATATCAGTACTGCCAAAGAAATGCAGACGGAAGTTGTCGAATATAGCCCAATAGTTGCTGGGCATGGATGTAGAGCGGATGCCAATCTTTAAACTTCCACCATCGGTAGCTACTTTTCCTGCAACCTCATTCTCGTAGAGACCTTTCTTGAAATATTTGCTGGCGGCCTCCATGTTGTTGGGGATGTAAAGGTTGGTTGCTACTTCAACTTCTGTTCCACCTAATTTCTTGCTTTGAGCATCGGCACAGATGTGCTTCAATTTCGTTTGACTGGTGCCTGCATAGAGGTAGGCCGTGACTTTGGTATTGCCTGATGTGGTGTAGGCAGTGTAAGCATCAGCCGATTTGCCAGGACGCTGATAACCCTGTACGCGCATAAGATAATGGCCTGCAGGAAGTGACTTGATGGTCTGGTTGAAATCGAAGGTCTTCTCATAGAACTCTGCGCATGAGAAGTTGATAGTTGCAGCTACAGACCAGCCGTCAGTTGCATCCATTCCAGCGTTCTGAATCAGGTATGTCAAGTCGAAGGGGTGATTGATATCTGTGGCTGCCACATGGCAGAGGAAATTGAAAACTGCTTGGGTTGCCTCGGTTGACAGCGCAACAAGTTCCATGGTAGTGATGGATTGATCCATACGTTGCTCAATGCTACTGATGGCATTGCTAAAAGTTGCATCTGTGCCTTCCATTTCTTCGCTATGTGGCACGTCAATAAGGGATTTGA
The DNA here is from genome assembly GCF_023204875.1 of Prevotella sp. E15-22. Taxonomy (NCBI): domain Bacteria; kingdom Pseudomonadati; phylum Bacteroidota; class Bacteroidia; order Bacteroidales; family Prevotellaceae; genus Prevotella; species Prevotella sp. E15-22. The sequence goes on from NZ_CP096247.1 coordinate 1,241,292, forward strand.
CAGTGGCGATGTATGTGGATAACTGATTTTTAATCAGAGAAATGGATGATTCCTCAACCTGCTTGAGTTCTTGCGCATCGAGTATAAGCCATCGTTGGTTAGTGGCAGAGTTTGCCAAATTGAAAGTGCTTCCTCCTGTATTACCATTAATGTTGGCTTGCAAACAAGAAGGGGTCCAATTGCCTGTAGGATGGATAATCCAGTAACCGCGCTTGCTATTCTCGCCAGTACCTATGTCAACACGGCCTTTCATAAGATGGAAATTTTCGTTGGCTGTGAGGGTTGTGCGTGCCAATGTCTTGAAACCACTTGAATAGGTTAGATATTGGCCTGTGGCTGCATTGCGCAACTGATAGTACTGGTTTTCGGGAGTAAAGGTGATATACCATGCTACACTGTCGTTGTTCAGCGCTGCTTCTGGAGTCATGGCTCGCCATTTAAGCATGCCGTTGGATGTGGGAATAAGATAAGAGTCGTAGAAGCCACGCTCTGTTGACTCGCTCTTCAGGTAATACTTGATGGTATCCTCCTGATTAAAGGTGTAGCAGGGATCGGCAAAAGTTGCAGAACGGTGTTCCAAGCCATCCTCGCCCAAGGCCTGACCTATCATGGCATTGGCATAGTAAGTTTTTAATGAACCATCGTCCTCGTGGGCACCATTAATGCCATAAGGCCACATGTGTTGTGTATCGCCATTAAGGCGTGAGCCTGTTGCGTTGTCCCAGAAATCAAGAAATGCGGATACACGGTCGCCTAACCATTGGCCTGTGCCGTTGCCGGAACGAAGAATACTGCCACACCATTGGGTGGAGTAGCTGATGACGCCAAGACCATGCTGCATTTCGTGCATGATAGTACCTGTCTTCTGGTAACTCTGATTTGAACCAACGTTCATCCATGGTGTGTCCTTGTAATTGCAATCAGCAGTAGGGGTGCCTGAGCCATAACCCACTTCAAAATGTTTCTTGATGCTTGTCAGGTTGCAGAATAGGTTGCATGCTTGAGTAAGGGCATTGTTGATGCGAGTGTTTTCGGCAGCACTGCCTCCATTGTTATATGAATAGGTGACGTTTCCTTTTGGAAGGGTGTAGAATTTGATGACGTCACCATAGCCCGTGATACCGTCCTTGTTAGTGGCATAGGCACGCATGTAGTATTTGGTAGAGGGCTTTAGATTCTCAAAATAATAGATAACGCCATTGTTGGTAATATTTTTTGTACTAATGCTATCACTAATCATTGGATTGGGGTTTTCCGCAATGCAGAAACCGCGTTTAGTGATGGCGGATCCACCATTTGCTAAAGACGACTTGATTCGACCGAAAGCCATTGTAGCACCGCGTGCATATCGGGTGTCGGTAACGACTTGAGGCTCCTGGGCATGAGCCGAGATGAGTGCGATAGCAGATAGTAGGGTAGTTGTGATTCCTCGTTTGACTAGTTTTTTCATTTATTCGTTTTTTGGTATTTAATGCAAAAATACATTTTTTTTTCTAAATGACAAAGTGTTGCTAATAAAAAATGCACAGAATACATTAGATTTCAGTATCCTGTGCAATTTAAAAGGTTATTTGCTTACTTCGTTTTCTTCTTGCATGTCAATATACTGTTGATTGACATCGTAAAACTCGTATTGCAAGAATGCCATCTTTTGGCTCGGAATGACTCGAATGCCTAACCCGTACTTTAGCTGCCATCGGCGTTTTAATGAGAATACGCCTTGATTAATAAAGGCAGCCACATAGGGATGAACATGGAGTGAGAAACGCTTAATGCCAATCTTGTTGACGAGATTATCAATTTTGCTCTCTAACTGATCTGTGAACAGTATGCTTGATTTTATCTTACCAGTGCCATGACACGTGGGACAGCTCTCCTCTACAGCAACATCCATGGCAGGACGAACACGCTGACGTGTAATCTGCATGAGTCCGAATTTTGATAACGGCAAGATGTTGTGACGAGCACGGTCCTTCTTCATGTTCTCGCACATACGTTCATACAGTAGCTGGCGATCCTCTGCCAGGTTCATGTCGATGAAATCAACAACAATGATTCCGCCCATATCCCTGAGGCGCAATTGACGTGCTAGCTCATCTGCAGCACCAAGATTGGTCTCTAGGGCATTAGCTTCCTGGCCGTTTTCTTTCTTAATTCGTGTTCCACTGTTGACATCAACCACGTGCATTGCTTCCGTGTGCTCAATAATAAGATAAGCACCTCGTTTGTAGTTTACAGTACGTCCGAAACCCGATTTTATTTGTTTGGTTACGTCGAAATTGTCGAAAATAGGAACATTGCCTTTATACAACTTGACAATGTCTGCCTTCTCAGGGGCAATGAGTGAGACGTAATCGTGAATCTGATTGTAGATTTCGGCGTCGTTGACGTGGATACCATCGTAGGTGGGATTGAATAAATCGCGAAGAAGGGCTACGGCGCGTGTCTGTTCTTCAAATACTAGTTGCGGACGTTCTGTAGTCTTTTGCACCTTGGTAATGGTGTCTTCCCATCGCTTTAGCAGTACTTTCAACTCTTGGTCGAGTTCTGCTGCTTTCTTGCCTTCAGCTACAGTACGGACAATGACGCCAAAATTCTTTGGCTTCATGCTTTGAACTAGTTGTTTTAAACGACTGCGCTCTTCGCCTCGTTTGATTTTACTTGATACAGAAACCTTTTCGCCAAAGGGAATCAACACCATGAATCGGCCCGCGAAACTAAGTTCACATGTTAGGCGAGGGCCTTTTGTGTTAATTGGCTCTTTGACAACTTGCACCATAATCTCCTGGCCAACTTTCAGAACGTTCTGAATGCTGCCTTCTTTAGGAAGAATAGGCTGGCAAGTAGCTTTCTGGATTGGATAGAGTTTCTTGCGATCGCTTGCTACCTGTTTGAGGTATTTCTCAAAAGAGCTAAATTGAAGTCCTAAGTCAAGATAATGCAAAAATGCATCCTTCTCCGAGCCAACATCTACGAAGCAAGCGTTTAATCCAGGCATGAGCTTGCGCACCTTGCCCACATAGATGTTGCCCACAGCAAAAGAGGCCTCTCGAGGCTCATTTTGATATTCCACTAGACTCTTGTCTTCCAAGAGGGCAATGGAAATCTCCTTTGGTTGGACATCGATGATTACTTCGCTTGTCATGTTTTTGATAGATGTTGTTGACTTGATTTTGCTTTTTACTAAAAGGGTGCACCAAACAACTTGTTTCTTTTGTTTGGTACACTCCTTTCATCTTTCTTTCGTCAGTAATTTACTTGCTCTTATGACGATTCTTGCGCAGTCTCTTCTTACGCTTGTGTGTGGCCATCTTGTGACCCTTCTTTTTCTTTCCGTTTGGCATAGTTGTTAAATGTTTATTTAATACTTAAATTAATGATTCTATATTAATCCACCATCTCGGCTTCATCAATAGCTGCTGCGGGGTTGGGATTCTGAGCCATGCGGTCAATAAAACTCTTGCAGGGCTTGAATGCGGGAATATCGTGCTCCTCGATGACGAGCGTGGTGTTCTTCGAAATGTTGCGAGCTGTCTTTTGGGCACGATGCTTAACGATGAAGCTACCGAATCCGCGCAAATATACATTCTCCTTATTGTTCGCCAGGCTCATACGGACCTCCTCCATGAAAGCCTCTACAACGATTGCGACTTCCTTTGGATTCATGCCAGTTTCCATGGCTATTGACTTGACTATTTCTGCCTTGGTCATGTTGTTTTTCTTTGTGATTTTATTGATGTACTTGTTTTTTGGACTGCAAAGATACTCATTTTCAATCAGATATGAAAATTTTTTTGCTGTTTTTTAGAAAAAACCTGCAAAATGGACCAATCTTATTCGCCAAAATAGTCAGTTAGCTCCTGTCTTGCACTACCATCTTCGTTTGTCATGTCACGAATGATAACGCCTTTCTCTAACAAAGCAATTCGGTTGGAAATGTCTATTGTGTGCTGCAGGTTATGACTACTTATAATAATGGTGGCATGAGTTCTTTCTGCATATTGAGTCAGGGTGCGCTTTAGCACATTCTGAGTCGTTGGGTCCAGAAAGTTGAATGGCTCGTCAAGAATAACCAACTGTGGTTCTCTGATAAGTGCCGAGATAATGCCAACCTTCTGCTTGTTGCCAGCCGATAAGTTGCGAATTAGTTTTTTCTGTCCAAAGACCTCTCCGCCAGCCAATGCTTCGTAGAGTGCGAACTTCCCTTCCATCTCTTTCTGAGGTATACCGCTAATCTTACCGATAAACGAGAAATATTCTTCTGGCGTCAGGTAATCAATAAGGAAGCCCTCGTCGATAAATGCTCCAGTTAGATGTTTCCATTCCTCAGATTGGGCAGGGTTGATGCCATTAATCTCTACGCTTCCTTCGTCTGGTTTAAGAAGGTCGAGTATCATGCGGAAGAGTGTCGTCTTACCGGCACCGTTGTTTCCCACCAACCCCAAAATATCACCGTCGTTAATTGTGAACGACGGGATATTACAGGCTGTGGTCTCTCCGAATGTTTTCTTCAGATTATTAATCTTAATCATAATGCTGGATTTTTTTGGGGAGATAAGACTCTAGAATACTATATATGCCAGATCCTCCTAGTTAAACTAATCCTTTTCCGTGGCAATTCTTGAATTTCTTTCCACTACCACAGGGACAGAGATCGTTACGTCCAGGCATCTTATCCTTCATGATAGGTGTGCGAGGTTGCTGGGGACGGGTGTCGTTGTGAGCGGCAGCACGCTGTCCATTATCAACCAGCTGTTCATCCTGCAGGTTCTGCTTGTTTTCTGTGTATTGCTGACGGTTGGTATGCTCCTCTGGAGCTGCTTCACGAACCTCTTGCTGCATCTCGGGAATCTGTCCTCTGTTCAGCACAGCCATAGTACGGTTGTTCATCTCGTTAATCATGTTGTCCCATACCTTGGCACTCTCCAACTTAAAGATAAGCAGAGGATCTTTTTGCTCGTAGCTGGCATTCTGTACAGAGTGACGCAAATCGTCGAGCTCTCGCAGGTTTTCCTTCCATGACTCATCAATGATGTGGAGCAACATCTGCTTCTCGAACTCCTTAACGACAGCCTTACATTCTGTGTCGTAAGCTTCCTTCAGGTTACATGCAATGTTGTAAACACGGCGACCATCGGTGATGGGAACCATGATACGCTCGTACATCTGACCTTGCTCCTCATATACACGCTGGATAACGGGCCAAGCCACTTCGCGGATGTGCTCCGTTTTGCGATTGAAGTTGGCTAATGCTGCCTGGAAAGCCTTCTCAGCTAGGTCATCGGGCTTCATCGTCGTGAATTCATTCTCGGTGAAAGGTACCTCCATCGCGAAGAGGTGCAGAAACTCTTCCTTGCATCCTTCATAGTCATTGCGCTCGATGATGGTACTTACACGGTCCCAGATGGTGTTGGCGATATCCATGCCTATACGTTCACCCATCAAGGCGTGACGACGTTTCTCGTAGATAACAGTACGCTGCTTGTTCATAACATCATCATACTCCAGCAGACGTTTACGGATACCGAAGTTGTTCTCCTCAACTTTCTTCTGTGCACGCTCAATGCTTCGAGAAATCATGGGACTCTCAATCATCTCGCCTTCCTTGAAGCCTAAGCGGTCCATCACAGAGGCAATGCGCTCTGATGCAAACAGACGCATCAGTTTGTCTTCCAGTGATACATAGAATACAGAAGAACCTGGGTCTCCTTGACGTCCGGCACGACCACGCAGCTGACGGTCTACACGACGGCTTTCATGACGTTCTGTACCAATGATGGCCAGACCACCAGCAGCCTTAACCTCAGGAGACAGCTTAATATCGGTACCACGACCTGCCATGTTAGTGGCAATGGTCACTGCACCCATGCCGTTCTTGTCCTGCTGACCAGCCAGAGCCACGATATCGGCCTCTTTCTGGTGTAACTTGGCGTTCAGGACCTGATGGGGGATGCCCTCACGCTTACCCGTTTCGGGATCTACGTACATATCCAGCATACGGCTCAGCAACTCGGAAATCTCGACGCTTGTCGTACCAATCAGCGTGGGACGGCCTGCTTTTCGCATTTTAACGATTTCCTCGATGACGGCTTTGTATTTCTCGCGTGCTGTTTTATACACACGGTCGTCCATGTCGTTGCGCGCAATAGGCTTGTTGGTGGGAATCTCCACCACATCAAGTTTGTAGATATCCCAGAACTCTCCGGCCTCCGTCGAAGCGGTACCTGTCATACCTGCCAGTTTGTGATACATGCGGAAATAGTTCTGCAAGGTGATGGTAGCAAAGGTCTGTGTGGCGGCCTCCACCTTTACATGCTCCTTAGCCTCTACTGCCTGATGCAGACCGTCGCTCCATCGGCGTCCTTCCATGATACGGCCTGTCTGTTCATCGACAATCTTAACCTCGCCATCAATAACTACATATTCATCATCCTTGTTGAACATGGTGTATGCTTTAAGCAACTGCTGCAGCGTGTGCACGCGCTCGCTCTGTACGGCGTAGTAGTTCATCATCTCGTCCTTCTTGTTCAGACGTTCTTCGTCCGTGAGGCCTGTCTCTGCTTCCAATGCTGAGAGCTGGCCGGCGATGTCGGGAAGGACAAACAAGGCAGCGTCGTTTACTTGTTTTGCCAACCATGCTGTTCCTTTATCAGTCAGGTCGCATGAGTTGAGTTTCTCGTCAACGACAAAATACAAAGGCTCTACAGCCTCAGGCATTCTGCGGTTGTTGTTTTCCATATAGTGCTCTTCGGTCTTGAGCATGCCAGCCTTGATACCTTCTTCTGAAAGATATTTGATGAGTGGCTTGTTTTTAGGAAGTGCTTTGTGCGAGCGGAACAATGAGAGGAAACCTGCGTCAAGTTTCTCCTGACCGTCTTTCTTGTTTCCTTCTTCCATCAACTTGTTTCCTTCGGTAATCAATACCTTGGCATCTGCAAGATATTGCGTAGCCAATTGCTTCTGAACGCCATAGAGCTTTTCTACCAATGGCTGGTATTCTTCGAACATCTGAACCTCGCCTTTGGGAACGGGTCCGCTGATAATCAGAGGTGTTCGGGCATCATCAATTAACACAGAGTCAACCTCATCGACGATGGCATAGTTGTGTGCGCGCTGCACCAAGTCGGCAGGCGAGATAGCCATGTTATCACGCAGATAGTCAAAACCAAACTCATTGTTTGTACCAAAAGTGATATCTGCTTGATAAGCCTTACGACGTTCTGCTGAGTTAGGCTGATGCTTGTCGATACAGTCGACGCTCAGGCCATGGAACATATAAAGTGGACCCATCCATTCTGAGTCACGCTTAGCCAAATAGTCGTTTACCGTCACCACATGAACACCATTGCCAGTAAGAGCGTTTAGGAATACTGGCAGTGTGGCAACAAGCGTCTTACCTTCACCAGTGGCCATCTCGGCAATCTTACCCTGATGAAGAACAACGCCACCGAAAAGCTGTACATCATAGTGTACCATTTCCCATTTCAGGTCATTACCACCTGCTGTCCAATGGTTGTGATAGATAGCTTTGTCGCCATCAATCGTGATAAAGTCTTTTCTAGGATCGGCAGCCAACTCACGATCAAAGTCGTTGGCTGTAACGATGGTCTCCTCGTTCTGAGCGAAACGGCGAGCCGTCTCCTTGACGATAGCATATACCTCAGGCATTACCTCGTCGAGAGCCTTCTCATAAATCTCAAGTGCCTCTTTCTCCTTTTTATCAATCTTGGCAAAGATGTCGGCTCGTTCGTCCAATGGCGTTTCTTCGATGGTAGCCTTCAGGCGCTCAATCTCCTCTTTTTGTTCTTTAGCAGCGGTTTGTACCTGTTGACGGATCTCTTGAGTGCGAGCACGAAGTGCGTCATTATCCAGTGCTTCTACTTTGGGTGAAACGGCTTTCACCATCTCCACGAAAGGCTGAATCTTCTTCATATCACGCGATGATTTGTCGCCGAAGAGAGCCTTCAATATACTATTGAAATTCATAATATGTTTTTAATGAATGGGTTCTAAATTTTAAAATTGTGTGCAAAGTTAACGATTTTCTGCCAATAAACAGCAAAAAACAACCAATAATTACCAATTAGGTTAGAATAATGGTTTCGACGAGCACGCATTTGGAGCCCTGATGCGGATGCATCGCGCCAGAGTGGGCGCAATCTGATCAATGGTAACGGGCACTTGTATGCGTTCAGGACTTGTGCCTGCACCATAGAAAATTATCGGGAATTGTATATATGATGCTTTTGAGAAATCGCTTTCTTGTGTGTCCTCATGCAGAATGCGCCAACCGGGAGCTGTTTCGATGAATATGTCGCCGCAGTTGTCGGGACTAAAGCCGTTGCGCACCTTCTGAATCATTTCGTTCTGGCTGGTCAGTAGCTGTAGTGACGTATAGACGTTTCTTACGCCCGACATCATAGCCATGAATTCCTGACTGCGGTTTAGGGCCTCAGTCATACTGATTTTCTTCGACTCCAGCAACTTGCGGTTCAGGAAGATTTGGTTTTTATATACCGTCTCCACGTAATCGCCTTGTCCCCAGGTGGCACCCAGATACATGTTCATCAGGTTTGTCGATCTGTTCATGTAGAAAGTACCTGATGGAATCTTATATGCCTGATAATCAGACATTTCTTCGTTGCTGTATCCAGTGCTTGTGATGACGACAAGCAGGTCCTTGCGCTTCAGTTTTTCTTCCAGTTTATCGATGAGTCGACTCAACTCTTTGTTCAGTCGGATATACGTGTCTTGTACTTCCAACTGACAATCTGTCACAGCCTTGTGATCGTATGTGCCCGCATAATATGTCAGACAGAGTAAGTCCGTAATCTTGTCATTACCCATGCCTGTGCTGGCTACGCATTGCAGCGCCATGTCTGTAACGTCTCTATTGACTAGGGCGCTAGTCTTATATTTCTTGTATCGTTGTGTGCCTTCAAACTGGTGCTTAAATGGTTTTGTCTCACCCGTCTGCATGAAATAGCTGAAATTGCTAGCCAGTATCGAGTAGGGTTCCCATGTTGTTTGACCAATCTTTGCTGCTGGCGCATTTAGCCTGTTGTATGCCTGGGCCCACGAAGGCAGAGCATTAAAATAAAAGCGTGACGAACACCAGTTGCCACTGGCATCGTCAATCCAAAAGGCACCATTTGCCGCATGTCCTGCAGAAAGTACAGCTGCGTCGCGGAAGGGCGCAATGGCATATACAATGGCTTTTCCGCCAGTACATACTTTCAGTTCGTCGCCAATTGTTGATGTACTCAATTTGTTGGGTGAGGCGGTCTCGTTGGTGTTGATGCCAGGATATTTTGCATCGTCCACACAACCAACAGGTCTGAGTGTCTCGCGATTCAGCCATTGCTGTCCGGCAATATTATTATAATAAGGTGCAACACCCGATGTGATGGCTGCACTTGCCGAAGCTCTATCTATAGGAATAAAAGGATAAGATACATTTGTATAAACTTTACCATCGGCCATTAGGCGAAGGAATCCTTGGTCCGTATAAAGCGGTTGGAAAGCTTCCAGGAAGTCACTTCTCAGTTGGTCAATAGTGATGCTGACCACCAGTCGCGGCGCGCCGTTGGTTTCTTCCTGTGCTATGACTTCTGAGTTAAAGCCCAGCACGGCTAATAGCGTGATATAAATGTATCTATTTGTCATTGTAATGATCTAAACATCTAAATAGCAAAGATAATGCCAAAAATACCATGCCCTCTGCATAGTCTTGCCAGAAACTGCCAAGAAGGAATATAATCAGGCATATAAAGTTGATGAGAAACCACTTTGTCTTACGTTTCTTCCAAATGGGCCATACGAAGAGTAGGGCAATAGGATTTAGAAGTAGAATCTGCAGATTAATACTTGTTGTGGGATGCTCTGAGAAGATCATCAACAGCAAAACAAGACCGGGTAGTCCCGTCAGAACCATTAATAGAGCATCGTACCACCATAACTTTGTTTTCTTGTATATCTCATAGAACGAAACAAATGCCGTGAGAACCATTAAAGCCAGGAAGATGTCGAAAGGTCTCAAGGGAAAATCTGATTCCGTTGTCTGTATTCCTGCAGGCACAAGTAGGCGGCGCTCTTTAACAAAAGGCTCTCGCTTTCCATCGTGCATCACATAGGCACGGTCGAAATCGTAACGAAGGTTGTCAGGCAGGAATTCCTGTTCCTCGCGACTGGTCTTTGCATCAGCCTTGATGCCCAGTAATAAGTCGATGCCAAACGCTGTCCAAACATGGTGCGAATTGTGTTGATGCAGCATTTCGCGGTATGTGGGACTATAATCCTCTCTTGGCTGGTAAAACAATTCTCCCTCTATGCTCTGCTCAATGATATTGCGAGGACGCGTAGAGCAGTTGTCATAAAAGAAGTTATAACGATAAACCCTGTTCTCGGGTTTGCAGTTTTCAATCAACGCATTCCTGATGTTCAACTTCTCTTGGCGAGTCAGATTCAATATGTGTTCTGTCACCATGCTGCCCCAATTCTCATAATACTCGCAAAAGGGCAGGGTGGGAGCCACGCCCAGTTCGTAGTCAGTTAAGCCGAAAACAAAGCGTAGGGCGAAGTGAGGCTTTGTATAATCGAACACGCCCCAGTTGTATATGCCGTCAATGCCGCGCTTCAAATCATGATAACGCAGGGCGGTATGTCCGTAAAGACTATATATCTCCTCGTGAGGTGAACAGGTGATGAGTCCAATCTCCACACTGTCCATTTCACTCAAGTCTATGTCTTGAGCTATAGCGTTGTTGCTCGTTAAAAGAATAGAAAAAGCAACAAAAAAAGTCCTAAAAATGTTTTTAAATTGTTTCACGATGCAAAATTAATCTATATTTTCCACTTTCAGTGCATTTAGTTCGAATTTTTTTAATAATTTTGCACCCTGAAAGAAAAAGAATATATGAACAAGCAAATCATAAGCGTTGCTTTGGCAATTGCCTTTTCCATTTCTGGTTATGCCCAGAGTGGCACAAATTCACCTTATAGCCAATATGGTTTAGGTGTTCTTTCTGACCAGTCGCATGGTTTTAACAGTGGTATGAACGGCGTTGGACTGTCGTATCGAGGCGGTGATGTGGTTAACACCTTGAACCCTGCCTCCTATTCGGCCATTGACTCGTTGACAATGGTTTTTGATGTCGGTCTTTCCGGTCAGATTACTAGTTTTAAGGAGGGTAATGTCAAGCGTAATGCAAAGAATGCCGATGTGGAATATGCCGTTGGCTCCTTCCGCCTTTTGCCGAAGGTAGGTGCGGCGTTTGGCTTAATGCCTTTCTCGAACATTGGCTATAACTATTCCGCAACCAATAATCTGAACATAGAGGAAGGAACCATTATCACCGAGACCTATACAGGTTCCGGTGGATTGCATCAGGCTTTCTTCGGTTTGGGATGGAATATCGTAAAACCCCTGTCTTTGGGTGTTAATGTGTCGTATATTTGGGGCACCTATAATCGTTCTGTTTCATCTAGTGCCAATACTTCTAATATAAACAAGCTGTCCAGAGAGTATAGCTGCACGATTAACACTTATGATGTAACATTTGGTGCTCAATGGAAGCAGAAAATCGCTAAACAGGATTATCTGACCTTGGGCGCTATTGTGGGCATAGGCCACGAGCTTAAGGCCAATCCCACTTGCTATACGATAAATAATAACTCCACTTCAAATACTAATGATACAACCTCAATGACCATCCAGAACGGTTTGAGCTTGCCCATGACTTATGGTGTCGGCTTGGGCTGGAATCATGGTTCTAAGTTGTATGTTGGGGCCGATTTCCAGATGCAGCAATGGGGAAAAATCGATTTCCCTGATTATTTCCAGGGAGATGATGGTAAAATGAACTATGCTCTGCGAAGCGGCCTTCTTAGAGACCGTTACAAGGTAAACATTGGTGCCGACTATCAGCCTAATACCACCGGACGTCGCTTGTATCAGCGTGTACATTATCGTTTGGGTGCTGGTTATGCTACACCTTATTATAATATTAATGGAAAGGAAGGCCCCAAAGAGTTCAGTCTTAGTGGAGGCTTTGGCATTCCTCTGGGTTCGGTCTATTGGAATCGTCAGGGACACATGCGTCCTACTTTGAATATCGGCGTGCAATGGGCTCGTTCTTCTGCCACTAATATGGTTACAGAAAACACCTTCCGCATCAATATTGGCTTGACATTCAACGAACGTTGGTTCGCCAAGTGGAAAGTCGACTAATCACTTAGTTCATTGGGAATAAATAAAAATATAAAATGGCTATTAGGGACGAATGTAGTGTTCGCCCTATTGCTGTTTATGGGCTGTAGTGAAGCCCATGAGCACACAGCTCCTGCTGTGAATCCCGAGGATTCTGTTTCAATGATGACAACCTATGGCGTTAATACTTTGATAAGTGACTCGGGTGTCATCAAATATCGTATTGTTACCGAGCAATGGGATGTCAATACCGTGCGTCAGCCATCGCGATGGGAATTCATGAAAGGCATCTTCTTTGAGCAGTTTGACGAACAGTTTCATGTGCAGGCCTACATTCAGGCAGACACGGCTTGGTATTATGATCAGGAGCGCCTGTGGAAACTCAGGGGCAGGGTCAGTCTGCGTAATGTCGACGGTCTTGTGTTTACCAGTGACGAGTTATATTGGGATGGCATGAAGCACGAGTTCTATTCTCATTGCTATTCCAAGCTTGTGACGCCAGAGCGTACGATAGAAGGTACCTATTTCCGTAGTGACGAGCAGATGACTCATTACCGTATTAGTAATTCCGTGGGTTCGTTCCTCGCTGAGGATTTCGAAGACGATGTTGAACCCGCAGATACAACTACTATTTCAGCACCATGATGACTGCACAGATTATAGGTCTTATTGTGTCGATGGTTTTCTCCGCCTTCTTTTCTGGCATGGAAATAGCCTTCGTTGCCAGCAATCGTATGTTGGCCGAGATGTCGCGCGAGAAAAATAATCTTCCTCATCGGGCCATCGCCTTGTTCTACCGGCATCCAAACAATTTCGTTTCCACGATGCTGGTGGGTAACAACATCGCGTTGGTCATCTATGGCATTCTCTTTGCTCAGATCTTTGACCAACTCTTGTTTAATCAGCTTTTCAACGATGCTGCTCGTGTGGCTGCCGACACTTTGTTGTCAACAGCAGTAGTACTCTTTACAGGCGAGTTCCTGCCCAAGACAATCTTCAAGAGCAACCCCAACACCATGCTCTCAATCTTCTCGATTCCGGCCTTGTTGTGTTATGTGGTTCTTTATCCCATATCCCGTTTCGCTACGCTATTGTCTAAGGGACTACTTCGTGTCGTTGGTGTTAAGATTCCCAAACACATGGACGACAAGGAGTTTTCGAAGGTGGATCTGGACTATTTAGTACAAAGTAGCATCGACAATGCTCAGGATGAGGACGACATTGAGGAGGAGGTGCGCTTCTTTCAGAATGCCCTTGACTTCTCTGAGACAAAGGTGCGCGACTGTATGGTGCCAAGAACAGAAATCGATGCTATCGAGGACACCTGCAGCATCGAGCAACTCAAGCAGAAGTTTATTGAGAGTGGCCATTCCAAAATCGTTGTCTACCACGAAGACATCGACCATATTGTCGGGTATATTCATTCCTCTGAGATGTTCCAGAATCCAAAGGATTGGACAGAGAAATTACAGACGATGACCTTCGTGCCCGAGACGATGTCTGCCAGTAAGATGATGCAGACGTTCTTGGCGCAGAAGAAGTCGCTTGGTGTCGTCGTGGATGAGTTTGGTGGCACCAGTGGACTCATCGCGCTCGAGGACATTGTTGAGGAGATCTTTGGAGATATCGAGGATGAGCATGACTCAACCAACTATATTGCCAAACAACTTGACAATGGCGAGTATCTCCTTTCGGCCCGTCTGGAGATTGAAAAAGTGAATGAACTATTCGACTTGGAACTCCCTGAAAGTGATGAGTATATGACGGTGGGAGGTCTAATCCTTCACGAGTATCAGAGCTTCCCGAAACTCAACGAAGTTGTGAAAATAAACCGTTGGGAGTTTAAAATCATAAAAAATACCGCAACAAAAATAGAATTGGTCAGACTAAAAGTCAATACAAACACCAATTTTTCGTGAAAAAATGCCGATAATTCAAGAAAACTTAGTAACTTTGCGGGCTGTAAATTGAAACTAACGAAAAAATAATTAAAACAATAAAATCATTAAAAAATGGCAGCAATTGGAAAAATTAGAAGCTGGGGCCCTGGACTTGTCGTTATTCTGGGTCTGGGTCTTGTAGGCTTCATTGCACAAGATGGCTTTAGCACTTGTAAAGGTCAGGCTCAGGTGGACAGCAGTACCGCCGGCGTGATCGATGGTGAGAAAATTGAGATTCAGGAGTTCCAGAGTCTCGTGGGCGAGTATCAGGAGTTAGCCAAACTCCAAGGACAGGACAATCTGAACGAAGATCAGCTGAATAGCCTGCGCGACTATGTTTGGAACGAATGCGTGAACAATAAGCTCGTTGAGGAACAGGCCGCAAAGTTGGGTCTTACTGTAACAGACGAAGAGGTGGTTAACGTCCTGAAGGAAGGTACTCACCCCGCTATCAGCGAGACACCTCTGTTGTCTCAGTTCGTTAATCCTCAGACCCGTGCTTTCGATGCTAATCAGGTGTCCGCATATCGCGAGTACCTTAAGCAGCAGTCACAGACCAATGCTCAGGCTGCTGAGCAGGCTGTTCTGTTCGAGCGTTGCTGGCCTGTAGCCGAGAGAATCCTGGCTCAGAAGATTCTTGAGATGAAGTATCAGACTTTGCTGGCAGGTTGTGTTATGTCAAACCCTGTTTCTGCAAAGGCTGCTTTCGACAACCAGAATATCGAGAGCGAAGTGATTATGGCTTCTATGCCTTACGCTAGCATTAACGACAACGAGATTGAAGTGACCGATGCCGACCTCAAGGCTAAGTACGACGAGATGAAAGAGCAGTTCAAGACTCGTGCCGACCTGGCCGAGATCAAGTACGTTGTATGTCAGGTTACTGCTTCTAAGAAGGACCGTGATGCTCTGATGGAAGTTATGCAGAAGGCTTCTAAGGCCCTGAAGAGCGATAGCGCTTCTGTTAGCGACGTTGTTCGCGAGGCTCAGTCTCAGGTGGCTTACCTTGGTCTGCCCCTGTCAAAGAACGCCCTTCCTTCAGACCTTGCCGATAGCATCAGCAAGATGGGTGCTGGTCAGGTTACTGCTCCTTTCGAGAGCCGTGACAACACCTTCAACGTTGTGAAGCTGTTCTCTAAGGAGAATGTTGCCGACTCAATCGAGTTCCGTATGATTTCATTGATGGGCATGCAGAGTGCCAAGGCTACTGCCGACAGCATTATGAAGTCAATCAGCGCCGGTGTTGCTTTCGACTCAATTGCCAAGAAGTACAACCAGCGTGGCGAGAAGACTTGGATGACCTCAAACGAGTACGAATCTGCTCCCACACTTACTGCCGACAACAAGGCTATCTATACTGCTTTGCTCAAGGCTCCCGTTAACGAGGTTAAAGACCTCGAGCTCTCTCAGGGTCACATCATTCTTCAGATCACTCAGCGCAAGGGTAATGTTGAGAAGTTTAACGTAGCTATCGTGAAGCGCGCTATCGACTTCTCTAACGAGACCTACAACGAGACCTACAATAAGTTCAGCCAGTTCGTAAGCGAGAGTCAGAACATCGAAGGACTCCAGGCTAAGTGTGCCGACTATGGTTATGTGGTGATGGATGGTCAGGTAACCAATGCCGACCACACAATTGCCAACATCCGTTCTTCACACGACGCTATTAAGTGGTTGTTCACCGAGGCCGAGGAAGGCCACATCTCTAAGGTGTTCGATCGTTGTGGTGATAACGACCGCCTGATGGTCGTTGGTCTCAGCAAGCTCACTCCTAAGGGATATTTAGCCCAGAGCACTGTTGAGGCAACGCTGAAGCAGGAGGTTCTGCGCGACAAGAAGTTTGCTAAGCTCTCTGAGCAGCTTGCAGGTGTTAAGAGCGTTGCCGAGGCTCAGGCCAAGGGTGCCCGCCTTGACAGCATCTCTCACATCACATTCCGCGCTCCTGTATATGTTCCTTCTATCGTGATGCCCGAGCCCGCTCTTAGTGGTGCCGTAGCAGGTACCGAGAAGGGTGCTTTCAGCAAGCACGTTGTCAAGGGACAGGCTGGTGCTTATGTGTTCCAGGTTATCAACCGTACTCAGCGCGAGGGTGTTACCTTCAACGAGAAGGTTTCTGAGGCTGCTCTCCGTCAGTCAGCTCTCCAGCAGACTGTTGGTATGGCTATGCAGGAACTCCGCGACAAGGTTGAGATTAAGGATAATCGCTATATCTTCTTCTAAACCATAGAAGACATATCATTCTACAAACGGGTGCATCATGATTGATGTACCCGTTTTCTTACCTTCACAATAAGAAAAAACACAGGAATTATGAAGACGAAACATCTTATGTACCAGACTCACGGCACGTGTTCACAGATGATTGATGTGACTGCCGACGAGAATGACGTTATCCAGCAGGTGTTCTTCCTGGGTGGCTGCAATGGCAACCTACAGGGCATCAGTCAGCTGGTGAGAGGCCAGAAGATTGACGACGTGATTGCCCGCCTCAATGGCATCCGTTGCGGCACCAAGGGCACCTCATGTCCCGACCAGCTTTGCCGTGCGCTCGAGCAGTTGAAAGAGACGCCTGCGAGCGAAGCATAATTGCGAGGCATAATTGCGAGGCATAATTGCGAGGCATAATTGCGAGGCATAATCAAGCTAATAGACAAACAAAGAGGGCAGCAAAACTACTTGCTGCCCTCTTTTGTTTTATGCTTGTCTTGCGGACTATCTCGCCTTGTGAATCAATACGCAGAAGACGATGACGGTGATGAACATCAAGCCTATGATAGCCATTTCCGGCCATGACGTGTGATGATCCACCAGTAGACTGCTGGTTGCGATGGGCAGCGTGAGTAGCGCCATCTCGAGTGCCATCACCCTGACGAGACGCACCACCAGCGCCCATTGACGCGGCGTTGATACCTCCACGGGGATGTTTATCTTGTGGGGGAAATAGGCGCTGACCATGAGGAAGATGCTGGCTATCGATATGATCAGACAAGGAATCAGCACACTCGACTTCGAGCCCCATCCGTTGGGCTCTCCTGTTGCTCCGAAATGCGTGGGCACCACCTCGGGCGCATCCGCATACATCATGGCGGTGAGTGCGCCGATGCCCACCAGCATCACCACCAGCACTATCTCAAAGATGGTGCCCTCGGTTGTTCTGCACACCTTAATCTTCTCCTTGTTGTTCGTTCTTAACGTCAGTTTCATTTTTCTTCTTTTTGGGTAATCGTTTGGCTTTGCGCAGGGCCTCAGTAATGATCCACTGCAGCTGGCCGTTGGTGCTGCGGAACTCGTCCGCAGCCCAAGCCTCTATCGCGTCCATCGTGTCGCTGTCAACACGTAGGATAAAACTCTTAGTGGATTTCTTTTCAGCCATAAATTATCAATTCTCAATTGTCAATTCTTCATTCTTTAGTGATTCAGCGTACCAGTATTGACCACGGGCTGAGCCGAGTCGTCGCCACAGAGTACCACCAGCAGGTTAGAAACCATGGCAGCCTTCTTGTCGTCGTCGAGTTCCACGATCTCCTCGCTCGACAGCTTGTCCAGCGCCATCTTCACCATCGACACAGCACCCTCCACAATCTTCTCACGAGCGGTGATGATGGCCGAAGCCTGCTGACGACGCAGCATCACGGCAGCAATCTCGGGCGCATAGGCCAGATAGTTGATGCGAGCCTCTACCACCTCGATGCCAGCCAGGGCCAGGCGCTCGTTCAGTTTCTCTTCGAGTTGGTCGTTGATCTCGTCGCCACCACCACGCAGGGTCAGCTCATGACTCTTGTTATCCTCGTCGTCGTAGGCATACTGACCAGCCACCTGACGCAAGGCAGCATCACTCTGCACACGTACGAAGCGCTCCAGGGCGTTCATCACCGAGCGCATGTCGGTGCCCACCTGACCCTGTATGCTGGCCATGGTCTGGGTGTCCACCTCGAACAGCGCCTTATAAGTATCCTTGAGTTTCCACACCAGCACCAATCCGATCATCACGGGGTTACCCGTCTTGTCGTTCACCTTGATAGGCTCGGCGTCCAGGTTGCGAGCACGCAGACTCACCTTCTTGGTGCCATAGAGAGGGTTAATCCAGTAGAAGCCCGTCTGCGAGAAGGTGCCGGCATACTTACCAAACCACGTGGCCACGCGAGCCTCGTTGGGTTCCAACTGCAGATGGCCGCACCACATCACGATGGTGAAAAACACCATCAGGATGAAAAAGCCCAGCGACCAGCCACCACCATTATGACTGTCGAGCAGCATGATGCTGAACACGATACCTAAGATAGTAAAAACTGTCAGCAGCAGGTTGACAAACAACATCAGGAATCCGTTGAACACCATTCCTTTGAACTCTAATTCTTTTGTTTCCATAATCAATAATTTTAATGTTAGTTTAAATTGATATCATTTTGATATCGCAAAGATATGGACTTTTTTCCGTTCCGCAATGGAATTAAGCAAATAATTAACCATCATTAACAAACACAAAAAATGGGCGCATCATTGGCTGATGCACCCATCGTTATGATGTGGCAAGGAGAAATTAGTTGTTATACTCCTGCCAAGACTTAATCTTGATGTCGTTGAGACTCATTGCCGTGAAGGCCTCGATAAAGGCCTTGGCCAGACGCACGTTGGTCATCAGGGGGATGTTGTGGTCGATGGCACCGCGACGAATCTTATAGCCATTGGTCAACTCGCGACTGGTGTGGTTCTTCGGCACGTTAATCACCAGTCCCACCTTATGCTGCGAAATCAAGTCCATCACGTTGTTCTTGCCAGGCTCGTCGGGCCATGCCACGGCAGTGGCCTTCACACCGTTGTCGTTGAAGAACTTCGCCGTGCCAGCGGTGGCATAGATGGTGTAGCCCTTCTTGGCCAACTGCTGGGCGGGCTCCAACAAGCTCACCTTGCCCTTGGCGCCACCCGACGAGATGAGCACCGCATCCTTCGGAATCGAGTAGCCCGTGGCAATCAGGCTGTTCAGCAGCGCCTCGTTCAGGTCGTCGCCCAGACAGCCCACCTCGCCCGTTGAGCTCATGTCGACACCCAACACGGGGTCGGCATTCTGCAAGCGGGCAAACGAGAACTGCGAGGCCTTCACGCCAATGCGGTCGATGTCGAACTCACTCTTCTCAGGCTTCTGATAGGGTGCATCCAGCATAATCTTCGTGGCCGTCTCGATGAAGTTGCGCTTCAGGATCTTCGACACGAAGGGGAACGAACGACTGGCACGCAGGTTACACTCAATCACCTTCACCTCGCGGTTCTTCGCCAGGAACTGGATGTTGAATGGTCCGCTGATGTTCAGCTCGGCAGCAATCTTATGCGCAATTTTCTTAATCTGACGGATGGTCGAGAAATAGATGTGCTGGGCAGGGAACACCATCGTGGCGTCGCCCGAGTGCACACCCGCATACTCCACATGCTCCGAGATGGCATATTCAATCACCTCGCCCTTGTCGGCCACGGCGTCAAACTCAATCTCTTTGGTCTCCGTCATAAACTTCGACACCACCACAGGGAACTCCTTCGACACCTCGGTGGCCATGTTCAGGAAGCGATGCAGCTCCTCCTCGTCGTAGCACACGTTCATCGCAGCACCCGAGAGCACGTACGACGGACGCACCAGCACGGGATAGCCCACCTTGTCAACAAACTCCTTCACGTCGTCGAAACTCGTCAGCGCGCGCCATGCAGGCTGGTCAATACCCAGTTTGTCGAGCATGGCCGAGAACTTGTCGCGGTTCTCCGCACGGTCGATGTCCACGGGCGAAGTGCCCAGCACGGGCACACCCTGTCGATGCAGCTTCATAGCCAGGTTGTTAGGAATCTGTCCACCCACGCTCACAATCACGCCACGCGGCTGCTCCAGGTCCATCACGTCGAGCACGCGCTCCAGGCTCAGCTCGTCGAAGTACAGGCGGTCGCACATGTCATAGTCGGTAGAGACGGTCTCGGGGTTATAGTTAATCATGATACTCTTGTAGCCCAACTTGCGTGCCGTGTTGATGGCATTCACCGAACACCAGTCGAACTCCACGCTCGAGCCAATGCGATAGGCACCCGAGCCCAGTACCACCACCGACTTCTCGTTATTATAATAGGTGATGTCGTGAGCAACCTTATACTGCTCGCCCTTCGTATCGCCGAAGGCAGGCACGTGCGTGTAGGTAAAGTACAGATAGTTTGTCAGCTCCGGATGCTCCGATGCCACCGTGGGGATGCGCTTCACCGAAGGCACAATGCCGCGCTGCTTGCGCAGTTTGCGCACCTCCAGGTTCTCCTTCTCCATGTTGGTCGACTTCGTCTTCAGCACAAAGCGCGCAATCTGGAAGTCCGAGAAGCCACAGCGCTTCACCTCCAGCAGCAGCTCGTCCGAGAGGTCCTCCAACTTGTCAAACTTCTGCAACTCGTGCTTCAAGTCCACAATATGCTTCAATCGCTCCAGAAACCACACGTCAATCTTCGTCAGTTCCTCGATGCGCTCAATGGTGTAGCCCTCCTCCAAGGCCTGGGCGATGGCAAAGATGCGCAGGTCGGTGGGGTTGGCCAGTTCGTTGTCCAGGTCGTCAAACTTCGTGTGGTCGTTGCCCACAAAGCCATGCATGCCCTGACCAATCATGCGCAGTCCCTTCTGTATCATCTCCTCGAACGAGCGACCAATCGACATAATCTCGCCCACCGACTTCATCGACGAGCCAATCTGTCTGCTCACACCCGCGAACTTCGTCAGGTCCCAGCGAGGAATCTTACAAATCATATAGTCCAGCGAGGGAGCCACATACGCACTCGACGTGGTGCCCATCTCGCCAATCTGGTCGAGCGTGTAGCCCAGCGCAATCTTGGCAGCCACAAAAGCCAGGGGATAGCCCGTAGCCTTCGAAGCCAGCGCCGACGAGCGCGAGAGGCGTGCGTTGATCTCGATGATGCGATAGTCGTTGGTCTGGGCGTTAAAGGCAAACTGGATGTTACACTCGCCCACGATGCCCAGGTGGCGCACACACTTGATGGTAATCTCCTGCAGCATCTTCACCTGCTCGTCGGTCAGCGAACACGTAGGCGCCACCACGATACTCTCGCCCGTGTGGATGCCCAGCGGGTCGAAGTTCTCCATCGAGGCCACGGTGAAGCAACGGTCGTTGGCGTCGCGTATGCACTCAAACTCAATCTCCTTCCAGCCCTTCAAACTCTCTTCCACCAGAATCTGCGGTGCAAAGGTGAAGGCGCTCTCGGCCAGTTCCACAAAGGCCTTCTCGTCGGGACAGATGCCCGAACCCAGTCCACCCAGCGCATAAGCCGAGCGAATCATGATGGGGAAGCCAATCTCGCGGGCAGCCTTCAGTGCGTCGTCCATATTCTCCACGGCATGGCTCACCGGTGTCTTCAGACTAATCTCGTCCAGCTTCTTCACAAAGCGGTCGCGGTCCTCGGTGTCCATGATAGCCTCCACGCTGGTGCCCAGCACCTTCACGCCATACTCCTTCAGCGTGCCGTTAAGATAGAGCTCCGTGCCGCAGTTCAAGGCCGTTTGTCCGCCGAAAGCCAGTAGGATGCCGTCGGGGCGTTCCTTCTTGATGATTTCCGTGACGAAATGCGCGTTAACTGGTTGGAAATACACTTGGTCGGCAATGCCTTCCGAGGTCTGGATGGTGGCAATGTTAGGATTCACCAACACACTCTTGATACCCTCTTCGCGCAGGGCTTTCAGGGCCTGCGAGCCAGAGTAGTCAAATTCGCCAGCCTGTCCGATTTTCAGCGCGCCCGAACCGAGTACGAGCACCTTCTTAAGATTCATTGTGTTCATTTTGTTTTCTTAGGGTTTTATGTCATTGTTTGATGTTGTATGGTCAGCGTTTGATGCTAAAGAAGCCGATGCGGTGGTTGCGCCCCTTGCGGCCCAGCGAGCGCAGTTGATAGATGCCGTTGGGCAGGTGGTCCACCTTCAGCAGGGTGGAGTAGGGCTGCACCTCCAGCTGTCGTCCGTCCATCGTCTCGATGATCACGTATTCCGCGTCGAGCGTTGCCCCCTTCTCGGGCAGCGCCACGGGTCGTCCGTCCGTGCGGCTGATGGTGGGAGCGGCATAGCGCCTGCCCGCGTTCATCAGCAGTTGCGCCGGCGCGCTCTCTTGCCCATAGCGGTTCATCGCCGTCACCGCATAGTTCATGCGCCCGTTGTTCGGCACCAGGAGGCTCGTCCTCGTCACCCTCATGGCCATCAGGTTTTCCGCCTTCGTCACGTCCACCGGAAAATCCTCGCTCGCATATATATTATATAATAGGTAGGGCGCGTCGCTCTTGTCCCGTGCTGCCTGCCACGCCAGGGTGTTGCCCTTCAGCGTCAGTTCCCCGGGCTCCGTGGGCGCCTGCTGTCCGGCCCACGTCATTGGTGGCACCAGCGCCGCAGTGCTGTTAAAGCGGCAAGTAAAGTCGTAGATGCCCTTCACGTTGTCCAGCAGGAACTTCGTGCGAAAGAAGCAGTGCCCCATGCCCAGGTCGCGCCCCACATTCATCTGTCGCGTCACCTGGTCCATCGTCCATTTGCCCTCCTTCGGGTCCAGGAAATAAATGCCCAGTCCGGGCACCACCGTGCGCCCGTTGCTCTGCTCCTGCCAGTCGATGGCAAAGGGAAAGAAGTTATTATCCTGGAAATACATCATCGGGAAGAGTCCGTCCATCAGTCCCTCCCTGAGCCATGCCTGCGCATCCTGACACACCGTGGTGCGGGCGTTCCATCCCCCCGCACGGTAGCGTCGCAGGTCGTCGTGCTTGCCAATGGGCGAGCACGTCAGCTTCACCCACGGCTTCAGACTCTTCACCGCACGGTTCACCTTGCGCACAATGTCCGTGATATAGGCCCGTCCCTGCGCCCGCGAAACCTTGATCTTCCACGTCTCCGGATAGCGGATATAGTCCAGGTGGATGCCGTCCACGTCGTAGCCCCTCACAATCTCCGTACAGATGCGCGCCAAGTAGTCGCCAGTCTCCTTCTGTTCAGGGTCCATATAGCCATCCTCGCCAATCCTCTTAATCAGCTTCGGATATTTCTGTCGCAGCTGCTTGCATCCCAGCTTGTTCCATTTGCCCACCGGGATGGTCACCACCCATGCGTGGCACTCCATGCCCCTGCGGTGACACTCGTCAATCCACAGCTGCAGCGGGTCGTATTGTGCCTTCCTGCCCGGCGTGCCCGTGATGCATCCGTCCCACGGCTCCATGTCCGAGGGATAGATTGTCGTGGCCCTCACGCGCGTCTGCACAATCACCGTGTTGATGCCCGCCGCCTGCAGTAGGTCCAGCGTGCGTATCATTTCGCGTTTCTGGGCCTCGGGCTGATACGAGTGCGGCCAGTCAATGCCGCCGATGGTCGTCAGCCACACAGCCCTCACCTCGTGCTTTGGCGCCTGAGCCCAGGCCACCATCGTGGCCAGCAGCAGGAATATCGTACAGAGTGCTTTCTTCATTGATTAATGTTTTGCCTGCAAAGATACAAAAAATCCCGTTCATTAATGCACGAACGGGACAGATTTTTCCACCAGCAACCTGTAAGCATTGCAGCCCACGAAGTTGCCCACCACCTCGGCCACATAGATAGCCAACAGTTCCGGGCCCATCATCTCGGGCACCGCCATGAAATAAAAGGCGTCGGCCACCGAGTGCGTAAAGCCACACAGGATGAACACCGGCACGCCAAACAGCAAGGGCAGGAATCGCCCCTCGCGGCCAAACTGCACGGCCGTGGTCATAATAAAGCCGCAGCCAATGGCCAGCAGGAAGCAGGGCAGGGGCCCTTTCTCCAGTCGCGAAGCCACAATAGCCATGTCGGGCGGCAGGATGTCAGGCTGCGCATAACTCAACGCCATGGCGCACACGCCGCATCCCAGGATGTTGCCCAGCAGCACCGCCGCGAGCATTGTCCAGTCGCCCTTGGCGCGAATGAATCCCGCCGTGCCCGTATAGAGTTTCAACCGATAGTGAAGAACGGCCAACAAGCCGAAAGAGAAGAGACAGGCGCCGGCCACACCCCCCACGCGGAGGTTCACCACACAGCCCACAGAAATACAAAGTCCTGCCACAAAAGCAGAACGCAAGATCTTTACATACTGATTCATGACTGCAAAGGTACTATATTTTCTTCGATTTTTCGTAGCTTCGCAGCCAATTGTTAAAGATAAAGTATTTTTTTTCATGATTTAAGATGATAATGCCATATCTCGTACCAAGCGTTGGTACGCACAGTACCAAGGCTTGGTAGCCATACTACCAAGCGTTGGTAGCCACACTACCAAGCATTGGTAGCCTGCCTACCAAGTGTTGGTAGTCACGATACCAAATTTCGGTATAATAATGAAATCATTTAATTTCTTCCCACTCATGCCTCAATGAGTGGGAATTTTCGTACCTTTGCAGAAATTTTTCGATTATGGCATACATGAACAGGTTTAACCAGACGGACGAGCACAGGCGCGACGAGCTGATTCGCATCATAGAGCACTCGGTGGAGAAACTGACACTGCAGGAACTGGAGGCGCTCTATTATGACATGACGACAAAGAGCTTTATTAACGACTGACGGAACAAAAGAGACAATGATACAAGGCAACAAGGACGGCCTGGAGACGAAAACGGGGCAGGGCAGCATCTTTCAGCGACCCGCATGGGTGGTGGTGCTGGCCCTGACGGCGGCCATGGCGTGGGGATGGGCTTTCCCACTGATTAAGTTGGGCTTCGGTGCTTTTGGCATCACGGCCGACATGACGGGCAGCAAGATGCTGTTTGCCGGCATCAGGTTTGCCATGGCGGGCTTGATTGTGCTGTCGGTGGCGCGCACTGGTGGGCGCCCGATGAGTGCGGGCAAGAAGGGCGACTGGTGGTTTGTGCTGGCCTTTGCGCTGATGAACACCACGCTGCACTATTTCTTCTTTTATGTGGGCATGTCGCACAGCGAGGGGTCGAGGGCTGCTATCCTCAACTCGCTGAGCACGTTCTTGGTGGTGCTGCTGGCGTGTGCCTGTTTTAAGAGCGACAAGTTGACCACGCGAAAGATGGTGGGCTGTGCCGTGGGCTTTGGTGGCATCATGGCACTGAACATCGGCGGGGCGGACAGTGGACGGTTTACGTGGATTGGCGACGGCATGATTATCCTGAATGCCATCTGCGGGGCGCTGTCGAACCTGATGACGCGCGGACTGAGTAGGAGGGTGGATGTGTTTGTGGGAACGGGCTATAGCCTGACCATTGGCGGATTGCTGCTCATCGTGCCTGGGCTGATGCTGGGGGGCTCGTTGCCTCAGGTCAACGTGCTGGGCATTGTGTGTCTGCTGCTGCTCATCGCCATATCGGCCATTGGCTTCGCACTCTATAACAAACTGCTGAGCGTGAATCCTGTGGGGCGTGTGGCCATCTATAACTCGCTGATTCCGGTGGTGGGGGCTGTCACGTCGTGTCTCTGTCTGGGCGAGACGTTTCACGCGAAATATGCCCTGGCGGGCGGACTGGCTGCGCTGGGCATCTATATTATTAATAAGGGAAAGAACTGATGATAGTTTGAATGGCTTCAGGGACTACCAGGACTGAACGATGCAAAGGTAGGAAATTTACAATAGATATAATGCTATTGCGGCACAGGCTTCTGCATCGGCCAAGGCATGGTGATGGTTCTGTAGGTCATAACCACAGGCAGATGCTACGGTTTGAAGCTGGTGATTGGGCAGTGATTGGCCAAATTGTCTACGGGAAGCAGTCAGAGTATCGTAGAAACGATAATCAGGATAGTCCATCTGGTACACCTTGAACACAGCCTTCAGACAACCTTCATCGAAGCGGGCATTGTGAGCCACGAAAGGAATGGTGGCAATCTGGTATCTTATGTCGTCAATTTCTTGATCAGAATAATACACTTCGACAATACGCTCCTCCAACTGCTGCCATACTTTGGAAAATACTGGCGCATCGTCTGTGTCGTCTTGTGAAATACCATGCACCCGCTGACACCAATAATTATAGTAGTTTGGCTCAGGCTGAATCAGACTGTAGAACGAGTCAACTATCTGCCCTTCACGCACCATGATTACTCCTACTGAGCAGACACTCGACGGCTCCTGATTGGCCGTTTCAAAGTCGATTGCGATGAAGTCTCTAAGCATAGATGAAAGTCCATATTATAATGCCATTTCGCAGAGTTTATCTTCTCTGATAATCTTTGTCGAACCCTTAGCCCTGCCACGGGCTAATGGTTACAAAAAGCAAAAAATAACGAGCTAAAGTAAAACTTTGCTCGCTATTCCTTGCTTTTTGTGATTCCGGCGGGATTCAAACCCACAACCTTCTGATCCGTAGTCAGATGCTCTATTCAGTTGAGCTACGGAACCTCCGTTCCTTTGTCGCAAACCATTGAATGTGATTCCGGCGGTATTCAAACCTACCTTGTAAATCAACTGGTTATAAAGAAATGTGTTACTTATTATCCAAGTGTACACATTAGCCAATTTCCTTCAAAAAGTCTTGCCTCAGTGGGCATCTCTATGCCCTTTGTCCACTTAACTAACTTAGTTAGTCTCTTAGACGGGTGCAAAAGTACACATTTTCTGTGTTACTACCAAATTATGAACCCACTTTTTGCGTTTTTTCGACTATTTTTTTTGAAATACTTACATTTTTGACCTTTTTTGTGTGAATTTTGACGTAAACTAAGTTTGTTTGTTAGGATTTGAAGTTAATTTTTGTATTCAAGTGTTTAAAAACTTAGGAGATTGAGTTAATAACTTAGTAGCAGCTGATTCATTTTTCAAAAGTGTTCATTTCGTGGAAACTTTTTACTATATTTTTGCACCACGGTTCAGAATGGACCCAATCATGTAGCTATGTGATTATTAGATAATTGAAAACTGAAATGTATGAAGAGTAAAAGAGTATCACTTACTAATGGAAAGAACAGTCTTCCATCCGTGAATTGTATTCCTGATGTCAAACCCTCCTATATATATAAGATATGTATAGTGCAATGAGAATCAGGAATAGAGCAAAGTGGTTTCGTTCCATTAAGCCAGGAGATGTATCGGAGGGATCATTTAAGAGTTGCAGTGTCTTTGATTCCATATCAGTCCAACTGACTCAGTACAATCGAACTATGGGCAGGGAGAAAGGCGTGTTTATTCATGCCAAGTATTTCCCCGACGATGCCAGCGTAGTCCTTGTGGGGGTTACATTGGAACAAAGAGAGAGAGAATTAGTCGACCGCAGTTATAGTAGTCATTGGCGCAAACTTATCAACAAGCAATAGAGATGATTTCAATAGACCGTGTAGATATTGAGGATACAATCCTTAACGCCGAAGAAGCAGGGAAACTGTTTGGCATTGAAGCATCTGCGATGTATAAGAGAGCTAAGAAGAATATGGTTCCGTCTCATAAAATGGGAAGAAAAGTGTACTTCCTGAAAAGTGAGATAGTAGCATTCATTCGTAACAATTGATATTGAAGAACTGGATAATAAAGTCCCTCCCCCGTCCTCTGGGAAGAATACGATGGAGGGCATTTTTCAAAGAGTTATGCCAGAGAAATGTCAAACATGCGAACAAGGCAGGTGCTGCATCAACGGACATTACTGCGTGAGATATAGAACATATGTTGAATTTTTAAATAAAACAATTTGCAATGAAAATCAAGATTCAAAACACAAATGAAGCATTCAGAGTCCAGGAGAGATGGAATCTGATGGATTACCTGAAGAGTGGCCTGAAGGCCGTTAAGGAAAACGGCG
Organism: Prevotella sp. E15-22; assembly: GCF_023204875.1. NCBI lineage: Bacteria > Pseudomonadati > Bacteroidota > Bacteroidia > Bacteroidales > Prevotellaceae > Prevotella > Prevotella sp. E15-22. The sequence continues at coordinate 1,269,198 of NZ_CP096247.1, forward strand.
CAGCCATCATAGCTGCCCAGTTCTTTCTGGAGGCCTTCCCGAGATTTAAAGAGATAACAATTAGTACGGAGTTGACTGAAGATGTACAAGCCGATAATAAAGATTGAGAGAGAGGAAGACGGCAGAGTCACCTTGAAGTTCAACAAGGGCAAGTTTGAAACTCAAATGTGGTTTGACGACGAAGCCCAGTTTCAAGGGTTCCTTTTTGGTCTAAAGACTATGTTGGCCATGGGTGCCGATTCTCTAGGCTGCAGTATTCCTGTACCTGAATTAAACGATAATCAGAATGAAAATTCAGAAGGAGACCACCAGCCGGGGTGATATCGTATTCACCTACTGTAACGACGATCATGCTGAAGGGATGTGGTTCAAGACAGAAGATGAGTTCCAATTATTCGTCTCACACCTTAACATGCTGGTCGATAGCGGTGCATGTTCAATAGAAATCAAGACGTGAAGTACATCGTTACTGCCTATAACAAACTGTCTGGCGAGCGTGAGGTAATATCATCCCCACGCTCGCTGGAATTAACAAAGGCGATGATGCAAAGACGGCTGAAAGAAGTCCGGTATAAGCGTCATCAGCCTTATACTAACCTCCGCATCGAGGAAAACGTCACACAGTTAAAAATCTGGTGATGGCTTTCCTTCGTATGATAATATAAAGAAATATATGAAGCAAGAAAACGACCTATTATCAAAGATGAACCAGTTCTGGCAGTCTCTGCAGAGAGCAAACGACGAGCTGAACAGTTTCATCACATCTGGCATGCCGACCACAACAGAGAAGCGGCACAAGGATTTCGTTCGCCAGTGGAACCACATGAAAGATAAGGCCACTGATTTATGCGACCTAATTGAACAACAACAGTCTTCGGATATAGAGCCTAAGGAAGTAACACTTCCATGGGATAGCAGTTCTTTCAAGAAAGCCTGGCAGGATTGGAAAGAATATCTGGAAGAGCAGCACAATAGACGCATGAAGAGCAGGATGGAATATGCTGCCCTCGCCTATCTGAAGAAGTTGAGCGCAGGCAACGAAGCCACTGCAGTTGAATACCTGCAGTTCGCGATGGCCGGTGGCTACACGAAGTTCTTCAAGGTCACAGAGAAGAGTTATGAACAACCGACCGTAGCAGGAGGACGTGGCGATGGCGACTACTAATCAGGAATTAAAGTCCAGAATGGACTTGAAGATAGATGAAGTCATCAAGTCTCAGGAGCATGAATACATGGAGGCTACAAAGGATCTTCGCGAGTGGCATAATTCAGCACTTACGAAGAATCAGTTCTGGAAGCTTTTAAACGCTTTTGCCCGTAAATTCCTGGCTGAGCGTGGCTATTTCGAGCCGTTTGAGATAGACGACAACAACAGGGAAATCATGAATCAGATGTATCTATATGCCATCGGTTCAGAAGACTGTAAGTGGAATATTAATAAAGGAATCTATCTGGCTGGTAAAAACGGATGTGGGAAAACCATTCTTATGCATTCCTTCTGTGAGGTGCTGCATTTCATTTCTGGTAAGACTGTTGAGATGATATCAGCTTCCGACCTCTGTGACATGATAGCAGAGAAAGGTTTCAAGAGTTTCACTACACGTCCCCTTTTCATTGACGAACTGGGCCGTGAGAAGTTGGAGATGAATGCCTTCGGTAACAAAATTCGCCCCATGAAGGAACTTATTGCCAAGCGCTACAACATGGGTGCCAGGACATTCTTCACTTCCAACTTCAAAGTAGCAACATTAGCCAGATGGCGCGACGAGAAAGGAGAAATCATTGGGTATGGCTCTGAAATCGGTGGCCGTATCAGAGAGATGACAACCATAGTAGAAATGCCTGGCGAAGACAGGCGACCTAGCCAAGAGGAAAGATGAACAAGATAGAGAGAAAACAGCTCGCGGCTACTGTATCGAATAACCATTCATACAACCGCCTCGATCAGATAAAGGAATGGCTCAATGAAAACTATATCGTCAGGGTTAATCTTCTGGACCGTTCCAAAGTATCGCTAAGTCCGACACCTGAATGTTCTTTTCATTATGAGTATGCGGTTACTGAAAACGATATCCTCCTGCATGCCTTTGCAGACGAAATCAAGGTTTCGGACAAGCAGCTGAGAATGCTGCTATCGAGTCCGAATCATATGGAGTCGTTCAATCCTATATGTGACTATCTGGAGTCTCTGCGGGGGAAATACAAAGGCCCCTCGCAGATTGACCTTTTATGTACCTCCCTGCGTCTGGTGCAGGATGATAAGGAGAACAAGGACAGGGCTAATCAGATTTTACGTAAGTGGCTGGTGGCCACAGCTGCTTGTGCCCTGGGTATCCATCAGAACGACGTGGCGTTAGGACTTGTAGGAGAAAAGGCCGGTATCGGTAAGACCACCTTCTTTGAACTGTTGGTACCGCCATGCCTGAAGGAATATTATCAAGTGGCTCAGAAGGACGAAAGGCTCTTCTCCATGCCCATCAGCTTTACGCAGCGTTTCCTGCTGAACTTCGATGAGTTTGCGGCAATCAGCAAACGCAACGAAGAGGACTTCAAGCTATACATGTCAGCCAGTGTCATTGAGATAAAGCGGCCAGGATCCCGTTACGCAGAGAAAGTTCCTCGTGTCGCATCATGTTGCTTCACATCGAACAAGAATCAGCGTATGGGAGGCTTTATCAGCAAGCCGGACAACGGCCTGATGCGACGTCTGGCAGTCATAGAGGTGGACGCCATCGATGACTACCGCAAGCGCCTCGATGTCGACCAGCTATGGGCAGAGGCAATCATGCTGATTGATGGTGGCTTTGACCCCGTGTGGTCTCAAAAGGAGTACCAGGAGTTCGTTGTGGAGAATCGCCAGTACGTCGAGGAGAGCAATGCTCTTCGCCTTCTCCGTCTATACTACAAGTTGCCAGAAGCTGGAGAGAAAGGCGTCTTCAGGACTGCACGAATGATCGTAGAGGAACTGAAGGACAAGCGCAAGCTTTCATCGCAGGCGCAGCAGGTCAACGAAGTGACTGTCGGCCAGGCGCTGGTAACAATGGGCTTCAAGCCCGTTTCCCAGCGTACAGATGACGGAAAGCCGCGCTATGGCTACTTCGTCGTTCCCTCTTATGATACCGCTATTACTCAGGAAAAGTAGTTTTCTTTTCAATTTTTATATTTCTTTTTTTCGGACTGTTGGAAATCTAATCCAGCAGTCCTTTTTTTAAAAAAACAAGTTTTATTTTTATTCCGCCCACGCCTTATATTTATATATAAGTATTCTCGCCTTTGCGAATCTTCAAAAATGAAGATTTATAGATAAAAACAAGGCGCGAGAATTTTAAATTTTGGTACGAAATGTAGGTACTACAGATACTACAAGGCATTTCTGAAATCAAAAACACCTCTGATTTATAGGTATTTAGCCGTCTGTTTTTGTAGTACCCTCGTTTCTTGAAAAGCAATAAATTACCACATCTTTGAAAGGTACTACTAGTTACTACATTGCAAAGGTACTACAGAATTATCGAGGCTAACCATCATATAGTCAGGCAGTTATCCTTTTGTAGTATGTAGTACCCATATATCTTTTCATTTTTTTTTCTGAAATCCTTTCTGAAGCACTAAAGAAGCAAAGGCCTTTATCCGTCATCAATTGCAAATCACCAATGATTTTCTAATCTTTTTTCTCTTTCATCGATTCTTTTTAAGTATCAGCCACCCCATATGATAAAGTGATACATACAGAATCCACACCCCAGCGTTTAATGATTTAATAGGAATCACACCCCCTTTCTATCTCATGCCACACAAAATCAGCCCATGTGTTTATGAAGTCATCATTGCCATTAGCGTACATGGTTATAGGCAGGTAACAATCCCTTCTCCATCTTTATAGAAGCCTGACATCTATTAAGAATAGAATGCTTTCCGATAATCCTCATTTTAATAGTCCGGGCTTACTTCAATGCAGTTCTGCATAACGAATTTAGCTGTTTAACATGCCGCCCTTCTCTTGGTGTACCAGACTTTTCCCGCTGCAAATTTAATGCTCGCCGTGCACTGCAAGTACTGGTCGACGAGCTCCCGATGCCGGCAGAAATTTTCCAGCAGCCTTCCACCATTTTCGTGAGTCCACGAAAATGATGGTATTCCAGAAAATTTCCTTGCCATTCCTTGCCTTTAAGCACTTCCCTCGCCCAATTTTCAAGGCATCGTAAAAAGTCCTCTACACAGAGGGCCGTCACTAGAAGTTAAACAATTAAATTCATACAGTTATGCAGAACAATATTTCATCAAAGTTTCAAGCCCTCGCTAAAGAGGAAAAGAATTATCTCGGTAAGCTCTCTTTTCAGAAGATGTCAGTTGAGTATTATATGAATGATTGCGAGGATGGTCATCCCGCCGTTTACGTAGGTACATACGCTAAATACAATGATGGAAGCCTCTTTGGTATGTGGGTTGATTTGGTCAAGTGTGGCGATTTTGATACATTCATGGAGGTTTGTCATAATCTTCACGCTGATGAAGAGGATCCAGAGCTGATGTATCAGGATTATGAATGTTTCCCTGGTGCCTGGTATTCAGAAAGTGGTATCGATGAAGAAAGATTTGATAAAATCATGGAGTTTGCTGATTTGGATGATGATGACAGGGAAGCCTTCGAAGCGTTCTCAGATGCTTTCGGCAATGAAAGCATAGAAAGTTTCAAGGAGCGCTACATGGGTAAATGGGATTCTGAAAAGGATTTCGCTGAGCACATCGTGGATGAGTGCTACAATCTCGATAATATGATGGGCCATCTTGCTTCATACTTCGATTACGAAGCATATGCTCGTGATCTCTTCATCGATGATTATTATTTCACTGATGGCTATGTGTTCAGAAGATAATCTGGACACATAGCTAATGTTAAATTACTGCTATAATTATTAAATAATAGCCATTTTATATTTACTATATAAATAAATTGTATATATTTGTGCTCATAATAACAAACTTAAAAATATAACTATTATGAAACAATTTAAAATATCAGCATTAATAGCATTAGCTTTATTTGTTTTTAACCTAAATGCAATTGCACAGGTACAAGCTAATATTGCACGAGGATTTAACATTGTTGACAATGGTTGGAAGAAAATTATACAAAGCGGAAGTAGTGTAACAGTCTTTGCATATAAACACAAGCAAGATATTTATTCTATTGGTATTTATTCTGATGATTATGCAGGAATAATCGATTTAAAATTTTTTCCTTTTGACATAGAGGAAAAGCAGTTAAAGAAACTACCAAAAGCAGACGGAAAAGATGCAGCTGAAAAGCTAAAAGAATTCTACAAATTAGCTTGTGTTAATGCTCGTAATAATGCATTTCGAGGTTATTATAAGACAACAGCCCCTGTTTCTCTGCATCCTAAAGGGTTTTCAATTTACAATTACATAAAAATAGGCGATCCTATAACAATAATTGGGTTTAAAGAGCTGCGTGACTTTATGAATCGTCCTTATTATCGTTATGCAATTTTAAATAATGATTGTGCAGAATATTTTGAAAGCAGTGCATCAGATAATGTCGTAATAAACTTCCCACTTGGTTATCTGCCATCAACAGATGATTCGCAAGTAAAGGCAATCATTTCAAGAGAAAATATGAAAATAATAGACCGCAGACAGGCAGAAGAGAAAGCACGAAAAGAAGAACAAGAAAGAATCAAGGAGGAAGAGCGCAAAGCTACAGCAGAGAGGGAGGCAGCTGCTATAAAAGAAATAAAAGAAGAAGAGCTAGCTTTTCTGCGAAACCATGCACCGGCATATATAGAAATAGAGGGATGGCATAGGGATAGTGCTAACGGAATTTCGATTGATATTGCTTTCAAGAACGGTAGTTCTCAAAAAGTAAAGTATGTATATTTTAAAGGATATTTTTTAAATGCAGTAGGCGATAAATGTCGGAATGAAATCAACGGAAGTACAGAATGGAAATATAGAGGTGTAGGGCCAGTAGATGCGTTGCCAGACACTCCATATTATATTTACTATAATCATATAGCCCATTGGCATTTCAGTAATCCACGTTTCTATTCTGGAACAGCCAACACATTTCACCTTTCATCTGTTACAATTGAATATATGAATGGAAAAAAGACTGTTCTTAGTGGTGCAGAATTAAAGAAAAGAATGAGATATATGTAATACTTATATTGGTTCCGGTTAAAAGAACAGGTTCTAGTAGCTGGAACCATTAAATTTGCAACTTTAATCCGCATAAAATCAAGGCGACTCCTAAAAGGGTCGCCTTTCCTGTCTTAGCAAATATGCATCACTTGTATTACCTTTGCCCATGGAATTCAGGAATAATCCTGGGTCAAACAACAAAATATCAGAAATATCAACAGATTTTTAAGAAATTCTTATTGTAATTGTTTGATTTTTAGTATCTTTGTAACATATTTGTAAAGTAATACATTATGAGTGATTATTGTGTATATCTGAAGATGCCATCTTACCTTCGCCAGTGGTTTATTCACCGTCATGGCGGCGGTAATCCTGTGCAACTAATCCGTGGTTCCATCGAAAGCAAACTTCTCCAGCGGGCTACTATCCGTATGCCGCAAGGTGTCATGCCCCCGCGTCAGCAAGAAGGAGAAGTTGCCATCAACATTCCCTATTCGAAGTCCCACGACCCACGTCTGTATAACTACATCACCGATACGGGAAAGAACGCTCTTATCGCTCGTATCAAGGAAGATTTCGATATAGACGTCTGGGAGTACCTGCATGATTTCGGGAAAATCGGTGCTCAGCAGAAAGACCTTATCTACCTCTTCATGGAGCAGCGCGGTATCAAGGAGGACGGCACCTGCTGGGACGCCATCGCAAAGATATACCAGCGCCTCAGAAAGAACTATCTCACAAATAATTCAAAAAAATCTTCACGACTTCAACCCCATTATTGAGAAATTTCGACAATGGAAGAAAAGGAAGAAAAGGCAGAAAAAGCAGAATAAAACTATGAGGCCATGAGTAAATGTGTATCTCTCCCAGGAATTACCAATGTGTCGTATATCGCATATGACGACCTTCCAGATGATGTTGTCTACCGCTCAGTAGCGGGAATCCCCATCAGCTTGGAAGTTGTACCCGACGAAATCACCATGAAGGGTGAAGCCGTCTGTGAGGTGGAACAGTCGTTTGACAACAATAGTCATATTGAAAAGGCAAAATTGACGTTTCTTTCGCTCGATGACGTGCCTACCTACAATCATCCGGCATTCGTCATCAAGACGGTCAATGGCGAGACATATCTTATAGGTAGCAAGGAGCGGCCATACCCCACCGTCAAAATCACCAGTTCTACGGGTCAGCCAGACGGTGACACCTCCGTCAGAAAGTTCGAGGTTTCCTTCACAGCAAAGAAAGCCCTGGCACTTTGTACTGAGTGATTTTCCTGCTCCTGCAGCTTGATATGTGGCAAAGAGGCGATTCTCACCGTCTTTTCGCCACATTTTATATCTATGTACCTTTGCGCCATAATTCATACGCATTATGGCAACCAACACAAAAACTAATTACCAACTTCACCTGAAGGGCTTCGTCGGAGGTTATGACTTCGATGCTGACTATGTGGACTACATTCTCTCCAAGCATGAAGGGAAAGAAGTCCACGTCCTGATTGACTCGCTGGGGGGCAGGTCAAACACCGCCCTTTCAATTTTCTCGGCATTCAAGCGTCACGGCAATGTAAACGTGCATTTCGTGGGCATGAACGCTTCTGCTGCTACCATCGCTTCACTCGGTGCCAAGCACATCACGATGGATTCGTCAGCCATGTATCTTGTTCACAAATGCAGCGTAGGCTTCCTTGAATGGGGACAGATGAACTCGGACGACCTGCAGGCGCTCATTGACAACATCGAGCACCAGAAGGCCGACCTCGACAAGCTGGACGCTAACATCGCCCAGATGTATGCCACACGCTGCAAGAAGGACAAGGCTGACCTTCTCGACCTGATGAAGCAGGGAGGCTGGCTCACCGCACAGGAGGCGCTTGCATGGGGCTTCGTGGACGAACTGACTGACTACGAGGACGAGGATGCCCCCGTACTCACCGACACCATGGCCAGCGCCATGTCAGCTGCAGGCATTCCTATTCCAAATATGCCTACTATGCACCTGACTGCGCAGGACCAGTCTGCATTCGCCAAGTTCCTGAACGCGCTGACTCAGTGCTTCAGCAATTCTAAGAAACCAGAACTTATTAATTCACAAACCGTAAACCCAATGAAAAAGATCTTCACTTCTATCTGTGCTATCCTCACTTGCGAGCACCTGCTCAGTCAGGACGGCAAAATCACACTTGACGACGCTCAGCTGGATTCTATCGAGTCGGCCATCAGCGCGGACAAGCAGACCATCAACGACTTGAACGCCCAGATCCAGACGCTCAAGAACGAGAAACAGACACTCACAGAGGCTAACACACAGCTTCAGGCCGAGGTAAACACGTTAAAGAAAAAACCAGGTGACACTACCGCCCACGTGGTTAATGACCAGCACCAGCAGCAGAACGTTGAGAAGACGGAAGCTGAGCTGTACTTCGAGTCACGTGCCAATGCGCAGTCACTCTTCGACGCACTGCCTTAACCTCTTGACATCAACTCAAAACTAAACATCAACCATTAAACCTTATCATTTTTATGGCAGGAAAACTTCAATTTACTCTGGAGGAGTATCAGGACGCGGCTCGTAAGTACCGCAAGGACCTCCTCATGCTGCCCATCATCGGTATTCAGGACACATTAAAGTTCATGACTGGCCGACCGGGCATCCGTTACAAGGAGAGTGTGGCAGCACTCAACGGCAACGCTCAGTTCGCCCCCTACAAGCCCACACGTCGTTCTAGCTTCAATCTCGACCTGGACTTCCGCACACTGGAGACATTCTTTGGTTCGGTAGTGGCTCAGTTCGAGCCTAACAGCGCCATCTCCACCCTTCTTGGCGCCATCGGCGACACCAAGGGCGACGGTCAGATGCAGGCACCCACAGCCAAGCACGTACTGGCTCTGATTGCCAAGTCATTGTCGGAGAACCTTAACAACGCCATCTGGGCAGGTAAGCGCAACGCCTCTGGTGACACCACCCTCGACCTCTTCGACGGTTTCGACACCATCACCGAGCAGGAAATCAAGGACGGAAAGATTGCCAAGGAGGAAGGCAACTATATGAAGTTCACCGACGCAGTCACCACCGCAAACGCCGTGGATATCGCCAAGTCGGTTCTCTTCTCCCTGGATCCTCATCTTCGTGCTCAGACTTGTTACATGTACTGCTCACAGGACTTCGCCGACAAGTACAACGAGGGCTATCTCTTGACTCATGCGGGTATCAACTACAACAACCAGTATAATCAGAACGCCGTCGAAGGTTCTAACGGCAAGCTGATTCTCTGTCCGCTGGCCAACAAGGCTGACTCTAAGTTCATCCATGTTTCTCCAAAGATCAACATGCTTGTCGGCTACGACCAAATGGGTGATACGGAGAACGTTATGGTCAAGGAGTATGAGCCATTCATCCTCTCGTATATCGCCACCATGTTCTTCGGCTGTCAGTTCGAGTCTATCGACAAGCGCCGCCTGAAGGTCATTGAAATCGGTGCTCCTGCTCAGGGAAGCGCAAACGCTGGAGAAGGTGGCGAAGGTTAAACAGAATCTGACACTCATGTAATAATCTGTTGTTCTTCATATTATTAAAACCTTTTTCATTTTCGTCTGAGTTTTGGGGAGCCGGTACCTGTGAAGGCTCTGACTCCCATTTTCTTTTAAATCAATAACCCTTAAACATTATAAGTATGCCTGATTGTTCATCAGTACAAAGATCGCTCGCGTGGTGCCAAGGCAAACCCGAGCTTCCTGGCGTAAAGCGCCGTATTTATTACATTTCCAAGTATGACATCCTGCAGTGGCCTACGCTTCAGCACGATGCTAACGGCCGACTGACTTCTGCCACTTATATAGGCGACTTCGTCCTGCGTGCCGACGCGAAGTGGAAGTTTATCGATATCATCTCCGACAAGTCTCAGCTGACTTCTGAGGCTCAGGGCGAGTACCCATCGCAGACCCAGCTGAACAAGCTGGTAGCCGTTCATCCGGGTGTTGACCAGGAGGCATCTGCAGCAGCTGCTTACCTGAACAACAACGATAACGTATTCCTCGTGGAGGATATGCGTGGCGCTGTCCGTGTCGTTGGCTCTGACAAATGGCCAACAAAGACCTCAGTTGCCCAGGATCTGGGACAGGGTGCTACAGGTTCCACCTCTACCACCATCAATGTGGAAGCCACCGACGAGTGCCCAGCACCTTTCTATTCTGGTTCTATTGATACAGACGACGGCACGTTTACTGCAAACCCTAATCCGGCCACTGGCAGCGGTAACAACTCTGGCAGTGGCAACAATAGCGGAAATGGGAATAACTCCAGTTCGCAGAATCCCACTTACAACAGTACCGTTGTAATCAATGGTCAGTCACGCAGTGTTAGCAAAGGTAGTACCATTAGTATAAGTGGCAACCTGACTTCTATGAAGTTCAGTGGTTCTAACATGTCATACCTCTCTTATATAGCTGGTAATGAGATGGAGACCGAGATTGAAATCAACGCCGCAGGCACATCAGCTACTTGCACAGATGTAATCACCGCTCCTAAGACAGTTAAGATTTACCGTCAGGAAGGAACAGGCGACAACAGATATGATGTACTCTGGTTCACTATCACCCTCACTTCTTCAAGCTCTTCAGGCAGCAATACTGGTGGTAGTACAGGAGGCAGCACTTCAGGCGGTAGTACCGTAGTAATTAATGACGCTCAATACCTTGAGGCGTATGTCAATGGCTCAAAAGTTGACCCAGCAAAAGGTACTATAACTATCTACAACAGTTTCTCTTCTCTCAAAGTCACTGGTGTCAAGATGTCTCGTGTTGCTCTCTGGGTAAGTGGAGAGGACGAAGATGTTGGAATCGCCATGAATGCTAATGGTACGGAGGCAACATGGGGTGGCAGTGGATCAGTCCCAATTAAAGCTCCTAGAACCATTGATATATATGCCGGTTATAAGAAGTGGTTCACCGTCAATATAGTTGAGCCAAATGGCGACTAGTCTAAGAAACAATATTAAGTAATCAAAAGAGAATGCGCACTCCAATAGATATGGGCGACCTGCTATCAGAGATAGAAGTCCCTGATATCGGGAGTGCGCAGCTTGCTCTAAAAGATATTCAGGCAAAGCGCGAGCAGGATATATTTGCTGAACAGAAGCGCAAAGGATGGGATAAGACGGTGGAAGCGCGTTGCGACTTCACACCGCGCCCCCGCCTGACACGCCGCTCTGGCCTGTTCTTCCTCTCGTACTGGCAGAAGTCTGTCTATGGCCGAACGCTCACTGATATCAAAGCCGATGACAGTATGGTTCCGTTCTTCGCCACCACGATGGTCTCATTCGTTCATGAGCTTATCGGACCTGACCTCTCGAAAGGCTCCTGGTGCATCATCACCACGCCTAAGCGACGTCACCTTGTGAAGAACTTTGCCACCCGCATTTCGGAAGATATAGCAGCACGTCTTGACATCCCGTTTTACGAGGATGTTTGCTCTTGCCGAACCAAGCAGCGCGTAGGTGCCATCTTCGATGTGAACATCGTTCCAAAGGAGCAGAACATCATCTGTTTTGATGACTTCGTGACCACTGGTCAGACACTTCAAGCTATGCAAAGAGCACTTGAACCATTTAATAAGAACCTCCTGTTTCTCAGCGGGATAAATAACAAACTCTAAAGTAAAACATAACTCAAAGAATATGAATCAAGACCCACAATTCACTTCCAAATTGCAGGCTTGGGTGAACACACCTGACAGCCAGAAAGATTGGGACGAAGGTGCCCTTCTGCTGCTCCAGCTTACGGGCAACCGTATCATGTATCATAACATCTCTATCAACCCTAAAGGGAAGGCAGAATTCATCAAAGGTCAGCTTCAGAAGTACCTCAATTTCCGTCTTCAGAAGCTCACCCGCGACCAGGTCTGCCAGATGCAGTCCGAGGTCGATGAAATCGTGAAAAAGGTTATCAAACCTGCCGCAGATTCAAGCACAGCCGATGCCGGCAAATCCGAGGAATTTGCCGATTTTAAGGCTGGCAAGCGTCCAGACCACGACGATCTGCCCGAAGAGATTCAGGCACTTTATGTAGAGAATCTGGACATCGTTCATCGTATGCGTGAGCTGCATATGAAACTACGCTCACTCAGCCTCGATAACGCCACCTGCCCAGACAGTGAGCGTTATCCGTTCCTGAAGGAAATCATTTCCCTCGATAAGAAGCGCGTTCAGAACTGGGACATCTACGACCACTTTATTCCTGGTACTCCAGTAACAGTCGAAGAGCCCAGCCCTGAAAATGAAGATTCCATCGAGTCAGAGCCTGCTTCCGATAACACCGACAAAGTGTCCGAAGCATCGGTTAATCCTGCCGATGTATCGGTTAATCCCAAAGAATTAACCGAATCATCTGAGCAGCCTGCAGAGGAGCCCGCTACTTCTGAGGCAAAGCCTAAGAAGAAGGCCACTACTAAGCGTACCACAAAGAAGCCCGCTAAGAAATGAAACGTACCGCATCCATGGCTGACGTTGTGAAGCCACTCTCAGAGTGCCCTTCACAAGCCTATCTCTCCAATGCCGTTCAGGTAGCCGACCTACTTGAATGGATTCTGGAGCAGGTAGGCACAGCCAAGGTGTGGCAAACTTCATTCTCTATCTCCGAGGAGTTCCTGCGCCGACTGTTTTTCATCGAAAAATCAGGGCGCGTCAGCGAGTTCAATCTGGTTCTTGACCACAAGGCCACGAACAAAACACTGAAGCTCTGGTCATTCATGACACAGGTAATTCAGCGCACCTTTCTCACTGACAATCACTCGAAGATTCTGCTGGTACAGGCTGAGTCTGGCGCTACAGTCTCAGTCATTACCTCACAGAACCTGACCCGAGGCAACCGCCACGAGTCAGCGTTTATATCGACGGACAAGGCCATCTTCGCCCGCTTGCACGCAGAGATTACCGATTTAATCGAAAATCACAGCGTTCCGCTTTACGACCTTTTCATTCAACGAATCCAAGACCAATAAGCCATCATGAAAAAAGTAGAATACACCGAAGAAATGCTCAATCAAGTAGAGCAATACGCCTCTATCTACCTAAAGATCTCAGATATAGCCGTACTTTTCGACATTCCCGCAGAGAAGCTCCGCGAGGATATTGCCGACCGTTCTACTGAAGTCAGCAAGCGTTACCACAAGGGCAAGGCCGCTTCAAAGGTGAAGCTGCTGCATCAGGAAATGCAGTTGGCTTATGTGGGTTCTCCCCTCGCCCTAGAGAACGCCCAGAAGAATCTCATGGATATGGAAGACGACGAATAATGCCACTACCCAGTATCATAGATATCGCCCGAGCTGACCTCTACACACAGCGTGAAGACTTAGAGGCCAAGTATGCTATCACACAGGTTGACCACATTCTCCGCCTGCGTGATATGGTGACGTGGTGTATCTCTAACTGCGACGCTAAAGACCGCCAGTTCGTGGATGAGATCATGCAGCGTTACGGCATCAGCAAGGTCACTGCCTACGCTGACCTGAAAATCGTGAAGTCCCTGTTACCAAATCTCTCAGAGGCCTCACGCGACTATCACCGTTGGCGCTATAATGAGATGATACTGGAGACGTACCAGATGGCCAAGAAGCGCAAGGATACAAAGACAATGGAAAAAGCCGCCACTTCCTACGCTAAATACAACCGCATCGACGTCGAGGACGAGACAGCCGTACCATATCACATGATAGTAGTGCAGCCCTTCTTCCCCACCACCGATCCACGTGTCGTTGGTATCAATCCTGTACCTAACATCGACGAACGTATCAAGAAGCTTACCAAGGAACTGGGCGCTTCTAACCCTGATACGCTGAATATCGAGTACGAGGAAGCCGACATGAACTTTGAAGAGATTTTCGACGAAAAGAAAGATGAGCCAGCAGAATGATTTAACCAAGGCTTGGGACATTGAAGCCCGCCAGCACGAGAAGCGTGTGTACTTCAACAAGCCACAGCTCATGGCCCAGTACATCGGCGCCAAGACAACAGTCATTGTCGCTGGCCGTCGTACTGGTAAGACGGACTCTATCGCCTCGCCATTCGTGCTGCGTAATATGCAGCGAATGCCGGGCAGTACGGGTGGTATCGTGGTACCGACATTCAAGCATGGCCTCACGAACACCATCCCTGGACTGTTGGCTGCATGGAAGCGCTGGGGCTACTTAAACGGCATCCACTATGTGGTTGGCCGTAAGCCGCCAAAGTCCTTCGGTAAGCCCATCACCGAGCCTGCTGACTATGAGCACGTCATCACCTTTTACAACGGCTCCATAGCAGTTATCATCTCTCAGGACCGCCCTGGTTCTTCTAACTCTCTGACCCTATCTTGGCTTCTCATTGACGAGGCCAAGTTCATTGATTACAATAAGCTGAAGGATGAGACACTACCTGCCAACGGCGGTATTCGCTCGTACTTCGGCCATCATTCTTTCAACCACGCCATGATGGTTCTCTCCGATATGCCCCAGACGCAGAAAGGTTCCTGGTTCCTGCATTATCGGGAAAAGATGGATCCCCAGCTCATCGAGGCGATTCAGGGCACCATCTACAAGATTTGGGAGACAAAAGAGCGTATTGCCCGCCTGAAAGAACAGCACCAACCTATTCCCCAGTACCTGAAGGGCTATCTCAAATGGTTGGACCAGTCGCTGAACAAGTTCCGCTCAGTGGCGGTGTACTACAAGGAGTACAGCACCATTGAGAACTTGCAGCTCCTGGGCGAAGAGTATCTTCGTCAGATGAAGCGCGACTTGACTCCGAAAACATTCCAGACCAGTATTCTGTGTCAGCGCATAGGTATCACGCACGACGGTTTCTATTCGTCGATGCAGGAGCATCACAAGTATGATGCCTCGAACTTTGCGTACCTCGACGAACTCGGTTATGACAAGATCCTGAAAGAGACAAGCCAGCAGAACTACGACATAAAAGCCGCGTCGCAGTTCTCCACCCTCGGCAGCAGCATAGACAGCCGCGCCGATGAAGACGTTAACCCTCTGGCCCCAATTTGCATCGGCATGGACTACAATGCCAATATAAACTGGATTGTAGCAGGACAGCCAAGCGGCAACCGCTTGAACGTCCTCAAATCCTTCTACGTCAAATTCGAACGTAAGATTCCCGCCTTGGTCGATGATTTCTGCGCATACTACGCTTATCATCAGAACAAGACGGTCATCTTCTACTACGACGCCACGGCCCTCGGCTCGAACTATGCCGTTAACGACCAGGACTTCCGCTATGTCGTCGTCCATGAGTTTGAGCGCCACGGGTGGCAGGTACAGGATGTGTACCTGGGCAACCCGATGCGCCACGACGAGAAGTACCTCCTCATCAATCAGGGCTTCGCTGGCAAGCAGCGCCTCATGCCGTTCTTCAATCGCCAGAATAACGATGACCTTATCCTGGCCATTCAGTCTGCCGGTGTCGAACGTGGGCGCCTCGGCTTCCGCAAGAACAAGTCTATGGAAAAGCAGCCGGAGTCCGAAGAGGACCTGCTCGAGCACCGTACCGACGGCACCGACGCTTTCGATACACTGTATATCGGCTGTGAGAAGTTCCCCCAGCACGACGTCTATCCCATCGCCCTTGGTGGAGTTTTGTGAAAAAAAACTATTAAATGGCTTTCTTTCGTATATTTTATGTACCTTTGCCGAGGTTTTGTACAAAAATGGAAAAGATAAGATGAATATAATATCGAAAGTATTCTCCCTAAAAGGTGCATTCTGTATGGTGTTCGCATCACTTGTCATCAGTTTTGCAAGTTGTAACAAGAACGACACCATAGAACAGCCAGCTCCAAGAACAATGGAACTGTTATACATCGAGAGCAAAGGCCTTCCGGAAACCTCAGCTGATAGCGTATTTTCATTCGGCCATAAGTTCTGCGACCACATGAACAAGAATTTAAATGATCAGTATGACGAATATTTCCAGCCTACTGTTGACAACATGGTAAATGCAGCAGCTGGATTTGGCTATAAGCTCACTATAAATACTGGCATAAGCATCAAGATTAATGATGAATGGCTCGGTGATACAACCATCTATTTCTAAAATCCAATAAAAATGAAAAAGAATCCTACAGACGAGGAGCTGCAGAAGCTCTGGAATGAAAACATCGGTTCCCTTGCTTACGACCTTGAGGAAGCTTTCCTCGAAGTTTTCAGCAAGAGAGGTTCAAAATTCCAGAAGCCAGCCTTTTATCTGGGTGCCATAGCTATGGCTGCAGGTCACGTTCTGCAGGTGACGGAAAAGGAGTTCGACTACAAGCACGACCTCAAAGCTTCTTTTGATGATATCCTTAAACAAACGTACAATCATTACAAGCAGCACCTTTCAGACGAGGATAATTCTTCCTCTGTCATACCATCTATCATGGACACCACTTTGCTTAATTAATCGCAAAAGTGTGCACCAAATGGAAAGTTTTAGCCACAAATCAGACAAAAACACCTATCTAACTTAGTTTTTTTTCTCTTTTTGGTTAAATATTCATCTTTTTGTCTAATTTTGCCGCCGATTTTATTAGACAAAGAGAAATAATAACAAAGATGGCAAACACGAAACATTCTGTAGCTCGTGAGATCATCATCGACCGACTACTGCATAAAAGGCGCGGGTACTCCGTGTATGAGATACTAGATATAGTGAATGAATCTCTCAAATTTGAGGGGTATGGACCTGTTTCTTTAACTACCATACGTAGAGACTTGGACACTATAAGGTATCGTTACAAACAAAAACTGGAAGCTCATAAGAAAAGCTTCAATGTTTATTTCCGTTATGAAGACCCGAATTTTACAATTTACAATAATGTATTGACTTTTGGAGAACTTCAGCATATTCAATCAGCACTACTGGCAATCCGCTTCAGCGATGAAATACAGGGTACATTGATGTATATGGAGCTTTCGAAGCGCCTCGCGGATATGTTTGATCTCGACCCAGCCAGCGACCCAATTGTACTTTACAAGAACATTCCTTCAAGTACAGACTGTAAGCGTTACCGTGCTCTTTATGAGTTTATCCGCACCAAGACGCCCATTTCCATCACCTACTATCCTAGTATTGACGAGAAACGGCGTGAGTCTACCATCCACCCTTATTTTATCTTGAAGGATAACTCCAAATATTATCTTCTTGGCCATGACTCTGACAACGATACTTCCGTCAAAATTCCAATCTCAAACATCGTCCGCATGTGTGCAGCTGAAGGCGTCTCCTATATCCCCAACAAGGATTTCCCCCTGAAGGATTTCTACACCAAACACATTACCCATTATTAGCTCATTAATGTTCCACTTCCCCACTCTCGGTACTCTTAAAGAATCGAGAGCGGGTAATTGATGCTACAATCTAAAACCAATGGTTTTATCGGCATTTTAAATATTAAATTGGCTTGATTTCGCCCTATTACGAAAATTTTTATTAAATAAATCCGCTTAACTAACTTAGTTTGTTAAAATTTAGCTATATTTGTAGCCAATTAGCAGTTTTGGTTTTCCATTACTACTACCCGACAAAGACCACCAAGGCATTTGTGCCTAAACGACATAGAGAAAAAGTTTCTCCCTTGCAGTGTATTAATAGGCTTGGTCGCCTGCCGGAATACTTGTTGGGGAGGTTGAGATAGTTTAAACAGAATGTTCAGAAAAAGAAATAAATACTTCCATCAAGATCGCATTGCCATGCGTATAGCTTCACGCTATGGCCTTACATACGAGTATAAACTTGCTCGGCGCAAAAGTCTCTCCCCTATAGAGGCTCTTGAAGATTGGGATATGATGATGCCTGAGGATTATAATCTATTTAATATCTAATAACTAAATTCTATAAAGGTATGAAGAAAATTATTCTTTTATTGGCAGTAGCCCTACTTGCTTCTTGTGGTCCAAGAATGCAGCATCCAAAAGAGAAACAAAACGAACTTGTTGAGTATTTACTCAAATATAAAGAGGCTAGATATAACACTGGTAACTCTATCCAGATGGACGAATTGTGGCAGGAGCGCGAAGATGGTCTGGTATTGCTACAGGACAGTCTTGGCATTTTTCACAACGTAAAAGGTCGAATAGAGCAAATCAGAGCAAATAACATTGGTAATTCAAAGGTTTTGGAATTTGAAATTCAAATAGAGCCACAAGAGTATTTTAAAATTGACTTGGACTGTAAGTATATCATACCACAAGACAGTGTAAAAAATGATAGTTTATATAATCTCATAAAATCTCTTTCAAATTATACTACGGTGTTTGTAGATGGAGCAATAGCTATAACATCAAAGTTGAAACCTGATAATTCTTCAATAAGTGAAAAGGATCTACAATTAAGTTACCCAGATTACAATTTCAATGTTGTATCACTTTCAACATCGGAGTTACCAGATATCAGCAGTAACTTGAGAAATGCTATAATAATTTGGCGCAAGAGTTTTGAGTGTATACTGAAGAATGGAAAGTCTGCAGAAACTGATGATAATATTGAAGCTTTCAAAAAAGCAACACAGGTCCTGACGCCTGCAGAGAATGTGTACTTGAGTAAATACATTAATGTCTGCTCCATTGATTTATATAGAGATTAAGACATAATGAATCCAGAATATTATTGTTTATTTGAAAATAAAACTACAAACAATATAGAATTATGAAAAGAATCTTTGCCTTAGCATCAGCTGCAATAGCAGCTTCAAGTAGTTTTGCATACTACGGTAGTTATTCATCATCAAGCTATGAAATGCCTGGATGGATTACCTTTATGGGAATAATTATGATTGTATGGGGGATTTTGGAGATTATTCTGTTCTTCAAGATATGGGGGATGACCAACGATATAAAGGCACTAAAGAAAGATCATTTCAATGAATCTGTTTTTGAAACAAAGTCTGGAATGGCCAGATACTTAAGAAACAACTTGGTTCTTGGCAACATGGAGAATGTTAAGAAGACATTATTAAAGAATTTCATTGATAATGTGGAACATGGCTATGGAGAATTGCCAACAGGCGGTTATGTGAAAGACGAGAAAGGCAATGACATATGGGTAAGATTTGAAGAGAAAAACCTTAATGAGTCTATTATTCCTTACGTTAACAATCTAATTCTCCAGTATGGCAAAATTGGCGAAGAAGTACCCGTTTACATTACACGTATGAAAACGTTTAGGGACTACTACAAACTATTTGTTAAGGAGGATTTAGAAGTAAACGTGGAAAGGAAAATTGAAGTTGTAGATAGTAGAGGTCAATAAAAAAGCTGAGTTCTAAAAGTCAAGAGATATGGCAATACTTACTGTTTATACTAAGTTGCTCGACAAGACTTTAGAAGGTGCTCGTATCATTGATATGGGTAGCACCAAGTCGTGCGAGTGCTTTGTTCTGCCTCGCAACAAAGTGGCTGAAGTAGCCAAGAAGCAGCCACACTTGCAGCAGTATGGTTTCTACATTCTGCTGGGACGAGATAAAAACATGAAACCTATGGCCTATGTTGGCCAGACCAACGACTTCACAAATCGTGTAAACGACCACAAGCAAAAGAAAGACTTTTGGGACACGGCCCTAGTTTTTGTATCAAAGTCAGACGAGATATTCCCAAGTGAAGCACTTTATCTTGAATATCTTGGTTGGAAAGCTGCTAAGGAAGCTAACAATTATATCATCGAAAACTCGAAGGATATCAACGAGCCACACCTCTCAGCTGACAAGCAAAATGAAATGGAGCTTTTCTTCGAGGACATTCAGTTTTTGACTCGCTTCTATGGCTGCAAGGTGTTTGATCGTCCGGAGAAGATGCCAGAGGTAGAGAAATACATGGAGTTCAAGATGCACATGCCCAAGTATGGTATGCTTGCTTTCTTGAACTTCTATCGTGAGAGCAAACGCTATATTATTACTAGTGGCAGCACTATCATTGGCGAAACTTTCAAGAGTTGTCCCAAAGGATTGGCTGAATTCAGGAAACAAGTGATGGCTAACAAGAAACTTGCTCTAAAAGATGGCGAATTATACATTTTGCAGCAGGACATCGATTTATCTGAATTAGTTAGCTCACCATCAGGTGCTGCATCCTTCTGTGCTGGTACATCCTATCAAGGTACAGAGGCTTGGATAGATAGTGAGCAGAAAAAATATCCATCAGATTGGTGGAAATCAGAAGAAGCAAATGGCAAATAGAAACGTAACTGATACACAAGGTAGAGTCTGGAGACGCTGTGCGATTCCAGATGGAGTTACGTTGGCCAATGGCGAAAGCAAAGATCGAATAGAAAAAGAACTGCGCAAAAAGAAACAAAGGGCTAAAGAACAAGACCGTAGAGCAAAAGAAAAGGCAAAGAGAAAAGCCAAAATCAAAAGAGAAAATGCTCGAAAGGAATGGGAGGAGCGCCCTCAAATTATATACACCCCTATGGGGAATAAAAGATAGACAAATAAATAACACGATCAAAATATGGCAAAGAAAACAAGTAAAAAAGAAGAAACACTTAATCTTGATAATATTCTTTTCAAGTGTAGGGATATTCTTAGGAATGCTAAGAATTCTGGTTCTTTTTTTGAAAAAAGAGATATGATGCTTACCCTCGTATTCCTCCGATTTATCGGGGAAAAATACGAAGATGGTGTAGCCAATCTACGAAAAACCCTTATCGAGCAGGGATTAGATCCAGATAACGAAGAAATCCGCAAGGCTTTCTTTGATGATGCCACATTCGCTGATGGAACATTCGATCTTCCTATTGAAGCAAGATGGTCTACTATTATTAATACTGCTGCGCCAAATCTAAATGTAGCACTTGATAATGCTCTAAAAAGCGTCGCTCAAGCAAACAAACAGTTAAAAGGGTGCTTCGTTGAAGGTACGTTTACACAAAGAAATATCGGAGCCAATGATATGAAGAAAATCATTGACGAGGTAAATAAAATCAGTCACAAAGCTTTTGGGGAAGAAAAGGATCTCATTGGACGTGTATACGAGTATTTTCTTAAAGAGTTTGCAGTAAATGCCACTAAGGAAGAAGGAGAATTTTACACGCCGCACGATGTGGTACAGCTAATTGCTACAGTAATCGAGCCATTTGATGGTACACTTTATGACCCCTGCTGTGGTTCTGGTGGAATGTTTATCCAGAGCTCAGAGTTGGTTAAAGCCAAACAAGGGGACATCAGTCGTATTAATGTGTATGGCCAGGAGAAAGAGGCAGCTACCTATCGCCTTGCAAAGATGAACCTTGCTCTTCGTGGAATCAGTCACAATCTTGGAAGCGAAAGTGATTCATCTTTCACAAACGACCTGCATAAGGGACTTTACTTCGATTACATAATGGCTAATCCACCATTCAATCTTAAAGGATGGTGGACAGACAAACTTAAAGGCGATGCGCGATGGACTGACTATGGTACACCTCCAGAAAGTAACGCAAACTATGCCTGGATTCTTCACATGCTATCACATCTTAAGCCATTGTCGGGAGTTGCAGGTTTCCTTCTTGCAAACGGTGCCTTAGGTGACCCTGATGCACTAGAAATACGTAAAAAACTCATAGAAGCCGATAAGGTGGAAGCAATAATTATTCTGCCAAGAGATCTCTTTATTTCTACAGACATTAGTGTTACCTTTTGGATTCTGAATCAGAATAAAAAGGGAGGGACATATCATGGGCGTGAACTCAGAAATAGAGAAAAAGAGATTCTATTTATGGACCTCAGAAGATGGATGGAAAATCCTGTTAAAGGTGAACAAAAAAAGAAAGTACTTCTTAGCTCAGAGCAGATTAAGCGCGCTGCAGAAATCTATCATCAATGGCAAGCAAAAGGAACCGACGGCAATCATTTTGAAGAGCCAGAATTATATAAAAGTGTAAGTGTTGAAGGAGAAGGAGGAATTAAAGAGAACAATTGGACTCTTGTACCAAGTAAATACATCAAGTTTATCGACCATGATTTGGAAATTGATTATCCAAAAGAAATGGTACGAATACAGCAAGAAATGCAAAAATTAATTCAGCAAGAGAAAGAATCACAGAAGATGTTGGAAGAAGCATTTAATGGTATTGGATATGGGATTAACTAAATATAATATTGGATACTTTGTTGAGCCGTATAATGAAAAATGCGGCATCGCCAACTTATTGCCAGATCAAATTTCAGGGATTAATATAGACAAGGAATTCTTTGAACCAGCAAGACAAGTTGGCGACGACACGAGCAATTATAAAATTGTTCCATCAGATTATTTTGCGTGTAATTTGATGCATGTTGGAAGAGATGAAGTACTGCCCATCGCACTCAATCATAGTAAAAAAAATAAAGTAGTCAGTCCTGCATATACTGTTTTCAAATTAAAGCATGAAGACCTTCTTCTTAAAGAATATTTCTTTATACTTCTGAAATCATCTGAAAAGGATAGATATTTTTGGTTCCACACAGATTCATCTATACGACAAGGTCTGTCTTGGGAAGATTTTTGTGACATTGACATAACACTCCCCTCAATCGAGGTGCAACGTAAATTCGTTGATGTTTATATGGCTCTTCAAAAAAATCTTGAATCATACCAAAGCAGAGTCGATGATTTAAAACTCGTATGCGATGGATATATTGATCAGTTAAAAAAGAAATGTAAAAAAGAAACAATTGGTGAGTATATCATCCAGTGTGATGAAAGAAATGCTGACAACAAGTATACGCTAGAAAACCTTCGAGGAATATCTATACAAAAAGTTTTCATTGACACGAAAGCTGATATGATGGATGTCTCTCTATCTCCATATATCCTCGTGAAGCCAAAATACTTTGCTTTTGTACCCGTAACCTCAAGAAACGGTGATAAAATTACAATTGCTTATAATGACTCTGAAGATACATATATTGTATCATCTGCCTATAATGTATTCGATATTTCAGACAAAGACAAATTAGATCCTGAATATCTATTTATGTATTTAAGCAGACCTGAGTTTGATAGATATGCCCGATTCAACTCATGGGGTAGCGCGAGAGAAGTTTTCACCATGGATGATATGAAGGATGTCAAAATCCCGATTCCGAATATAGGGACACAGCGAGATATTGTAAAAATACATCGCTGCTATATTGAACGTCAGCGTATAGCTTCTCAACTGAAAGAGCAACTCAATAAGATGTGTCCTATTTTAATAAAAGGTTCATTAGAAACAAATAACTAAGAACAATATGGCAAAGAAACTTAAAAACATCAATGGTCACTTTGTAGAAAGCGACTATGAAAATGCACTCATTTCCTTTTTGGAAAATGAAAACTGGCAATACTTGTATGGGGATAATATTCCAAGAGCAAGTAGAAGAGAAGTTCTTTATATGGACGACCTCATTCATTTCTTAGAGAAAACGAATGAGGACTTAGAAGATGATGAGATTTGCCAGCTGGCAGAAAACATCAGGCTCATTGGTGCAGATACCGACTTTGCCACATTGCATAAAGTATATGGCTGGATGGTTAATGGTGTACAATATGTTTCCAAGAAAGGTGCGACAAAGACCATCAACTATATCGACTTTAAAAATATAGAAAACAATATTTTTAGGGTTATCAATCAGTTTACTGTAGATTATATCAATAATGGCGAAGTGAAGAATAGGCGTCCTGACGTCCTCTTATATGTAAATGGATTACCCGTATGCATTATTGAACTAAAGAATCCTGCAGATGAAAAGGCCACCATTAATGACGCGTGGGAGCAAATAAACATACGCTATTGGAGAGATATTCCAGAATTACTTCATTATTGCCCACTAGCATGCATTAGCGATGGTGTTAAGACACGTCTTGGTACAGTTCGAACTCCATACGAGCATTTCTATGCATGGCGAAGAGTCGAGAACGAAGATGAAATTTCGACCATGCCATTTGAAGAATTATCTACGATGGTTAAAGGTGTTTATCGCCCTGACAGATTCCTTGAAATCTTTAGGGACTACATACTTTTCCAAGACGAGGAATTCGACTGCGACGAGAAAGAAATTGTTTGTCGATACCCACAATTCTTCGCAGCTCGTCTGTTACGAGAAAGCGTAGTCAAGTCAGTTAAAGAGCAGCAGGCTGGCAATGGCGACGGAAAAGGTGGTACATATTTTGGCGCTACTGGATGTGGTAAGACTTACACCATGGCATTTTTAGCTCGCCAGCTCTCTATGAGGTGTATGAATGATATTGGTTCGCCTACAATTTTAATGATTGTTGACCGTGACGATCTTCAGAAACAGGGTGCAAAACTGTTTATGAAGAGTGAAGAGTTCCTAGGCTTAGGAGTTGTAGAGACTGTCCCCAGTAGAAAAAAACTTCGCGAAGAGCTCAAAGCTCGTGAAAGTGGAGGATTCTTTATTTGTACCATACAAAAATTCTGCGACAGAAAGGATGACCCCATCGGGCTTATTAACGAACGTTCTAATATTATCTGTTTCAGTGACGAAGCTCATAGAACACAGATAGAAGGCTCTCGTCGTATAAAATTCAGCGATGATGACGACGAGAATATGAAGGCTTTGATATCCAAGCCTTATGCTACAGTACTACGTGAGGCATTTCCCCATGCTACATTCGTAGGATTTACAGGAACTCCTATTGAAGAGACATACCAGACATTCGGTAAGGAAATTGACCGATATACTATGGACCAGGCTGTAGCAGATGAAATTACTGTGCCAATAAAATACCATCCAAGAATAGCTAAGGTTCTTCTTGACCAAGAGAAAGCTAAAGAGATAGAAGCATATTATGCGAAATGTGCAGAAGAAGGTTCTACTAAGGAGGATATAGCAAAGAGCAAGAAAGCTATGAGTTCTCTAGAAGTAATACTTGGTGAATCCGACAGACTTGATAAATTGGCTGTGGACATACATGATCATTATGTAGCTGCTGTAGCTAATGACCCTGACAGAGTACAAAAGGCCATGATTGTAAGTTCTAAAAGAGAAATAGCATATGCATTACTTTTGAAATTCAAGGATCGCTATCCAGAATGGTTCGAAGAAAGGAAGACTCCTGAAGGCGTTGAAGTACCAAAGGAAGAGCTCGATAAGATGGAGAAAGTTCCAATGCTTGCAATGGTTGCGAGTGTTGCTAGTAATGATGCAAAAGATATGTATGATTATCTTGGTGGCGTTAAAAACGACAAGCGTACAGATAAATTTGATGCTGCTTTTAAACAGGTCCACTCAAATTTCCGTATCGCTCTTGTTGTAGACATGTGGATTACAGGATTCGACGTCGACTGTCTGACATATATGTATAATGACAAACCGTTACAGAAGCATTCACTAATACAGACAATTAGCCGCGCAAATCGAAAATTTCCTGGAAAGGAATATGGTTTAATAGTCGACTACATTGGAATCCGCGACCAAATGTTAGAGGCTAGGAAAATGTATGGAGGCGGTGGTTCTGTAGCTCCTACAGAAGACGACGTCGAACAAGCGACTGTTTTATTCCTGCAGCAGTTGGAAATTCTTAAATCGCTGTTTAAGGATTATGACCTTACACCTTTCTTGGACGTTAAGACTGATCCAGCTAGGCGATACATTCTTCTTGCTAAGGCTGCAGAGTATGTTTTCTCTTCAAATGAGAAATTTAATCTGACTAGCAAAGACGGTAAGAAAACAAAGCCTGTATCATTCAAAACATATTTCCTGCAAAATGTCAAAAGAATGAGGAAAGCTTATGATATATGTCAGCCTTCAGGCGAGCTCCCTGAAGATGTATCTGCTCTTGCTCAATGCTTCATGGCGATTGCTGGTATGGTATATAAAATGAATGGTACCGACGCCCCCGATACAGACACAATGAACAGGCGTGTTGCAAAGATGGTGGAGGAAGCCTTAAAATACAACAAGGTCGAGAGCATCCTTGAAGAAGGTGAGGAAATGGACATCTTTGGTCCAGAATTTATCGAGCGTCTTTCAGACATAAAGATGCCAGCATCAAAACTTGAGATGCTGATAAAACTTCTTCGCCAGCAAATCACTGATTACGGTAGAACAAACCAAGTTGCATCTAAAAAGTTCCAAGAAATGCTGGAAGAAACCATCAAACAATATCATGAGCGCAGAAAATTCCTTTCTGAGGAAGAAGCTGGGGCTACACAGAATGAGACTTCGGATGATATCATTAAAGCAGCTACAGAACAGGCACTTCGGATATTGAAAGGGATGAAAGAGGATAGAGAAAGTTTCCGAAAGTTAGGATTAACATTTGAAGAAAAAGCATTCTACGATATTCTTATTCACCTTAGAGACAAGCACAATTTTGTTTATGGTGAGGATAAGACAATTGATGGTGTCGTAATCAACGAAAAATGTAAGAGCTTGGCATGTAAAATACGTGAAATCATTGATGCAAAATCTTCATTTGCCGATTGGATTAATAACGAAAGAGTCCGTGAACAGCTTAAATTAGACATCAAGATATGTCTCGTTAAAAACGGCTATCCACCTCAGTACACTCCAGAGGTATTTAGAGATGTAATGGGACAAGTGGAGAATTTTAAAGAAAACGAATAGAAATAGTATGTTAGGAGCAATCATTGGAGATATCGTAGGTAGCCGATGGGAATTCAATCCCACGAATGACTACAATTTCGAATGGCTGTCCGAAGAAAACGGCTTCACCGACGATACTATATGTACTGTCGGTGTAGCCGATGCTTTATTAAATGACCGCGACTTCGGCGAGAGCATCCACAACTGGTGCCGTCGTTATCCACATCCTAAAGGTGGATATGGTGGACGTTTTGCTCAATGGGTACAAATCGACAATCCTCAGCCATACAACAGTTTTGGAAACGGCTCAGCCATGCGAGTCTCTCCAGTAGCTTATTGTTATAACAATATCGACGAGGTGCTTGATGCCGCTGCAGCCACAGCCCTCCCCTCTCATAATCATGATGAAGGTATAAAAGGGGCTCAGACCGTGGCACTTGCAATTTTCAGAGCTCTTCAGTTTGGCGAACAAGCACCAGATCACATTGCCGAAATTCTTAAAGAGTGTGTCCAGTTCTCTGACTATGATATCAACATCAATAAAGCCGAGGTTATCAATCGGTTCGATGAAACTTGCCAGGGCACAGTACCGGTAGCACTATGGATTATCGGCATCAGCGATGGCTTTGAGGATGCAGTTCGTAAGGCTGTAAGCCTCGGTGCAGACGCCGACACATTGGGCGCCATCGTTGGCAGTATCGCTGAAGCAATCTGGGGAATACCCGAGGAAATGAAGAAAGAAATAATGAGCTTCTTATCAAATGAAATGAAGCAGGTAATAAGTGAGTTCTATGAACATATAAGCAGAATATAGAAATGAAATACAGCTACAAATACCCTCGACCTGCAGTTACAGCTGATTGCGTAGTGATTACAAATGAACCACTCCCGAAGGTTCTGCTCATTCAGAGAGGTGCAGAACCTTTCAAAGGTTCATGGGCATTCCCTGGCGGATTTATGAACATGGATGAGTCCACGGAAGAATGCGCCATTCGTGAGCTGGAGGAAGAGACGGGGCTGAAAGTGACCACCGTTCATCAGATTGGAGCATACTCTAAAGTTGACCGTGATCCGCGAGGTCGTACAATCACCGTGGCATACCTCGCCATCATCGACTCCCCTCAGGAGGTTCGAGGTCAGGACGATGCTGCTAAGGCTGAGTGGTTCCCGATTACAGAATTACCGCAACTCTCATTTGACCACTTTGATATCCTGCAAGATGCAACAAGAATTTATGGACATAATCTAAATGAGGACTTCAAAATGCAAAAAAAAACTTGAAGGGTTTGATGCCCTTCAAGAACTATCTACTCTCTTACAAAAATATAGAGGCTACTTGAGCTATTAAACTAAGTACTGCGAGAAAAATTCCCCACTTTTCTCCTCTAGTCATCTTGTTAGGTTGAGTTTTCTAGTTTGTATCCTCAACCTAACAGTTTATGAAAAAGCAGTTATTAAAACTGCAATTTTTAAAATTATTCATATCCTATTAAATTAAATTTACGTAGGTAGATTTAGGTCGTGCCTACTTCCAGACCAGTATGAGCTTAATAAGCGGAGCAAAGGTAACAAAAATAATTAAGAAAATAAAAAAATCCATATAAAATTATTCAAATCTTCTATTTTTCTATCAGTCTTCCCTAAAGAAATCTCCCTTACCCATCACCGTACCTTCGGCTACGCAACAGTTGTAGCGTTCTCGGCTCCGGCGTTCACGGGCGAACATCTCCTTGGTACCTTTCTCATCCTGAGTAAAATCCATATGTTCCTCGATGGCAAACGACTGGGCCATCTCCTCCACATCAAGATTTTCAGTTCCAATCAGCGTGAAAGTCCAGTTCTGTTTCTTCAGCTTCTCGATAAGGGTACGTACCATCTTCAGCGACCATTCCTCTGAACAGTTCTCGTAACCGTCTGTTATGATGGTCACAAGGACATGATCGCCATCTTCTACTTGGGCGTTAACCTTTGAGATTCCCTTTCCGATAGCATCGTAAAGCGGAGTGGCAGCACAAGGATGGTACGCTTTCCACTTCAAATCCGATGTTTTGTCTGCAAGCGTATTGTCATAGTGCAGTTTGGTGTGGTCGCTGTCAAAGGTTATCAGCGTTACGTACTGAATCTGGTTGGGGTACTTCTTCTGCATCATGCGGACAGTCTGCAGGGTTTCATTCATACCTGTGAAGGCCTGTTTGCGGATACGCTCCATTGAACCGCTTTCGTCTACAATAATCAAGTTGTGAACTCTTGTTGGAATTAAATCTGTCATAGTTGTAAATTTTAAAGGGTGAATACTATTTTCAACATGTCTTTATCACTTTAAAGAAGATTTTCGAAAAAAATTAAGTAGTATCACGATTTTTTTCGTATATTCGCCCCATAAAACAATAATATGACCTATAGACGACTATCTGACAAGGAGATTCTAAGGGGCTTCCGCCAGGGCGACGCCGACATTATCCGTACTTATTTCTACGGATATTGTGAGGTCGGCTATTATATTTTCGACCAGCGGTATCAGCTTCATGAGAAAGAGAACCTGGACTTCCTCTCACTCGCCCATCAGTATGCCATATTCCTGATGGAACATGATTGGAAGCCACTGGAGGACCATTCCCCAAACGTTTCCCTAAAGACCTGGCTTATCAACGGCTTTCGTTTCATAGTCCTCGATGCTCTGAAATGGTACCGCAAGGAATACGGCAGCATTACTTTTGAGGACTATCTCCAGTCATTCGATGTCTCGAGTAATCTCCGTCTGCAGTTTAATCATATGGTTGAAGATGTCTGCGACCATGTTCCTATGGGACGTCAGGAACGCCTTATCATAGATATGATTCTCCTGCAGGGCTTCAAATCTAAGGATGTTGCCGCCCAGATGGGAATGACTCCTGCAGCCATATCACAGAAATACAAGAAAATCAAGGAAGACATCATCGTACCGTATTTCCGTCAAAACTTTGATATGGACTTTGACATGCCTGAAATTATGCCGGACTTCGGCATAGTTGGCGAACCTATGCTGGAAGAGGCAGCACCTTGTGCCGCACCTATGGATTTCATGAAAAGAAGAACTATGGAAGAAAAGCGTACTACTCCGGAGCATATTACATCGCTCCAGCCAAACGAGATTTTCGTCTTCGGATCGAACCTTCGCGGAATGCATGGCGGAGGTGCAGCATATGTTGCATATCGCCACTTCGGTGCCATCATGGGCCAAGGTGTCGGTCTGCAGGGACAGAGCTATGCCATCCCCACCATGCAGGGTGGCGTAGACACAATCCGTCCCTATGTGGTCGAGTTCATCGAATTTGCCAAGCAGCACCAGAACTTGACGTTCCTCGTCACCCGCATCGGTTGCGGCATCGCCGGCTTTACCGATGAAGAAATCTCTCCACTCTTCGAAGCTGCGCACGATGTGAAGAACATCGTATTACCACCGAATTGGTAAAATCTTACGTACCCCTCATTCCCGCGAGGTCGTATCGATTTGACGACTATATGACACATTGAGTCGTGAGACTCTACTTTTTGCTAAAGCGTGGGCATCGCTGACTTATTCTTTGGACTCTGTCTTGAATTTCCTGCGAGGCTTCTTGGACGCTGAATAATAGCAAATGCTTTTTATATTACCCAAAAGTCTGAGACGGCGAGCCGAGAGGTCCGCTGTCTCTTTATTTCTGTCCGCTTCTTCTTCAAAAGGTAGGCATAGCGCTGATGGGACATCTGTATGCCTGACAGTTCTTCGAGTACCAGGATCGTCACCCTCCATTGTTTACCCACGCTTGATGGACTTCACAACACTATAAGGTACTTGCTTCCATATCATTTTTCTTATCATACTCTTCTCGTGATTCTCTATACTGCCGACATCGATGTTGTATCTGCCGGCAAAACAAGGTAGTAGCCACCGGTTCCGCTTTCTGTGGTCATCAATAAGAAAGCCCATACCTCATACAAAAGAGGTTGCCATCCTATTCAATACAGATACACACTGGATATTGCCTAAGAAGGTAAAGCCAAATTGAGCGCCTGCAGTACCAGCTGCTGGGTGAATGTTTGCAGAATCTGTGTCATTACCATTTTCTCTGGCATGTATGACTTCTCATGTAAGCTTCCTGTGAGGCCCTTTACTTATTTTTCCTTTGCAAATTTAGCGCAAGCCCGTGCCCTGCAAGTATCACTCAGCCGTTATTCCTACACAAAAATCACAGCAGCCTTCCGCATTTTCTTCTTCACGTCATAGCCTAAAGAAAATGAGGTATTCCATGATTTTTCCTTGTAATTCCTTGCATTAAAGCACTTTCCGCTTGCTGCTCTTTATTGCACGTAAAAATTACAAAAGCTCCTCGGAGCTACATTAACAAGAAGTCAAACATTAATAAAATAAGAATTATGACACAGAATGTACAAACATCAGTTTTCACTCGCAGCAGGTTATACAGCAAGCGCTATTATCCCGGCAATATCTACAATGTGGTTGTCAATTGTGAGGATGGCGAGTATTATGAGTATGAGGTAGAGGCAGATACATTTGCCAAAGCCACAGAGCAGGCAGAACAGATGGCTATGGATCTGATGGCAGATATTACATTCATCGAAGTCTATAAAACAGTATAAATCACAAGAATAGAGTATTAACAATTAAAAAATAAGTATTATGGAAGCAAAAGTTATTATCGTTACAGAAGTGAAGTCTAACAAGAGTGAGAACAATGTATGGATGGTGGCCATCACAGGTGAAGAACAAGGTCAGGCATACTGCAAGAGTCCCTACAAGGCCATGCGTTTCGCTTTCATGTTGAAAAAGCAGACAGGATTCCATATCGAGGATGCATCCCTCAAGGCCCTCTCAGAGGAAATTGCTAAGGTAAAAGCAGCATCTGCTGAATCCGAAGCTGAGAAGCCTGCAGAGCAGGAAGTCCAGCCAGAGGAAAAGCCAAAGAAGCAGCGCAAGCCTCGCAAAAAGGCAGAGCCTAAGGTCGTTTCAATGGCTCCTGAAGCTCCACAAGATTTGATTGCCTTCCTTTAAGGGGGCAATCATTCTTTTTTTTGTGTCTTTTCCCCGCCCACCGCCCTTTCGTATCTTTGCACCAAAAATAATCAATATGGCTACAAGCATCATTACAGATTTCGACCCTATCTACCTGAGTGCTCATCTGCCCGAAGAGGTAAGCTTCGAGACGGATGCTGAATCCCTTAAGATTGACATCTATGTGAACAACAGGAAGGTGTTCACATCGGATTATTACCCCTATCTCGAAGAGGTAACAATCCGCGACATCCGTTCCATCGTGGAAACGGCGATGATCGACCAGCGGCTTACGCTGACTACATTTAAGATAGTAGCCACCGAGCCCGTTGAGCAAAAGCCGAACATCACCTACGACGAGGACGGCAATATCTATATGGACATCGACCAACAGCAGGAAACACCGGTTACAGAATCCTCCGACATTATCAAAGTCGTATTCTGTCAGTTCAAGACAGCCAAGGGTTCTGAGAGTTTCCTTGGCAGCAGTTTCCTGACCACACGTAGCAGTATTCTACTTCCACGTAGCGGGCAGCTGAAGATAGCAAATTACTCCAGAGCTAACGCACAAGGTTCCAATGAAGCGTTGATTTATTATCAGCACTATGCCATTCCTGGAGTTGTCTTCACTTACAAAAGCACCTTTAGTAAGATTCAGACATCGACAGAGAAAATCGTTACGACCGAGGTTTCACATAACTACTTCAAGAAGATAGTCGACCAGGCTAAAAGCACAAATAGCAAAGTTCTGGGTGTGGAGTACCAGATTGGTTCCCGACGGCTGAACATCTTCTTTACCGACGAGGAGCCCACGGCCACCTTCAAGTTCTTGAACGCTTTCAACATTATGGAGACGGCCTATCTCTTCAGTACTACGACGATCAAGACAGATGTAGACCGGACCGAAACTGTGTGTGGCAACCAGACGCAGTTCTATGATGAGACGGTGAAGGTTCGCCATGAGGTTGAGACGGCACCGCTAACCCACGACGAAGCCATGTGGCTTAATCAGATGCTCACATCGAAACTGGTGATGAAGCCCGTAGACAACTACGACACCGCTCAAATCCTCATTAGCGATATCACATCCGAGGTGACCGATTCGGATAAAGACCTTATCCGGCTGAAGTTCTCCTGGAAATATGCCGACGGTAGTCAATGGTTATAATCTAAACATCATCTATATGAACTCAATACACATTTCCACAGCCCGTCTGATTCTCAACCGCCCTGACCCAGTAGATATCCAGCTCTGGACCTCAAAGGGCGAAATCCAGGAGTGGCGCCGATGCGTCTGCATCAAGTACGACCACTACAAAGGTATCCGTAAATTCAAGCTTCTCGATTCCAACCAGATCCGCCAGACCCGAGAATGCCAGATTTTCGGCTTGAACGGCATGACCGTATTCCTGTAGTTAAAATTATCCATAATTTTACGCATAATCTGATAAGATTCAGAAATATTTCGTATCTTTGCACCCAGGAAGTCCTGTGATGTGTCACATCCTTTCTTACTGCTCTTGCATACGTGCACCCGCAGTACTCTTATTGAAACTACGAAGCGACGCGCTTCTGTCTTGTACACTCGAATCTGGAAAATTCAAATTGCAAACAAGACGGGGTACGACGGTTCACGTATATACGTGGGCTTGTCGTCTCATTGTCTGTTTGCACGGCATTCCAGAGCCTGAGTGTAGAGACGTGGGATACGCAAGCCCACGTTCCTTTTATTATTTACTTTATTGAAGCGCGAGCTAAAGTAATACCCCATCAATGTTTGTCGTAAGGCAGCGTTGATACACGGCCATTTTTAAAAAAGACCGTTGTCTAATAAAATCAACTGAAGTGGCGATCTGTGAAGACCGCCACTTCTATCTTATTATCCTTTTGGAATCTATATATCGTATAGCGAGAAAAGTTCTTCTAAAGAGATATCAATCCCTGCAGCCTTCAAAGATGATATCTGTTTCTGATACAGAGCCTTGATTATTGTTTCTTTCTCTTCTTTACTACCAAAATGAATTCGTCTGTGACATGTAGGACATAGACAGATGATATTCTCTACACAATCAATGTTCCTTCCAAACTTAGTCCAATAATGCTCTACGTTTGAGACAGTACATGGGATTAAGTGATGTCCCTCCATATATGGCACTCCCTTCTTAGTGACGAATGTATCATGACTATTATTAAATACACATTTGAAGTGAGCTTCTTTTAATGCTTGTTTCGATATATATGCTTTCTTCGCTACAGTTTTACCAGAACTACCATTATTAAAGCTTGGTTGTTGCTTAGCTGTATCAGAGAGTGTGGCGCTAACCTCCGAATCCTGGACCTGATTCTGAAAGTCGAAATCCTCGTCTTCTTCTCTGACTTTACCTTGAAGATAATTAATCAGCCATTTCAGCATTTTCACTTCTTGCTTAGGACGTCTTCCCGTATAAAACCTTTGATACCTGAACATCTGCAAATCTTCACCGCTCACGTCAAAGACAAAAGGATTTGATTCTTTTCTCAAATCATATATATAATCAGACTCAATGGTATAGGTACATTCCGCAATTTTACCATTGTCAGGAATAAATCGATTCAGATTCTTTCCCGATTGGGGTTTTGCATATATTCTGGCATTATCGGCGAAAGCGACTAACTGTCGATTGGTTGAATTTGGAATCTTCTTCACATATACAACCATCACTCTATCAACATACTCGTCCGAGGCTGATGCGCCAAGATTTTCAATCTTTGGATTGTCATATGGGGGAAGATATCCATAGAACCTACCATCGACATCATTAGGTTCAAGATTAAACACTTCATGCCCAGTGTTGTTCTTCCAGTAAGCACCAGAATCCAAATCGACTACTATGTAATGAGACGGCAATTGTATGTTTTGTCTGGCTAATTCGAATACATCATCCACATATTTAATGAGAGTGGTATTATTGCAATTTGGAGTAAGAATGGAGCCACCTCCATTAAAGCCAACTCTCTCCAAAACACTCTCATCTAACAAGTTACCTCTGTATTCTTCGACCAATACCAGCCGATATGTATCATCGTTAGGAGCTGGATCAATCCAATACTTCGAGTCTTCTCTTGGTACATTTACCTTATCGACTCTCAGTTTAAAACGAATTGCTCTGTCATCATTCATAAACAGATAGACAATATCGTTTTCCTTGAATTTTGATTTTACGTTTGTAGTCCAACTTACAAATCCCAATTCTTCTATTGCCTTACGATGATTGCAAATGCTTTCATTGGCAAAAGCTATCCAAGTGCGATTGTTTGACATAATTAGTATTATTGATTTTATAGTTTATTTTATTCTGCTTCAGGAATATCACTCCATTTCGTCGTGTAGCTGGGACTACGGAAGTCGTGCTTGATACTGTCCCGGAACACTCCAGCTTTTCCTTTTCCGTCCTTAGCCGTATATTGTTGCGACCCAAGCACGATGGTCTCGCAACCATTCGTTCTGTTGATTCTGTCGATAGCTTCATCAAGCCTTTTCTTCTTCTCGTACCGCTCAGAATCATAGTCTATGAAGTTAGTCTGGACAGCTGAATCTGGGCAGACACCTGCCACGATTACGCCAGCTCGCTTATACTGATACCCCTGTCGGAATATCCTCTGTGTGCAGCGCAGCGCACATTGTACAATATCCTGTGTACTGCTTGTAGGTGTCAGCAGGCTCTCTTGTGCCCAGTTCCAGTACTGTGGCAAGTCCTCTCGGAAATGGTTCGTGTCGATGAACACACTCACTATTGACGCCGCTGACTGTTGCTTGCGCAGCTTCTCCGCACAATGGGCAGCAAAATTGCTGATGCTGGTTCTGAGCGTATCAAAGTCGGCCACCATACCAGGAAAGCTTCTGCTGGTGCAGATACTTTTCTTCTTGCTCATGTCCTCCAGAGGCACACAGTCATCGCCATTCAGCTCCCGCCAAGTGCGCTCTACCACTACATTGAATGAGAGCCTGACCCAGCTTCTGGCCAAGGAAGCGAAGTCGTAGGCCGTCTGTACGCCCACCGCCTGCAGCCGCTTGGTGTACTGTCTGCCAATGCCCCACACTTCATCTATCGGATAAAGCTTCAGGGCCTTCACACGCTTCTCATCATTGTCGATGTAGCAACAATGATTGTAGCCTGCATAGTGCTTGGCATAGTGGCTAGCCATCTTTGCCAAAGTCTTTGTCGGGCCAATGCCAATGCTGACAGGCATACCCGTTGAATGCTTGATGGTCTTATGCAGCTTTTCGCCCCATGCTTTGAGGTCGAGGTGCTCCATACCTTTCAGCATACAGAATCCTTCGTCGATACTGTAGCGGTAGAACTCTGGCACCTCCTGACGGATAAGTGACATCACTCTGTCCGTCATATCGAGGTACAGCTCATAGTTCGACGAGAACACAGCTATCTCCTGGCTAGGAAACTGGTCTTTCAGTTGGAAATACGGTGTTCCCGCTTTGATGCCAAGTTTCTTTGCCTCGTTCGACCGTGCCACAACACATCCGTCATTGTTCGAAAGTACAACGACGGGCTTTCCGTTGAGATCGGGCCTGAATACACGCTCGCAGCTCACGAAGCAGTTATCACAATCTACTATGGCAAACAATAGCTGTTCCTCCAGTCTCTAATCGTAAAGATAACCTTTCCCCAGACAGAGAACTCGTCTGAGGAATCGATGATAAACGGCTTGAAATCCTTATTGGCAGGCACCAATCGGATGAAGCCCTGGTCTTTCGTCGAAGTATCGAGGTACTTCACCGTAAATCCGCCGTTGACATACGCAGCCACGATATTGCCATGTACCATCTCCTCCGCTTTGTCCACCAAGCACAGGTCGCCATCGAAGATGCCGGCTTCCTTCATCGAATCGCCCTTCACCTTCACATAGAAGGTGCTTTCGGGATGCTTGATGAAATCGCGGTTGAAGTCAAGCCTGTCTGCAGGATAGTCGCTTGTTATAGGGAATCCTGCTGCTATCGCATCGTACATCGGAAGCTCGAGCTCCGTAGATACATCCGCTTTTAATATCTCTTCGTCTTTCATTATCATTCAATTTTGCTGCAAAAATACAAAATTCCGCCCAATCAACTCTGAATAGGCCCGAAAAATTGATGTCTTTTCACATAAGATGCGACAGACATACCTTTGCAGCAAAAAAGCTAAAGATATGACCAACCATTACCTTTCCTTCAACTCCGTTGAATCCATCCCGGACCTGAAAGCTTCAGCTGCTTTCACAGTCAACTCCTCCGAAGTCTTCAAAGAACAAGGCGATATCACACCCCAGACCATTTCCGAGGGTTACTCTTACATGCCCTGGGGTGCAGACAACCAAATGCCCTACAAGATTCTGGAGCTTATAGAAAGTGACGAGACACTTTCCACCTGCCAGATCTTCAATGCCGAAGTATGCTATGGCTCAGGTCTGGTCTACGACACAAAGGAAGCCACAGCTGCCATCAGGAAGGACGTCGACCATTATTTGATGGACAACGACCTTCCCTCCTACTTCCTCGGTGTCTGCCAGGATTTCAAGCATTTCGGATTCTGTGTCAGTATCATCATCCTCAATGCCGGCGGCTCCCGCATCGTCCGCATTCTCCGTAAGGAAGCCTGCTACACTCGTTTCGCTCCGGCTGAAAAAGACGGTCATATCCCGTACATTCTCTATGCTAACTGGAGAAAGACCATCTCCAATAAAGACCAGGTAGAGAAAATCGAACTCCTTGATTTCAATTCTCCTTGGTCTGACCTGCAGGAGCGTATGGAGTCCCTGAAGGGAAAGAAGCCGAAGACCAGTACCCGCAAGTTCGCCATCGTCAGCCGTGTCCCCACACCTGACAGCACCTATTATCCAATTCCTTACTATGGCTCACTTTTCAAGGGCAACTGGTACAATATCAAGCGTCTCATCGGTATGGCCAAGGAAGCAAAGCTGAAAAACTCCGCGCCCATCAAGTATCACATTGAGATTGCCAATCGCTTCTGGGACGGTATCTTCAAGGCTGAAGGTATTACCGACCGCAAGAAGCAGATGGATCGCGTCGTTGAGGAGAAAGAGAAGATTATCAATTTCCTTACTGGCATGGAGAACTCCGGCAAAGTTTTGTTCTCTACGTTCTATATCAACCCCAATGGCGAGGAGCAGCACGATGTAGTCATCAATAAGGTGGAGACCGACAAGGAAGGTGGCGACTGGTCTACCGATATCATCGAGGCCGTCAATATGATGTGCTTTACGATGCGAGTCCACTCTAACCTTGTCGGCTCAGTACCAGGAAAGTCCCAGACAAACAACTCTGGCTCTGACAAACGCGAGCTTTACACCATCGCCCAGGCCCTGCAGAAGCCATATCACGACCTGCTTTTCACCGTTCACAATATCATCATAAGGTATAACGGCTGGGAAGGAGTCAAGCCCGACTGCCCCTTCATCATGCTTTCCACACTCGATGAAAAGCGCGACGCCAAACTTGTTACACCCAATAAACCCGTAGAAGAATGAAACTAATCACTACTGACGAGCAGCTCCGATTGCTCATTCCCAATGTACTGGCCACCGTAGAGGGTGAGCCCACTTTAATTGAAAAGCTTTACCCATACCTCGAGACTGCAGAGCAATGGGCAATAGATACCTTCGTTCCTGAAGCCATCTTCAATGAGATTGCTGAATCCGACAGTTCCGGTCCTAACGAGCGTTTCCGTTTCCCCTTGGAAAAGCTCGTAGCCTGTCATGCCTATATGACCGCCATCCCTTCGCTTGATTTGGTTTTGACCCCAAACGGCTTCGGTATCGTCTCGAATCAGAACGTGGTTCCTGCTTCTCGTGAGCGCGTCGACGCCCTGATTACCTCTCTCGAGTCTCAGCGCGACGCCGCCATTGAAGCCCTCATCATCCGCCTCTCTTCAAGAGACGACTGGCGCCAGTCAACCCAAGGCCAATACTTTGCCGCCACGATGTTCCCGTCGCTGAGCCTCTGCCGGCGCCTCGCCATCCGTGAGCATATCTGGGACTCTTACCAGCAGCTGCGCGAACGTCTCATAAAGATAGAGAACGTTCTTGCCGACACTTACTTCTCCCAGCCTCAGATGCAAATCTTCCGCTCCCAAGTCATTACCCAGGGCAGTACCGCCTCCAATCTCGAATCACAAATTATCCGTTCCCTGCAGTCCTACGAACTCCAGCTACTCACAGATATCCAGGTTCACCCCCAATGCTACTACGACCTAGTTACCATCATCCGCGAACACTCAGCCGAATTTCCCGCTTGGCACACCTCCCCCGTCGCCGCACTCTACACCCCAAAGGTATTCCAAAACAAAAAAAAATCATCCGCTTACTGGTTTTAAGCGGATTTTTTTGTATATTTGCCCCAAATATAAATTATTATGGGCATCTTAACTACTTTATATGCTTTATTGGGTATTGGCGGAACAACATATTGTGCAAGTTCCGGCATTAAAAAACTCTTTAGTCGAGAGTTGTCCAATGAAGAATTCATAGAAAAGTATAAGGAGGAACAGAAGCGTAGGGAAGATAGCAAGAAAAAATTTCATGAACTGAATCGTGGAAAGAAAAGTATCTAAGAAAGAAAAAAGATAATCCTATTCCTCAATATCTATTCGCTGAATACCAGCACTTGGTCATAAAAGAAGGCCATTATACTCAAATACAAACATATTTCATTATTTTTCTTCTACTTATGCCTCATTAATACATATCTTTTTCGTATATTTGCAGCATTAAGTTGTAAAATTATGGCTAAGAACCTTTTAAATAAGTATGTTTGGCTTGTGGAAACCATCTACAAGGCTAAACGCATAACGTTCGAGGAAATCAATGAAAAGTGGTTGGATAATGACATGAGCGAAGGAGTTGAACTTGCTCTTCGTACCTTCCATAAGTGGCGAATCGCCGTAGAGGAGATGTTTGGCTTAGTGATTGAATGCGAGCGTAGGGGTGGTTACCATTATTATATAGAAAACGCCTGTGAGATAAATAATGGCAGTTTGCGGAGTTGGCTATTAAGCACTATCTCGGTAAGCAATCTTCTCATTGAGAACCAAAATATGAAAGACAGGATTCTGCTTGAAGATGTTCCTTCAGGACAAGAGTATCTGTCGACAATCATTGAGGCAATGAAGAAGAACAATGTCCTCCGAATCACCTATCAGAGCTATTGGCGCGAAGAAAGCAATACCTTCAATGTGGAACCATATTGTGTCAAGCTATTCAAGCAGCGTTGGTATATGTTGGCGTGGAACCCGTATTATCAGCGACTGATGATATATGCTATTGACAGGATCTACGATGTAGATGTATTGAAAGGCCAAAAATTTAAAATGATGGAAAACTTTGCCCCATCTGATTTCTTTGAGAACTTCTATGGCATCATTGCCAACACTGATGCCACGCCTCAGATAATAAAACTGAAGGTTTCTGCAGGACAGGCCAGCTATCTCCGTTCACTCCCGCTTCATAGCACGCAGGAAGAAATTGAGAGAAGTGGTGAGTTCAGCATTTTCAAACTGCATTTATGTCCAGAGTTCGACTTCCAACAGGAAGTCTTGTCGATGGGCGAAGACATAGAAGTGTTGGAACCTGTATGGCTACGGAAGGAGATGGCTGGTAAGATAAAGAGAATGTGGAACAAGTATAATACTAATGAGGGATGAAAGATTTTGCTGCAATAGATTTTGAAACGGCTAACAACGAACGAACAAGTGTCTGCTCCGTTGGTGTAATAATCGTAAGGAATGGTGAGATTGTGGATTCCTTCTACTCTCTGATTCAGCCTGAGCCTAATTATTACAATTATTGGTGTACTCAGGTGCATGGAATTACTCGTCGTGATACCGAAGATGCACCTGTATTTCCAAAAGTATGGAAGCAAATAGAGCCTCTTATTGAGGGATTACCCTTGGTGGCTCATAACAAAGCTTTCGACGAGAGTTGCCTGAAGGCGGTGTTTCGTTGTTATCAGATGGACTATCCTGACTATCCATTCTTCTGCACATTGAACGCTTCACGTCAGGCATTGCCGGACTTGGAGAATCATCAACTGCACACTGTTGCTGCCGCCTGCGGTTACCAGTTAGAGAACCACCACCACGCCCTTGCCGACGCAGAGGCTTGCGCCTGGATAGCGAGAGAGATACTATAAAATTTACTTCCCAATTTATAAGAATATGGATGCTATATATATCATAGAACAAATAAAACAGATTTCGGATAGGCGTATATCCGACAGAACTGAAAGGCAAAAAAGAGGGGAATTCTTCAACATCTTTAGCGACCTAAACATGATGTCTGATGAAGTTCACCTGCATTCTGCATTACTTGCGACATTGCTCAATCCATATGGGAGCCATGGCCAAAAGAGCGTATTTCTTGAATTATTTGTTAGCATGGTCTTTCAGAAAATTCGTGAAGCCATCTGGGATTTTGATTGGAACATGATGACTGTTGAAGTTGAAAAGAACATTGGCGTTGTTGACGAAGATACTGGCGGACGTATTGATCTGTATATCACTGATGGCAAGCATCAGATTATCATTGAGAATAAAATATATGCATCTGACCAAGACTATCAGATGAAAAGGTACTGGAACTATGCCACGTCTCGTGTTCCTGCAAAACCTTTTAAACTAATATATCTTACACTTGACGGACATCATCCATCGCAAAAATCACTTGGAGATTTGAGAGAGAGCGACTATCTTTGTTTATCTTACAAAACTGACATTGTACACTGGTTAGATGAATGCGTTTCTAAAACCAAGGATGTTGCACCCGTAAGAGAGACTATAAAGCAATATATTAGAACGATTAACATATTAACAGATAACGGAATGGAAAAAGATGTGTTAATGGAGAAGGAAATGCTCCAAGAATTAGGGAAACAGGAAAATATTGATGCAGTATTTGACATATACGAAAGCAGAAATGATCTTATAAACTACATCATTAACGAAAGATTTTTGCCAAAGCTAAAGGAGCTTGCAGAAAATAAGGGGTTCCAGATGTTGGATATTCAGAAGAACTGGATGGAAGAAGCCTGGGCTGGTCTGTCATTTCTCAAGAAAGAATGGAAATATTTTAAATTGAGTTTTGAGTTTGAACAATGTCCTATTGGTAACCTCATCTTTGGCTTTCAGAAACACGATGCCAATGTCTTCGTTGAATCTGAGCAGAAACTAATAGAAAGATATGCCCCCTATGCTGTTAGTAACGGGTGGATATATAAAGGCTTTGAGGGACATCGGTATTGGAACAACAGAGAAGCCATAAGAGATTTGCTAAATGGAAAGACCTTGAGAATTTTTGAAAGAATGTTCGACGAAGCAATAGTGTGTGCCAAAGGATTAGACGTATAAGAAATAGTTATTAAGTATAATGGCAAGTATTGAACATAACCTATTCATTGAGTGGATGAACTGGCTAAAAATAAACCATCCTAGCCATGGTTTTACATATGATGGAGTTATATGTAGAGAATCGTGGATTGATGCTAAAAAGCACATCCTTTTCTTGCTGAAAGACGTAAATAATGTATCGGATTCATTCAATCTACGTTATTATATACTAAATGGTGTATGCAACCCTGATAATTGGCGCACATGGGATAATGTTGCTAGATGGGCATATGGACTGATGCAAACAGAGCAAGGCTATTATCCTGATTTTTCAGAAGCTGACAAGTGGGGATTTGCGAATAAACGTGTTGATGCACTAAGACAAGTAGCAGTTGTTGATATTAAAAAGAAGCCAGGAAAGAATCATTGTACAAAAAAGATGCTTGAAGACTATTTTCATGAATATCCCGAATCTTATACATTTATCGCGAAGCAAATTTCACTATATGGGAAGTTGGACTATATAGTTTGTTGTGGAGATGGGGTTTATGAAATATTGCTCGACATTATCAAACAAGAAAACACAATTCTATCAAATTATTTTGGACGAGATCTGAAATATATAGCGAGAGACAAAACTCAGTGTGCATATAGGATAGCAAAATCTGGTACTATTATAATAGATTATAGGCATCCTCTACTCCTGGAAAAGGGTGTTAATAAGCGAAACGTATATTTAAGATTAATGAATATCGCTCAAGAAGCTTTAGCAAATCTTTAAGTAGTTTTTGATTTTTCTGTAATCATATGCCTCGTTTTGGCATATCTTCATTATATCTTTGCACGTAATCAATAGTACAAAGGTATGTTATACGTCAAATCAAAAAATGAGATTTATAATGGAAAGTTAATTTTGGATGGTTTAATCCAAAAGATTGTTGAGCAGTCAACAATCATGCCATTCAATAATAATGATTTAGATTTTCTGTATCAGGAATCCACCGTTCTTAGCAAAGTGTTCTATTCCAATTTCAATCCTGGAATGAAAAGAATGGAATCACTTTATAAGGAAATCCTTAATGATACTGGATCTGATTTAAAACAATACAACAAAGTTGTAATGCTGTTTATGCATTCACATAGTCATCAACTCATGATGAATGAATTCGATAAAGTCTCAGATATTGTGAGTTGTTTTCCTCAAAATGTTGTAATCAAATGGGGCCTAGGGGTTGACGAATCTATTGGAACGCGTATAGCATTGTATTTAATATGTAGTAAATAACTGATATGAATTATGGTAAACAATGAACAGAAAACAAAAATACAGCTAGAAATTTATGATGAGCTAATAGAAGTGAATATCATCAAAGGGGATGAAGAAAAGTATCAAAATGCAGCAAAGTTTGTAACAGAACGGTTAAATGCTTATGTAAAATTACATTG
Organism: Prevotella sp. E15-22; assembly: GCF_023204875.1. Lineage (NCBI taxonomy): Bacteria > Pseudomonadati > Bacteroidota > Bacteroidia > Bacteroidales > Prevotellaceae > Prevotella > Prevotella sp. E15-22. Next base: position 1,312,736 of record NZ_CP096247.1, read on the forward strand.
TGGGTGGAAGACTCAACATACTATTTCACTAATGACCATGTTGGATATTGCACTTAACCCAATGTCAGACAAAGAATGTAAAAAGAGACATCGTTCTATCTGGAGAAAAATAATTGATTACATCAAACCCTAGTAATATGAAAGTACAAGATATATTCAAGACTCAAGCGGTAAAAGAAATAGAATCGGAAATTCTGGATGTTTACTTCGAAAACGAGAAGCATGGTACGCATAATGAAACAGAAGTTTATACAATTAGAAGATTGCTTAGTATCAGAAAGAATATACTAAACGACATGTTTGTATTGGATGACAAATACAAACAACTGATTTATGATTTCAACGAAGCCCTTATCGGACAATTGAAAGAGATGCGTAATCGGACCTTAGCACTTTACCAAGCAACAAAGGATACTTGCAAATACGGCAGCCTGGAAGTAGATGGCAAGTGTTTCTTAGGCTATGCCTATTCAACCATACATCCAGTGCAGACAATGAGAGCTAAGAAAATATGGGCTGTGCTAAACGGCTGTCTTGACAATTTTATACCACTCTATGATATAGACGGTGCTGGCAGTTTTACTATAAGAAGTTGGGACCCACAGATAGATAGTGAAAATGAAATGCTTTATGGGCATGACAAATGGGACAACCATAATGAGGGGCTCGATAGAGAATTAACCAAGGACATGCATTTGATTTACGATTTTCACAATCTTTTCAGTCATATGGAATTCTCTATTTTTGACCTATTATGGGTACGTGATTTTAACTTAGAGTTGAAAATAGAATGTAATTATCATACTTACAAGATAGAAGACTATTGTGAGAACTTAGACTGGAGTAAGTGTGACTACTATGATTAATATACATATATTAATACCATTATAAAATGCGACTATTAAGAGCGTAAAAATGAAAAAGTGTGGAGTTGTGCCCCAATATGGCATATCTCCACATTACTTTTGCACTATTAATACAAATAATTATGGCAGCAAAAAACTTACACATCGTTCCTTCGGATCAAACTGCGAAAAGAGTCTTCAGAATAGTAAATTGTCCAGATTCCGATGAAATAGTAGTTTGTCCTGTAGTCTTTAGTTGTGGTATCCTTCCTAAGACATATGATAAGAAAGAACTTGAAGACACGGCAGAATTCTTACGACTCTATTCCTATTATAGTTTATACGACTTTGTTCATAAAGAATACTCTGCCTACGACAAGGTCATTGTCTGGCATGGAAGAACGGCAGAGGAGCTACTTCTGTTATATATGATGGCAGACCTGACAAAAGATAATCTATATGAAATAGACCTAGCAGATTGTGAAGAATTCTTTGTATACTTTCAAAAGCATTCCTTATACCATTATCCAGTGATTACAACACATTTCTTGGAACCTGAAGACATGGATAAATATGATTGGCTAAATGATTATCTAAAAAAAGTGAATGTGGAACAACATGAAAAATATAAAAGAGAGTGGAAGTACTGGAGGAAATCACCTTCCTTGCTTAGAGTTTGTAAAAAGAACAACTTCAAAATAGAATCAGTTGATCCTGAATATATAGAAGGGCTTATGCATAAAATTATAAATCAAAAATGGTTTTATTGGCTTTGTGATCCTATCAAATATGCGGCTCTCATTGATAATATTGTTCCAGAATTGTATTCATTCCAAGATCGTGTTGATTGGTGCTACAATATTGCTGATTATGTTTTAAGGAACTGTGAGACGGTTAAAGAAAACTGTTATGTTGATATGTACGATATAATACAGTGGAAAGAAGCCTATATGCTCACAAAACTGATGGAACAAAGTAAACTAAGGGAAATCAGGCCTAGTATTAGAAAAGAGGTTAATTCTATGACATATGAGTATTAAAACAAGCAATTATGGCACTTCGGATAATTGTAGGTATGAACAAGATTAGCGATAGGCCTTAGGTCTTTCGCTCTTTTTGTCTTTTCAAGTCATCAAGAACTTCCATACCTTTGCAGTATGAAATCATTCAATATTACCCTACCCACCAGCTGGGCCGAATTATCTGACGAGCAGCTGCTCATGGTATATCACCTGTTCGCACGCGACTTGTCTGCTGCAGAGGTCAAGACCCTCTGCCTCATGAAGTGGAATCACTTGAAGGTGCTTGCCACTCTGCCGCGCCATCGTTTCCTCATTAAGCGAGGAAAAGAGCAGGTTGTGCTCAGAGTCAGGCAGATTCAGCAAGCCACCTCAGTTCTTGATTTCCTTGATTCATTTGCTCCTATGCCCATTCGTATCGCACGAATCGGCAAGCACCGTGCTTTACCAGCGGACTTCGAGAAAGTTCCGTTTGAGCAGTATCTGTATGTTGACAACCTGTTCCAGGGCTATCTCAACACACAGCAGGATGAACTGTTGCTTCAGATGGCACAAATCCTATACGGAAGCGACCATGTGAAGCCCTCTAAAGCCCATCTTGTAGGTATCTTCTACTGGATGGCCTCTCTCAAACAGTACTTCGCCACGCTCTTCTCGAACTTCTACAAGCCAGCCCCAGCTAAGGGCGAAGGCAACCTGCTGGACAACAGCCAGCCGGATATCTACAGCCAGCTGCGTGACAGCACGAACGCCATGATCCGTGCCCTCACTGGTGGCGATATTACCAAGGAAGCAGCCATCATGAAGATGGATACTTGGCGAGCCCTTACCGAGCTTGACGCTAAGGCAAAGGAAGCAGAAGAGCTTCGAAAGGCTTACAAGAAGCCCTAACTCAATAATCGATTTTCGATTCTATAACAATCTGTTTGCCAAACATTTACATATATTAATTACACATTTACTCATGATACCTTTTCATCCCCATACGCCTGAACAGCCAACACAGAATATAAACAAAGACTCCTTCAACTGGGATGCCACTTCGTTCTTTGAAGCACTGACCAAGCGCAACAAGTTCGCTCAGTCCAAGCACTTCACCTTCTGCCGAGTCTCAGGGCTTGACGGCTTCGAAGAAGCAATGGCCAAAATGCAGACAAAAGCGGCTTTCGTCTGCGTGTCCGACATCTCACAGGGATTTACGGACATCAATAACACTCCGCACACTCGTCGAGTGAAAACGGTGTTCTTAGCCATGCGTCACACCATTGACAACATGGTGGCCCGCCAATCGTGCATGGATATGATGCGCGAGCTGTTCCGACAGTTCATGTCTGTCCTGATCCAGGAACAAACTCGTCTGCAGCAGCACTCTATCTATATCGACCCTCGCATCTCCTTCCAGGAAATCGACCGCTATTTCTTCTCAGGATGCGCTTGCGCCTATTTCCAAATCGCTGTTGACACCTACACAGACCTTCAATACAATCAGGAAGAATGGACATAAATAAGCATCCCGACCCACAAGGCGAGCGCGAGAAATACGTCCTCGCCTTCAATGACACCATGCTTAAAATCTGGCAGGAGCAGATTACGCTGCTGAATGTCATCGACACAGGCAGGCTCCTTCACTCCGTCAGTGCTTTGCCAGTTCGTGCCGATGGTCGCTTTATCGAAATAGGCTTGACACAGGCCTTCCTCGAATACGGTCTTTGGCAAGACTTCGGTACAGGAAAGGAAATCCCCAGAGGCAACTCCGGGGATATAGGTCGTGAAAAGCGACGAGTCGCTAAGAAATGGTTCTCTCGAAAGTATTATTCCTCAGTCCTCAACCTCCGTGACTTCCTAGCTGATAACATCGGCCAGTCATTCGTCGGTGTCGTAGCCAAGGCCCTAGATGACAACTTCCGTAGATATAATCACTAAAGCATCTCAATTACTTGTTTAGCGATATCTTTACTACAAAGCGCATAATTAGCAAATTCATTAATTGCTTCTTCATCTTTACCTAGTACCTTTAATTCTACAAGATTCTTAGCCATAGCCACAAAAGCTGATTGACTCTTAAAGGACAATATATCATATACGCTATTAATATAAGATATAGCTTCACTTATATCATCATCATTGACAAGGTCAATGTAGTATTTACAAGCATCTGCATATCTTTCTTTTAACAAGAACTGTCCAATACAATAAGCAACATTATCCGTTGACTTCAATCCCAAATCATCGTAATTTGCAGAATCGATTTCAGGCTTGGTTAGTTTCGACAGTTTATCTTTAGGATCTTTTATATTATTCTCTAGTAATTCTCTAATTTTTACCAAAAGCAAAGGTGCATTGGTAGTGAAAAGATCTACTGCCTTATTGATATCCTCCTCTTTTTCCTTTCTGAGTAAAGCAAACTTTTCTTTTTCAGACATCCTCGCTAACTCTTCTTTTCTCTTTTCCTCCTTTACTCTTTCTAATTCAATGCGCTCTTTTTCTATCTTCTCTTGATAAGCAAGTTGAGCCTGAATTTCAACTTCCTTATTTGCATTCTCAACCTTAATATCTTCAAGTTCCTTAGTTATAGCCTCTTCAAACCTAAAGAGAATACTCTTCTTTTCATCTTCATATTGCTCTGGAGTAATTACTCCCTTTTCCATAAATTTGGATAAGTTATAAAGTCTCTCATAAACTTCGTATCTTTCTACTTTTCTGGGCACTTCTACAATTGGCTCAGCCATTACAGCTGTTCCATAAGCAGTAACCATAAACATTTGTTTACCTTTTCCACTAATTTCATCAAAATCAAAATGAACACCAATAATAGCATCAGCTCGTAAAGCATTTGCTTTGAATTCTAAGGAATTAATTGCATCTGCATATATTTTATCAAGCTTTGATTGGTATTCAGTTGAATATCCCCCAAAAACATCAGTGATAGATGCAAAGAAGTCGGAAAAGAAATTTACGCCGACTACAACATTCATATTAATAAGGCCAAGATATCTGGTTATCTTGTATCCTTTAATATCATTTGTGGAAGTAATAATCATAATATATTCTTTAATAATTCACGAATTTGCTGCAAATATACAAAAATAAGAGAATTAAACAAAGAAAACACTGTCTTTTCATAAAACAGAATCAATAATTACCTTTGCATCATCAACTTTCAAACCTACACATCATGACCAAAGAAACTAGGACTGACATCCAAATCTACTCTGCCATCGCCATGCTCATGGCAGGTGTAGCACTGGCCACCGCAGGCTTTATAGTACCGCCCACAGGCGAAATCTCTGATTCCGTACTCCTGTTCTTTGCCCAGTGCTTAATCTATGCTGGCTCCATATTCGGAGTCAGTATCTATATTCACACCAAGTTCGCAGAACTCAAATCTGTCATCGATCAGAAAGAGGAAGGAGGCAACAATGCGACCGATTAAGGAAATCATTGTCCATTGTACTGCTTCGCCTGAAGGTCGTGAGATGACCGTCAAGCAGATTGACGACATCCACCGCACCCAGAACAAATGGCGCTGCATCGGTTATCACAAAGTGATATACCTCGACGGCTCTATCCACGAAGGTCGCGACATCAACGAGATGGGTGCCCATTGCTCCGAGGACGGACACAACCGCCATAGCATCGGCATCGTCTATGTCGGTGGCTGTGCCCGTGATGGCAAGACGCCCAAGGATACACGAACGCCAGAACAAAAGGTAGCGTTGGCAAATCTCTTGGAAGAGCTTCACAAGAAATATCCCAACGCCACCTTACACGGACACCGTGAGCTGGTCTGCAGCCTGAAGAAGAAGGATCCTCATCATCCCTGCAGCCGCTGCAAAGGCTATCCAGCCCTCTGCATCTATGCCAAGAAATCATGCCCATCGTTTGATGTGCACGAATACGATTACATCTTTAAAAATCCATCAAAATGAAATACTTCACTCGTACAATAATTCTCGTTTTCATTGTTTGTTTGACGTCACTTACTGCATGCAGGACGATGCGCACGTCCGAAAAGGCGGTAAGTGCAAGTGAGACGGCATCCGTGACGGCCTCCCGTCTCACTTTTTACCGAACTCTCGATTCTCTCTCCAGACAATTCAATCTGTCTGCAGACAGTATCATCATGATATTCCCAAATGATTCGTCGCCGGAGTTTCCAAGTGAGTTCCCATCAGGTATGGAAGGTCATTTGGAAACTCCGTCCGACTCACAAGCCCTCTCGCACACACCCCAAGCCCACAAGCGCATCCGAAACGCTTCGCGTTCCGCATCCGCTTCCCATCTTTCACAAGTTCCTTCATACTTACTGCGTCCTCCTAGCCAAATAGCCCTCAAAATCTACGGACTACACATCGCTGACAACAGCGAAGAAAAGTCCGTAGCCAGCGCCGATTTGAAAGACAGCGTAGCAGTAGCCACCCAGTCCCATAAACTCAAATCGGCAACAAAGCAAAGCTCAAAGCCAAGTTCCACTCCCAATTACATCCTCATAATTATCATCATTACAATAGTCATCTACATAGTCTATCGCCTCCGGCGCTTCCTATAAAAAGTTTCAGTTTTACAAAAAAACATTCAGTTTTTCATTCTGAATACCCTCTTGCAATTCAGTTTTTCATTTTTTCTTTGTCATTTACCTTATTATTATATTGGGCTGTCCGTGAGGATCGCCCAATATTCTTTTGTCCCGCCCCATACCCCTTCGGACTTTCAATCATCATCTTCACCGATGATTGGCTTGTTCGGTAGTGTCGGCTGGTCACTCGCTACAGGGCTGACAGTAGAAGAGCCTGAGCACTGCTAATGCGGTGAGCGGCATGGCTTCAAAGAAGTAAGAATGTGCAGGTACATGTACCAGCGCATACACACTACTTTGTCACAAGTGAACAGCTATGCTGCTCGCCGCGCAGCACACAGGCACTTCACACCAGCCCCCACGAGTGGCACAGCGTCGCCACCACCGCACAAGCGATGTACTTTTCAGTCCATCAAGCCCTTGCCAACTGAGACTCCGGCTCCTTCTAAATGAATAATTCCTTTAAAACATTTGTTCATTCCGAATAAAATCCATACCTTTGCAGCAGATTATTGCATCAAGAGTGGCAATGTTTGCCCACCAACCGGCCAACTATCGTAGGCATCGGTGGTAAAATGATGTGAGTGAGATAAGTTTAACCCACTAAAGATTTACGATGATGGAAATCAGAAAGATTGAGAAAAGTGATTTAGTTTTGTTTCCACGCCTCCAGAGGCCTGGTCTAAAAGCCAAGCATGTTGCCTTCGAGTCCTTCAAGGCAGAGTTAAAACACATCGAAGGGCATGGCTCCTATTGGCTACTGTACCAGCAGGACAAGCCGCACCTTGTCGTGCACGTGCAGTTGCCAAAGAGTGAAGCCGAATTCGACAACATCCTTGGCTGGTGTCTTGGTCAGAACAAGTGGTGTGATTACATCGAGGGCGACCTCTCCTTCCTTTGCGTCATTGCAGGATACAATGCCGAGGAGCTTACACCCAAGTACCCAGACTTCTTCAAAGAGCGCGTTTACGCACTCTATGCTTCAGTCTATTGGTGGTACGAGTATGGCAAAGCCCTCCTAAAACAGTAGTTTCCCGCCGAAAGAGGCTGCGTAATCCGCAGTCACATTCGGCTATTTCTCACGCAGAAGTAAACAGGTAGAAAGAAAATCTGAGGCACGTTAAGGCTCAGCGAGCCACACTCTGCTTCAGATTTTCTTTATGCCCATTCACCTCTTCCAGTACCGCACAATGATGCGCATTCTATAGCATCACGCTCTGCTATGATGCCAATTACACCCTCACAAGCGAGGAGATTTGTGGGCAGACAAACATTGGCTATGATTTCAATCAAATAGATTGAGGTCGTAGCCAAAGATTGTCTTGATTGCCCGTTCCACAGGTACAACACGAAACCCTCTGACACGTCGGAGGGATTTCGTGTTGCACCCGTGGCTCTTTACCGCCCATTCGGGCGAAGCGGCTGCAAGCATCGTGGGCGGCTTTATCTGCAAAGCGTAACCCTTGACCTTTTTCGGGCGGTGTGTTGTCATCGGTGGAAATTGTGTGACCCTTTGCCCTTTTTCGGCACAAATGCCCGCTTTTATATAATAGTGCGACCTTTTACCCGTTCGGTGGATAGTTCTGCATCTTAAAGCGACTTTTTGGTCGTTCGGTGGATGGTTCTGCATTTTAGGGAGACTTTCGGCACTTTTGGAACATTGTGAGACTTCGAGGCTTCAATTAACAAATGAGACTTCCAAGCCTCAATTTCTTAACATTCGTTCACACTCTCAGCATATTCCGCACGGCTGAAGAGTCGGAAGAGGTTCGAGGAGGACAGGGCGCGTGGGGGGTCTCTACTCCGAGGGGTTAAGGGCGCTGCCCTTAACAATCCCGTAAGTCATTGATTATCAGCACTCGCAACAGTCTTTAACTTAACTATTTGCGATTTTCACAAATCCACAGCGCTTTTCTTGTGGATTTGTTGTGCTGTCAATGACTGGTGGATGCTGTGCCTCCCATACCTTCACCCAGTCAAGTCTCAGGCATGGGCATCTTCCACGTGTCTTTTATCATGCAGGCGTGTATGTGTACCTTTGTGGTTGTAATCCGTAACTCGAAATAATTAATCACATAAACTATGTCCGACATCAATACCAACGCAACTGTCACCCTTACCGTCAATGGCAAGCAGGCGCAGGATATGCTGGATAACCTAAAAAAGAAATCCTTTGAGCTGGAGAAAGCCATTGAGAATGCAGCTAAGGCAGGAAACAAGGCAGATTTGAAGAAGCTCCAGAGGGAACTGAAGCAGACCAACCGCCAGATTTCGCAAATAGAATCGGCGGCTGTCGGTGTGGAAAAGGTACTGAAGAACCTCGATAAGGCTACACCGAAGGAGTTAAACAAGACGCTCTACACCTTGAAGCAGCAGCTCAACGGTATAGAGCGTGGCACCGTTGAATGGAACCGTCAGGCTGAAGCAATCAAAAAGGTAAAAGCAGAAATAGCCCGTGTCAACGCTGACCTTATCGAAGGAGAAGGTTTCTGGGACCGCTTCAACCGCAAGATGAACGACTGGCAAACAACCCTGATGGGTATGATTGCTGCCGTTACAGGACTGATTATGGCCGGACGTTCTGCTGTCAAGGCGTTTGCGGACATGGACGCAGAGATGGCCAACGTCCGCAAATTCACGGGTATGAGCAAGGAACAGGTGGAGGACCTGAACGAAGAGTTCAAGAAGATGGACACCCGTACCGCCCGCGAACAGCTGAACGTACTTGCGGAGGAAGCGGGTAAGCTTGGTAAGCAGTCGAAAGAGGATATTTTGGGCTTTGTTCGTGCTGCAGACCAAATAAACGTGGCTCTAGACGAGCTGGGCGACGGGGCAACCTTGACACTGTCAAAGTTGACCACGATATTCGGTGACGAAGAACGGCTGGGAACGGAGAAAGCACTGCTGTCCGTCGGTTCTGTCATCAACGAGCTCTCGCAGAACTGTACGGCATCGGCGCCATATTTGGCCAACTTCGCAAAGCGAATGGCTGGTGTTGGTGCCCAGGCGGAGATGACTATCCCGCAGATCATGGGCTTTGCGGCTGTCCTGGATTCTCAGGGACAGGCCGTAGAAATGTCGGCAACCGCCGTTTCTAAGCTCATCATGGATATGTTCAAGCAGCAGGATAAGGTCATCAAGGCCACTGGCATGAATGCCGAGAAGTTCAAGGAGGCTCTGGCAAAGGGTACTAATGAAGGCTTGCTCATGCTGCTTGATACCTTGAACAAACTGGGCAATATCGATGTACTTGCTCCAGTATTCAAGGATATGGGAGAGAACGGTGCCCGTGCAGCACAGGTCATTTCTGCTCTGGCTGGTAATCTGGATATGGTAAAATGGGAACAGGAGGAAGCTGCCAAGGCATTCGCCGAGGCTACTTCTGTTACCAAGGAATACAACGTACAGAACACCACGGTACAGGCTGGTCTGGATAAGGCCCGTAAGCGTGTCAAGGAGATGGCTATAGAGTTGGGCGAAAAGCTGCAGCCTGTGATGAAACATGTACTTTCATCTACCACGCTGATGCTGAAGTTCCTTTCTACGCTGGTGGATTTCGTCATCAAGTACAAGACTGTTTTGCTTACGCTGACTGTTGCGGTCGTTGGCTATTATACCGCTGTAAAGCTGCAATATCTTTGGTCACTTCGCTATATAGCAGTTCAGAAGTTAAAGGCTGCTGCATTGGTGGTAGAGGATGCTCTACTTGCTGCTTCCATCCTTAGGCACAAGGTGCTTCGTGGTGAGATTACTGCAGCTGCTGCAGCTCAGCTATACTTCAACAAGGTTTTGAAGATGAATCCAATGGGTGCAGCTATTGCCGCAGCCACTATCCTGATTGGGCTTTACGTGAAGTTTGCCAAATCAAGCAATGCAGCAGCCGAAGCGAAGAAGCGACTGTTGGAGGTTGAGGAAGAGGCAGACCGCAGCGCATACAATGAGATTTCAAAGATTGAGCGTCTGAGAAAGACTGTAGAGGACGAGACACTTTCCGTCAACAACAGACGAAAGGCCATCGAGGATCTTCAGCAGATTGTTCCAGGTTATCATGCCAGCATCTCTGAAGAGGGGCGACTGTATGGCCATAACGTGAAGATCTTGAAGAACTATACGGAACAGCTGAAGAACTCTGCCCGCATAAAAGCGGCTCTGGATAAGTTGCCAGAGGCAGAGAAAGAGCGTGATAAGTGGTTTAACGAGGCACCAGAAAACATTCAAGACGCCTATCTAAACGAGAAAATCTTTCATAAGTCTGAGACAGATGCCATGCGTGAGGCGACTGTCAGCCCTTCTGGCTACAGAGCTTGGAAAGCAAAGCTTCAGAAGCTGGATGCTGCAGTAGCCCAGTATAACAGTATCGTTGATACCATGACTGCCGCCAATCAGAAACTGGCGGACGAAGCTGCAGCACTTGGTGATAGCGGTAGCGGAGGTGGCAGCGGTGACTTCACACCGACTGTCAATACAGAGCCGAAAAAGGAAGAGCGCTTCAAGGAGGAAAAGGACTGGAAAGCCAAAGAGGAAGCGCTGAATCGTATCAGTTATGCTACAGGTAAGGCAAGCTATGAACAATACCAGAAGCGTATCTTGGAAATTGAAGTCGAGTACCAGAAGAAGATTCTGGAGCATAAAGACCTGACGGAACAGGAAAAGCTGGATGCTCAGGCAAGCTATTATGAGGCACAGCAAAAGCAGGTAGAGCAGCATACCAAGGTGACTGTTGAACAGGAAAACCAATTCTACAATGAAGCAGTAGCCCTTCAGAAGCAGCGCTATATCGATGGAGAGGTTTCAACAGAAGTCTATCAACAGACAATTGAACTGTTGGAGTTGAACCATCTACGCCGCATGAGCACAATGTATGACGAAGGAACTTCTGAATATGTACAGGCTCAGAAGGCATACCAAGACAAACTGATTTCCGACCAGAAGAAGCACCAGCAAGAGACGGAAACAGCCGAAAAGAAACACCAGGATTATCTCAGCCAAATCAAGAAAGATTATTTTGGTGACAACAAGGGTGAGCGCGTCAGCAAATATATGGCCGACCTGGAGGCATTGCGTCAGGTTTATGACCTGGAAGTTAAAGCAGCAGGTGACAGCGCACAGGAGAAATTGCGCATCGAAGAGGCATATCAGAAGGCGAAGAAGGCCTTGCGACATAAATACGGAATCGACGAGCTCGAGAATAACAAGAATTTCCTAGAGGAATGGACGGAGGACATGCAGGAATGGCTACAGTCGGACATGGGCAAGGCCGTCACTGGTTCCTTGGAAGTCATCAGTTCCGGAATGAGCAGCATCTTCCAACAGCTTTCTACTATTGTTCAGGCAGAAGCTGATATTCAGGTAGCAGCTATCGAGAAGCGCTACAAGACAGAAATCTCCAATGCAGAGGGTAATAACTACCAAGTGAAGAAGCTGGAGGAAAAGAAGGAAAAAGAGATTGCCAAGGTTAAGAACGAGGCCAACAAGAAGATGTATAAGATGCAAGTCATGCAGGCCATCGCTCAGACAGCTACGGCAGCACTTAATGCTTATAGTTCTGCAGCAGCTGTACCTGTCATCGGTTATATCCTGGCACCAATTGCCGCTGCTACAGCGGTTGCTGCAGGTCTGATGCAGGTAGAAGCCATTAAGAAACAGCAGGAAGCGGCCAGCGCACAAGGCTATGCCAAAGGTGGTTTTACCCCTGAAGGTAGAAAGAACGAGGTGGCCGGCGTCGTTCACAAAGGAGAATGGGTAGCATCGCAAGAGTTGCTGCAGTCCCCCGTAGCCCGCCCGATGATTGATGCCCTGGACTATGCCCAGCGAACGAACACTATAGGATCGTTACGCTCGGAGGATGTTTCAAGAAGCATCGTAGCTCCAAGCGTGTACGCACAGTCCAGTCAATCTTCGCCAACAGTTATAGTGCAGGCTCCAGAGAGCGATGCACAGACTGAAATAGCAGCCACTCATGCCGCCATGAAAGAATATGCCCTGGTCATGAGACAACTGAAAGACCGCCTGAACGAGCCTTTTGTAACTGTCAACACAGTTACTGGAGATACTGGTATCAAGCAGGCTCAGGATGAATATGAACAGCTGATGAGAAATAAAACCCCAAAATCAAGGAGAAAGTAATATATGGAAATCATAATCAACGGCAAACAGGCCTATCTGAAAAAGAATACATCATTTGAGTACATCTCTGAGAATCCTTTGTTTACAGGTTCTGATAGTTACACACTGACTATTACCTTTCCGCTGAAGGACTGTCCTGAGAACATCCGTATCTTCGGACATCTTCATCGTCAGGACGTAGAAAAGAATAAGGTGGTTTTCAACTGTGATATCAGGGACAAGGACTTTTTCAAGTCCGGTTCCATCGTCATCACTCAGATTTCAGAAGTAGAAGTAAAGACGCAGTTCTTGGAGGGTCGCTCTGAGCAGAACTTCGACGACACGTTTGACGATGTATACCTAAATCAGCTAAATCTCGGCTATCCCAGTGCAGAGCAGCGTAAGCCATCGTACATGACAGCTGCATCGGCATGGGATGTAGCCTATCCTTCAAGAAAATGGGTGGCACTTCCATGGGTGAATAACACTTCAGGGAACATACAGAATGCGGTGGAGAAAAATCAGTATGGCGATTTCATATGGTCAAGTGGACTTACTACACTGACATTCCAGCCATATCTTCTGCATATTCTGAACAAGATATGCCAGGTTATGGGGTATAAAGGGTACTTCGAGGCCATTGAGAACAGCCAATGGAAGTACTTGATTATCTGTAACACTCTGCCAGCTGCTTGGGCAGCCTGGAATTTTGCGATAGCACTGCCGCATTGGTCCCTTACAGAGTTCTTTGAGGAGTTGGAGAAACTGATGAAGGGTGAGTTCTGCATCAATCACAAGGCTAAGACAATTACGTTTGAGTTCTCGCACAAGATAGCCTACAAGGCCAAGAATGTGTACATAAATAAGGTGGTAAACAAATACTCTGTGGAGGTATCTCGGGAGAACAAGTCGGACTATCTGGGAGCTACGAACTTGGCATATGCAGAGAACGACAATAGGTTCTGGGCCTATCAGAGTTGTCAGTGGTATATCGACGAGCACAAGAAAGAGGTGCATGAATATGACAAGCTAACAGACCTGCTTGCCTATGCCAGAACTCAAAAGCAATGCGGCGTTGAGACCCACGAAACAGGAAGAGGCGGCACAAGCACAGCATATACTCGCGGCTATCCCAGAAATTCAGCAGCTCATGGATTATTCTATGCCAAGGACGTGGACACCTATTTTATTTTCTGGTGCTACAAGTCTGAGCTATACAAGAGCTTTCATATGTATAGTACAGATTCTGATTATAACTACTATATCTACACAAACCGTTTGATGCCGGTCAATCAGTTCGGACGCAGGACTGTTGACAAAGACGCAGAAGATGTTGAGATCAACATTGTGCCAGCATGGATTGACTATACTGAAGAGGATTTAGGCCCGTGCCTATTCCTTGAATGCGGTGAGATGGGTAGTGCAGAATCATGGTTAGAAGAGACCGATGAAGACGGTAATACAACAGGTGGATTTAATCCTGGCAGTGGAGAAGGTTCATTTGGAGGTGGCAGAAGAGTAAATAGCTCTGGAATCGGTTTCGGACGAGCTAACGACGATGATGATACAGACTATAACAGTGGTGCATTGGCTCAGACTAATGCAGGAAGAGCCATTGCAAAGGGTGAACAGGAAAAAAACGATGCTTACTTCGATAAGCTATATGTGGGTTTCTGGTCTGGTCGTATATTCGGTACATACGACAGACTGCCGCATCCCATGGTAGATAAACTGGAAATCAATGATGACTTTTCTGTAACTAAATCCAGCTATTCGCTTCGCATCAATCAGGAGCAGAATAAGGATAAGGACGGAATCCCTTTGAAGTACACATACAATATAGACAATAAGAAGAAATACACCTTCTCGTTTTTGAGCGATTTAATTCCTGACCCAAGGGCTCTTTTCTATATAGACGGCAGCAAGTATGTCTGTGAGAAAATAACAGCGACCTTCCATGAGGGTACAGGAAAGTCGCAGTTACTAAAGGGCGTTTTCTATAAAGTCATTTGATTAGCGTTGCCAGTTTCTCGGAATGAACAATCATTGGCTTCTTCAGCACTTTTCCGTAGATTTGGGTAGTCTTGACGTCTCTGTGACCCAGAGCTCTGGCCACCTTATCTATCGGGAAATCATAGGTGAGAAGCAGAGTCGCAAATGAATGGCGAGCAACATGGCAGGTGATTTCCTTGTTTATCTCCAGTTTATCCTGCAGCAAGTGCAGATAATCATTGAGCTTCTGATTGGTTATTGTAGGCAGTCTGAAATTGTACTTCTCCAGAACAGCCATAGCAGGAGGGAGAATTGGCGTATAGTACTTTGAGCCAGTCTTGGTACGTTCGCCATCGATGTAATACAGTTCACCTTCTTTCTCTGTCATAGTGTAGAAGTCGAAACTGCTCATGTCAATGTAGGCCAATCCTGTATATGCCATGAAGATGAACAAATCACGTACACGTGTCAGCTTATCAGACAAATTGGTGGCATTGCGGAGTTTGAGAAGTTCTTCCTCTGTCAGTGGCTGACGCTCCTTAGAACTTCCTCGCTTTATCTCGAACTGATTGTAAGGATCGCTGGGAATCATTTCACTGCGCCAAAGCATATTGGTGTACTTGTGAATCTTCTTGTGATAATTGCAAATGGTAGCCTGGCACTTGTCACCTTGATTGTGGAGGTATTCATCATATTTCTGAAGGTTATAGGGAGTCAGGTCATAGAGAGTCTTGATGATTCCGCTATTCTTCAGACTGTCAACCACCACCTGAATGTTACGACGTGAACCAGAACGAAGACCTTCCTTATCAAGATAGTCTTCTACATACTCAATGAAGCTCTGGTGCTGGTCGACACCTTTGAACATGTACTTTCCTGCTTCGTCATTAGCTGACTTAGCTTCATTCATGTAAACATGATGATTGAAATTGTCGACTGTCATGTCTTCACCAAGTGTCTTCATTGCAGTGACAATCTGCTCGTAGCGCTTCATCTTAGCAACTACGAATTTGTCAAGAGCAGCACTTTCCCAGTTGTCGGGTGTACCTTCTCCTACAGCCTCATACTTACGTTCAGTCCTGGCGAGATAAACGTAGATTTCAATTTTTCCATACCCAGTTTTGGTTGCTGAGCCTTTTCGGTCAAAGACCAATCTTACACTCTTGTTCATAATTTAACTTTTTTTTATGCAGAGAGATGGGTCATTTTTCGCAAAAAGGGGACTTTTTGAGACGCTTTTTCAGAATTCACGGCCAGAAAGCGGCAAAAAAGCAGCTCGCTGGTAACACAATTCTGAAGTGCGGTAACACAATTGGTAACACAAACACTATATTCTGGGCAATTCCATCCAGTTCCGTTCAGTTCCAAATGAGTCCAAATCAACTGCGCTGTTCAACATTCTGTTAATTTGCTGAGAACTGGATATTTTCTAATAGAAATCGAGCTTATAACTCGAGTATTTAAAGGAAAAATGACAAGCACTGTGGCTTGTCATTCTCTTTCCTTTGTGATTCCGGCGGGATTCAAACCCACAACCTTCTGATCCGTAGTCAGATGCTCTATTCAGTTGAGCTACGGAACCATCGTTCCTTGTTTGCGGGTGCAAAGGTACGCACTTTTTTTTAGTTCACCAATTTTTTTCGGTACTTTTTTCAAAAAAAGTGGTATTTTTGCCTTTGCATCATGGCTTTTGGAACTTTTCGCCGGTTTGTTTGACCAATTCGCGTGCGTATTTCTGTGAATAGCCGGGGCGTTTTACTGTTGAGCCGAGGCCATATTTTGTGCGTGTGAACTGGCCATTCTCCTCGGGCTTGATGGTCATATCGTTGTACTTCACGATGAGATAGGTGGCCAATTGGCGCCAGCGGGCCAGCATCTGGTCGGCCTTCTGGGCTGTATAGGCTGTGAGATACTTGGTGCGGGCAGCCTCGTCGAGTGTGAGTGCCTTGTCCTCGACCTCCTTCTGTGCACGGAAATATGAGTTGTCGAGCGAATCGCGCACCTCCTTCAAGCTGGGGAAGAGCATCGAATAGCGTGGATAGACCATGTTGCTGACCCAGTTCTGCACCCAGAAGGCATTGTCCATCGAGAAGTTGAGATCGTCGGCTCCAGGTGTGTTGTAGGGGCGGGGCGACTCGGTGGTGCAGCAATAGACGGGGGTGAAGGGCACCATGTTGCCATCGTCGTTGGCAAACCAGAAGCAGCCACCAATCTGGCGGGGCAACCACGAACGCATCTGAGAGACGAAGACGAAGCCTGCCTGCTGAGTGGATACGGGGCGCTCGTTGAAGTATTCCTTGCCATCGACCTTAAAATAAAGTGGTGTGGGGCGATAGGGCATCTCCCAGATGCCACCACCCATGTCCTGGTCGAGCGAGAAGGGGGTGTTCTCGAAATGGTCGCGCATGGCTGCCTCAACATCCTGCACGGTGAGTTTCTTGTTGGGCTTCACCCACAGGGGCATGGCCTCGGCATTGGCATCCTTGCCCTCGGCCCAGGGGATATAACGGTCCATGCCGTCGGCATAGCGATTGAAGAACTGCCATACGCGAGCGTCGCAGATGCGACGACCCGAGAAGTCGGGAGCGGCATAGGCAGCATTATACGAGAAATCCTCGTCCTTGCCCTTGAACCAGCCCATCTTGCGGGCGTATGAGACGACGTTCTTGGAATAGCGCACGTTCTCCTTGTCCTTCATGTTGAACTTGGTGATGCGACTCTGGTTGGCATGGCCACAGATCATGTCGTCGGGGATGCGCAAGGCCACCCATACCGTGCGGCCCTTCTCGATCTTACGGTCGCTGGCGCAACCCATCATCTCCATGATCCACGCCTCGTTGGGGTCGCAAATGGTAAATGTCTCACCTTCAGAGTTGTAGCCATATTTTTCGACGAGTGATGTCATGACGTCGATGGCCTCGCGAGCTGTCTTTGAGCGCTGGAGGGCAATATAGATGAGCGAGCCATAGTCGATGATGCCTGTGGTGTCGACCATCTCTTCGCGTCCGCCAAAGGTTGTCTCGCCAATGGTTACCTGCCACTCGTTGATATTACCGATGACGTTATAGGTTTCCTCGGCTTCGGGGATTTCGCCTCCATATTTATTCGTATCCCAGTCGTATACCTGGCGCATGGTGCCTTTGGGGTGTTTGCCTGCGGGATAGTGAGCCAAGCCTTGGAACATGCCGTAGCTATCGGCGCTATATGAGCAGATGACCGAACCATCGTAGGAAGCCTTTTTGCCTACGATAAAATTAGTACAGGCCATAGCTCCTGCTGAAGCTAGGAGCATGGCCGAGAGAATAAGTTGTTTTTTCATTATTTGTTTGATAGTCAGTTTGTTAGTGTGGGTAGTTGAAACTATTTGATAATCAGTTTGTCGCTACCAGCAGCCTTAAAACTCATGTCTAGTCCTTTAACACTATGGGTGAGCGCACCGAAGGAAATGAAGTCGACGCCAGCCTTGGCATAGGGAATCATGGTGTCGTAGGTGATTCCTCCGCTTGACTCTGTTTCTGCGCGTCCGTTAACAATCTTCACCGCCTTCTCGGTATCCTCGGGCGTGAAGTTGTCGAACATGATGCGATCGCAGCCCTCGGCCAGTGCCTCGTCGAGCTCCTTAAAGTTGCGCACCTCGCACTCAATCTTCAGGTCCTTGCCGTTGTCCTTGCAATATTGCTTGGCGCGACTGATGGCATTATGAACACCTCCGCAGAAGTCAATGTGATTGTCCTTAAGGAGAATCATGTCGAAGAGTCCGATGCGATGGTTCATGCCACCACCAATCTTAACAGCCTCTTTCTCGAGCATGCGCATGCCGGGAGTGGTCTTGCGCGTGTCGAGCACGCGTGTCTTGGTGCCAGCGTCGATGAGTGCCTGCTGATATTTGTGCGTCATCGTTGCAATGCCACTCATGCGCTGCAGGATGTTGAGCATCAGGCGCTCGGTTTGCAGCAGACTCTGTTCGCGACCCTTGACGCTCATGACAATATCGCCTGGCATGACGTGGGTGCCGTCCTGGATATAGACCTCGACCTGCAGTTCTGGGTCAAAGCGTTTGAATACTTCCTTGGCAATCTCTACGCCAGCAAAGATACCCTCTTCCTTGATGAGCAACTTCGACTCGCCCATGGCATCCTTGGGAATGCAGCAAAGGGTGGTGTGGTCTCCGTCGCCAATGTCCTCGGCGAAAGCGAGGTCAATTAGTTTGTCATTTAGTTCTTCTACACTTAACATATAAAAATTCAAATACCTATTGTATATTATTCAAAGTAAATACCAATGCCAATGCGGATGCCAAAGCCACTATACTCCGTTACATCCTTTGTGCTGAGGTTATAATATACCTCGGGTTCGATGGTCACGGTGCGATTCAGGAAATAGGCGTAGCCACACTGTACGCTGGGCACAAAGTCCTCGTAGACGGGATTGTTCATGTAATTGGCACCAGCACCCAGATACAATCCGTTTTGCTCAATATAGTAACGCAGACCGGCACCGATGGTGAAGGTGTTGTCGCCCTTCTTATGCCAGTCATAACCCAGTGTGCCTGTAATCATCCAATCGTCCTCAAAGAGATATCCGCATTTTGCACTCAGGTCCATGTGCCAACTTTGATTCTTGCTCCAATTGAAGTCGAAGTTCGACAGACTGGCAGATGCATAGATTTTATCCTGAGCGAATGGCAGACGGTCTTGCGTCTGAGCCTGCGATGCTGCCGAGAATGTTAGGGCGCAAAGCAAAGATAACAGTAGTTTTTTCATAATAATTATATTTAAAAATGAGTAATTCTTAGAAAATCTGCTCGGCAAAGAGGTAGACCAGGCTGACCACCGTCATGAACACGGCAGGGATAAGCGATATCCAGTAGTTCTTCTTTTGCTGATAGAGATAGACGGTGATGGCCCAGAGCGTGAAGACGGACAATGTTTGATTACCCCATCCAAACCAACTCCAGATGACGTCGAAGCCCTTGGGGTTGGCCATCTGCCAGATGAGCAGGGCGGTGACTGCCGCGAACATGGGGATGCAGACGTAGAGACGCTTGCGCACGCTCTTCTGGTCGAGGTGGATGAAGTCGGCAATGATGAGTCGGGCTGAGCGCAGGGCGGTGTCGCCACTGGTGATGGGTGCAGCCACCACACCAAGAATAGCCAAAATACTACCAAAGAGACCCAGCCAGTTCTCACATATCATATTGACGATGGCAGGTGCCTTGCTGACGACAGCCTCACCACCAGGTATTAATTTGTAGCCAGGCATGGGCTCGTTGTAGAAAAAATACATAGCTACAGTTGCCCAGATTAGCGCCACAAGACCTTCAGTAATCATTGCTCCATAAAAGATAGGACGTCCCATCTTTTCACTCTTCACACAGCGTGCCATCAACGGACTCTGTGTGGCGTGGAAGCCACTGATAGCACCACAGGCAATGGTGATAAACAGACAGGGGAAAACATTCTTTTGGGTGAGTAATTCACCATGTACGCCCTCCCAAATCTCAGGGATATGAGGCATCTTCACAAAAAGCATGACCATCAATGCTACTGCCATAAATAGCAGAGAAAAGGCAAACAAGGGGTAAATCTTTCCGATAATCTTATCGATAGGCATCATTGTGGCAATGATATAATAGAAGAAAATGGCGATAATCCAGAAAGTGCTGTTGCTCAGTATCTCAACACTTGGTATATCATCTTGACACAGTTTCTGTAACAACGAGGCTGGACTATACACAAACACAGCACCTACCATCATTAACAGGAATACTGAGAAAATCAACATCACCTGCTTAGGCGCATTGCCCAGATATTTACCAATAATCTCCGGAAGGTTGGCACCTCCGTTGCGTATTGAGAGCATACCACTCATGTAGTCGTGCATGGCACCCGCAAAGATACAGCCAAAGACAATCCATAGATAGGCTACCGGTCCGAACTGAGCACCCATGATGGCACCGAAGATGGGGCCTGTTCCCGCAATGTTGAGGAACTGTATCATGAAAATTTTCCATGAAGGCAGCACCATAAAGTCCACACCATCGGCCTTGGCAATGGCAGGCGTAGGTCTGTCGTCAGGTCCGAAAACTCTTTCCACAAAACGGCCATAAATGAAATAGCCTAATACAAGAGCGACAAGGCTCAAAATGAACGTAATCATTTCTGCATTTCTTTTATCGAATTGATGTTGCAAATTTAGGTATTTTTTTTCGAAAACAAAGTATTCTAATATCGTTTTTTGAAAAAAACTACCTATATAGTAGGATGTTGATGGTATTTATATTTAAGAATATCAATTTTTTTGAGTAACTTTGCAGCCCAGAATCAGCATTGTGGTGATGCTGCATGAATGAAGATTGGTAAAATTGTAATATGAAAAGAATATTTATACTGTTAGTGGTTGCACTTAACATGGTGTTTTCTTATGCGCAAACTGGATCGCAGCAAAATGAGGCGCGTAAGGCCTTCGATAAGGTATATAATATGGTGTTTGGCCCGCAGGGCTCGACGCTGCGCTATGATGTTAATATCATAGGACTCTATAAGACGCATGGCACCATATGGTATAAAGGGAAAAAACAGCGTTTCTCGGATGAACGTGTGAATACATGGAATGATGGAACGACAGCCTATATGGTGTTCCGAAAGAAAAAGACGGTTGAGATTCATGAGGCAAACTCGGACAAGAAGGACAAGTATTCTGGTAAGTTTAAATTCAGTCTTGACGATTTTGACTATAGCATGAAGAAGGAGGGGGCTGACTTACTCTTTATCTTGAAACAACATAAAAAGGCCAAAGGTACAATCAAGGAAGTTCGTGCTTTGGTTGACGCAAAGACACTGACACCAAAGTTTGTTAAACTGAAAGTGGCTCTGTTTTGGGCAAAGATAAAGATCAGCAATTTTAAATCGGGGGGTATATCAGACGATATGTTTGTCTTTCCTGCCAAGAACTATAAAGAGGGCTACAAGTGGATTGATAAGCGCAACGAGTAGGGGGGGCTTATAATAACAATAATCCACTATAAAAGAATCCCTGGCCTGCAAAGCAAGTCAGGGATTTAATATCTAACAAGATGAACTGTTTACGAGACCTCAATGGCCTTTGTGACTTTCTCCTTCGGTTCGGTCTTTGGCATGGTGATGGTCAGGATGCCGTCCTCCACCTTGGCAGAAATCTTGTCGCGGACCACATCATCAGGCAGCGTGTAGTTCTGCTCGTAGTTCGAATAGCTGAACTCACGGCGCAGGTAGTGACGGTGACTGTCCTCATGCTTGTGCTCCTGTTTGTTCTCAATGGCGATGGTGAGGTTGCCCTCGTCATTGATGCCTACGCGGCAATATTCTTTCTTGATGCCTGGAGCTGCAAGTTCCATCGTGTAGGCCTTCTCACTCTCCTTGACATTGACTGCGGGTGCTGTACTGTTGGCACGAGGCATCCAATCATTGTTAAAGAAATCCTCAAATACTGTTGGCATCCAACTGTTCTGAAACATTACTGGTAACATAATCAATACCTCCTAATTATACTTTTAGTTTAACTTATTTGTTCTTGATTGCCTCGGCTTTCGCTCTGGCTTTCACCAACAAATAAGCAAAGTATATGCCCATGCGAAAAAACACTAGTGGCCTTGTCAAAATGGCACGGATTTTAAACTCGCTTAAACAATGCTGACAATTCCTTAAACTCAATTAAACATGACTGACATTTCTTTAAACTCCCTTAAACATTGGACGGAAATTCTGTCAGTCTTCAGGTCCAAAACTTTTTTTCTCCTGTCTGCTAATCGTCAGCATACTCAATCAAACAGTTTCTTCCAAATCCACAATACAGTTACGGCACCTGCCACACAGAACACGAAGTTGGTAAGATATCCCTTGCCAAACAGTTCGATGTTAAGCAAATGACTGATGAAAGTACCTGCATAACTGCCTACGATGCCTACAACGAAGTTCATGCAGCAGCCCTTGCCCTCACCGCTCATAATGCGGTTGGCAACATAGCCAATACATATTCCCGTCAATATCGGCCAAGCCGTAAAATCTGCGATGTGTTCTAACATATCTATCACAATTCTTCTTAAATGCTATTGCAAAGTTAGTCAAAATTCCCTATTATTTTGTATCTTCCCTCTGACCCTGCCGACTATGACGGCGAGGTTTCAATAGGCTCTAAATTTAACGAGTTAATGGCGTTCCTTGAGGCAAACGTCGCATACTCCGCAATCTTTTGACTGCGTTTCTCCGAAATATTTCAGTAGTAGGCGACTTCTGCAAATAAGGTCGCTTGTGGCATATTCCAGCATTTTGTTGATACGTTCGATGTAGCGTTCCTTAAGATTGTCGTAGATTTCTGGACCGATGACTATATGTTCTGATAATTCGCGACGCTGGGTGTAACGTATAAACGGAATGTGCTTTTGGGGAATGAAATTCAGAATGCGCTTTTGGGTAAGCGAACGTAGTGTCATATAGACCTGAGGCTTGGTCAGAGCACATTGTTCGGCTATCAGACTCTCGTCTATATATCCATAGTCTTGGAACAGACCCGTATAGTTGCGGAGTAAAGCCGTGATAACGGCATCTTCCTGAGCACCATTACCATTTAGACGATATAGCTCGTCGCGCCCTATGATAAACATCACCCTGGCTTGTGTGTCGTCCTCTTCGCGATAGTCAATGTAGCCTGCACGGGTAAGAATTTGCAAGGCTGATATCGTGGGAATGGGGAAACGCTTGAATGTGCGGCAAAAACGGTCGATTGGAAACTCGAACGTGGTATTATAGCCCGAGCCTACGCCAATCTGATAAAAATAGGCTAACTGGTCGTATATGGCGCGAACATAGTCTTTTTCAGGGAATGTATCGGCAATGCGCTTCTTTAGTTTTGTCTTGTCGCTTGCGTCGTACAAAAGTACGGCATAGGCTTTTTGTCCATCGCGACCGGCACGTCCTGCTTCCTGGAAATAGGCCTCCAAACTGTCTGGACAATCCATGTGGATAACAACACGTACGTCGGGCTTGTCAATGCCCATGCCAAAGGCATTCGTGGCCACCATTACCCGTATCTGGTTCGTTTGCCATTGGTGTTGACGCTGGTCTTTTACCTTGTTCTCGAGGCCTGCGTGAAAGGATGTTGCCAGGATGCCTGCCTTGCATAAAAGGTCGGCATATTCTTTCGTGTGTTTTCTGCTCCGTACGTATACAATGGCAGAGCCTTTGACGCGTTCCAGGATATGCACCATTTGTTGCTCCTTGTTGATGGTGGGGCGCACGACATAAGCGAGATTTTCGCGCTTGAAGCTCATTCGGAAAACGTTTTCCTGCTTGAAACCTAATCGTTTTTGAATGTCATCAACAACCTCTGGTGTTGCTGTTGCCGTAAGCGCTAATACCGGTACATTGGGCATGTCCTTACGTATGTCGGCAATTTGGAGGTAGGAGGGACGGAAATCGTAGCCCCATTGACTGATGCAATGGGCTTCGTCTACGCAGATGAAACTTACATTCATGTGACGCAGTTTCTGGCGGAATAAGTCGGACGATAGGCGTTCGGGCGATAAATATAATAGTTTTACTCCTCCAAAGATGGCATTTTCGAGTGTCACAATGATTTGTTCGTGACTCATGCCGGAATAGATGGCTGAAGCCTTGATGCCACGACTGCGCAGGTTTTGTACCTGATCTTTCATGAGGGCAATTAGAGGGGTGATAACGATACACACGCCTTCCGCGGCCAATGCTGGCACCTGAAAGGTAATGCTCTTGCCACCACCTGTTGGCATCAGACCTAGTGTGTCGTGTCCGCTGCCAATTGACTCTATGATGTCTCGCTGAATGCTGCGAAAACTGTCATAGCCCCAATATTTCTTTAGAATCAGTTCGTAGTTCATAATAAGTTTGTAGCTTATCATTCATAGTGCGTGACCCAACTGGGTACAGTGAATGATGTGCTACTCTTCTTCTGATGGCTTGATGTCTTCTATCTGCAGTTGTACTTCACCGCGCTTGTAGATATTCTCTTCAATGGTGTAGCAGATGTCGAACGAACGCTTTGATTTGATGTAGCGTGCTGCCTGACTCTGTCCGAAGGCGATGCCATTCATGACGTTCGATGAGCGTGAATCAACCAGTTCCAACTTGATGTGCTCTTGTTGTTTGCCAACAACCTTTGATGTGCCGTAGTCGTAAACACCATGCGTGCAGAACAATGGCTTTGGATTCTCAGGTCCGTGAGGAGCAAACTTTTTTAGGTCGTTGTGCATCTTTTTGGTGATATCCTTGAAATCTACCTCGGACTCGATGTCGAGTGTGGCCTCAGTCTGCTCAATGTGTATATGCTCGCTGACATATTGTTGGAAGCGTCTGCGGAATTCTGGAATGTTTTCCACTTTAAGCGAAAGACCTACAGCATAGGTGTGTCCACCGAAGTTCTCTAGTAGATCACGACAACTTTTTACGGCATCGTAAATATCGTAGCCAGCTACGCTTCGAGCTGATCCGGTGGCCATGCCGTCGTTGCATGAGAGGACTACTGTGGGACGGAAATACATGTCTGTCATTCTTGAGGCAACAATGCCCACAACGCCTTTCTTCCAACCTTCACCATAAAGAACAATGGCCGATTGATGCTCTTGACTTTCCAGACGAGCCACAATCTGGTTGGCTTCTTCGGTCATTTGCTTGTCAATATCTTTACGCTGCTCGTTGTATTCATTAATCAAAGAAGCCTCGGTCAATGCACGTTGAAAGTCTTTTTCAACCAATAAATCTACAGTCTCGATACCATTCTGTACGCGTCCGCTGGCATTGATGCGAGGGCCAATCTTGAAGATGATGTCGCTCATGGTGATCTCTCGGCCAGTGAGTCCGCATATCTCAATGATACTCTTTAGACCTACACTTGGGTTTTGGTTTAACTGCTTTAAACCGTGAAAAGCCAAAATGCGATTCTCTCCCATAACAGGCACAATATCAGCAGCGATGCTGACAGCGCAGAAATCGAGTAGGGGAATGAGCTGTGAGAATGGTATGCCATTGTTCTTGGCAAAAGCTTGCATAAACTTGAATCCTACACCACAGCCACACAAATCCTTGAATGGATAAGTAGAGTCAATGCGCTTGGGGTTTAGTATGGCTACTGCATTGGGAAGAACGTCATCTGGTACATGATGGTCGCAGATAATAAAGTCAATGCCAAGACTCTTGGCATAGTTTATTTCTTCAATAGCTTTAATGCCACAGTCTAGTACGATGATGAGTTTTACACCTGTCTCTGCGGCATAATCCAACCCTTTGCGGCTGATACCATAACCCTCTTCATAGCGGTCTGGGATGTAGTACTCGATATTCGAGTAGAATTGCTGAAGGAACTTGTACACCAACGCCACAGCTGTACATCCGTCAACGTCATAGTCGCCATAGACCATAATGCGCTCTTTTCTACCCATCGCATCATTAAGCCGGTCTACTGCTACATCCATGTCGTTCATCAGAAACGGATCAATGAGCTCGTTGAGCATTGGTCGAAAAAATCGTTTGGCAGCCGATTCCGTCTTGATGCCTCGCCTAATGAGTAGGTCGGCCAGTACGGGACTCATGCCAATTTTCTCAGCCAGCTCGTTTGCTTGTTGCTTGTGTTCTGGTGTAGGTTGTTCGTAATTCCATTTAAAGTTCATTATATTATTTTTTTTATCTGCGCTTTAGGGGCTAAAAGTGCCTATTAAGGCAAAATAGCACACAAAGGTAACGATAAAAAATGAAAAAACGGAAGAATCTGCTGAAAATTAACAGATTCTTCCGTTTTTTCATTTTTTATTGCTTATGTGGCTTAGATGCCAAGCTTCTTTCGGATGTTCTTGGGAATGGCGTTCTTGTTGATGAGGAAGTCCATTGTGTTGGCAGCAATAAAGGTCTTGGTCATATACCAGATTCCCTTGTATTCGCCTGTCTCACCCCATGAGTTCTTTACCATGTAGTATTCCTTGCCGTTTTGGTCTTTAGCAACACCATAAATCAGCATGCCGTGGTCGTCGGTCAGTTCCCAATTGTCAAAACGTTCTTGGCGCATCTCCTGGGTGGCAACCACCTCGGGAACATTACAACCCAGAGAATCGATGAGGTTCTTTTTCTTGGCTGCAGTCATCTTGAGCCACTTTGCCATGTCGCTACCAGCCAGACTCTCAGTCTTCTTGGTGTCAATGGCATAGGCCAATCCTTGGCGGGTGAAGCCATCCTCGCTCACGTCGCCACCCCATGCTACGGTGTAGCCATTGTTAATGGCATTGTCAATAATCTGCATCATCTCGTCCATAGGCACGTTGTAGCTATGAGGGAAACGCCAGTTGTCCTGCACCTCTACAGCAAAGCTGGTGTAGAAGGGGTGGTGTGTGTAGCTGGTGATGCTCACGTAGTCGTCGAGGTTAATGCCCAGACTCTTCACGAAACTCTTTGGGGTGTATTTCTTTCCCTCGTATGTGAACTCTTTGGGGCACTCGCCTAAATAGGCATCAAGGATGCCCTGAAGTCCCACCTTCCACTGGTTGGAGATTTTCTTGGCAGAACTCTTTGAGATGGCAGCCACATAGGGCTCGAGCAAAGAGAAGAACTCGTTAAAGTTGTTCAGAGAGTCACCGTAGAGTGAACCAGGGAAAGGCATGATGCCCTGAGGGACGATGCCGTGGGTCTTCAGCGTGGCCAGCACGTCTTCTGCAGAACCACCCTGTGCAAACTGGCAGTCACCGTGGAAACGAACTACTTGAATGGCACGTTCCATATAGGTCTTGTTGGCAACGAAGGCCTCGTCGAGGTCGTAGGTTTTGCCTGTGGCTTTCAGAATCTCTGCCTCAAAGAATGACAATGTGCTATAGTCCCAGCAGGTGCCTGAACGGTTTTGATCCTTGATGCTGGTGATGGGATTCTCTTTGATGGTCGTAAATACGGGTTTGTTAGATGCGGTCGAGTCTTTCTTGTCCTCGGCCTGTGCGCCCAAGGCCATCACAGCCAGCAGCGCCAGTGAAAAAAGTTTCTTCATTTAAAATAATCAATTAGTTTTTGTTCATAAAGTTTTCTAATTCTGTAGGATGGTAGGGAATTCGTTTGCTTCCCAGGAAACGGCAGCCGTCTTTGGTGATCAGCAAGTCGTCCTCAATGCGAATGCCGCCAAAGTCCTTATAGGTCTCCAGTAGGTCGAAGTTAAGGAATTCCTTACAGTGGCCTTCTTTACGCCACAAATCGATGAGGTGGGGAATGAAGTATATACCTGGTTCGTCGGTTACTACGAAACCTTCCTCAAGCTTGCGTCCCATGCGCAGGCAATTGGTTCCAAACTGTTCGAGATTGGGGCGAGTTTCTTCGTCGAAACCAACATGAATCTGCCCCAGACCTTCCATGTCGTGAACGTCCATACCCATCATATGACCTAGTCCGTGGGGCAGGAACATGGCGTGAGCACCTGCTCTGACAGCTTCTTCTGTGTCACCTTTCATCAGTCCTAACTCTTTCAGCCTTTCTGTCATCAAACGACATACGGCAAAGTGGACATCCGCATATCGTACGCCAGGCTTGGCCACATCAAGTACGTAGTCGTGGCATTGTTCTACGATGGAGTAGATTTCAAGTTGTTTCTGGGTGAATTTGCCACTGACAGGCATGGTTCGGGTGTTATCACTGCAATAGTCGTCCAACTCACAACCTGCATCGCACAATGCCAGTCGGCCTGCTTCCAGAGGAGCATCGCTGGGGTTGCCATGCATTATTTCACCGTGTTGGCTGAAAATGGTGGCAAAACTGACACCCTGAGCTAATGAACGGGCAATGCCGTCCACCTGTCCGCCTATGAAACGCTCGGTGACGCCAGGTTTGATGAGCAACTGTGCTGTGGTATGCATCGCATAACCCACGTCGCAGGCTCGCTCGATGGCTTCAATCTCTTGTGGTTCCTTGGTGGCACGCATTTTTACAACGGCCCTGATCAGTTGTAGGCTAGCACTTTCTTTCTGTTGACTAGGATGAATGCCAAGAAGGTCCATGATAGTTATCATGGTGTCGTGGCGATAGGGGGGCAGAAAATGAATCTGTCGCTTCTCGCTCTGTGCCTTTTTGACAATGGTCTTCAACTCTTTCATAGGAGCTGTTCGACTGATGCCTACTTGTGAAGCTAGGTCGCTGACGCTGGGCACGAATCCCATCCATACGATGTCTTCAATGTCGATGTCGTCGCCAATGAGCATCTCTTGGTTGTTGTCAACATCAATGACGCCTACCAAGGCATCTCTGTGCTGACCGAAATAGTACAGAAAGGATGAGTCCTGACGGAACGGCGCATAGCCGTTTGCCGGGTAATTGGCAGGAGCTTCGTTATTGCCAAATAGCAAAACGAGTCCACTTCCTACCAGCCGTTTCAGTTCGTCACGGCGTCGAATATAAGTCTCTTTTTCAAACATATTGATAAGAAAAATGCGTTCAAACTTGAAAAACGTTGCAAATTTACGCATTTTTTATGAAAAAATATTATCTTTGCAGCAAATTTTTGTTAAGGACACAGATATGGAGCATTTGGGATGTAATACGGGCTTGGTACTTGAGGGTGGCGGCATGCGTGGTGTCTTCACGAGTGGAGTACTTGATGCCCTCATGAAACATGAGATGTATTTTCCCTATGTAGCTGCTGTCTCGGCTGGTGCCTGTAATGGTTTGTCTTACATGAGTCGTCAACCTCGTCGTGCTCGTTTTTCGAATATCGATATGTTAAGACGTTATGGCTACCTATCATTGAAGAATCTTCTGGTTCAGGGGAGTATCTTTGACCCCAATATCCTTTATGAGCGTTTTCCGGCAGAGATAGCACCGTTTGATTATGATACCTATGCTCATAATCCTGCGCCTTTTGAAATGGTGACCACTAATTGTCTTACTGGTAAGGCGGAATATCTTTCAGAAAAACATAATGCTCGTCGTCTTACAGCTATTGCAAAAGCCAGCAGTTCTTTGCCGTATGTGGCTCAGGTGACTAAGGTTGATGGTGTGCCGATGCTTGATGGCGGTATTGTCGATTCAATTCCCGTACTCCGAGCCGTTAGTCAGGGACATTTGTTTAATGTAGTGGTGATGACGCGTAACAAAGGTTTCCGCAGTACGGAACATGATATGAAAATCCCACCTATTATATATAAAGAGTACCCTCGATTGCGTGTGGCTTTGAGTCGTAGAGTGGAGGTATATAATGAACAACTTGAAATGGTGGAGCGTATGGAACGGTGGGGCGAGATTCTTGTCATCCGTCCTCAGCGAAAGATGGAAGTGGGGCGTACCTGTAGTGATATAGCCAAATTGGAACGACTCTATGAAGAGGGCTATGAGGAGGGTGACAAGTTCTGCAAGAACTATTTGTTGTAGAAAACATGTTGCTTACAGTTTTATCTGCTGTTGCGTTGTTTTTCTTGTGAATTATTTGCTAATTTGTATAAATGGTTGTAATTTTGCATATTCAAGGCGTTATTTATTTAAGGTAGACAGAATATGAGTGACAGATTGTATGTTTTCGACACGACACTACGAGACGGAGAACAGGTGCCAGGTTGCCAATTGAATACCGTTGAGAAAATTCAGGTAGCGAAAGCCCTGGAAATGTTGGGCGTGGATGTGATTGAAGCAGGATTCCCCATTAGTAGTCCTGGTGATTATAACTCGGTGATAGAGATTTCTAAAGCTGTGACTTGGCCCACTATTTGTGCATTGACACGAGCCGTGCAAAGAGATATCGATGTTGCTGCCGATGCGTTGCGATATGCGAAACATAAGCGTATTCATACTGGTATTGGGACAAGTGATGCTCATATCAAATATAAATTCAATAGTACTCGAGAAGAAATAATTGAGCGTGCCGTGGCTGCGGTAAAGTATGCTAAAAGGTTTGTGGACGACGTTGAATTCTATGCCGAGGATGCGGGCCGTACAGATAACGAATACTTGGCTCAAGTGATCGAGGCTGTTATCAAGGCGGGTGCTACCGTGGTTAACATTCCTGATACTACGGGCTATTGCTTGCCGGATGAATTTGGTGGCAAGATCCGCTATCTGATGGAACGTGTTGATAATATAGATCGTGCCATCATTTCCACTCATTGCCACAACGACCTCGGAATGGCTACAGCAAACACACTGGAAGGTGTGTTGAATGGTGCCCGTCAGGTGGAAGTGACCATTAATGGTATTGGTGAACGTGCTGGTAATACTTCTCTGGAAGAGATAGCCATGATTTTGAGATGCCACAAAGGTATTGATATCGAGACGAATATCAATACACAGAAGATTTATCCAACGTCTCGACTGGTTTCCAGTTTGATGAATATGCCCGTGCAGCCTAACAAGGCAATCGTGGGACGCAATGCTTTCGCACATTCGAGTGGCATTCATCAGGATGGTGTTTTGAAGAATGTGCAGACGTATGAAATCATGGATCCCAAGGACGTGGGTATTGATGATAACTCTATTGTACTGACTGCTCGTAGTGGTAGGGCTGCATTGAAGCATCGGCTACACGTGAATGGCGTGGACGTTAGCGATGAAGAAGTGGTTGATAAAATCTATGAGAAATTCCTGCAACTGGCTGACCTCAAGAAGGAGGTTACTGACGTGGATGTGTTGATGCTGGCTGGCGCTGATACTGCCGATCATCATGCAGTCAAACTAGATTTCCTACAGGTGACGACTGGTAAGGGCGTTAAGAGCGTTGCTTCTATCGGACTCGATATCAGTGGACAGAAGTTCGAAGCCGCCTCGTCAGGAAATGGTCCTGTGGATGCTGCCATCAAGGCTTTGAAGAAAATAATTATGAAGCAGATGACATTGAAGGAATTTACTATTCAAGCCATTTCTAAGGGGTCTGACGATGTTGGTAAGGTCCATATGCAGGTAGAATATGATGGAAGTTTATACTATGGTTTTGGTGCAAACACCGACATTGTGACGGCTTCCGTTGAGGCATACATTGACTGTATTAATAAGTTTAAGAAAGAATAATGAATACACTTTTCGATAAAATATGGGACCGGCATGTGGTTCAAATATTGAAGGGCGGCCCCACGCAATTATACATCGATCGCCTCTACTGTCATGAAGTGACATCGCCTCAGGCTTTCGATAGTATGCGTCAGCGTGGATTGAGGTGCTTTCGTCCGCAGCAGATTTTCTGTATGCCAGACCATAATACTCCTACGCATGATCAAGATAAGCCCATTGAGGACCCCGTATCTAGAAAGCAGGTAGAGACCTTGGAGCGCAATGCTCGTGAATTCGGATTGACGCACTTTGCTATGGGTTCTCAAGATAATGGCGTGATTCATGTTGTGGGGCCAGAGAAAGGACTTTCGCTCCCTGGCATGACTATTGTTTGTGGTGACTCGCATACGTCAACCCATGGAGCCATGGGGGCAGTTGCCTTTGGTATTGGTACCTCTGAGGTTGAGATGGTGATGGCCTCGCAATGCATTTTACAGCAGAAGCCTAAGACAATGCGTATTACCATCAATGGCTCACTTCAGAAAGGTGTTACAGCAAAAGATGTTGCGCTCTATCTGATGGCACAACTCACGACCTCTGGTGCAACGGGCTATTTTGTTGAATATGCTGGTGAAGTGGTGAAGAACCTGTCGATGGAGGGACGCTTGACACTTTGCAACCTATCGATAGAGATGGGCGCGCGTGGTGGCTTGGTGGCTCCGGATGAAGTGACATTTGAGTATCTGAAAGGACGTGAATATGCGCCTAAGGAACAAGCTTGGGACGAGGCTGTAGCATACTGGCGTACATTGTATAGTGGAGATGATGCCGTTTTTGATAAGGAGTTGACTTTCAATGCGGAAGATATAGATCCGCGAGTTACTTATGGAACGAACCCTGGTATGGGGATTGGTATCACAGAAAGAATTCCTTTGGCGGGCGATGCTAATTTCGAAAAGTCGCTTTCGTATATGGGATTCAAGCCTGGTGAGCAATTATTGGGCAAGAAGATTGACTATGTGTTCTTGGGGGCATGTACTAATGGACGTATTGAGGATTTTCGGGCTTTTGCATCTATTGTAAAAGGACGCCAGAAAGCGGAAAATGTAATAGCATGGTTGGTACCGGGGTCATGGGCTGTTGACAAGCAAATCCGTGAAGAGGGGTTGGATAAGGTATTTGAGACTGCAGGCTTTGTTATTCGTCAGCCTGGCTGTTCGGCATGCTTGGCAATGAATGATGATAAAGTGCCGGCTGGAAAATATGCTGTATCTACCTCAAACCGCAATTTCGAAGGCCGTCAGGGACCTGGCGCGCGTACAATCCTCTGTTCACCTCTCGTTGCTGCAGCTGCAGCTGTTACAGGGGTAATCACCGATCCAAGAGAATTGATAAGGTAAAAGTGAATAGAAAAAATATGCTTTCGCATGATGAAACAGAAATTTGATGTTATAACATCTACTTGTGTTCCACTTCCTTTGGAGAATGTAGATACTGACCAGATAATTCCAGCACGTTTCCTCAAGGCTACTGATAAGGAGGGCTTTGGTGAAAACCTATTCCGTGATTGGCGATACGACAAAGAGGGGAGTCCCATCAAAGAATTTGTTTTAAATGATCCCACCTATAGTGGATGTATTCTCGTGGCTGGCAAAAATTTTGGTTCTGGTTCTAGTCGCGAGCATGCTGCATGGGCCATTGCCGGATATGGCTTCCGTGTGGTCATTAGTTCATTTTTTGCTGATATTCACAAGAATAATGAACTGAATAACTTCGTTCTTCCTGTGCAGGTCTCTGAGGATTTTCTTCAGGAACTCTTCCATACAATTTGGGATAATCCGAATGCTCAGGTAGAGGTTGACTTACCTCAACAGACGGTTACGAATATGTCAACGGGGCATAGTGAACACTTTAATATTAATGAATACAAAAAGCATTGCTTGATGAATGGACTCGATGATATTGACTTCTTAGTACAAAACAGAGAAAAGACAGAGGAATGGGAACAGTACAACAAATAAATGGTTATCAGCGTATTCCTCCCTTCGTAGAGATTATGGACTCTACGTTGCGTGACGGTGAGCAGACCAATGGTGTGTCGTTTCTTCCACATGAGAAGTTGGTAATGGCTCGCAAACTGCTTTCCGATGTGAATGTAGACCGTATTGAAGTGGCCTCGGCGCGTGTCTCGGAAGGAGAACGTGAGGCCGTTTCAAAGATATGTGCCTATGCTCAGAAAAATGGATTACTGGAACGCGTGGAGGTATTAGGGTTTGTCGATGGTGGTAAGAGTATTGAGTGGATCGCCTCGTGCGGAGGCCGAGTGGTGAATCTTCTTGCCAAAGGCTCGCTCAAGCATTGCGTACATCAATTGCATAAGACGCCCCAGGAACATATTAACGATATTCTGAGGGAGTTGGATAATGCTGCAGCTAAAAATATTACTGTCAATCTCTATCTGGAGGATTGGTCGAATGGTATGAAAGACTCTCCCGAGTATGTCTATCAACTGATGGATTGTTTGGTCGCTACTGCTGCCATCAAACGTTTTATGCTGCCAGATACCTTGGGTGTGATGAATCCCTTGCAGGTGATTGAGTATTTTCGTAAGATGATGAAGAGGTATCCTGATGTACACTTTGACTATCATGCCCACAACGACTATGACTTAGCTGTGAGTAATTCTTTGGCGGCAGTGCTAAGTGGTGCTCGTGGTTTGCATGTCACTGTAAATGGGTTGGGAGAGCGTTGTGGTAATGCACCGATGGCTTCTGTTCAAGCAATTTTGAAAGATCAGTTCCATGCTAAGACGAATATTGTAGAGAGTCAGCTCAACGATCTTTCTCGCATGGTCGAGAGTTTCAGTGGTATTAGCGTGGCACCTAATCAGCCTATCGTGGGAGAGAATGTTTTTACACAGGTGGCTGGCGTTCATGCTGATGGTGATTCTAAGGATAGATTATATTATAATGAGTTGATGCCCGAACGTTTTGGGCGTAAGCGTGAATACGCTTTGGGGAAGAACTCTGGTAAGGCTAATATTGCAAAGAATCTCGAGGAACTGGGCTTGGAATTGACGCCAGAGCAAACGCGTCGCGTTACACAACGTATCACGGAATTGGGCGATAAGAAGGAGATTGTTACGCAGGAAGATCTGCCGTATATCGTGTCAGACGTGTTGAAACATGATGGTTCTGATGAAAAAGTAAAATTGATTAGTTATGTTGTTTCAACTGCATATGGCTTACGTCCTGGTGCCAATGTTAAGGTGGAGATTAACGGACGGCAGTATGACGGCAGTGCGGTAGGTGATGGACAATATGACGCTTTTGTTAAAGCCTTGCGTTATATCTATAAGAAATATCTGAATCGAACGTTCCCTCTTTTGGCAAATTATCAAGTGACTATTCCACCTGGTGGACGAACAGATGCCTTGGTACAGACTGTCATATCTTGGGACAACAATGGAAATATCCTCCGAACCCGCGGTCTGGATGCCGACCAAACAGAAGCGGCTATTAAGGCTACTTTCAAAATGTTGAATATTATTGAGAATGAATACTCGAAATGAAGACTCTCGTCATAATGTAATGATGTAAAAAACTAAAGAAGATTATATGAAACTAAAAATAGCTTTATTACCAGGTGATGGAATTGGACCGGAGATTATGAGGCAAGGTCTGGCCGTACTCAATGCTATAGCTGAGAAATATGGTCATGAATTCACATACGAAGAGGCGCTTGTGGGCGCTTGTGCTATCGAGGCGGTTGGCGATCCTTATCCTGAGGCCACTCACATGGCATGTATGAATGCCGATGCTGTATTATTTGCTGCTGTAGGTGATTTGAAATATGATAATAATCCCACGTTAAAGATTCGTCCTGAGACAGGACTATTGGCAATGCGAAAGAAATTAGGTCTTTTTGCTAATGTCCGTCCTGTCGCAACATTCGACTGTCTGCTTCATAAGTCGCCGCTTAAGGAAGAGTTGATTCGTGGTGCGGATTTCGTTGTCATTCGCGAGTTGACAGGTGGTATGTATTTTGGGGAGAAATATCAAGATGACAATAAGGCTTTTGATACCAATGTTTATACTCGTCCAGAGATTGAGCGTATTTTGAAGGTTGCATTTGAAATGGCAATAACGCGTAGGAAGCATCTGACGGTTGTAGATAAGGCTAATGTCTTGGCTTCAAGTCGTCTGTGGCGACAAATTGCGAAAGAGATGGAAAAGCAATATCCCAATGTAACCACCGATTATATGTTTATCGACAATGCCGCGATGCGTGTGCTTACCGAGCCTCGATTCTTTGACGTCATCGTTACTGAGAATACGTTTGGTGACATTCTTACCGATGAAACATCGTGTATTACAGGTTCTATGGGGCTCCAACCATCTTCATCCTTGGGTGAGTATACACCGCTCTTTGAACCTGTTCATGGTTCATGGCCACAGGCTGCTGGACAGAATATAGCAAATCCGTTGGCACAAATTCTTTCGGCAGCCATGCTTCTTGAGCATTTCGGACTTAATAAGGAAGGTCAACTTATTCGTGATGCAGTCAATGCATCACTTGATGCAAATATTCGTACTCCTGAGATTCAGGTGGAAGGTGGAGCTCATTATGGAACTAAAGAAGTTGGACAATGGATTACAGATTTTATCAAAAAGGCATAATCTTGGCACTTTTGTTTGTTGCTTTGTCACAGAAACAAACTATATGTGCCCAGACTTTTGACCAATGGCGTGATTCTTTGACTGTTCTAGCAAAAGCTATTGATCAGCATCCGCAATCGGTTGACTTGCGCCTTAGAAAGGCTGCGATCAATATCGAATTAGGTCAATGGAATTATGCTATTGAGGAGTATGGACGTGTGTTACTTATTGAACCACGTAATCTGACAGCACTATATTTCAGAGCCTACGCCTATGAGCATCTACGAAGTCATGAGCAGGCAAAGGCTGATTATGAGTCTATTTTGCGACTGGTCCCTTCTAATTTTGAAGCACGGTTGGGACTTGCTATGACCTATCGAAAACTGGGAAAGTCTATTGATGCACTGGATGCTTTGAGCCAATTAGTGCAGTTCTCTCCAGACTCAGCCTATGCTTATGCAGCGCGTGCTGGCCTTGAAGTAGAACTGAAACAGTATGATGCCGCTCTTTATGACTGGGACGAAGCCATTCGCTTGGATACAGCCAATGTAGATTTCCGGGTATCAAAGGTTGATGTGTTATTGGCTATGAATAAAAAGACGGAAGCCCGTACCCTTTTAAATGAAATGATTCGTATGGGAGTGCCTCGTGCTGCGCTAAAAGAATGGTTGGAGCGTTGCAAGTAAGCAACGCTCCAACCATTCTTATTTATTTATCTCCTGAATATTCTTAATTGTAATATCTCTTTGCGGGAATGGTATTTCAATACCATTTTCATTAAGTGTATTATAGATGCATTTCAGTACGTCGCTAATGACATAAGATTTCTTCACAGCATCTGCCCATACAAATAGATTGAAGTCTATGCTTGATTCATTCATGCCACTCATCACGGTCTTCACTTTCTTTTCTGGATCCATCCATTCTAAGTGTAATGAATTGACGGCTTCTTCCACTAATGTGGTAACTTGATTGATGTTTGAACCATACGCAACACCGAATGGGATTACTGCCAAAACATAACCGTGGTTACGTGTCAGATTCTTATAGTTTTTAGCAAACAATTGGCTGTTCTGGAAGGTAATAACCTCTCCATATACAGACTCTATAATGGTTGATGTATAACTTATTGATGTCACCTTTCCTCGGATTCCATCAACTTCAATCCAATCGCCCACCTTGATGCGTCCAGCCATAAGCGAGGCTCCATAGTAGATGTTTTCAATAATATCTTTTGATGCAAAACCGATACCTGTTGACAAACCTCCTGAGATTGCCAGCAACCAAGATATGCTGATATGCATGATGGATAGTGACATAATCAACCAAATACCCCAAACAAAAACTTGTATCACGTTTCGTCCCATCACTTCTTTACTGGCTGCTGTGGTTGGATCCTGTGTCTTGTAATGTAGGCGCATAAAGGCTAAGATAGTGTTCGATGCGTACGAGAAAATGAAGAATAGGTTCGTCACCATGCTTAGTTTCAAAATGCTAATCTGTAGGTTTTCAAGGTCTATATAGTTCTTTTTGAAAATCTGCCAACACAAGTCGCTGAGGTTAAATACATCGGCTGCCCAATAAATGGATAGCATGACTGAACATACACCCATGATGGGAAGTACTACCTTGTATGTTAATATGAAGAGCCATGTTTGAGTGATGGGTTTTTCGTCATAGTTATGTTTGTCACTATATAGCTTTAAGTATCTACTAATACAAGTGATGGTCAGTATACAGGTTAATTGCATAATCCACCATATAAGTATTTGTACTGCTAGCAAGGTGTATCCCATCCATGAACATACCAATGACAAAATAAAAATTCCTTGAGAAATGTATGTGTAGAACATGTCCGATTTTGGAACGTTTTGATGATGGCGATGCATCATTAACCATTGCCACAGTGTGCATAGCAGAAGAAGTGGGGGAAATATTAAATTCACCAACTCTTTTGGAATGAGAATGATACGAAATACAATCACTATGAATCCTACAAATACGAGTGGGGAGTAAATCCTGAAAGCACTCTTAATTTGGTCACCGTTCACGCGTAGTAATAGTGATATTAGAATTACACTCAATAGCCAGGCATATTCAATCAGTAATTCGCTTGCCATTAGAATGAAGTTTTGACGCAGGGTAGCATGAAGCAATCCAAGTATGGCAGCAAAGGTTATGGTGGTGGATGCTAAGTTTACGCAGGTGCGTTTTTTTATAAATTCCTTAGTGTGGAATCTCTTGGGTAAAAGTTTAAA
This sequence comes from Prevotella sp. E15-22, assembly GCF_023204875.1. Taxonomy (NCBI): domain Bacteria; kingdom Pseudomonadati; phylum Bacteroidota; class Bacteroidia; order Bacteroidales; family Prevotellaceae; genus Prevotella; species Prevotella sp. E15-22. The sequence continues at coordinate 1,351,189 of NZ_CP096247.1, forward strand.
CACCAGAAGATTAAGTAAGATGGCAACCATAACATAGAAAGCGATGGTCAAGAACAATTGCATAATTACAGAACTGTCCCAGTCAGATCCATTCCCGTTGGGACTATACTTGTCTTCGATGATTTCAATAACCTGTTTCGACTTCTCTTTAAAATGACTAAGAACAACGAGATAATTCTCTCCACCGTTTAGAAAAATTCCCGTCTGAATATCATTATATCGCTTGTCTGCATAATCGTTCAGATTTTTCAGACGTAGCTCTGCCATTTCGTAGAAAGTGATATAGTCTGCAACCTGCATACGATTGTTTATTAGTGTATTTTGTATGTTGATAGCCAGTGTCAAACATACGTTGCGGTCAGTCTTTGCCTGTTGGTTCAACATATCGGGTCGCATTGCTTTCAGGCTGTTAATCAGACTGTCATATTTCGCAATCTCAATGTCGCTTTCTTCCAAAAACGTACGGAAAGGCAACTGTTGGCGCTGAAAATCCTGATACTGCTCTGTCGCTTCATGGCAGGCATATGTCAAGTCAAACACGTAGTCTGGATTTTGTGAGTATAGCATCAATGCATTTTGATTGCTCTGCTTGATGGTCTCTTTTAGTTGGTTTATAATCTCTTGAGTTTCAACCTTTCGTTCTTCTGCCAAACTATTTAACTCCTGATGTTTCTCAGTTAGCTCGGTACGTAGAATGTTTAGAGTTTGCTCTAGGTTTTTTTCTTTCAGTACAGCATGAGCGTTTGTAAGAACGAAAAATGCAAGTAGGGTGATGATTATTTTTTTCATATTTTCGATGTTTCTTTCTTTTTTTACGGTTGCAAAGATATAATTTTTTTTTGAGATGACAACATAATATGCTTTCATTTTATTAAGATTTGTTTTCTCTATATATTATATAATATGGTGTATAGTATTAGAAGTTTAGACAAATGCGTGTTTTTGCATTTTTTTTTAGAAAAAAGATCCCAAAAGTTTTGGTAGTTCGGAAAATAGTCGTACCTTTGCATCCGCTTTCAGGGAGCAACCCCTGAGACACTGATAAAGAAAGAGTTCTTTGAAAGATTTACATAGACAGAAGTAGTACAAGAAGCGAGTGCTTTTAGGAGCACTTGGGTAAAAGAAACAAACCGTTTAATTCTTGAAATACTGGATAGTCGTTCTGAGTACAGACTAACATTCCATTTAGGAATAAAGATATTATTTACAATGAAGAGTTTGATCCTGGCTCAGGATGAACGCTAGCTACAGGCTTAACACATGCAAGTCGAGGGGCAGCATAATCGAAGCTTGCTTTGATTGATGGCGACCGGCGCACGGGTGAGTAACGCGTATCCAACCTTCCCCTTAGTAGGGCATAGCCCGGCGAAAGTCGGATTAATACCCTATGTTATCCGTTGAGGACATCTGAAGTGGATTAAAGATTTATCGCTAAGGGATGGGGATGCGTCTGATTAGGTTGTTGGCGGGGTAACGGCCCACCAAGCCTACGATCAGTAGGGGTTCTGAGAGGAAGGTCCCCCACATTGGTACTGAGACACGGACCAAACTCCTACGGGAGGCAGCAGTGAGGAATATTGGTCAATGGGCGAGAGCCTGAACCAGCCAAGTAGCGTGCAGGATGACGGCCCTATGGGTTGTAAACTGCTTTTGCATGGGAATAAAGTCGGGGACGTGTCCCCGTTTGTATGTACCATGAGAATAAGGACCGGCTAATTCCGTGCCAGCAGCCGCGGTAATACGGAAGGTCCGGGCGTTATCCGGATTTATTGGGTTTAAAGGGAGCGCAGGCTGCCTGTTAAGCGTGACGTGAAATGCCGCGGCTCAACCGTGGAAGTGCGTCGCGAACTGGCGGGCTTGAGTGTGCACGAGGAAGGCGGAATTCGTGGTGTAGCGGTGAAATGCTTAGATATCACGAAGAACTCCGATTGCGAAGGCAGCCTTCCAGGGCATTACTGACGCTAAGGCTCGAAGGTGCGGGTATCGAACAGGATTAGATACCCTGGTAGTCCGCACGGTAAACGATGGATGCCCGCTGTTGGCGATATAGTGTCAGCGGCCAAGCGAAAGCGTTAAGCATCCCACCTGGGGAGTACGCCGGCAACGGTGAAACTCAAAGGAATTGACGGGGGCCCGCACAAGCGGAGGAACATGTGGTTTAATTCGATGATACGCGAGGAACCTTACCCGGGCTTGAACTGCAGCAGACGGATCTAGAGATAGTGACTCCCTTCGGGGCTGCTGTGGAGGTGCTGCATGGTTGTCGTCAGCTCGTGCCGTGAGGTGTCGGCTTAAGTGCCATAACGAGCGCAACCCTTTTCATTAGTTGCCATCAGGTAATGCTGGGCACTCTGGTGATACTGCCACCGTAAGGTGTGAGGAAGGTGGGGATGACGTCAAATCAGCACGGCCCTTACGTCCGGGGCTACACACGTGTTACAATGGGTGGTACAGAGAGTCGGGTGTATGCAAATACATTCTAATCAAGAAAGCCATCCTCAGTTCGGATTGGGGTCTGCAACCCGACCCCATGAAGCTGGATTCGCTAGTAATCGCGCATCAGCCATGGCGCGGTGAATACGTTCCCGGGCCTTGTACACACCGCCCGTCAAGCCATGAAAGCCGGGGGCGCTTGAAGTCCGTGACCGCAAGGATCGGCCTAGAGCGAAACTGGTAATTGGGGCTAAGTCGTAACAAGGTAGCCGTACCGGAAGGTGCGGCTGGAACACCTCCTTTCTGGAGAGGATGACTATCACGACAGACACTAAGTCAGTCGGAAACAAAAAAGAAGAGGTTTGATTCAACCCTAGCTTCTTTACTACGCACTGTTTATAATATAAGATCAGAAGCTTGATACTACCTAGTCCTATAGCTCAGTTGGTTAGAGCGCCACACTGATAATGTGGAGGTCGGCAGTTCAAGTCTGCCTGGGACTACTTAGGTTTAAATCTGGTATAGTAATGAAAGTGAGGGGGATTAGCTCAGTTGGCTAGAGCGCTTGCATGGCATGCAAGAGGTCAACGGTTCGAATCCGTTATTCTCCACTAGAACCGAAAGAGTAATCGATTAGGTTAAGAGATCTTTGACATATTGACACACAAGACTGTAAGTAAAGACTTATAAGAGTCAAACTGAGTAGATTAATAAATCTCAAAATTACAGCTGAAAGTATGAGCATCTCTTTCCGACGCAAGTCGGGAATGAGGTAGGCGAAAGAAAGTTAGGGCGTCTGGTGGATGCCTTGGCTCTCGGAGGCGATGAAGGACGTGATAAGCTGCGATAAGCCTTGGGTAGGTGCAAATGACCATTGATCCAGGGATTTCCGAATGGGACAACCCAGCCGGCTGAAGGCCGGTTATCATTACAAAGGTAATGAGGCAAACGGGGGGAACTGAAACATCTTAGTACCCCCAGGAAGAGAAAATAAACAATGATTCCCCTAGTAGTGGCGAGCGAACGGGGAAGAGCCCAAACCGCATATGTAGCAATGCATATACGGGGTAGTAGGACCACGTCGTGGTATCCTGATGACGAGCAGAACGGTCTGGAAAGTCCGACCATAGTTGGTGATAGTCCAGTACGCGAAGTCAGAGGGGGCCTAGTGGCATCCTGAGTAACGCGGAGCACGAGGAATTCTGCGCGAATCCGCCGGGACCATCCGGTAAGGCTAAATACTCCCGAGAGACCGATAGCGAACGAGTACCGTGAGGGAAAGGTGAAAAGCACCCCTATGAGGGGAGTGAAATAGTACCTGAAACCAGTCGCCTACAAGCGGTCGGAGCTAGTATATCTAGTGACGGCGTGCCTTTTGCATAATGAACCTACGAGTTACCATGTCCAGCGAGGTTAAGTTCTTATGGAACGCAACCGCAGTGAAAGCGAGGCTGAACAGGCCGTTTAGTTGGATGGGGTAGACGCGAAACCGAGTGATCTACACATGTCCAGGATGAAGTCCCGGTAACACGGGATGGAGGTCCGCACCGATAAGCGTTGAAAAGCTTCCGGATGAGGTGTGTGTAGGAGTGAAAGGCCAATCAAACTCGGAGATAGCTCGTACTCCCCGAAAGGCATTTAGGTGCCGCGTCGGATGGTCACCGTGAGAGGTAGAGCGACCGATAGGTCAAGAGGGCTTCACCGCCTATCGAGACCTGACGAACTCCGAATGCTCACGGTCTGCAGTCCGGCAGTAAGGGGGCGGGTGCTAAGGTCCGTCCCCGAGAGGAGAAGAATCCAGACCGCCGTCTAAGGTCCCGGAATCCTGTCTGAGTTAGTCTAACGAAGTCTGGCCTCGATGACAGCTAGGATGTTGGCTTGGAAGCAGCCATTCATTCAAAGAGTGCGTAACAGCTCACTAGTCGAGAGGCCGGGCATGGATAATAATCGGGTATAAGGCAGGTACCGAAGGCGCGGGATAGCATTAAAAAGTATCGGTAGGGGAGCATTCCATCGGCGCCGAAGGTGAGCGACGACGTTCACTGGAGCTTATGGAAAAGCAAATGTAGGTATAAGTAACGATAAGGGGTGTGAGATTCACCCCCGCCATAAGACTAAGGTTTCCCGGGCGATGTCAATCACCCCGGGGTGAGTCGGGTCCTAAGTTTAAGCCGAAGGGCGAGAGCGATGGCTGACACGGTTAATATTCCGTGACTACCATACGGGGCGACGTGGTGACGGAGCAGTGACACTGCCGCGTGCTGACGGAATAGCGCGTTGAAGCGTGTAGGTGTTGAGGAGTGCAGGCAAATCCACACTCCGAGCCGAACGTGACAGTATGGAGTCTCCTTCGGGAGAATCCAATAGTGCAGGTAATCAGACTCCCGAGAAAAACCGCTAAGCTTAACCCGTGTGGTACCCGTACCGCAAACGGACACACGTAGTCGGGTAGAATATACTAAGGCGTTGAGAGATTCGTGGCTAAGGAACTAGGCAAACTGACCCTGTAACTTCGGGATAAAGGGTCCTCGTTTCGGCGAGGCGCAGAGAATAGGTCCAGGCAACTGTTTAACAAAAACACAGGGCTGTGCAAACTCGAAAGATGAGGTATACAGCCTGACACCTGCCCGGTGCTGGAAGGTTAAGAGGAGATGTCAGTCTTCGGATGAAGCATTGAATTGAAGCCCCAGTAAACGGCGGCCGTAACTATAACGGTCCTAAGGTAGCGAAATTCCTTGTCGGGTAAGTTCCGACCTGCACGAATGGTGTAATGATCCGGACGCTGTCTCGGCCACGAGCTCAGTGAAATTGTAGTATCGGTGAAGATGCCGATTACCCGCGATGGGACGAAAAGACCCCGTGAACCTTTACTACAGCTTAGCACTGACCTTGGTCATCGGATGTGTAGGATAGGCCGGAGGCTATGAAGTGGGCGCGCCAGCGTTCATGGAGCCGCCGTTGAAATACGGCCCTTCTGCTGCCTGAGGTCTAACTTGTGGATACAAGGACACTGTTTGGTGGGTAGTTTGACTGGGGTGGTCGCCTCCAAAAGCGTAACGGAGGCTTCCAAAGGTGCCCTCGGGCCGATTGGTAACCGGCCTTATAGAGTGTAAAGGCATAAGGGCGCTTGACTGGGAGGGAGACATCCCGAGCAGGAACGAAAGTTGGGCTTAGTGATCCGGTGCAAGTGTATGGAAACTGCATCGCTCAAAGGATAAAAGGTACTCCGGGGATAACAGGCTGATCCCCCCCAAGAGCTCATATCGACGGGGTGGTTTGGCACCTCGATGTCGGCTCGTCACATCCTGGGGCTGGAGAAGGTCCCAAGGGTTGGGCTGTTCGCCCATTAAAGTGGCACGCGAGCTGGGTTCAGAACGTCGTGAGACAGTTCGGTCTCTATCTATCGTGGGCGTAGGAGTCTTGAGTGGATCGGACACTAGTACGAGAGGACCGTGTTTGACTGACCTCCGGTTTACCGGTTGTACCGCCAGGTGCACCGCCGGGTATCCGCGTCGGGATCGGATAAGCGCTGAAAGCATCTAAGTGCGAAGCCGGCCACAAGATGAGGGCTCCATTGAGGGTCGTGGTAGACTACCACGTTGATAGGCAGCAGGTGTAAAGACGGTGACGCCAAAGCCGAGCTGTACTAATTGCCCGAGATCTTTCGCTGTGAAGCGCATATTTTCAACTGTGAGCAGTTTGGTTGAAATAGGTAGTTGCTGCAGTTCTTGTGTTGATATGCCAACCTTATACGGATAGGCTTTTCCTAGGCAGTCCTAGGCAATCCTAGTCCAGAGATATTCAGGTGGTTATTGCGGCGGGGTCCCACCTCTTCCCATTCCGAACAGAGAAGTTAAGCCCGCTTGCGCCGATGGTACTGCAATGCAATGCGGGAGAGTAGGAGGCCGCCATCTTTTATAGCACGACCCTGATTCAGAAATGAGTCAGGGTCTTTTTTTTGTGTTTGTAAGAACTTCTGGTTCTCCTGTATTAAGATCGTGAAGTAATAGGTCTTTTCTTTGTGTGTAAGAACTTCCGGCTATTAATATAATTTGAATACTATTATATCAAGTGTGGTAATTAACTATATTTTGGAAATAGGTTAAAGTGTGGATTATGTAAGTATACCGTACAATACTGCTATGGCTAACATCGTATTTATAGTACGTATTTAAAATCATTCTATTATGGAAAGCAATTGAGACCTTAATTGTTCTTGTCTTTATGGGGCTATGTATTGCTTATAATTCAGTTTGCGAATATAAAAGAGGGTATGCTTATAGCATACCCTCACTTTATTGTAATTACTAACTAAATTATCTTCGAAATTAGAAGTTGTAGAAAATACCGAAAGTTATTGCATTGCTCAGGTCAAGGAATGAGAATGTAGTGGTAGCCTTTGCACCATCTGCATCAGGCTTACTGCTTCTATAACCAATAACATCACCAAGTTTTGCAACAAGACTTAAGTTGTCAGTTATGTTGTAGGCAATTCCGGGTTTGATGGCAATTTTCCAAGCGTTTTCTTTGTTATCTTCAGCATTACCACCAAGTCCAACTGTTTCATTGTTTGTCATATCATAACTGAATTGACCGTCAGCAAAGACATTCACGGGACCAAATTTCAATGCAGTGTAACGTGCATAAGGAGCAAATGTAAATGTACTGCGGGTAAGATCTGGAGTTCCTTTTCTTGTGGTAGCATCATAACCGAACTCAACACCAACGCCCCACTGCTCGTTTAATTGGACGCCGAATTCAGGCATAATTCTCAAAGTATGATTCAATTCATCACCATCGAAAGCAGTCTTGGTGTATCCAAGAGAACCTCCAACATACATGTTGTTCTGTGCACTCATTGAAACTGCAACAAAAGCTGTTGCTAAAGTCATTAAAATCTTTTTCATTTTACATTTAAATTTAAAAGTTTAACAAATCCTGTTGAAGTTTACGCGAAACCTTGGCAGGTGTGACTAGTTTTCGGGTGCAAAGATATAAAAAACTTTATATAGTCCAAATGTTTTTTCTATATTTTTTTAAAGAAAATGTCTAAAATGGTGTTGAAGATAACTATACACCTTATTATATTAGCGTTTTAGAGTAATTGTTTGGGGTAATCTTTGCCATTTTCCATCATTGGGTACTTTGATGGTTGAGCCCTTGCCTTGATGAAGCACGTAAGTGCTATCGTTCTGACATATAAGGGTTGCTTCGAGATCTTCACTACCGTAGTCATTTATCATCTTGATAATGGCTTTTTTCCCTTTTATCTTGACGCTGACAATGGGCCAGGCAAAACTATTTCGATTCTTGCCTAGATAGCCGGGCAAGTTTCCTAAAATTTCCTGACCGGGAATAGTGATGTCTTGATCGTAGAAATTAATGCATAGGTAGACACCATATTCCTGATTGTGTATATACCCTTTAAAATCTTTATAATCGGTTTGTGCATAAGTTGAGGATGCAATAACGCAGCATAAGGATATCATTAGTTGTTTCATATAGAATCATTAATTTTCTTGCTGCAAAGATAGCAGATTTAAATCAATTATTATAGGAAAACCTAAAAAAAGAATTCGGTTTATTATTGAATTAAGAAAAATTTAATTATCTTTGCAGCGTTATAATAGATTTATTATGAGTAAGAAACGTTTAGCTCCAGACTTTATTTTTGAGTCGAGTTGGGAGGTTTGTAATAAGGTAGGTGGCATTTATACCGTTCTCTCAACACGAGCAAAAACGCTGCAGGAGCAATTTCCCGATAGAATTATTTTTATTGGTCCAGATTTTTGGAAACAGAATGAAAGTCCGTATTTCCGTGAGGATTCCTCGCTGTTCTCAGAATGGAAACGCATTGCACGCGAACAAGGTATAAAGGTACGAGTTGGTCGATGGACTATTCCTGGCGAGCCGATAGCTGTTCTTGTTGATTTTTCTCCGTATTATGAACAGAAGAACGAGTTGTATACTTGGTTATGGGAAAATTACCATGTAGACTCGTTACATGCCTATGGAGATTATGACGAAGCCTCAATGTTCTCTTATGCTGCAGGATTGGTGGTTGAGAGTTTGTATAATTGGATAGTTCAAGGCAATCTCTCATCTTTTACATTTAATCAGTCTTCACTTAAAGTCGTATATCATGCTAACGAATGGATGTGTGGACTTGGTGCTCTGTATGTCAATAATAAGTTGCCGCAAATTGGTACCATATTTACAACGCATGCTACGAGTATAGGTCGTTCCATTGCTGGTAATCAGAAACCTCTGTACGATTATCTATTTGCTTATAATGGTGATCAAATGGCGCAGGAACTGAATATGCAGTCGAAACATTCGATCGAGAAACAGACTGCTCAGTATGTAGATTGCTTTACTACGGTGAGTGAGATTACAGCAAACGAATGCAAAGAATTGTTGGACAAAGCCGTTGATGTTGTTCTGCCAAACGGTTTTGACAATAGTTTTGTTCCTAAGTCACATGAGTTTGCCAGACGTAGAAGAATGGCACGTAAAAAGATGCTTCAATTGGCCAACGCTCTGTTAGGCGAGCAGATGGAGGATGATACTGTTATAGTCTCGACTAGTGGGCGATATGAGTTTCGAAATAAAGGCATAGACGTTTTTGTAGAGGCGATGAATCGCTTGTTGCGTGATCGTGAACTAAAGAAAAACGTGCTTGCTTTTATTGTGGTTCCTGGATGGGTGGGAGAGCCACGAAAGGACTTACAAGAACGTTTGTTGTCTGGAAAGAATTTCGATACGCCACTAGAAGTACCTCAGGTGACACATTGGTTACACAATATGGGGCATGACAGTGTATTGAATATGATGAAGTACTACGACATGCACAATCGTCACGAAGATAGGGTAAAGGTGATTTTCGTCCCCTGCTATTTGGATGGACAAGATGGCTTGATGAATCTATCTTACTATGATGTGGTTCTTGGTAATGATATCTGTGTATATCCTTCATACTACGAGCCTTGGGGGTATACACCGCTCGAAGCTGTGGCGTTCAAGGTTCCTTGTATTACTACAGATTTGGCAGGCTTTGGTCTTTGGGCTAATAAGGTATTTGGTCATTATGGTGAATTGGAGGATGGTGTCAAAGTGATTCATCGTACTGACTATAACTACTCGGAAGTGGCTGACCAGATTAAGGATACTGTAGCCCACTTCTCAGTGATGCATAAAGCACAAGTGGATGCTTGTAGAAAAGCAGCGGAGGCACTATCGAAAAAGGCGCTATGGAAAGAATTCATAGAATACTATTACGAAGCCTACGATATTGCTCTGCAGAAGGCAGAACTTCGCAAGAAAAAATTACAGAATGATTACACTTTAAAATTAAAGTAATATGAAAATCAAAGCAGACTACGTAAATGCTCCACAATGGAGAGAGTTGACTGTAAAATCTCGTCTCCCAGAGGAGTTGAAGTGCCTCGACGAGATTGCGCACAATTTATGGTGGGTTTGGAATTACGAAGCGCGCGACTTGTTTCGCGACCTTGATCCTGACTTATACCATGATGTAAAACACAACCCTGTGATGCTGCTTGAGCGCCTAAGTTTCGCTCGTAAAGAAGCAATTGTTAAGGATAAAGCCTTGATGAAGCGAATTAAGGCTGTCTATGATTTGTATCGTGCTTATGTCGATGTAAAACCAGACAGCAAACGTCCCTCTGTGGCCTATTTCTCAATGGAGTATGGTATGCATTCAGCCCTGAAGATTTATTCAGGTGGTCTGGGAATGTTGGCTGGTGACTATTTGAAAGAGGCTTCTGACTCTAATGTCGACATGTGTGCCATAGGTTTCCTCTATCGTTTTGGCTATTTCACCCAGAGTCTTTCTATGGATGGTCAGCAAATAGCTAATTATGAAGCTCAGAACTTTAGTTCTCTCCCTATTGAGCGTCAACTTGATGATAATGGACAGCCATTGGTTGTCGACGTGCCCTATATGAACTACACTGTTCATGCCTATATCTGGCGCGTGAACGTTGGTCGTATTAAACTATATTTGCTGGATACTGACAACGAAATGAATTCAGAGTTTGATCGGCCTATTACGCACTCGCTCTATGGCGGTGACTGGGAGAATAGACTGAAGCAGGAAATATTGTTAGGAATAGGTGGTGTACTCACGTTGAAGAAATTGGGTATTAAGAAGGATATCTATCACTGTAATGAGGGGCATGCTGCTCTCTGTAACTTGCAACGTCTGTGCGACTATATTGATGATGGCCTCACTTTTAATCAAGCAATAGAGTTGGTGCGTGCTAGTGGTCTTTATACCGTTCATACACCAGTACCCGCTGGGCACGACTATTTTGATGAAGGTCTCTTCGGCAAGTATATGGGTGGCTATCCTCAGAAGTTGGGTATCTCATGGGATGAGTTTATTGGTATGGGTCGTACCAATCCAGATGACCATAATGAGAAGTTCTGTATGTCGACCTTTGCTTGTAACACTTGTCAGGAAGTTAATGGCGTCTCGAAGTTGCATGGATGGATTAGTCAGCAGATGTTTGCTGGTATCTGGAACGGTTACTATCCTGAGGAAAATCATGTGGGCTACGTGACTAATGGTGTACACTTCCCCACATGGGCAGCCACAGAGTGGCGTAAACTCTACGCTAAGTATTTTGACGAGAACTTTATGTTCGATCAGTCGAACCAGAGTATTTGGGAAGCAATTTATAATGTACCCGATGAAGAAATATGGGCCACACGTATGGCCTTGAAGAATAAACTGGTGGACTATATCAAGGAGCAGTTTAGCGACACATGGCTGCGTAATCAGGGTGATCCTTCGCGTGTGCTTAGTTTATTGGATCGTATTAACCCTAATGCGTTGATTATTGGCTTCTGTCGTCGTTTTGCTACGTATAAGCGTGCTCATCTGTTGTTTACAGATCTTGAACGCTTGTCTAAGATCGTGAATGACCCTGAGCATCCCGTACAGTTCCTTTTCGCAGGAAAGGCTCACCCTGCCGATGGTGCTGGTCAGGGACTGATTAAGAAAATTTATGAGATCAGTCAACGTCCAGAGTTCCTGGGTAAGATTATCTTCCTTGAAGACTATGACTTCCTGTTAGCTCGTCGTCTGGTTTCAGGTGTGGATATCTGGATGAATACGCCCACACGACCATTAGAAGCCTCTGGAACATCAGGAGAGAAAGCCGAGATGAACGGTGTTGTAAACCTCAGTGTGAAAGATGGTTGGTGGTTAGAGGGTTATCGTGAAGGTGCTGGATGGGCACTGACCGAAAAACGTTCATTCCAGAACCAGGGCTATCAGGATCAGTTAGATGCCGCAACCATTTATTCTTTGCTTGAAAATGAGATTATTCCTCTATATTATAATAAGAATAAGAAGGGAATTAGCGAAGGTTGGGTGAAGGTAATCAAGAACTCAATTGCTCAGATTGCTCCTCACTATACAATGAAACGTCAGCTCGATGATTACTACGATAAGTTCTATGTGAAAGAAGCTAAACGCTTCAAAGAAATCTCGAAGGACAACAACCAGCTGGCCAAAGAAATAGCTCAGTGGAAAGAGTCTGTAGCAGAGAGATGGGATGCCATCAATGTTGTGAGCGCAGATTGGAATATTCCTGCTTCTGGCCTTGAGACAGGTACTAATTACACATTACGCTATGTAATTGACGAACAGGGCTTAGATGATGCTGTTGCTCTTGAAAAGGTTAATGTCTATATTGACAAAAATGGTGAGGAACGCATCTATTCTATTGAGCCTTTGAAGATGATAGCTCGTGAGGGTAATAATTTCATTTTCGAAGCTAAGTTGGCTCCTCAGCAAGCTGGCGAGTATAAGAGTGCTGTTCGTATGTATCCTAAGAATAAGAATCTGCCTCATCGACAGGACTTCTGTTATGTTAAGTGGTTGGAATTGCCTCAGAAAGCTTAGACTATTTTTATTTAATTCTTTAAAAAGGTACTTCATTGTTGAAGTACCTTTTTATGTTTATAAAGCTAATCTGTTTACTAGATTATCTTTGCTTTACATTTTGATGTAGTGGGGATGATACAAACGAAAAGCGGCGGGCTTCACAGCCGACCGCTTCTATCTTCAATAGGTATTAGTTCTTTTAAGGTAAAAAGATTGTTTTCAGGATAACGTTGGCAAAGGTAGTCAAACTTTTTGAACTATGCAAACTTTTCTTAATATTTTTTTGAAAAAAATGCTGTGTGGGTACACAATTTCTTGACTTATGTCTATTTTGCATTTAAAATGGAAAAACTTACTGTTTCCTTGAGTTTTTTGTTTTTATTATTGGGTTGTATAAAATAGTTTTGCATAATGTTGAAGATGATTCATCGATTATATTCACATTGGTTGATGGAAAAAAAATAAAAAATAGGATGATTATTAAATTTAATCATCCCATTTTGCAATATGATATATGTTATTATTCGTCAGAACTATTCTCAGAGTCTTGTTCCATGAGATTTGTATCGGGCGTATTAGTGTTTTCGCCATCGATAATACTATCGGTAGCAGCCTCATCGATGCTATCATTTGGGTCTACGTAATAGCCCGCGCATTGATAGTCGGCGCTCAATATGGATGCATCCTGCGGGTTGGCAAACCTTGCATGATAATGACGAAACTTTGTATCGCCTAATACCGACTCAAAAAATTGACCACAGATGGGGAGAGCGGTACGGCTACCTTGGCCTAATTCACCTGTACGGAAGTGAATAGCGCGATACTCACCGCCAACCCAGGCTCCGCAGACTAAACGAGGTGTAACACCAACAAACCAAGCATCTGAGTGGTTATTTGATGTACCGGTCTTTCCGCCAAAGTCTGTATCTGTATAATTACGCACATAACGCCACATGTTCATACTTGTACCACCGGGTTCACGCATACCTGCCATCAGCATTTGTTGCATATAGAAAGCCGAACGATAGGGGATAGCTTCATCATCTTCTTCGTGAGATTTGTATATCTCATTACCATCGCGATCTAATATTCGTGTTACGAGTATTGTGGCATGGCTGCGGCCATTGTTGGCAACTGTTGCATATGCATTAACAAGTTCCTCTAGATTCACGTCACTAGCTCCTAGAGCTAATGAGGGCGTGTTGTGCAATGGACTCTTGATTCCCATCTTATGGGCAGTCTCTATAATGCGATCAATTCCAACTTCTTGTCCTACACGTACTGCTACAGAGTTGATGCTTTGTGCAAATGCCGACTTGAGGGTCATGTTGTAGTCTGTGAAATAACCATTAGCATTAGTGGGTGCCCAAATAACTTCTTTTTTCTTCTCGTTGTCCCAAACCTTCATGCTAAAGAATGAGTCCATACGGCGGTCGCAGGGTGTAAGTCCTTGATTCATAGCCTCGGTGTAGACAAAGAGTTTGAATGTAGAACCGGGCTGACGCATGGCAGTCACTTTGTCGTATTTCCATGTGTTGAAATCTAAATCGCCTACCCAAGCTTTTACATGTCCCGTTTGTGGCTCGATGGCAACAAATCCGCAGTGCATGAAATGTTCCATATAGCGGATGGAATCTAATGTACTCATTTCTGTCTCATATGTGCCATTGTAACTGAATAATTTGACCGGATGAGGCAGGTTTAGGTAATAATCAATAGAGTCCTTATTTCCGTTAAAGTGCTTCTCCAGATATTTGTAAACGGGCTGCCGCTTAGCAATATTCTCAATAAAGTTCGGAATCTCCTGATGGCGTTCATCTTGCCATGGGTTAACATTGCCCCAATGATTATTGAACTTCTTCTGTAGTTGTTCCATTTGTTCCCATGCAGCTTCTTCGGCATATTTCTGCATACGGGTATCTATTGTAGTATAGATTTTCAATCCATCGGTATATAAATCATAGCCGTTTTCGTTACACCAGTCGCTAAGATAGTCTTTCACTGCCTCACGGAAGTATGTGGCCTGGCCATCATAGGCATTCTCTACACTGTAGTCAAGTGTAATGGGTAAAGCCTTAAGTGAATTATATTCCTCTTTTGTGAGGTGCCCTCGGTTCAGCATGTTACCCAATACTACATTGCGTCGACTTAGACTGTTCTCAGGATTAATGCGAGGGTTGTAATAGGTAGTTGCCTTCAGCATACCTACCAAGATGGCAGCTTGGTCGGGGGTAAGATCTTTTGGGGTAGTCCCAAAATACGTTTTGCAGGCGGTTTTGATGCCAAACGCGTTGGAACCAAAGTCCACTGTGTTGGCATACATAGTTAGAATCTCTTCTTTGCTGAAATTCATCTCTAGTTTGGTCGCTGTAATCCATTCCTTGGTTTTCATGATGAGCATCTTGATTCCAGGGATATTTCCTAATAGGCCAGTTGAATACTCGGTACGTACGCGGAAAAGGTTTTTTGCCAATTGTTGGGTTATAGTAGATGCTCCGCGAGCATCGTGGTGAACAACATAGTCTTTTAAAGCTGCACCGAATGCTTGGAAGTCAACACCGAAGTGTTTATAGAAGCGTTCGTCCTCTGTATCGATAAGTGCTTCCCAGAAAATGGGATTGACATCCTCGTATTTTACGGGAGTACGATTTTCACTGAAGAACTTACCAATCATAACGCTGTCGGCACTATAGATTTCTGATGCCTGTGCTGGACGGGTGTTGACGATGGTACTCATACTTGGTGATTTCCCGAATAACCACAATAGGTTGATATCAACTGCTATGAGGTATAACAGAATGACAACAATAAAAGTTGCTAGGGAAGAAAGCAATTTAATATACCAGGGTCGTCCCTTGAATATACTGATATACCATTTGCAGGCATTCTTGAGAGCCTGACAAGATTTGTCAATGAATGGCTTTAGTTTTTTCATTGCTTGATATGATTTAGAATCAATTGTTTGTCGTTTGGTGAGAACCATGTCATTTGGGAATCGTGCTTAAACCAGGTGAGTTGTTTACGGGCATAACGGCGAGTGTTGCCTTTTAATCGTTCTACAGCTTCGTCGAGTGTCCATGTACCATCAATATGAGTAAACATCTCCTTATATCCCACGGTATTGAGAGCATTGAGATGTCTTAAATGATAGAGACGACGAGCCTCGTCGAGAAGTCCAGCCTGCATCATAAGATCAACTCGTTTATTGATGCGGTCATAGATAGTCTCACGCTCTCTTGTAAGTCCTATCTTGACGATGCGGAAGGGACGATTCTTTCGGATATTGGTACGGAATGAGGTGTAGGTCTTTCCTGTCATGTGGCAGATTTCCAATGCATGTATTACTCGACGTGGGTTCTTTTTGTCTACTACCTCATAGTGCTCTGGATCTAATTGATGTAGTTCCTCGCAAAGTGCTTCTAAACCTTCGTCCGATAAGCGCTTCTTGAGTTTTGCGCGTGTGTCGTCGTCGACGGTGGGGATATCATCAATACCATTGCATACAGCATCAATATACATCATACTGCCACCTGCCATAAGAGCGTAATCTGAAGTCTGAAAGAGTTCGTTAAGTAATTGCATAACTTGCTCCTCGTACATGGAAGCGCTGTAATAGTCGGTTAAGCCAAGCGTTCCAACAAAGTAATGCCGCACCTGCCGAAGTTGTTCTTCGGTGGGTGCGGCTGTGCCTATTTTAAGATCGCGATAAATCTGACGAGAGTCTGCATTGATGATAGGAATGCCAAAATGTTTGGCAATGTCCAGGCATAACTCTGTTTTTCCAACAGCTGTAGGCCCCGTGATGACTATCAGCGTCTTATTCAACGAATAACTCCGCGCTTTGAGTTCTCAAAGAACGAACAGATATATTCAACTTCTTTGCTCTCGGGATATTTAGAACGAGCTTCTGCTATTCCGTCCTTAATGATGCCCTTGGCGTAGATGGTTCGAAAGGTGTCGTGAATGGTATCAATAGTTTCATTAGAGAATCCACGACGACGCAAACCAATAAGGTTAACACCTGCATAACGAATAGGCTCCTTACCTGCAATAATATAAGGAGGAATGTCCATGCTACAACGGCTTCCGCCTTGTATCATCACATAACTACCGATGTGTGTGAACTGATGGAACAATACTTCGGCAGAGATGATGGCAAAATCATCTACTTCCACTTCTCCAGCAAACTTAGTTGAGTTGCCAATAATACAACCATTACCAATCACGCAGTCGTGTGCAATGTGCATATTTTCCATGAGAAGGTTGCCAGAACCGACGACTGTCTTACCACGTGAGGCAGTACCTCTACTAATTGTTACATTCTCACGAATGGAGTTATTATCGCCAATCTCGCAGGTTGTCTCTTCGCCTTTGTACTTTAAGTCCTGAGGCTTGGTTGAGATAGATGCGCCTGGGAAAAATTCGTTGCCATTGCCAATACGAGCTCCTGTGTGAAGGGTGACGCTGTTGAATAGGTGATTGTTGTCACCCATTACCACGTTCTTGTCAATCACGCAAAATGGACCAATAATATTATTATCGCCCAATTTGGCCTCTGGATCTACAACAGCTAAAGGATGAATTTGATTCATAGTATCTTATTTGTTCTTTACAATTTGTGCAGTGAAGGTGGCCTCCGACACGACATGATCACCAACGAAGGCATAGCCGTGCATGGTGGAGATTCCATGACGAAGAGGAGCCATCAGTTCTACTTTGAAAATTAAAGTGTCGCCAGGAACAACCTTCTGGCGGAACTTAACGCCATCAATTTTCATGAAGTAGGTTGACCAGCGCTCTGGCTCTTCAACAGTGTTTAACACTAGTAAACCGCCACACTGGGCCATTGCCTCAATCTGGAGTACGCCTGGCATTACAGGCTCCTGAGGAAAGTGACCGGTGAAGAATGGTTCGTTTGATGTAATGTTCTTAACACCAACAATACTGTTTGGACCAATCTCAATGACTTTATCAACCAACTGCATAGGATAGCGGTGGGGAAGCAACTCGCGAATGCGGTTCACGTCCATTACAGGCTCCTCATTGGGATCGTAGGCGGGAGCTTGAATCTCGTGTTTACGAATTTCTTTTCGGATTTCGCGGGCAAACTTGTTGTTTATCGTGTGTCCGGGACGGGTGGCAATAATGCGACCTTTAATGGGTTTGCCAATAAGAGCCATATCGCCAATGATGTCAAGGAGCTTGTGTCGAGTACACTCGTTTTCCCACTGTAGAGGCTTGTGTTGAATATAACCTAAATCGGTGGCATCACGATGTTCTACGTGCAGCATGTCTGCCAGCATGTCGAGGCGTTCCTGAGTAGTCTGACGCTCATAGATTACGATTGCGTTATCCAAATCTCCACCCTTAATTAGATTGGCCTGAATAAGGGGCTCAATATCGCGAACAAATACAAAGGTACGTGCAGCAGCAATTTCCGTAGAATACTTGCTGGGATCATCGAGAGTAGCAAACTGGCTGTTGATGAATTTAGACTCGAAAGAGCACATTGTTGTCAGCGAGAATTGCTCATCAGGAAGAATGGTGATACAAGATCCTGTTTCCTCGTCTTTAACCTCGATTTTTTTGCGGATAACGTACCAGTCCTTTGGAGCATTCTGCTCTTCAATTCCAATCTCGTTAATCTTTTCTACATATTGGATGGCTGAACCATCTAGAATGGGAAACTCGGGGCCATTGACCTGAATAAGGCAGTTGTCAACACCAAGAGCATAAAGTGCAGATAGGGCATGTTCAACGGTAGAAACACGGGCCTCACCTTTACCTAAAACTGTGCCACGCTGTGTATCAATTACGTTTTCTGCAACACCGTCAATGATAGGCATTCCATCAAGGTCAATGCGCTGAATCTTATAACCATGATTCTCTGGAGCAGGATTAAATGTTACCGTGAGGCTTAATCCAGTGTGCAGGCCCTTTCCGCAAAGCGAGAAACTGCCTTTCAGAGTCTTTTGTTTCATATGCTTATTTTTTTGCTTTTAGTTCTTCAATTTCTTTTCTGAGCGCGCTTAATTCCTTGTACATGTCGGGGAGACGGCGGAAAATAGCCTGTGATTTGAAGTAAGGAGTGGGCTCCATTGGGGGAGTTCCAATAAGCGTTTGATTAGGCTTAATGGAACTTGGAACACCAGATTGAGCACCCAGATTGACGTGATCGCCAATGGTGATGTGACCAGCAAGTCCTACTTGACCACCAAACATACACCAAGAACCGACTTTCGTAGAACCAGCGATTCCTACCTGAGCAGACATGACTGTGTTTTCGCCGACTTCCACATTGTGGGCAACCTGCACAAGATTGTCGAGCTTGACTCCCTTACGCAGTACAGTTGCTCCCATTGTAGAACGGTCTACGCATGTGTTGGCACCTATTTCTACATTGTCTTCAATTATAACGATACCAATTTGTGGAATCTTTTCGTAACCATCAACATTTGGGGCAAATCCGAATCCGTCGGCACCAATCACAGAACCTGCGTGGATTGTAACGTTTGAACCTAAGCGACAACCTTGATAAATGGTGACGTTAGGGTAGAGCAGACACCCTGCTCCTACATTTACTCCATCACCAATAACAACATGAGGATAGATTTGGGTTCCATCACCAATGGTGGCACCATCGCCGATGCATGCAAAAGCACCGATATAAACATCCTTTCCAATATTGGCTTTTGGCGAAACGAATGCCAATGGATCAATACCAGTCTTCTTGGGCTTCATTGATTCGTAGAGTTGCAAAAGCTTTGCTACTGCCTCGTAGGCGTTCTTAACGCGGATAAGCGTCGCGGAAATATCTTTCTCAATTTCTAAGTCCTCGTTGACAAGTACAATTGTTGATTTGGTATCGTATAAATAATGGGTATATTTGGGGTTGGATAGAAAGGAGATAGCTCCAGGCTGTCCCTCTTCTATTTTTGCAAAGGTATGGACTGCGGCATTTGCGTCGCCTTCCACACGGCCGTTGATAAAATCGGCAATTTGTTTGGCTGTAAACTCCATAATAACGACTTAGTTTTGTTATATAGGGTGCAAAGATAACAAATTTTATTGAAAACGTTGATAACAAAGGTAATATTTTCGTATTTTTTTAGAAAGAAGTGCCACATTTAGTATCTCTGAGGCTTCAGAAATGTCCTTTATGCTACCATCTTTGTATAGAATGTCTATTGAGTCATCGTCGATTGAATACATGTCTTTCTGTATACGATTGACACTAATCAGATAGTGAGCATCTTTCTTTTCAATACCCATTTTCTCGGCAATCTCAGTTTCTAATTGTCCTATTCGCTCATCGGAGATTGGCTCGTCGTGTACCTCGACTTTAAAGATATTACGATCCAGCATGTCACATGCTAATGTGGCTAATATCTTATCGTCGGAGTGCTTCCAAGCCTTCATTGCACTCCAGATGTCTGAGTCGTCAAGTTCCTCATACATTTGTAGGGCTTCTTCATGTTCGGCAAACCATTTGGCATCTACGTCGTTCTGGATGAAATAGGCGAGCGCTGGTGACGCAAATAGAGGTTTCCCTTTCTTGACTAAGTGCTTGGCACGTGTTAGCATATTTACAAGTACCTTCTCATACCCAACGGCTGTTTTGTGAAGGTATACCTGCCAATACATAAGTCTTCTTGTTGTCAAATAGTTTTCTAGTGAATAAATTCCTTTTTGTTCAACTACTAACCGGTCGTCTACGACATTTAGCATCTTGATGATACGAGCAGAGCCGATGTTACCTTCCGTAACACCGGTAAAGAATGAATCACGTCGCAGATAATCCAATCGGTCCATATCCAATTGGCTCGATATGAGTTGGTGAAGAAAGCGTTTGGGATATTCGTCTTTAAAGATGGAGATGGCAAGATTTAAACGTCCACCGAGATCATTATTGATTTGCTCCATCATAAGAAGTGAGATTTCTTCGTGAGAGATGCCAGAGATAAGGGTGTTTTCCAGCACGTGCGAGAATGGTCCGTGACCAATATCGTGCATCAAAATAGCAGCCTCTACAGCTTCAGCTTCAGAGTCGAAGATAAACTGCCCCTTTTGTTGGAGTGACAATATTGCTTCACTCATCAGGTGGAAGGCTCCCAATGAATGCTGGAAACGCGTATGACGAGCTCCAGGATAGACCACTGAGGCAAGTCCTAGCTGATTGATGCGGTTCAATCGCTGGAAAAGTGGATGACGCACAATATCATAAAGCAGTCCACGAGGAATCTTGATGAAACCAAAAACAGGATCATTAATGATTTTTGAATCGTTCATATGTGTTACCTTTTACTCGTTTTATATCTTATTGAACTGTTTCTTCTCGAAGAAATTCATCCCATTGTCCCTGATAACCATTAAAGACATTGAGGTCAACTGCTCCTTGGATACCACGTACAATTCCATCGGCACTAAGTTGCCATAATGCCAAATGTATATCGGGTTTGTATTCGCCATAACGTGCAATCCAGAAATGGTAGTTTTGTTTCAAATCTGGCGCGGCATTAAGATATGTGTTGACAAAGCGCTGATTAACATATAGGATAGGTCGTGTGCTAGTTTTTTGCTCAACGACTTTTAACCAAATACGTATATGCTTGAACAATGCTTCCGCGCCTCCCATTTGTGCAATTTGTGCATCGCTTGGTTCTACGTCGAGCATAGGAGGCATATCGCCTTTCCTGAAACGTGTTTGCTTCAGGAAATGATTGGCTTGCGCTTCAGGATCTTGTTTCGTGGAAAAGAAATGGTAAGCACCTACTCGAATGCCATGTTGGTGACAGCTTTGGTAGTCAGTGGCAAAATATCGATTGTTGATGGAGATTCCTTCTGTTGATTTGATATATACAAAGGAAATTGGATAGTCAACTTCTCCATTGATGCGCTGTTCGCTGATGCGTCGGCCAAGATGTGTGATACGTAATCGACGCCAGTCGATGCCATAGCGTTTGCGTCCCTTCTCGTGTTGATAACGTGAAATGTCTATACCATAGATTCTCTCTGTGGTATAAAGCATTCTTTCGCCAAGGAATCGATCTTTTTTCCATTGGCCTGCCTTTAAAGCCGATGGCGAGACGCTGAATCCAAAGCCTTGTCGTCTGTCTTTTTCCCAATGTCCTTCATAATAGGTTCCGTTGGCTTGCTGATACGAGCCATGTCCGTTGGCTTGCATGTGACGATCGAATTGACCGGCGTAAGTTCCTAACGAATCAATGCGGATACCGCTTACTAGTGTGTCATTATGGAAATATCCAATGATTATTCTACTTTGTGAGTCTCTTACAATACATTTACCTTCACGTTTCTGTTGTTGCCAGTGAAAGATGTTCTTTAGGGATAACTCTCCTTGTGGCATATAGGCAGATAGAGTAGAGTCGCCTTCTTCTGCATATCTGGCAACCATATCAAATCCTTCGTCATTAACGTCGTGACGTTGTAGATAATACTCAAGTTCTTTCTTAATCTGTTGGTGCCGATGACGTAGTAATGCTGTGTCTGATGCAGGATACTCAAATGAGTATTGGGGATTGTGGGGTAATTGCTGATTGAATGTTATATCTTTCTTCTGACATCCGCACAGCAATAATATGATAATTATACACTTACAAAAGTATCGCATAGCTCATACAAATTAATATACGATACTCAACGTTTATTTATTGGCCTCCCATGAGAGCAAGGCCTTGATAAATGTTTCGTATGGGTTGTTTCGAAAATTCTTGGCTTTGTTGGCTTCAATTAAAAGGTATGTGATATAGATTAGCATACAGAGTAGAAAGCCTGTCGCATAGGCATACATTGCCATGTTCTTGTCTTTGACAAATAAACTGAAAAGCGCTACAGGAATTACAAAGGTTAATCCGAATATCATATAGCGATATCTGCGCCATGAATCTTTGAAGTCTTCAAACTTCTGTTTTTTCTCCAGATAGGCCTCGAAGTCCTCCTCTTTGATATTGTAGTTTTCAATCTTTGGGAGGGTAGGGTCGTTTTTGTAGTCTGTGCGGATGTCCCAAATATGTCCTTGCAGGGAATCCAGTGAGATGTGGTCTATATATGAGCGATCTATCTGAAACATAGTATTTGATTTTTGGAAAAAGGAGTTAGAGACCATTCTCTAACTCCTTTGTTGATGTGATTTAATTAGCAGAGCTTGCGTGAGCCGTCGCCGATGACAACATCGTAAACCTTTGGCTCGTGACCATACTTTGCGTTAAACTTCTGTTTGGCATCCTCAATGAACTTTGTGTAAAGATCATTGCGAACAAGGTTGATGGTACAACCACCAAAACCACCGCCCATGATACGAGAACCGGTAACGCCGTTTTCTTTGGCAATATCATTCAGGAAGTCGAGCTCCTCGCAAGATACCTCGTAGTCCTTTGACAGACCCTCGTGAGTCTTGTACATCATCTCGCCAACCTTCTCATAGTCACCTTCATTCAGTGCGTCGCAGACAGCGAGTACGCGGTCCTTCTCACCCAACACAAATTTAGCGCGCTTGTAATCCTCTTCGCCAACTTCGGCACGAACCTCGTCTAACTGCTCCCATGTGCAGTCGCGCAGGGTCTCAAACTTGCCCTCGGGGTGCTTGGCTTGGATGTGCTTCACCACGTTCTCGCATGAATTGCGACGATCGTTGTAGGGTGAACCTGCCAACTGGTGCTTAACGACTGAGTCGAGCAACACTAGACGATAGCCATCGGGCTTAAATGGGAAGTATTCGAACTCACGGCTGCGGCAGTCGAGGCGCATCAGGCAGCCTGCCTTGCCAAATACTGAGGCAAACTGGTCCATGATACCGCAGTTTACACCGCAATAGTTGTGCTCTGTGGCCTGACCAGCGAGAACCATATCCCATTGCGAAACCTTGTTGTCGCCAAAGAGGTCGTTCAAACCGCAAGCAAAACAGCTCTCCATAGCGGCTGAAGAAGACATTCCGGCACCAAGGGGAACATCGCCTGCGAAAGCAATGTTGAATCCTTTAACAGGTACGCCCAACTTTTTCATCTCCAAAGAGATACCATATATATAGCGGGCCCAAGAAGCCTTAGGACCTTCGGGATCGTTTAGTCTAAAGTCTACGCGATCCTTCAAGTCGATAGCATAGGCCATCACGGTGTCTTCTGTATCGTTGGGACGCATCTCAGCAATAATTCCTTTGTCAACAGCTCCTGGGAATACGAATCCACCATTATAATCGGTGTGCTCACCAATCAGGTTGATACGACCAGGAGATGTATAAACATTACCGGTTTTACCGTCAAAGTGCTTGATGAAGCGACTTCTTACAAATTCAATGTCCATCATAATTCAATAGTATTAATTAGTTATTATTAGTAATAGGAATGACTTACTTTACATTGATGCCAATTTTGCTACCCCAGTTGCAGAACCAAAGTACGTATGCATAGTATACGAACATAAGCATGATGGCAACACCCACACCAAGGGCAGGGTTGTCAACGATAGCACCCATAACGAGGGGCAGGGTGGCACCACCCAGAACACCCATATTGATGAGGCCTGAGGCATTCTTTGTATGAGGTCCAAGTTCCTGCAAACCGAGGTTGAAAATCAAAGGCCACATCACTGAGTGGAACAGACCGGCAGCCAGCATTGCATAAACTGCGGCCATGCCAGGCAGGAAGAATGAGATACCCACGCAGCAAGCACCGAGAATCAGACAAGCTGTCAGCAACTTGCGAGCCTCAAACTTGGCTAGAATTGCTGAGCCTACAAAACGGCCAACCATCATGCCACCCCAATACAATGGCAGGTAATCGGTTGCAGAGCCGGGCAGGTTGGGGTCTGCCTTCCAGTAGGCAGGCAGCATAGAGGGAATACCAATCTCCAAGCCCATATACATGGCAATGGCGAGAGCACCAAACCATACGTGAGGATACTTGAAAACGCTTGACTTATACTTGTTGGCATCGGCAATTGCCTCTTCAGCATCTTCCTTCTTATCCATGTCGGGATCGGGTAACTTGATGAAGAACAGAATAGCTGCAATTACCAGTGCAAAGATACCCAGAATGAGGAATGGGCCAGGCACGTTTTCAGGCAACTTGGGCTTACCGGCGATAATAACATAGGTGATGAAGATTGGAGCCACGGTAGTAGCAACTGAGTTCAGTGCTTGTGACAATGTCATGCGGAAAGCACCACTCTCCTTCTTTCCCAAAACCATTACATAGGGGTTAGCCACCAACTGCAGCATCACAACGCCCAATGCCACAATACTCATGCAGCAAAGGAATACTGTGTAGACATTAGCAGTGCCGAGTGCAGCTGTAACACCGAGGTTGTTGGCAATAAAACCGCAACCAACGACGGCAAGACCGAGAACGAGCGTAGCTTTATAGCCTATCTTGTTCATCATCATGGCAAACGGGATAGAGAAGAAATAAGCTCCATAGAAGAAGGTATTAACCAACTGACCTTGTGTGTCGCTCAACTGGAAGGCTTCCTTACAGAATTCAATCATAGAATTGTTCATGGTCGTGATGAATCCAATAAGGAAACACACGATGAACACGATAATAAGTGGGAACAGATAGTTCGTGGTTTGTTTTTGTGACATATTTTTAATTTTGTTTTATAAGTATGCTGTTTATTATATGTAAGTATGCTGTTTAGCCACCGTAAATATGATACTTATGTTTCTTAAGTATGCAATTTACGATGGCTAACAGTGTTACTTGGTTATTTTGCAATGCCAAATTTGTATATCGTCTTCTGCTTGTAGCGCTCGCCTGGATTCAGTACAACGCTGGGGAAGTAGGGGCGGTTGGGAGAATCTGGGAAGTGCTGAGTCTCCAGACAAACGGCAGAACGACGGGGGAAGGTGCAGCCGTTGGCACCTTTATAGCCGTTCAGGTAGTTGCCTGTATAGAGCTGCATGCCTGGCTCTGTGGTCCAGCATTCCAGTGTGCGTCCGCTCTTTGGGTCGGTTACACGTGCAGCAAAACTCAGTTCGCCTTCTTCTTTTTTGTTCAGTACATAGTTGTGGTCATATCCGTTACCAAACTTAATTTGCTCATGGTCTGCGTCAATTTCCTTACCGATAGCTTTGGGGGTGCGGAAATCAAATGGAGTACCAGCAACCTTAAGAATCTCGCCTGTAGGAATAGCGGTATCATCGGTTGGCAGATAGAAGTCTGCGTTAATTTCGCAAATTAAATCGTCAATTGTTGGCGTGGGGTCTGCAGTTCCTGCCAAAGAGAAGAATGCGTGATGTGTCAGGTTCACGATAGTCTTCTTGTTTGTGGTGGCCAGATACTCCAAGATGAGTTCGTTGTTGTCTGTAAAGGTAAACTCTACAGTGACATCTAATTCACCGGTGTAACCTTCTTCACCATATGAAGAAACGCGATGCAACGCCAATGAACGGGGACCCATCTGACGGGCATCCCAGATTTTGGCATTAAAGCCCTTTAGACCACCATGTAAATGGTTGGGGCCATTGTTAATGGCTACTTGATATTCTTTACCATTTAGAATGAACTGACCTTTGCAAATGCGATTTCCCCAACGACCAATCAGAGTCGAAAGGTAAGGTTCGTTACCGCTTGTAAGCTGTTCGATGTTAGCATGTCCTTGAATCACATTAGCAACTTTCCCGTCTTTGTCGGGCACCATGATAGCGCAGATAGCACCACCGTAATTCGAAATGGCAACTTCGTAACCTTTACGGTTGCGCAGAATGTAGAGATCGGTCTTCTTACCATTGATAGTGGCCTGGAAGTCTTCGCGCTTCAGACCACAGAGATTCGCATTTTCTGTTGAGTTTGTCATACTATAATGTTTTTAGTTAAAGTATTCTTTCTGCAAAGGAACAAAAAAATACCGACTTGTGCAAACAAATCGGTAAAAAATTGGTGTTAAAAACAACTAAATACGCGTTTTCAAAAAGTCTGCAACAACATAAGTACTGCCACCTACGAATATAACGTCTTCACTAGTAGCACCTTGCATGGCTGCCTCGTATGCTTCGGTTACAGTCGGGTAGCATTCGCCATTTAGTCCCATTTGTTCACCGAATATTTTTAAAGACGTTTCTGGGAAGGCTCTTTTTGTGCTTCCTTTAGTGAAATAATATTTCGCATTTTTCGGAAGTAGGGCCATTACGCTATATATGTCTTTATCTTCTACCATTCCAAATACGATGCGTAGTTCGTTGCATTTTAAAGCACTTAATTGCTTTCCTAGATAATTCCATGCAGCGGGATTGTGTCCTGTGTCACAGATAACTTTTGGGTTTTCTCTAATGGTTTGCCATCGAGCCATGAGACCAGTTATCTTGGTAACGTTTTTAAATGCATTGGTCATTTCTTCGGCAATCAGCATCTTGTTTTTTTCTTCTATACAGTCGGCCAAATAACCCATATCTACTAGTTGGTGAATAGCAACTACTGTTGTGTTCATGTTAATTGGCTGGAAGTCGCCAGTCAGTTCACACTCAAAATCGCCTAGGTGAGCAGCAGTATAATGCATCATTCCCTCGCTGGTTAATTTTGCTGATATGATTTCCTGTTCGTCTTCAGCATAATGAATAGGTGATTTCTTCTCAGCAGCTAGTGCGTCAAAAACAGCTCGTGTCTCAGGAGTAGCTTCTCCGATAACTACGGGAACACCTGGTTTTATAATGCCGCCTTTCTCAAAGGCAATTTGTTCAAGACTATTGCCTAAAAGTTGTGTATGGTCCAATGATATGTTAGTGATAACACTAAGAATGGGAGTGATAATATTCGTACAATCTAATCTGCCACCAAGTCCTACCTCAATAACAGCGATATCTACGTGTTTCTCTTTAAAATACTTAAAGGCCATCGCTGTGGTTAATTCAAAGAATGATGGATTCAGAGGCTCGAAGAATGCTTTTTCTTCTTCTACGAATTTTACAACATAGTCTTCTTCTATTGGCGTGCCGTTTACGCGTATGCGTTCGCGAAAATCTACTAGGTGTGGTGATGTGTATAGACCCACTCTATAGCCGCTAACTTGAAATTCTGCCGCAATAAGATGCGACAAAGACCCTTTTCCGTTTGTACCTGCAATGTGGATACTACGAAAAGCTTGGTGCGGATGACCAAAATGCTCGTCGAGCGCAAGGGTCGTTTCCAATCCTTCTTTATAGCCTGTTGCCCCCTGCTTTTCGTAGTTGGGTATCTGGCTAAATAGGTATTCGGTAGCTTCTTGGTAGGTCATATACTATCTTATTTTATGAAAAATAATTCTTGAAACGTTGAAAAATGCTGTCTTTTGTCTGCTTGTCGCCCTTAAAATTGTCGCTAGTCTTGAAGGCTTCAATGGCAATTTTTTCTTCGTGCGATAATGTTTTGGGAACATATACACTGATATTCACCACCAAATCGCCGCGTCCGTTACCATAACCTTGCACTGCAGGTAGTCCTTTTCCTCTCAATCGCATGGTCTTACCGGGTTGTGTGCCGCCGTCAATCTTAACTTTCAGTGTCTTGCTATCAATTGTAGGAATGTCAATTTCTCCACCCAATGCTGCTGTCGGGAAATCGAGTAAGAGATTGTATATTAAGTCGTTCCCATCTCTTACAAATGTTGCATGATCTTCTTCTTCAATATATACCTGGATATCTCCAGCAGGACCTCCATGGCGTCCTGCATTACCCTTACCAGGTATGTTGACCACCATGCCTTCTGCGACACCAGCTGGAATGTTGATTTCTACTACTTCCTCGCCTTTTGTGATGCCTGTGCCACCACAATCTTTGCATTTGTTCTTGATTACCTTGCCTTCACCATGACAAGTGGGGCATACACCTTGCGTCTGCATCATACCAAAGATGCTTTGGGTGGTATGGGTGATGACACCTGATCCGTGACATGTGGGACATGTTTCGCTACCACTGTCTCCCTCGGCACCAGTGCCATGGCAATGAGCGCAGGTGATATCTTTTCTGACTTTGAACTTCTTGGTAACACCAGTATTGATTTCCTCAAGCGTTAGTCTGACCTTCAAACGTAAATCACTGCCTCTATGCATCTGGGAACGACCACTACGTCCACCACTGAAGCCTCCGAAACCGTGTCCGCCGAAGATGTCACCAAACATTGAGAAAATATCATCCATGTTCATGGAAGCTCCACCGAAACCTTCGAAACCTCCACCAAAGCCGCCGCCCATAGGTCCGTTGAAGCCGAACTGATCATACTGCTGACGCTTTTGTGGATCATGTAAAACGTTGTAGGCTTCAGCAGCTTCTTTAAATTTCTCCTCGGCTTCCTTGTCACCAGGATTGCGATCGGGGTGATATTTGATGGCTATCTTTCTATATGCCTTTTTTATTTCATCTTCTGAGGCTGTTTTGTTAATGCCCAACACCTCATAATAGTCTCTTTTTTGTGCCATTTTATTGTCCAACAGCTACCTTAGCGTAGCGTATTACTTTATCGTTCAGTTTATAACCTGTAGCCATGCAGTCAATCACTTTGCCTTTCTTGTCTTCACCCATACCTGGCACAAGTGCGATAGCCTCGTGCAGGTTGGTGTCAAAATCAGCATTTTCAGTTTCTATTTTGCTAACACCTTGCTCCTCAAGTATCTTAATGAACTTCTGATAGATGAGTTCCATTCCCTCGCGTAGCACTTGGGGATCGTCTGTCTTTGCACCATTGGCAATTGCACGTTCCATGTCGTCGATTACGGGAAGTAATGCGGTGATGGCTTTTGCACCTCCATTGAAGATTAACTCTTGTCGCTCTTTTAGGGTGCGTTTGCGATAGTTGTCGAATTCGGCGACTTGGCGCAGATACTTGTCTTTTAAGTCAGCAATCTGGGCCAGTAGTTTTTCCATAGGGTCTTCCTCTTCTTCGACTTCGGCGCTATCAATGGCATCAGTTTCTGTAGAATTCTCTGCTACTTCCACCTCTTCGTTTGTATCGTTGAGACATGCCTCTTTGTCAGTCAGCACCTCTTCTTTTTCAGTATTCTTTTTCTTTTCTTCCATAGTTCTCGATGTTTTCAGTTTATACAGCAAATGTTGTGCCTAAACTTAATTCAAGCCGTACATTTTTGCCTTCTGCTCCTTTATGGCCTCGTCGTAGATGTAGTCGTCATAGCTCATCAGCTTGTCGATGGTGCCTTTGGGTGTCAGCTCAATGATACGGTCGGCCACGGTATTGATAAATTCATGGTCGTGAGAAGCAAAGAGTATATTTCCCTTGAACTGAATTAGATTATTATTGAAAGCCTGAATAGACTCTAGATCGAGGTGGTTGGTGGGAGTATCGAGAATCAGACAGTTGGCGTTCTTCAATTGCATGCGTGCAATCATACAACGCATCTTCTCACCGCCACTTAGAACGTTGACATGCTTCAGTACGTCTTCCTCTTTGAAGAGCATACGACCCAAGAATGACTTCATTGTTACCTCGTTTCCGGGGCCCCACTGACTGAGCCAATCTACAAGATTCATCTCACTTTGGAAGAAATCGGTATTGTCAAGGGGCAGGTATGCGGTGGTGATTGTGACACCCCACTTATAGGTGCCGGCCTGTGCTTCGCGGTTGCCATTGATAATCTCGAAGAGGGCGGTCATCGCCTTGGGGTTATGAGACAGGAATACAGTCTTCTGTCCTTTCTCAATTGTGAAGTTCACATTGTCGAAGAGTACGGTACCATCGGCGTCAACGGCCTTCAGTCCTTCTACCTCGAGAATCTGTGTGCCAGGTTCGCGCTCCATCTGGAAGATAATGCCAGGATACTTACGTGTAGATGGAGTAATCTCTTCAACATTAAGCTTTTCGAGCATCTTCTTTCGAGAAGTAGTTTGCTTTGATTTCGCTACGTTAGCAGAGAAACGACGGATGAATTCCTCCAGTTGCTTGCGCTTTTCCTCGGCCTTCATCTTTTGGTTCTGGGCCTGACGCAGAGCCAATTGGCTAGATTCGTACCAGAAAGAGTAGTTACCCGAGAAAAGGGTTACTTTGCCAAAGTCGATATCTACAGTCTGGGTCGATACGGCATCGAGGAAGTGACGGTCGTGTGAAACTACGAGTACACACTGTTCCAGTCCACTGAGGTATTCCTCAAGCCACTGCACGGTATCGAGGTCGAGGTCGTTAGTGGGCTCGTCGAGCAACAGGTTGTCGGGATGACCAAAGAGAGCCTTGGCCAGCATAACACGCACCTTCTCATTGTTTGAGATGTCTGACATCTGCGCATAGTGCACATCTTCCTTGATACCCAAGTTTTGAAGGAGTTGAGCAGCCTCGCTCTCTGCTTCCCAGCCGTTCATCTCAGCAAATGCCATTTCTAGTTCGGCTGCGCGCACACCATCTTCCTCGCTCATTTCGGGCTTGGCATAGAGGGCTTCGCGCTCCTTCATGTTCTCCCACAGTGGTTGATGTCCCATCAGCACTGTGTTCATCACAGAAAATTCGTCGTATTTAAAGTGGTCCTGCTCAAGTACGCTCATGCGCTCGCCAGGCAACATCTCAACCGTACCCTTGTTGGGTTCCAGTTCTCCGCTAATGGCGCGGAGCAGAGTGGATTTACCAGCGCCATTAGCACCGATAATTCCATAAATGTTTCCACTTGTAAACTTTAGGTTCACATCTTTGTAAAGAACCTTTTTTCCAAATTGAATCGCTAGATTCGTTACTGTTATCATCTCGTTTTTCTTTCTTAAATTCTTAGCGGGTGCAAAGTTACGTATTTTTTGCGATATATGCAAACGGATATTTGTTTTTCTTTTTTTGTGAAGTTGACCGCAGTTATATCTTTTTTCTTGATTACTAAAAAAAGAAACACCAAAGCATAAATCTTCTGGTGTTTCTTTTAATTTAATTAGATTTGTTAATTATAGGTTCAAATCTTTCTTTATAGCTTCAATCTTTTCCTCCGCTTTTTTCGAGCAGCGATCGTAATCGGATGCATCAGAAAAATTGGTGTCTTTAACTTCAGTGTAGAACTTAATTTTCGGCTCGGTGCCAGAAGGACGAACGCTAACTTTAGTTCC
This sequence comes from Prevotella sp. E15-22, assembly GCF_023204875.1. NCBI lineage: Bacteria > Pseudomonadati > Bacteroidota > Bacteroidia > Bacteroidales > Prevotellaceae > Prevotella > Prevotella sp. E15-22. The sequence goes on from NZ_CP096247.1 coordinate 1,382,554, forward strand.
ATCCTCGCAGAACCATTGTAATACATTGCTGGTATCTGGCATGTCAAGCTTGGTGACGTTACCTTGATTGTCCTTAGCCTCAAGGGTTTTGTAGTCCTTTGATAGAATAACTTTGGAACCACCTAAAGTCTTGGGAGGATTCTCTCGGAAATTTGTCATCATTTGTTTGATCTCATCAGCTCCTGTCTTTCCTGGACGAACAACATTAATTGTGTATTCTTTTGAAAAACCATATTCTTTATAGATATTCATCAGCAAATCGTAAAGAGTCATGCCGTTGTCGCGTGCCCATGAAGCAATCTCGCAGATGAGGCAGATTGAGGCAGGAGAGTCTTTGTCGCGAACTTTGTCGAATGGTAGAAATCCGAACGACTCTTCGCCGCCACCGATATACTTCTTTTTACCTTCGTTGACGCGAATTTCGTTGGCAATCCACTTGAAACCAGTATAGCAGTCCATAAGTTCTACGCCGTTTTTCTTGGCAATTTCGGCGATGACTTCGGTGGTCACAATTGTCTTAACGAGGAACTCATTGCCTTTGAGTTGGCCTAATTTCTTTTTGTTGGCGATAATATACCATGAAAACATCATGGCAGTTTGGTTACCATTAAGAATCTCCCATTCTCCCTTGGGGTTGCGGCATACGATGGCTAGACGATCGGCATCGGGGTCGGAGGCAATTACCAAGTCGGCATTGAGTTTTGTACCTAGCTTCATGCCTAAGGTCATGGCCTCGGCATTTTCTGGATTGGGGCTGATAACTGTGGGGAAGTTGCCGTCAATAACCATCTGCTCGGGTACGACGTGAATGTTCTGGAACCCCCATGAACGCAGGGCCATAGGAACGATGACACGGCCTGTGCCATGCATGGCGGAATAGACGATGTTGAGATCTTTTTGACGTAGAATGACATCTTGGTCGACCATTGCTTCTTTGACAGCCTGGATGTAGTCCCAATCCATTTCGCCGCCGATAATGTCAATAAGATCTTTGTTGCCCTTAAACTTCACATCCTCAATCTTTACCTTGTTGACCTCGTCGATGATACCCTTGTCATGGGGAGCCAGCACTTGGGCTCCGTCTTCCCAATAAGCTTTGTAGCCATTGTATTCGCGGGGGTTGTGAGAAGCAGTGACGTTGACGCCAGCCTGACAGCCCAGCTGACGGATGGCAAATGAAATCTCAGGGGTGGGGCGAAGGCTCTCAAAGAGATATACCTTAATGCCGTTAGCAGAGAAAATATCGGCTACAGTCTCTGCAAACATGCGTCCGTTGTTGCGGCAGTCATGACCTACTACAACAGCGGGTTGGATATTTGGGAAAGCCTTGTTGATATAGTTGGCAAAACCCTGAGTGGCCATGCCTACGATATACTTGTTCATGCGGTTGGTGCCGGCACCCATAATGCCGCGTAGGCCACCCGTACCAAATTCTAGGTTCTGGTAGAAGGCATCGATGAGGGCCGTTTTGTCCTCGGCGTCGAGCATTGCCTGAACTTCTTTACGTGTCTCCTCGTCGAAAGAGGGAGAGAGCCATGTCTTTGCCTGTGCTTCGCATTGGGCAATTAGTTGTGTGTTATTTTCCATAATTAATTTGTTTTAATTCAGATTATTTGGGGCAAAGATAATAAACTTTTCCGAAACGCCCAAAAAATACCTGATTTTATTTCTTTTCTGCTTCTTTAAGCGGTTTAACATAGCGCATGTTGGCTTTGATTTGTCGTTGGCGCTTCTTTATATACTTGCTGGGATTTAAACTGCTGAAGCGGCGTGGATTGGGTAACGTGGCAGCAATCAGGGCGCATTGGCTAGAAGTGAGCTCGCTGGCTGAGCAGCCGAAATGTTCACGAGCTACAGCCTCGACACCATAAATGCCAGGTCCCATCTCAATGGAGTTGAGATAAACTTCCATAATGCGCTCTTTAGACCAGAAAAGTTCGATGAGTACGGTAAAGTAGGCCTCAAGCCCTTTGCGCACCCATGAACGGCCTGGCCACAGAAAAACGTTCTTGGCCGTCTGCTGACTGATGGTCGATGCGCCTAATTTGTTTTTCTCAGGATGTTTGCGGTTGCGCTCGGCTGCCTTCTTGATGGCCTCGAAGTCGAAACCGTGGTGTTCTAGAAATCGTGCATCCTCGCTTGCCATTACGGCGATGGGCATTTGGGGCGATATCTCGTCGATAGAAATCCATGTATGGCTAAGCCTTGCCTCATCGAGTTGAAATAGACGGATGAACATCAGCGGCGTGTAATAGACGGGAAAAAACTTCAGCACTACCACTGTAAGAATGGTAGTGCCGAAGAATATTGCAGTAGCCCATTGGGCTATCTTACGAATGCGTTGAAATATGGTTTTCAATTTTTGTTTTCGATTCCAATAATTACTTCAATGTACCTGCCTCGGCAGCTTGAATCATAGCCTGTGATGCATACATGTATATTTCTACGCGACGGTTCTGCTGACGGCCTGCGGCAGTGGAGTTGTCTGCAACGGGGTTTGTTGACCCCTGGCCATCAACGGTGCGAATCTGAGTTGCGCTCACGCCTTGTCCCTTCAAATATGTTTCAACGGCTTTGGCACGCTTAACAGAGAGGGGATTGTTGATGGCATCAGAGCCGGTATTGTCGGTGTGACCGAAAATGGCAATGTCGCAGTCGGCATTGTTTTTCAAAAGTGTGGCACACTGATTCAGAGCAGCCTTTGAGTTGGCGTTTAGGTCACTCTTGTTGGTAGCAAAGAGAATGCCTGAGTCGAAGGTCAACTTTACTGCTTGTAGACCGTTGGCATCGGTAACAGACTCCACCTGAGCATTCTTCACAGCTTCTGCCTCTTTCTTTACCTTATCCATGTGCTTGCCAATCAGAGCACCGGTACCAGCACCTACGGCAGTGCCTACTGCTGCACCTACAGCGGTATTGCCTGCCACTTTACCAACGATTGCACCTAATACAGCACCACCGGCAGCACCAATTGCAGTTCCCTTAGCCAAATTGTTACATCCAGCCATCACAATTCCTGCACATAAAGTCAGGATCATAACTTTCATCTTTTTCATAATGGTAGTTAGTTTTATTAATTAAATTGTTAAACGTTCATGTATTTCGGGTGCAAAGATAGAAAATAATTATGAATTGAATTACTAATTATTAATTTTTTTGTACCTTTGCACCAAAATTTTGAATTTATTGGATAAATCATGGCAAAAGAATTAAAAGAACTAACAAAAAGGGCTGATAACTATAGTCAGTGGTTCAACGATCTTGTGGTGAAAGCTGACCTGGCCGAGCAGAGCGCTGTACGTGGCTGCATGGTTATCAAACCTTACGGCTATGCCATCTGGGAGAAGATGCAGCAGCAGCTAGACAAGATGTTTAAGGAGACTGGTGCTCAGAATGCCTATTTCCCCTTGCTTATTCCTAAGTCGTTTCTGAGCCGCGAGGCCGAGCATGTTGAGGGCTTCGCCAAGGAGTGCGCTGTGGTTACCCACTATCGTTTGCGTGCTAAGGATGATAAGAGTGGAGTGGAGGTTGATCCATCTGCTAAATTGGAAGAAGAACTAATTGTACGTCCTACCTCAGAGACCATTATCTGGAACACTTATAAAAATTGGATTCATTCATGGCGCGATCTGCCCCTAATGTGCAATCAGTGGTGTAACGTTATGCGTTGGGAGATGCGTACACGTCCTTTCTTACGCACTTCTGAGTTTTTGTGGCAGGAGGGACATACTGCCCATGCTACACGCGAGGAAGCTGAAGAGGAAGCACAGAAGATGCTGAAAGTCTATGCCAAGTTTGCTGAGGAGTGGATGGCAGTACCTGTAGTACAGGGTGTTAAGAGTGAGACCGAGCGATTTGCTGGTGCACTTGATACTTACACCATTGAGGCAATGATGCAGGATGGTAAAGCTCTACAGAGCGGTACTTCTCACTTCCTTGGTCAGAATTTTGCAAAGGCATTCGAGGTAACATATCTTAATAAGGAAAACAAGCCTGAGTATGTATGGGCTACATCATGGGGTGTTTCTACCCGACTGATTGGTGCACTCATTATGACTCACTCTGACGACAACGGACTTGTTTTGCCTCCACGTCTGGCTCCTATCCAGGTAGTTATTATTCCTATTGCCAACAAGCCCGAGCAGCTCGAGCAGGTTAATAAGGAGGTTACTCCTATCATCGAGGCTCTTCGCGCCAAGGGTATCAGCGTTAAGTTTGACGATGCTGATAACAAACGTCCTGGATTTAAGTTTGCCGACTACGAGCTGAAGGGTGTTCCTGTACGTTTGGTACTGGGTGCTCGCGATCTGGAGAACGGAACAATCGAGGTAATGCGCCGCGATACTTTGGAAAAGGAAACTCGCCCAATCGAGGGTATCACAGAATACGTTGAGCAACTGCTCGAGGATATCCAGCAGAATATCTTCAAGAAGGCTAAGGACTATCGCGATGCTCATATATACGAGTGCGAGAACTACGAGGAGTTTAAGGAGAAAGTTAAGGACGGTGGATTCTTCCTGTGTCATTGGGACGGTACTGCTGAGACCGAGGCAAAAATTAAAGAGGAGACTCAGGCCACTATCCGCTGCGTACCATTCGGTGTTGAGCAGACTCCTGGCGTGGATATGGTAACTGGCAAACCTGCAAAGGCTCGCGTTATCATCGCAAGAAGTTATTAAGATTCATCTTTTTGTTGCGAGGTATTTCAGTTCAGGAAAATTCCTTCGTAATTGGTTATCATAAAAATAGGAGCCAGTTTTTTCTGACTCCTATTTTTATTTGATTCAATTCAATAGTAATCCGATACTCACTAGTAGCCCATATATGAGAATGTTGCGGGCTGTTTCACTTAAACATTTGTTTAATTCACGTCCTTTCCATATATGTTTTATTTTTAGAAAGGTGAGTGTGTGGAGTATGGTATAGAGCATAGGAAGAATAAAGGCCCACCATTTTCCATTAAGTCCGAATGAAAGTCCCATCATAAATGCTGCGATACCAATAATCCAATATAGTCCTAGAGTATATTTTTCTCCGATACGAACCACTAGAGTATGTTTGCCAGCTAACTTGTCTGTGTCTCGATCTCGAAAATTGTTGACCAATAGTAGGGTGTCAATCACGATGCCACATGCTATTGCAGCCATGAATACCTCAAACGTCAATGTGTGCAACTGAACATAATAGGTCATGCTAACAGGTATTAGTCCGAAGAATATCAGAACAAGAACATCTCCTAATCCTATATAAGAAAGGTGTGTGGTGTAGAGGAAACAGAATATCACGCAAAGTAAACCAATGAGTATCATTTCTAGCCCTCCGTAGAGTGCTAATGGTAATCCAACGATGCAAGCTAGTACTGTTGTTGTGGCAATGGCGTGTTTCATGGCCTCTATGCTAACCCATCCTTGGGTACATGCTCGTTCTGGTCCAAGACGAGTTTCGCGGTCATCAGTTCCTTTAATATAGTCTACAAAATCGTTAATAAAGTTGGCGTCAATCTGCATAATAAAGGCGAAAAGAATGCAAAGTACAGCTGCCGTCCATGAGAATGGGTGGCCTATATAGTTGATTGAGTCTTTCCACGCGAGTGACAGACCTATCATCACGGGAACAGCAGCCCCAGTCAATGTCTTGGGACGGGCGGCTAGAACCCATGCCTTAAAAGAGTTTTTCTTCACTTCCATTTCTAACTTTTTTCTAAAAACGTTTGCAAAAGTAAACAAAATCTTGTATATTTGCAAAATAATCCTTATAATAATGTTGAATAATACCGCAAGTCTCGATTTGGTGGAATTTATAGAAACGCATATTCTACCACAATATGCCAATTTCGACAAGGCTCATAATATGGAGCATGTTACACGTGTGATTCGTCGTTCTATGGAGTTGGCGCAAAAGACGGGTGCCGACAAGGATATGGTATATGCAATTGCAGCTTATCACGATGTGGGGATGTCTGGCCCTCGTGCCATTCATCATATTACAGGTGCTAAGATTCTAGCTAGCGATGCTCGACTAAAAAAATGGTTTAGTCCAGAACAGATTAAGATTATGAAGGAAGCTGTTGAGGATCACCGTGCATCGGCTTCGCGTGCTCCGCGTAGTCTTTATGGAAAGATTGTGGCAGAGGCTGATCGCGACATCGTTCCCGAAGTGGTATTTCAACGTACTATTCAATTTGGTCTGGCAAATTATCCAGAACTTGACAAGGAACAGCAATGGCAGCGCTTCGTGAAGCATATGGACGAGAAATATTCGGTTAATGGGTACATACGTCTATGGATTCCAGGGGCGCCAAATGAAGAGAAACTAAAAGAGTTGCGCAACATCATAGCGAATCCTCGTTTGCTGCGTGAACAATTTGATAAATATTATAAAAAGGAAAGCGTATGACTAATAAAGAATTGATGCGACGCGCTATAGAACTCTCTAAGCAGAGCGTGTGCAACGGCGGAGGTCCCTTTGGGGCTGTCATAGCTCGTAACGGAGAAATCGTTGCCGAAGGTTCCAACTGTGTAACCATTGATTGCGACCCTACGGCACATGCTGAGGTATCAACCATTCGCAAGGCATGTAAGACCTTAAGAACATTTGATCTCTCTGGATGCGAGATTTTTACGTCGTGCGAGCCTTGTCCTATGTGTTTTGGCGCCATTTACTGGGCGCATCTCGACAAGATATATATGGGTAACGATCGCAAGGATGCTGCAAAGATAGGCTTCGACGACGACTTTATCTATCAGGAGATCGCTCTTGATGTCAAAGATCGTAAGAAACCTTCCGAAGTGCTACTACGTGACGAAGCCTTGGAGGCATTTAAAATGTGGGACGAGAAGGTGGATAAGACGGAGTATTAAGATTTACTCGTCGTAAATTATGAAATGCAAAAGGAATCTCTTTTGAGATTCCTTTTTTTATGAGTAGCGTCTGGGATATCTAAAGATAATGGAGAGGAAGGCGGCCACACCAATGGCCATTGGATAATATAGCCATGGAATGATGGCAATAGGGTTGATGTTGGCTAAACCAGCTGCCATCAACAACTGGGCACCATAAGGGAGTAATCCTTGGACTGCGCATGAGAAGGTGTCGAGCAGTGATGCGCATTTCCTGGGGTCTAAGTGGAATTGCTCGCCAATCTTGTGAGCAATGCTGCCGGTAGTGATGATGGCCACGGTGTTGTTGGCTGTGCAGAGATTGATAATACTTACCAGCATGGCAATGGTAAACTCGCCGCCTCGTTTGCTATTGACGTGGCGGGTGAGACCATTGATGATGAAGTCGATGCCACCGTTGTGCTTGATAAGCTGTAGTAGACCGCCTGCAAGCATCGTGATGACTATCAGTTCGCTCATCGATATGATGCCGTCGCCAATAGCACCTATCCATTCCCAAAAATCGAACGTTCCGAGTGAGATGCCGATGATGCCCGTGAGTATTACACCGAGAGTGAGTACTATCATCACGTTGAGGCCTATGATGGCAGTGATGATGACTGCCATATAAGGTAACACCTTTATTAATTCTATGTTGGAAGTGATACCAGACACGCAGATATCTTTGCCTGCAAAGAAATAAACGAGAAGCAACACCAGAGCGGCTGGCATAACAATAAACGAGTTGACCCGAAACTTATCGCTGGTCTTACAGCCTTGTGTCTGAGTGGCTATGATCGTAGTGTCGGAGATAAACGAAAGGTTGTCTCCAAAAAATGATCCTCCCACCACTATGGCTACTACCATAGCAGCATTGGCTCCTGTTTGTGATGCTATGCCTGCGGCGATGGGACTCAGGGCAACGATTGTTCCTACGCTTGTACCGATGGATAGTGAAATAAAACAGGCAGCCAAAAAGAGACCTGCCAACAGCATCTGACTTGGTAACAGTGACAAGGTTAAGTTGACTGTGGCATCGATAGCGCCCATCGTTTTGGCTGTATTGGCAAAAGCGCCTGCAAGAATAAATATCCAAATCATGAGCATCATCTCGGCTGAGCCAGCACCGCGACTAAACACGTTGATGCGTTTGCGCAATTTGCCTCGGGTGATGCCAATGGCATATATACTGGCAGTAAGGAAAGCCACAGTGATGGGTACCTTATAGAAATCACGTGCGATGATGCTTGTGACTAGATAAAGAATAATAAATACCATCAGGGGCGATAGTGCCAGCAACCCTCTTCTCATGTTATTCTCTTGATTATAGTGTTACACCATTTTTAAATATGGAGATTTCACAATAGTTGTTCTCCTCGTTGTGGGTCTTCTCGCCGCTTGCCACAGCCAGAATCTTTTCAATAAACTCTGGCATAAGTTCTTGCATGGTGCGACCCTCTATGAGTTGACCTGCGGAGAAATCCACCCACTGGGGCTTACGTTGGGCAAGGGTGGGGTTGGTGGCTATCTTCATCGTGGGAACAAAGGTTCCGAAGGGGGTGCCGCGACCTGTGGTGAAGAGTACCAGGTGGCAGCCACAAGATGCCAACGCTGTGGCGGCAACGAGGTCGTTGCCTGGCGCTGAAAGCAGGTTGAGACCATTGGCAGATAGACGATCACCATATTCCATTACGCCACTTACTGGGGCTCGACCGCATTTCTGTGTGCAGCCCAAGGCTTTGTCTTCAAGAGTCGAGATGCCGCCGGCTTTGTTTCCTGGGCTAGGATTCTCACCAACAGGTTCTCCGTGACTTAGAAAATACTCTTTAAAATTGTTAATCATCGAGACTGTTTGGTGGAAGAGCTCAAGTGTCTCACAACGGTTCATCAGTATGGTCTCAGCACCGAACATCTCAGGGACTTCGGTCAGTACACTCGTACCTCCTTGGGCCACCAGCCAGTCGCTAAACTCGCCTACCAGTGGGTTGGCTGTGATTCCGCTGAATCCATCAGAACCGCCGCATTTTAGACCTACGCGGAGCTTGGATACAGGTACGTCCACACGTTTATCCTGACGGGAAATTTCATAGAGTTCTCGTAGGATCTGCATGCCTGCTTCCACCTCGTCGCCATCTACTTTCTGAGTTACTATCAGTCGGATGCGTTCGTGGTCATAGTTACCAAGAAACTTCATGAAGTCATCTGGTTGATTGTTTTCACATCCTAGGCCAATTACCAATACTGCACCTGCATTGGGATGAAGTACGATATCGCGCAGAATCTTACGGGTATTCTCGTGGTCTCCGCTCAACTGCGAACATCCGTAGTTGTGGTGCCAGGCATGGATGTTGTCAACACCATTGCAACTTGTCTCTTCGCGCAATTGTTGGGCCAGTCGTTCGGCGATGCCGTTAACACAGCCTACAGTGGGCACAATCCATATCTCATTACGAACACCTACGTCACCGTTTTTGCGGATAAATCCTTTGAATGTGCGATTGTCATTCTTGATGTTGAGTTTTTCGTTGACAGGTGTGTATGTATATTCAAGGGTTCCGGAAAGGTTGGTTCTTAAATTATTCTCGTTGACCCACTCGCCACCTTTCATGTCTTTGATGGCGTGACCAATGGGATATCCATATTTGATAATATCCTCTCCTGCTTTTACGTCGCGCAACAAAACCTTATGGCCTGCAGGCACATCCTCAGCGAGAACTACGCATTCGCCGCCGGCTTCAATCACATCACCTTGTTTTTTTTCAGTCAGACACACTACAACGGTGTCGGAAGGATTAATCTTTAAGTATGTTTGTAATTCCATATCGGTTTTAGACGTTGTCGCGCCTATAGAACTCAATATTTTCTTTGGTTAGAAGTTCAATAGGCATATAGTTCACTGGGGTTACCTCTTTCTTAAGGACAATAGCTTGGAAAAGCGTCTCGATGCACTGGTATCCCTGCATATAGGCATGTTGGGCAATGAGAAACGAGATACTGCCCTGACGCACACATTCTGCATTCTTGGGCACCATGTCGTAGCCCATAATCTGGACATTGCGGCGATTGGTGCGCAAAAGGAACTCGCCCACCAAGTGAGCCTTTGAGTTGAAAGTGATGCAGTGGTGAATATGTGGATGTGTGGAGAAGAACTCTTCGAGAATCTTGTCGAAATGAGCTTTTGATTCGCCTAAGGGGAGGTTGACGTCTGTAATCTTTATCTCAGGAAAGTGGTCACGCATGTAGTGACGAAATCCGGTCTCGCGGTTTGACTGCTGTTTAGAACCTACATGGCCGTCTTTCAACTGCTTCATCATCATAATCTCCTTTTCTTTCGAGGCAATAAGCATCATCATGCGCGCGGCGAAATATCCACTTTGAAACGAATCTTGGCCAAAGAATGCCAGCGGCTTGAGGTCAGGCAGATAAGAGTCGAGTAGAATGAAAGGGATGTTTTTGTCTGCTAGTTGATCGGTAAATACACGTGTAATCTCCAGTTTGGCGGGTACCACGATGACGCCATCTGGATTTTGCTCCAAACATTCCTTGGTCGCTTTGATAAAGGATGGACCGTTGAAACGTTCATAATAGAGCATTTTTAGAGAAATGTGGAAATCGCGTCGGCGGGCTGTAGCAGCTTTTACGCCTTGTTCTATCTCGTCCCAATATGCCTCACTATCATGAAGCGGAATTATGCAATAGAATGTGTAATCTTTATTGTAGGCTAGTGCTGATGCATAGACGTTTGGTTGGTAATCCATTTCGGCTAATGCTTTTTCTACCTTTTCTCGGGCAGATTTTGACACGTTAGGCCTTTCATGGAGCACACGGTCAACTGTGCCTACTGACACGCCAGCACGCTCTGCGATATCCTTGATTCTAATCTTATCTGTTGCCATATAAAGTTGTTTGTATTTTAATTTGGTGCAAAGGTAATAATATCCAGTTGAAAAACCAAATTAATTATTGAATTAGTTTTGTAGTATGCTTGGAATTAACTACCTTTGCATAAAATTTCGAAAGAACGATGAACTATCATATTATCATTGATGAATATTATCCTGAAGATAACGAATTGAAATCTTTGTTGTTAAAACATTCTAGGCAGGTTGCTGATAAGTGTCTAGAGACATGTCGGAAACATCCTGAATTAAATATTGATGAATTATTTATTGAGTCTGCCGCAATGCTTCATGATATAGGTATCCGTTGGTGCTATGCTCCCAGTATTTTTTGCGAGGGAAACGAACCTTATATTCGTCATGGTTTTATTGGTGGAGAACTGCTAAGAAACAAAGGACTTGATGCTTATGCTCGCGTTTGTGAACGACATACAGGTACAGGTCTTACCAAACAACATATAATAAGCCAGCAATTACCTCTTCCTGTTTGTGATTTTATTCCTGTTACGATGGAAGAGCAACTGGTTTGTTATGCGGATAAATTCTTTTCAAAATCTTCTCCTGATAGTGTTCGGACATTAAAAGAAACTGCTCAAAGTCTTGAGAAATTCGGAAAAGAAGGGGTCGAAAAGTTTATGAAATGGGCTGAAATGTTTGAATAGGATCCTAGAAACGGGTAAAAAAAGTTAAAGTGTATATATAAACTTCTGTCAGTGCACATCAAACTCCTAACTTTTTCGTAATTTTGTAGCCGTGAAACGCAAGTCGGTCATATTTTTACTTCTTTTCGTCTTCCTTTTTGTGATGGCGGGTGTCCCGTCAATACCTTTTTATGAAAACAGGTATGGGGTGACGACAGATGATTCTGCATCCACGAATGATGCCGTATCATCTCATGATATATCTAAAGCATCGTCTATTATAGATTCTCTTCGTAATGATACTGTTGAGTTAGATTCACTCCATTTGGCTATTCTTCGTCATAACAAGGCTGTAGACGATTCTTTGACTCAAGATAGTCTAAATAAAACGAAGAAGAATGGCATTGATTCTCCTGTTGAGTTCTCGGCAAATGATTCTCTTGTTTTTATTGCCTCTACGGGTATGGCAAATCTTTATGGTGACTCTCATGTAAAATACCAAAATATGGACCTGAAGAGTGAGAAAATCTATATGTGTATGGACTCTTCCTTGGTGCATGCTACAGGTGCTCGTGATACTGCGGGCGTAATATTTGGAACACCAGTATTTCATATGGGTAACGATACATATGAGAGTGATACGATGGCTTTTAATTTCAAAACTAAGAAAGGCCTTATCCAGCAGGTATATACAGAGCAAGAAGATGGTTTTTTGACTAGCGAGATATCTAAACGTGATGCTGATGGTGTCCTCTACTTGCAGCATGGTCGATACACGACTTGTGATGACCCGCATCCAGATTTTTATATAGCTCTCTCTCGAGCAAAAGTACGCCCAGGCAAAGATGTTGTCTTTGGCCCCGCATATTTAGTTGTTTGTGACGTACCACTTCCTTTGGCTATACCTTATGGTTTTTTTCCCTTTACAAAGAGTTACTCTAGTGGTTTTATCATGCCAACCTATGGCGATGAGACTTCGCGAGGTTTCTATCTGCGTGATGGTGGCTACTATTTTGCATTGTCTGATAAAATGGATTTAAAACTGTTGGGGGAAATTTATACAAAGGGTTCGTGGGCTGTTAGTGCTGCTTCTAATTATCGTAAGCGTTATCGCTTTAGCGGATCGTTCTATGCTAGTTATCAGAATTCTGTTGAGGGTGAGAAAAATCTGCCTGATTATAGTAAGACAACAAGTTTTAAGATACAGTGGAGTCATCGGCAGGATCCAAAGGCAAATCCCTATAGAAATTTGTCTGCATCGGTTAACTTTGCTACTAGTAGTTATGAGCGAAACAACTTGACGTCGATGTATAATCCGCAGACTTTAACCCAGAGTACCCGTACATCATCGGTGAACTTCTCAACAAAGTTTTCAAGCATTGGCATGAATATTAATGCTACAATGAACTTGAACCAAAATATGCGCGACTCGAGCATTGCTATGACGATGCCTGATCTTAATATAGCGATTGCCCGTTTCTATCCATTCAAAAGAAAGAAAATGGTTGGCAAGGAAAGATGGTATGAAAAGATTTCATTGTCGTATACGGGACGTATTAGCAATAGTATCTCCACAAAAGAAGATAAGTTGATGCATTCCGATTTGGTAAAAGACTGGCGTAATGGAATGCAGCATAGCATCCCTGTTAGTGCTAACTTTACCCTTTTTAATTATATCAATCTTAATGCTTCGTTCAATTTTACTGATCGCACGTATTTCAGTAAGACTATGCAGTCATGGGATGGAGCAAAGGTTGTAAACGACACTATCTATGGCCTCTATAATATATATAATTGGTCTATGTCGATGAGTGCCTCTACTAAACTTTATGGCTTCCTAAAACCATCTTCTAAGTTCTTGGGCGGAAAGATTAATGCGATACGTCATGTGCTAACACCGCAGCTTTCTTTTACTTATGCCCCAGATTTTAGTACCTCACGTTATGGCTATTATGATACTTACCAGAAAACTAATGCCGATGGAACTGTTTCGTTGGTGGAATACTCACCTTATGCTAATCAACTCTATGGTGTGCCTGGTAAGGGGAAAACTGGAAGTATCCACATGGATATATCAAATAACCTTGAAATGAAGACTCTCGACAAGAATGATTCTATTCATAAAGTGTCCCTCATTGATGAATTAGGACTTTCAATGGGATATAATATGGCAGCAAAGATTCGTCCTTGGAGTGACTTAAATACCCGTTTACGCTTAAAACTTTCTAAGAATTATACACTGAATATTAATGCTGTCTTTGCCAGCTATGTTTATGAGGCTGACTCTGTAGGTGCTACACCACGTATCAGTGAGAATACTACTTATTGGGAGAAAGGTAAAATAGGACGTTTTCAAGGTATGTCTCAAAACCTTTCTTATACACTTTCTAGTGATAAGGTTTCCAATTTCTTTAAGTGGATTAGGGGAGAACGTACTAATAAGAATGATGAAAACCAGTCTGCCAAGAAAAAGGAAGAGGATGATGTTGATATTGAGTCGAATCTAGATAAAGACTTAGAAGAAGGTAAACATGGTGCCAAGAAGAAAGATGCCGGTAAGGCAGAGACCGACGAAGATGGTTATATGAATTTCTCGCTGCCGTGGTCATTGAGTTTTGGATATGGTGTTACCATGCGTGAAGATACTGATGTTAAGAGATTCAATTACAACACCATGAGGTATCCGTATAAGTTTACTCAGAATCTGAACATGAGTGGTAATATTCGCTTGTCTGATGGTTGGAATATCTCATTTTCGTCGGGATATGATTTCGAAAACAAGAAAATATCAATGACGATGGCTTCACTATCTCGTGACCTCCATTGTTTTAATATGTCGTGTTCTGTAGTGCTTGCTCCTTATACCAGTTATAATTTCTCGTTCCGTTGTAATGCCTCAACACTGACCGATGCATTGAAATATGATAAACGTTCTTCGTATTCTAATGCTGTTCAATGGTATTGATGTATCAATAATTGCATTTGAATATTACTTTGTTTCTATTGGAATATTCTGAAATATATTTGGTGTTTTCCTTGCTTCTTTGTACCTTTGCATTCGATTTAAATTTAAACATATATTGTAAATATGGAAATTAAGATTACTTTTCCGGACGGATCTGTTCGCTCGTATGAGCAGGGCGTAACCGGACTCCAGATTGCCGAGAGTATTTCGCCAGCTCTGGCTCGCAGTGTATTGGCTTGCGGTGTGAATGGCGAAACGGTGGAGTTAAACCGTCCTATCAATGAGGACGCACAGATTGAACTCTATAAGTGGGACGACGAGCAGGGTAAGCATACTTTCTGGCATACCTCTGCCCACCTACTAGCTGAAGCACTTCAGGAATTGTATCCTGGTATTCAGTTCGGTTTTGGTCCTGCTGTAGAGAGTGGTTTCTTCTATGATGTGCTGCTGCCTAATGGTGAAAGCATCAAGGAGAGCGATTTTTCTACCATCGAGAACAAGATGCGTGAATTGGCCTCTAAGAAAGAGCCTGTGGTTCGCAAGGAGGTGGCTAAAGCTGATGCTTTGAAGGAGTTTGCGGCTAATGGTCAGACCTACAAATGCGAACATATTGAACAGGACCTTGAGGATGGCACCATCACCACCTATACACAAGGTGCTTTCACAGACCTTTGTCGTGGTCCCCACTTGATGGATACAGGTGAGATTAAGGCTATTAAGTTGACCTCGGTTGCTGGCGCTTTCTGGCGTGGCGATGCCAACCGTGAGCAGATGCAGCGCCTCTATGGTATTTCATTCCCCAAGAAGAAGATGCTCGACGAGTATCTTGTAATGCTTGAGGAAGCCAAGAAGCGTGACCATCGAAAGATTGGTAAGGAGATGGAACTATTCATGTTCTCTGACAAGGTCGGTAAGGGCCTGCCTATTTGGTTGCCAAAGGGAACAGATATGCGTCTGCGCTTGCAGGACCACTTGCGTAAGGTTCAGAAACGTTATGGATATCAAGAAGTTATCACTCCGCATATTGGTTCAAAGAATCTCTATGTTACTTCTGGTCACTGGGATCACTATGGTAAGGATTCTTTCCAGCCTATCCAGACTCCGGAGGAGGGTGAAGAATACCTGTTGAAACCAATGAACTGTCCTCACCACTGTGAAATCTTCGCATGGAAGCCCCGTTCGTACAAGGATTTACCCCTACGTATTGCAGAGTTTGGTACCGTATATCGTTACGAGCAGAGTGGTGAGCTTCATGGTTTGACTCGTGTGCGTTCGTTCACTCAGGACGATGCCCACCTGTTCTGCCGTCCAGACCAAGTGAAGCAGGAATTCCTCAACGTGATGGATATCATCAATGTGGTGTTATCTGCCTTCGGTTTCAACTTCGAGGCACAGATTTCTCTGCGCGACCCCAATAACCATGAGAAGTATGTGGGTAGCGATGAAGATTGGGCATTGGCGGAGAAGGCCATCCAAGAGGCATGTGAAGAGAAGGGACTGCCCGCTAAAGTAGAATATGGCGAGGCCGCTTTCTATGGTCCGAAACTCGACTTTATGATTAAGGATGCCATAGGTCGTCGTTGGCAGTTGGGTACTATTCAGGTGGACTACAACCTACCTAAGCGCTTCCAGCTAGAGTATACTGACGAAGATAATCAGAAGAAGACGCCTGTGATGATTCACCGTGCTCCTTTCGGTTCTATGGAGCGTTTCACTGCTGTGCTGATTGAGCACACCAGTGGTCACTTCCCCTTGTGGCTTACTCCTGACCAGGTTGTTGTTTTGCCTCTGTCAGAGAAGTACAACGACTATGCAAAGAAGGTGCTCGAGCAGTTCAATCTGCAGGGTGTTCGTGGTTCTATCGATCTTCGTAACGAGAAGTTGGGTCGTAAGATTCGCGATAACGAGTTGAAGCGTATTCCTTACATGGTCATTGTTGGTGAGAAGGAAGCTGCCGAGGGACTTGTCTCAATGCGCCAGCAGGGTGGTGGCGAACAGGCTACCATGACTATTCAGGAGTTCATCGACAAGATTAATGCTGAAGTTGCCGAGCAGACAAAGAACTTCTAATGGGAATTTTCTACTAATGATTTAAAGTTTCAGGATTTCTAGTCGAAACCAGTCGCGCAACACACCCTTGTACTGATTCTGTGAGTCAGCGATTAGGAGTAGCAAGTTGGGTGATACCTGACAGAGTCCTTCGAAATTTGCAAACTTATGACTGGTGATGGAGAGCCGTGTGCGGAACTCCGTCACCAGTTTCTTTTTTAGAAAGTGTTCTTCATCACTGGGCATTACTTCATAGATGCGCGTTACCGTTTTAGCGCCCACTTTTAGCTTTGGTACCCAGATTTGGCGTTCCATCACTAGAAGGCGGCCATCACCTAGGGCACAAAGTGCTGAAATTCCATAGATTTGTTTGCGGTTGGTGGGCACGTCGGGCTCATAGTAATACGTATGTTTCAGTTTTAGATTATCATCGAATGCCAATAGTCGGATGGTATTCTCGCCTGGAAGGGGTTGCTCGGTCATGGTATAGAACAGATTTTGACAGGTGTCATAAGTCAGTGCTTCTAGTCCTGCATTCTGCTTTGCCTTCTTAATGTTAGCAGGGATGGCTAGTTTTTGGCCCGTACGTTGTCCGTCAAGATCGTATTCATAGACTTCATTGTCAGCTTCGCCACAGATATAGAGAGTTTTGGAAGAGGGTCTATAACAGATATCTTCCATATCGCGGTTAGGTAGTCCGCAGGAGCGATAGCCCAGGTCGCATACTGCCGTGATGCGTTGTCGTATACTGTCGATGGTGATATGCACTAATCGAAAGCCGTCTGTTTGTGCCTTGTCGTCGACCATGGCATATCGGCCGTCGCCCAAGGCGCAGATACCGCTGTAGTTACCCTTGGCCAGGTCTTTGTGAAACTGCTGCTGACGTTGAGCTGAAATGAATAGCGGCACTACGAAGAGTGCCGCTATGATAAGAATTCTGTTCATATCATCTTTTTATTTCAGAGGCTTGATGGCGAAAGTGAAGTCATATTCTTTGAACTTCACGCGGTATTCGTCGCGTGGCCATGCACCCCATGAGTTGACACAACCTAGTCCCAGCTGATGCTGCTGGATGTGAACCGAGGTCATACCCGAGGGAATTAGGTCGCCGCTGTGGCGTCCCCAAGCCTTGTCTTTACTGGGACCGTCGTCCAATTGGCCAATGGTGTAGGGCAGGGCAGAGGCTTCCATCGGTGCGTTACTGTAGAACTGCAGTCCCTTGCCGTTCTGGTCGATGACTGAGAACCAGCGCACGTCTACGTGGTTGCCACTCTCCTGTGGGCGGATATACTCGAAGTACTCGTCCTGTACCTTATTCTTATATATACCAAGGAACTCAGAGTCCTTGCGGTCGCTGTAGGTTTCGACGGGGCCGCGTCCGTAGTACTCCACCTGATCATACTGCTTTGGCATTTGGATGCCCATGCCAAAGCGGAACATCTCGCTCATCTGAGCATCCTTGGCAGGCTCCAACTGTTCGCGAACGATTACCTCTCCCTCGGGAGTGAGGGTGTATGTCATTGTTAACGTTGCGAAGGCAGGTCGACGCTCACCGCGGTTTCTCTGTCCGCCGCGGTTCTCGGACTCGCGGAGCTCGATGGTTGCAATAACGGTATTGTCGCTTACGGTGAAGGACTTAACGCCCATGTTGGGGTTCTTCCAGGTTGCGAAACGATTCTGTAGGCCAGCGCCGTAGTCGTTGTCGGTGGGGGCGCGCCAGAACTCAGGTACAATGCTCTCACGGAACTGCAGCATCTCCTTGCCGTTAACGGTCAGATAATCTATCATGCCGTTCCAGCGGCCGATGTAGAGGTCGGTGCCGGCAGCTGATAACTTCACGTAGGTATTAGTCTCTTCCTTCTGGATTTGAGCTGTCTCCTGTTTTATCTCGGGATACTTATACTCGTTAATACAGAATTGCTGCTTGGCCATCACCTGACCCTTGTCTATAAGGGGAGCGCCATTCTTCGACTTGAAGTAGAAGGCGACGAAGATCTCGTTGTCGGTGTGGTGACCAAGTACGCGCTCGATTACCTGCTTCATTTCTTCCGAAGTAATTACCTTGCGCTGCTGAGGCTGGATGCCGTTGATGTCGATGGTGCCGCCGTGGCCGAAGGTCATACCCTCTGGACGGTTGGCGTTGTCGTGGTGATGACCAGCGGCTCCGCCTACAAACCACTCGAGTTGCAGGTCGTCAAGTGTCTTGAAGAAATTCTCATTGTAAATCTCAAACTTGCCCTGCTTTATGTCGATATCCTTGACCCATACGTTTTGATAGTAGTAACCTACCTCGTGGGCATGTGGATTCAGCCTGCGGTCTGGCGCGATGATACCATTGCAATTAAAGTTATAGTCAGAGGCGGGATACTTGCCATAGTCGCCACCATAAGTGAAAATCTCACGACCCGTGATAGGGCTCTTGTCGCGCATGCCCTGGTCCACGAAGTCCCAGATATAGCCACCCTGATACTTGGGATACTTGCGCACCAAATCCCAGTACTCCTTGAATCCACCCATCGAGTTGCCCATGGCGTGGGCATATTCACACTGGATGAGAGGGCGTGGATTGTTGCCTTTAGAGTAGGCCTCGCAACCTTCATAGCCGTAGTACATAGGACAGAAGATATCAGTCTTACCATTCTGTCCGGCCTGCTCAAATTGGCAGGGACGGGTCTTGTCTGTGGCTTTCACCCAATCATAGGCCTTTTCAAAGTTGGGGCCATAGCCAGCCTCGTTGCCCAGACTCCATACGATGATTGATGGGTGGTTCTTAAACGAATGTACGTTGCCATATTGACGCTCCAAGTGGGCCTTCTCGAAGTCCTGACGCTTAGCCAGTGTGCCATCGCCATAGCCCATGCCGTGGCTTTCGAGATTTGATTCAGCTGTCAGGTAAATGCCATACTCGTCGCAGAGGTCATACCAACGCGGATCATCGGGATAGTGACAGGTACGTACTGCGTTGATGTTAAGCTGTTTCATGATACGGATATCCTGAATCATGCGGTCCAGGGATACGATATAGCCTCCATCGGGGTCCAACTCATGACGGTCGGCACCCTTAATGAGGATGGGCTGACCGTTGACTAGCAACTGCCCACCAGTGATTTCGATGTGACGGAATCCCACTCGTTGCTTCACAACCTCTAACACCTTGTTGCCCTGCTTTAGGGTGATGATAAGATTATAGAGGTTGGGTACTTCGGCCGACCATGGCTTTACATTGTCTAGGCTTACTTCCTGTCCGTTGTTGTCCTCGAGGCGCTGCTCAATGGTCGTGCCCTTGGGTGCCTTGGCATCTACCTTGAGCACACCCTTGCCACCCATATAGTCTTGGGTGACGAATAGGTCCTGAATGTGTACTTTGGGACGGGCGTAGAGATATACCTCGCGAGCGATACCTGTAAAGCGCCAAAAGTCCTGATCTTCCAAGTAAGAGCCGTCGCACCAGCGCATCACCTGCATGGCAATAAGGTTTTCTCCCTTTTTAAGATACTTGGTGATATTGAATTCAGCAGCTACCTTCGAATCCTCGCTGTAGCCCACGTATTTGCCGTTGACCCACACTTGCAAATTGCTGGTGGCCGAACCCACGTGGAAAAAAACTTCCTGGCCGTCCCATCCTGCAGGCAGGTTGAAAGTGCGTCGATATGACCCCGTATAGTTGTTGGTCTCGTCGATGTAGGGTGGATTGCTATTGAAAGTCGTGCCCCACGAATAACCTACGTTTTTATAGATCTTGTCGCCGTAACCTTCAATCTCGAAGAGTCCTGGCACAGGGAAGTCTACCCACTGTGAATCGTCGTACTTCAGCGTGTAGAAGCCCTTCGGAGCTAGGTTGTGGTCCTTGACGAAATTGAAGCGCCATGTACCTTCCATTGACAGGTAGCGTTTTGACTGTGTTTTATCACCCGTCATAGCCTTTTCGACATTCTCGAAAGCGAAGAAGTCGGCACGTCGTGCCTCTCGGTTCACTTGATTCACTTGTGGATTCCTCCATGCGGGTTCCACGACAGCAAATGCTGTCGCTGAACTTAGAAGAAGCGTTGAAAGTAATAGTTTCTTTAGCATAATATTATTGTTAATGGTAATTTCGTGCAAAGTTACAAAAAATGTTTTGAAATTCCGCGATTTCTAACTCTTTTATAATGAGTTCCGATAAATCTGCGAAAAACAAAACTTATTTATTCCTTATAGTGCTTATCTTTTGCTTCTCGCGCAAAGGCAAAGAGTTCCAAAGGCAAGTGACAATAGCCGTCTGGATTCTTATCAAGGTAGTCTTGATGATATTCCTCAGCTTTAAAGAAACATTTTAGTTGCTCTCGTTCAACAACTAGAGGTTCTGAGTATTTTTGTTGTTCTTCATTGAAAACCTTGTTGATTACTTCAATGTCTTGATTGTCGGTATAGTAAATGCCTGTGCGATAGCGTGTTCCCTCGTCGTGCCCCTGCTTATTTAGACTCGTCGGGTCAATGGCCTTAAAAAACATTCTAAGTAGGAATTCTAAACTGGCCACTTCTGGATTATACCTTACGTGTACCGTCTCAGCGTGTCCTGTCTTGTCAGTATAAACTTCTTTGTACGAAGGGTCCTCTGTGTGTCCATTCGCAAATCCTACTTCTGTTTCCAACACACCTTCAATCTGTTTGAAGAAATGTTCAGTGCCCCAAAAGCAACCGCCTGCCAGATAAATGTCTTTGATGTTGTTTGTTGTCATGTTAAACTTGTTAAGTCATTAATATTTTGAGTGGCAAAGTTACGAAAAAAAAATGAGAGAGAATCGTGCTTCCTTTCTTTTTTTATTTTTTCGTATGGTCATTACAATAATATGTGGTGGAAAATATGTCATTTGTTGTTTCTTAATATGCTATTTGTCGTTGATATCTATAATGCTTTCGATGATAAAGTGCCATACTTGCGATTGATACATGTAGGAATGTATACTATAACATTGTTTTGTCACGAATTAAAAATAATAAAATAAGGAGCACCCGAATCATCGGATGCTCCTTTAATATAGGATGGAGTAGGGGGATTAGTCCTCCCAGTTCTCCTGTGACTTGCGGATGTAAGTCTTGTAGCGCAGCTGGGCCATCTTCTGTGCCTCAGCGAACAGCTCCTCAGCCTCATTAGGATAAGCCTTCTTAACAGAGAGGTAACGAACCTCACCAAGCAGGAAGTCGTGGAAGTTCTCCCAGTTAGGCTCCTTAGAGTCGAGAGAGAATGGGTTCTTGCCTTCCTCAGCCAGAGCTGGGTTGTAGCGCCACAGGTGCCAGTAACCGCACTCAACAGCCTTCTTCTCCTCGGCCTGACTCTTACCCATACCGCCCTTGGCCTTCAGACCGTGGTTGATACATGGAGCGTAAGCGATGATGATTGAAGGTCCGTGCCATGCCTCAGCCTCGCGGATAGCCTTGAGAGTCTGTGCGTGGTCAGCACCCATAGCAATCTGGGCTACATATACATAACCATAGGTTGTAGCAATCATACCCAGATCCTTCTTGCGGATGCGCTTACCCTGAGCAGCGAACTGAGCGATAGCACCAAGAGGAGTAGCCTTAGAAGCCTGACCACCGGTGTTAGAGTAAACCTCAGTATCGAGTACCAAGATGTTAACGTCCTCACCAGAAGCAATCACGTGGTCGAGACCGCCGTAACCGATGTCGTAAGAGGCACCGTCACCACCGATGATCCACTGTGAACGCTTTACGAGGTAGTGATCCAGAGTCTGGAGCTCCTTGCAAGTAGGACAACCCTTAGCTGCGCTCTCAGCGATGCAAGCACGAAGCTTTGGAGCAATCTCCTTAGTTTTCTCAGCATCCTCCTTGTTCTCAATCCACTCCTTAGCAAGTGCCTTGTACTCGTCGCTAGCGTTGCCGTCGATCATCTCCTGCAGCAGCTTAGCTACGCGCTCCTTCATCTTCTTGTTACCAAGAGCCATACCCAGACCGAACTCGCAGAAGTCCTCGAACAGTGAGTTGTTGAATACAGGACCCTGACCCTTCTCGTTCTTAGTGTAAGGTGTAGAAGGAATAGAAGCAGAGTAGATTGAAGAACATCCAGTAGCGTTGGCAATCATCTGGCGATCACCGAACAGCTGAGAAATCAGCTTAACGTATGGAGTCTCACCGCAACCAGAGCAAGCGCCAGAGAACTCGAACAGAGGCTGAGCGAACTGAGAGTTCTTAACGTTTGACTTGATGTCAACCAGATGCTGCTTAGAAGGAACCTTAACAAGCTTGTCCCAATCGGCAGCCATCTTCTTGTTCTCGGTTGTATCGGGGTTGAATGGAACCATTGTGAGGGCCTTGCCAGTCTTAGGATTACCTGGGCAGATGTCAGCACAGTTGCCGCAACCCAGACAGTCGAGTACTGAAGGCTCGATAACGAAATGCATACCCTTCATAGCTGCAGGTGCCTTCATCTCGAGAGTCTCGAGACCGTCGAACTGAGCGAGCTCCTCGTCAGTAAGAACGAATGGACGGATAGCAGCGTGAGGACAGATGTAAGCACACTGGTTACACTGGATACAGTTGTCCTTGTTCCAAGCTGGAACGAAGGCCTCAACACCACGCTTCTCGTAAGCGGCTGTGCCAACCTCCCAAGAACCGTCAACGGTGTTGTGCTTAACGAAGTCAGAAACCTTCAGCAGGTCACCAGCCTGAGCGTTGATAGGACGAACCAACTCCTTAACGAATGCAGGAGCGTTGTCGGCCTTAGGCTCATCATCAGGCAGGTTAGCCCACTCAGGCTTAACTGTGAGCTGTACGTACTCACCACCACGGTCGATAGCAGCGTAGTTCTTATCAACTACGTCCTGACCCTTAGCGCCGTAAGACTTCAGTGCTGCAGCCTTCATCTTCTCAACTGCGAGCTCTACAGGGATGACGCCGGTGATACGGAAGAATGCACTCTGCAGGATAGTGTTGGTACGGTTACCCAGACCAATCTCCTGTGCAATCTTAGTTGCGTTGATAGTGTATACAGTGATGTTGTTCTGAGCGAAGAAACGCTTCACCTTGTTAGGCATGAACTTCTCCAGCTCGTCGGCGTCGAAGATGGTGTTCAGCAGGAACTGACCATTCTTCTGCAGACCACGTGTAACGTCGTACATGTGCAGGTAAGCCTGAACGTGGCAAGCTACGAAGTTAGGTGTAGTTACCAGGTAGGTAGAGCGGATAGGTGTATCACCGAAACGCAGGTGAGAGCAGGTGAAACCTCCTGACTTCTTAGAGTCGTAAGAGAAGTAAGCCTGGCAGTACTTGTCGGTGTTGTCACCAATAATCTTAACAGAGTTCTTGTTAGCACCTACGGTACCATCGGCACCCAGACCGTAGAACTTAGCTTGGAACATGCCAGCACCGCCAAGAGCAATCTCCTCAACCTCAGGCAGAGAGGTGAAGGTAACATCGTCTACGATACCAACTGTGAAGTGGTTCTTTGGCTCGGGCATAGCGAGGTTGTTGAACACGCTGATGATCTGAGCAGGTGTGGTGTCGCGGCTACCAAGACCGTAGCGGCCACCAACGATGAGAGGCTTGTTCTCTACGTCGTAGTAAGCATCCTTCACGTCGAGGTACAGAGGCTCGCCGTTTGCACCGGGCTCCTTTGTACGGTCGAGCACAGCGATACGCTTAACAGTCTTAGGAACTGAAGCGAGCAGGTGCTTAACTGAGAATGGACGATAGAGGTGAACAGAGATCATACCAACCTTCTGACCGTTAGCGTTCAGGTAGTCGATAGCCTCGCGAGCTGCATCGGTAGCAGAACCCATGAGGATGATCATGCGATCAGCATCCTCAGCTCCGTAGTATGAGAACAAATGGTACTCGCGGCCTGTAATCTTAGAGATCTCGCCGAGGTACTTCTCTACAACCTCAGGTACTGCATCGTAGTACTGGTTGCTAGCCTCACGGTGTGTGAAGAATGTCTCTGGGTTCTCAGCAGTACCACGTGTGATAGGACGCTCAGGGCTCATAGCACGATCGCGGAAACGCTTAACGAACTCCTCCTTAACCAGAGGACGGATATCCTCCTGATCCATCAGCTCAATCTTGTGGTACTCGTGAGAGGTGCGGAAACCATCGAAAAAGTTAACGAATGGTACGCAGGTCTCGAGAGTTGCCAGGTGAGGAACGGCTGTGAGGTCCATCACCTCCTGTACTGAACCAGAGCAGAACATAGCGAAACCGGTCTGACGGCATGCCATTACGTCCTGGTGGTCGCCAAAGATACACAGAGAGTGAGAAGCCAGTGTACGAGCAGATACGTCGAATACACATGGAATAAGCTCACCAGCAATCTTGTACATGTTAGGAATCATCAGGAGCAGACCCTGAGAAGCAGTGAATGTAGTGGTGAGAGCACCAGCCTGCAGTGAACCGTGAACGGCACCGGCAGCACCAGCCTCTGACTGCATTTCCTGAACACTGACGTTCTGGCCCCACAGGTTCTTACGACCACGGGCAGCCCACTCGTCAACATGCTCCGCCATTGGCGAAGACGGGGTGATGGGGTAGATTGCAGCTACCTCCGAGAACATATAGCTCACGTGAGCCGCAGCCTCGTTACCATCACAGGTGATAAACTTCTTTTCTTTAGCCATTTGTTTAGATTAATATAAAATTAATTTTTTCTAGTTTTTTCTTGAATGATCATTTCCTAAAAAAATGATGGTTTCTTTTTAAACGTGTGCAAAGTTACAAAGAATTCTGCTAATTGCAAAGCAGAGATTACAAAAATCTTTTAAAATGTCTTGTTTGGCTTTTGTCTAAATTAGTATATTAGAAATGATTATAATAAATGGAAGTCTTCAATGTGATTGATTTCTGGATTGATGCATCCTACTTGACCAACGATGGTAATGACATCAAAACGAAAAGGTGAATCTATCTTTCGGAAATTAATATAGTGATTTATAGCTAGTTGTAAATTTCGTAATTTTTGGTGGTTGACTGCAGCTTCAGGTTCGGTGAAGAGTCGATTACGACGGGTCTTGACTTCTACAAATATTATGGTACTGTCATTATGGGCTATAATATCGATATCACGATGGCTTGAATGCCAATCGCGTTCGATGATTGTATATCCTTTCTTTTGGAGGTATTCAACAGCTAATTCTTCGCCCCAACAACCCAAGAGCAGATGTTCTGGGGTGTGTTGCTGCAGGCGTTGAAGTGCGAGTTGAATCTTATTTGCTTCGAATGTTTGACCATTGTCAAGATATAGTTTCTGCATGTCTTTTGCAGATAAAAACATTGCTGTTGAAGAGTATGGACTCTTGTCTTCAGAATAAATCGCGCGAGCAGCCTCATATGCCGCCTCAATATGTCCTTGGCTTCTGAGGTTAAAAACTTCTTTTATAGTCATCATGAATTTAGTACAAGAATCCTAAGAGCCAAAGGGGAATCTGGTTGTCCTTGCCAATCTCTGTGTTGTAACGTGCATAAATAGTGTCGGTAGAATAGCGTATCTTTGTATGAACATCGGCATCGCAGATTCGGAATTTTAATTTGCCGTCTACTATATAAGATTGATCACGCCCAGATTGATTTACCTTATGGTCCTTCCACAATGAGTTCACGAAGAAAGTCTCCATGGCTGTCTGCTTTTCTACGTGGATAGGATAGATGGCATATAGAAGATTGGAATTGTGAAGCATCACCTTTGATGGCTTCTTGGGAAATTCTTCACCTACAGGATATATCATATTCAGAAGGCGGGCGTCAGTGAGGTATTTGATATAGTTCATCACTGTGGCGCGGCTGGTCTCTATGTCTTTGGCTAACTGACTGACGTTTGGAGCCTTGGGACCCTCTTCTGCCAACTGGTAGAAGAGTTTTTTTATCTTGGTGAGATATTTCAGTTCTATTTGTTTGATAAGCAGAATGTCTACCTCAGTCATCATGTTCATCGTCTTGAGTAGGTTCTCTGAGTAGTTGCGCTGCTCCTTGAAGAATGGATAGAATCCATGATGAATATAGTCCTGGAAATAGCGGTTGGGCGATACATTGGGTAGTATCTGCTTGATGATATGCTCGTGGTCGTTCAGGATCTCATCTAGAGTGTATGGGCGGAAATTGTTGCCCGTCTGCAAATTGATGAACTCGCGGAAAGAGAAGCCACGCAGGTTGTATGACTTGACAATGCCGTTCAACTCAGGGTTTTCATCTTTTAATCGCATCACGCTACTTCCTGTGAACACAATCTTTAGGCCAGGGTAGAGGTCGTAGCATTTGCGGAGTTCTGTGCTCCAGTTGGGTTGCTTAAAAACCTGATCAATGAGCAACACACGGCCACCTTTGTGATAAAACTTGTCCGCAAACTCAGCTATGCCGTGCCCCTGAAAATAGAAGTTGTTCATGTTCACATAGAGACATTGACGGTCTTCTATCGAGAAATTCTCTTTGGCGTACTGAAGAAGAAACGTGGTCTTCCCAATACCACGCGTGCCTTTGATACCAATGAGTCTGCAGTCCCAATCAATCTCATCCATAAGGGTACGACGTATAGGGGCATTAACATGTTCAACCAAATAGCGATGCGTGCGATAGAAAGCTTCCATTCCAGTGAATTATTGTTTTGCTGTTGCAAAGGTACTAATTATTTCTTTAAATTGCAAACTCTAAATAGCAAAATCTCATAATTTCATCTCTTTTTTATATAAAAGATGGAAGGAGAATCTCTTTTTCTCGTTATTATTTCCCTTTATTCCTTTTTCAACCAAAGGCATAGCGGTCGACGATCTGTTTCACGATTCTAAGGTTCTCAGGGTCATGTACCATCTGCATGTGGACAGAATTTACAAAAGTGATTGGCATGTCAGGCTGTGCTTCTTTCCAATTTGCCTTGTTGACGGGGAAATGAGCAATCGCCTCTTCACGGGTCTGCCCTGGCGCATCTTCAAAATCTGTACACATAATCAGATGTGCAGGACCCGAATAATGACGTTGAATGAAAGAACCAGAGAGGGTGTGTAAGACATGATTACGGAACTTAACTACATCTTCTGAGATACCAGGCTCAACAACCATACCGCCCCAATCAGCGCCATATTTCGACCTGCCTGCAAAACCATCGATAATGATGGCTGAAGGACGAGCAATGTTCTCTTTATCAAGTTCCACAGCCAGACGAAGAGCCATGTCTCCACCCAGACAAAGACCTGTGGTCAAAATTGGCGTGGTGCGGTCTTTTAGAATGGGACGGAGTATTCGCGCATACTCTGCCATCAGCGCATCCATGTCTATGGGGAAATCGGGATTA
This sequence comes from Prevotella sp. E15-22, assembly GCF_023204875.1. Lineage (NCBI taxonomy): Bacteria > Pseudomonadati > Bacteroidota > Bacteroidia > Bacteroidales > Prevotellaceae > Prevotella > Prevotella sp. E15-22. Next base: position 1,410,252 of record NZ_CP096247.1, read on the forward strand.
AGTGAATAGAATTCGCTGGCAGTCTCAATCACGAGAATGGTGTATTGGTCCTTGAATACACGATGGAGATTCATGTAGAACGCCTCGAAATAGGGGGTGCCAGAACAAACGATGAGCAGAGGTTTATGACGATTGTCTGGCGTAGAGAAATAGATGACCCTGCCATCTATCTGTTCCTGTGTCAGCGGTTCTTTGTTTGACTCCATAAAGTCTGTCAGTTTTCGGATGGTCTTGCAATGATAGACATCGGCGGCGTGTATCTGATAGCCACGTGCCTGCATCAGACTGACATACTCAAGAATCTGCAGTGAGTTCATTCCGATTTCTTCCATGAGATTTGCATTGACATCGATGTCCTCGGCTTCGATGCCGACAATTGTAGAGATTGCAAAACGACAACGACGTTCCACCTCTAGCAACTCTTCGTTGTTATCACCTCCAGTAGTACACGGTTGAGGTTCTGGCAAGCGGGTACGATCTATCTTTCCGTTATGCGTTAGGGGGAAGTGGTCAGAAAAACTCCAATAGGCAGGTATCATGTAGGCGGACAGTTTTTCTGAAAGCCAGGTGCGTAGGCCGGCAGCAGTCAACAGACTGTTTGCTGTTTCTATATGAGCTACCAACTGATTAGTATCACCCATCTGTCGAACTTCAACCACACATTGCTGCACATCGGGGTGATTTTGAAGGGTATTCTCGATTTCTGCCAACTCAATACGATAACCACGTAACTTAATTTGGAAGTCCTTTCGCCCCATAAAATAAAGCAACCCGTCAGCTTTGCGACACACCATATCGCCAGTGGCGTAGAGACGTGTGTTAATGTCTTGCTTTAGGTCGATCTTGTTGGCAAAGGGATTAGTGATGAAACACTTCTCATTGAGTTCAGGACGGTTATGATAGCCTGAAGCCAGTTGCAGACCGCCAAGATATAGTTCACCAACAACACCATCAGGCACGAGGTTGTGGTCATCATCGAGAACATAGCAGGTTACACCTTGCAGGGGCTTGCCGATACAGTTGGAATCCTGCGTTGTGTCCTGACTGTAGGTGTGGCTGGTACTACAAACGGTATTTTCCGTAGGACCATAGCCGTTAATGAATCGGATGTTGCGATAGCGGGAGATGATTTCCTGACTGGGCGACTCGCCTCCAACGAGGATGGTCTTGAGCGAGGACGTAGGATCCTTATGGCAAGAATGCAGGAATGCAGGAGGAATGCATGCCCAGGTAATCTGTTCCTCTTCCATCAGTTGGAACAAGCGCTCAGGGTCTTTCTTCATGGATTCTGGAGCCGTTATCAGAGTGGCACCTGTGAGCAGAGTACAGAAAATATCAATGACGGAAGCATCAAAGATATAGGTAGAGAACTGAATGATGCGATCATCAGCCGTGGGACAATAGACGCCTAGTGCGCCTGTCGTTACCATCGAAACTACGCTACCATGAGGCACAATAACACCTTTTGGTTGACCTGTCGTACCAGACGTATAAATCATGTAGGCTGGCGTAGATGGTGTTATCTCAGGATGTGACATGATGTTGGTTTCACCCTCCAACATGTCTTCCATGTAATAGATGTGAACCGATGGAACCAGTCCCTCAATATCCTTCTGCATATTTCGTGTTGTCACGATGCGCTGCATACCACTATCTGTCATGATATGACGCAGGCGTTCCTTGGGATAGGAGTCGTTGAGTGGCACGTAGAAACATCCAGCACGGACAATGCCCAGAATGGTGGCAAGAGATTGGGAAGAACGCTCGCAATAGATGCCTACAGCCCCCTGAGGGAGTCCGTCAGACATCAGGGCTGCTGCCAAATGACAAGAGACTTCGTTGAGCTGTTGGTAGGTATAACTGCCAATCTCGTCTTTCAGGGCCAGATGGTTAGGATATTGTTCTACCTGACGAAGGAAAACATCAATGATAGTCTCTTTGGGCATTGAAAGTGGAGAAAGTGTGTTAAGGCTCACTTGTCTATCATATTCAGACTTGTCAATCATTGAAACTGACCTCAGCGTGTGCTGATCGTTATCATTGATGATGTTTTGTAGCAATGCCAAATAGCAGCGATTCAGTAATTCCACATCCTTCTGCTCGGCCATAGACTGCCTATAGAGCCATCTGCATTGAAGATCCTGCTCATTGCTATCAATTGTCAGTGTCAGTGGAGCCAACTGATAAGGTAGATTAACACCGATATTGGTCTCATAGCGCTTTTCCTCTAACGTAAAATTGAAAGAGGGTAACTTCACAAGTGCATAGGGATGGGTTGCAGCCTCGCAGATATCTTTCATCGTATGACTGCACAGCTCACAGAAAGTTAGGTCAAATAGAGAGCTTTCAAACTTCAAAGGATATGGATGAACGTAGTATCCCACTATATCGAAATCAGTAGATGATAATCGACCAGAAGAAGGATAACCTATCGTGAATTGTTGCTGTCGGGAGATGCGACTGATAATAAGCATGAATGCCGATGACAAGAAAGAGAACAGCGTGACATGGTGTCGCGAACAATACTGCTGGATGGCTTCTGATAAAGCAGCATCCATACGGGTACAAACGCATCCCGTAGCATAATCTGTATTGTCGGAATCTGTATTGAAACCTTGTAACTTCAAATCTGGAATATCCTGCAGATAGTGATCCCAATACTGTTTGCTGTCTGTCCCCAAAGAGCTTTGTTCCTTCTCGTAGGTGTCAAAAACATAGTTGGCAAAACTGCCCGTCACAGTAACTTCTTTCTTTTCGTACAAGGCATAGAGTTGCTTGCTTAGTTTGTCGAGCGACCATCCATCGGAAATGAGATGATGAGTATAGACAGCAAGCAGATAGCGTCCGTCGGCATCATGGTAGAGTTCAATAAAATAGAGTGGTCCGTTCTTTAAGTCATACGGACGTGACAGACGTTCTGTGACTAATATTCTTGCAGCCTCATCATCGGCAATACTGTATTCAGGAATATCGGTCAATGTCTCAACGTCGTTAACTCTCATATAATACTTTCCTGTGCTATCCGTATAGAATGTCGCACGAAAAGCATCCTGAATCTGTATAAGTTTGTTCCATGCCGTTAAGAGTCGCTCTTTGTTCAGCGACACCCCAAAGGGAATCAGCTCTACGAGATTGTATGCCAACGATGCTTGTTGATTGAGTTGGCAATGCACATAGACATTCTGAAGATAGTAGGATAGGGGAACAGCCTTGAGGTCTATAGCCTGGGATGAGGACGATATGTTATTTCCTCTTTGTACAGCTGAACCAATGAATGCTGCCAACTGACGTAGTTTCAGATGGGAATAGACAGCCTCGATGGTTATATGGATATTAAATTTCTCTCGTATCTGTTCCGTCATCAATATGATAGAGATGGAATCACCGCCCACTCCGATAAAATCACTATCAGAATCGAATGGTGTGGCATCGCCTAATATGTGGTGCCAGATGGCAGCAATCTTACGTTCTACATCTCCGCAAACATCATCTTGCAGTTGCTCAGAAGGTATCATTGCTGCTAAGGCTTGAAAGTCGGCCTTGCCATTGATGGTCTTGGGAATAGCCTCTACCTCGATGATACGGGATGGAATCATGTAATGCGGAAGTTTGCCTTTCAGTTCTTCGCGCAGCTGAGCTGGATTAAATGGTGTTACTGAGGCTTTTACAAAAGCACGAAGATACTTCTGACCGCCTTGTTCTACGGCTTCTACGGTAGCAGATTCTACTGACTCACACTTTTCTAAAGCCGTTTTTACTTCACCCAGCTCAATACGAAAACCACGTATCTTTACCTGACTATCCTTGCGTCCGCAATAGATGATATGTCCGTTAGGCTGCTGATAAACCAAATCGCCACTGGCATAAAGGATAGGGGCGGAAGGATTCTGGTCGGCATAGGGATTAGCAACAAATTTCTGCTTATTTAGCTCTTCGTTGTTCAGATAGCCGCCAGACAGTTGTATACCGCCGATATAGAGTTCACCGCGTTCACCCTGTGGAATCTGGTGTAGATGTTCATCCAATATGTAACAGCTGACACCTTGAAAAGGCATGCCGATATCGTTGGCGGGTCCATCGGGCGTCATGATGCCAGCAACAGTAACTACCGTGGTCTCAGTAGGACCGTATGCATTAATCACCTTGCAGAGCTTCTGCCATTTACGAATCAGAGGCTCTGGGCACGATTCACCTGCAACAGTTAGATATTTCAGATGAGGGTAGTGATTGAACGGAACAACAGACAGATGTGTTGGTGTGATACTGAATGTTGTTATGGGTCGCTTTTCCAATAGTTCTGCAATCAATTGTGGATTATTTCTCTCCTGTTCGCTCAGGAAATAAACGGGAGTTCCCGTCATCATCGGACAGAAGATTTCCCAGATGGAGTAGTCGAAAACAATGCTGGCAAGACTCGTCTCAAGCGTGTTCTCTGCAGGAGGAATCAACTGCTGGCGTGCTTCAATGAGATTGCGCAACCCAGCCTGTGTGATGGGAGAACCTTTAGGCCTGCCTGTGGTGCCGGAAGTATAGATGACGTATGCGTAGGCATTCGACTGTACGGAAATGGGAGCAGGACTGACTGCTTTTAAAATAGACTCATTGATGGTTATCCATTGGATGTGGGGATACTTAGCTGAGAGAGTATTACTGTCTGTATCAGTCAGTATTACGCTAAGTTTACAATCATCCAGAATATAGTCAATACGTTCAGTGGATAATTTGGGGTCCATTGGAACATAGGCAAAACCGGCTTTCCAAATGCCAAGCATCATGGGAATCGTGTAAAAGGTGCGTGAAGAGTACAAACCAATAAAGGGACACTCCATTGGCGCCAGTCCACTTTCAATAATCAGTTGCGCTATCTTGTTCGAGAGAATATCCAACTCTTGGTATGTGGCGCTCTGTTTTCCGAAGATGAGTGCAATTTCAGATGTATGACGGTTTGCTATGTTTCTAAAGAGGTCTTTCATGCTTACAGATTATATTTGATAGAAGCTAATACGGTACGTCCGGGATTGTACCAAGGCATTGCAATCAGGGTTGCTCCTGACATATATGTGGTTTTGTCTAATACGTTTTCACAATCTAATTGTATGGTCATGTGCTTACCCAACAGATAACGGGCACCTAGGTCGAAGACGGTATTGCCAGAACATTCGTTGTCGTCATTCCCAGGAATCTGAACATAAAACTTACTGTTGATCTTGGTATTTGCCGTTAGCCAGAGATGGTGATTAGTTTTTGCCAATACATCATACATCAACTGTATATTGTTGATAAAGTCGGGTACAGCATAGATATGATGATCTCTGAAAGGATAGTCTTTGGCATGCAGTAGACGCGTGTGGCTGGACGTTAAGTTCGCCTTTATTCGTTTGCTATTGTAGTGTAGGCTGCACTCAGCACCAATGGTTTCCAATCTACCAGAATTACGATACTTGGCATCTTCAATTCCTGCGTCAGGAACAGAATACATGATATCAGAGAATCTGTTGTAGAACAGGTTGACGTCATAGGTAAGATTGATGGGTAAGATGTCTCCCATGACATTAAACTGTATGGCATTCAGGTATTCTGGTTTCAAATCAACGCTACCCTTATAGGTATTGTCGGTGTTCAAACGATAAAAATAAGGCGCATCAACGAAAGAGCGAGAATAAGACAATTTCATGCTCAGTTCTCTCGATGGTGTGTAGATGAATGCCAAACGAGGCGACAAGGCATTGATGCGGGCACCATTAGCGCGATATTTACTGTCGAATCGTATGCCTGCATTCAAGATGAGTTTCGATGTAAAATAATGCTTGCCTTGCATAAAGAATGAGATGTTGTTCTCATGTCCTGTCTTAATAGTATTGTTCTTTTCTGCAAAGAAAAGTTCAACGCCATCATAGTTTCTACCTACTAATCCATAGGTATCATACAAGGAGAAATTCTCAAACTGAATACCAGCCAAGAAGTTACCTTTCATTTTACCTATGGTGTAATTATAGTCGCCTCTTACTGATGCACCGATGGTCATTTCTTTCCAGTCATAAATCTGGTATGCACCATCCCAAAGTGTATAAATCTCGTTTCCTTGCTCATCTTTCTTTGGAGAACCATCCTCGTTAAACTCATTATAGTACATTGCATCGGAAGCAACACTATAGTCACTAATACTATACCAGTCGCCATAAATAGAAGCATTTAGAGAAAAATCACCAAACGTCTTGCTGTAATTCAAGTCAGCATGGTTTTCCTCAATACTATAGCCTGGCTTCTGACCATCAAACCAGCGGTAGGAATCGTAGTCATATGCATGAGCCAACACCGAATACTGTTGTGTCTTCTTACCGCTTTTACGTGAGAACATTAGGTTGAAGTCGTTTAGTTTGATGTTTACGCCAATGTCGTATGAAGGCTTTTCTGTGTATTTGTTGATATGAGCATAACCACCATAAGTAGATGGAGGGCCTGCTACTCTGTAAATATCCAAAGACTGATCCAGTTCAGCAGAAAGATAACGATCTTCACCAGCAGAACTATATAGAGATGCCCAGGCAAATACATCGCAATTCATAAAATGCGTTCCAGCCAGTAAGTCTGCTTTGTGTGTGTGCAGAGAACCATAGCCATATTGAGCCGAGAGACCATTAACACTGGTGCCATCCTTCGTGATGATATTGACCACAGCGGTAAGAGCCACATTGCCATAAAGAGATGAGGCCGGACCTCGAAGCACCTCTATATGGTCTATCTTCTGGGTGTTGATAGCATAGTCGGTGCGTCCTAGGTTAGTAGAACGTGTATTCATTCGATGACCATTCTCCATGATAAGGATATTCTCCTGACTACTGGTATAGGCGCCATGTATGGCGATGTTGTCGAGATTCGAAGAGGCTACTTCTGAGACACCAGGGATATATGCAGCAAGAATCTGATTGAGGTTCTTGTTATAGCCCAGCATTTCAATCATCTCAGATGTAATAATCGTTACAGGAACAGGCGCCTCGTTGACACTTTCTGCCTGACTAGATGCAGTCGTCACTGTTGCAGAACGTCCAGTCTTCAGACGTCTAATCAAATCTTCAAAACGTACTGGGTCTTGAATGGAAGTGTAGTAGGGATTTTCATGAAGCAAAAGTTTTGCATAGTTCTCTGATTGTGATGTGTTATCTTGTGCCATATAACAAAGCGCAATCAAACGATAGGCATTTTGCTTCAGATTGCCATCAAATCCATTGATGTTGGATTGTAATAAATCCAAAGCCTGTTCCAATCGCCCCACTTGATACTCTTCCTCCGCCTGCAAGTAGATTTGGCGAAATTCGTTGTTATCTTGAGCCTTTGTATGATGAGGCGCGAGTATAGCAACTATTATATATATAACAAGGTATAATCTATTCTTCATCTTTTTATTGGTATGGTGAGCGTAAATGTAGTACCCTTTCCTTCTGTTGACTCAAACGACAGTTTTCCTCCATGTTTGTTTTCTATGATGTCGCGAGTGATAGCCATTCCAAGTCCGGTACCTTGTCCAACGGGCTTGGTGGTAAAGAAGTTCTCAAAGAGACGTTGTTTCACTTCTTCTGTCATACCTTCACCATTGTCAGCCAGAGAGATAACAATCTGATTATTATTGAGTGTCACACTAACATTGACCTCTGGCTGATAGTCGGCAGGAGTTGACTCTGATTTCTTCCATACGGCATAGCAAGCGTTGTTCATCACGTTGAGGACTGCACGACTCAGATCCTGTGGAATAACCATAAACTTGGGCAATCCCTCCTGATAGTTCTCGTGGATGGCAATGTTGAAATTCTTGTTGTTGGCACGCATGGCATGATAGGACAGCCATATATATTCCTTCACCAGATGACATATGTCGGTGGGCAGGAATTCGTTGTCCTTGCCTCGCGAGATGAGTAGGATGCCTTGTATGATGCTGATGGCGCGTTCGCCATGCTCTACAATCTTTGCCATATTCTCTTTCAGGTCGGCTACGATATCTTCCACTTCCTCACGGTCATCGTCAGACAGCTTATCCTCGTTGTCCTCAACAATATCGGTCAGGTCGCCCAACAGCTTGTCTGATATCTTGCTGAAGTTGATGACAAAGTTCAGCGGGTTTTGAATTTCATGGGCTATGCCTGCACTGAGTAGTCCCAGCGATGCCAGTTTCTCCTGTTCCTTCAGTTTCTGTTGCAGGTCTTCCATTTGCTTCTCCATAGTCGTATCAATTTTGAAGAATTGGTAATGTGATTGTGAATTCTGTATAAACGTCCTTCTCTGACTTTACACTGATGTCACCGCTGAGGTTCTGAATAATCTCACGGCTTAGATACAGTCCTACACCAGCAGCCTCGCCAGTAGGTTTCGTGGTAAAGAAGGGGTCGAAAATCTTGTCTATGATAGTATCCTCGATACCAATACCATTATCGCGTATGGTAATAATATAATGGTCATCTGAGGTGCTGACGCTGACACGAACTTCTGGTGAGTACTGCTCGCGCTGTGCCTTCTTGACAACGGCATAGATGGCATTGCCCAGAATACTCATCATCGTCATACTCATCTGCTCAGGATTTCCCTTGATGTTAATAGTATCCATAGGAATGTTGAACGTGGTTTTGATGCCATATTTCTTGATGTCAGCGTCAAAATAGTTATGAACCATCTCCTCGTTCTGATGTAATACAGGAACAAAATCCATAGCGATGATGCCACCACTACGGTCTTTCAGCATCTCCTCCATAGCCTTCAGCGTGCGAGTAGTGTTCATACCATGCTGCTCCACCTTCTGCAGGTTCTGGTCTAGCATATCGATAACATCCATCGTGTCCTCAAAGGTATCCTGAGTCATGTGCTCTTCCTCTTCCTCAATGTTTGCCTTGAGGTCTTTCAATAGCCCACACGACAGTTTCGAGAAATTATTGATGTAGTTCATCGGGTTGAGAATACGATCAATAAGTCCTTGTGTCAACTTACCAGCCGTAGCCATCTTCTCCTGGCGAATTAGTTCGTGCTGTGTCTGAGCCAGTTCATCGAGTGCAGACTGTAAGCGTACAGATTTCTCTTCAATTTCATTCTTCTGTGCAATAACCTCCGATGTTCGTTCCTGCACTATGTTCTCCAATCTAACCTTTTCCTGCTCCAGATGGCGTAATCTTAATTTCGCAATGAAATAGACGATTAACACGATGAAAATGGTGTATATAACAACCATATACCACTTCATGTAGAATGGATAGCGTATGCTGAATTCTACGATTTTTGGGGCAGTATGACGTCCAAAGGCATCAATGGCTTGAACCTCAAAGACGTATTTTCCGTAGGCCAGGTTCTGAAAAGAGGCTATCGGACTAGTTGACCACGATGTCCAGGTTCCTCCATTAATGCGATATCTGTAGTGTGTCTCACCAACTAAGGTGGAGTAGGCTGTTGAGAACGATATGGAAATATTACGATTGTCGCTGTCAAAAGCAGGCAAACTCTCAGGTAATGTGCCGAATCCTCCCCATATAATGCTGTCATTGTTGAGTGCAATACTGCGGATAAAAAGTTCTGGCTTGGTGTCCATCGCGGCATCGTAGTAATTGTATCCAATAGAAATCAGTCCAAACTCACCGCCAAGCCATAGAAAACCATCCTGATGATATAACGCTTTGATAGCGTAATTGGATAGGGGAGCAATTACTTCGGCAAAGGTGTTTATTCGTTTGCCATCTTTTTGTGCATACAAGTGCTTGCCTTCATAGTTTGTAAGCCAAGTATATCCCATATCGTCGGAATTGGTGAATAAGGGATATATGGTGTCGGACGATGTTACAATGTTCACTTTATCATCCTTGATAATCATTGTTGCCACCGTCTGATTGTCTGATGTCAGTGAGAAACGGTCAGCGTTCTTTTCTCTTTTCCATACCTGACCATAAATGTCCTGAATCCAAAGACTTTGTTCGTTATCTATGTGAATATTCGTTGCTTTCTCAATATCTGCAATATGTGAAGGCTTTCCATTAGTATAAAGCATCACCTTGTTAAGCTCGCCACAATAGAACTTGTCGGGTGTTCCCATCACAGAGATAGCACTTTGGTTAGATAATTTTGTTGCAGGGCCATTGGCAGGAATGTTATAGACACCAAGTCCTGTGGCGACTAGTAACGAGTTTCCTGTTTGATAAAGTTGTGAGCAACCATTCCCGATTCCCTCTACGAGATTGAGATTATAGGCTTCGCATCTGTAAACACCATTTGTGGTGCTGACATATATGGTGGAATTTAGTTCCTTAATGTCAGTAATTTCACCCTTCAGTCCGTCTGCCGCTGTGAAGTGCGAGTATTTCGAAGGGATTGCTATGGTAAAAATTCCTTTGTTTGTGGCCCCCCATAGAGTACCATGTCCATCGTACGATATTTTGTTGATAGTGTTGTCGCAGAGTCCTTTGTCTTCTGTGAAATGACAAACCGTTTTGTTGTCTTTATCTATGATTCGCAGTCCGTTCGACTCTATTACTTCCACCTTGAGTCCATCGTTAAAAGTCAGTTTCTGCGAATCGCTATGTTCTTGATATTTAAGTTGGTTGGCCGATATTTCCTTTACAGTATTCCCATTCACTTGATATGCTTTTCCATTAGACATGCGGAAAGTAAGCACCCCATTAACCTCTTGAAGTTGGCTTACCTCACCATGCAGATTCTTAATATCAAGGGAATGTAGTCCAAGAATTCCTCTGTTATTCGTTTTAAGATATCCAAGAAAGTTATATCCGCCAGCCCAGATTTGGTCTTTCTTATCACAATAGAGCGAGGTGATACGTGTGATTCCTGGGGTGTGTATGATGTGCCAGTTAGCTCTGTCGTAGTATAGTAGTCCTTCGAAGTTTGCCACATACACAATGCCGTTCTGGTCAACATAGATGTCGTAGTTCACGTTATGCGCATGATAGTTCTCAGGCGTATAATTCTTGAGCAGTGGCAATACCTGTGAGCCAGACCTCATAGGTGCCATTAGTGTCAGAATCGTGATGACAATATATAGTCTTAGATGTCTCATAGGCCATTATTTAGATATGACTCATAGGGCATGTCTGCGAAATTACTTCCAATATAGAGGTCCCATTCATCCTTTGTAAATTTGCGTTTTAGGTTAGCACGCACTTTTTCTGCCATCATCTCGGCGGAGATGTCTGTATAGTTAATGTTTCCATGCTGGTCACCTGTCCATACATGTTTCCTGTCACTTGCTATGGTGAATGTGACAATCCATTGATTGGAATTCATCACTGTTATTGGATCAATCTTGTCTGCATTTGTCTTCCAGAACCTTACAGTGCCATCATAACTGGTAGAATACAGCAGGTCGTTTTCAAATTCCAGTCTTGAAACCCTGGAACGATGTCCCACTAAACGGTGCATCTTTCCAGATGGTTCAAAATAATAGATTGATCCATCAATAGTTCCGTATGCCTTAGCTCCTGTACTTGTGTCATAGTTGTATGCTGTAACTGTTTGACTGAAAGGCAGTTTCGATTTCGTTATCTTGTCCAATTGCGTGTCCACGATATACATACCACCTTTGTTGTCAAATAAAAATATGTGTGTTGGGTCTTCGCCAGCAGTTTTTGCTTCAAAGTCCAGGCGCAACATTTTTATTGGGCGTAGGGTAGAGGCATCTAGCAGGTGTATACTTTTCTCTGCAACGACAATGATTTGGTCTTGTTTCTTTTGGAAGATTCTGAGGGGATGATATGCTCCATCAACAAGAACCTCTTGCACGTTGTTACCTTTGCCTTTCAGCAAATGTCCTGTATGACTAACGATGTAGTAGTTGCTGCCAATAAAAATAACGTCACGTAAGTCATATTTGTTATCAGAGAATAGCGTCCTGGTTTGCTGGCGTCCATTCTTAATCTCGTTATAAGTCACCTCACCATAATTAGTGATGGCAATGATGGTGTTCTCTGTGGTAGGTACCTTTTTCGTCTGTATGATTGTTCCTCGGCCAACAGACCATTGTACGTTGTTTTTGCTTGTCAGCGCCAACGATTCGTAGATGGCTGGGTTGTATACATCACCAAGATAGCGATTGGTATAAGTATATGATGCGTAGGCCAATAGAGCAGCCAATTCTGTGTTGCCAGTATTATGCTGGATAGTTGCTCTGGAACCAAGGTTACGGGCCAGGGCGAGGAAACTCAGTGTGTCGGCCACTCTTCGCGAATATTCTGCGTCAAGTAGTCTTTGTACGGCAAGAGCACGCTGTGTTTCTGCAATGCCAGAAGCCTCGATAGCTTTACTCTCTGATAGTCTGGCAGCTCGCTCTGCTTCTTGGGCTTTATGCTGTTCAAGCTCTGCCTTTTGTCGCATGTCGTTAGCAATATTTTTCTGCTCGATAGCCTCCTTGCGTTGCTGATCACTGATATATTGCTGTTCTTTGGCAATCTCCTCCATCTGGCTGCTGATACGCTGCACGATAAACGATTGCCTCTCCTTTTTCGAGAGTTGTGCAAGTTGTGTTTCCAGATTTTCACCCTTGCTTCTTTCGCGCTGGTACATAGTGTAGCCCAAGATGCATCCAACACCTAGTATTCCTGTGACTATGCTCCATGTGATATTTCTTCTGAGCGATGCTTTCACTGGATTTCCCTTTTATTGTTATACATTATAGTCTCTTCATGGTGAGGATGGTGATGTCATCGCTCTGTGGCGCATCACCTGTGAATCCCTTTACATCAGCAAGAATATCGTTAATCAGTTCTTTGCAGTCGTTAGACGCTGCTGTTTCAAGAATATTTATAAAGCGTTTATCACCATATTCTTCAAAACTAGTGTTTACGGCTTCGTTAACCCCATCTGTAAACATTACTAATGTGTCCCCTTGGTTGAGTTGTATCTTTCCCTCCTCAAAGTTAAGTCCCTCAATGGCGCCTATCATACAGTTGCCGCTTAAGGGAAGACAATCCACATGTTTGTCAGCATGAATAATATAGGGAGAATTATGTCCAGCATTACAATATTCTATCTGTCCAGTATGTATGTTGAAGATGGCATAGAACACTGTGACAAACATACAATTGACAGACTCCTTGCAAAGCAGTTCGTTTGCCTGTCTGATAGTGTCTGAAGGCGTATTTCCTTGCATGCCAATGGCTCTGATAAGGGTTCGGCTCACGGCCATGAAAATGGCTGCAGGTACGCCTTTGCCGCTGACATCGGCCATCACTAATCCAATTCTTTCGTTGTCGATGCGGAAGAAATCATAGAAATCGCCACCCACATCCTTTGCAGGCGTCATGGATGCGGCTAAGTCAATGACCTTTTCAAACTCAGGGAAAGGAGGAAATACGCGTGGCAAAATGGCCTGCTGAATTTCTCCTGCTACTGCCAAATCGGTCTTAAGCGATTCCAGTTGCGTGTGCTCACGCTGTGTCTTCTTAATATAGTCAATTTGCTCTATAGCTTTTTCGATGGTTACGCTTAAGTCGTCTAGGTCAATGGGCTTGGTAGCAAAATCGAAAGCACCATTGTTCATGGCCTGACGAATGTTCCCCATGTCACCATAGGCAGAAACCATGATGCATTTCATGGCAGGATTCTGCATCTCGTTGATCTTGGTGAGAAGCGTTAATCCGTCCATTTCAGGCATGTTTATGTCACTAAGAATAATGTCGAAATCCTTGTGTTGAAGCATCATGGTTAATGCTTCAATGCCATTGTGGGCGAAATGGAATTCATATTCTCCTTTTCTTATTTTTCTTCTGAAGTACTGAGTTAATAGCAGTTCCAGATCGTTCTCGTCGTCTACACTAAGTATTTTTATTGGCATATTGTTGGTGGAATGTTAAATTTATGTTGGCAAAATTAATATAAAAAGCTGAAACAACCAAATAAATACTTAATTTTTCTTTATTTGGTTGTTTCGCTTGTTTCTTTCCTTTATGAGAATAAAACTGTCAGTCCTGCCATCACAATACTCACCATTGACATGAGCTTGATGAGAATATTAAGAGAAGGGCCGGAGGTGTCTTTGAAGGGATCTCCTACTGTATCGCCTACAATGGTGGCTTTATGGGCAAAAGAACCTTTGCCGCCGAAGTTACCTTCCTCTACCATCTTCTTTGCATTGTCCCAGGCTCCTCCTGCGTTGGCCATAAATACGGCTAAGGTGAATCCGCTTGACAGACCACCTACAAGAAGTCCCAGTACGCCAGCAATGCCCAGAACACAGCCCACAATGATGGGAATGGCAATGGCTAAGAGTGAAGGGAGAATCATCTCATGCTGAGCCGCGCGTGTGGATATTTCAACACATGAGCCATAGTCGGGTGTTCCTGTTCCTTCAAGAATTCCTTTGATTTCTCGGAATTGGCGTCGAACTTCTTCCACCATTTTCTGAGCAGCACGACCTACAGCTTCCATCGTTAGGCCGCAGAACAAGAATGCGGCCATGGCACCGATGAATGCGCCTACCAATACACGAGGGTTCATCAGATTAATTTGGAAAAAGTTCATAAAGTCGGGAATGGTGGCATTGATGGCATCTATTTCGTCACCTGCCAAATTCACTATATAACTGCCAGAGCGATGCATGGCAATCTTCACCTCTTCTATATATGAGGCCAATAGCGCCAGTGCCGTTAGGGCGGCAGAGCCAATAGCAAATCCCTTGCCGGTGGCCGCCGTTGTGTTGCCAAGCGCATCAAGCGCATCTGTGCGATGTCGAACCTCTTCGCCCAGTTCGCTCATCTCAGCATTACCACCAGCATTATCTGCAATGGGCCCGTAGGCGTCGGTTGCCAGTGTGATGCCTAATGTTGAAAGCATGCCAACGGCAGCAATGCCAATTCCGTAAAGTCCTCGTGACAGGGCATCAGCATTCATTTCGAGTTCGAACCCATTGGCAAATAGATAGCTAAGCATGATGGCAACACCAATTGTTACCACAGGGATACAGGTAGACATCATGCCCGTGCCAATACCTTTGATGATGACGGTGGCCGAACCTGTGAGTCCTGCTTCGGATATCTTTTGTGTAGGCTTATACGAATGGGATGTGTAGTATTCCGTTGCCTGACCGATAATGATGCCTGCAGTCAGACCAGTGATAACCGAGAAAGACAATCCAAGCCAATTGTCTATCTGAAGCAAATATAATATGCCAAAAGTGGCAATGGCAATAAATGCTGCTGATACGTTTGTTCCCAATGAAAGCGAACGAAGTAGATCGCGCATCGTTGCGCCTTCTTTGGTCTTGACAAGATAGATGCCAAGAATACTGAGAAAGACACCTGCGGCAGCAATGAGCATAGGAGCTATGACGGCTTTTAGTTGCATATCGCCAGAAGCGGCGAATGCTACAGCTCCCAATGCGGCTGTTGACAGTATGGAGCCGCAGTAACTCTCATATAGGTCGGCACCCATGCCAGCCACATCGCCCACGTTATCGCCCACGTTATCGGCTATTGTTGCAGGGTTTCGTGGGTCGTCCTCAGGAATGTCGGCCTCAACTTTTCCTACAATATCGGCGCCAACATCGGCTGCCTTTGTATATATTCCACCGCCAACACGTGCAAATAGTGCCTGCGTAGATGCACCCATACCAAATGTCAACATGGTTGTTGTGATGGAAATGAGTCCGTCGGCATCAAATAAGTTTAATACTAGAAACCATGCCGCGATGTCTAAAAGTCCCAATCCAACAACGGTTAGTCCCATTACAGCACCACTGCGAAAGGCTATCTTCAGTCCGCTGTCCAGACTCTGGCGTGCAGCGTTGGCTGTTCTTGCCGATGCATAGGTCGCCGTCTTCATGCCAAAGAAACCTGCAAGTCCGCTAAAGAAGCCGCCCGTCAGGAAAGCAAAAGGCACCCATGGGTTTTGAACTCCAAAGCCATAGGCCATGATTGAGAAGATGATGGCCAGGATGATAAAGACAATAAGTACTACCTTGTACTGCTGCTTCAGATAAGCCATAGCGCCACGACGCACATGACCAGCAATTTCAATCATGCGAGGCGTGCCTTCATTGGCTTGCATCATACTACGGAAAAATGCCCATGCCATTAGCAAGGCGGTAACAGAGGCTACGGGAACGAGCCAGAATTCAAAAGGAATGGTCATAGTTTTATGTTTTAAGTTATTGTAATCTGCGTGCAAATATACAAAATTATTCTTAATGTGTTGCAGAATTGCGATAAAATATTTGTAACTTTGCAAACAAAAGAATAATCTGAATGATATTACACGTTTTTAATCCGGAACACGACATTGCACTTGCATCTAATCTAAGTAATTTTACGGCGCCACACGCTGGGCGTCAATTGCGTTATGACTTAGGCTTTCTGCCGGCTTTATGGGCTCAGGAAGGTGATGCAGTATTGGTGGAAAACCCTGAACGTGCATCATTCGATTATCTCCGACTTGTTCAGTCTCTCAAGCGTCAATTGGGCGAAACAACGTGTTTCCCCTATGGAAACAACTTGTTTCTACAAAGGAAACAACTTGTTTCTACAAAGGAAACAACTTGTTTCTATAAAGGAAACAAAGTGTTTCCTATATGCCAACAGGTTGAAACACGCAATGAACTAGATAAAATCCTACCTTGGGGCTGGGATAAAGCGCTGAAATTTCAGTTGAAGAAGAGTGGGGTGGACGATGTCTTGTTGCCTTCTGACGAGCAATTGAATGATATTCGAAATCTTTCTCATCGCAGAACATCTGCAAAACTTCTGCCGATGTTGCGCCAAGAAGGAACCATAGGCGAGTCGTTCGAGTGTGTTACAGACCTCGAGATTGAAGAACTTCTGCGCCAATACGGCCGTCTGGTGATAAAGGCTCCCTGGTCGTCGAGTGGGCGAGGCTTGCGCTTTTTGGATTCAGAGCGTGCTCCACTGTCTATGCATGCTGGATGGATAAAGAATGTCCTTGCGGCGCAGGGGAGTGTGATGGCCGAACCTTTCTATAACAAAGCGAAGGATTTTGGTATGGAATTCATGTGCCATGCTGACGGCAAGATTAGTTACGAAGGCCTTTCTTTGTTTCATACAGCTAATGGTGCGTATATTGGTAACATATTGGCTACAGAGAATAGAAAACAAGAGATGATAAGTCATTATGTATCAATCGAATTACTTGAAAGTACAAAACAAATAGTTTGTGGTTGTCTTCCAACTATTCTGGGTGGAAAATATGTTGGCCCGTTTGGCATTGACATGATGATTGCCGACGGAAAGTTGCATCCGTGCGTAGAGATTAATATGCGTCGTACGATGGGACATGTGGCTCTGGCTATGTCGCCAAAAGATGATGATTTGGTTCGGGTTATGCGTATTGAGTATTCGGATGGAACATATAAAATGAAGATTCAACGCCCATAGTCCACATTATTATATTATAGTTTTTGGTTTGTATAATCCGTGTGGTGTGCGTACACGGAAAAATATTTGCGTATTCTCTTGCACAGATGTAAAATATTGCTTATCTTTGTCGCAAGAACTAAAAACTTATATAAATAATACGACTTAAAACTATGGCAAACAAAGAAAAACTCTTTACCGAGTTCACAGCGCCGACCAAACAGGAATGGCTCGACAAGATTGAGGTCGACCTAAAAGGTGCCGACTTCCAGAAACGCTTGGTATGGAGAACAAATGAAGGTTTTAATGTACAGCCCTTCTATCGCCGTGAAGACTTGGCGAACTTGAAGACACCAGATGCTTTGCCTGGTGAGTTTCCATTTGTACGTGGCAATAAGAAGGACTCCAACGAGTGGTACGTCCGTCAGAATATCGAGGCTAGCGACCCTAAGGCTGCCAATGAAAAGGCGCTCGATATACTGAATAAGGGTATCGACTCCTTAGGATTTAAGATCCCAGGCAATATGGTGTCGATGGATACAGTCGAGACGCTACTCGATGGTATCTATTGTGAGTGTGTTGAGTTGAATTTCTCAACTTGTCAGCGCCATTCGCTTGAATTGGCAGAGATTCTGAAGACCTATTGGCAGAAGAAGGGATACGACAAGGAAAAGATCGTTGGCTCCATAGAGTGGGACCCCATGAAAAAGATGGTGCTCAAAGGCAAGGATGTTTCGCCTATCTTGGCATTCGGACCTAAGTTGGCCGAGTCGCTCAAGGATTATCCACACTTCCGTGGCATCGTGGTACATAGTGATGCCCTCAATAATGCTGGTGCTTATATCGTGCAGGAGCTGGGTTATGCTCTGGCTTGGGGTAATGAGTATCTGCAACAGCTGACTGATGCAGGTGTTGATGTTGATACCGCTGCGAAGACCATCAAGTTTAATATGGGCGTCAGCGAGAACTACTTTATGGAGATTGCCAAGTTCCGTGCTGCTCGTCTGTTGTGGGCTCAGATTGTTAAGCAGTACGAGCCAAAATGCGACTGCGCTTGCAAGATGATCATCAACGCTACTACCTCTACTTATAACCAGACGCTGTTCGACAGCTATGTAAACCTGTTGCGTTCGCAGACCGAGGCTATGAGTGCTGCACTGGGAAGTGTTCATTCAATGGTTGTTACACCGTTTGATGCTCCTTACGAGGAGACTACCGACTTTTCAGAGCGTATCGCTCGCAACCAGCAGCTGCTGATTAAGGAGGAGAGCCACTTCGACCGTATCGTCGACCCTTCAGCTGGTTCGTACTATATCGAGCACCTTACTGATGCGTTGGCTACTGAGGCATGGAAGATATTCCTGAAGGTAGAAGATGAGGGAGGCTTCCTCGCAGCTATCAAGGCTGGCACTATTCAGGATGATATCAATGCCACCAATATGAAGCGTCATGGCGATGCTGCTAAACGTAAGGAGTTCCTGCTGGGCACCAACCAGTTCCCTAACTTCACAGAGAAGAGCGAGGGCAAGCGCGCCTACAAGCAGAACTTTGGTTGCGGCGGCGTGCACCATCATGGTGAGGAGAGTGTGCCATTCAAAGCTATCGAGAGTACTCGTCTGGCTGCTGACTTCGAAGATCTCCGTATCCATACAGAGGAAACCAAGGTGCCTACTGCTTTCATGCTGACCATCGGCAATCTGGCCATGCGTCAGGCTCGTGCACAGTTCTCGTGCAACTTCCTAGCTTGCGCTGGATATAAGGTGATTGACAACCTCGGATTCAAGACCGTTGAGGAGGGTGTTGATGCTGCTCTCGAGGCCAATGCCGATATCATTGTTATCTGCTCGAGCGACGATGAGTATGCTGAGTACGCTATCCCTGCATTTAAGTACTTGAATGGTCGTGCCATGTTTGTTGTGGCTGGTGCGCCTGCTTGCATGGAGGACCTTAAGGCTGCTGGCATCGAGAACTTTGTTCACGTGAAGTGCAACGTGCTTGAGACTTTGAAAGAATATAATCAGAAACTTGGTATTTAAAGAATAGGAGACTTGAATTATGCGTAAACAGTTTAAAGATATTGATATCTATGCAGGCATCAAGGCTCAGGATGGTGCCAAGTGGATTAAAGACAATCATATTGAGGCCAACTGGAAAACCCCAGAGCATATCGAGGTTCGTCCGGTTTATACAAAGGAAGACCTTGAGGGTATGGAGCACCTCGACTTTACAGCTGGTATTCCTCCATATCTGCGTGGTCCGTATTCGATGATGTATCCTTTCAAGCCTTGGACCATCCGTCAGTATGCCGGATTCTCAACGGCTGAGGAGTCAAATGCCTTCTATCGTCGTAACCTGGCTTCTGGCCAGAAGGGTCTTTCTGTAGCCTTCGACCTTCCAACACACCGTGGTTACGACCCAGATAACGCTCGTGTAGTGGGCGATGTTGGTAAGGCTGGTGTAAGTATCTGTAACGAGGAGAACATGAAGGTGCTCTTCTCAGGCATCCCCTTGAACAAGATGTCTGTATCAATGACCATGAACGGTGCCGTGCTGCCTATCCTGGCATTCTATATCGTAGCAGGTCTGGAGCAGGGCGCTCAGCTCGAGGAGATGGCAGGAACCATTCAGAACGATATCCTGAAGGAGTTCATGGTGCGTAACACCTATATCTACCCACCTGCATTCTCTATGAAGATTATCGCTGATATCTTCGAGTACACCTCGCAGAAGATGCCGAAGTTCAACTCAATCTCTATCTCAGGTTATCACATGCAGGAGGCTGGTGCTACAGCTGATATCGAGCTTGCTTATACCTTGGCCGATGGTATGGACTACCTGCGTACAGGTGTGAATGCTGGTATCGATGTGGATGCTTTCGCACCTCGTCTCAGCTTCTTCTGGGCTATCGGTATGAACCACTTTATGGAAATAGCAAAAATGCGTGCTGGCCGACTGCTGTGGGCTAAGATTGTGAAAAGCTTCGGCGCCAAGAATCCTAAGTCGCTGGCCCTGCGTACCCACTCACAGACATCAGGTTGGTCGCTCACTGAGCAGGACCCATTCAACAACGTGGGTCGTACCTGTATTGAGGCTATGGCTGCTGTGCTGGGTCACACCCAGTCGCTGCATACCAATGCGCTTGATGAGGCTATTGCTTTGCCTACTGATTTTTCGGCTCGTATTGCTCGTAACACGCAGATTTATATCCAAAACGAGACGAAGGTGTGCAAGCAGATTGACCCATGGGCTGGTTCGTATTATGTTGAGACCCTGACCAACGAACTGGTTCACAAGGCTTGGGAACATATTCAGGAAATCGAAAAGCTGGGCGGTATGGCCAAGGCCATCGAGACTGGTCTGCCTAAGATGCGTATCGAGGAGGCTGCAGCCCGTACTCAGGCTCGTATCGATAGTGGTGTTCAGACCATTGTTGGCACCAACAAGTACCGCTTGGAGCACGAGGATCCTATCGATATCCTTGAAGTGGACAATACAGCAGTTCGCAAGCAGCAGGAGGAGAGCCTTGCTCAGGTTCGCTCTACCCGCGATGAGGCTGCTTGTCAGGCAGCCCTCAAGGCTATCACTGATTGTGTGCGCGACTTCAAGGAGGGACGCAAGAGCGAGAACAACCTGCTTGATCTGGCTGTAAAAGCTGCTCAGCTGCGTTGTACTCTTGGCGAAATTTCAGATGCCTGCGAAGAGATCGTAGGTCGTTATAAAGCAGTAATCAGAACAATTTCAGGCGTGTATAGTTCAGAATCTAAGAACGATAAGGACTTTGAGGAGGCGAAGCGCCTTACCGATGAGTTCGCTGAGAAGGAAGGTCGTCGTCCACGCATCTTCGTTGCCAAGATGGGACAGGATGGTCACGACCGTGGTGCAAAAGTAGTGGCAACAGGTTATGCCGACTGTGGTTTCGACGTGGATATGGGACCGCTGTTCCAGACTCCAGAAGAGGCTGCGCGTCAGGCTGTTGAGAACGATGTGCACATTGTGGGTGCTTCGTCGCTCGCTGCTGGTCACAAGACACTGATTCCTCAGCTTATCGAGGAACTGAAGAAGTTGGGCCGCGAGGATATCATGGTAACAGCAGGAGGTGTTATTCCTGCTCAAGATTACGACTTCCTATACAAGGCAGGTGTGGCATGTATCTTCGGTCCTGGCACTCCGATACCGTATTCGGCCATCCAAATGATGAAGATCCTGCTCGATAAGGAGTGAGTTCAATAATAAAAGATAGCGGGTGTATATTAAATACATCCGCTATCTTTTATTTCTGGGGGATTAAATAAATAGTCTTATTCAATCTCTTTTGTATCTTCATATACTTTAGACATGTCGATTGTCGTAAACAGAAAATCCTGATCGTTCAGGTATCTAACATCAAAGTGGATTTTTCCATCCTTTGATTGTGTGTATAGCTTCTTCATTTTGAGGAATTTCTTCTCGAGTTTAGAACGATTCTTATGAGCAACAACGATGCATGTGCGATTCGTTTGGCCTTGTGTCATCAAGTAGTTACGTAATTGCTGAGAGTATAGATGACGAACGTCCAGCTCTTTGTGGCCTTTTTCTACCCAAACGTTGTTAAGTTCTTGTACGTTGGTAAAATAAACGATTGAGTCGTTGAACGAGGCTGCCATTCCGTATATATACATCTTGGGGATAGTAACCTTCCTTGCGCTTATCGTTGTTGCAGCACCGAGGCCTACAAGAACAAAAAGGATAAATACAATCTTTTTCAATTTCTTATTCATTTTAATTATTTTCTTTTCTTATTGCCCCAGGTATGATTTCAACAACTTGTTGTTTGTTGTCGTGCGAAGTCGCCTGATGGCTTTCTCTTTTATCTGTCGAACACGTTCGCGAGTCAGATGATATTTTGTGCCTATCTCATCGAGTGTCATTTCTGGTTGATTGATGCCAAAGAATGCTTCGATAATATTGCGTTCGCGTTCGTTAAGTCCCTCAAGGGCTTTGTTGATTTCTTGTCTTAAGGACTCGATAAATAGTTGCTTGTCAGCGGCTGGTGCATCGTTGTTAATCAACACATCAAGTAGCGTATTCTCATCACTGTCAGTAAATGGGGCGTCTACTGATACATGTTTGCCGTTGATGTTGATAGCTTCGTCAATCTTGTCTTCTGGCAAATCGATTCGTTCGGATAATTCTTCAACGGATGGCTTTCGCTCATACTCTTGCTCGAAACGATTAAGCAGCCGGTTAATCTTGTTAACAGAGCCCACTTGGTTCAGAGGGAGTCGTACGATTCTGCTTTGTTCAGCAATAGCCTGAAGAATGGATTGTCTGATCCACCATACAGCATATGATATAAATTTAAACCCACGTGTCTCGTCGAATTTTTCGGCAGCCTTAATAAGGCCGAGATTGCCCTCGTTGATTAAATCAGAAAGGGACAATCCTTGGTTCTGGTACTGCTTGGCCACGCTTACCACAAATCTGAGGTTAGCTTTGGTCAGTCGTTCAAGAGCTTTTTGGTCGCCTTTACGTATTTTAGCAGCCAATTCAACTTCTTCCTCAATAGAGATTAATTCTTCTTTGCCAATCTCCTGGAGGTACTTCTCGAGAGCTTCACTCTCGCGGTTGGTAATAGATTTGGTAATCTTTAACTGTCTCATTATGGGTTGTAGTTTACAGTCATATATTTGCAAAGGTAATGCAAATTTGTGAAACGACCAAAAAAAAACGCAGATTCTTGCAAGATATCAAGAATCTGCGCCTTTTTTTATTAGTCATTTTGTAATTGTACAACAAAATATCCACGTTTTCCTGTGGGGAAAATTCCCTTTATTATGAGAACAGGCTCTTTTGATGTTGATACTTCTTTCACTATTTCCTGCAGATCATCGATGGTCTTCATTGCTTCGTCGTTAATGCGTTGGATGATGAACCCTTTAGGTACGCCAGCCTCTTTCATTTTGCCGCCGTTGACCTTAATGACTTCCAGTCCGTATGAAATCTCAAGTTGCTCCTTCTGCGCCTTGTTAATCTCGCGGAAATCGGCACCTAGTACGTCGAGATCGGCATTCTTAACTACCTTGGTATTGCCTTGTTCGTTACGTAGTGTAACAATCTTAGTTTGCTTCTTTTTATTGTGCAAATAAGTAAGTGTTATCTTATCACCAGGACGTTTTTGGGCGATGATGCCTGAGAGGTCGCCAAACTTCGTTACTTTCTGGCCGTCGACTTCGGTGATAATGTCGCCCTTTTCGATACCAGCCTCAGACGCAGCACTGCCGTCAACGACTTCACCCACATAGATGCCTTCCATTGTGCCATAGTCGGTGGCTTCTTTACCTTCTTCCTTCTCCAGGTCCACCTGGGTCTTGACATCGCGTCCACTGATACCAATCATAGCACGTTGTACGGTGCCAAATTTCTTAAGGTCCTCAACTACCTTATTCATCATCGTCGTAGGGATGGCGAAACCGTAACCACTGTATGAGCCAGTCTGTGAATAGAGCATGGCGTTGATGCCTACAAGCTCACCGTTGGTGTTGACCAGTGCACCACCTGAGTTGCCTGCATTAATAGCAGCATCCGTCTGGATAAAACTTTCCACGCCGTTGGCTCCCAGTGTACGTGCTTTGGCTGAGATAATACCAGCTGTTACCGTATTGTTTAATCCAAGTGGATTGCCGATGGCCAGTACCCATTCGCCCACCTTTACGTTGTCGCTGTTGGCGATTCGAATAGCAGGAAG
Organism: Prevotella sp. E15-22; assembly: GCF_023204875.1. Taxonomy (NCBI): domain Bacteria; kingdom Pseudomonadati; phylum Bacteroidota; class Bacteroidia; order Bacteroidales; family Prevotellaceae; genus Prevotella; species Prevotella sp. E15-22. The sequence continues at coordinate 1,434,318 of NZ_CP096247.1, forward strand.
GTTCTTACCGTCAATCTTAATCAGAGCTAGGTCTGTCGTTTTGTCGGTTCCGATAATGCGTGCAGAATATTCTTTGTTGTCGTGCAGCGTCACTGTCAATTCGTCAGCACCATCCACAACATGGTTGTTTGTTACGATATAACCATCGGCCGAGATGATGACACCTGAACCCGTGGCGGTGCGCTTAGGTGTTTGTACCTGCTGTCTGCGTGTACCCCCCTGTCCGCGCTGACCGCGTCCGAAGAATCCTCCAAAAGGATCACTGAAGAAATCGTCGAAGGGATCACTCTGAACCTCAACGGTCTGGATCTTTGAGTTCTGCACATATTTTATATGTACTACTGTTGGCAGAGCTTTTTCTGCTGCATAAGTTAGGTCTACAGGCTGTACTGCTGTAGCTACTGACATTTCCTGAACTTCCGGTTCTTTTGGTTCTGCTTTAATTTCGCAGAACGTTGCTACCGAGAAAACAATGGCAGTCACACTCAGTGCGGATACTGCATAGTTACCAATCTTTTTCATATTCTTATTGTTGTTGTATGTTAAAATATCAATTTCGTTTTATTCTTTTGATGCAAATATATGTTCAAAGTTTATGAAACTGACAATATGTCGGTATTTTTTCTCTCATTTTAACATTTAACTTCCTTTGTTTAAAATCTGTTTGCGTCTAGACCTTTGTTTTTTACATTCGTTTAATGAATTAAAATAAGATAAAATTTTTAGCATAATTGAAAATAAAATCGTACCTTTGCACACTGAAAGCACTGTCCTGGCTTGTCGCTGGCGTTTCTGAAAGGAGAGGCGAGAGGAAAGTCCGGGCGGCATAGGGCGCTCCACTTCCGAAAATAGAAGCAGTTGGTAACAGCTGATTAGGGGAGAAGAGAATGACCGCCTCGTTCGCGAGGTAAGGGTGAGAAGGTGGTGTAAGAGACTACCAGGCAGCGGGTGATCGCTGTGCTGTTCCCATTGGAGGCCGCAAGTTCATGTATACCATCGCCATGATAGGGTAGCCCGCCCGATTCTCTAGGGATGCGATGGAGGGTAGAACGCTAGAGACGCATGGTGACGTGCGTAGTAGATAAATGACAGGCGCCAGTGACACACTGGTACAGAACCCGGCTTATAGGGACAATGCTTTCCTTTTTTTATATTATTACTAATCGTACGATGAACTTTAGTAAACTGAAAGAGATCTATCAAGTAGTTATCCGTACGGCCTATTTAGCAGTACGTTTTTTTACTACAAAGCGTGTGTTGAATCAAGCCTCAGCGCTCACTTATTCCACACTCCTTGCTATCGTGCCCATTCTTGCAGTAGTTTTTGCTATTGCTCGTGGATTTGGCTATAATAAATATATAGAGGTGTGGTTTCGTGATTCTTTTTCATCGCAACCGCAAGTCGCCGAGACTATGATTGGTTTCGTCAATAGCTATCTGGTGCATACAAAGAGTGGTATTTTTCTTGGTGTTGGACTAGTGTTTATGCTATATACGGTGATGATGCTTGTGAGTAATATTGAAAACACATTTAATTCGATATGGCAGGTAAAGAAAAAACGTAGTATTTTTCGTACGATTACCGACTATTTGGCTATGTTTTTCTTGTTTCCAATTGTCATCGTTGTGTCATCTGGCCTTAGTATTTTCCTTGCAACGATGGCTAATTCCATGACGGACTTTTTGTTATTGGGACATGCTGTTCGCTTTTTTATTGATTTGGCTCCTTATGTCCTTATGTCATTGATGTTTATGGGACTATACGTTTTTATGCCAAACACGCATGTAAAATTTAAAAACGCGATTGTTCCAGGTATTCTTTCTGGTATAGCAATGCAGTTGGTTCAGTTCTTTTATATACATTCTCAAATGTGGGTTACTGGATACAATGCAATATATGGTTCTTTTGCGGCACTTCCTTTGTTTATGCTTTGGGTTCAGATTTCGTGGACGATTTGTTTATTTGGCGTAGAGTTGACATATACGTCACAAAACCTTGACTATTATGATTATGAATCAAATACAGAAGATATTAGTCATAGATATCAGATGTTGTTGTCTGCTATTCTGATGTCGCGCATCTGTAAAAGTTTTGCAGATGGAAAATCTGCACCTACGGCAGACGATTTGCGAGAACAGACAAGTATACCTATTCGTGTTGTGAATGATTTGCTGTATAAATTATGTGAGGCGCACTTGGTTTTGGAAGTTTCTACTGATGAAAAAGGTGAGGCATCAACGTTTGTTCCTGCAGAGAGCCTTGATAATCTTAATGTGGGGGTGATGATGGATCGTTTAGAAGCACAAGGACACTGGAATCTTAAACTACCTATTAATAGGTTGCTTACGAAGAAATGGGGTAGTGTGGTTTCTATGCGTTCTGATTTCTTTAATCGTGCTAGCTCTGTACGTCTTGAAGATATTGTATTATGAAGTTGTTTGAAATATATAGAAAACAAAAGAGGGGATATACTTTCAAAAGTATATCCCCTCTTTTGTAGTCGATAGGGGAATCGAACCCCTATGCCAAGATTGAGAATCTTGTATCCTAACCATTAGATGAATCGACCGTCAGAAAATCTTTTTACCTTTTAATACCGTGTTGTAGTCGATAGGGGAATCGAACCCCTATGCCAAGATTGAGAATCTTGTATCCTAACCATTAGATGAATCGACCATTGAGCGCGGAAGCTGGGGGATTCGAACCCCCGGTACGGGAACCCGTACGGCAGTTTAGCAAACTGCTGGTTTCAGCCACTCACCCAAACTTCCTCGGTTCCCTTTCGGTGTCCGAAAGCATTTGCTCTCAAATGCGGGTGCAAAGGTACGAAGTTTTTTTTAGTTATGCAAATTTTTCTCGTTTTTTTTCTGAGTTAATGCTAATTTTTTTCGATATTTATTTCTTTTCCTTCTTTTTTCGCCATGTAAGAAGGTCTTTTAGGGTGTTAAAGTCTTTTTTGATGATGAAACCAATGCCTTGTGTATTGAGTGACGAACGAGTGAAATATCTATCATTTGTCTGGTTGTAGGCTTTTACTGCCAGACTTCCATTGGGGTTAAGCATATAACTGATATCGAAGTCGCCTATGAACGAAGGTGTGGCTTGTGTCGCATTGTCTCGATAACCAAACTGTCCGTTAATGTGGAGGCGATTGTTGAGCATGCGTCCACTGATGAGGCCTTCATACTCTGCATTGTGCCAGCCTTCGTTTCCAGTAGAGATGTTGGCACCGAAATTCCAATCATCAGATTTGATGACCTGTGAGAGTACTTCATTGATTTGTGATGATACGGTGCCAGAGAGGAAAGACTGCATGGCTAGTTGGGTTTGGCCATATTCTTGGACTTGAGCGTTATTGACGCCTTGTGTATAGAAACGCCCAATGCCCAGTAGATAAAGTACCTGTTGGTTCATCTCTTGCTGACCGGCAATATAGGAACGAATCATCTGATTTTCTTCGCTATTGACGGTTGGTAACTCAAAGTCGAATTCTACCTGCGGGTTTCCAGGAGTACCAAGGATATTCATCAGACAGTTTACGCGAACAGTATTGTTGCTAAATGTGTTACCCATGTTTAGGTCTGACAGCGAAACACCATTGACTGTATACTGTGCTTGTAGATTCAGATTGGCATCAAAAGGATCGCCGCCGAATATGAGTGTACCGCCATTTTGGAAGACAAAATTTTTCTTTATGATATTCTGGATGGTAATACCATAGGTTCCGTGCTCTACGGTATAAGTGCCAAACATATGGAATGGGCCTTTATTATAATATGTGGCTTTGATGTTTCCTTCACCGTTCAGACTAATATAATCACCTGTATTGGCGTCCATCAATACTTTTAGGGTGCTACTGGGGGTGGCATTAATTATGAAGTTGATGTAGAGGTTAGTGGTGCTTGCCAAGTTGCCGTCTTCGCCTTCGTCCTTGGTGTTATGAATATGATGCGTATGAGGCGATGCATTTTTCTTCCAGGTAATAAATTCCTGTTTGCTGATAGCATCGGGGTTGGTGGCATTATAGACAAAAACTGAGTTGGCCTGTGGAGTTACGTTACAATTGATGATTATCTCGCCTGGACGTCCATGTAGGTCGGCAGAGCCTGTTGCATAGACTGTGCCGCAGACAATGTCATCGCCAAAGTCCTTGAAATCGTAAGCCAATAGGTTGTCGGCCTCTACATCGAGGTCGAATGTGAAATCCGAAAGATGGTCGTGATGAATACCTCCTGACAGATAAGCCTTGTTGCCGTATTGGTCCTTTATGGTAGCTCGATTGAAGAGAATATCATTGGGGATAAAGGTAACAGTGTCATTAACGAATGTGTATACCGTGTTGAGAGCTTTGACAGAGGCTTGTCCGTTGGCCACAATTGTTCCAGTGAGGTCAATGTTACTTAAGGAACCAGAGAGGGTGACGTCACCGTTGGCTTGTCCCTTAACATCTTTGAGGAATGCGTCAGTGAAGGAGTTGCAGAATTCTATATTAGAACCATCTGCGTGAATGCTGAGTCCAATATCATTACGTACGGGTGATACAAAACCTTTGATGATGGTTTGTGATTCATCAGTATCATAGGCTAAGGCATCGATGTCTATTTGTTTGTCGACTTTATTCCAATCAACTCGTGCCATTAATATGCCCATTCTTCCATCTTGGAACTTAAACTGGTCAACATTGAGCTCGGCCCATGAGGAGAAATCACTGAAGATTTGTTTTGCAGTGATTCTTCCTGTGGCCAAACCGTCGAAGCTGACAGAATGGAAATTTACGAGATCGAGGATATAACCCACCTCAAGCTCGTTCATGTCAATAGTCAGAGAATCGTTGGGGGATTCGGTAGCAGATCCGTCGATGATGAGATGTTGTTTGTTGTGATTGAGTGAGAAATGATCGACCATCAGCCTTTTGGACGAATAGAGAATGTCGCATGGCTCAAGTGTCCATGGAGTGCCATGAACCATCATACGCGATGGGAGTACTCGAATATGTGCTTCGGCTTTTCCTTCCTCATTCTCGTAGAGTTGGGTGATTGTATTGATGACTCCATGCATGGAGAGTAGAGAATCTCGCGAAGGAGCATTGTTGTTCCAAAGAAGTGAGGTCGACAGGTTGTTATCCACAGCTTGACCTGAAAGGTTTAAATCAAGCGCTCCTCCATCGTCCATTTCTTTTGTCACTTTCACGTCGTATCTCATGGTGTCAACATCGGTCGTGATGTCGATTTGGGCATTGCTATAGCGTTTGCCTTCGTATGAGATGATTGGTGCACGTCCCAGAAGATTAATCTGATTCTGTGTGTCGTCGAGAGAAAAACGGAAAGTTAGAGGCCGTTCAATTTCCAGGGGGATGTTGAATATGTGATTCAACCAGTTGGAATCTATAAGCCGTAAATCGGCAGTGAAGTGATTGTCTGTTTTTTTTGCCTTCCTGGGAAGTCCGGGCAGGGTTGGGAGCTTCGAAGCGGTGTAGTTGATGAAACTCTGATTGAGGGTGTTCCAGTCAATCTTTCCGTGAATATGTGCTTCACCCATATCGCCTTTGACTGTGATGAAGTGGTTACCTTCATCATAGCCAGAGGTTATCTGAAGTGCGTGAAGATGATAGGTGTCGTTGATAGAATCATGTGTCACCATATCGAAATCTCTAAGGTTGATGCTGCCCTCAGCATCGTTCAGACTACTTGCTATGAAATCTGCATCAATAATGCCGGAGAAACGTGTGTTGCCCCATTGGTCAGTGAGATTCAGGGCTTTGGGGTTGATATGACTTATTCGTCCATTCAGGCGGATGGCTGTACGCTTGGCGCGTTTTAATTCTCCTTCGATGTCTGTTTGGATGAAGGGATTGTCCACTTTGAGGCGACCTGCAATGTCTCCGTTGTTGTAATTTCCACTTATGTCTATGTCTTTGTAGGCATTGCTTTTGTATTCTAAGGTGTTAATGTGGCTATCTATATTGAATACAGATGGGTTGCCTTTTATCTGTGCATTGGCAGTGAGTAATCCTAAATTAGGATTGTCGAGCAAAAGTCCTAGCTGAATATCTTCTGTGGTAATTTTGCCGTTAAAATGCTGGAGCGTGTCCATTTCAATTTGCATAGAAATATTTCCAGCATCTGTTAGAATGTCACTTCGGGCTTGGACGGCTTTCGTGCCGATGCCACTAGCATCACCTTTAATGATGATGTCGTGAAATTTTGCGAGTGGTTTTGGCAAAGCTTGAAAAACCTCTTGTAATTGCGAGAGTAGGGGGTATCCGATGTTGAACTGTTGGATGTGAGTATTCCAATGTGGTTGTTCGTTTAATTGCAAAATTGTACCAGAGGCTGCAAGGCCGATGGAGTTGTCATTCGAGGTGATATTAAGTTTTTCGCATGTGATGTCATTTGCAGAACCTTTAATCTTTGCATTCAAAGTCAATTGTTGATTGAATGAAAGTAATTTGGGGGAAACAAATGATAAGTCGTTGATAGACAAGGGCGCTGTAGATATTTTTGCAGTGTATTGAATAGTCTTTTCAAACTGCATTTTGTCATATGCGACGTGGGCTTCGTTGATCTGTAAATTAGAATTGGGAAGCTGAAGTTTGAAGTCTTCAAGATGGGCATGCCTAGCGTTCGCTTCAAGTTTCAATGACAACTTGTTGACGTTTAGTCCGGACTGTTCGTTGAAGGCGAGACGCTTTATGTTGATGTTGAGAGAATCTTCTTGTAAGGTTTTTAATATAATATGTGTACTGATGTTTCTAAATTTCAGATGCTTGAAGTTTAGACGCTTGGGTGTTTGCGCAACATCACGCTGGTCATATGATACTTGAGAGTGACGAATAATCAGCGAGTTGATACGAAGATTGAGCGCGCTTGTGGACTCATCGCCTTCAGTAGTTAATGAGTCGAGCACAAATTGGTAGTTGGGCTTCGCTAACGAATCGGTCTTGTAGAGTGACACGTTTGCGCTGAAAATCTGAGCAGACGAGATAGAGATTCTTCCATTTATCAAAGGCAGAAAGTCTATTTTTGCAGTAAGACGTCCTGCATGAAACATCTTTTCGTCGAATTGATCGACGATGTCTATCTGGTCTAATATAATGCGATTCGGAAATCCAATCTCAACTCTTCCAAGAGATACTTGTGTGCCAAGTTTTTCTGATAATGCTAAAGCTGCTTTGGTGCCTATAAAAGATTGAACAAAAGGAACGTGTATAACAATAAGTAAAAGGATGTGTAAAGCCAGAAGGCTCCACACAAACCAGTTGATGATATGTTTTACTTTCTTCACTATTCTGTCAGTTCGAGTTGGCAATTGTTTGCACAAGTGCCATAAATTAACTGCAAATTTAATACAAAAGTTTCGAAATCCGTGTTTTTCCTTACTTTTTTCTTCTCTATTATCCTAAAATTTATTAATTTTGCAACCCAAAGGATAATCAAACCAATTTATTTAATATGGCAAATGTTATTAGGCTACGCAAAGGCTTAGACATTCACCTTCAAGGAAAAGCTGAGGAAACGAAAATGAACCTCAAGTCGAACGGGCATTTCGCTTTGGTGCCTGACGATTTTGAGGGTGTCGTTCCCAAGGTCGTTGTCCGTGAAGGTGACGTGGTCAAAGCCGGGGATGCTTTGTTCGTTAACAAACTCTATCCCGAAGTTCGCTTCGCTTCGCCTGTTAGCGGTAAGGTGACCGCAGTGGAACGTGGTGAACGTCGCAAGGTGCTCTGCGTGAAGGTAGAGGCCGACAGTCAGCAACAGTATGTAGATTTTGGTAAGAAGGATGTGCAGAAAATGGACGGTAAAGCTGTCGTTGATGCTCTGCTTGAGGCTGGTCTCTTTGGCTATATCGACCAGCTGCCCTATGCCATCTCTACTAATCCTTCGGTGATGCCGAAGGCTATCTTCGTTTCAGCTCTTCGTGACAAGCCTTTGGCTAGTAGCTTTGAGTTTGAGGTGAAGGGTCAAGAGGTTGACTTCCAGACAGGTCTTACTGCACTCTCAAAGATCGCCAAAACATATCTGGGTGTAGGCATTGGCTCGTGTCTCGAGACTGTGAAGGACGTTGAGGTGAACGTGTTTAAAGGCAAGTGTCCTGCAGGTAACGTAGGTGTACAGGTGAATAATATCGACCCAGTGAACAAGGGTGAGGTGGTGTGGACCATCGGTGACCCCTCTGTGGTACTCTTCATCGGTCGTCTGCTGAATACGGGTAAGGTTGTCTTGACTCGCACTGTAGCTCTTTGTGGTAGTGAGGTGAAGAAACCTTGTTACGTGGATATGCTAGTGGGTGAGGAGCTCTCTACGTTGCTCTCTAACAGTTTTGATGCAGACCACTCGGTGCGTATCATTAATGGTAACGTGCTGACGGGCCGTGTTGCATCGAAGGATAGTTTCCTGGGAGCTCACAGTTCAGAGATTACCGTGATTCCCGAGGGTGACGATAACAACGAGATGTTGGGATGGATCATGCCCCGCTTCGGTCAGTTCTCTGTGAACCGCAGCTACTTCTCTTGGCTCTTCGGTAAGAAGGAGTATGCTTTGGATGCCCGTGTGAAGGGTGGCGAGCGTCATATGATTATGAGTGGCGAGTATGATAAAGTGCTGCCTATGGATATCTATGGCGAATACCTCATTAAAGCTATCATCGCTGGCGATATCGATAAGATGGAGCAGTTGGGTATCTATGAGGTCGCTCCTGAGGACTTCGCTTTGGCTGAGTTTGTGGACTCTTCGAAGTTGGAACTTCAGCGCATTGTCCGTGAAGGATTGAATAATTTACGTAAAGAAAACGCATAACGACGATGAAAGCACTAAGAAATTATCTCGATAAGATAAAACCCGCCTTTGAGAAGGAGGGTAAACTGCACGCTTTCCGTAGCCTCTTCGATGGTTTTGAGACCTTCCTTTTTGTGCCCAATACAACGGCTAAAAAGGGCGTCCATATCCACGATGCGATCGACTCGAAGCGTATTATGAGTATGGTGGTTATCGCCTTGATGCCTGCTATGCTATTTGGAATGTATAACGTTGGTTATCAGAATGCTATTGCATCTGGATTGAATGCTTCCTTTATGGATATGTTCATCTTTGGTCTGTTGGCTGTGCTGCCAAAGATTCTGGTTTCCTATGTTGTTGGTCTAGGTATTGAGTTTGCCTGGGCTCAGTGGAAGAACGAAGAGATTCAGGAAGGATTCCTCGTGTCAGGTATTCTTATTCCTCTGATTGTTCCCGTCAACCTGCCCTTGTGGATGTTGGCCATTGCCGTTGCATTCGCAGTTATCATTGGTAAGGAGATTTTCGGTGGAACAGGTATGAATATATTCAATCCCGCTCTGCTCTGCCGTGCATTTCTCTTCTTTGCTTATCCTCAGAAGATGACTGGCGATCAGGCTTGGATTGCAGACAGTCCTATCTTTGGCTTTGGCGGTCAGGTGCCCGATGGCTTTTCTGGCGCAACTCCATTGGCCAACCTCAGCGACTACAACTTTACGATGGACGCCGTTTACGGTTTGATTCCTGGTTCTATTGGTGAGACTAGTGTTATTGCTATCGCTATAGGTGCTGTGATCCTGCTTATTACGGGTATAGCTTCTTGGAAAACCATGCTCAGTGTCTTTGTGGGCGGTATTCTTACGGGCTTGATGTTTGAGAACCTTGAAATGACTCCTATTCACTGGTATGAACACATTGCATTGGGTGGCTTCTGCTTCGGTGCAGTGTTTATGGCTACCGACCCTGTTACCTCATGCCGCACCGAGTGTGGCAAGTGGGTTTACGGTTTCTTGATTGGTGCCGTTGCCATTGTGGTTCGCGTAATGAACCCCGGTTTTCCAGAGGGCATGATGTTGGCAATCCTGCTGATGAATATGTTTGCACCTGCTATTGACTACTTTGTGGTTGATCGCAATATCTCAAAACGTTTGAAGAGAGGAGGTTCAAAATGAAACTAAATACTAATTCTAACGCGTACATTATTATATATAGTGCGATTATGGTACTTATCGTAGCATTCTTGTTGGCTTTCGTCTCTCAGACGCTGAAGCCCATGCAGGACAAGAACGTAGCTCTTGATACAGAGAAGCAGATTCTGAATTCTCTGAATATGCGTGGACTGAGTGACGATGATGCTCATGCTACCTATGAGAAAATTGTGAAGTATGACGAGGCTCAGAACGTCTATGTATGCACTCTCGAGAATGGTGACGTGAAATATGTATTACCCCTCAAGGGGCAGGGCATGTGGGGCGGCATCAGCGCTTTTCTGGCTATCGATAGCGACAAGAATACTGTTTATGGTGCCTACTTCAACCATGAGAGTGAGACTGCCGGTCTAGGTGCAGAGATTAAGGACAACGCCGCTTGGCAGGCCAAGTTCCAGGGCAAGAAGATCTTTGCTGATGAGACAAAGGAAACACTGGCTCTGTCTGTAGAGAAAGCTGTCAACAACGAAACAACGGTCGATGCCGTTACTGGTGCTACCGTTACTTCTACGGCTGTCAGTAAGATGCTGAAGGACCAGTTGGCCAAGTATATGGACTTTTTAAAGAACTAATGAACTATGGCACTATTTAGTAAGCAAAATAAAGAGGCGTTCACCAATCCGTTGAACCTCGACCACCCAATCCTCGTACAGGTGTTGGGTATCTGCTCGGCGCTTGCTGTGACTAGTCAGTTGAAGCCTGCTATTGTGATGGGTTTGGCTGTGACTGTTATTACGGCTTTTGCCAATGTAATTATCTCTATTATCCGCAATACCATTCCTACACGTATCCGTATCGTGGTACAGTTGGTTGTTGTGGCTGCTTTGGTGACTATCGTCAGTCAGATTCTCAAGGCTTATGTCTATGATGTTAGTGTACAGCTCTCTGTCTATGTGGGTCTGATTATCACCAACTGTATCCTGATGGGACGTCTGGAGGCGTTCGCCATGCAGAACAAGCCTTGGCCTTCGTTCCTCGATGGTGTGGGCAATGGTCTAGGCTATGCCATGATTCTGATTATCGTGGGTGCTGTGCGCGAGTTCTTCGGACGTGGCTCTCTGTTGGGCTTCCAGATTATTGATTGTAAGGACTTTAATAATGGCATGATGACGATGCCTGCTATGGCGCTGATCCTCGTGGGTATTGTTATCTGGGTACACCGTGCTTATTTTTATAAGGAGAAGTAAATTATGGAACACGCAATATCATTATTCTTCCGTTCGATTTTTGTCGACAACATGATCTTTGCTTTCTTCCTGGGCATGTGTTCGTTCCTTGCCGTTTCGAAGAATGTGAAGACGTCATTGGGACTGGGAATGGCAGTAACTTTCGTGCTGTTTGTTACCGTACCTGTTGACTATTTGCTCCAGACAAAGGTGCTCTCTGAGGATGGCATCTTCGGTATGGACCTCTCATATTTGTCGTTCATCCTGTTCATTGCCGTTATCGCCGGTATCGTGCAGTTGGTCGAGATGATCGTAGAGAAGTACTCACCTTCGCTCTATGCTGCACTGGGTATCTTCCTCCCTTTGATTGCCGTTAACTGTGCCATCATGGGTGCCTCGCTCTTCATGCAGCAACGCATCCTGCTTGATCCCAGCGAGACAAAGGCTATCACTAGCATCGGTGACGCCGTAGTCTATGCTTTGGGTTCTGGTATTGGCTGGACATTGGCTATCGTGGCAATGGGTGCCATTCGTGAGAAGATGCAGTATAGCGATGTGCCCAAACCCCTGCAGGGTCTCGGCATCACGTTTATTACTGTGGGTCTGATGGCTATGGCCATGATGTGTTTTAGTGGACTTAAAATCTAAGGAGGGCGACAGTTATGTTTATATTAAATAGTATTATCGTTTTCCTGGTGACGATTATCGCTATCGTCATCATTCTGCTTGTAGCGAAGAAATATCTTTCGCCCAGCGGTAATGTTAATATCACCGTGAATGGTGACCGTGTGCTCAATGTTCCTCAAGGTAATAACTTGATGGCTACGCTCAACGAGAACGGCATCTTCTTGCCTTCTGCTTGTGGTGGTAAGGCCTCATGCGGCCAGTGTAAGGTACAGGTTCTTGAGGGTGGCGGCGAGATTCTTGATAGTGAGAAACCCCATTTTACTCGTAAGCAAATTAAGGACCATTGGCGTCTGGGTTGCCAGTGTAAGGTTAAAGGTGATCTTAAAATCCATGTTGACGAGTCTATCTTGGGCGTTAAAGAGTATGAGTGTACCGTTATCTCTAACAAGAACGTGGCTACCTTCATTAAGGAGTTTAAGGTGCAACTGCCTGCTGGTGCCCATATGGATTTTCTGCCAGGTTCTTATGCCCAGATTCGTATTCCTAAGTTTGATTGTATCGACTATGATAAGGATTTCGACAAAAGTTTGATTGGTGACGAGTACCTGCCAGCTTGGGAGAAGTTTGGGCTCTTCCCCTTGAAGTGTAAGAATCCAGAGGATACCATCCGCGCATACTCAATGGCCAACTATCCTGCTGAGGGCGACGTGTTCATGTTGACCGTACGTATCGCTACTCCTCCGTTTAAGGCCGACCGTTCGGGCTTCATGGACGTGAATCCTGGTATCGCTTCGTCTTACATTTTCTCGCTTAAACCAGGCGATAAGGTGATTATGAGCGGACCTTTCGGCGACTTCCACCCACACTTCGATTCGAAGAAGGAGATGATTTGGGTTGGTGGTGGTGCTGGTATGGCTCCTCTGCGTGCTCAAATTATGCACATGACAAAGACACTGCACACCACCGATCGCGAGATGCATTATTTCTATGGTGCTCGTGCACTGAACGAAGTGTTCTATCTTGATGACTTCCTTGGATTGGAGAAGGAATTCCCCAATTTCCATTTCCATTTGGCTTTGGACCGTCCTGATCCCGCAGCCGATGCTGCAGGTGTGAAGTACACTCCAGGCTTCGTTCATCAAGTGATGTTGAATACTTATTTGAAGGATCATGAAGCCCCCGAGGACATTGAGTACTACATGTGTGGTCCTGGTCCCATGTCGAAAGCTGTGGTTTCAATGCTTGATTCTCTTGGTGTGGATCCTGAGTCAATCATGTATGATAACTTTGGAGGATAAAGCCCTTTATTATAGAATTTACGGACTTATTTTCCCAAAATACGTTTTTAAAGTTGCCAATGCGGTAAGTGTTGGCAACTTTTTTTTATGCGTGTTAAATTTTTGTTGGCATAATGCGTTAAAAATACTTTTTATTTGTTACCTTTGCAACATAAAACAGATATTACTATGTTGAAGCTATTTGTACCGGGCAGATTGTGCCTGTTTGGAGAGCATACCGATTGGGCTGGTCATTATAGGACGATGAATGCTGATATTCTTCCTGGCGCTGCCATTGTGACAGGTATTGAGCAAGGTGTCTATGCGGAGGTTGAAAAGTCGACAGTTTTTGAAGTCTATAGTACGGCAAAGCAAATGGAAGGTATGTGGAGTGACTTCTCTTGCCCTATGGATGAACAAGCATTGAAGCGTGTCGCTCGTTCGGGTGATTTTTTCCGATACTGTGCTGGAGTGGCTTCATATATGCTAGAATGGTATAAAGTTGGTGGCGTGCGCATTACTATCACAGATATGACACTTCCGATGAAAAGTGGTCTTTCTTCATCGGCTGCCATTTGTGTACTGGTTGCACGAGCCTTTAATCTGATTTATAAGCTGAACCTTAATACTATGGGCGAGATGAATATCGCCTATGTTGGAGAGCTGAGAACCTCTTCGCGTTGTGGACGTCTCGATCAGGCTTGTGCTTTTGGCGTTAAACCTAACCTAATGACTTTTGATGGCGATGAAATAGAAGTTCAGACCCTAAATGTAAAGAAGCCGCTTTATTGGGTTTTTGCTGACTTATGTGCAGGAAAAAATACAATTAAAATCTTAGCAGACCTAAACAAGGCATACCCTTTTCCTGCCAATGAACAAGAAAGAAAGCTTCATGAGGCGCTTGGCGTGAAGAATACGGAATTTGTCCAACGTGCTATTCAGTATATGGCTAATGGCGAAGTGGAACAGTTAGGCTTGCTGATGACGGAAACCGAAGCCGTTTTTAATGCTCAGGTTGCGCCAATGTGCCCAGAGGAACTAACTGCACCCAAACTGCATGCCATTCTTAACGATAAACACGTTAAAACACTGACTTATGGTGGTAAAGGTGTTGGTTCTCACGGAGATGGCGCCGTTCAGTTTCTAACTAAGGATCCTAATTGCCAACAGCAGTTGGTTGAGTACTTGAACAACCTAGGCATGCGTGCCTATTGTCTTACAATTAAGCCTGTTCATACGGTCCGTAAAGCGATTATTCCTGTGGCTGGTTTGGGTACACGTCTTTATCCAGCTACACGCTGTCTAAAAAAAGATTTTTTCCCTATTCCATGCCCTGATGGGATGGTGCGTCCCGTTATTCTGATTCTGTTAGAGGAACTTATTCAAAGTGGAATCGAAGAAATCTGTTTGGTATTGGGGAGTGAAGAGGAACGTAAGTTATATCGTGAATTCTTTGATCACCCATTGAGCTCCGAGCATTTCAATAAATTGAATGCAGAATCTCAAGAGTATGAAAATAGAATTCTTGATATCGGCAAACATTTGTATTATGTAATCCAAACAGAGAAGCGTGGCTTTGGTCATGCAGTATATCAAGCGGCAAATTTTGCAAAGGGTGAGCCCGTGTTACTTATGTTGGGTGATACTTTGAGTCGTTCCATGACAAATAAACCTTGTGCTTTGCAGTTGATAGAGGCATATGAGCGTTATAATAAGCTTATGTTGGGTGTCTATCCAGTTCCTTTGACAATGGTGAGCCACTTTGGTATCATGAGTGGAGTTTGGGAAGATAAAGATGAACGCGTCTTACATGTAAACACATTTGTTGAGAAACCAAAAGCAAGCTATGCAGAAGAGTTCTTAGGTGTGAAAAACAAAAAGGGCGAAAAAGAGTATTGTTCGGTATTTGGACAATATATCCTAACTCCAGAAGTTTTTATGCAGCTAGGAGCAGATATTGCGGCAGCGGATGCATCGGGTGATTTTTCTAAAGAAATTGAACTCACATCTGCGTTGGAAGCAGTCCGTAGCCGTTCGGGTATGATAGGTTTGCGTTTGAAAGGCTATCGTTATGATATGGGAAACCCGTCAGCATTGGTTGAAACGGTGGTGGAATATTCTAAAAAGTTATAATTCGTGCCCCAAAATTTTGCGTTTCCGTCATTTTGCAGTACCTTTGCACCATTATAAACAAACAGGTTATGGCAAAAAAACGCAGATGGCACTGTCATCCAGGACAGGAACCTACTGAATTTGATAAGAAAATTATGTATTGGGAGAGTAAGGGCAAGTTGGTTCCTACTCCCGATCTTATTAAGACCCCTGAGCAAATAGAGGGCATTCGTCGTGCAGGTGTGATTAATACCGGCGTTTTGGATGCAGTGGCTGCTGAGATTCATGCTGGTATGAACACTCTCGAGATTGATAAAATATGTCGCAGCTATTGCGAAGAGCATGATGCAATTCCTGCCTGCCTTAACTATGAAGGCTTTCCGATGAGTGTATGTACCAGTATCAACGAGGTAGTATGCCATGGTATTCCCAAAGAGGAGGATGTGCTTGAAGAGGGTGACATTATCAATGTCGATTTTACAACCATCAAGGATGGCTATTATGCAGATGCTTCACGTATGTTTATCATTGGAAAGACAACTCCTGAGAAGGAACAACTAGTGCGTGTCGCTAAAGAGTGTTTAGAGATAGGTATGGAAGCTGCCAAGCCTTGGGGCTTTGTGGGTGACATAGGTCATGCTATCAAGAAACATTGTAAGAAATATGGTTATGGTATCGTGAAAGACTTGGCTGGTCATGGTGTTGGCTTGAAGTTCCATGAAGAACCAGAAGTCGATCATGATAGTTATCGTGGCACTGGTATGCTCTTGGTTCCAGGAATGGTGTTTACCATAGAGCCGATGATAAATATGGGTACATGGCGTGTTTTTATTGATGCTGACGATCCATACGGCTGGGAAGTTATCACGGAAGATGAAAAACCTAGTGCCCAATGGGAACATACGTTGCTTATGACAGAGCATGGTGTGGAAGTGTTAACTTATTAAGGTTGTAATAATGATATGACGTAATAACAATAAACGTAATGTTATTATAACGACATAAAATTTAAATGGAAAACGATATTTACATATTGGGTATAGAGTCTAGTTGTGACGATACGTCGGCAGCCGTTTTGAAGAATGGCGTTCTATTGTCTAATGTAACAGCCTCACAAGCCGTTCATGAAGCCTATGGCGGCGTTGTTCCAGAATTGGCCTCACGTGCCCACCAGCAGAATGTGGTACCTGTAGTTGACCAAGCCATTAAACGTGCGGGCATTACCAAGGAAATGCTGAGTGCTGTTGCCTTTACACGTGGTCCAGGCTTGATGGGGTCGTTACTTGTTGGCGTCAGTTTTGCAAAAGGTTTTGCTCGTTCGTTGGGCATTCCAATGATAGATGTCAACCACCTGCAAGGCCATGTGATGGCACATTTTATTGATGGTGGCGAGGGTGACTTTAATCCACCGCCCCTCCCATTCTTATGCTTGTTGGTGAGTGGTGGTAATTCACAGATAGTGTTGGTGCGCGCTTATAACGATATGGAGGTACTTGGACAGACCATTGATGATGCTGCGGGTGAAGCTATCGATAAATGCTCAAAAGTTATGGGCTTAGGCTATCCTGGCGGTCCCATTATCGACCGCTTGGCACGTCAAGGTAATCCAAAGGCATATCAGTTCTCTGAGCCTCAGATTCCTGGGCTTAACTATAGTTTTTCGGGGTTGAAGACTTCGTTCCTTTATAACCTACGTAAGTGGGTGGAGAATGATTCGGAATTCGTAGAGCATCATAAGGAAGATTTGGCTGCATCGTTGGAGTGGACTATTGTCGATATCTTGATGAAGAAGCTGCGCTTGGCAGTGAAGCAGACTGGTATCAAACATGTTGCTGTTGCTGGCGGTGTTAGTGCTAACAATGGTCTTCGTAATGCTTTCAAAGACCATGCCCGTCGCTATGGATGGACAATTTATATTCCTAAGTTCAGTTATACCACAGATAATGCTGCGATGATTGGTATTGTGGGATACAAGAAATATCTGGATGGTGATTTCTGTAAGATTGATGCACCAGCATTTTCAAAAGTAACTTTTAAGTAAAAAGATATGGATTTAGAAGGAAAAATCATTAGCAGAGAGGTGAGTCAGCTGCTATGGGAGTCTGAAAAGACCGTAGGTACAGCCGAGAGTTGTACAGGTGGTCGCATTGGTGAGGCGTTGATTGCAGTTCCCGGTGCTTCAAAATATTTTAAGGGAGGCATTATTTGTTATGTTAACGAGGTGAAAGAGAACCTTTTAGGCGTTTCGCACGAGTTGATTGAAGAGAAAACAGCCGTTTGCGAAGAGGTGGCCATTGAAATGGTTAAGGGAGCATGTAAGGCCCTTAATACAGACTATGCTGTTGCTGCCACGGGTTTTGCAGGACCTGGTGGCGGTACGAAAGAAATTCCAGTGGGTACAATTTGGTTGGCCTGCGGCACCCCAGAAAAACAGATAACATACAAGTTGAGCGAGGATGAAGGGCGCGATATCAATCTTCAGAATGCCACCAATCGAGCTATGAATTTGCTTTGCGAGTTCTTGAAGGCTGAAAGTGCAAACGGTACATCAGATAGTGAGGGTGAGTGTTAAAAATCATTAAGATTATTATAATTCTTAAATATACACTTCCAATTTACAAGAAAATTCAGTACCTTTGCACCCTGTTTGGAGTAAGTTACAATAAGGAACACAATTAAAGTAGATAGAAATGTCGAAAATTTGTCAAATCACAGGAAAGAAGGCACAGATTGGTAACAATGTGTCTCACTCAAAGCACCGTACCAAGCGTAGCTTTGACGTAAACCTGTTCAGCAAGAAATTCTACTATGTAGAGGAAGGTTGCTGGATTCAGTTGAAGATTAGCGCTGCTGGCCTTCGCATGATTAATAAAGTAGGTCTTGACGCTGCACTGAAGCAGGCTGTTGCCAATGGCTTCGTGGATTGGAAGGACATTAAAGTAATAGGAGACTAATAGACCATGGCAAGCAAGAAAGCAAAAGGTAATCGCGTCCAGGTAGTTCTGGAATGCACCGAGATGAAAAATAGTGGTCTTCCCGGCACCAGCCGTTACATTACGACCAAGAATCGTAAGAACACGCCTGAGCGCATGGAGTTGATGAAGTATAACCCCATCCTGAAGAAGATGACTCTTCACAAGGAGATTAAGTAAGATAAGTAAGACAGTATGGCAAAGAAAACCGTTGCAACCCTCCACGAAGGTTCGAAGGATGGTCGCGCTTACTCAAAGGTCATCAAGATGGTTCGTAGTCCAAAGACTGGTGCTTACATCTTTGATGAGCAGATGGTTCCCAATGAGGCCGTTAAAGACTTCTTCAAGAACTAATTTTGTTATAGTATAGATATTAAATAGGGAGTGTGATTATTATAACGCTCCCTGTTTTTTTTGATATATATAAGATAAATAAATATATTGTTATTCCTCAATAAGTATGTCATATATTCCTTCTAAACACCTTGTTTGTTTAGTTGAAATGTGACAATTTAACTTTTGCAGAATCTTGATAGTATATCTAAATCATCTTGCTCTCCAACAACCCACAGTATATCTCCTTCCTGAAATTTTCTGGCTGTTGATATAGATGATAGATTTTCTTTTCCTTCTTCAAGTCCTACTACCATACAATTGTAATGGCGACGTATATTACTTTCTTCAAGGGTTTTTCCAATTAATGGGCTATTGCTACAAATGATTAATTGACGGAGTTTCATTTCACGTTTTTCTAATTCGGTATCCTCTCCCAGTATTTCGGTTTCGATGGCGTTACGAAATGTAGTTAGCTGATCGTCGCTGCCGATAGCTTGAAGTCTGTCATATGGATATATGATAGAATTGCCATCTGGGATGTTTAACCGGAAACCTCCTCGAAGTATGCTACTGATGTGAACCCCATATTTGCGACCAAGATTTAGTTGACGTAATGTGTGTCCCATCCATTTCGAATTGTAAGGAACGTCAAAATCTGCAATATGAATGTCTCGATCTAATAACTTTCCTTCATATAGAGGTTTTTTCTTTCCTTGTACCTGAGCTTCAATATCACGTGAATGAAGGTTGTTGATGAACAGTCGTTCCAGTAGGATACTGCGACGCTTAATGCCTTTTGATGAAACGATTAATATGATGACCAATAGACCAACGGTAATCATTATGGCTGGGGTGAATCTACTAAGGTAGTTGCATATATAGAAAATAAATGTCACAGCGATGCCTACACGCACCAAAATGGTGAATAATAGGGGTAAACGGTTGCGATTGCTCTCTTGCCATAGAGTTTTAAACTCTTCGCTGCGGTTCTTCTTCATGACCATGGCACGGAGGAAGGGCGAAATACATAACACGGTGATGATGCCGGTAATGGCATTGGCATACCAGTGTAGTTCCCAACCAGGCAGTAGTTTGCGTGTGAATGGAAGTAGAAAGGTGAACATGACTGCGATGACGGCCGAAGAGAGAATGCTGTAGACAAGAGTATTAATCGTCATCTGAGTGAGAAGGCGCTTCCACTGACTCTGCTCGGTAGTGTTAGGATGGCTTGTTGATAGGTGGTTCAGTGACTTTATAATACGTGTTGGTAAACGTTTTTCTAATGCATTATAAGCCGGCGTGGCAAGCCGTATCATGTAAGGTGTGAGAAAAGTGGTTATAACGGATACGGCTACCACAACCGGATATAGAAAATTGCCTATGACACCAAGTGAAAGACCTAGTGAGGCGATGATAAACGAGAATTCACCAATCTGTGCCATAGAAAAACCACATCGCATGGCTGACTTTAAAGATTCGCCACCAAGCAGAAAGGAAAACGAACCAAAGATGGCTTGCCCTATAATGATGGTCATTACCAAGGTAAAGATTGGCAGAGCATAGTCAACTATAATCTTTGGGTCAACAAGCATGCCAACTGAGACAAAGAAAACGGCTCCAAATAGGTTTTTTACGGGCTCTACAAGTTTCTCTATTCTTTCGGCCTCAATAGTTTCAGCCAGAATGCTTCCCATGATAAAGGCACCAAAAGCAGATGAGAATCCTACTTCGGTTGAGATGACGGCCATTGCGCAACATAACCCTAAGGAAACGATGAGTAAAACCTCGCTGTTGATGAGTTTACGTACTCTTCGCAAAAACAATGGAATAGCAAATATTCCAACTATAAGCCAAAGAATTAGGAAGAAACCAATTTTTATTACCGCACCTAGCATCTGACCACCATTGGGATTGCTACCACTAGCGATTGCACTTAGCATAACCATCATAACAATTGCTAAGATGTCTTCTAGGATGAGTACACTCATTACCAGGCCTGCAAACTGCTGTTGGCGCAGGCCAAGGTCGTCGAAGGCTTTGTATATGATAGTGGTGGAACTCATGGCTAGCATTCCGCCTAGAAAGATGCAGTTCATTTTGGACCATCCAAAAGAATGACCTACAATGACTCCAAGGATGCTCATGGCAAAGATGATGCATACCACTGAGATGATGGGCGAAGCTCCCATTTTCAAGATTTTCTTAAATGAGAAATCTAGACCCAATGAGAATAATAGGAACATAACGCCAATATCTGCCCACAAATGAATATTCGACATGTCGACAACTGAGGTCGTATAGGGCATGTGGGGCGAAACAAGAAAACCAGCTACGATGTAACCAAGTACCAGAGGTTGCTTTAGCTTCTTAAAAACCAAAGTTACCACACCTGCAACCATGAGCATCAGTGCAAGATCTCGAATCATTGTGGGTAGTTCTGCCATTATGAATTGTACTCGGCTGTGAGTTTACAGATATTTACAATGACTTGCATGGCCTTCTCCATGGATTGGATAGGCACAAACTCATAGGGACCGTGAAAGTTGATGCCACCGGCAAAAATGTTAGGGCAGGGGAGCCCTTTAAATGACAATTGAGCTCCATCGGTTCCACCACGGATGGGACGCACTTTAGGAGTGACACCGCTCTCTTGCATAGCTCTAAGCACTAGGTCGATGACATGCATTTGAGGATCAATCTTCTCCTTCATGTTATAGTACTGGTCATTAATTTCTGCCGATACTGTGGCATCTCCGTACTTCTTGTTCATTTTGTCGACAATACACTGGATGAAGCGTTTGCGGTCCTCAAATTTATTGCGATCGTGGTCACGGATGATGTATGACAACTTTGCTAGCTCTGTTTGTGTCTGCATGCCTGTCAGGTGATAGAAGCCTTGGTAGCCTTCTGTTGTTTCTGGAGTCTCGTCGGCGGGAATCATGCCAACGAATTCGGCAGCCAGCAGACTAGCATTCAGCATCTTGTCTTTGGCATAGCCTGGATGCACACTCACTCCCTTGATGGTAATCTTGGCAGAGGCTGCATTGAAGTTTTCAAACTCCAGTTCGCCTACGTCACCTCCATCCATTGTGTATGCCCATTCACAACCAAACTTCTCTACATCAAAGTGATGAGCCCCCATGCCTATTTCTTCATCGGGATTGAATGCTACTCGAATCTTACCATGCTTTATCTCCTTGTGTTCCTTAAGATACACCATGGCCTGCACAATCTCTGCAATTCCGGCCTTGTCATCGGCACCCAGAAGAGTGTGACCATCAGTTACAATTAGGTCTTCGCCTATATGTTGCAGCAACTCTGGAAACTTACTTGGTGAGAGCATGATACCTTCGGACAGTTCAATGTCTCCACCACTATAGTTGCTCACGATATGTGGCTTGATATTGGCTCCCGAGCAGTCTGGACTCGTGTCATAGTGTGATATGAATCCAATAACTGGCGCCTCTTCCTTGATATTAGAAGGTAGGGTGGCGTAGATGTATCCTTTGTCATTGAGTGACACGTCTTGAAGACCAATCTCTTCCAATTCTTCTTTCAGGTAGCGAGCAAAAATAAGTTGTTTCGAGGTGCTAGGTACAGTCTCACTCTCTTCTGATGACTGGGTGTCAAACTTTGTGTAGTTAAGGAATCGTTCAGTAATATCCATTTTTTGAATGCTATTGGGGGGGGGATTAATAAAATTTCACGAATCATACGAAATCATTCCCGTAAGACTGAAACCGCACAATTCGTGAAACTCGTGATTATCAGAGATAATTAATTACTTCTTGTTCAGAGCAAGGTCAATCTCCACAGCGATAGATACAGTAGCACCTACCATGGGGTTGTTACCAATACCCAGGAAGCCCATCATCTCAACGTGTGCAGGTACTGAAGAAGAACCTGCGAACTGAGCGTCTGAGTGCATACGACCCAGAGTATCAGTCATACCGTAAGAAGCAGGACCTGCAGCCATGTTATCGGGGTGCAGAGTACGACCAGTACCACCACCTGAAGCTACTGAGAAGTAGGGCTTGCCAGCGAGCACGCGCTCCTTCTTATAGGTACCAGCTACGGGGTGCTGGAAACGGGTGGGGTTGGTAGAGTTACCAGTGATTGACACGTCAACGTTCTCCTTCCACAGGATGGCAACACCTTCACGAACGTCGTCAGCACCGTAGCACTTTACCTTAGCGCGGGGACCGTCAGAATAAGGAACTTCCTTAACGACCTTAACCTCACCAGTGTAGTAGTCGAACTGAGTCTGTACGTATGTGAAACCGTTGATACGGCTGATTATCATAGCGGCGTCCTTACCAAGGCCGTTCAAGATAACGCGAAGGGGCTTCTTACGAACCTTATTAGCCTTCTCGGCAATCTTGATAGCACCCTCAGCAGCTGCGAATGACTCGTGACCAGCCAGGAAAGCAAAACACTCGGTTTCTTCGCGGAGCAGACGAGCTGCCAGGTTACCGTGACCCAGACCTACCTTACGGTCGTCAGCCACTGAACCGGGGATACAGAAGCTCTGCAGACCGATACCGATAGCCTCGGCAGCCTCAGCAGCGCTCTTAACGCCCTTCTTAATAGCGATGGCCGCACCGCATACGTATGCCCATTTAGCATTCTCAAAGCAAATACGTTGGGTCTCTTCACACATCTGATAGGGATCAACGCCTGCCTTCTCACAAATCTCGTTAGCCTCTTCAATGCTATTGATGCCGTTCTCCTTCAGAGCAGCCAGCACCTGGTTGATGCGACGCTCGTAGCTCTCGAATGATACTTTTCTAATCATAATTTTTGTCCTCCTTACTCTTTACGTGGGTCAATAGCCTTAACAATTCCCTGCTCAGCAGTGGTACGACCGTAAGAGCCAGTGAACTTTTTCACAGCCTCGTTGGCGTCCATGCCGTCTTTGATGGCTTCCATCATCTTACCCAGGTGCACGTATTCGTAACCGCAAACCTGATTGTCCTTATCCAAGAACTGTTTGGTGATGTAACCCTCGGTGAGCTCCAGGTAGCGGGTACCTTTGGCAACGGTGCCATAGAGTGTTCCAGTCTGTGAGCGCAGACCCTTACCGAGGTCTTCCAAACCAGCACCGATTACGAGACCGCCCTCAGAGAAAGCACTCTGTGTACGTCCGTAAACGATCTGCAGGAACAACTCGCGCATAGCGGTGTTGATAGCATCGCAAACGAGGTCGGTGTTCAGAGCCTCGAGGATGGTCTTACCAGGCAGAATTTCAGAAGCCATAGCTGCTGAGTGAGTCATACCTGTGCAGCCAATGGTCTCAACGAGTGCCTCCTGGATAACGCCGTCCTTTACGTTCAGGCTTAGCTTACAAGCACCCTGCTGAGGAGCGCACCAGCCAATACCATGGGTATAGCCCGAAATGTCCTTGATCTCTTTGGCCTGAATCCACTTGCCCTCTTCGGGAATGGGAGCAGGACCGTGGTTGGGGCCTTTGGCCACAACACACATGTTTTCAACTTCCTTAGAATAAATCATTGTTACCTATTTTAAAATAGTGAAATTAATTTCGTGGTTGCAAAGTTACAAATTTTCAATGAGAATACCTAAAAATGAGTAAAAAAAATGGGTAAGCAAAAAAGAAAAGGGGCGGAATTATGTCCGTCCCTTTGTTATTATGTGTAATTTTGTAATGTCTACTTGATAAGTTCTACGCTACGTCGCAGGAACTTATCGAGCGCTTCGCCCTTTAGCATACCGTTCTGAAGCAAGGCCAGGTCAATGAGCTGATGAATGACGTCGTTCTTCTCAGCAAAGCTGCGTAGCACGCCTTCCTTCTTCTCTTTCTGCTCGTCGATAGTCTTTTGGGTGTTGGCTTTGTCATCCTTAATCTCCTGTGTGATTTCCTCTGGCTTCTTACCCTCTGTCTGCTGATTCAGCGCAGCCAGACGAGCTTCCTGTCCTTTGATTTCACCCTCGATGGGTTTGAGCTCGTCACTCAGTTGAGCCTGGGCGTCGCCAAGTACACGCTTAATCAGGGGGTGGTCACTATTCAGCACGATATTGAATGTGTCGGGCATCTGTCCGTAGAAGCCCATGCCACTCTGATAACGGCTCATCTCCTTCATACGACGCATCCACTCGTTTTGTGTGATGACAACAGGACGCTGCTCGCTACCCAGGGCGTTGACCTCAACGATAAACTCAGCCTTGTCGAGTTTGGGCATCTGTGTCTGGAATATGGCTGACAGATTGTCACGCTCTGTGTCACTCAGGTCAGTCTTGGGCTTGTCTTCTTTCTGGATGAGGTGATCTACAGTGTCAGAGTCAACACGGGTAAAACGACTCTTCTCGAACTTCTGCTCCAAGGTCTGGATACAGGGGACGTCAAGCTGTCCGTCGAAAAGCAATACTGAGTAACCCTTGTTCTGGGCAGCCTTGATATAAGAATACTGGTCGTCCTTGTTTGTGGCATAGAGATAAACGAGGTTGCCGTCTTTATCCTTCTGGGCAGTTTCGATGAGTGTCTTATACTCGTCAAAAGTGAAGTATTTCCCCTCTGTATCCTTGAAGAGCGAGAAGTCCTTGGCACGGTCATAGAAATTCTCCTCGGTTAGGATACCGTAGTTGATGAAGAGTTTTAGGTCGTCCCATTTCTCCTCGTAGGCCTTGCGGTCTTCATTGAAAATAGCCTTCAGGCGGTCAGATACCTTCTTGGTAATATAGGTAGAGATTTTCTTGACCTCACGGTCGCTCTGGAGATAAGAACGAGACACGTTCAGAGGAATGTCGGGTGAGTCGATAACACCATGAAGCAGGGTCAGGAACTCAGGTACGATACCCTCCACCTGATCGGTTACAAACACCTGGTTGCAGTAGAGTTGAATTTTGTTCTTCTGCAGTTCCAGCGAGTTCTTGATGCGTGGGAAGTAAAGAATACCTGTGAGGTTGAAGGGGTAGTCCACGTTCAGGTGAATCCAGAACAGAGGTTCATCGTGCATGGGGTAGAGTGTACGGTAGAACGACTTATAGTCCTCGTCCTTCAGCGTAGAGGGAGTCTTCGTCCACAGCGGCTCTACATTATTAATAATGTTATCCTCGGCAGTTTCTACCTGTTTGCCGTCTTTCCACTCGGTCTTCTTACCAAAGGCAACAGGAACGGGAAGGAACTTACAATATTTATTTAATAATCCCTCAAGTTTGAATTTATCGAGGAATTCCTTAGAATCATCGTCGATATAGAGAATGATGTCTGAACCGTGAGCTTCGCGCTTAGCATCATCAATCTCGTAGGCAGGTGAACCGTCACAACTCCATTTTACGGCCTTAGATCCCTCTTTCCATGAACGAGTAATAATCTCTACCTTCTTAGAAACCATGAATGAAGAGTAGAAACCAAGGCCGAAGTGACCGATGATATTGTTGGCATTGTCCTTGTATTTCTCAAGGAAATCGGTTACGCCTGAGAAGGCTATCTGATTGATATACTTGTCAATCTCCTCCTCTGTCATACCGATACCATGGTCGCTAATGGTAATGGTGCCTTTGTCTATGTCGAGGTTCACATGTACAGTGATATCTCCAATCTCACCTTTAAATTCTCCCTTCTCTTGAAGGGTCTTTAATTTTTGAGTGGCGTCAACGGCGTTTGAAACTATCTCACGCAGGAAAATCTCTTGATCGCTATAGAGAAACTTTTTGATGACGGGGAAAATGTTCTCTGTTGTAACCCCAATATTACCTTTTTGCATAGAATTATGAAAAATTATGTTCTAGGAAATCCTTTGCAAAATTCGTGCCAAAAATTAATGGTTGTTTATTGTGTGACCAAAAAAGTATTGTCCCCGTTTACGCGTGATTTTTCCATAATTGATAGCATGTTTTGGGCAGTGATGATAACAACTTAGGCAATTTGTGCAAATGTTATTATGGTGCCAATGGGGTAGGCCGTTTTTGATAAAGATGTTTCCTATGGGGCATGTTTTCTCGCATTTCCTGCAATGAATACAAATATTTTCTTCTACAAAGAATTTTTTATCACTTATCATGAAAGCATTAAAATAGGCTCCAATCACATGACTTAGTATCCAAGGGAATTTGCCAGTGTTTATTCTGACAATACCAGACTCTCGACTAATAATTTCATTTGCTATACGCGTTAATTCAATTGTTGCTTTATGAATTTTATTAAGCTCGTTTTCTGGTGCGTCAGTGTACATGAATGGCAAACAAACGTATGATTCAGGCATGATAAGTGAATACGCACTTGAAATTTGAAGACGCTTCTTGTCAAGTTCTTTCTTAAATAATTCCAAGGCTTGTCCAATGTTGTCTCCGCATGTCAAAATTGTATAAATATAGATGGGTGATTTAAATGAAAACGTAACTTTGTTTATAAAATCCTTAACAATCCGGGGTGGCTGCCATCCATGTACGGGAAAACAAAAGCCGAGTCTTTCTCCTTCTTGTAAAAAGTATGAACACTCACCTTTAAGTTCGTCTGGAATACAGAGGAGTTTTTCTCCAGTTTTTTTTGCTAGTTCTTCGGCAACCCATCTCGTGTTGCCAGTTCCTGAAAAATAAAAAATCATAATATAAAAAAATAGGGCTCGCAATGCGCTAGCCCTTATTGTTATTGTATCTCCCAACCAACAGCAGAGGCACCGAGCACTGCAGCAGAAGCGCCATCGAGTCCGCTAATTAAGAATTTTGCTTTACCTTTGAAAATTTCCATTACGTGAGATTCGTATGATTCGCGAATGGGGTTCATAATTAGTTCACCAGCTTTAACCATTCCGCCAAAGAAAATAAATGCTTCTGGAGATGAGAATGCTGCAAAGTCTGCACAAGCTTCTCCTAGCATTTTTCCTGTAAATTCATATATTTCTTTTGCCAATATGTCACCCTTGCCAGCGGCTATACTAACATCAAGAGATGTGATATCTTCAATGTTCATGTCGCGAAGTATTGAAGGACGGTCTGTTGTTGTTAATAATTCACGGGCAGTACGTGCAACACCTGTGGCAGAGCAATATGCCTCGAGACATCCTGTACGTCCACATCCGCATAGACGTCCTGATTCACCGCGAACCATCGTTACATGTCCCAATTCCCCTGCGAATCCATCGTGTCCATATAGAAGCTGACCATTTACAACGATGCCAGAGCCAACACCAGTTCCTAATGTTATTACAATGAAGTTTTTCATTCCACGAGCAACACCATAAACCATTTCGCCGATTGCTGCGGCGTTAGCATCATTTGTCATTCCAACAGGAATATTGTTTAATCTTTCGCTAAACATCTTGGCAAGAGGGACTACACCATTGTGTGCCCATGGTAGATTAGGAGCATATTCAATTGTTCCTTTATAATAGTTTGCATTAGGTGCGCCTATTCCCATTGCTTTTATTTTTTCAATACCACCAACTTGTTCAATGATGGGTTGTAAGGCAGTAATACAAGCGTTTACGTAGTCTTCTGCATTGTTGTAGCCTCCTGTTTTTATCGCTGTGGTTGCTTTAATGTCGCCTCTTGAGTCTACTATTCCAAAAACAGAATTAGTACCTCCTAAATCTAAGCCAATTACAAATGGCTTCAAAAGTGCTTGTTCGTTCATGTCGAAGAATTTTTGTGTAGAATTACAATTATTGTTTGCTGCAAAGTTACGATATTCTTTGCAAAACTCATGGCCTTTAACTCCTTTTAACTCCAATAAAGTCTATAAAGTGGCTAAAAAAGTGTACCTTTGCAGTCGTTATGCTCAATACCATACCCAATATATTAGATATAGCATTTAAAGGATTGCTCATTGGCATTATCGCTTCCGCACCAATGGGACCAGTTGGAGTACTTTGTGTACAGCGCACATTGAACAAAGGGCGTTGGTATGGATTTGTTACAGGATGTGGCGCTGCGATGAGTGATATTATCTATGCTGGTGTTACCGGGTTGGGAATGGGTTTGGTGGTTGATTTTGTAAGCAATGATACAAATCGGTTCTATCTGCAAATTGTGGGTAGTTTGATGCTGCTTTTGTTTGGGCTCTATACCTATCGGACAGATCCGACGAAAAATATGCGAAAACCGGGGCAGAATAAGGGTACGTTAACGCATAATGGTATAACTGCGTTCTTGGTGACACTTAGTAATCCGCTAATTATTTTCCTTTTTATGGCACTTTATGCTCAATTTGCTTTTGGTCTGCAACCAGAAAGACCTATTGAGATGGTTGCGGGATTTTTGAGCATTGTAGCTGGCGCATTGGTATGGTGGTGGGGGCTGACATGGTTGGTTGACAAGATCCGTACAAAGTTTGATACCAACGGAATTCGCATAATAAATCAGATTATTGGCATGCTGGTCATTTTGGGCAGTGTAGTTATTCTTCTGTCTACACTGACGAGTTTGCATTTGTATAATATCTTCTAGTAACTTTTAGTTATGTTTATTGCACAGGAATTACGTAAGAAAAATATTGCGGAATACCTGCTCTATATGTGGCAGGTCGAGGATACTATCCGCGCTTTTGGATGCTCGTTGTCACGTATCCGTCGAGAGTATATTGATCGTTTTGATTATGATAATGAGCAGAAGGATGAGGAGGCTGATTGGTTTGGAAACCTTATAAAGATGATGAATGAGGAGGGCTGTCGTGAGCATGGACATCTTCAGATTAATAAGGTAACACTACAATTGCTCACTGAGTTGCATCAACAGCTTCTGAGTTCTTCTAAATTTCCTTTCTATAATTCTGCATATTATAAGGTTCTACCTTTTATCGTCGAATTGCGTAATCGTGGTGACAATAAAGAAGTAGGGGAGATTGAAACTTGTTTGAATTTGCTTTATGGTGTGATGATGTTACGACTTCAGAAAAAAGAGATTACACCTAATACGGAACATGCAGTGAAGGAGGTTTCCTCTTTTATTGGCATGCTAACTGACTATTATGCGAAAGATAAAGAAGAACCGTTAGATTTTTAATAGATATGAATATACTTGTTACAGGTTGCAATGGACAGTTGGGCAATGAGATGCAATTGCTTGAAGAGCAGTTCCCTGAGAATATTTATTATAATACCGATGTTGCAGAATTAGATATTACTAATCGCCAAGCAATTGAACAATTCGTTTGCGATAACAAAATTGATGGTATCGTAAACTGTGCTGCCTACACAGCAGTGGATAAAGCAGAAGATAATCAAACACTTTGCACTGTTCTTAATGCTGATGCTCCTGGTTATTTGGCTGCAGCCGTAGAGAGACGAGGTGGTTGGATGATTCAAATATCAACGGACTATGTGTTCGATGGAAAAAATCATAAACCATATGTCGAAACTGATCCAGTTTGTCCAAATAGCATGTATGGACGCACAAAGCTGGCTGGCGAAAAGGCTGTGCAGCAGAATTGTAAAAGGTCGATGATTATTCGTACAGCTTGGCTATATAGTACATTTGGAAATAACTTTGT
The DNA here is from genome assembly GCF_023204875.1 of Prevotella sp. E15-22. Classification (NCBI taxonomy): domain Bacteria; kingdom Pseudomonadati; phylum Bacteroidota; class Bacteroidia; order Bacteroidales; family Prevotellaceae; genus Prevotella; species Prevotella sp. E15-22. The sequence goes on from NZ_CP096247.1 coordinate 1,464,234, forward strand.
CAAGACGATGATGCGTCTTGGAAAAGAAAAGCCGGAATTGGGAGTTATCTTCGATCAGATAGGAACACCTACTAATGCACGTGATTTAGCTGTAGCTATTTTTTTAATTATCAGAAAAGGTATAGTTCCAGGTGTATATCATTTTAGTAATGAGGGCGTTATATCGTGGTATGATTTTGCAAAAGCAATTCATCGCATGTCTAACATTGTTGGTTGTAAAATTCATCCATTACATACTGAGGAATATCCAACGCCAGCCGCTCGTCCACACTACAGTGTGCTTGACAAAACAAAAATAAAGAGAACCTATGATATAGAGATTCCTTATTGGGAAGATAGTCTTGAGGTTTGTATAAACAAACTTCTCATGAATAATTAAAATTGAATTATGAATCAAGAAATAGAACGTAGAAGAACATTTGCGATTATTTCGCATCCAGACGCTGGTAAGACTACTTTGACAGAGAAATTTCTGCTGTTTGGCGGACAGATTCAGGTGGCTGGCGCTGTGAAAAGCAATAAGATTAAGAAAACGGCCACGAGTGACTGGATGGAGATAGAGAAGCAGCGTGGTATCTCTGTGTCCACTTCTGTTATGGAGTTTGATTATACTCCCGACGGTAAAGATATTGAGTATAAAGTTAATATCCTGGATACACCAGGCCACCAAGATTTCGCAGAGGATACATTCCGTACACTGACAGCTGTGGATTCTGCTATTATTGTGGTGGATGGCGCTAAGGGTGTAGAGACGCAGACACGAAAACTGATGACGGTCTGCCGTATGCGTAAAACACCAGTTATTATCTTTGTTAACAAGATGGATCGTGAGGGTCGAGATCCTTTTGACTTGTTGGATGAATTGGAACAAGAATTGGAAATTAAAGTACGTCCGTTGAGTTGGCCAATTAATCAGGGTGCTAAGTTTAAGGGTGTCTATAATATTTATGAAAATAAACTTGATCTTTTTACACCTGACAAACAGCGTGTAACAGAAAAAGTAGAGGTTGACATTGATAGTGTGGAACTGGATGCTCGTATTGGAGAAGCAGATGCTGCAAAACTACGTGAGGATCTAGAGTTAGTAGAAGGTGTTTATCCAAAGTTTGACGTTGAGACATATCGCTCAGCAGAGGTTGCCCCAGTATTTTTTGGTTCTGCATTGAATAACTTTGGCGTGCAAGAATTGTTGAACTGTTTTGTGGAAATTGCACCGAGTCCTCGTCCGACAAAAGCGGAGGAACGTGATGTGCAGCCTGAAGAGCAGAAATTTTCAGGATTCATCTTTAAGATTACAGCAAATATAGACCCTAATCATCGTTCATGTATCGCATTCTGCAAGGTGTGCAGTGGCAAGTTTCAAAGAAATGTGCCTTATTTGCATGTACGTCAGGGCAAGACTATGCGTTTCACTTCGCCTACGCAATTCATGGCCCAACGTAAGAGTACTATCGATGAGGCATGGCCTGGTGATATCGTTGGTTTGCCTGATACGGGAGGAATCTTTAAAATTGGCGATACTATAACCGAGGGTGAACAACTGCATTTTCGCGGATTACCTTCATTCTCACCCGAATTATTCAAGTATATTGAGAACGATGATCCCATGAAATCGAAGCAACTTCAGAAGGGCATAGATCAACTAATGGACGAGGGCGTGGCTCAATTGTTTGTTAACCAGTTCAATGGTCGCAAAATTATTGGTACTGTAGGTCAGCTACAGTTCGAGGTTATTCAATATCGTTTAGAAAACGAATACAATGCTAAATGTCGTTGGGAACCAGTGCACCTATATAAGGCATGTTGGATTTCGAGTGACGATGAAAAAGAACTTGAGAACTTCAAGAAACGTAAATACCAATATATGGCTAAGGATAAGGAAGGCAGGGATGTCTTCCTGGCCGACTCGGGTTATGTTTTGTCAATGGCTCAGCAGGATTTTGAGCATATTCAGTTTCATTTTACGAGCGAATTTTAAGAAGATAGTGAAGTCTAATTTATGAAAAATTTTTTTATAATTGCTATGATGTTATCGATGGCTTTATCAGCCGTCGCGATTCCCGCGAAACGCGGACAATGGAAAAAAATAACATTGGCCGATGGCTCGATTGTGAGAGCCACACTCGTTGGAGATGAGTTCGGTCATTTTTGGAAAACAGCTGATGGTATAGCCTACATGAAAGATGGTGAATGCTATAAGAAGATTGACGGACAAAAAATAGTCAACAGAGCGAAGGTTATGCGTCATCAAGCCAATGCTAAACGTGTCCAAAGACTTCCAGAGGCAGGTGTAGGCAGTTATTTCGGCCAGAAGAAAGGACTGATTATTTTGGTAAACTTCAAAGATGTCAAGTTTAATGCTTTACACAATAATGAGTTGTTTCAGAAAATTGCTAATGAAGAAGGCTATTCTGAGGGAAAGTTCAAGGGTTCTATGGCCGACTATTTTAAGGCACAAAGCCGTGGCCAATTTATGCTTGACTTCGATATCGTGGGACCTGTAACAGTGAGCAAAAATGCCCAGTATTATGGTCAAAACGATGCTGACGGTAATGATATGCATGCCGGAGAAATGGTCTGTGAGACTGTGACGAAGGCAAAAAGTGAAGTGAGTGATTGGCAGCAGTACGACTGGAACAATGACGGCTATGTTGATCAGGTGTATATTGTCTATGCTGGTCAGGGTGAGGCTGACGGTGGTGAGGACGAAACTATATGGCCACACGCCTACGATTTGAGTTCTGCTAATTACTATGGTGACGGTACAGGACCTGTGAATGTTTCTACTAGTTTGAAGGTTAATACCTATGCCTGCGGATCAGAGTTGAATGGAAACAAAGCTATTGAGGGTATCGGTACTATCTGTCATGAATTCTCACATTGTTTGGGTTATCCTGATTTTTATGATGTGGACTACAGTGGCGGTCAGGGTATGGACTTCTGGGATTTGATGGATCAAGGCAGCTACAATGGTGATGGCTATCAGCCAGCTGGCTATACGGCTTATGAGAGATGGACAGCTGGATGGCTTACACCAATAGAGTTGGACAATGAGGATATGACTGTAACGAATATGAAGTCGTTGCAGAATGGTGGTGAGTGCTATATTATCTATAATAAGGGAAACGTTAACGAGTTCCTGATGCTCGAGAACCGTCAACTCGAAGGATGGGATGCCTCTCTTAACTATGGCGGACTGCTCATCACACATTGTGATTATGATCAGGAGGTATGGGCGCAGAACGGCCCCAATGACGATCCTAACCATCAGCGTATGGTGGTAGTGCCTGCCGATGGTCGCTGTCAGAAGTCTACATATTTTGGGCAGACCTATTTCACAGGCGAAGGTGATGCATTCCCTCAGCGTAACGTTACATCGTTCAACAAGGATTTCAAGACATACGACAACATTGCTGCCAAGGCTGCAAAGTTTTTTAAAAAGAATATCAATGGTACCAATTGGATTGATGCTTCTATAGAGGGAATCACTCAAAATGTTGATGGTACAATAGGATTCAGCTATGTGGCCGGCACAAACCAGGGTAATCAAAATGATGATAATCCCTTGAAACCAGAAGGTGCAATTTTCTATGAGTCATTCAATCAGTGTACAGGTACTGGTGGTAACGACGGCTTTTGGAATAGTAGTATTGCTAATGGCGAATTTGTTACTGACAATGATGGATGGGTCATCAATATTAATGGCGGAAGAGGATATGGTGCTAATCAGTGTGCTAAATTTGGTACAACCAAGGCTAAGGGTGATGTAACCACTCCTGCTTTCAAACTGACGGGTGAAGCTAAATTAACTTTCCGCGCTGGTGCCTGGAATGCAAATTCTGAAGGTGATATACTTACCGTTAGTGCTTCAGGTGCAGAGGTAAGTAAGAGCACCGTAACAATGAATAGAGGTGCGTTCCAGAACTATGAGCTGAAATTGAACGGTAAAGGCCTTGTAACGGTGACTTTCCAAAGCCTGTCAGGCTCGAAGTCACGTTTCTTCTTAGATGAAGTGTTGGTAATGCCTTTAGAAACATCTGCGATTGAGACCATGAGTACAAGTTCTATAGGTCGCATATATACACTCGATGGACGTTTTATGGGTACCAACAAGGAGACCTTGGAGCATGGTATCTACATTATTGACGGAAAGAAAATTATAAAGTAATTATATCAGTCTATGCGGTTCTTCATTACATTAAGTTACGATGGCACTCGATTCCATGGCTGGCAGATTCAACCTAATGGAATCTCGGTACAGGGAGAGTTACAGCGCGGTTTATCGTTGCTGTTGCGACAGGAAATTATTGTGACAGGTGCAGGAAGAACCGATGCTGGAGTGCATGCCAGCATGATGGTGGCTCATTTTGATTACGTAGGTGAATTGGACTGCAGGCAATTGGCTTATAAACTTAATAAGCTACTGCCGCAGGACATTGCCGTTCAAAAGGTGGAGCAAGTGAGTGACGACCTACATGCTCGCTTCTCGGCTACATCACGAACATACTATTATCATATTCATACGGAGAAATCGCCTTTTGAACGTCATTATTCCTGCGAACTGCATTATCCACTAGACTTTGATAAAATGAACGAGGCGGCTCGCATTCTAATGGAATATGAGGATTTCGGTGCATTCTGTAAGAGTCATGCAGATGTAAAGACCACCCTTTGTCATGTGACCAAAGCAGAATGGCATCAGACATCGTCATTCACCTGGTATTTTGAGATAACAGCCAACCGCTTCCTTAGAAATATGGTTAGAGCTGTGGTGGGCACACTGATTGAGGTTGGTCGTGGCAGAATGACACTCGATGATTTCAGAACGGTGATAGAAGGTAAGCGACGCACCGAAGCAGGTGAGTCAATGCCCGGCAATGCATTGTTTCTCGTTAATATTACCTATTAATTAAACAAACATACACGATATTATATGTGGCTTATATTAGCATTCATGTCTGCTGCCTTCCTGGGCATCTACGACTCGCTGAAAAAGAAAGCACTAAGGAATAATGCAGTGATTCCAATACTTTTCCTGAATACGCTGTTTTCATCTCTGATCTTCCTACCTTTCATTATTCTCAGTGAGTCAACGGACTTGCTTGATGATAGCATCTTTCATGTTGGCAGTGGTGGATGGGAAACACATAAGTTTGTTGTACTGAAGGCTTTCATTGTACTTTCTTCGTGGGTGTTGGGTTACTTCGGTATGAAGCATCTTCCGCTTACAATCGTTGGCCCCATTAATGCTACACGTCCCGTGATGGTGCTCATTGGTGCCTTATTATTCTTTGGTGAACGTCTTAACGTCTGGCAATGGATAGGTGTGTCACTTGCCATTATCTCGTTTTTGTTACTCAGTCGAAGTGGAAAGAAAGAGGGAATTGACTTCAAGCACAACCACTGGATTTTTATGATTGTTGGTGCTGCCATGATGGGAGCTGTCAGTGGACTCTACGATAAGTTCCTTATGGCACCCGTGAGCGAAGGGGGTGTGGGACTAGATCGCATGATGGTGCAATCGTGGTATAACATCTATCAATGTATTATGATGTTGGCCATGCTGATATTACTTTGGTGGCCTAAGCACAAAGAAACAACACCATTCCATTGGGATTGGGCCATTATAGGTGTGAGTTTGTTTCTTTCAACAGCTGATTTCGTATATTTCTATGCTTTGAGCGTACCAGCAGCGATGATAAGCATTGTGTCAATGGTTCGCCGAGGAAGTGTTATTGTGTCATTTCTCTGTGGAGCAGTTCTTTTCCATGAAAAGAATCTGAAGGCAAAGGCTGTTGATTTGGCATTAGTATTGCTGGGAATGATATTCCTATATATCGGAAGTCGATAATACAATTAGGATGTTTGCAAACTTTTGCAAACTGAAAAATTAAATGCGAATTATTGCGAATTGAAAAGTTTGTGTAATTCGCATTTTTGTTTTACCTTTGCGACATGAACCAACTGATGACCATATTAACTCAGCGTGAGGTATTCCTACTAATTATAGGTTCGATAACCTATATAGTACTTTTCATCGTCACTGTTCAGAACAGTAGACGCAAGATACTTTTGCTGCGCCAACGCTTAGATAAGGTACATGCGATACAAGAAGAGAATGAAACCAAAAGTTTACTGCGTATTGAACAAAACAAGGTTAAGATTGCAGAGCTGGAGGAACTCTTGAAAAAATTGGGCGATGAGAACTCCATGTTGAAATTGGAATTGGAAGAGAAAAAAGCAAAGTTGGACTATGCCAACAAGATGGCAATCATTGACAACGAAAAACGTAATCAGGCGGAGACGGCCATTTTCGAATCGGATGTCTATCTGAGAATGAAACTTCTGATGGCAGAAGGACGTAGCATGGGTGAGGAAGATTGGCAACAGTTGTCGGTTATTGTGAATCATGTGTATACGGGCTTCACGGAAAAATTGTATAGTCTTTATAAGATGAGTGAACAAGACTATAGAGTGTGTCTATTAATAAAGGTTCGCGTGCAACCCAAAGACATTGCCTCGCTAACTGCACACTCAAAAGAAAGTGTTGCATCAACACGTAGCCGATTGTATCAGAAGATATTTGGCCAAAAGGGTTCAACACGTGATTGGGATGAATTTATACTATCATTATAATAATTTAGAAAGGAAAAGGATATGATTGAGTATTTAACTGCCAATATGTGGCAAGTATGGGCTGTAGTAGCCGTATTGGGATTGATCTTGGAACTATCCTCTGGCGATTTCTTTATCATTTGCTTTGCCATAGGCGCTTGTGGTGCAGCCATAGTATCGCCTTTTGCAAACATATATGTGCAATTGGCTGTTTTTATCATTGCTACGTCTTTGAGTATTTTCCAAATTCGTCCCTTTGCACTACGATATCTTCATAAAGCAGATGAGGATAGATTGAGTAATGCAGAGGCTTTACTTGGACAGCATGGCGTTGTAAGTGAAACGATAAAAGCTGGCGGATACGGTCGTGTCGCCATTGGAGGCGATGACTGGAAAGCCGTGTCTACTGAGGATTCTGACATTCCTGTTGGAACACGAGTCCTTGTTGTAGGACGCGAAAGTATTATTATCACTGTTAAGAGAGTATAATCATTTATTAATCATAAAATTATCAATAATTATGGAACTATCATTGTATTTTTTGATTGCAGTTGCTGTCTTGGTATTGTTCTTTGCCAAAATGGCTCTTGTTATCATTCCGCAGTCGGAAACAAAAATTATTGAACGCCTAGGACGTTATCATGCTACATTGAAACCAGGTATTAACCTCATTATCCCATTTGTGGATAAGGCCAAGAATGTGGTGGTGTTAAAGTACGGGCGCTATGTATATTCAAACAATATTGATCTTCGTGAGCAGGTATACGACTTTCCCAAACAGAATGTCATTACCAAGGACAATATTCAAATGGAGATTAATGCATTGCTTTATTTCCAGATTATGGATCCTTTCAAAGCTACATACGAGATTAATAATCTGCCCAATGCTATTGAAAAGTTGACGCAGACAACCCTTCGTAATATTATTGGTGAGTTGGAACTTGACGAGACGCTGACCTCACGCGATACAATCAATACAAAACTCCGTGCAGTGCTTGATGATGCAACAGACAAATGGGGTGTTAAGGTGAATCGTGTAGAGCTGCAGGATATTACTCCTCCGTCATCAGTACTCACTGCCATGGAAAAGCAGATGCAGGCCGAACGTAATAAACGTGCACAGATCCTGACATCGGAAGGTGAGAAGGCTGCCGAGATCCTCGCTTCAGAAGGCGAAAAAACAGCTACCATCAACCGTGCGGAAGCAGCTAAACAGCAAGCCATTCTTCAGGCGGAAGGTGAAGCACAAGCACGTATACGTAAAGCCGAAGCCGAGGCAAAAGCTATTGAACTCATTACAGAAGCTGTTGGTAAAAGTACTAATCCTGCCAACTATCTGCTGGCTCAGAAATATATTCAGATGCTACAGGAATTGGCACAGGGTGATAAGACGAAAACAGTATATCTGCCTTACGAAGCAACTAACCTGATGGGAAGCATTGGAGGCATCAAAGAATTGTTTAAAGGAGAATAAAATTGGCCTATAAAAAAAGATTGCAAACTATTCGCTAGTTTGCAATCTTTTTTGTACCTTTGCAACCAAATTAGACTCAGTGTATTATGGTATACAATATCTTTAAGGGGTTGGGAATTGCTCTCGTTACACCTTTCAAGGAAGATGGATCTGTTGATTACGACGCTCTTTTGCGTCTTCTTGACTATCAATTAGAGAATGGCGCGGATTTCTTATGCATTCTTGCCACTACGGGCGAGACACCTACATTGTCGGCGGAAGAGAAGAAACGCATAAAGGACTTGATAGTAGACAAGGTTCAAGCAAGAGTTCCCATACTTATGGGTTGCGGAGGCAATAATACTGCAGCTGTTGTTGAGGAGCTCAAAACAGGTGATTTTAAGGGTATTGATGGTATTCTGAGTGTTTGTCCATATTACAATAAGCCGTCGCAAGAAGGTTTATATCAACATTTCAAAGCAATTGCTGCTGCCACGTCTCTGCCTGTAGTCCTTTACAATGTACCAGGACGAACCGGTGTGAACCTGAAAGCAGAAACAACGGTTAGGTTGGCTCGTGACTGCCAGAATATTGTTGCTATTAAAGAAGCAAGTGGAAACCTAGAGCAAGTTGACGAGATTATAAAGAACAAACCTCGTGACTTTGACGTTATTTCAGGTGACGACTCACTGACTTTTCCTATGATTTCGTGTGGCGCTGTAGGTGTTATCTCTGTAATAGGTAATGCTCTGCCCAAAGAATTCTCGAAGATGATTCGACTTCAGATGAAGGGAGAATATGATCCTGCTCGCATTATTCATCATCGTTTTACAGATTTGTTCTCATTGCTTTTCGTTGATGGAAATCCCGCTGGCGTCAAAGCCATGCTTCACGAGATGGGTTTCATCGAGAATGTTTTGCGTTTGCCTTTGGTGCCCACACGCATCTCAACGCTCCAACGTATGAGTGAACTGATGAGAGAACTGAAAATCTGACGAATACAGAATTTAATGCCAATACTAAGTATGCTATTTAGCTATCGTAAGTATGGCATTCTGCATATGTAAATGGCATACTTAGATAGTCTAAGTATGCCATTTGCTTTTGATTATTGTGTCTTTGAAAACTACAACCGCTTCTCTTTGATGATGCCATGACGATAGGCATACAGCAAATCTTTCAGTTCTATTATCTGTGTTTTTAATTCTGCACCTTTATCAGTGTCTGCAACTAACATCCGATGAGCTGACATCTCAACAATCTGTGTTGTGGATTTGATGTCTGTTCCACGGAGTATAGCATCCTGTGCACTAGTGAAAGGTTCGTGCTGAACAAGTTGGAAACCACGACTATGGTAAACCAATGTATAACCTGCAATACCGGTCTCTTTATGATAAGCTTCTGAAAAACCACCGTCAATAACCATCAGTCGACCGCCGGCTTTAATTGGATTCTCACCTTTGGATACATGAATAGGGACATGACCATTAATGATATGCCTATTATTACCAGTTACGCCAAAAGCATCAAGGATACGGTCACATACTTCTGCGGAGTCTCGCAATTTAAAGTAATTGCCTTTCTCTTCGTGATATGTGTCTTTATCTGTCAGGAAATAGCGTTCAAAGGTTGACATCTTCGATTTGTCGAAAAGAGGGGAGTCCTTTCCACACCATAGATATAGGAAATAGTCTTTGGCAAATGCTTTCTGATTGGCAGGAGTGTCATTCTGAAAAGCACTGCGGATAGTCTGACCAATGGCATCCAACAATTCACGACCACTATATGTTTGATTCATAATGCTGACTTCCTTCAAAGAACCATCATCATTGAGTGGTATAGAGGCATGAAATAATAAGTTCTTGTTGCAGATTGTATACATGCAACCATGACTTAGTATGGTGCGGATATGCTTACGTAATTTCTCACTTACCCTGAATGAGTGATGCAGCTTCTGCATCAAATCAACTTCCTCTGGTGTTAATTCTGATGGTTTGCCTTCGATGATAGTGGGAAAATGACATGATTTCATGGAGTGACTCACGCCATTAGCTTCGCATGTTTGTTTTTTGAGATCAATTCTCTCTATCAAATTCCGATCTTCCATCTTCCACTCTGGATGACGTTGGATTATCTGAGCCTCGGTCTTGAACTGGAGAATGGATATTGCCTTATGCATTTTGGCAATAAGTTGACGAGTCTTTTCGTCCATTTTTCCATCATCCTTCAATAGCTTTGGCTCAAATCCCTCACATGGATCATCACCATATGTGTCAAGTGCGAAAGTGGCTAGTGGCACCAGGTTTATTCCATATCCCTCTTCGAGTGTTGCCAGATTGGCATATCTAAGACTGAGGCGGAGTACATTACATATACAAGCATCATTTCCTGCAGCAGCTCCCATCCACAGTATATCATGGTTTCCCCATTGTATATCCCATGAATGGTATTGACGTAGGGTGTCTAGAATGATATGTGCACCAGGTCCACGGTCAAAAATGTCACCCAAGATATGCAGTTGGTCAATGGCCAATCGTTGAATGACATTACAGATGGCAACAATAAAATCGTCGGCACGCCCGGTAGATATAATGGTATCTACAATTACAGCCACGTAAGCAGCTTTATCTTGATCCTCTGTACGTTCATGAAGTAGTTCTTCAATGATGTATGAGAATTCTTCGGGCAGGTTCTTTCGAACTTTTGAACGAGTGTACTTGCTTGAAACGTCGCGACATACGCGTACCAATTGATGTATGGTGATACGATACCAATCATCTAGCTCTTCTTCTCCGGCTTTAATGAGCTCAAGCTTTTGTTCGGGATAGTAAATCAGAGTACATAGTTCTTTCTTTTCGCTTTCGCGAATTGTATTGCCGAAAATCTCGGAAACCTTGCGCTTAATATTGCCAGAAGCATTTTTCAGAATATGAATGAATGCTTCGTGCTCTCCGTGTAAATCGGCAAGAAAATGCTCTGTCCCTTTGGGCAGATTCTGAATTGCCTCCAAATTGATTATCTCACTAGCTGCATCAGCAATGGTGGGATAGGTGTTTGATAGCAGATGTAGGTATCGTATATCAGTTTTCATCATCATTGATAATCTGTCATAACTCGTCGCTTGTATATCCTACAGGAAGTGGACGGCAGTTGTATTGAGATGCCATTATTTCGCCATAGGCACCAGCGCTGCGTATTGCAATGAAATCACCTCTTTTGGTGCTATTTAAATCTACTTGTTTGGCAAAGACATCGCTTGATTCACATATTGGACCTACAACATCGTATGTTTCAAAAGGCTCTTCACTAGAGATGTTCTCTATTTTGTGATAAGCTTGATATAGGGCCGGTCTTATCAGGTCGGTCATGCCTGCATCTACAATGCAAAACTTCTTGGCGGCACCATTCTTAATATATAATGTGCGAGTTATCAATGACCCCATCTGGGCTACCACTGCTCGTCCCAATTCAAAATGTAGAGTTTGTCCTGGGCGTAATTTCAGACGTTTTGCATAGGTGTCAAAGTATGCCTTGAAGTCTGGAATGGGTATACGATTGGGATGTTGATAGTCAACACCAAGTCCACCGCCGACATTGATGCTATTTACGATAATATGATGACGCTCTAATTGATCCTGCAAGTCGTTAATTCGGTTGCAGAGTGCTTGGAAGTCACCCATATCTAGTATTTGGGAACCAATGTGAAAATGGAGTCCGACAAAATTGACATTCTTCATCTGACTTGCCTGTTCGATAATGGATTCCATGTCTCGCATGGCAATTCCAAATTTATTCTCTGCAAGTCCTGTCGTGATGTTGGCATGGGTGTGAGCACCAACGTCTGGATTGATGCGAAATGCTACATTAGCAATTTTGTTCTTGGCTCCTGCTAATTCATTTATTATTTCTAGTTCAGGTACGCTTTCTACATTAAAACACTGAATGCCAGCGTCTAGACCAAGATTGATTTCCCAGTCACTTTTCCCCACGCCTGCATAAACAATCTTTGAAGACGGGAAGCCTGCTTTTAACGATGCTTCTATTTCACCACCGCTAACACAATCAGCTCCTAAACCTGCTTGGCGAATGGTTTTTAGCACCTGGCTGTTGGCATTAGCCTTAATAGCATAATGGACACAGAATCCTTCATGCTTGTTGGCTTCAGTAGTAATGGCCTGCAGCGTTTGGCGTAGCAAATCCATATCATAATAGTAGAAAGGAGTTCGCATGGAAGCGAACCTCTCTATAGGAAAATGTCCTTTCATGTTGGTTTTTGGATGTGTTTATTTAAATAAATTGTCGCTTAGACTCTGTAATGCACGTTTCTTGTCCTCTTCACGAATGAGGAAGGATATGTTATAATTAGAACCTCCGTATGAGATCATGCGAACAGGAATATCCTTCATGGCATCCATAACTTTTGACTCAAAGCCAACGTTTTGCCAATCAAGATCGCCAACAACACAGATAATACACATTCCGGTATCAACGGTCACAGTACCATATTTCTTTAGCTCATCCATAATCTCACCAAGATGTGATGAGTTGTCGATACTCATTGATACACCAACTTCAGATGTACAAACCATGTCGATGGGTGTTTGGTAGCTTTCGAAAATTTCAAATACTTTGCGGAGGAAACCTGTTGCTAAGAGCATACGAGAAGACTTGATTTTGATGGCTGTAATGTTGTCTTTCGCAGCTACAGCCTTTATCTTTCCATATTCTGTTGCATTAGAAATGGTTGTACCTTCAGCATCAGGATCCATCGTATTTAAAAGACGAACAGGTATGCCGGCATATTTGGCAGGTTGTACACATGTAGGATGCAGAATCTTTGCTCCGAAGTATGCCAATTCTGCAGCTTCTTCAAACTGCAGTTGGTGTACAGGTTGTGTGTGGTCAACAACGCGTGGGTCATTATTGTGCATACCGTCAATATCTGTCCATATCTGAATTTCTTCGGCATTCAATGCTGCGCCAATTAACGATGCAGTATAGTCAGAACCTCCACGCTGCAAGTTGTCAATTTCTCCATAAGCATTCCGACAAATAAAACCTTGTGTAATGTAAACCTGTGCTCCCGGATTTTGTTCAATCTGAGCAGCCAGTTTTTCCTTGATGTAGACGGGATCAGGCTCTGCGTTTTTGTCGGTTCGCATAAAGTCGAGGGCGTTCAGTAACACGGCATTAATACCAATCTCTTTCATGTAGTTAACTACCATGTTCGTAGACATCATTTCGCCTTGTGCAACGATTGTCTTTTCCTCAAAAGATGTGAAGAGCTCTTTTGTGAAAGAACGCAAATAGTTAAATTCATCACGAAGGAATTCTGCAGTCTGTGTGCGATATTCGTCCTTGGTGTAAAGTTCGTCAAGATGCTTCATGTATTTACGTTCAAGGCCATTGATGACTTCATTTGCACCATCAGGATTCTTCTTATATAGATAATCTGATATCTCTACGAGAGAGTTGGTGGTTCCTGACATCGCAGAAAGAACAACAAAAACGGGTTCTCCTGACTTGGTGACTAGAGCTGTCACTTCTTTCATTCGCTGTGGCGTGCCTACAGAGGTTCCGCCGAATTTCATTACTTTCATGATTCTATAATGTTATTAGTTTCTTTTTCTTCCTCTTCTGCAATACAAATTTTGTTGTAGTCGTTTGTAACCTCTTCAAAATGTCCATCATGACAATGGTAAACGATACCTGGATACTTGTCGAGTAAAGGCATATTATGGGTTGTCATGATGACTGCTGTTCCTGTTTGGGATATCTGTCGTAATAACTGCATGATACCATCAGCTGTTTCAGGATCAAGGTTTCCTGTTGGTTCGTCTGCAACGATTAACTTCGGTGAGTTAAGAATAGCACGTGCTATAGCGATACGTTGTTGTTCTCCTCCAGATAATTCGTGAGGCATCTTGTCTTTCTTGTCAAGTAAATCAACATCAAAAAGAACTTTGTCAATACGCTCGTCGATCTCTTTGCCGTTATTCCATCCTGTGGCTTTTAAGACAAACCGCAGATTCTTATACACGTTGCGATCTCCCAATAGTTGGAAGTCTTGAAATATAATGCCCATTTGTTTGCGAAGGGCTGGCACTTGTTTGCGTTTTAGTGTCAGCATGTCGCTACCAAGTACTTGAGCAATTTCTGCTTTATCAATATCAAGTTCATTATAGATTGTTTTTAGTAATGTACTTTTGCCAGAGCCAACCTTACCTATTATATATATGAACTCGCCATTGTCTACATGAAAATCAACATCACTTAAAACGGTGATGCCATCTTTCTGACAAATAGTTGCTTTCTTGTATTCTATGAGCATATTCTTTTGAATTTAATCCATTGTACCTGCGGCTTTTGCCTTCCTGCGTTGTATATCCCAGTTGGGATCATGGCGTTTGTGCAGTTCTTCTGCAAGGTCTTCAATTCGCAACCCTTTACTTGTAAGCAATACCAAAAGATGATAAAGCATATCTGATGCTTCGTAAATCAGATGCTCATCAGTTCCGTTTGTTGCTTCAATGACTGTTTCCAATGCTTCTTCGCCAACCTTTTGAGCCATTTTGTTAATACCATCTCGGAATAGCTTCGTTGTATAACTTCCCTCTGGCATTTCCTGATGACGCTTTTCAATGAAATCTTGAAGTTCAGACAAAAATGTGATTGCAGGTTTTTCGTTTATTTCACCCCAGCATGTGTCTGTTCCCTTGTGACAAGTTGGGCCAGATGGATGTACTTTTACTAACAACGTGTCATTATCACAGTCAATGTCAATGCTGACCAGATGGAGAAAGTTACCACTTGTCTCACCCTTTGTCCAAAGGGTCTCGCGGGTTCTACTCCAGAAGGTTACCTTACCTGTTTCGATAGTTTTTTTGTAGGCTTCTTCATTCATGAAGCCCAGCATGAGTACATTTCGAGTGTCTGCATCTTGTATGATTGCAGGCACAAGCCCTCCCATTTTATTGAAATCTATTGTCATAGTCTAATGTTTATTCCTTCTTTTCTTAAATAATCTTTTAATTCCATGATGGGTATCTCACCAAAGTGAAATACACTGGCAGCTAATGCTGCATCTGCATGTCCTTGGATAAATACATCACGAAAGTGCTCTTTACATCCAGCACCACCGCTTGCAATAATTGGAATTTGCAGATTGTCTGCTAACTGTGCTAACGCCTCGTTGGCGTAGCCAGCTTTTACGCCATCGTGGTCCATGCTAGTAAATAGAATCTCGCCCGCGCCGCGTTCTTGTACCTCGTGTGCCCATTCAAAAAGACTGCGCTCCGTTCGTTCACGTCCTCCCTTTAGATAGCAATGCCATCCGTCTTCGTCTTTACGTGCATCAATAGCAACGACACACACTTGACTGCCAAAGCGGGTAGAAATTTCTTCAATTAGATACGGATGACGAATAGCTGCACTATTGATGCTAACTTTATCGGCACCTGCATATAGCATACGCTCAACATCGGATAGTTCATTGATTCCTCCACCAACCGTAAAAGGTATGTTAATATGCTGTGCAACTTTACTAACCATATCGGTAAATGTTTTTCGACCCTCATAGCTGGCTGTAATATCAAGGAAAACTAATTCGTCGGCACCGGCCTCGCTATAGGCTTTACCAAGTTCTACAGGGTCGCCCGCGCTGCGTAGGTCAACGAAATTCACGCCTTTTACAGTCTCACCGTCTTTTACGTCTAAACAGGGTATGATGCGTTTTGCCAATCCCATAGTTCTTTTAGATTAATTTTTCCTTCGTATATAGCCTTTCCAAATACTACAGATGGAATGTCTGCAGCGTTGAGCTCTTTTATATCGTCAATGCTACTTACACCACCGCTTGCAATGAGGTTTAGGGTGGGGTAGGCAGACATTACCTCTTTATATAATAAAATAGCAGGTCCTGATAGGGTGCCATCTTTGGAAATGTCGGTGCATAGTACATTCTTAACTCCCATGTCTACATAGCGCTTCAAGAAAGGTAGTAATTCTTCTTCGGAATTATCTTTCCATCCATTGATACTTATATAACCATTTCTTACGTCTGCGCCAAGAATAATTCGATCTGGACCATATATTTGAAGCCATTTCTTAAATAGCTCAGGATTAGAAACGGCAATAGATCCAATTGTGACCATGCTAGCCCCTGCATCAAAAGCTTTTTTTATATCATCGTCTGTTTTAATGCCGCCTCCAAAATCAACGACAAGTGATGTGTTGGTTGTGATTCGTCTGAGCACGTCGTCATTGATTATGTGCTTTGATTTAGCTCCATCAAGATCGACTACGTGTAGGCGCTTATAGCCGATACTCTCAAATTGGATAGCCATCTCCATGGGATCACCATAAATGGTTTTTTGAGAATAGTCGCCCTTTGTCAGTCTGACACAATGTCCATCAATGATATCTATAGCGGGAATTAATTCTATCATAATTCTAAGAAATTCTTGATGATTCTTTCGCCGACACAACCACTTTTTTCTGGATGAAACTGTGTCGCATAAAAATTATCTTTGTGAAGTGCTGCACTATACGGTTGAATATAGTTAGCTTCAGCAATAGTTTCCTCGCAAAGTGGAACATAGTAACTATGTACAAAGTAAACATACTGTGATTCTACTTTTTCCATTAAGGCAGATTTCGTGTTGTAGAGTTTGTTCCATCCCATGCATGGTACTTTGTCTTCGTGTTGAACTGGGGAGAAACGCTTGACAGGTACATTAAATATGCCAAGACAATCTACGTCTCCTTCTTCAGAGTGGCTGCAAAGTAATTGTTGGCCAATGCAAATTCCCAATACAGGTTGTGTTAAGGAACGTATAACTTCGTCTAGTTTGTGCTCGCGTAGATAGGTCATGGCACCAAGAGCCTCCCCTTGCCCGGGAAACAATACTCGGTCTGCGTTACGCAATTGCTGAGCATCATCAGTCAATAGCGGCTCCACGCCTAAACGCCTCAGTGCATTCATTACTGAGTAAATGTTTCCTGCATTGTATTTAACTACTGCTACCTGCATTTTAAATCAACTGAATATAATAGTTTTGTTTTTATAAGTCAATATCTTTCGCTGAATATGCTTGCTGACAGCGCGTGACAATACTATTTTCTCAAGGTCTTTGCCTTTCAGTACCAGGCTTTCAGGAGTATCCTTGTGTGTGATACGGGTAACATCTTGTTCAATAATAGGGCCAGCATCAAGTTCGGCTGTTACGTAGTGGCTAGTTGCTCCAATAATTTTCACGCCACGTTCCCATGCCTGATGATATGGCTTCGCACCAATAAAGGCTGGCAAGAATGAATGATGGATGTTGATGATGTGGTGAGGGTATGCTGCAATCATGTCGTCGCTGATTATTTGCATATAACGAGCAAGTACGATGAATGTTATGCCCTTTTCTTTTAATAATTTCATTTCTGCTTCCTCTACTTCGCTTTTGTTGCTGTGGTCCTTTTTGATTGACCATACGTAGTAGGGAATTCCAAATTGTTCTGCTACATAGCGAAGATCTTCATGGTTGCTGACAATACATGGAATATCGCACGCAAACTCTCCTGCTTTCCAACGAGCTAATAAGTCGTATAAGCAATGGCTCATTTTCGATACGAAGATTGCCATTCTTGGGCGCTGGTCACTAAAGTATAAACTAAACTCCATTTGATAGCGCTGTGTATAGAGTGTCTCTATATACTCTTTGATTTTCTCTCGGGGAATTAAAAAAGAATCAAGCTCCCATTGGACACGCATAAAAAACATGCCATCCTGATGATCTACATATTGGTCTAGGTCTACAATGTTTCCTTTGTTGTCGGTAATAAATTTAGTAACTTCTGAGATGATACCCTGTTGGTCAGGGCAATGCAGGAGTAAAATAGCTGTTGGTTTCATTTCCATATTCAAAATACCTCTTTTTGACGTGCAAAGATACAAAAAAATATTATTTCATAGCCATTTTCTCACTTTTTTATTATTTTTTTCACCAAAGTTGTTTGTAATATGAAAATAAAATACTACATTTGCAAAAAATATTCGAATAATCAAACATTTAATTAAAGTTTGAACCATGGCAAAGTATAACATTACAGAAAAAAAAGAAAGGGATGCAGCTTATCGTAGTCTGATCAGCCCAACATTAATGGATGAATTGAAGGAGAAAATTCTCAATGTCATTGTCATGCAAAAGAAATACAAGGATAAGGATTACTCTGCGAAGAAGCTTGCCTTAGACTTGGGAACAAACACACGTTACATTTCTGCAGTTGTAAACGTTAAGTTCCACATGAATTACACATCTTTTGTAAACAAGTACCGTATTGAAGAAGCAATGTCAATCCTTGTTGATAAGCGTTATCAAGACCTTCGAATAGAAGAGGTAAGCGATATGGTTGGTTTCTCTAATCGTCAGTCGTTCTACGCTTCGTTCTATAGGCTTATTGGCATAACCCCAAGAGAGTACAAAATTAAGCATACAACATTGCTGCCTGAGAAGTTAAAGAAAATCAGGTAATGAGTTGTGATTCTTTTGGGTATAAGGACGAGTGTTTTGCCGATATCCAGATGTTGCGCTATCGTTTGAATGGTTTCGATAGCTTGTCTCTTGTGCAAAAAAAACTCGTCTTTTATTTATCTCAAGCTACACTATATGGGCGCGATATTATATTTGATCAATATGGGAAATATAATCTTCGAATTCGTAAGGCTTTAGAAGTTGTTTTCCAAAATCAAGATGTAAATCGCGATTGTGATGACTTTCGTGCCTTAGAGACATATCTTAAACGGATTTGGTTTTCTAATGGCATCTATCATCACTATGGATGTGATAAGTTCAAACCTGGTTTTAGAGAATCGTATCTTAGGCAGGTGATTCATCAGGTTGATGCTCGTCAGTTACCTTTAGATGAAGGTCAAACTGTAGATGAGTTGATAGACGAATTGTTGCCAGTCATCTTCGATCCAGAGTTGCTTGCTAAACGTGTTAATAAGACAGATGGCGAAGATCTTATTCAGACTTCTGCATGTAATTTCTATCAGGGAGTAACGCAGCGGGAGGCTGAGGATTTTTATGCCAGAATGAAAAACATAAAAGACTTAGAGCCACCATCCTACGGATTGAATTCTACGTTAGTTAAGGAGAATGGAATCGTTAAAGAACTTCCTTGGTCTGCTCAAGGTCACTATTCCAATGCCATCAAGCATATTGTCTATTGGTTAGAGAAAGCAAGTGCTGTGGCTGAGAATGAAGCACAAAAAGAAGTTCTCGATACTCTGATTGCCTACTATCAGACGGGTGATTTGCACAAATTCAATGATTTCTCTATAAAATGGTTGCAATGTCTTGATACCAAAATTGATTTTATCAATGGTTTTATTGAAGTCTATGGAGATCCCTTGGGATTGAAAGGTTCGTGGGAAGGTCTTGTAGAGTATATCGACGAGGAGGCCACCCATCGTACGCAGATTGTCTGTCGAAATGCTCAGTGGTTTGAGGATCATTCGCCAGTAGATTCTCGATTTAAAAAGAAAGAGGTTAAAGGTGTATCGGCCAATGTTATCTGTGCGGCCATGCTGGGCGGAGATGAATATCCATCAACAGCTATTGGCATTAATCTTCCTAATGCCGATTGGATTCGTGCACGCTATGGTTCCAAGAGTATCACCATTAGCAATATTACTGAAGCATACAACAAAGCTTCGCATGGCAGCGGTTTTCGTGAAGAGTTCATTAAGGATAAAAAGATATTAGAACTTATCGAGAAGTATGCTGACGTTTGTGATGATTTACACACTGACCTTCATGAGTGTTTAGGACATGGTAGCGGTCAGCTATTACCAGGTGTTGATCCGGATGCGTTGCTGGCATATGGTAATACCATTGAAGAGGCAAGGGCTGACTTGTTTGGACTCTACTATATGGCCGACGAGAAACTAGTGGAGTTAGGTTTGCTGCCTAATAACGAGGCATACAAGGCTCATTATTATACCTATATGTTAAATGGGTTGATGACTCAATTGGTGCGTATTGAACCTGGACACCAGATAGAGGAAGCTCACATGCGTAATCGTGCGCTGATAGCAAGATGGTGTTTGGCTCATGCAAACAGCATGAATTTGACGCATAAACATGGCTATTACGAATTGGAAATAGGTAGTTTTGAAGAGTTGAGGAATCTCTTTGCAGAATTGTTGGCAGAGATTCAACGTATCAAAAGCGAAGGAGACTATAAGACTGCCCGTGAATTGGTTGAAACCTATGCAATAAAAGTTGATTCTGAATTACATGCTGAGGTGTTGGGACGTTATAAGAAGTTGAACATAGCGCCATATAAAGGCTTTATTAATCCCTGGCTGTTGCCAGTATGTAATGAACGTGGAGAGATAACAGATATTCAAATAAATTATTCTGAGACCTACGAGCACCAAATGCTTCGTTATAGTTCAGAATATGCCACTTTGATATGAATACGAACGAACAAGTTAAAGAAATAAAACAGTCGTTCCGCCAGATGATGGATGGCTCTATTGCTCAGTCCATGCGTGACAAGGGCGTGAACTATCACTTGAATTGGGGGGCTACATTGCCTCGTTTGAAGGAGAAAGCAACGGAAATAGGTCCGAACTACGACTTGGCTATTGCTTTGTGGAAAGAAAACGTCCGTGAATGTAAGATTCTCGCAACAATGATTATGCCTTCTAATAAGGTGCTACCAGAGGTTATTGACATCTGGGTAGAGCAGATTGATGCCATCGAGATAGCCGAGCAAGCATCATACAATCTCTTCCAGCATTTGCCATTTGCAGCAGAGAAAGCTTACCAATGGCTAGCTGCTCCAGACGACCTAACTCAACTATGCGGTTATCATGTCCTCTCGCGATTGTTTCTGAACAAACAAGAGCCCAACGAGCGAGGAATTAATGAGTTTGTCGATCAGGCGCTTGTTGCTCTGCAAAGTTCGAATCTTAGTTTGCGCAAGGCTGCAATGCAGTCGGTCCTTAGATTCTCTGAGTTAGGGCTCATGTATCAGCGTTTGGCGCGCTCGGCAGTTAGAACAATAGGGATGGATTTTTTATAAATCCGTCCTTTTTTTATATTTTGAAAAAAATAGTTGCAACGCAGTTTGTGGTTTATGCGTTTTTTTTGTACCTTTGCATCACCAATATTTAGTATAGAACAAACTTTAAATAATTACAACTATGTCACAGATTACAGGACGCATTTCCCAAATTATTGGTCCGGTTATCGACGTATTCTTCGATACCAAGGGTATGGATGCTGAGAAAGTGCTGCCTAAAATCCATGAAGCTCTTAGAATACAGCGTGGCAATGGCCAGGAACTTATCGTAGAGGTGCAGCAGCACATCGGTGAGGATACGGTTCGTTGCGTGGCTATGGATAATACTGATGGACTTCAGCGTGGATTAGAGGCAATCCCTGTGGGCTCACCAATTTTGATGCCAGCAGGTGAACAAATTAAAGGTCGTATGCTTAATGTGATAGGAAAGCCTATCGACGGCATGAAGGATCTCGATATGCAGGGGGCCTATCCCATTCATCGTGAGGCTCCATCCTTTGAAGAGCTTTCTACCAAGAAGGAAATTCTGTCAACAGGTATTAAAGTTATTGATTTGTTGGAACCCTATATGAAAGGTGGTAAGATTGGCCTGTTTGGCGGCGCTGGAGTCGGTAAAACGGTGCTCATTATGGAGCTCATCAATAACATTGCAAAGGGACATAATGGATTTTCTGTTTTTGCGGGAGTAGGAGAACGCACACGTGAGGGTAATGACCTGATTCGTGAGATGATTGAGAGTGGCGTTATCCGTTATGGAGAAAAGTTCCGTGAGGCAATGGAACAAGGAAAATGGGATTTGAGTCTTGTTGACTCTGAGGAACTCAAGAAGAGTCAAGCAACTCTTGTCTATGGTCAAATGAATGAGCCGCCTGGTGCACGTGCCTCTGTGGCTTTAAGTGGACTAACTGTAGCCGAGGAGTTTCGTGATGCAGGTGGAAAAGACGGCGGTGCTGCTGATATCCTGTTCTTTATTGATAATATTTTCCGTTTTACGCAAGCAGGTTCTGAGGTGTCTGCCTTGTTAGGACGTATGCCTAGCGCCGTTGGTTATCAGCCAACACTGGCATCGGAAATGGGTACTATGCAGGAGCGAATTACCTCAACAAAGTCTGGTTCTATTACCTCTGTGCAGGCTGTTTATGTGCCTGCCGATGACTTGACAGACCCTGCTCCAGCAACGACCTTTACTCATTTGGATGCTACCACTGTACTTGATCGTAAGATTGCCGAGTTGGGTATCTATCCTGCTGTTGATCCTTTGGGTTCTACCTCACGTATCCTCGATCCGCTGATTGTGGGTAAAGAACATTATGAGTGTGCTCAGCGTGTGAAAGAGATACTTCAACGCTACAAGGAACTGCAGGATATTATTGCTATTTTAGGAATGGACGAACTTTCTGACGAAGATAAATTGACTGTGAACCGCGCTCGTCGTGTACAACGTTTCCTCAGTCAACCGTTCTCTGTGGCCGAGCAATTTACTGGTTTACCTGGTGTGATGGTCAGTATCGAAGACACCATCAAGGGCTTTAATGCTATTCTTGATGGTGAAGTGGATGATTTGCCAGAACAGGCATTCCTGAGTGTTGGTACAATTGAAGATGCGAAGGCCAAGGCTAAGAAATTGCTTGAAGCTGCGAAGGGATAAGATCCAAAACCGAAATGAATATGCTGAAATTAAAGATAGTATCTCCGGAAAGGATAGAGTTTGAGGGAGAAGTGAAGAGTGTTCTTGTGCCTGGCACTATGGGTCAGTTTGAGATACTCGTAAACCACGCTCCCATTATCTCTACGCTTGAGAAAGGCAAGGTGATTTATGTCCTGGAAGGTGGCGAGAAGAAGAGCATTGACATCATCGGAGGCTTTGTAGAAGTGCAGAAGAACGTTGTAAGTGTTTGTGCAGAGTTGATATAATATATAAGGTACGCGCGTATGGACATTATAAAACAGAGCATCAACTATATAGTGCAGAGTATCTGTATGGTCACATTCCTTAATCTGTGCTTTAGTTTAACTGCTAAGTTTGGGGAATATGATTTGTTGGCTGCACAAATAGTCAGTACCATTTTTGTCTTGGTGTTGGATGTGACTGCGTCGTTGCTATGGCGATGGGTTGCCCTGAATCATCGGGATATGCTGCCCACGTTCTATACTGCAGTCTCTGGTTTCAGGTTCTTAGGTGCGTTGTTGGTTATGTTTATCTGCTATCTGACTGTAGAAAATGGGGACATGATGACATTTATCATGGTATTCCTCTTGTTCTATATTCTGTCACTGATTCATCACAGTATCTTCTTTGTAAAAGTTTCAAATCGTTTATAACGATTTATAATCCAATTTTTAGAATGAAAAATATAAAGTCTATATGTCTCTTTTTGATGGTAGCTTTGATGCCATTGGCTGGCTGGGCCAACGAGCATGAAGAAGAGGATGCCATCAACATCCCGGAGATTGTGCTGCATCATTTGGCCGATGCATATGAGTGGCATATTGTTAGTGATGTTAGCATACCGTTGCCTATCATTATCAGAAGTTCCGAGACCGGTGAATGGCATTTCTGTACAGAGCATTCTCTGCCTGAAGGCTTTTTCTTCAATCCAGAGGCTCATGGCAAGATATATGAACGTATGGCTGATGGTGCTTCAGTTCGTCCATTGGATCTGAGTTTAACGCGTAATGTGGTACAGATTTGGATTGTGGTAGCTGTGCTTTTGGTGATATTCCTTAGTTGTGCACGATGGTACAAGAGGCATGATAAGACAGACAATGCGCCAACTGGATTTGTTGGAGCCATCGAGTTGCTGGTGATGATGATTAATGATGATGTCATTAAGTCATCAATTGGTGAGAAGCACTATAAGCCCTACGCCCCTTATCTGCTCACGGTATTTTTCTTTATTCTGGTCACCAATCTATTGGGGTTGATACCTATCTTCCCTGGCGGTTCGAATGTGACTGGCAACATTAATATCACCTTTTTCCTTGCATTGTGTACTTTTCTCGCAATTAACCTATTTGGCAACAGAGAGTATTGGAAAGAAATCTTCTGGCCCGATGTACCTCTCTTTTTGAAGGCAATCCCCATTATGCCAGCTATTGAGTTGTTTGGTGTCTTCACAAAGCCCTTCGCGCTTATGATTCGACTCTTTGCAAACATGATGGCAGGCCACGCGATGATTCTTGCTTTTACGTGTGTCATATTCTTGGGATGGACATTAGGTCCTACACTGGGAACTTCGTTAAACATTTTTAGTGCTATCATGCTGCTGTTCATGAATGCCCTTGAACTGTTGGTAGCCTTTGTACAGGCATACGTATTCACCATGCTGTCGGCAGTGTTTATTGGATTGGCCCATCCTGAGCATCATAAGGAATAGGAGGGCAGTCACAACATACAAACGAAAAACAAGAAATTAAAATATTAACAACTTAAAAAACATTTCAAAGTTATGATTACATCATTGTTATTAGCCGCTGAAGGTCTGGCACAGCTGGGCTGCGGTCTGGGAGCTGGTATCGCTGTTATTGGCGCAGGTATTGGTATTGGAAAGATTGGTGGCAGCGCTGTTGATGCTATTGCCCGTCAGCCCGAGGCTTCTGGTAAGATTTTCTCTCAGATGATTCTGACTGCCGCATTTGTTGAGGGATGTGCCCTCTTTGCTATTGCTGCCTGCGCATTCTTGATCAAGTAAAATAAATTTAGCTAATGGATTTCACTCAATTACCAGCAATCCTTACGCCCGATCTGGGACTTCTGTTCTGGATGATGCTAGCGTTCTTGGTGGTCTTTGGCGTGCTTGCTAAGTATGGTTTCCCAGCCATTATTAATATGGTGGACGAGCGAAACAAATACATAGACGACAGTCTTCGCAAGGCCCACGAGGCTCAGGAGCGTTTGGCCAATATCGAGCAGGAAGGTGAATCCATCTTGCAGGAGGCTCGTGAAAAGCAGGCACAGATACTGAAGGAAGCTGCCGAGACGCGTGAAGTCATCGTTGAACAAGCTCAGGCGAAGGCCCGTCAAGAAGGTGCCCGCCTGCTTGAGGAAGCCCGTGTGGCCATCGAGCAGGAGAAAAAGGCTGCCATTGCAGACATTCGCCAGCAAGTTGCTACGCTCAGCGTCGAGATTGCCGAAAAGGTGCTCCGTGCCAGCCTTAAGGATGATGCCTCACAGATGGCACTTATAGACCGCATGCTGGATGATGTGTCTTCTAAGGATTAAAGCGATTGCGTATGGACATAGGAGTAATATCGGTTCGTTACGCCCGTGCGCTCTTGAAGAGTGCCACTGAGGCTAAGGTCGAAGTCCAGGTATATGCTGATATGCAACTCTTGGCTAAGAGTTATGTTGATGTGCCTTCCCTTCGCCACACGATAGACAACCCGATGCTTGCCAAGGAAAAAAAGCAGATGCTGCTGGAGACTGCAGCCGGTGGTGATCAGTCGGCAGCACTTTCGAGGTCCTTTATCACACTTGTGTTGAAGGAAGGTCGCGAAAGCATGATTCAGTTCATGGTTAATTCGTACGTTACGCTCTATCGTCAACAAAAGAACATCATCCTGGGTAAACTGACCACAGCCACGCGTGTGTCTGCTGCAATGGAACAGAAAATGCGCAAGGTTGTGGAAGCAAAGACTCAAGGTACTGTGGAGTTTGAGACACAGGTCGACCCTGAAATCATCGGTGGTTTCGTATTGGAGTACGATACTTATCGCATGGATGCTAGTGTTAAGTCACGTCTCAACGACATTCTACAAACACTAAAGAAATAGCGTCATAACGACAGATGTTATAACGTGATAACGAAAAATAAGAAACAATGTCAGATAAAATTAAACCAAGCGAAGTCTCTCAGGTGCTGCTTGAACAGTTGAACGGCATCTCAGACAATGCCCAGTTTGACGAGGTTGGTACCGTTCTTCAGGTCTCTGACGGTGTGGCTCGTATCTATGGCCTGCGTAATGCTGAGGCCAACGAGTTGTTGGAGTTTGAAAACGGCACGATGGCCATCGTGATGAACCTCGAGGAAGACAACGTGGGTTGTGTGCTGCTGGGCACCACGTCAGGCATCAAAGAAGGTATGGTCGTGAAGCGTACTAAGCGCATTGCCTCTATCCGCGTGAACGACAATATGCTGGGCCGCGTCATCAACCCACTGGGTCAGGCCATCGACGGCAAGGGCGAAATCGACCTGAAAGACTCGTTCGAGATGCCCCTGGACCGTAAGGCACCAGGCGTTATCTATCGTCAGCCCGTGAAGGAGCCCCTGCAGACCGGTTTGAAGGCTGTAGACTCAATGATTCCTATCGGTCGTGGCCAGCGTGAGTTGATTATTGGTGACCGTCAGACGGGTAAGACCGCCATTGCCGTGGACACCATCATCAACCAGAAGAGTTTCTACGAGGCAGGCAAACCTGTTTATTGTATCTATGTGGCCATCGGTCAGAAAGCTTCTACCGTCGCGGCTCTTGTGCAAACCCTGAAGGAGCATGGCGCAATGCCATATACCATCATCGTGGCCGCTACTGCTGCCGATCCCGCTGCTATGCAGTACTACGCACCTTTCGCCGGTGCCGCTATCGGTGAGTATTTCCGCGACCGTGGTCTGCCCGCACTGGTGGTCTACGACGACCTGTCAAAGCAGGCTGTGGCCTATCGTGAGGTGTCGCTGATTCTGCGCCGCCCCTCTGGTCGTGAGGCTTATCCTGGCGACGTGTTCTACCTGCACAGCCGTTTGTTAGAACGTGCTGCTAAGATGAACGAACAGCAAGAAGTGGCCGAACAGATGAACGATCTGCCCGAATGTATGAAAGGTCACGTTAGAGGTGGTGGTTCACTTACTGCTCTGCCAATCATCGAGACCCAAGCAGGTGACGTTTCAGCTTATATTCCCACAAATGTAATCTCAATCACCGATGGTCAGATTTTCCTTGAGAGTGATCTTTTCAACCAGGGTTTCCGTCCAGCTATCAACGTTGGCATCTCTGTGTCTCGTGTAGGTGGATCAGCACAGATTAAGTCGATGAAGAAGGTTGCTGGTACGTTGAAGATTGATCAGGCTCAGTATCGCGAGCTCGAGGCCTTCTCTAAGTTCTCTAGCGATATGGATGCCGTGACGGCGATGACCCTCGACCGTGGTCGTAAGAACAACCAGTTGCTCATTCAGCCTCAGTATAGTCCTATGCCCGTAGGTGAGCAGGTTGCCATCCTTTATTGTGGTGTGCACGGCCTGATGCGTCAGGTGCCCATCGACAAGGTGCGCCAGTGTCAGGACCAATTCCTCGATAAGTTGCGCTCAGCTCATCCCGAGATTATTGAGACGTTGGCAAGCGGCAAGATTGACGATATCACCACCGATGTGATTGAACAAGTTATGGCCGATATTGCCGGAACCTATAAATAAGGTGAAAGAGAATAATTTGCTACCGCTATGCCAAGTTTGAAAGAAATTAAAGGTCGTATTGCCTCTGTCAACTCCACGCGTAAGATCACGAGTGCTATGAAAATGGTTGCTTCGAGTAAGCTACATCATGCACAGGTGGCCATCCAGAATATGCTGCCCTATGAGACCTTATTGGAACACATCCTTAAGTCGTTTCTTGCAGCCGAAGCTGGTGCTCAGACTATCTATGACCAAGAGCGCCCGGTGAAGCGTGTGGCCCTTGTGGTATTCTCTAGCAACTCGTCACTTTGCGGGGGGTTCAATGCCAATGTCATACGTATAATGCTGCATGCTGTCCAAGAACTATCTGACGCCATTGGTCCTGAAAATGTGGATATATATCCCGTAGGTCGTAAAGTGGCAGAGAAGGCTCAGAAGATGGGGTTCAACGTTAAGGGCGACTATTGCGAATTAGTGGACAAACCCAACGTGAAGCAATGTATTGACTTGGCAATGGAACTTGGGCGCAGGTTTGCTGATGGTGAGGTGGATAGGGTAGAGTTAATCTATCACCACTTCAAAAGTGCCGGTTCGCAGATTCTGACCCACAAGACATTTTTGCCTATCGATGTTGAGAGCGAGTTGGAGCGTGACCATGAACGTGATTTGTCGTCGACTGTTATCACCAAGAAGGCTCAAGATTATCTGAAGCGCAACCGTAGGAAGAGGGATGTAAGAGAAGACGAAGTGAAGCCACTGAATGACAACTTCATTGTGGAGCCTGATATGACTACTGTGCTTACCAAGTTGTTGCCTAAGTTGGCCCACCTCATGATTTATACAGCCTTGCTCGACAGCGTTGCCTCGGAGCATGCCGCCCGTATGGTGGCTATGCAGACAGCCACAGACAATGCCGACGAGTTGTTGCGTCAGTTGAACCTGCAGTACAACAAGAGTCGCCAGCAGGCCATTACCAGTGAATTGCTCGATATCGTTGGTGGTTCTGTAAATAACTAATTTTTTGGATTAATTATATAATAGGGAGTGTGATTAATAAATCACGCTCTCTATTTTGCAAAAATATGAAGAAAGTCTATATCTTAATAATCTTTTCTCTTCTTGTAAACATCTCTAGCGCAAAGGGGAAAAAGACAAAGGAGAGGCAGGACACCTTAAGGGTGTTGGCTATTGGAAATTCTTTTTCGGAGGATGCTGTTGAACAATATCTTTGGGAATTGGGCCAAGAAGCAGGAATTAACTTTATTATTGGAAACGCTTATCGTGGAGGATGGAGTTTGAGTGCTCATTGGAAGGATGCTCGCTCTATGAATTCCAGTACAGAGTTTCGCAAAGTAACTAATGGAAAGCGTGTCAACTTGGGATTTCATACTCTGCGAGATATTATTATTGATGAGCCATGGGACGTAGTCACATTCCAACAAGTAAGTCAGGATGCTGGACGGCAAGATACTTATGAACCAGGATTGAGCTTGATGATTGGTTATGTGAAGGCTCTTACTGTTGATTCCGTCCGATTAGGGTTCCATCAAACATGGGCATATTCCCAGGATTCCGAGCACAAAGGTTTTAATAATTATAACCGCAATCAGTTTCTAATGTACTCATGCATCACAGCGGCTGTTGACAAAGCCATGCACTTTCATCAAGGCGATTTGTCCTTTTATATACCTTCTGGTACGGCCATACAAAATGCGCGAACAACGATGCTAGCAAAGAGTCGGCCTAAAGAGAAAAATGTTAATCGTGACTTGACTCGTGATGGTTATCATCTGAACTATGTTGTTGGACGTTACATTGTTGCCTGCACATGGTTTGAGGTTCTAACGGGTAAAAGTTGTATCGGAATGAAGTCCAGACCAAAGGGGCTTATTCCTGAATTGGCAACAATTGCTCAACAGGCAGCCCATGCCGCAGTACTCTCTCCGATGTCAGTTTCACCATTATAATGCTATTTCAGAACTGAAAATATAGTGTTTATATTTTGAAAGTATAATGTTTGTAATGCGTAAGTATGTTACTTACGCATTACATGTTTGTTAACTTCGTTTATAGATGGCTTCGTATTGTTGTGCAACCTTAATGTGGTCGTGATGTCGACGTACATATTCAATACTTTGTTGCTTAAGCAAAGGAATACGTTCTGGATGAAGAACCAGTTGCTCGAGTTCGTGATACACACTTTCGTAGGTTGGTTGTACATTAATGATTGGGCGGAGTTCATGTTCATGAATAATCTCGTAGTTTTCGGGTTCGCCGCCGCCGATACAAATAATGCCTTTTGACATTGCTAATAGGGGATTCATGGAAGGAGTGTAGCTATATAGTTGATCTAAAATGGCGTCACTTCCTTCCATCAACTTTTGGTATTCTGCAAATGGTACCCCCTCAACTTTGACTAGTTCCATCAAAGAAGGGTATTTCTTTTGAATGTCTTGGGCTGCGCGAAGCATAATGTCTGTTCCTTTGTAGGTGCTACGCCCTTTGCTGATGCCTATGAACACTTTCACGCGTGTTGGTGTGTTGAAATCCGACGTAATAGAGGTGGGCATCTGAATGGGCAAAGGAATGAAATGGAGTTTCTGTGGGAAATATGGCTTGTAACAGACGTAGTCGTCGTAGAGGCCTGCGATGATTTCATCGCAATCGTTTGCGATGTATTGATTTAGCCGTTCTTTGGTCGTTCCTAGCCAGTCATGTTGTTCTTGTAAAGCGGTTTCATCTGTGCGTATTCTTTCGCCGATATTAAAATCGCTATAGCGCATGGGCTTATTGTAGGTGCATTCATGCACCCAATACCAATCCATGCCCAAGGCTTCTAGAATCATCTTTCCATTGTTTCGTCGCAAGTAGTTGTATATTGGAAAAATGTGTTCTGCTTTTAGTTCAACAAACAAGGGGTTGATGAGTTGTACCACATCATAGTTTCGCCATCTGGCAAGGTTTGCATAAACCTTTGCCATGAGTGCAAGTCCACCAAGTTTTCCTGGACGTCTTTTTAAATCAATGTCGCGAGGATAATTCTTCCAGAAATCTCCATTTGATGCAACGGTGACATGATGACCTAGTAGACGTAGTCCGTCTGCCAGCGTCGCATGAACATTACTATACTCGCCCAGTAATAAGATTCTCATCGTTCTTTTTTAATTAATGGTAATGTGCGCATAAGGAGTGCTAAGCCACTTCTTGTATTGGCTAGTCGACGAAATAGTTTGTATTTTATCGTATAATCTCGATTGGGTAGAGGATATAGTCCATTCTTTTGAAGGTCATTCAGTTGCCTATTTAAGTAATGCTCATTTTTTGTCTCTACAATTACTTTATAAATGAAATCCATTGTAAGTTGGTGGACGCGGCGTAATAATGCCAATCGGTCAATTCCTGGAATAACTGCTGTTGTTTGATACAGTCGGATTATTATTCCTTTGAAGTCATTAATGCGTTTTATCGTATCTCTTGTTTTTTTGCTCGTCGTAATTGAGTCTGGGCGCTTTCTGTAGTAGTAGGCTTCTGCATCAGTTTGAATTATTTTTTCAGCCCTGAGGATCAGAAGCGGAGTAAACTCTTCGTCTTCATGGAATATTCCTGTGGTGAATTTTAGGTTCCCCAGAATAGTTTTCTTAAAGACGTATCCCCATGCTGTAGCTTTAATGTTGTTATGATGCATTAATTCTCGCCCGCTAATAGCAGTCTTGTCGTTATATACTTTCTGGCTATTCCTTTTTCTGCAAAAGTCAAACAGAACCATATCTGGCAAAGAAAAACGGAGAATGTCTAGGCAATGTTCATACTGGTTGCATATAAGGGTATCATCTGCGTCGATAAATTGAATATATTGACCTGTGGCATTTAACAGTCCTCTATTGCGTGCGGAGCCCAATCCTCCGTTACTTTGACGTATGTAAATAATGTCATCAAGGTATTTGTCGAGCATTTTGATTTGGGAAATGTCTGAGCCGTCATCAATGATGATTATCTCGCGCTCAAATCTTCTAAGCGAAAGATTAATTATACTATTAAGACAGTCGTACAACATATTCGTTGGGATATTGTAGACCGGTATAATGAAACTAATCAAAACTTGTTTTTCCATTGATGAATGATTTTATTTAATATGCACATTCTTCTTACGCCGACGATGTTATGCAAAATTGCTTTGAACCTTTGGACGATTGAGAGATTCTTAACAAAAGGGTTTATGCATCGAAAGGGTAATTGTTGAGCCAATCCTGTCATCTCATAGACGTCCATCTGTATGTTAAGTATATGCATGTAGTATGTGTCATCGCACCATATCCTCATGGTTTTCAGATGTGAGTTTAATAAATCTGTCAGTTCCTTACCTTGTGCAGATATTGTGATACCGCTATCGTTATGACAGTAGAAGTACAACCCATAACTGGACGTGCCTATTCGATTGGCTTTTTGAAGGAGCAATGGGAAAGTATATGCATCTTCGAATACATGTCCTTTGGGGAATCGTATGTTCTCAAAAAGCGTGGTCTTATATATTTTATTGCAGGCATATGTATGCCTGTATGCTTCTTGTTTTAGCCAATAGAACGCTATGTCGGAATAGATGTTGTCTTGGAAAGATAGTAGTGATTGTTTCTCTGAGCCATAGAAACGATATATTGGAAATTCCACGATGTCACAAGCGTTGGTTAGGGGGAGTATCGATTCATATGTATCTGTTTGAAGATAGTCGTCAGAATCTACAAATGTAATATAATCGCCTGTCGCAACATCCAGACCGGCATTGCGCGCATCACTAAGTCCACCGTTTGTCTTGTGAATGGTACGAATTCGGCAATCCTTCGTAGCCCATATTTCACACATTTGCGGACAACGATCGGGCGAACCGTCATCTACCAGGATTATTTCCAGATCGGTGAATGTCTGCCTCACAATGCTGTCCACACAGCGATCTAGCGTGGCTTCAACTTTATAGACAGGAACAATTACACTTAGTTTCATATGCACAAAATTACAAGAAAATAACGGAAAATCAAAATTTTTGTTGTACTTTTGCATATCGAATTAATAAAATGACATCAAAAAACGAAAATAGTTACGGTCACGTACTGAAATATGTGGGCATCTTTGGTGGTGTACAGGGGCTTAGTATTCTTGTGAGCTTAGTACGCAACAAGGTTGTCGCATTTTTCTTGGGCCCCGATGGAATGGGACTAGTTTCGTTGTTTAACTCTACGATAAACTTTATCTCGCAGAGTACGAACATGGGTATCTCTTTTAGTGCAGTGAAACACGTGTCAGAGTTGTATGACTCTGGAGATGAAGTTCGTATGCAGAAGTTTATTAAGGTGGTTCGTGCGTGGAGTTTTTTAACGGCTTTGATTGGTATGCTTGTATGTGTGATTGCGGGTCCGTTAATGAACAACACGTTTTCATGGGGTGATCACACCTTGCATTTCATTTTGTTGGCTCCTGCGGTAGGCTTAATGGCTATTACAGGTGGCGAAACTGCTATTTTGAAAGGATGTAGAAGGTTGAAAGCGCTTGCGATAATACAGGTAATCAATGTCTTTGTCGCTCTAGTACTAGCTGTTGTGATATTTAGTACGCTAGGGCAGTCGGGAATTGTGCCTGTCATTATTTTGATGGCCACCGTTATGATGATAACCACTATTTGGTATTCCTACAAACTTTTTCCTTTTAGCTTGTACGGAAGTTCTGGCGTTTTAGGCGAAGGAATGGGAATGGTGCGTTTGGGAGGAACATTTGTGTTGGCTGGTATATTGGGTAGTGGAGCAGAAATCCTAATCCGTTCTTTTTTAAATAAGGTAGGCGATCTGGATACTGTGGGATTCTATAATGCAGGACTGATGATTGCTGTTACCTATTCCGGTATGGTCTTTTCTGCGATGGAAACGGATTATTTTCCTCGATTGTCGGCGGTAGGTAATGATCGAAAGCAGATGTGTGACATGGTAAATCGACAGATAGAGGTGTCATTGCTTATCGCTTCTCCTCTGTTGGCCCTACTGATTGTCTTTATGCCTGTAGCTATTCCTTTACTATTCAGACAAGATTTCCTGCCTGTTATTTCTATGGCCCAAATTGCAGTACTTTCAATGTATTTTAAGGCTATATCTTTGCCTATTGCATATCTACAACTGGCTAAGGCAAACTCTATAGGCTATCTTTTGCTAGAGGGCGTTTTTGATGTCGTAATGGTACTCTTCGTCGTGCTTTTCTATCAATTCTGGGGACTTATTGGAACTGGATTGGCACTAAGTGTATCGTATTTTATGAATGTTGTGATGGTATATGCCTATGCTCATGTAAAATATGGTTATAGAATATCTATCTCTGCAGTTCAACTTGTGGCTATCCAGGTACCATTAGGCATTGCAGTCTATTTTACCACTTGTCTTGATAATGTCTTGATGGCATGGAGTTTAGGACTTATTCTGGCATTTGTCAGTATGGCTATATCAATTTATATTGTACATCAGAAGACTCGACTTTGGAATGCTTTAAGAGCTAAAATAACGTCAAAACTTCGTGGGCATGACTAACGTTTCCGTTCTTGTGGCAGTTTATAATGCTTCGACTTATTTAGGAGAGTGTCTTGATTCGCTACTAAGGCAAACGTATCGAGATATTCAAGTTTTGTGTATTGATGATTGTTCTACAGATAATTCATTGAATATTCTTCAAGAATACGCTCGGCGAGATGCACGTGTGGAGATTATTCATTTGAAGGAGAATAAAGGACAGGCTTATGCACGCAACGAAGGTTTGAAGTATGTTAAGGGACGGTATGTTTGTTTTCTAGATGCGGATGATTGGTTTGCAGAGGATGCACTAGAACTTGCTGTATCAGCGTTTGAGAATAATAACGTAGATTCAGTTCTTTTTGATGTGTCAATGGATTATCAGGATCATACAGAGAGATATCCTATGCCGTCATTTGAGTATTTGACAGGTAAGGAAGCTTTCCGAATGAGTCTTACGTGGCAGATTCATGGAGTCTACATGGTTCGTACAGCTATTCACCAACGTTTTCCTTATGACACGACATGCAGACTTTATAGTGATGATAATACAACGAGGATGCATTTTCTTTATTCACAGCGTGTTATGAGTTGTAAAGGTGTATATCATTATCGCCAACACGAAGGTTCTATGACACATCAGATTAGTGTCAGGCGCTTTGATTATCTAAAGGCAAATGAGTCGATGAAATCGATGCTTTTTAAAGAGAAGGCTCCTCGTGATGTCCTGGCATTATACGAAAATCACCGTTGGCTAAACTTAGTTGGTGTCTATATGTTCTACTTTGTTCATGGTCATGAGTTAAGTAAGGCTGATTGTCGCTGGGGACTACAGGAACTTCGTAGGGTGTGGAAAACGATAGATAGATCTTTACTTGACGGACGTACTACAAGAAAGTTTGGTTATATGGTTATGCCTGCCTGGATACTCTTTCGTTGTGAAGAGTGGTTGTATTTTACAATAAGAGGTTTTTTAGGAAAGAATTATTAATATGATAGATTTGCTGTCACAACTGAATGAAAGTCAGCGCAGCGCTGTGGAATATTGTGATGGAGCCTCATTGGTGATTGCTGGTGCGGGCTCTGGAAAAACGCGTGTGCTAACATATAAAATTGCTTATCTACTGCAAGTAAAAGGGTTGAAGCCTTGGAATATTCTAGCTCTTACGTTTACAAATAAGGCTGCGCGTGAGATGAAGGAACGTATTGCGAAGCTTGTTGGTCACGAACAAGCGCGTTATCTAAATATGGGTACATTTCATAGTGTGTTCTCGCGAATTCTGAGAGCTGAGGCCGAAAAAATGGGCTTTTCATCGAACTTCACTATCTATGATCAGACTGATGCGCGTTCGTTGGTTAAAAGTATTATCAAGGAGATGGGGCTCGATGATAAAGACTATAAACCTTCTGCGGTGAGCGATCAAATTTCAATGGCCAAAAACCATTTGATTTTGCCTAATGCTTTTGTGAACTGTTCGCTCTACGACAACAAGAAGCCCAAGGTGGTCGATATTTATGTGAGATATTCAGAGCGTTGTCGGCAGGCAAATGCTATGGACTTTGATGATTTACTGGTAAATACATGGTTACTGTTTAATAACCATGAAGAAGTGCGACGGAAATATGTTGAGCGTTTTGCCTTTGTGTTGGTTGACGAGTATCAGGATACGAATTTCGCTCAGCAGAAAATCGTGCTACAACTAACTCTGGAGCCCCAACGTGTGTGCGTAGTAGGTGATGATGCCCAAAGTATTTATAGTTTCCGTGGTGCAAATATTGATAATATCCTGAATTTTAAGGATTCATATGATAATGCTAAACTGTTTAAACTAGAACAGAATTACCGTTCCACCCAGTTAATTGTTCAGGCTGCTAATAGTCTGATTCGTAAGAATGAGCGTCAGATTCCTAAAGATGTGTTCAGTAAGAATGAACATGGCGAGAAATTGACACTTAAACCTGCATATAGTGATAAAGAAGAGGCAATTATCGTTTGTAAGGATATTCAACGTATCCGTCGTCAAGAACATGCAGAATATAGCGACTTTGCTATTCTATATCGTACAAATGCACAAAGTCGTTCGTTTGAGGAACAGATGCGAAAGGATGGAATTCCTTATCGAATATACGGTGGATTGAGCTTTTATCAACGAAAAGAGATAAAGGATGTGATTGCATACTTCCGTTTGGTTTCAAATCCAAATGATGAAGAGGCTTTGAAGCGTATTATAAATTATCCTGCGCGTGGTATTGGTGATACAACTTTGAATAAGATTGTTGCAACAGCCACGACCTATGGCGTTTCGCTGTGGACAGTTATTCAACAACCTGTGCTCTTTCATCTAGAAATAAGTGCAGGAACAGCCAAAAAAGTAGAAGCATTCCGACAACTTGTTGAAGGGTGGGGTAATCGGAAGGATGTTGAGGATGCTTATCAGTTGGGTCATGCTATTATTCAGGAGAGTGGTGTGTCTAAAGATATTTATTCCAGTAGGAATCCTGAAGACCTTTCTAGACAGGAGAATCTTGAGGAATTCCTCGGTGGAATGCAAGATTTTGTTGAGAGTCGCCGTGAGGAAGGCATGGAAGATCAGGTGGCCTTAAGTGATTTCCTGCAAGAGGTTGCTCTGTTGACCGATTTGGATAGTGATACTGACGAGAATCAGTCAAAAGTGTCACTTATGACCATTCACTCGGCAAAGGGATTGGAGTTCCCTACGGTATTTGTTGTTGGCCTTGAGGAAAACATCTTACCTTCTCCCA
Organism: Prevotella sp. E15-22; assembly: GCF_023204875.1. NCBI lineage: Bacteria > Pseudomonadati > Bacteroidota > Bacteroidia > Bacteroidales > Prevotellaceae > Prevotella > Prevotella sp. E15-22. The sequence continues at coordinate 1,501,070 of NZ_CP096247.1, forward strand.
TGTGCATTAATTCGATGCGTGAATTAGAAGAAGAAAGACGATTGCTCTATGTGGCCATTACCCGTGCAGAGAAACATTGTATTCTGACGTGTGCTCAGAATCGTTTTCGCTTTGGACATATAGAGTTTAATTCTCCCTCACGTTTTATTCGTGATTTTGATTCTGCGTTACTTCGAGTAGAGGGAAATCTGGAAGGAGGGTTTCGTAGCCATGACGATGCTAGAAAGCCTTGGCAGAGACCTTCGGAGGGGCCAGAATGGATGCAAAATCCAAGACCTGTGGCCACGCAGTTCAAGGCTGATCCGAAGCCGCGTCAAATACCTATACGTAAGCCTGAACCAGCGGTCAATCCTTTTAGCGCTTCATTCGAACGTCAGTTGAACAAGGCAAGTAATGGGCGATTTAAGCCTGTGTTAAGGATAGCTCCAACGGCGTCTACTTCTAGTCAGGCTGTTTCTTTGACTGAAGGCGTAACTATCGAACATCAGCGTTTTGGTATCGGAAAGGTGATTAAGATCGAAGGGGCTGGTGACAATGAAAAGGCTACGGTGGAGTTCCGTAATGCGGGAACCAAGCAGTTGCTTTTGAAATTTGCAAAATTTCGTGTCGTTTAATCTTTAAAATTGTTATATTTACTCGTACAAACTACATGAAGGGTACACTTTTTAAGTGTATCCTGCAAACTAATGTGAAAAGGCGGTAAAGAATATCAATAACTATTGCAAGAATCAAGGAATTTTTGTACTTTTGCACGTTGAAATACGTATTCGAATATGGGATTATTTGATTTTTTTAGTAAGAAGAAAAAAGAAGAAACATTAGACAAAGGTCTGGAAAAGACTAAAACGTCTGTGTTTGACAAGCTTGCTCGTGCCGTTGCTGGAAAGTCTAAAGTTGATGATGATGTGCTAGACAACCTTGAGGAAGTGTTGATTACGAGTGATGTGGGTGTGGATACCACATTGAAGATTATTGAGCGAATAGAAGAGCGTGTCGCTCGCGATAAATACGTATCAACGAGCGAGTTGAATGCTATTCTTCGCGATGAAATCGCTGCGTTGTTGGCAGAGAATAATTCTGATGATAACGATAATTGGGACTTGCCCAAGGATCATAAGCCATATGTCATCTTAGTGGTTGGTGTGAATGGCGTAGGTAAAACCACCACAATAGGAAAGTTAGCTTGGCAGTTTAAGCAGGCAGGCAAGAAAGTTTATCTTGGTGCTGCCGATACATTCCGTGCTGCAGCTGTAGAGCAGTTGTGCATTTGGGGCGAGCGAGTAGGCGTGCCTGTCATAAAACAGCAGATGGGGTCTGATCCAGCATCCGTGGCTTTTGATACTTTACAGAGTGCTAAGGCTAATGATGCAGACGTGGTGATAATCGATACTGCAGGTCGCTTGCATAATAAAGTTGGCTTGATGAACGAATTGAAGAAGATTAAGGATGTGATGAAAAAGGTGCTGCCCGAGGCTCCTGATGAGGTGATGTTGGTCCTGGATGGTTCCACTGGACAGAACGCTTTTGAACAGGCTAAACAGTTTGCTGCCGTGACGCAGATTACTTCACTGGCAATCACCAAACTAGATGGTACGGCCAAGGGTGGTGTTGTCATTGGTATCAGCGATCAGTTGAAGGTGCCTGTTAAGTACATCGGACTGGGCGAGGGTATGGAAGATTTGCAGCTTTTTAATAAGAAAGATTTTGTGGATTCTTTGTTTAAAGGCTGAGAATATGAAGAAAACTTTTTTTGAAGGCTTGATTATAGGATTGGCATGTGGCGCATTTGCTGCTTGTCTCTTCTTCATATTATAATGAATGATGAAGACTATTGACTTTATTTCACTCGGATGCTCTAAGAATCTGGTGGACAGCGAGAACCTGATGGGTATGTTTGAAGCGAAGAACTTCCACGTGACCCACGATAGCGATAATCCTAAAGGAGAAGTTGTCGTTGTTAATACTTGTGGTTTTATCGCCGATGCCAAGGAGGAAAGCATTAATACAATTTTAGAACAAGTTGCTCGCAAAAACGAGGGTAAGGTGCAGAAGATATTCGTTATGGGGTGTCTCTCGGAGCGTTATCTTGCGGATCTTGAAGCTGAGATACCTGAGGTGGACGGATGGTATGGCAAGTTTAACTATCGTCAGTTGTTGGAGGATTTGTTAAAGTCTGAAGATTGTCCTGCAGATGATTCCGAGATGGGAAAATGTAACGTGATACATCGGAAACTCACCACGCCCTCTCACTATGCCTATATCAAAATAAGCGAAGGTTGTGACAGACATTGCGCTTACTGTGCCATCCCGCTGATTACGGGCAGGCACCAAAGTAGACCTATGGAGGATATCTTGGACGAGGTGCGCTGGCTGGTGAGTCAAGGCACAAAAGAGTTCCAGGTTATTGCGCAGGAGTTGACGTACTATGGAGTGGATATCTATGGTGAGCAGCGCATTGCCGAACTTATTGAGCGTATGGCTGATATCGATGGCGTAGAGTGGATCAGACTTCATTATGCCTATCCCAATCATTTTCCATGGGGCTTACTGCGTGTGATGCGTGAAAAAAAGAATGTTTGTCGCTATATGGATATTGCTTTACAGCATATTAGCGACCACATGCTAACAAGGATGCGCCGTAATACATCGAAGAAAGAAACGATGGAACTTATTGAACGTATGCGTCGAGAAGTGCCTGGCATCCACTTGAGAACTACGTTAATGGTTGGCTTCCCTGGTGAAACAGATGAAGATTTCCAAGAATTGGTAGATTTTGTGAAATGGGCTCGATTTGAACGAATGGGTGCTTTCTCCTATTCTGAGGAAGATGGAACATATTCTGCAGAACATTATGAAGACGATGTTCCCGAGGAAGTTAAGGAACAGCGATTAAGCAGGCTGATGCGTGTGCAGCAGAATATTAGTGCTGAGATAGAGGCAGAAAAAGTTGGCCAGACACTTCCCGTAATTATTGATAGAATTGAAGGGGATTATTATATTGGCCGTACAGAGTTTTGTTCACCAGAGGTTGACCCAGAAGTACTCATATCCATTCATGATGAGACATTGGAAATTGGTAAATTCTATCAAGTGAGAATTATTGACTCAGAGGAATTTGATCTTTATGGAATTGTGGAAAAATAAACTGGAAACTAATGAATAATAAAGAGTTTGTTACATTATTGGCAGGACGCACAGGAATGAAGGTTTCTGAGGCTCAAAAGACCATGGAATCAATTATTTCCATCATGGGCGATTGCTTTCAAGAGGGAGATACTGTACAGATGGCTAATTTTGGTACGTTTGAAGTTAAAAAGAAGTTGGAACGAATCATGGTTAGTCCAACGACTGGTCAGCGTATGCTTGTTCCTCCCAAGTTGGCTTTGACATTCAAGCCCAATCCCACTTGGAAAGATATGATTAAGAAGGGAGGAACTGAGTGATGGGAAAGATATTTATGAGTGACTTGGCCGACCGTCTTGCGGAGCAGGCTGGAATGAGCAAGCGTGATGCTCAGCAGTTTCTGTCCGCAGTTGTTGAAACTATTCAAGAAGGCGTTAATAACGATAAAATCGTAAAAATTAAGGGACTTGGTACCTTTAAAGTTATTGATGTTGAGGCACGCGAGAGTGTTAATGTAAACACCGGAGAACGTGTGACCATTGATTCTCATCAGAAGTTAACGTTTACCCCCGATAGTGCCATGAAGGATTTGGTTAACAAACCTTTCTCTCAGTTTGAGACTGTAGTATTGAACGATGGGGTAGATTTTGATGATGTGAATACGGAGTCTGTAGAGGAACTGAAAGATACAGAGAAACCTGAAGAAACAGAAATCCTTGAGGTATCTGAGATATCATCTGTACCGGAAAAATCTGAAGCACCTGAATCATCTGAGAAATCTGAATCATCCGTAATTCCTGTTGTTTCAGAAGTATCAGAAGCATCTGTTGTCACCGAGATATCTGACGCGCCAGCATCCCCAGAAGTTTCTGACGAACCTGAAGCATCCGAAGTTCCCGAGGTGTCTTCCGTATCGGAAACACCAGAGATTTCGGAAGCCCCAGAGCTCACTGAGACCACAGAGTATAAGCAATCATATTGGTGGTTGTGGCTATTAATAGCTATTGTTGCTTGTGTATGTAGTTTTGCTGGAGGCTACATTTTAGGTCGCCATATGGACCGTAATAGCATCTATGATGATGAAGAATCGAAGTCGGATACCACACTTGCAGTCGTCGTCAATTGCCAAGACACTCTGACTATCAGTGCCCAAAAGAACGATACGTTGAAGGCTGAAGAGCAGGAGATGTCCAAACAAAAGATTGATAGCGTGAAATCTGACGTATTGACCAAGAAAACTGACGAAGAGACTCCCGAATGGAAGAAATATGAAGATATGGATTCACGTGTGCGTACGGGTGCTTATCGTATTGTAGGAACCGACCGTGTTGTTAAGGTGAAGAGTGGCGAGACACTAAAACGTATTGCTAATCGCATCTTGGGCGAAGGTATGGAATGCTATGTTGAAGTATATAATAACATTTCATCCGGTCAGACACTAAAGGAAGGTCAGGAGATAATGATTCCTAAGTTGGAATTAAAGAAGAAACGTAAAAAAGAATAAATCAACAATATTAATCATTGTATAATTATGGCAGAGAATATTGATATCCGCGAGTTGAACATGCGGATTGAACAGCAAAGTGCTTTCGTTACGAACCTCGTAACGGGTATGGATAGAGTAATTGTAGGACAGAAACATCTGGTAGACTGCCTACTTATCGGTTTGTTGAGCGATGGTAATATTCTGTTGGAAGGCGTTCCTGGACTGGCAAAGACATTAGCCATCAAGACCCTTTCTCAGTTAATCGACGCTAACTATAGTCGTATTCAGTTTACCCCAGACCTTCTGCCTGCCGACGTGACAGGTACGATGATATATTCACAAAAGGATGAGAAGTTCTTAGTGAAGAAGGGTCCTGTGTTTGCAAACTTCGTGTTGGCCGATGAGATTAACCGTGCTCCGGCAAAGGTGCAGAGTGCCTTGCTCGAAGCTATGCAGGAGAAACAAGTTACCATAGGAAGCGAGACTTTCAGCCTTCCCAATCCTTTCTTAGTAATGGCCACCCAGAACCCCATTGAGCAGGAAGGCACCTATCCTCTCCCAGAGGCTCAGGTAGACCGTTTCATGTTGAAGGTTGTTATTGATTATCCTACACTTGAAGAGGAGAAGAAGATTATCCGCGAAAACATTGCCGGTGGCCTGCCTGAGGTAAGACCCGTGACCACATCAGATGAGATTCTGAAGGCACGTGAGGTTGTTCGCGAAGTATATATTGACGAAAAGATTGAGCAGTATATTGCAGATATTGTATTTGCCACCCGTTATCCTGATCGCTATGGTTTGAAAGATATGAAGGATATGATTTCCTTTGGTGGCTCTCCTCGTGCCTCAATTAATCTTGCCAAGGCATCGCGTGCCTATGCATTCATCAAACGTCGTGGCTATGTTGTTCCCGAAGATGTGCGTGCTGTGGCTCACGACGTGTTGCGTCATCGTATTGGTCTGACCTACGAGGCCGAGGCATCAAACATCACCAGCGAAGAGATTGTTTCAAAGATTATCAATAAGGTCGAAGTACCCTGATTCATAGTAAGACCAAGGATTACCCAAGGCATCCAATGATGTCTTGGAATATCTGGTTAGCATATGGAAACATCTGAAATTATTAAGAAAGTCAGGAAGATTGAGATTAAGACGCGCGGTCTTAGTTCCAATATCTTTGCAGGTCAATATCATTCGGCCTTCAAGGGACGTGGTATGGCCTTCTCAGAGGTACGTGAATATCAGTATGGAGACGACGTACGTGATATAGACTGGAACGTGACAGCCCGTTTTAACAAACCCTATGTCAAGGTATTCGAAGAAGAGCGTGAACTCACCGTTATGCTGCTTATTGACGTCAGCGGTTCATTGGACTTTGGCACTCAGAAGCAGTTCAAACGCGATATGGTGACCGAGATAGCTGCTACACTTGCTTTCTCGGCCATACAGAACAACGATAAAATAGGTGTTATTTTCTTCTCTGACAAGATTGAGAAGTACATCCCACCCAAGAAGGGACGCAAACATATTCTATATATCATTCGCGAGATGTTGGACTTTCATGCCGACAGCCGTCGTACCGATGTGGCTCAGGCAATAGAGTTTCTAACTGGTGTCAGCAAGCGTCGTTGCACAGCTTTTTTGTTGAGCGACTTCTTTGTGCGTCAGGATTTCCTCCAGCAACTCACCATAGCCAATCGCAAGCACGATGTTGTTGCCATCCAGGTGTACGACAAACGTGCATGTGAGTTGCCTGATGTCGGACTGATGAAGGTTGTCGACAGCGAAACCGGCTATGAACAGTATGTAGATACGAGCAGCAAAAAGTTGCGCGAGTCATATAAACGTTATTGGATGAAGCGTCAGACCGAGCTCAAAGAGACGTTTGCCAAGAGTAATGTAGATAGCGTAAGTATTGCTACCGACGAAGATTATGTGAAGTCGTTGATGGGTTTGTTTAAACAACGTGGATAAATGAAGAGACTATTCATTACATATCTTCTGGCCTGCGGAGCCTTGATTAGTTCGGCTCAAGTCAAGGTAGAGTCGAGCATCAGTTCCATAGAGATGCTCGTAGGTCAGCAGGTTCAGCTCACCGTATCGGCCACCGCCGATGAAAACGCCGTTGTTGAGTTTCCGCAGACGGCCATCTTTCCTCAAGGCATAGAGTTTCTCGGTGCCATCGATATGCCCAACCTCTCGTTGGATGATGGACAAGTAACCCGTCAGCGTGGCTATGTTCTTACCTCTTTCGACGACACTCTCTATTATCTTCCTCCGCTAGAGGTAAGAGTAGATGGCAAGACTTATCAGACAAAGAAACTTGCCCTGAAGGTGCTCACCGTCGATGTGGATACCACCAACTACGAGCAGTACTATGGTCCCAAGAACGTGCAGGATAATCCTTTCGACTGGGAACTTGACGACTGGGCTCGTCCGTTTTGGTTGAGTGTGGTTCTGTTGGTTCTGATGGCGTTGACCTATTACCTTTATATTCGTCTTCGCGACAACAAGCCCGTTATTGCCCATATTCGTGTGGTGAAGCGGTTGTTGCCCCATCAGAAAGCCATGAAAGCCATAGAGGAGATTAAGGCTGAGAAAATGGTGACAGCAGAAGATCCTAAGATGTATTACACCCGCTTGACCGACGCTCTTCGCAAATATATTGAAGAGCGCTATGGCTTCAGCGCAATGGAGATGACCAGTAGCGAGATTATTGATCGTCTGATGAATACTGACGATCCGCAGACCCTAAGTGAGTTGCGTCAGTTATTCCTCACCGCCGATCTTGTGAAGTTTGCCAAGTATTCTACGCTTATTAATGAAAACGATGCCAACTTGGTTAGTGCCATCGACTTTATCAATAAGACCAAAGTCGACACTCCAGTCAGCGAACAGGAACTCATGCCCCAGCTCACGGCCGAGGAACAGCGCACCAAGAATAGTCGCATAGCTCTGAAGACCGCAATCGCTGTGGCTGCTGTGGTTAGTGTATTGCTGTTTGGTTATATAGCATATTGTGTGTACGACATAATATAAATGGATAAAGATGGAATTTGCAAATAGAGAATATCTGTTTTTACTTCTGCTCATCCTACCTTATATAATATGGTATGTGTTGTTCAGAAAGAAAAAAGAGCCAACCATCAGGATGGCCGACACCTTTGCTTTTCAGTATGCCTCGCGCAGTTGGAAGGTTATTCTGATGCCCATTCAACTTGTGCTTCGTATCCTGGCATTCACCTTCTTGGTCATAGCCCTGGCACGTCCTCAGACGCATGACAATATGCAGAACGAGAGTATAGAGGGCATAGATATCATGTTGGCCATGGACGTTTCCACCTCAATGTTGGCTGAAGACTTGCGTGATGACTCCCACCATATTCAGAATCGTATTGAAGCCGCTAAGAACGTAGCTGCCGAATTCATATCTGGTCGTCCCAACGACAACATTGGTCTTACCATATTTGCTGGTGAGGCCTTTACTCAATGCCCCATGACCATCGACCATGCCTCACTGCTGTCGTTGCTTCAGAACGTCCGTACCGACATTGCCGCTCGTGGACTAATAGAAGATGGTACCGCCATCGGCATGGGCTTGGCCAATGCCGTCAGTCGTCTGAAGGATTCGAAAGCCAAGAGTAAAGTGGTCATTCTCCTGACCGACGGAAGTAACAATCGTGGCGACCTTTCGCCGATGACCTCTGCCGAGATTGCCAAGAGTCTGGGTATTCGAGTTTATACCGTAGGTGTTGGTAGCAACGGCACTGCTCGTTATCCGCTGAATGTAGGTGGGCGAGTGCAGTATATTCAGATGCCTGTTGAGATTGATACGCAGACTCTGACCGATATTGCCAAGACCACCAATGGTCAGTTCTATCGTGCCAAGAATGCCGAGGAATTACGTCAGATATATCATGAGATAGACAAACTTGAGAAGTCGAAGATAGAAGTCCAGAAGTACAGTCGTCGCTATGAGGACTACCAGCGTTACGCCCTTGCCGCCGTTGCGTTCCTCTTACTCGAGATACTTCTAAGAATAACGATATTTAGGAGGATACCATAATAATATGTATAGATTTGAAAATCCAGAATATCTATGGCTGATGGTGGTTGTTGGCGTGCTGGCCATCATCCGTTTCGTCACCTATTTCAATCAGAAGAAGCGCCTGCGTAAGTTTGGCGACCCCGACCTTCTGCGTCATCTGATGCCCGATGTATCACGTTGGCGTCCGTTGGTTAAATTTCTGATGCTTGAATTAGCTCTCACCCTGCTTATTGTAATGGCAGCCCGCCCACAGCAGGCCAATGGCGTGAGTCAGGAGAAACGCCAAGGCATCGAGGCTATCATAGCTCTCGATGTCAGTAACTCCATGCGTGCGCAGGATGTTACTCCCAATCGTTTAGACCGCGCCAAGATGATGGTAGAGAACCTTGTTGAGGACTTCACCGATTCGAAGGTTGGTCTGATTGTTTTTGCTGGCGACGCCTTTGTTCAGTTACCCATCACCAGCGACTACGTGTCGGCTAAGATGTTTCTCAGTAGCATCGACCCCTCGATGATTGTCAACCAGGGCACCGATATTGCAGCTGCTATCAACATGGCCTCACACAGTTTTACCCAGCAAGAGGGTGTAGGCAAGGCCATCATAGTCATTACCGATGGTGAGGACCACGAGGGTGGAGCGATGGAAGCCGCCAAGGAAGCACACGAGAAAGGCTTTAACATCTATATCCTCGGCATAGGCAGTACAAAGGGCGAGCCCATTCCCGACCCACAGACCGGCAACTTTATGACCGATAACCAAGGCAATATGGTGATGTCGAAGTTGAACGAGGACATGTGCCGTGAGATTGCACAGGCCGGTGGCGGAGCCTATATCCATGTGGATAACAGTTCTAGCGCCCAGCGCCTGTTGGACGAAGAACTCGACAAGCTCGAGAAGGGCGATACCGTTATCTATAGCCACTACGAGGAACTCTTTCAGTATGCTGGTGTCCTGGCCATGCTGCTGTTGATTGTAGAGATATGTATTATGGATTGCAAGAATCCTTTGTTTAAGAAGATAAAACTGTTTAAGAAATGAATATTTCAAAGTTTATTTTGATTCTTATCCTGGCTGTTATTGGTACTGGGAGTATCTCTGCCGATAACCGTCAGTCGCGCAAATATATCCGCCACGGCAACAGTCTCTACCGCTCGGGTAAGCATCGCGAGGCTCTCGTAGACTATTACAAGGCTATGCGTGCCGATAGCACTAATGCCCGTGCTCTTTATAACCTTGGCACCTCGATGTTTCCCGAGCAATGGAAGGTGGTAGGCGAGCACCAGCGCGACACCATGATTAACTATTTCAAGTCGGCCGCCCAGCACGAGACCACTCCTTATAGAAAGTCGCAAGCCTTCCACAACATAGGCGTTATCTGTCAGGGAGCTCACGATTTTCAGAATGCCGTTGAGGCCTATAAGATGGCTTTGCGCTTTAATCCGAACGACGACGAGACACGCTATAACCTTGTGCTGTGTCAGCGCCAACTGAAAAAGCAAGGCGGAGGCAATAACAATCAGCAAAATAAGCAAGACAACCAGCAAGATAAGCAAGACCAGCAGAAGCAGCAAGACAAGCAGCAGCAACAGAAGCAGGACAAGCAACAGGAGCAGCAAGAACCTCCAATGAGCAAGGAGAACGCCGAACAGTTGCTGAATGCCGCCATGCAGCAAGAGAAGCAGACCCAGCAGCGTATGCAGGATGCCAAGCAGCAGCAGTCAAAGCGTCGTAGGATAGAGAAAAACTGGTAGGTATGCTGCCTGTTTGATAATTCATTCTGTAGAACCGAAAAAAGAATAGAAAAACCATAATAAACGCAACAAGGATTATGAAACGATTATTACTCATCATATCGTTTTTCAATTTTGTTTTGACGGCGACCATAGCCCAGCGCCTCACCGCCAATGCCCCTCAGCAAGTGGCTGTGGGTCAACAGTTCAGGCTGACCTATACCGTCAACTCGCAAGATGTTTCTGGCTTCCGTATGGGACAGGTGCCCAGCGAGGCATTCGAGATACTGATGGGACCCAGCACCAGTACACAGAGCAGTTTCAGTATGATCAATGGCCAGACCTCTCAGACCTCGAGCGTCACCTATACTTATATACTTTCTGCCCTGAAGAATGGCACCTTTACTATTCCCGCCGCCACAATTAACGTTGGAGGCAATCATGTGAAATCGAACGCCTTGAAGATAGAGGTGGTTGGCACAGCCCAGGGTGGAGGATCCCGTCAGGGAGGCCGCGCACAGCAGCAGAACGAGATGCGAGCAGCCGGCTCTGCTATTAGCGGTTCCGACCTTTTTATTAAGGTTAGCGCGTCAAAACAGCGTGTTTACGAGCAGGAACCTATACTTCTCACCTATAAAGTATATACTTTGGTGAGTCTTACTCAGTTGGAAGGTAAGATGCCCGACCTGAAAGGTTTCCACACCCAAGAGATACCTCTGCCTCAGGAGAAGAGCTTTAAGATTGAGCAGTTTAATGGTCGTAACTACAAAACTGTCACATGGAGTCAGTACGTGATGTTCCCCCAGATGTCTGGCAAGTTGCAGGTTCCTCCCATCACCTTCAATGGCATCGTGGTTCAGCAGAACCGCAACGTGGATCCCTTCGAGGCCTTCTTCAACGGTGGCTCTGGCTATGTGGAGGTGAAGAAACAGATCAAGGCTCCGGGTGTTACCATCGACGTGATGCCTCTGCCCAAGCGCCCTGCTGGATTCTCTGGCGGCGTGGGCAGTTTCAAGATGAAGACCGAGATAGACAAGACAGATTTGAAAACTAACGATCCTCTGACCGTACGCGTCACTATCAGCGGCACCGGCAATATGAAGCTGATGAAAGCACCCGAGGTGAAGTTTCCCAAGGACTTCGACACCTACGACGTGAAGACCACTGATAAGACACGCCTCACCGCTGGCGGACTTGAAGGCAGCATGATATACGAATATCTGGCTGTGCCTCGTCATCAGGGCAAGTTCACTGTGCCTGCCATCGAGTTTACCTATTTCGATACTGCCGAGAAACAATACAAGACCCTTACTTCAGAGTCGTACGACCTCGATATTGCCAAGGGAGAAGGGGGCGAGAGTGCAGTTCAAAGCTACGGCGGCGACCAGGAAGAGATCCAGATGCTGGCCAACGATATTCGTTTCATCAAGTTGGACGAAGTGTCCAACGAGGATGACGACAATCGCTACTTCGGCTCAACACAGCATATCATTAGTCTCATCGGTTTACTTTGTTTATTCATTGCCATTATCATTGCTTTCCGTAAGCGTGCTATTGAAAATGCCGACCTGGTGAAGGTTCGCGGCAAACGCGCAAATAAGATTGCCACCAAGCGTCTGAAGAAGTCAGCTCGTCTGATGAAGGACAATAAGCCTGGCGAATTCTACGACGAGGCCCTGCGTGCTCTATGGGGCTATGTAGGTGATAAACTGAATATCCCTGTTGAACAACTCTCGCGCGAAAATATCAGCGACCGTTTGAGTGCCCGTCAGGTTGACGAGGCAGTTATCCGCCAGTTTATCGAGGCCATCGATGAGTGTGAGTTCGAGCGCTATGCTCCCGGCGATCCTAAGGGTAATATGAGTAAAGTATATCAGTTGGCCATGAGTGCCATCGAGAAGATTGAAGAAGGAATGAATCGCAAACACAAGAAAACCGTTGCCACAGCCGTACTGCTGTTACTCTTCATGCTGCCGTCGTCAGCATTTGCTTTGAGTAAGGCCGATGCCGACAGTAGCTATGTACACGAGAACTATCAGAAAGCAATCGAGCAGTATGAGGAGTTGATTAAGCATTATGGGTCGCGTGTTGAGCTCCACTATAACCTGGGCAATGCCTACTACCGCATGGACGACATGCCCCACGCCGTGCTCAACTATGAGCGTGCCCTGCTGTTGGCTCCAGGCGATGCCGACATCCGTTTTAATCTGCAGTTGGCCCGTAGTAAGACCGTCGATAAGATTGTGCCCCAGAGCGAGTTCTTTGTCGTCACATGGTATCGTTCGGTGGTCAATTTGATGAGTGCCGATGCATGGGCTCAAACGGGCTGTTTCCTTCTAGTCGCCATCTTCCTGCTGTTCTTTGTATATCTGTTCTGCACGCGCATCTGGCTACGCAAGATAGGCTTCTTCGGCAGCATCGCCGTGTTCTTTGCCTTCCTGCTGAGTAACATCTTTGCATGGCAGCAGACATGTATTGTTGACAATCGCGATGGCGCCATCATCATGGATGCCGCTGTGCCCGTGAAAAGTACCCCCTCACAGGGCGGCACCGATCTCTTTATTTTGCACGAAGGCACGAAGGTGCGTGTGCTCGACAACTCGATTGGCGACTGGTGTGAGGTGAGTGTGCCCGATGGTAAGCAAGGCTGGGTGGAAACCAAACAGATTGAGGTAATATAAAAAGATGGACTGGACAACGATTATAGATATGGACAAGCAGTTGCTGTTGTGGTTCAATGGCAGCGACTCGCTGTTTCTCGACGGTATGGCCAAGACGCTGACCACCGCTTCGACGTGGATTCCCCTGTATTTCAGTCTGCTGTATCTTGTTCTCAAAAACAATAACAGCGTTCAGAAGATACTTCTGATACTGGGTGCTGCGGGCCTTTGCGTGTTTCTGGCCGGTTCGCTCAACGACCTGCTCATCAAACCCTGGGTGTGCCGTTGGCGTCCTTCACGCGACCCCGAAATAGCGATGCTCGTCGACACGGTGAACGGTTATCGTGGGGGTGACTACGGCTTCTTCTCGTCGCATGCGGCCAACACGTTTAGTATCGCTTTGTTCTTCTCGTTGCTCATTCGCAGTCGTGCCCTCACCATAGGACTTGTGCTGTGGTCGCTCACTAATTGCTGGACCCGTATGTATCTGGGTGTTCATTATCCCGGCGACATTCTCTGCGGACTTCTATGGGGTGCCACTGTGGGTATCGGCGTGTGGTATCTTCACCAGTACTTGCGCCATCGTATAGACGACAGCGAGCAGTTTGTATCTACTCAATATACCAGTACCGGCTATTTGCTCAGCGACGTCAGCGTAGTACTCTCGATACTTGTGCTCACCGTTTTCTACGCCATTTTGCGCAGCTGCCTCTATATTCACGCATAACTCGTGCGCATGCTTGCGCATATTATCGAATAAATACACGAAATTTTAAATACACTATGGATACAAAACACATTCGCATCAGCGACTATAACTACCCCTTGCCAGACGAGCGCATAGCTAAGTTCCCTCTGGCCCAGCGCGACCATTCTAAATTGCTGGTATACAATCACGGTGAGGTGGGCGAGGACACGTTCTGCCATCTGCCCAGTCATCTGCCTCAAGGCGCATTGATGGTTTTCAACAATACGAAGGTCATTCAAGCCCGACTGCATTTCCGCAAGGAAACGGGTGCCCTTATCGAGATATTCCTGCTGGAGCCAGCTGAGCCATCAGACTACGAACTGATGTTTCAGATGCGTGGTCATTGCTCGTGGTACTGTCTTGTGGGCAACCTGAAGAAATGGAAGGAAGGCACGCTGAAGCGCGAGCTCGACATTCATGGCGAGCACCTTACGATGAGTGCCACCCGTGGCGATATTCACGGCACCAGCTATCGCATAGACTTTGAGTGGGATAATTATAGCATCTCGTTTGCCGAGATTCTCGAGTCGATGGGTGAACTGCCCATTCCGCCATATCTGAACCGCGAGACTCAGGAAAGCGACAAGACCACCTATCAGACCGTCTATTCAAAGATTAAGGGTAGTGTGGCTGCTCCCACTGCCGGACTTCATTTCACGCCCGAGGTGCTTTCGGCCATCGATGCTCACGGCATTGACCGCGAGGAGGTGACGCTGCACGTGGGTGCTGGCACGTTCAAGCCCGTGAAGAGCGAGGAGATAGAAGGTCATACGATGCATACCGAGTATATCAGTGTGCGCCGCCAGACATTAGAGAAACTCTTGGCGCACAACTGCGAGGCTATTGCCGTAGGCACCACCAGCGTACGTACCCTCGAGAGCCTGTATTATATGGGTCTCAAGGTGATGCGGAAGCCCGATATGCAGGAGAGTGAACTGCACGTGATGCAATGGGAGCCGTATGAGGAGCAAGAAAATAGAGGCAATGAGCAGGCGGTTTCGTCCATAAAGGCTATTGAGGCTCTGCTTGGCTGGCTCGACCGCAACGGTCTGCAGACCCTGCACAGCAGTACCCAGATAATCATAGCCCCCGGCTATAGTTATAAGATTGTGAAGATGCTGGTGACCAACTTCCACCAGCCGCAGTCCACGCTGCTGTTGCTTGTCAGCGCCTTTGTTCATGGCGACTGGCACAAGATTTACGACTATGCCTTGGCTCATGACTTCCGTTTTCTGAGCTATGGCGACAGTTCGCTACTCATTCCTTAGGTATTGTATATTGCGTTGCCAACGCAATATACAGAACTTTTATCGTTCAAACATTACACACGCCCAGTCGCCATCGTGCCTCTGGGCTTTTTTTGTGAGTCCTAATGTCGATGCCTTCTGTTCCAACAAATCAATATCCTGCGTATAGAAGCCGCTGAGAAGAAGTGTAGAGTGGGGGGCCATCTTACCAGCAAACGCCTCCATATCGTTCAGCAGGATGTTTCGGTTGATGTTGGCCAACACTACATCGAACACGCCCTCCACCTCTTTAAGTATGGAGGCATCGCCCAGAAGCGACGTGAACTGACTGTCCACCCTGTTGATCACCGCATTGTGGCGTGCGTTGTCGGCACTCCATTCATCTATGTCGTAGCCCACAGCATCACTAGCTCCAAGTTTCAGGGCTGCAATGCCCAGGATGCCTGTGCCCGTGCCGCAATCGAGCACCCGCTTGCCTTCGAGGTCGAGTTCCATGAGTTGACTCACCATCATGCGTGTCGTCTCGTGTGTGCCCGTGCCGAAAGCCAGGTGAGCGTCAATCTCAATGGAGATGTGATTGTTGAGCGGATAGTCTTGTGGCAAGTGCCTGCCATCGTGAATGATAATCGTATTTGCAGGCTTGTTCTCTTGCTCCTTGCTCCTTGTTCCTTGCCCCTCAACAATAATCGGTTCGAATCCTTCCTGCTCCCATTGCTCGTTCCAGTCCTTGTCCTCGGCCTCCTTCGTTGTAAACGAAATGGTGCACGAAGGTAGCGGACATCCGTCGAGTAATGCTCTGAGTACTTGTTTGTTGTATTCCGTTTGCTGAACATAGCCTTTAATGCCTTTTTCCGTATCCTCAAACGTCTCGAACCCAGCCTCGCCAGCCAGCGCGGCCACTATATCGCGTGCGTCCTGCATCATCACCTGGGGCGTCTCAATTGTAAAATCCACTTCAAAATACTTCATAGTCAATAACCGTTAACCAATTATCAATAAATATTATTTTCCTGCAAAATTACTAAAAATAGGGAAAATCCTACCACGTTTTAGGGTTTTTCCGTATCTTTGCACTTAAATTCTGAGTATTTTTGCATCGTGAAGAAATAAATAAAACATATAGAGCATATGAAAAAGTGGATTCTATTATCAATGACGCTGGTCTTGACATCGCTCACGGCGACGGCTCAGGACGACATGTACTTCGCTTCGAGTAAGAAGATGAAGGCCGAGCGTGAGGCAGCCCAGAAGGCCCGAGAGGCTTACGAGCGCACTTACTATTGTGGTTCGCAGCGCAGCGTTGATGACTATAACCGCATGGGCAGCAGCTATCAGGTGCTGCCTAAGGATACTGGCGACGTGATTACGTTTGATGCTGTGGAGGGCGTTTATCCCGACTCTGTGGCCGATTATCAGTTGACCAAGCAGATGACCCGCTTCGACGACTATGTGCCATCGATAGCCTATTGGGAAGGCTATAAGGCCGGTCAGCGCGACAGTTGGGGTTGGCATTCGCCCTGGTATTACTCATCGCTCTATCCCTGGTACGATCCCTGGTACTACGATCCCTGGTATGCTGGATGGTACGATCCCTGGTATTATGACTATGGTTGGCGTCGCTACGGCTGGTATGCAGGCTATGGTGGATGGTATGGTGGCTGGTATGGCTACTACGGCTATGGCTATCCTTATTATTACTATAGCTACACTTCGCCCACCACTATTCGCCATGGTAGCGTCTATACCTCGCGTACCGGCACACAGAGCCACGGACGCATTGTAGAGAACAATCATCGCAGCACCACCTATTCGTCTACGGCCAACGGTCGTGGCGTGGGAGCCGGCAGAAGCACTACGGGCGGTGTACGTTCGGCAGGTATCATTGGAGGTCGTTCTAACACGGGCAGCCGAACCACGGCACCTGTTCGCACCAATACAACTGTTAACACCAGCATTGGCAACGGCAACACGCGCTCTACCTCGGGCAGCGTCTACAGCGGCGGTGGCAACCGTAGCGCAGGTAGTTCTGTTGGTGGCGGCGGAGGTTCGTTTGGTGGCGGTGGTCGCTCTGGCGGCGGTTCCGTAGGTGGCGGTCGCTCAACCAGCGGTGGACGCAGATAACCAGTCGGTGCTCAACCCAGGATAGATGGACGCAGATAAAAAAGGACATTCAAAACTTTAAACCATATGAAGAAGTATTTGTTTATCGCAGCCTTAGCGATGGGTGCAATGCCCATGGTTGCACAAGAGACATATCAGAACGCAGCGGTGGCCACAGAAGACCTGAACGGCACGGCACGCTATGTGGGTATGGGTGGCGCTATGGACGCGCTCGGAGCCGACATATCGACCATCGGCACAAACCCTGCCGGCATTGGTCTGTTCCGCTCATCGTCTGTGTCGCTGTCGGCCGGAGTGGTGAGTCAGCAGAACGCCAAGCGCTTTGCCGATGGCTATAAGACCAACCTCAGCTTCGACCAGATTGGATTGGTTTACGCCACTCAGTGGAACTCAAACAACAATGTGAACTTTGGTTTCAACTACCACAAAAGTCGCAACTTCGACCAGATTCTTAGTGTGGCCGATGGACTGAATGGTGCTTCGCAAAACAAAGCCACTGTGATTAAGCGCGACCAAAGACTGCTCTATGTTGAGGAGAATGACAAGCCCGATTTCAATCGCGCTTACAGCTCGTGCAGCGTCCTTGATGCCCTCTATGCCAACAACCTGAACTACAATGCTACCGATCGGAGGTGGTATTCGTACGATGGTGAGGAGTATGTCTTCGACCGCATGCATGATGGCTATGTGGGCGAGTACGACTTCAACCTGAGTGGCAACGTGAAAGACCGCTTCTTCTGGGGCGTCACCGTGGGCATTCACGATGTGCACTATCATCACTATGGCGAATATGCCGAGAATCTGGTGGGCGGACTCGGTGGCGTGCCGCAGAGCTTTGGTGTCACCATCAGCGACGACCGTCGCATCAAAGGTCAGGGCGCCGATGTCAAGGTGGGTGTCATCTTCCGTCCTATCGAGGAATCGCCCTTGCGCTTCGGCTTGAGCGTGAGCACGCCTACATGGTACGACCTGAAGACGAGTAGTTTCACCACTTATAAAGACAATACAGGCGTGTACGATGGCATTGCCGACGAGTATAAGTTCCGACTCTACACTCCTTGGCGTTTCAACCTCTCGGCTGGACATACCGTGGGCGACTGGCTGGCATTGGGCCTGGGCTACGAGTTTGCCGACTACAGCAGCATGGACACACGTCAGTTGACTGGCGAGTATACCTACGACGGCGGCGAGGAAAGCGAGAGCGACAACGAGATGAACCGCCACACGGCCAAAACCCTCAAGGGCGTGTCTACATTCAAGGCTGGCATTGAGCTGCGCCCCGATCCCGCCGTGGCTGTGCGCTTTGGCTACAACTACGTGTCGCCTATGTACGAGAAGAATGGCTATAAGGACACATGGCTGGGATCTATGGGCTCGTATCACAGCTCAACGAGCGACTTCATCAACTGGGATGCTACGCATCGTATCACCTGCGGACTCGGCATTCAGTCGGGCGCCTGGAACTTTGGTGCAGCCTATCAGTATTCGGTTCAGAAGGGCAAGTTTGCTCCGTTCGACTCGTACGAGGACCAGTACATCAGCAACCTGGCCAAGTTGGTTGACTTGAAAAATCAGCGTCATCAATTCTTGTTCACCGTAAACTACACGTTCTCGCTCGACAAGAACATATGGGATTGACGCTAAGAGATACACTTTTTGTTATTTAATGGTTATGGTGTTGCCTTTCGTGAGAACCGCATCATTATGTGATTGAAAGAGGAGTTGACGTGATGTCAACTCCTCGCTTTTTTTTTGAATACTCGCAAGTTCGTTTGTCGCGGAACTGCTGTGGGCAATGGAGGGCCTAGTAGGGAATTGAGAAATGGGTCGTAATAATCTCAAAATCTCAAATCTCAATTAAAAATCAAGGGACTTCTCACCTCAACAATGCCCTTTATTTATTTTATAACTTATTGATTATTAAATATATATATAATATATAATAAGAATATGGAGAGATAAAGGGTGTACTAAAAAACAACTGAGATTCTGAGACTGAGACTGTCCTTTATTAAAATTATCATTTAATTCCCTAAAAAGCAATGACTTACAATATTTTTGACCGCACCGCTCCGGCGATGCCAAAGCCCGGAAAAGGCACAGAAGTAGTGAAATTACTACTCTCACAAGTATCAAAAGAGATGCAAGAACCGCTTGTACCGATGCTTTTCCCCTCACTTGGCGCGCATACCATCGACGCGGAATTTTGGTTGGAAAACCATATCCACGCCCCCTATGATACGAAACGGCATCTTTAGACCCTCGAAACGGCATATCTGGAGCCTCGAAATGGCATCTTTAGAGTCTCGAAACGGCAGGTATCGATAATTGCGGGCGCGGAGGCTAAAAAAGTTGAGATAAAATTTGTTGAAAAGAAAAAAAATAGTTACCTTTGCACCCGCAAAACACACAAGGGTTGCCGACATGGCTCAGTTGGTAGAGCAACGCATTCGTAATGCGTAGGTCCCCGGTTCGAGTCCGGGTGTCGGCTCAAGAAAAGAAGGTTGAGAGGGGTAGGGTTACCCCTTTTTTGCTTTTATCCATTCTTTAGAATCAAAAAATCGCGGAATTAGCTCAGTTGGTAGAGCATTGGCTTCCCAAGCCGAGGGTCGCGGGTTCGAGTCCCGTATTCCGCTCCTTTTCTTTTTTTATGATAGAACCACAGTTCATTTCCAGTTTACAAAATCAGAGAGTGAAGCAGGTGATGCTGCTTCAGCAGAAGTCTTCAGAACGCCGCAAGACGGGTTTGTTTGTGGTGGAGGGCGTACGTGAGTTGGGCCATTGCATGAAGGCCGGCTACGTGGTGGACAGTATTTACTATTGTGCATCGCTCTTCTCAGACATGTCGGTGCTGGTTGGCGTGGAGCATGTTTACGAGGTGACGCCGCAGGTTTACGAGAAGATGGCGTATCGTGGCAGTACGGAGGGACTGCTGGCTGTAGTCAAGGCTAAGGCGCATGGGCTGGACACGCTGAACCTGCCCGAGAACCCGCTGATTATGGTTCTCGAAAGTGTTGAGAAGCCGGGCAACCTGGGTGCTGTGTTGCGCTCGGCCGATGCGGCTGGTGCCGATGCGGTGATTCTGTGCGACCCGCTGACGGATCTTTACAATCCCAACCTTATTCGTGCTAGCATCGGAGCTTTGTTTACGGTGCCTACGGTGGCTGTGGGCAACAAGGAGTGTATTGCTTTCCTGAAGGAGCGCGGCATCAAGATTCTGACGGCGCAGTTGCAGGACTCGGAGTTGTACTACGATATGGATATGACCTGCGGCACGGCCATTGTGATGGGAACGGAGGCTACGGGACTCACCAACGAGTGGCGTCAGGCAGCCGATGCGCATATTCGCATTCCGATGTGTGGACAGCTTGACTCGCTCAACGTGTCGGTGTCGGCAGCTATCTTGCTCTACGAGGCTGTGAGACAGCGTAAGGCGTAAGACTTGAATAGATAAATAAAGAATGGGAAACATCGAAAGATGCTTCCCATTGCTTTTTATAGTGCTTCGTCGTCGGGCCGCTGTGGGCGGGGCTTCGTCTGGGGCAAATGGCGCTTTTTCCTGAGCCATGCTTCCTTGCGAGCCTCATAGTCGGCCTGATGTTTCTCTAGATATCCGTCTGCCATAGTCGTTATTGTATATTGCGGATTATGGAACCGATATGCTTATTTATTTCTCGCGGAACTTGCCGTAGACAACACTCACCTTGATGGGGTCGTTGGGGTTCTCTGTGCCGCCAACAAGGCGCACGCTGGTGAGCGACATGTCGTGGTCGACACTCGTCGAAGTGTTGCTGTCGTAGCTCACAGGCACCAATACAACCTTGTTCCAGTCGGGATGTTCAGCCTCCCAGTTGGGGTTCTCGCTGACGCCTTTCTGGCGCATGTTCCATAGACTGGTGATGAGGTTCGAGATATTGGTGAAGTTGTATGTGTTGTTGTTCTTATAGGTGCTGCCGTTGTAGTTGTATTTCACGATATACGACAACTTGTTGTCGGGTAGCAGACTTTCTTCGAAGAAGTTCTTCAAACTGTCTTTCTGAACCATCAGCAGGTTCTGGGGAATGCCGAACATGCGCTCGTCGGTCGACTGGTTGTTCAGTCGCTGGAACGTAATCTTTGCGGCTATCAGCGAGTCGTTCTCGTGGCCCTCCTTAATTTTCTTAATGGGCAGGGCAACCTCGGTGAACAGGCCCGCAGGGGTCTTCAGATAGGTGTGTGTCTTCTCGCTGGCCAACTTCTGGATGGCTTCCTTGTCGTTGGTCACGTATGTGGTCTGGAGCACCTCTTTGGTGCTAGCCATGATCATGGTCTTGTTCACAATGCTATCGCCGTCTTGTATTCTGTAGAATGTGCGCAGACCGATGTTCGACAGGTTTGAGTAGAAGCCGTAGCCGTCGGTAATCTGGAAAAAGAAGCCCGGGCAAACGTTGTGACAGAAGGTGTACGAGTTGCGGAAATACTCGGGGTGCTTGTGATACTGGCGGATGAGGTATGTTCCGTAGTTGTTGTACGTAGTGCCGTCGGGCGCGATATAGGGCGCATTCAATGTGATACGGATGTTGTTGAGATAGTTTTTGGCCTCACGCTCATCGTCGGTGTCCAACTGGTTGAGGAAGGTCATCATCTTGGTCTTATCCAGTCCGTTGGCACGCACCATCCCTTGTTTCAGTGGGTCGAAACTTGAATAGTAGCGGGTGCCTTCCTCCAAGGTGTTCTGCAGCTCGTAGATCTTCATCTTGACGGCCGAGAGACTGTCCTTGGCGTTGTATGGGCTCGACACATAGAGAATGATGTCACACGAGTCGGCAGCGGCCAGCCCGTCGTCAGCACGACTCACGAACTTGTCGTCGTCCGATACGAAGAAGTTGCTCAGAAGATTAAACTGGGTGGTAAACTCGCTCTTTACATCAGCCAGGGTCTCAGGGTCGCGCACGCAACCTAGATAAGAGCTGTTGCCTAATGTAAATACGGAGTCGGCAATAATGGTGCGGGTTGAGTCTACCTCGATGTCGGCTGTCGTAACGTCCAACTGGTCGGTAGGGTTGGTCAGCGACTGACCGATGCCCGCCGTATCCTCGCTACATGAATAAATGGCCATAGCCGTCAGGACGACACCGGCCAAATAGTAGAATCGTTTCATTTACAAGTATATGATTTTTTTGTTCTTTTCTGACTATCACTCAGGATCGTCGGGCTTGATCTGGTCGAAGAAGGCCTCGTAGGCATCGCCAAAGTCGTCGCCAGGCATGTCGAGAACGGGAAGTCCCTTACTCTTGGCATATTTCACGCTGGTCTTGCTCACGCCCTTTTCCATCACGGCTATACCGTCGCTATAGTCTATGGCCAACTTCTCAAGGTCTTCGTAATCGAACAGGTCCTTATAGTCGGTGAGCAACTCTTGCTTGGCTTCGCGGAACTCCAGACATTGCTTGAATTCGGGGCCGAAGTCTTTCTTCAACTTGTTGTTGTAGAGGGCTGTCACTACCTTTGTGTTGGCAAACGATGGCTCGTCTTGGTAGGCGGTCTTGATATAGAAGGGCACCACACTGCTCATCCATCCCTGACAGAGAATCATATCGGGCACCCAACGCAGCTTTTTCACGGTCTCCAGCACGCCACGGGCGAAGAAGATAGCGCGCTCGCCATTGTCGGCATAGCCTTCGCCATTCTCGTCTACTGCCATTTGGCGCTTGGTGAAGAAGTCGTCATTGTCAATAAAATACACTTGAACACGGGCCGTGGGAATGGAAGCCACCTTAATGATAAGGGGATGGTCGGTGTCGTTAATAATCAGGTTCATTCCCGAAAGGCGAATCACCTCGTGCAACTGGCCGCGGCGCTCGTTAATATTTCCCCACTTGGGCATGAACGTACGAATCTCGTGGTTTCTCTCTTGCAGGGCACGAGGGATCTCGCGACCGAATACCGACATGGTGGTGTCTGGCACGTATGGAGAAATCTCCTGATTGATAAATAGAATTTTTTTCTTTGCCATATTCTTTATTTTATCACATGCAAAGGTACAAATTATTTTGCATAAAACCGCAAAAAATGTGCGATTTTAGGAAAAAGTGACATTTTATAGGCTTATTTTTAGAGTTTTTTTTCCATATTTGGGAAAATTGTTGTTATTTTGCACCCTCAAAACGAGAATCATAGAGAAAAAATGAAAGTTTTTAAAAAGATTGTTGACCTGCAAAACGCTCTTTTTGATGAACGCAAACAGGGGAAAAACGTTGGATTGGTGCCTACTATGGGCGCACTCCACGAGGGTCACGCATCGCTCGTTAGACGTAGTGTGAGCGAGAATGAAGTTACCGTTGTATCGGTGTTTGTTAACCCAACTCAGTTTAACGATAAGAATGATTTGAAAAACTATCCTCGCGACCTGGAGGCCGACTGCCGATTGCTGGAGGCTTGTGGTGCCGACTATGTGCTGGCTCCCGAGGTTGAGGAGATGTATCCCACGCCAGATACGCGTCATTTTGAGTTTCCGCCTGTGTCTACGGTGATGGAGGGCGCGCATCGTCCTGGCCATTTTAATGGTGTGTGTCAGGTGGTGAGTCGCCTGTTTTATATCGTACGTCCAGACAGAGCTTACTTTGGCGAGAAGGACTGGCAGCAGATTGCCGTTGTGAAGGCTATGGTGCGCCAGTTGGGCTTGGGCGTTCAAATTGTGGAATGCGAGATTGTGCGCGACGATGACGGATTGGCTCGTAGCAGCCGTAACACGTTGCTGAGTGCCGATGAGCGTGCCATCGCTCCTGCCATCTATAAGGCATTGAAGGATAGTTTGACATATGCCAAGAAGCACACCCTGAAGGAGACGCACGACAAGGTTGTGGCTGATATTAATAAGGTGGATGGACTTGACGTGGAGTATTTCTCTATTGTCGACGGTAACACTTTGCAGGATGTGGCAGAATGGGAGGATTCTGCTTATATCGTGGGATGTATAACGGTGTATTGCGGTAAGACGCCTATTCGTCTTATTGACCATATTAAGTATAAGGAAGTATGATGATAGAGGTATTGAAGTCAAAGCTTCATTGTGTTCAGGTGACAGAGGCCAATCTGAACTATATGGGTAGTATCACCATTGATGAGGATTTGATGGATGCTGCCAACATGATTGCTGGCGAGAAGGTGCAGATTGTGGATAATAATAATGGTGAGCGTTTCGAGACTTATATCATCAAGGGTGAGCGTGGCAGCGGATGTGTTTGCTTGAACGGTGCAGCTGCTCGAAAAGTTCAGGTAGGCGATACGGTGATTATTATCTCGTATGCGCTAATGGACTTTGAGGAGGCGAAGAGTTTCAAGCCTACCGTAGTTTTCCCCAGAGACAACCGCCTGGTGTAGGTCGCCGAGCATATAAATAAAGATATATAAAAAAAGTGGGTGTAGCGTCTGAACGTTGCACCCACTTTTTTATATCTTTTTTTGTTTGATTCTTATTTCAACTGCTCGTTAACAAAGGTTGCCAACTCCTCGCCGCGCAGACCCTTCTTCAGAATCTTGCCTTCCTGGTTCAGAACAACCGTGAAAGGAATGGCACGAACGCCGAAACTGCGGGCGATGGTGGAACCGCCACCCTTTAGATCGGACATCTGCGGCCAACTGAGTTGCATCTCCTGAATGCTGGCTGTCCAGTCTTCCTGATTGTCGTCAATTGATATGCCAACAATACCCAGTCCCTTAGCGGCATTGGCCTCAAGCATCTTCTTCATGGCGGGCATCTCCTCGCGACAAGGGGCACACCACGAAGCCCAGAAGTCGATTATGGTAATCTTGTTTTTCTTTACCTCGCTCATGATGCTGATGTCCGTGCCCTCGGGATTCTTCATACTGAAGTCGGGAATCACGTCGCCTTCCTCGGTGGTGAACGTTGATTCAATCATCTTCAGAATATCTTTGATGGCCTGACGCTGCTGAAATTCGGAAGGCATCTGAGAAATGTGTTCCTTCAACTCGTCTTTCTTAAACACATCACCATAGGCCATTCCCGTGATGAGCATATAGCCCAATTCGTTGTCGAGGTTCTTGATGGCTATGCTGACAACATATTTGTTCATCTCGTCCAGCAGTTTGTTGTACTGCTCGTAGATGACCTTCTGCTGCTCCTCGTTGGTGTCTTTGTTATTAAGCTTTGATAGCAACGCATCGAGCTTTCCACGGAATTCAGCTTGCTTCACGTTCATCTCCTGAAGGGCGTCGTTGGCGGTTGTACCAGACACCGTTGCCACTCCCTTGGCGGGCAGGCTGATGTGAATGGTGCCACACTCGGCAAAGAACAGAGTTGAAGTGCCAGTCTTGGGGGCTGTCAGGAAGTAGCATACAACAGAGTCTGCTTGTCCGCTCCATTCAAACGCGCCGTTCTTGACGATGAGCGTGTCAACGGGGGCGGGGGCATTCTTGAAAATCAAGATGGTATCCCCATCTTCCATGCCTTCGGCGGTGCCTTCGACTTTGTAGCCGTTTGATTGGCATGCCGACATTACCAAAACTGAGAAAGCCAGTCCGATGAAAAGTCTTAGTTGCTTCATAATTTATACAATGTATTGGTCGCTTATGCTTTCGTTCTCAATCACCCTTCTGATGGTCTCGGCAAACATCTCGGCTACGCTGATCTGTTTTACCTTGGCACAACGCTGAGTGTAGGGAATTGAGTCGGTGAAGACAATCTCGCTGAGGGCCGATTCCTGTACACGATCGCTGGCGGGACCACTCATGACGCAATGGGAGGCACATGCACGAACACTCTTAGCACCTGCTTCCATCATTAGGTCGGCGGCTTTGGTGATGGTGCCTGCGGTATCCACCATATCGTCAATAATCACCACGTTCTTACCTTCTACATCGCCAATAATCTGCATGGTGGCCACTACGTTAGCGCGTGCGCGGGTCTTGTTGCACAGAACCAGTGGGCATCCAAGATATTTGGCATAGGTGTTTGCACGCTTAGAACCGCCTACATCGGGAGAGGCAATAACCAAATCGTCCAGTTTCAGACTTTGGAGATATGGCAGCAGAACGCCCGAGGCATACAGATGGTCGACGGGTACATCAAAGAATCCCTGAATCTGGTCTGCATGCAGGTCCATCGTGATCACGCGATTGACACCAGCGGTACTCAAAAGGTCGGCCACGAGTTTTGCGCCAATGCTGACACGTGGCTTGTCTTTGCGATCCTGACGAGCCCATCCGAAATAGGGGATAACAGCGTTGATGGTGCGAGCCGAGGCACGTTTGGCGGCGTCAATCATCAGCAGCAGCTCCATCAGGTTGTCGCTGTTGGGGAATGTGCTTTGTACGAGGAAGATGTCGCGTCCGCGGATTGATTCTTCATAGGATACGGCAAATTCTCCATCAGAAAACTTAGTGATTTGCAGTTTTCCCAGAGGACAACCTAAGCTCTGGCAGATTTTTTCTGCCAGGTATCTCGTGGCGGTGCCTGAGAAGACCATGTAGGAATTTTGTGTAGTCATTTTATTATTTGGTTCGTAAAAAGTTCTTCGTTTTAGTTAACGGCCTTCTGCCATTTCTTGAAATGACCAATCAGGTCTTTATAGTCTTGCTCCTGGTGAATGTTGAATCGGTTCCACAGGTCGCCGCAAATCACCACGCCTCCAAAGCCAAGGTCGCGCACCATTCGGATGTTTTCCAGATTCAGGCCGCCCAAGGCATAGACGTGCTTATCGATGAGCCCTTGTTTGGCAGCAGCGCGCAATTCTTCTTCTGTAAACGACTGGGTGTCGTTGGGGTTGCTCTGGCTGTCGAAGATGTTCTGCAGGAATACGTAACTGGCTTTTTTCTTGCATTCCTGCAATTGGTCAAGCGAACGACAGGTACAACTGTAGTCGCCACGGTAGCCGTAGGGCAACTCGGTATCTAGGGTATCCAAATGGATACTCTTTAAACCGAACTCCTCGCGAAGATAGAAGTGGTCGTGCACGGTAATGCGCTTGTAATATTCGTCAGAAAGCAGGGTGAGAAGCCTTTCGGAGTAGACTGGCTCCGAGTTTGGCTTATATAGATGAAGATTCTCCAGCCCTTCTTCAAAGAGGGTAGTGAGAATCTTGTCTTCCTCCACGAAAAACGTGGCCTTTGTCATGATGATGAGTTTCATCTTCAAACCTCTTTTTAATGAAAAAGCCCCGTCATCCTTAAGAATTGGGGCTTATGTAAAGAAGTGATTCCGTTGGGATTCGAACCCAAGGCCCACAGCTTAGAAGGCTGTTGCTCTATCCAACTGAGCTACGGAACCATCCTTGCATTGGGGATGTGCCCGAATTGCGAGTGCAAAATTACTATTTTTTTATGAAATAGCCAAATTTTATGCAGTAAATCTGATTTTACCTTCGTTTTTTGGACTTGCCGTATGCAGAATTGTTCCGCTTGGCGTGTTGATTGTTTTGAACGGGATAATTTTGTCTTGGCGGCACGGCGTTGGGCATCGGTGAATTGAAGAGTTGGCGGATGAGGTCTTGTCGGCCGATGCGCTTCAAACTCTGTTCTATACCGCGGCGTTCCTCGGGCTTATACCAGAAAAAGTATTGACGCTGGGCTTGTTTCTCACGTGGCGACTTGGCCGAGAATACTGGTTCCAGTGTATAGGGATGATAGCCTGTGTACCATGTCTCTGTGGCTACAGTCATCGGCGTTGGTGTGAAGTCTTGTACTTGCTCCAGTTGGAAGTCTAAATTCTTTGTCAGAACGGCCAACTCGGCCATATCCTCTTCGTGGCAGCCGGGGTGACTACTGATGAAGTAGGGAATGATTTGTTGACGTAGATTCTCCTCGCGGTTGATACGGTCGAAGATGCGCTTAAACTCGCCAAACTGCGAGAATGGTGGTTTTCGCATGAGCATCAGCACGCGGTCGCTGGTGTGCTCGGGTGCCACTTTCAAGCGTCCGCTGACGTGATTCCGTATCAGTTCGCGTGTGTATTCTTTAGTTGATTGGTTGGCGGCCTCATCCTTGCTCTTGTGCAGCAGCAAATCGTAGCGTACGCCACTACCAATGAAACTCTTTTTGATGCCAGGAATAGCATCGACAGAACGATAGAGGTCTAACAATTGCTGATGACTGGTATTA
This sequence comes from Prevotella sp. E15-22, assembly GCF_023204875.1. Lineage (NCBI taxonomy): Bacteria > Pseudomonadati > Bacteroidota > Bacteroidia > Bacteroidales > Prevotellaceae > Prevotella > Prevotella sp. E15-22. The sequence goes on from NZ_CP096247.1 coordinate 1,529,331, forward strand.
AGGTTGGGGCATACTTGCGGATGGATGCAACTGGGACGCTTACATTTCTCGCATGCGTTGAGGTTGCGGCCATGCATGCCATACATATTGGCACTAGGTCCACCGACATCACTTAGATAGCCTTTGAAGTCGGGCATCTGGACAACCTGCTTTACTTCTTTCAAGACACTCTCCTTTGAACGACAGGCGATGAACTTTCCTTGATGGGCTGAGATGGTGCAGAAGGCGCAGCCGCCAAAGCATCCGCGATGAATATTGACCGAGAACTTAATCATATCGTAGGCGGGAATGCGCTTGCCTTTATATTTGGGGTGGGGCTGACGAGTGTAGGGCAGGTCGAACGAGGCATCAAGTTCGTCTGTGGTCATTGGTGGATATGGTGGATTTACCACCACATACTGACTTCCCACTTGCTGAATAAGACGTTGGGCGTGCATCATGTTCGACTGCTCCTCAATATGGCGGAAATTCTCGGCTTGTGCTTTTTTGTTCTGGAGGCATTCCTCGTGACTATGAAGCACGATGTCGTTTTCCTTGGGCTGTATGTCTCTTGTCAGATAGACTGTCTGTGGCAAATCGTACAGATCTTTCACTCGGCAGCCTTCTGACAGCTTGTTGGCAATCTCTACAATGGTCTTCTCGCCCATGCCATAGCTAATGATGTCGCCTCCGCTATCTAAAAGAATGCTGGGCCGTAATTTGTCTTGCCAATAGTCGTAATGGGTCAATCGGCGCAGAGAGGCCTCAATGCCACCAAGTATCACAGGAACGTCGGGATAGAGTTTTTTGAGTATCTGTGTATAGACGATGGTGGGATATTCAGGACGCATGTCGTGGCGACCATCGGGTGAGTAGGCATCTTCGGAACGAAGGCGTCGGGCTGCCGTGTATTTATTAACCATCGAATCCATGCAGCCAGGCGAGATGCCGAAAAATAATCGTGGGCGTCCCAACTTCTTGAAGTCGCGGAAGTCTCCGTGCCAGTCGGGCTGAGGTACAATGGCCACACGATAACCTGCCGACTCGAGCACACGCCCGATGACGGCCGCACCAAATGATGGGTGGTCTACGTAGGCATCGCCCGAGAAAAGAATAACATCTACATAATCCCAACCTCGCAGCTCAAGCTCTTTTTTTGTAGTAGGTAAGAAATCAGTCAGCCGATACTCCATTCTCCTGTTTTTCCTTCCAATCCTTGTAAGTTGATACTAGATTTTGAAGTCCGATGGCCTTCATGTTGGGATGGTAGACAACGTCCAGACAGAGGTCTAACAACTGCTTGTCACGTCCTGCTTCCGACTCTAATAGCGAGCGGATGTTGAGCTTTAATTTGTCGAGTACTGACTCGTCAATGTAGCCGTTTGAGTCAACTAAATCACGGAACAACTGATATTGGTCAATTGTTGACAAGTGCTGGTCATTGATGTCGATGCTTCTTGTGCCTGAAGCGTTTGCTTGTATTTTTATCATAACTATTTGTTTATTAAGAAATTTAATATTCCTTTCATTATTATAGCTTTAATATCTTCATCCTTGATGCATTCAAATGGAAAACCCATGACAAATGCGTTGTATTTTCCATTCTGGCTAGCGACAGCTGCGCTAGTTCCGTCGGCATATACCATTGCAGGGAAAGCCAGCATGTTGGCAGGCATCAGTATATCTGTCTTGTTAGCGGAATAGTGTTGTTCGTTCAGCAATCGATAGAAACTGAATGTTTTTCCCATACCGCTCACGCCTTCGTTTAGATCGGTGTTGACGCCTTCGTATCGTGTATTTAGAACGTCGTTCATAAATAATTTCTCGTCTTCTGATGTCATGTCCGAACCAGTATAGGCTCCGCTCACCAGAAGGTTGCCGCCTTGGGCCGTGTAGTTTCTGAGTTGCTGTTGTAGAGCATACGGGAAACTCTTATATAATACAATACTGTGTCCGTCGTTCTTTTCGAGTCCTAGCAGAAGGTCGACAACCTGGTATGGGCGCAGGTCAAGATAGCCCTTTTCTATAGCTTTTCCTGATGCACTCATGATGTTGTAGTTGCCTGCGCGACGAATAGCATTAGCATGTTCAACACTATAGTTGAATTCGTTGCCAGCAATGAACATTCCTTGAAAATCAGGGGTTGTATATCCCAGCCCGGTGGAATCCTCTACACCAATTTTTTTTACGTCGAAAATGCGCTGAAGTCCTAACCAACCGCATGTTCGCCCGTAGCTGATACCCATATCGTCGCTCATGTCGAAACCTTGTCCTGTTTTACTGATGGCTGGTGACGAGAGACGATTGAAGCCATTGACAATCATGATGTTTTGGCTGGCCTGTGGATTATATAGTGCGGTTAGCGTTTCTGAAGGGAAACTTTGTCCACCGTCGTTGTTTGCTGTTATTCGAAACTTATAGAGGATGTAAGGCTTTAACTGAATATTGCATGATGTGCCACGAAGATAGGTGCCGTTGTCGAAGTCGCCATTTTCCTGACCAATATATAGGGTGTAGCCTGTTGGAGTTGATGTTACTTCTTGGCCGTCTTCCAGACCAATCCAACTTAGTTTTACTTGTCCTTTCTTGTCTGTGAACTCAATACGGAAGTCTGTGGGGGGTAAAGGCTGTACTACGCATTCTTTTCCGTGTCGTTGTGTGATGTATCGAAGCAATGTTTTATAGATGGAACGTGCCAATGTGAATCGGAAGTTGGGATCTTGACCGTATTTCATATCGCCGAAGTTCTGGTGCGATAATGTCTCTAGAATGGCACTTGGCACGATGGGTATGCGTGTCTCGGAATAGTTGCGGTTGTAGAGGTTGCGTGCCACCCATTCGCCAAGACGATATCTTAGGTCCTCGGTGGTGTTGTGCAGCAAATCGGAAGCCAGCTCATATGAAGCTTCACGACTGATTCCAGCAGCCAGAACGCTATCGCCGTGATGGGTGGTGCAGATGCTCAGAGAGCCGTAAACACCCACCCCGGTGTCTGTATAACCCGCATCGCTGTGAATGGCTAATGATAGTTCAATGGGGACTTTACGCCCGATGGAGTCGGGGGCAAAAGGCGAACCACCACATAAAAGGTTTGTCATGAGTGAACGGACGTTGATGTCGTCGCCATAGTCGTTCTCTCCATGCTTGGAACTGTATACGTCATAGGGCATTCCCGCCCATTGTGCATAGTATCGGGCTCCCTCCAGGCAGCGTGGCAAGCCACTTGTCTCGCCGCCACGTTCAATATTTCCCATGCCTCCGCCAAATCTTACTGCATCGGCTGTTATGTGACCTTTGTGGTGACTGTCATTTGATAAAATGACGCAATTCTGCTCAGAACAACCTTTGTCAAAAGCGAATGTTCCTAGATATACCCATGTGGAGCCACCCATTTGCTGGTTGACATGAAACTCTGTCTTCTGACCTTTATGCCATACGGTGTAGTGTGCGTCGTCAACGGCATCTTCGATAGTCTGGTAGCTTACATAGACAGCATACTGTCCCTCCTCGGGGATGTCTGGCTGGTAACTAACTGTACTTACTGCGTTGCGCGAATGGGTTGTCTCAATCATACGCGCTGTGCCTGCTTCGAAGGGGTTCTCTAGGTCGTGATATAATCCTGCATGCATGGCAAATCCTGCATGAGGAGCGTCTTTCCACGTATGGTGCGTTCCGTTTTCCTGATAGACTGATGTCGACTGCTCGTAGTTGTTGTCAACGATAACCTCGTTGCGCTGCCAGTCGCGCTCGCGAGGTGTGAATACAACGGCACCGGCATTCTCGAGCATGGGGATGAGATATGGTACCACAATGGTTTGAGTGAATAAGTCCTCGGTGGTGCCAAATAATGCAGGACGCTGCCAACGCCATTGTCCTTCTTTGTTGTCGAAGTAGCGTCCGTGACTGGCCCAGAGTGCTATATGGCGCCCTTCCAGTCCGTGGCTGATGGAGTAGGGACGAGAAGTGTTCTTAACCCATGGCTCTCCTTTGTAATCTATATGTTCCCATGTAACTTGTGCTGTCAGGTGTTGACGACCTGATAGCACAAATAGTGTTAGAAATAGAAATGTTAGTCTATACATTACCTATCGTGAACAGTTCGGGCCGCTTGCCTTTAAAGTCTTTGAAGTATAGTTTTATTTCACGCATGTCAGCCTCAAGATCGCCTGTGGGGATGATGGTCTTGGTACATTGAATGTGTTTCTTTTCGTAGTCCAAGCCGTAGAGCAGAATGGGAATGTTGGCTTTTAGTGCAATGAAGTAAAAGCCCTTCTTCCATTCCTCAACACGTGAGCGAGTACCTTCGGGGGTAATACATAGGTGAAAAGAGGTGGCTTGCTTGGCCGTCTCTGCCATTGAGTCGGTCATGCTTGTGTGTTTTTGACGGTATACGGGGATGCCGCCTATTCGTTTGAATAATGTGCCAAGTGGCCAGAAAAACCACTCTTTCTTCATTAGAAAATTGCTGTCCAAACCTTTAGCACCATTATATAGCTGGCCTATAAGAAAGTCCCAATTGCTGGTGTGTGGAGCAAGACAAATAATGTATTTCTCGGGATGTTTTTCAGTAATATTAGCTGTCCATCCCATTTTTTTGAATAATAACCAGTTACAAAATTTCTGCCACATTTACAGGTTGTTTATTTGGTCCACGATTTCACTCACCTGCGCTGCAAACTTCTCGCGCAAATCCTTGTAGTATGCGCTGGCTTCAATGCCAGGTTCTGGATGTGATACGCGACTAATAAAATTGTGCTGGGTTTTGATGACTGCCACAAGCAATGCCTGGGTGTTATCCTTGTTGGCTTCGTTTCCGTACAATGAAGCAGCTACAGCCTCAGTAAACAGTTCTTCGCAGATCTGATTAATTACCTTCTTAAGTGTTCTCTTGTTTGCCATAGTCTTTAGAGTTGTTGAATCCTTTGCAAAGATAAATAAAATAATTGTAACCTCCAAATCTTCTTGAATAATTTTTTGGGGGTTTCATATTTTTGTAGTACCTTTGCAACCAGAATCCAAAACATTATTTTATTTATATAATTGTTCTAGAACAGTATGGAAAAAAGTGCATTGCAAATTGCAAGAGCAGCTTATCAGCCCAAGTTGCCCCGTGGTCTTAAGGGTGCAGTAAAGGTTGTTGAAGGTGCTCCCACTCAGAGTGTTGATAACCAGGAAGAAATCAAGGCCCTCTTCCCCAATACCTATGGAATGCCTCTTGTTGAGTTTGTTCCCGGTGAAGATAAGAGCTACGAGCCCATGAACGTTGGTATTATCCTTAGTGGTGGTCAGGCTCCTGGCGGTCATAACGTGATTACTGGTCTGTTCGATGCTGTGAAGCGTTTGAACCCAGCCAACCGTCTCTATGGCTTTATTCTTGGTCCTGGCGGTTTGGTTGATCACAACTACATGGAGCTCACCAAGGAGATTGTTGATGAGTATCGTAATACTGGTGGCTTTGATATGATTGGTTCTGGTCGTACAAAACTTGAGAAAGAGGAGCAGTTCGAGAAAGGTCTTGAGATTATTCGCGAGCTGGGTATTAAGGCTATCGTGATTATCGGTGGTGACGACTCAAATACCAACGCATGTGTGTTGGCAGAGTACTATGCTGCTAAGAAGTATGGTGTTCAGGTTATTGGTTGCCCCAAGACTATCGACGGTGACTTGAAGAACGATCAGATTGAAACTTCTTTCGGTTTCGATACCGCTTGTAAGACATACTCAGAGCTCATTGGTAATATCGAACGCGACTGTAACTCAGCACGTAAGTATTGGCACTTCATTAAGGTGATGGGTCGTTCAGCTTCTCACATTGCACTTGAGTGCGCTTTGCAGACACAGCCAAACATCTGCCTCGTTTCTGAGGAGATTGAGCAGAAGGCCATGAGTCTTGATGATATCGTTGCTTATATTGCTAATGCTGTTGCTCAGCGTGCTGCCGATGGCAACAACTTTGGTACTGTTGTTATTCCTGAGGGCGTTATCGAGTTCATCCCTGCCATCAAGAAACTTATTGCTCAGTTGAACGACGTTTTGGCTTTGCCCGAGGCAAAGAACATCAGTCGCGACGAGCAGGTTGACTTCGCTAAGAGTCACCTCACCGCAGAGAACCTTGCTGTATTTAACAGTCTGCCCGAGGGCGTGGCTCGTCAGCTGGCTCTTGATCGTGACCCTCACGGAAACGTACAGGTATCGCTCATTGAGACCGAGAAGCTGCTTTCTGAGATGGTAGCTAAGAAGCTTGATGAAATGAAGAAAGAAGGTAAGTATGTTGGTAAATTCGCTGCTCAGCACCACTTCTTCGGTTATGAGGGTCGTTGTGCTGCTCCTTCTAACTTTGATGCCGACTATTGCTATGCTCTTGGTACCAGCGCAGCTCAGTTGATTGCTGCTGGCAAGACTGGTTATATGGCTATTGTGAAGAATACCACTGCTCCTGCCGATGATTGGAAGGCTGGTGGTGTGCCCATCACGATGATGATGAACATGGAGAAGCGTAATGGTGAGATGAAGCCTGTTATCCGCAAAGCTCTTGTAGAACTCGACGGTAAACCCTTCAAGACCTTCGCTGCTCAGCGTGATCGTTGGGCTCGCGAGACCGCTTACGTTTATCCCGGTCCTATTCAGTATTGGGGTCCCACAGAAGTTTGTGACCAGCCCACTAAGACGCTGGCACTTGAACAGGCAAAATAATTGATGTCTGGAAATAAAACTATCAAGCGAAGTCAGGCGGGTCGCAAACGACCACGCTTGACTTCGCCTGTTCGTAGAAAGAAACCAAGTGTAATTATCCGTTTGTTGCGCCATGTTCCAGGTTGGGCGTGGTGGATGGGCGGATTCTCAATTGCGGGTATTTATATTTGGTTCTTCTATTATTTCTTTGTTTCGTCTTCAGCATTGCGTTGGCAGGCACTTTATGGCGAAATAAACTATCCTGAAGGTTTTGATATTCACGGTATTGACATCAGTCACTATCAAGGTGAAATAGATTGGGAATTATTGCGAAACCAGGGCTCTATTGATGATTGCCCCATTTGTTTTGTTATGATCAAGGCTACAGAGGGTTGTACCAAGATTGACAAGAATTTCCACGATAATTTCTATCAAGCCCGTGAATATGGTTTTACGCGTGGAGCCTATCATTATTTTAGTACCCAGTCTTCGGCAAAGGCACAGGCTTCCCATTTTATTAATACTGTAAAACTGGAACCTGGTGACCTTCCTCCCGTACTTGATGTGGAACAAAGACCTCGTCGACAGTCTTTAGACGATTTTCAGAATAGTGTGCTGGAATGGCTTCAAGTTGTTGAGTCGCATTATGGTGTGAAGCCCATTCTCTATACCTATTATAAGTTTAAACTCGATTATTTGAACGACTCAGTTTTTAATCAGTATCCCTATTGGATTGCGCATTATTATGTGGACAGTCTGAAGTATGAGGGCGATTGGAAGTTTTGGCAACACACTGATGCGGGCAGTCTGCCTGGCATCAAGGGACCGGTCGATTTCAATATCTATAATGGCTCATTCTACGATTTGCGTCAGATGACAATTGGTAGTCAGGAAACCATCGGTGTTGATGCATACAGAACGCCTATTGAAAGCTACTGAATAATGCACGGAAACAGTATGTTTCCCGCTTCTTTATAGCATACCTTTTGTTGAGGGCAATTGATAGTGGTCTATGTCACGACGTACGGCTGATTTCAGCGAACGTGCTAAAGCCTTAAAGATTGCTTCTGCTTTATGGTGCTCGTTGTCACCATCTGCCTCAATGTAGAGATTCATCTGTGCAGCATCACTCAGGCTTTTGAAGAAATGGAAGAACATTTCTGTTGGAACATCGCCAACATGCTCGCGATGAAATTCCGTATTCCAGATTAGCCAGGGACGGCCACCAAAGTCTAAAGCTACGTGAGCATGACAGTCGTCCATGGGAAGTGAGAATCCATATCGCTCAATACCTCGTTTCGAACCTAACGCCTTCAGCAAACATTCACCTAAAGCCAGTCCTGTGTCCTCGATGGTGTGATGCTCGTCCACATGAAGGTCGCCCTTTGTGTGTATTACCAAATCCATCTGACCATGGCGTGCAATCTGTTCAAGCATATGGTCGAAGAATCCTAAACCGGTTTGTATGTCAGCTTGTCCGGTGCCGTCAAGTGTCACCTTTATATATATATCGGTTTCCTTGGTGGTTCGTTTCACTTCTGCAGTACGTTCTCCATCGAATATTTGTTCGGCCACCTGTTTCCACGAAAGGGCATCGCTTAATATTAGCGACTTACATCCTATATTCTTGGCAAACTGCGCATCTGTTTCACGATCACCAATAACATAGCTATTGGCTATGTCATAGGCAGGGTCGTTCATGTATTTCTCAACGAGGCCTGTCTGTGGCTTACGGGTGGGAGCATTGTCTTCCGGAAAGTGATTGTCCACGAGAATGTCGTCGAACTCAACACCTTCGCCTTTCAGAGCTTCCAAAATGAAATTATGCGCAGGCCAAAACGTGTCCTCAGGAAACGATGACGTACCTAATCCGTCCTGGTTGCTGACCATTACGAAGCGGAAATCAGTTTTTTCACGAAGAAAAGAAAGCCAACGAAAAACACCTGGCTTGAAGCGAATCTTTTCTAGGGCATCTACTTGTTCGTCGTGTGGTTCTTCGACGATGGTGCCGTCACGGTCAATGAATAGGATACGTTGAGGGTTCATAGGTATTTCTTTTTATTGATTTCTTTTTGCTTGATGGTGTCAATTGTGTAGTATAGTGGGAACACGCTCCAAAGATGAACGAATGCCTGGATGAAACCTGCTATCGTAAATGCGATGAATGACAGCGTGGGAAGATAGTCGGGCATGCCCAACGGATCTCCTTCTAAAGCTCCAATATATGCTTTGACGTTTGCTATGGTAATGATAACACCAGGCATGCAGCATAGTAGGGTTGCTGCAGTCATAATGATGAAGACAAGTATGAGTGTGCCAATCAGGAATCCCCAATGACGCCAATTGCGAAAGAACCAGCAGATGGCTGGTATAATCAATTTAAAGAACGTCTTCATGGGAAACGTTCCCCACCAATGTCTCGTACGTATAATCTCGCCAGTGGTGTAATGCTCGTAGCAGGCTTTGAAACCACACGAAGCTAAGATGACTATCATGATGTCGAATAGTATAGAACTGACGATGTAAAGCATACTGTTGACAGTCATCGAAACTGGGTCTACATATCCTCCGGAGAAGGCTACAATGTATGTTGGGATTAAACTAATGACATTGTTCAGCGCCCATGCAAACGCAAGAGCATAGACAATGGCAATGAGCCAAACTGCACGAAAGATTTTCTTGAAGTTGTTGGTATAGAGCAAATAACCATCGCGGACAATGGCTCGGATGCTGCGTACACGATGCGCGTTTAATTCGCTATTCTCGTTCATGATGTCTCTTAATTTTTCTGCAAAGGTACAAAATAATTATTAATAGTCAATTGTCAATTCTCATTTATTTTGTACCTTTGCAGAAAATTAGCAATTATGAAAAAGTTGAAGTGGGGTTTTATTGGCTGTGGAGAGGTTTGCGAGAAGAAAAGTGGACCGGCCTTTGCTGAAGTAGAGGACTCTACGGTTGTGGCTGTGATGAGCCGTTCGGAAAGAAAGGCACGGTCATATGCTGAGCGTCATCATGTGCCTAAGTGGTATACTGATGCACAGGAACTTATTGATGACCCTGATGTGAATGCTATTTATGTGGCTACTCCCCCTTCAAGTCATGCCACTTTTGCTATTATGGCCATGAAGGCAGGAAAGCCAGTTTACGTAGAGAAACCTTTGGCAGCTAACTATGAGGACTGTGCTCGAATCAATCGCATTAGTGAGCAAACGGGTGTGCCGTGCTTTGTGGCTTATTATCGTAGATATTTACCTTATTTCTTGCGAGTTAAGAATATAGTTGAGCAGGGCATTATAGGTAATGTTATTAATGTGCAGATTAGGTTTGCTTGGCCACCCCGTGAGTTGGACTATGTTCATCCCGAGAATTTGCCATGGCGCCTTCAGCCAGATATTGCTGGTGGTGGTTATTTCTACGATTTAGCGCCTCATCAACTTGATTTGCTACAGGAGATGTTTGGCGTCATTGTTGAAGCACGAGGAATATGTGCGAATCGTGGCCGACTGTATTCTGCTGAGGATTCTGTGAGCGCAGTGTTTCGTTTTGAAAACGGTTTGCCTGGCAGTGGCTCGTGGTGCTTTGTTGGCCATGAGTCGGCTCGCACCGATCGTATACTGATTATTGGTAATCAAGGTTCACTTAGTTTTTCGGTTTTCAATTACGACCCCATAGAACTGCATACTAGCGAAGGAACGCAACGTATAGAAGTGCCCAATCCGCCTTATGTGCAGTATCCGTTGATTAAAAATGTGTGTGAACACTTGCAGGGTCGTGCCGTATGTACGGCCACTAGCGTGTCGGCTACCTCTGTTAACTGGGTGCTTGACCGTATTTTAGGAAAGTACTAATGTAGGGAATGAAAAGACTTGTTTTGTTTTTTGTGTTGGTGACTTTGTGGCCCTGTTATGCGGTGTCACAAAGTGATTCAATTGGCGTTATCCGTCGTACTATCAGAGAGTTCGACCATTTGGATGAGCGATATATTGAACCGCAACACTATGTCTTTTCGGCTATGCTTCAAGGGAGTTATAGTATTGACCGTTATTCACTGAGTTCTTCTGGCCTTATTGACCAAAGCATTACATTTATGCCTGATGCAAAGGTAAAGGCCGGTCCTTATGCCGGTTGGAAATGGGTGTTTTTGGGGTATTGTTTTGAATTGGGTAAATTAAACTTTGATGATGGACGTCGTGAGTTTGATTTTAGCATGTATAGTTCGCAGGTAGGAGTTGATTTGTTTTATCGTCGTACAGGTTCTGATTATAAGTTGCGTGACGCCAATTTGGGCGAAGGTATAGATGCCTCGGAGCTCAACGACCAACCTTTTGATGGATTGAAGGTTGGCATCACAGGCTTTAATGTTTATTACATATTTAACCATGGAAGGTTCTCTTATCCTGCAGCATTCTCGCAGAGTACTATTCAGAAGATTAGTTGTGGATCATGGCTGGCAGGAGTGGGGTATACACGCCATTCGTTAGACTTTGACTATCAGAGTCTTCAATCGCTAATTAACGAGAAAATGGGGGAGCATTCTGTATTATTGGACAGCGGACTAATGTTTAATACAGTACGCTATTACGATGTAAGCCTTTCTGGTGGATATGCCTATAATTGGGTTCTTGCAAAGAACTGGCTCCTCGCTTCTAGCTTACAAATGGCTTTAGGATATAAACGCTGTTATGGCGAGACTGCAGGCATCGATCAGCGTGGTTTTTCTATTAATAATTTCAATATCGATGGCATTGCTCGTTTTGCACTTGTATATAATAATATGAAGTGGTATGCGGGAGCCAGTGCCATTTTTCATACATACAACTACCGAAAGTCTAGGTTTCAGACTAATAATACGTTTGGCTCGCTTAACGTTTATGTTGGTGTGAACTTTGGATTGAAAAATAAATATCGACAAAAGAAATAGAAATGAAACGACTCTTAATCTTATGCTTCATGTCATTCTCGGTCCTTGTGTCACGGGCTCATAATGCGGATAGCCTCTTTGTTGTCAAAACGTTGCAAGGGACTTCGACCGACGTGCTTTCTTTTGCCCGTCAGTTTATAGGCTTGCCTTATGTAGCGCATACGCTAGAGATTCATGCCAAAGGACAGGAACGCTTGGTTGTTAATACGCGTGAGTTGGACTGTACAACGTTTGTTGAGAATGTAATAGCATTGACATTGTGTGCAAAGAATAATGAGCGACATTTCAACGCTTTCCGAAAGTATCTACGCCAGTTGCGCTATCGTCATGGCGTTATCAATGGCTATCCCTCGCGTTTGCACTATTTTACCGACTGGATTGAGGACAATACCAAAATGGGCTTTGTTCATGAGATTCAGCAGGAAAAGTCTCCTTTTTCTGCGGTTCAGATTATTAACGTGGGTTATATGAGTAATCATCCACAATCCTATGAAGCTTTAAAGGTACACCCAGAATTTATTGATAAAATTGCTGCTCAGGAGAAAGATCTCAATGGTCGACGGTATCGTTATATACCTAAGAACATGGTTAAGAACACTAAGCTGATGCGAAAGATTGTTCATGATGGTGATGTCATCGCTATCACATGCTCGAAGTCAGGTCTTGATATTGCTCATTTGGGATTTGCAGTATGGCGTCGTGATGGTCTACATTTGCTTAATGCTTCTCAGTTGTACCATCGTGTGGTTGAAGAACCAATGACCTTGGATCGTTATCTGAAGAAGCATCCAAAGCATACTGGAATTCGTATTATTCGATTAAATAATTAAATCTTTATATATAAGTATGACACAGGAACAAGATATTAAAAATGCCATCGAAGTGATGCGCAAAGGTGGTGTGATTCTTTATCCAACCGACACCGTATGGGGAATTGGCTGTGATGCGACAAATGCTGAGGCTGTGAAGCGTGTATACCAGATAAAACAGCGTGACGATTCAAAAGCTCTTATTTGTCTTGTTGATAGTGATGCTCGACTTCAGCGTTATGTACGAAATGTCCCAGATGTAGCATGGCAGCTTATCGATTGTATGGACCAAGATAAACCCACTACGCTGATTCTTGATGGTGCGGTTAATCTTGCACCTAACCTTATTGCTGAGGATGGTTCCATCGGTATTCGTATTACGCACGAGAGTTTTTCACACGAACTCTGTTATCGATTCCAGAAAGCTATTGTATCAACCTCGGCCAATATTAGTGGAGAACCAGCTGCTCAAAACTACCGAGATATTGACCCTCGCATACTTGAACAAGTGGATTATGTGTGCTGGACACGCCGACAGGAGCATAAGCCTCACAAGCCTTCGAGTATCATCAAACTTGGCCCTACGGGTGAAGTAACGGTTATCAGAAAATAGTTAGTTAATAGAATATCTTCTATCTTTACTATCTGAGATCACCGATTAATATATCAATTTCTAAAAGATAAAGGGGACTGCCGATTGGGCAGCCCCCTTTTCAATGAATATAATTTTGTTACCTTATTGGTAACATCATATGCAATTAATAAAGGTTATTCACCCTTAATAGCTGCTACGCCAGGGAGAACCTTACCCTCGATAGCCTCGAGCAGAGCGCCACCACCAGTTGAGATGTAAGATACCTGATCAGCAAGCCCGAACTTGTTTACACAAGCAACAGAGTCGCCACCACCAATCAGTGAGAATGCACCGTTCTTGGTAGCCTCGGCGATAGCGTCGCCAATGGCACGTGAACCAGCGGTGAAGGCATCGCACTCGAATACACCAGCAGGACCGTTCCACAGGATGGTCTTTGCACCCTTGATAGCCTCGGCGAATGCCTTCTGGCTCTCAGGACCAGCGTCAACACCCTCGAAACCAGCAGGTACGTTGTTAGCGGGGCAGGTGATGATCTCAGCACCAGCCTTAACGCTCATAGTACCGAAGTCGAGACCGTTAGTAGCTGTGCAGTCAGAACCCAGAACGAGCTCTACACCGTTCTTCTTAGCAAGCTCTTCAACACCCAGAGCAACATCCAGCTTGTCGAGCTCAACGATTGATTCGCCAATCTCACCGTTGTGAGCCTTAGCGAAGGTATATGTCATACCACCGCAGAGGATGAGCTTATCAACCTTACCGAGCAGGTTCTCGATGATACCAATCTTAGAAGATACCTTTGAACCACCCATGATGGCAACGAAAGGACGCTTGATGTTAGAGAGAACGGCGTCGACAGCCTGAACCTCCTTCTCCATCAGCAGACCGAGCATCTTGTTGTCAGCGTCGAAGTAATCAGCGATAACAGCGGTAGAAGCGTGCTTGCGGTGAGCTGTACCGAAGGCATCCATTACGTAGCAGTCAGCGTAAGAAGCGAGAGTCTTAGCAAACTCCTTCTGGCTGGCCTTCATGGCCTTCTTAGCCTCGTCGTATGCAGGATCAGCCTTGTCGATACCTACGGGCTTACCCTCTTCCTCAGGATAGAAACGCAGGTTCTCAAGCAGCAGAGCCTCACCCATCTTCAAAGCCTTGGCAGCATCAGCAGCCTTAGCGCAGTCGGGGGCGAAAGCAACGGGAACACCCAGAGCCTTCTCAACAGCCTCGCGAATCTGACCGAGTGACTTCTTGGCATCTACCTTACCTTTGGGCTTACCCATGTGGCTCATGATGATAGTAGCACCACCATCATTCAGAATCTTCTTCAGGGTAGGCAGGGCACCGCGGATACGGGTGTCGTCTGTGATCTTACCATTCTCATCGAGGGGTACGTTGAAGTCTACACGTACGATTGCCTTCTTACCGGCAAAGTTGAATTCGTTGATAGTCATAATTAACAATAAATTTAATGTGTATAAATGATAATTTGTTCTTTCTCTATTTCTTGGCGAGGGTATAGTTATAATATTCCTCGTTGCCAGTTATATCCTTTACCACCTTGAGAAAAGGCGGGAATTTTACGGGCTCTCCCTCGGCAATGCCCTTTGTCTCAAGAATGATGAGGCCCGCTAGTTGGTCTTGATAGGTGTCTACCTCGAAGTATTGTCCTTTCCATATGAAACTGTTACGAATCTTGTGGATGGTGTTGCGCTCAGGGTCGGCTAATCCTAGCATCATCTCATAGAGGCTATTGTTTATTTGTCGCTCGGTGACAAGCTCTTCTTTCTCAGAGGTTTGCTTCTTTGTTGTATGTACAAACACCTGCTTTTGTCCCCAGCAGCGTTTTCGCAGACGAATCTCTGCGTCAGGATCGCCTTTTAGATAGGTTTGAGTTATCTCGCTCTGAATACTATCATCTGGCAGTTGACCGTTAAGCTCCACAATGTATTTCCGTTCCTCTACGATGGGCTGAGGCAGACATAACACATTTGAAATCTCCTTGATGACGCGATTCATCTTGCAATCGAAGTCGTCATGATTGTTGATGACACGCAGGTGTGGATGACCAGTCCATGCATGAATAACCTTCTTGTCCAGTCCACGAGCAATATTCAATCCCTCTTCATTCATTTGCTCATAACGCTGGGCATTGTTGGCCGTGGTGTAATATTGCTCGGCACCATCAGCAGCAGAGACCAAATGCAACACTGCATCGTATCGCTCACGCAACTCAGGTGTTGATGTGCCAACAGCACGAGTAATGCTGTCCCAAGTCTCTGGGGCCATATATGCAGAGATGTCCATTGCACCGCGATCGCATACAATGATACACGGTTGTTTGCACTCCTGGGCCATTCGCAGGAATTTATCCTCAAGTGCTAGTTGTATTTCAAGAGTAGCTTTCTCGCCTTCATAGAAGAATCCTTGGTTCTTGGTCAGGTAATTCATGCCTGCCTGTGTGAAAAGGGTAGGAACCTCTGGGATTGTAAAGACTTTGAAACCGAGACTGGAGAAATGCTCGATAATGCGCACCAAGGCAGTTGTCTTGCCAGCGCAAGGTCCACCTGTGAGAACTATGCGTTTGATATCGTCCATTGCGTGATACATGTTTCTTTTGCGTTGCAAAGGTACGCATTATTCTTCAAATGTGCAAACATTTGTCGACATAAAAATATTTTGTCCTTTGATACTTTTGTTTCTTATCCGAATAATGCTCTTAGGGCCTCTTCCACTTTACGTACTGGATGAATTTCTATGTTGAATTTGTGGTGGTCAATACCTTGAAGATTATAGCGTGGGATAATGATGTGCTGGAATCCCAGTTTCTCTGCTTCTGCTATACGTTGTTCAATTCGGTTGATGGGGCGAACCTCACCGCTCAGTCCAACTTCACCAGCCATGCACCAGGTGTTGTCAATTGGTGTATCAACATTTGATGATAGTACGGCTGCGATAACGCTTAGGTCCATTGCCAGGTCGGTAACTCTTAGTCCGCCAGCAATATTTACGAAGACATCTTTTTGCATCAGTTTGAATCCTACGCGTTTCTCCAATACTGCTAGAAGCATGTTCAAACGTCTTTGGTCAAATCCCGTGGCAGAACGTTGTGGAGTGCCATATGCTGCAGATGATACTAATGCTTGTGTTTCAACCAAGAATGGTCGGATGCCCTCTATGGCACTGGAGATAGCTATGCCCGAGAGCCCTTCGTGGTCTTGTGTGAGAAGTAATTCGGATGGGTTTGACACCTGTCTTAGCCCATTTGTCTGCATTTCATAAATACCTAATTCACTGGTACTTCCAAATCGATTCTTAATGCTTCTCAGAATGCGATACATATAATGCTGATCACCTTCAAACTGAATGACCGTATCGACGATGTGTTCCAAGATCTTTGGCCCCGCTAACGTGCCTTCTTTGGTGATGTGGCCAATGAGGATGACGGGTACGCCACTAGATTTTGCAAAACGTAGTAGCGAAGCCGCACATTCGCGCACTTGAGCCAGCGATCCAGCCGATGACTCTACATCTTCGGTGGCGATGGTTTGAATCGAGTCGATGACCACAAGTTCGGGCTTCTCTTCCTTGATATGCTCAAAGATTTTCTCTAGTGAGTTCTCGCACAGAATCAGAAAATTATCGTGTGAGTTGCTAGGAGATATACGTTCTGCTCTCATCTTCAGTTGGTGGGCGCTCTCCTCACCGCTGACATAGAGAATAAGTTTCTCGTTAAGACTCAGCATGGTTTGCAACAGAAGTGTTGACTTGCCAATGCCTGGTTCGCCGCCCAAGAGTACAATGCTGCCTGGAACAAGTCCGCCACCAAGCACACGGTTCAATTCGCCGTCATGCATATCAATTCGCACTTCATCCTTGCTGTTAATGTCGCGCAGGCGCATAGCCTTGTTGCTAAGTAGCGAACGAGCCGTGCTGGCTGCTGCCGATGTGGCAGTTTGACGAGCTGAGTCGGCCGAAATTTTGATTTCCTTGAAAGTGTTCCATTGTCCACAAGCAGGACATTTGCCAATCCATTTTGGCGATTCCTGTCCACAATTCTCGCAGACGTATGCTGTCTTGTCTTTTGCCATAGGTCCTTGTTTTATGGTACAAAATTACTAATTATTTTCGTGGTTACAAAACTTTTTATTACTTTTGCATTCAAATTGCGACTATAATTGCATATTTATTTAGAAATGAGAAAAATCTGTTTTTTGTTGCTTGCTACAATATTGCTGTTCTTTAATGCTTGCAAAAAAGAAGATATCAAGGCAGTATCCTTTGCCGACGAGGCCTATGAAGCCTGGGTCAATGATTCTGCTATGATAAAGATAGCCGTGATGCCCACGCTCGACTGCTTGCCCATCTATGTTGCGTCCGAACGCGGTATTTTCGCTCGAAATGGTGCTAGTGTTAGTCTTTATTCTTATGCGGCCCAAATGGATTGCGACACAGCTTTGACGGGTGGTTGGGTAGATGCAATGGCAACCGATTTGGTGCGAGCAGAGAGACTGAAGAAGCAGGGTATGCTACTGTCTTACCTCACTTCAACAGATCTTCATTGGCAACTCGTAGCTTCAAAGATGGCTCGTGTAAAACGCCTGAATCAGATGGAAAACAAGATGGTGGCGATGAGTCGTTATTCGGCAACCGACATGTTAGTGGATATGTTAGTAGATACGGCACTTATCCGCGAAAAAGACCATGTTTTCAAGATACAAGTGAATGATTTGGGTGTCAGATACAGTATGCTTGAAAATCAAGTGATGGATTTGTTGCTTCTGCCCGAGCCTTTGGCATCTGCAGCTAGCGAACTTGATGTAAATGTGCTTTATGACACACGTCATAATAATATTAATATGGGTGTGGTGGTGATGAACGATACAGCTATTGCTGACGCTACACTCCGCAAGAGTCAGGTAGAAGCATTCCTTAAGTCGTATGACGAGGCTTGCGACTCAATTAATAAATATGGTTTTGGTGGCTATCGAGACCTCATTCGTAATCGTTGTCGGGTGAAGTCATCTGTTGTAGACTCCATCCCTTCCGATTACAAGTTCTCTCCCTCTCATCTGCCTATGCAAAATGATGTGGACCGGGCCGTTAATTGGTTGAATCACTAAAGAAGAATGCATCATATGCACAAAAACGAACAACTCCGTTTGATAGTCAATTACATATCTCGCCAACGCCTTGGTGAGGCTATTAATGCCATGGAAATATATCTGTCGACTCGCCCCACCCAAATAGATCTGGACAAGTTGACAGAAATACGCAATGACTATCAGCTGATGGCAGACTATTGGAGGCGTGGTTTTGATGATCCGCAGCGTCCTATGCTTTATCGTCAGTTGTTGCACCGGTTATATCAACTTGTTGTCAACAGAGACCTGCACGAACGTTTTATGGAGAGTCCGTATCTGCAGGGAGTATACAAACGTCCGCGGATAGTGCGCACAGAATGGGCAGTCGCATCTATCAAAAGTGATTTAGAGGCATATGTATCAGACTCTGTATTATTGGAGCTGGAACCTCAGCATGTTCAACAAAAGAAACGGATGGAATTAAATACGCGTCATCAGCAGTTGGTGAATGATATTTTTGATTACATTCTTACATCCCATCTATGGAAAGATTCCTTGTGTGATGCTTTTGTTGATTTACTTTTGGCTCCCACAATTGATGTCAACGACCAATTGATGATTATCAGCGCCATATCATTGTCATTACAAAACGCCTTTGATATTAATAAGTTCAAGGTGCTGACTACGCTATATCAGCAGTCCTCTGATAATCATGTGCGTCAGCGTGCACTGGTTGGCTGGGTGTTGGCAGTCGATTCATCTGAAGCAGAAATATTTCCTGAGGTTGTCGAGATAGTGAATACGATATGTCAAGACGATTTGAATTGCAAGGAACTGACGGAACTTCAGATGCAGTTGTATTATTGCATAGACACGGACAACGATCAGAAGACTATTCACGATGAAATTATGCCCGATTTGGTGAATGGCAGTCGTATTCAGATGTCGCAGGGTGGGGAGTTTGATATGGACGAGGATAGTCTGGAGGATATTCTTCATCCTGAGGCGTTGGAGCGTGATATGGAGAAAATGGAGAAAAGTATGAAACGAATGGCCGACATGCAGAAACAAGGTGCCGACATTTATTATTCTGGCTTCCGTCAGATGAAGCGTTTTCCCTTTTTCCAGGACATCTCGAATTGGTTTGCCCCTTTTATGCCAAACCATCCTGCCATTGCACATTCATGGGAGAAAGCCAAGGGAAGTAAGATGCTGCATTATATAGCTGATGTAGGGTCTTTTTGTGATAGCGACAAGTATTCACTTGTGTTAGCTTTTGAACAAGTGAGAAACCAATTGCCCTCAAAGATGATCGAGATGATGGACAACGGCGCAGCCACACCAATGCCTGTTGGTGGTGAGGTAGATCCTGAGGAAAAGAAGATGCCTGCTTATATTCGTCGCATATATCTTCAGGACCTTTATCGTTTCTACAATATCTTTGACAAGAGATTTGAGTTTCCCAACCCGTTCGGAAAGGATAGGAGTTTGCTGTTTTTTACCTGCAGTTTATTCAACACGACGCCTCTGAAAAAGCATTTTCAGGAAGTGGCATCGTTTCTTATCAAGCGCCAGCATGCTGACGATGCGCTCCGTATTTTGGAAATGATACCCCAAGAGCAGTATAACTATCAGCTCTATATGATGAAAGGTGGCATATGTAGGCATAAAAAATCCTTGTTGGCTCACGCTGCCGATTGCTTCCGTAAGGCCTTAGAATTGAATCCTGACGACGAGCGAGCTATGACTGGATTTGCTCGTGCTTCTTTTGATTTAGGTTGTTATGCAGCAGCCATCGAGAATTATGAAAAGTTGTTGCAGATTCAGCCCGAGAAGAAGAGCTATATGCTTTATCTGGCCTACAGCCTCAGCAATATGTATCGCTATAATGAGGCCGAAAAATATCTGTATAAGCTTAATTACGAGTATCCAGATGACTTATACGTAAAACGTGGTTTGGCCGAAGTCCTGACAGGACAAGACAAGTATGAACAAGCTCTATCGTTGTACGAACAATTGTTGTCGGGTGAGCAAAATCAGGCTGATGATCTCAAGAATTACGCTTTCTGCCTTTGGTTTGCCAAGCAGAATGACGAGGCGTTAAAAGCTTTTAAAAAGTATGTGGAACTACGCAAAACGGCAGGTGAGACTACTGATTTCAGAGAAATGTTTCTTGTAGAAAAAGCCGAAATGCTACGCCGACATCATATTAGTCAGATGGATGTTCTGTTGATGCTTGATGCTGTGAACTTTCTATAGTAAAAGGTTATTTGCCTTTTGTTAAAGGCAACCTATTTGTCTTTTATAGGAATGGTCTCAGCAAGTGAGCAAACCACCCCCTGAAGCGTTGCCAGGGTGTACGAAACTTCTTCCAGGTCTCGGGTGTCAGATAAATGCTCTCTTTCTTGTCGCGTTCAAACATGTCGTCCAACTCCTTTGTTGTGCATTTATCTATGATGACGGCATTTTCCTCGTAGTCAAAGCGCATGCTTCGCGCATCCAGATTCGTGCTGCCAACGGTACAGAATTTTCCGTCTACCATCATAATCTTAGAGTGATGGAACCCTGGTTGATAGAGCCATACATTAGCTCCCTTCTTCATCAGTTTATGAGCGTTGTAGAAGGCACAGTCTGGCGTGAGTGGGATATCACTTTTGGCAGAGAGCATGATGTCAACCTTGATACCTCGCTTAATGGCCCGTTTAATGGCTTTGCTGACAGATGGAATCAGAGTGAAGTAGGGGTTGATGATGTGAATAGAGTCCTTCGCATCGTCTATGGCGTTAACATAGAAATAGCGCATCACATCGTTGGTGGTTCGAGGCTCTCGGTTGATGATTCCCACCGTTTTCTGTCCCCTCGTAGCCGTTGTGTCTGCTTTCAGTCCTATGGCCTCCACCTGTTCGTAGGCACGAAAATATTGGGGATGAATTGAAAGGTCCTCGCCTGTGGCTTTCTTCCAGATGCGCGCAAAGATTAATTGCAGGTCATTGACCACACCACCTTCCAGTCGGCAATGCATATCACGCCACGCACCCACCTGTTCCGTACCTTTTATATAATAGTCGGCCACATTCATACCGCCCGTATAGGCAATTCTTCCGTCTATAACCACAATCTTTCGATGGTCTCTGGGCCAGATGTGATTCACCCATGGAAAGCGGATTGGGTCGAACTCCACGATGTTGATGCTGTCAGCACGTAATACGTTCAGATGGCGTTTCTTCAGCGGTTGATTGTTCGAGTCGTTACCAAAACCGTCGAACATTGCTCTGACCTCTACACCTTCGCGTCGCTTTTGCTTCAGGAGATCGAATAAAAGCATGGCGATAGAGTCGTTGCGGAAATTGAAATACTCCAAATGAATGCTGTGCTTAGCCTGACGAATGGCTTCAAACATGTCATCAAACTTCTCCTGTCCCGATAAAAGGAGTGCTACACTGTTGTTCTTTGTAAACGTGATGCCATAGTCCTCCAGTTGCTTTTGTATAAGTGAGTCAGAAGAAAGTGATTCGTTATTCTGTGCGTTTATGCAGACGCAACACGAAACAAGGGCAATGATGATTGCCCTGATTCGCATGTGTGTGTTATTGCTCATTTCCTGTATTTCAATCTGTATTCTGATGGCGACATGCCAAATCTTTCCTTAAAGATATTGATAAAGTGCTCGCCCGTGGCAAATCCCACATGATTGGCAAGTTCACTCATGTTGATATTCGTGCGTTGCAGTAGTATGCAGGCATGCTTCAGTCGAAGGTCGCGCACCACCTCGGCAGGTGTTCTGCCCGTAATTTCGCGCACCTTTTGGAACAGGGGTTTCATACTCATGCCCATTGCTGCCGCCATATCTTCGAGATTGATGGTGCCTCGATTCATGTTTTGCTGTACATACTGCTCAATACTGTTCAACAGTTGTTGGTCCATTGAATCCGACATGCTGTATTTTTCGTGCATTTCGTCGTGATCATTGCCAAAGAGATAGTTGCTTTCTATTGCGTCGTCGCTGTGGTTCTTTACAACGCGCAGACTGACGGCCCTCAACATCTCATCCTCATTGATGGTTCCCGAAGCACTGATAGTGGCAAGGTCCATGCTTTCCGTAGCGGTGGTCATACTCGAGTTCCTGTCTTCCAACTGTCTTGTCTCAGCACCTTCTATCAAGTCGCTGTTTACCTCGAACGGTCCAATTCCCAACAACTTATTGAATCGCATCACGGCCTCCTGAATATTAAATGGTTTAGCCAGATAGTCGTCGGCAGCCATTGTGATGTTCTGATTAATCATCTCCTGTCCAGACAACTTAGTATCTGTCATCAACACGAACTTAATCTTGTTGAGGGTGGGGTGCATCTTGATGCTATTGCACAGTTCGCTACCCGTCATTCCCTCCATGTTCTGTTTACAAATCACCAGGTCGGGCATCATTGACTCAATCTCGGCAGCAGCTTTATGGATGTTGTCGTAGGGATGGATATCGTATATGTACTTCAGTCTTGAGTAAACGAACTGTGTGAACTCCTGGTTACCATCGATAAACACCACGCGGAACTTCGCCGATGGCAGCTCAGACTGATAAGGTCTAATCTCTGATGTCAGCTCGTCGTTGAGCACCTCAGGCAGACTCATCTCGCCATTACTGTTCAGTTCATAGAAGCGGTGGACATTCTTCTTGGCTTTTTCTTGAGGATTCTCCAGGGCCATTTGCATATCACTCACTCGGGTGATGACCTGCAGCATTTGCGAGTGGAGTGTGTTCAACTGTTCGCGTTCCTCAAGAGTACTTTCCTTTTCCGAGAGATTCATGATGATTGTCGTCATTCTCGACATAGGCTGACGCAGGTCGTCGCTTGCCGCCTTGATTTCCTCCTTCTGTCGGGCCAGTTCAACGAGAATGGCGTTCTTCTTTTTCCAGAGAGCACGAAGTTCGTTCATGCCTTGCTTCCAGAGATATACGGCAACAATCAGGATGATGGCATAGACCACCAGCATCCACCACTGCAGGAACCAAGGTTTTCTGATGACAATTTCAATGACACGCTCTTGATTGCTCACCGCACCCTCGGCGCTGATGGCCTTGACATGTAGTCTATATGTGCCCGATGGCAGATCGGTGAACGTGACGCCGTGCTTCATGGCATCACCGTCGTGCCAGGTCTTGTCCAGTCCCTCCATCATGTACATGAACTGCAGGCGCTCACTCAGGTTGTAGTTGCCAGCAGCAAACTTGATGGTAAATGTGTTTTGGTCGCTATTCAGTTCAATTCTGCTACTTTCGTTCAGAGATTGCTGCAGAGGCACATTGCCGTCGTAGGCGTGTCCAGTGAATATCTCCTCTTCACCAATGAAGAACTGCGTCAACATTACTCGCGGCAGACTCTCTGTCTCATCGGCCGTTCTTTTTCTTACCCAGTTAATACCATTCAGACCACCGAAATAAACATTGCCATCATTATTCACCATCATGGCTCCGCGATTAAATTCGTCGCTCTGCAGACCATCCGCATGAGTATAGTTGTACAAACCGAAGTTATATGTTCCGTCCTCGTGGTTTCTTTGCGTTACGATACGACATAGACCATTGCTCGTAGAGATCCAGACGTTTTTGTTTTTGTCCTCGGCAAAGCCGCAGATATTATTGTTGCAGAGTCCATTCTTTTCGGTCAGGTAGTCCAAGATATCGTTCTCTGGGTTATAGATGTTCACACCTTCGCGCGTACCCACCCAAATCAGTCCACGAGAGTCCTCGAACACCTGAGTTACATAGTTGTTTGTGAATTTAGACAGGTTGGTAGAATTGCCTGTGAGATACTTCATCTCAGAGGTCGAGATGTTAAGTATGATAAGTCCCTCGGACGTACCAATCAGCATCTTGTTGCCCTTAGCATAATAGAGTGAAGTGATGTTGTTCACTCTTATTTTACCATTCTCGCGTGTGTAGCTCGAGAACTGGTCTGTGCGCGGGTTATACACCTGCAGTCCGCCATCGGTAGCTATCCAAAGATTGTTCATCTTGTCGGCTGTGAGCGCGTTGATGTGGTCGTCTATCAGTGTGCGACGTGTGCTGTCCTGCGCCACCGAGTAGATGGTTGACTGTCCGTTCTTTATCCTTGTCAGTCCGTTTTGGATAGAGCCAACCCACAAGCTTCCGTCGTTAGTATAGACCAATGCCGACACCTTCAGACTGGCCAATCGTCCGTTGTAATCCAGCAGTCCGTTGTCGCTAGTTCCATACCATACCTTGCCTGTATTGTCTTGAGCCAGCGCTGTAATGTCGCCCAACGCAGAAGCTTCAAACTTATAGATGTTCTGTCCTGTATAGGCAACACCCGATTTTGCGGTGCCCACCCAAAGCAGGTCCGTGTCGTCCACATAGATGCTACGCACCCCGACATTACTTCTGGCCGTTCGGTACGGACTCATACTTTTGATGGTGACGAACTCCATGGCATGCGTGTTCACGTTGATTCTCACCAGACCATGACGGTTGGTGCCCACCCAAACATTGCCGCTGCGGTCGCCGCCAATCGAGTTGACAGCGTGGTCGACGGTCACGCTAGACAGTCCCAACTCGTCGCCAATGTGCGTGTTCCATTCATGCGTTTTCTTGTTATAGAGGAACAGCGTGCCCTGACCGTAGAGCCATAAGTTGTCCATCTGGTCGGCGAATACTCGAAGCGTCTTGGTGTTTCTCAAGTGCTGCTGAGCAATCTCCGTACTTTTCCATACCACGTGCTGTTGGGGAATCACCTCGCAACAAGCCATACGTCCGTCGTCGTACACCAGCACCGTGCCATCCTTACATTCGCCAATCGAGCAGATGTTTCCTTGAGGGATGCCGTTAGCGTCGTTGGTATAACCAAACTCAAAATGCAGTTGTTGCTGCGTGTTATAGCAGATGGTGCCCCTCCCAGGGATGTATCCCCACAGGTTCTTGTGTCGGTCGATATAGATGATAGAAGGCACCTCTTTCAGTCCAATCCTCGAGAACACCAGTCGCATGTCGCGCTCAAAGCTCTCAGACTGCGGATGATAGATGCAGTAGCCTGCAGGCGTTTTAATCCAAAGATCGCCATCCATCTCCTGAATACTCTCGATATAGCTGTCGGGCAGCGACGAGCCGTCCTGCGAATCGCACTGGAAGTGCTTATAGATATAGCCATCGTAACGATAGAGTCCGGCGGGTGTGCCGAACCACATGAAGCCGCGCGAGTCTTTCAAGATGCAGTTCACCTGACTCGATGTAAGACCCTGCCTTGCATCCAGTATCTTGAACACATAGTCGGCCGACATGACATGTAGTGGTGCGATGACTGTCAGCAGAATGAATATAAGCTTTCTTAGGATTTTCATACTATTTATCTTCTTGCTAAATCATGCACGAATAGTGGTCGACCACACCCAGCAGTCGGTTGTCGTCGCTGACCACCAACACAGAGTGAATCTTATATTCCTGCATGATGCGTTGTATTTCTGTGATTTTTGTTTCTAAGCTCACCGTTTTAGGTTTGCGCGTCATGATGTCGCTCACCGTATGGTTGAAGAAATCGGCCTGCCAGCGTTCGATGGCACGACGGATGTCGCCGTCGGTGATTAGTCCGGCAATCTTGCCGTCCACCTGAGCCACACCCAGTCCCAGTTTACCTTCGCTCACCAGCATGATAGCCGTTCCCAGAAGCGTTTCCGGTGCGAAGACAGGCAACTCGTCGGCTCGCATCACATCCTGCGCCGTTGTCAGCAGACGCTTACCCAGTTCGCCGCCCGGATGGAAATGCGCGAAGTCCTGCGGGCGGAAGTTACGCTTCTGCATCAGGGCTATGGCCAGCGCGTCGCCCATGGCCAGCGTGGCCGTGGTACTACTCGTTGGAGCCAGGTTTAGTGGGCATGCCTCTTTGCTGACGCCCACATAGAGGTGATACGTAGAGTATTTGGCCAGCAGCGACTTAGGGTTGCCGCTCATGCCAATGATAGGAATCTTGGTGTGCAATACCATGGGAATGAATCGCAGCAGCTCGTCCGTCTGTCCCGAGTTCGAGATGGCAATCACCACATCGTCGCTTGTCATCACGCCCAGATCGCCGTGAAAGACATCGAGCGGGTTGATGAAGAACGAGGGCGTGCCCGTTGACGACAGCGTGGCAGCAATCTTGGCGCCGATGTGTCCACTCTTGCCGACGCCCGTCACCACCACCTTTCCCTTGCACTGCAGAATCAGATCGACGGCCCGGTCGAAGTTCTCGTCCATCTTAGGAATCAACTCCAGCAAGGCTTCCGCCTCGTCTTTGATAGCTTGTATGCCGTATTCTCTTGTTGTCATGCGATAATTTGTTTTACCAGGTTCTCCAACTTGTCCAGCTCCAGCATATTAGCTGCGTCGCTCAGACCTTGGTCCGGGGTGGGGTGCACCTCGAAGAAATAGCCAGTGGCACCAAAAGCCTTGGCAGCCAGTGCCATTGAGGGCACGAAACGGCGGTCGCCGCCCGTCTTTCCGCCCTTGGCATCGGGTCGCTGAACACTGTGCGTGCAGTCCATGATGACCGTAGGCACAATCTCTTTCATATCGCTGATGTTTCGGAAGTCAACCACCAGGTTGCCATATCCCATCATGTTGCCGCGCTCTGTGAGCCACACCTCGGCAGCACCTGCCTCGCGAGCCTTCTCTACCGGATACAGCATGTCGCGTCCGCCCAGGAACTGCGCCTTTTTGATGTTCACCGTCTTGCCCGTTTTGGCTGCAGCCACCAGAAGGTCGGTCTGACGACAAAGAAAAGCGGGAATCTGAATCACGTCAACCACCTGACCAGTAGGCTCGGCCTGCCAAGCCTCGTGAATGTCGGTGAGCAACTTCAATCCGTATTTTGCTTTCACGTCGGCCAGCATCTGCAGTCCTTTCTCAATGCCAGGACCTCTGAACGAGTGGATGGATGTGCGGTTGGCCTTGTCGAACGAGGCCTTGAATATAATGTCTGTGCCCAACTTCTCATTGATGTCAACCAATTTCCTTGCCACTGTGTCCAGCAACTCGGCCGACTCAATAACGCAGGGCCCTGCAATAAACTTTATTTTGTTCTCCATAAATATGTATAATTCCAATGTGCAAAGATAAACAATTCATATGAATTTTTGAAAAATTTATCCGAAAAAATGCACTGTACACTGAAATTATTTGCACAATTCTGCGAAAATGTGTACTTTTGCAGCGATTTCAAATAACTAAAAGCTGAATATGGATGATTTACTGGCATCATTCGCCCCAATTACTTTGGCCGAGATGAGCAGTGTAAAACTGATGAATCGCACGGACACCAAGTTCGTGACGACGCTCCCTATGCTGAGGAAACTGCTGGCGATGGCCCAATCCGACTATTACGTTCAGGATATCGACGGCGAGCGAAACATGCTGTACGATACCACCTACTACGATACCGACACATTCGCCATGTATCGCCAGCATCAGTGTGGCCATACCAACCGTCAGAAGATTCGCTTCCGCACCTATGTGAGTAGTCACCTGCAGTTTATGGAGGTGAAGACAAAGAACAATCATGGACGTACCAAGAAGAAGCGTATTGAGGTGAAAGACATGGACTTAACCGATGAAGGTAAAAGAGAATTCTTGGCCTCGCATCTTCGGTTTAATGTCGACACGCTGATACCCCACATGCATAATTACTTCCGTCGCGTCACGTTGGTGAACAAGGCCAAGACCGAGCGCCTCACCATCGACACCGCCCTGCAGTTTCATAACGTGCAGACCAACACCGACCGCGACATGGGCCAACTGGTTATCATCGAGTTGAAGCGCGACGGACTCGTCTTCTCGCCCGTGCTCGAGATGCTGCGCCAGCTGCACATCCATCCCCACGGTTTCAGTAAATACTGCATGGGTGCCGCCCTCACCAATCAGTCGCTGCCCGTAAACCGCTTCCGCCAGAAGTTGCGCGACGTTGAGAAGATATTATCAGCAAAGGACTAAGGCCCCGCACTGAATATATGCTTAATGTTATACTGTTATATTGTTACATTGTGGCAAAATCAGAGATAAGTAAAGAATAATAATTTAAGGTAAAAAATAAAACTAATGGACTACATTTTTAATTTCTTCGTGAGTGATTTTGGCTATGCACTTCTCCGATTCGCGTTGTGCATGCTGGTCAACTGGGTTATCATCGACCGACTCTACTACAAGAAGTCGCGCCGCCGTGATTTCTATTTCACCTTCATGCTCATGTCGGTGGCCATCTTCTTCCTCGTGTTCTTCATGATGGGCATGGATCGCGGCAAAGCCACAATGGGCGTAGGTCTCGGCCTGTTCGGCATCTTCAGCATCATGCGCTATCGCACCGACACGATGCCCGTACGCGAGATGACCTACCTCTTCATCATCATCTGCCTGTCGGTGGTTCACGCCATGTTCGATGCCGAGAGCGAGTGGGGCATCGCCATATTGTTAGACCTCCTAAAGTTGGCCATCATCGATGCTATTGTGATGAGCTTCATCGTGATGTGCGAACGCAGTCTGAAGATTCTTAACACCAAACTCATTCAGTACGACCGTCCCGAGCTGTGCAAGCCCGAGAACAAAGAGAAACTCATTGCCGACCTTGAGGAGCGCACCGGACTGAAGATCAGGAAGGTGGAAGTGGGTGGTTTCGATTTCCTGAAAGACACCGTGGTGCTGCGCGTCACCTACGACGGATCGGGCAAGGCCAACGAGGTTGATGGACAGTTTAAAGTTCGCAAGTCGCAATGGAGAAACGTGTAATAAACATCCGTAGCATGAAGAATTTTGTTTTAGGCATCCGTAGCATGAAGAGTCGACTCGTCGCAGTCCTCTTCCTGGCGTTTTTCGCTGCATCTGCATATGCTCAGGGCGACGATGATTTCGGCATATGGAGCGAGGTGAATGTTGAGAAAAAGATAGACTCTCGCTGGAGTGTTCAGGGTGGGGCAGAGCTTCGCACACGCGACAACAGCAGCGAGTTGTCCCGCTGGAGTCTGAGTGCCGATGCAAGTTATAAGATGACCAGTTGGCTGAAACTCTCGGCCGGCTACACACTGCTCCGCGACAACAACGAGAAGTGGAACGACGACCACGATAAGTTGGCCGAATACTGGGGCACGCGCCACCGCTTCAACACCTCGCTCACCGGTTCTTTGAGCATCGGGCGCCTCGACATCTCGCTTCGCGAGCGTTGGCAATACACCTACCGCCCCGAGGTCACCGTGGGCCGCACCAATGTGAACAGCGGCAAGGTGAAGGACAAGACCTATAACGGCAAAGGCAAGAACGTCTGGCGCAATCGTCTGATGCTGAAGTACAAGCTCACGCGCACGTTCCGTCCTTATATCAATGCCGAGAGTACCGTGGCCCGTTCGCTCGAGAAGATTCGTTATGGTGTTGGCACCGAGATCCGCTTGGACAAGCATCATTCTTTCGATGCCAAATACATCTACCAGCGCTATTACGACAGCGATGCCGACGAAGGCAATTTCCATGTGTTGGGTGTGGGTTATACCTATAAATTTTAGGTAAAACCCCGCTCAATTCCTCTTTTTTCGTTGTTTTTCAAAAAAAAACTCCGAAAAATTTGGCTGTTACGCAAATAATGTGTACCTTTGCACCCGCAATTCAGCAAGAGCGCTGAACAAGCACACAAAACGTTGCACCCGTAGCTCAGTTGGTAGAGCACCTGACTCTTAATCAGGGTGTCCAGAGTTCGAGCCTCTGCGGGTGTACTAAGAAACAAAGAAGCAGACCTTTAAGGCCTGCTTTTTTTGTTTGTATTTGATTATAGTCTTTTAATTATCCAAGTTTTGACATGAAGCGTTCTCTGTCGACGATGAACCTGAGGTGCGTGCCCTCGCCAAGAAGTGCATCGCCAGCATAGGCAGAGATTTTGAACTCAATCTTCTTGCCTTCAACTTTGGTCACCTCGGCCGTGGCAGAAACCCTGTCGCCAACCTTCGATGGTTTCAGATGCGATGACTCAATATGTCCGCCAACGGTAGTGCTACCTTCGGGCAGTTCGTCGGCAACGGCCAGCATGGCCGCATTCTCCATCAAAGCCAGCATGGCAGGCGTGGCCAATACGGGCATGTCGCCAGAGCCCATTCGAACAGCGGTGACAGCATCAGTAACCGTCAACTCGCTGGTATGTTTTAATCCAATCTCAATCATTTCTTCTTAAAGTATTGTAATATTTGGGCACAAAGATAGCAATTTTTATTCTTTTTTCGTACTTTTGCAAACAGAAAACCCAAACAAAAGCTATATAATTATGAAGAGAATGATTTTCTGCCTCATGGCAATATCAGTTAGACTTAACAGATAAAATATTCATAAATCCTTGGAGGTTTCGGATAATTGTCTTATCTTTGCAATCGAATGTATTACAATTGAATTACATAGTATGGCAACAACGATTACAAGAAAGCCCGCTTCATTCAGACTTAGGGCTGACCTCTTAGAGGGATTAAAGCGAAATGCCGCACGAGAGAACAGGACGCTTAACAACTATGTTGAGAGCGTGCTGCTCGGTATTGTATTTGATGAACCTAACGAGGAGACTAAAGCCGCTATTAAGGAAGCTAAGTCAGGTAAGAACCCCAACAAGGTTTATGATAGTGTTGATGAACTCTTTAAGGATTTAGATTCGGATAAATGAAAAAACTTCAACCTACAACCCAGTATAAGAAAGACTATAAGAAATACAGAAATAATCCCAAAAAGGTTGAAGCACTAAAGGAAGTGCTGAAAATGTTGATGAATGAGCAACCTGTTCCCGCAGAGTATAAACCACATATGCTCCTCGGTGAATACAAAGGCTGTATGGAATGTCACATAGAAGGCGACTTTCTTCTGATTTGGATTGACGAAGAGACCGACATCATTGAACTTGTAAGACTTGGCTCTCACTCAGAGCTGTTTAAATAGCGCCAGCAGGGCGGTGCATCCTTCGAGGACATCGCGCCACGTAGCCTCGAAGTTGCCCGTATACCATGGGTCGGCCACGTCGCCCGGGCGGTCGGTATAATCCATTAGCATCTTGATTTTTCCCTCGTCATCGCCACCGCAGATGGCACGCATGTTGCGAATGTTCCACGAGTCCATGCCAATGAGCAGGTCAAAGCGGCGATAGTCGGCAGCGGTGATCTGACGGGCCGTCTTGCCAGCACAGCCAATGCCATGCTCAGCCAGTTTGCGACGGGCAGGCGGATAGACGCCATTGCCAATTTCCTCGGTCGAAGTGGCAGCCGACTCGATATAGAACTCGCTGTCCAGTCCGGCTTTGCTCACCAGGTCTTTCATCACAAACTCAGCCATCGGACTGCGGCAGATGTTTCCGTGGCACACGAAGAGAATCTTATGCATGATTTTATCTTGATTTTTCGAACGACATCGCTGTCAGTTCGCGGTTATTGTCCGTTGTTATATGAAACAAAAAAGAGGTAAACCATTGTGGTTCACCTCTCCTTTTGTACACCCGCAGAGGCTCGAACTCTGGACACCCTGATTAAGAGTCAGGTGCTCTACCAACTGAGCTACGGGTGCAACGTTTTGTGTACTTGTTCAGCTCTCTTGCTGAATTGCGGGTGCAAAGGTACGGAGTTTTTGGGAAACTACCAAATTTTACGGCAACTTTTTTTATTTTTTTTTGAGGTGAGGGGTTATATGTGAGAGGTTATTGGACAGTTTTGCATGTGGAAAGTGCTTATTGTTATACTGTTATATTGTTACATTGTGGCAAAAGTGAAAAATAAAGAGTGAAAAGGTTTGTGCATTGTGATAAAATGTGTACCTTTGCACGGCTAAAAAACTATAGAATATGAAACTATTAAAATACCTACCCATTGCATTGGTTGCTGTGCTGCTGTGTTTGGCAGGGTGGAGTCTGCTGACCTATGAGGACAATCAGCTGTGGAAACTGCAGGAGTTGAACCTCTTTATGGACACCAGTCTGTTCTTCAAGCAGCAACTGGTGGTGCCCGGCGGCCTGCTCACCTATCTTGGCACCTATTTCACCCAGTACTTCTTCTATGCGTGGCAGGGCGTGCTCATCGTGTGCGCTTGGTGGATGCTGCTCGTGTGGCTGTCGGCCAAGGCCCTGAAGGTGCCCATGAAGTGGTGCCTGCTGCTGGCCGTTCCCGTGGCCCTGCTGCTGGCCGCCAACATGCAGATGGGCTATTGGATATACTACATGAAACTGCGCGGCTATTTCTTCGTGCCCACCATCGCCCTCACCTTAGGCATGGCCGTGCTCTGGGGCTGGCGACTGATGCCCCGCATGGTGCGACTGGTAATGACCGCCGTGCTGCCCCTGATGCTCTATCCCTTGCTTGGTGCCTACGGACTGCTCATTGTTCTGCTGATGGGTGTGCTCGTGTGGCGATTGAATGATGCGACGCTGTGGATGCGCCTCGCCACCACCGTTGTGGCTTTGGCAGCCGTGATTGTGGTGCCCCGACTCTTTTATGCTTTCGTCTATTATCAGACCAACCTCGACTACATCTACATGAGTGCCCTGCCCATGTTCCAGTTGGAGGAGCAGTACAACCAATACTACCTGCCCTTTATATTAATAGGTGTGAGCTATGTGGTGATGGCCCTGCCCATGCCCCAGCAGATAGAAAAGCTCTTCAACCGCCTGCCCGTGTGGCTGGGCTGTCAGGTGCTGCTCGTGGGGGTGTGCGTGGCGTGTGCCCACCATTTCTGGTATCACGATGCCAACTTCGAGAAAGAGCTGCAGATGCGCCGCGCCATGGACAACAGTCAGTGGGAAGACATGCTGCGTGCAGCCGCCAACCTCGACGAAGAACCCACCCGCGCCATAGTGATGATGAAGAACCTGGCCCTGTTCCGATTGGGCCGTCAGGGCGACGAGATGTACCACTATCGCACCGGTGCTAAGAAAGCCGAAGCCCCTTTCCGTGTATATATGACCCAGGTGGTGGGCTGCGCCATCTATTATCAGTATGGCCAGGCCAACTATTGCTATCGCTGGTGCCTCGAGGATGGGGTGGAGTATGGCTGGCGCGCCGAGTACCTGAAGCTGATGACCCGCTGCGCCCTGGTGAATGGCGAATATGAAGTGGCCCGCAAATATATCAACCTGCTGAAGCACACCCGCTTCCATCGCGACTGGGCCCTGCAGCAGGAAGCCTTCGTCAATCATCCCGAGAAGATGAAGACCGACAAAGACTACGCCATCATCCGCCGACTGCTGATGAAGGACGACCACCTGGGCACCGACAACGGCATGATCGAGATGTATCTGATGAGCGTGCTCATGGACATCAACACCAAAGACCCGCTGGTTCAGGAGCTCACCCTCCTGTCGGCCATGTGGAAGAAAGACATCGCCCTCTTCTGGCCCCGCTTCTTCAACTATGCCTCGCTCCACCCGGGCCAGCACATGCCCAAGCACTATCAGGAGGCCGCCTATCTCTACGGCCATCTGGAGCACCAGGTTGACATCAGTCGCATGCCCTTCGACGATGATGTGAAAAAGAACTACGACGAGTTTATGAAGATGGCCCAGCAGTATGTCGGCATGAGCGAAGAGCAGATGAAGCCCATCTTCTATCCCCGCTTTGGCCGCACCTTCTACTACGAGTACTTCCTGATTAGAAACCAAAAGATTTATTAAACCGATGAAACACCTGATATACACCCTCATGGCCGTCCTCGCGCTGATGTCGTGCGGCGGCGCCAGTGTGCCCCAGACTTATACCACCGTCAATGCTCAGCCCGATATCTATCCCGACTATACCGACGTGACCATCCCCGTGAACATAGCGCCCCTCACGTTTATGATGAACGACGACGCCCTCGAGGTGGTGGCCCGACTTGCGTGCGGCGACAACCAGCTGATTGTGGGCGGCGACAAGGTGCAGCCCGACATCGACGAATGGCACGAGTTGCTCCAGCAGTCCAAGGGCCGCGACATCACCGTCGATGTCTATGCCCGCTATAGCGACGATCAATGGAAGCGCTATCAGCAGTTTGCCTTCCACGTGTCTACGGATAGCATCGACCCCTGGCTCAGCTACCGACTCATCTCGCCCTCCTACGTCACCTACGAAGAGCTCACCCTGAACCAGCGCTGCCTGGAGAACTACGACGAGCGCGTGATGGTGGACAACATGCTGTGCAGCACCGAGAAGAGCGGCCAGTGCGTCAACTGCCACAACTATCAGCAGTACAACCCCGACCGCATGCTGTTTCACGCCCGCCAGAATATGGGCGGTACCATCATTGCCTACGACGGTCAGGTGCGCAAGATCAACATGCGCCACGACAGCATCATCTCGGCCGGCGTCTATCCCACATGGCACCCCACGCTGCCCCTCGTGGTCTTCTCGACGAACCACACCGGACAGAGCTTTCATACTGCCCACCGCAACAAGATTGAGGTGTTCGATTCCGCCAGCGACCTCATTGCCTACGACGTGAAGAAAAACCAGGTGACCACCATCGAGGCCGACACCACCGAGTTTGAGGTCTATCCCTTCTGGGCCCCCGACGGTCGCACGCTCTACTACTGCAGCGCCCACTTCGAGTTTAGCGATAGCGTTGACCACGAGGCCGACGTGATCCTGCGCACCCAGGAAATCAAATACAACATCTATAAGAAGAGTTTTGATTCAGAGACGATGACCTTCGGGCCCCGCCAACTGGTGTTCGACGCTGTCGCCATGGGCAAGAGTGCCACGCTGCCGCGCCTGTCGCCCGACGGCCGCTTCCTGGTGTTTGCCTTGGGCAACTATGGCGTGTTCCACATCTGGCACCACGAGGCCGACCTATGGCTGATGGACCTGACCACGGGCCAGGCACGCCGCATGGACGGCATCAACTCCGACAACACCGAGAGCTATCACTCATGGTCGAGCAACGGCCGCTGGATGGTGGTGAGCAGTAGGCGCGAGGACGGCAACTACACCCGCCCGTTCATTGCCCATGTCGATGCCCAGGGCCACAGCACCAAGGCCTTTGTCCTGCCGCAGGCCGACCCCGAGTATCACCGCCAGTTTATGAAGAGCTACAACATACCCGAGTTTATGCGCGGCCCCGTGCGCTTCAAGGCCACCGACTTTGCCGACGTGCTCCGAAACGAGGACGGCGACCCCGTGGAGTATGTTGAGAAACTGACGAAATAACCCATCGAAAACTGACGAAATAAAAAGACCGCGAACAACGATGCGACGCGAAGAACGATACCGCTATGTGGTCGACCACTTTAGGCGCGAGATGCCCGAGGCCGACACCGAGCTATGCTACGGCAGCACGTTCCAACTGCTGGTGGCCGTGATGCTCAGTGCCCAGTGCACCGACAAGCGCGTCAACCAGGTGACGCCCGCACTCTTTGCCCGCTATCCCGATGCCCGCGCCATGGCCGAGGCCGAGCCCGACGAGGTGCTGGAATACATCAGCAGTGTGAGTTACCCCAACGCCAAGAGTAGGCACCTGGTTCAGATGGCGCGCCTGCTCATGGCGCAACACCAAGGCGCCGTGCCCGCCACCATCGACGAGCTGATGCAGTTGCCCGGGGTGGGGCGCAAGACCGCCAACGTGATGGTGGCCGTGGCCTTTGGCGGACAAGCCATGCCCGTGGATACGCACGTCTTTCGGGTGAGTCACCGACTGGGACTCGTTGCTCCTGCCGACAACACGCCGCTCAAGGTCGAAACCACCCTGCGCCGACACCTGCCCGAGGATGTGCTGTCGCTGGCCCACCACTGGCTGCTGCTTCACGGCCGCTATGTGTGCACCGCCCGCGCGCCCCATTGCCATCAATGCGAAATCAAGGAAGCCTGCAAGAGCTATCCGCTGAACTCTAAACTATGAACTATGAACTATGAACTCTAAAAAAAAACATATGATTACATTCCCCCTTGCAAAAATAAACCTCGGACTGAACGTTGTTGAGCGTCGGCCCGACGGCTATCATAACTTGCAGACCGTGTTCATGCCCGTGCCGCTTACCGACGCCCTCGAGGTGCACGAGATGGATGCCGCCTTCCCCTCGGAGGTGGACTGCGACCTCAAGGTGACGAACATCGCCGTGGAGGGCGACGAGCAGCGCAACCTCGTGGTGAGGGCCTACAACATGCTGAAGAGCGAGTTCCCTGATATGCCGCGCGTGCACGCCCACCTGCGCAAGGACATACCCACGCAGGCAGGCATGGGCGGGGGCAGCAGCGATTGTGCCGCCATGCTCCTGCTGTTGAACCGCATGTTCAGCCTCAGACTCACCCAGCAGCAACTCATCGACAGGGCTGCCCGCCTGGGTGCCGACTGCCCCATCTTCATTCTCAACCGCCCCGCTTATGCCGAGGGCATCGGCGAGAAGTTGACCCCCATCGAACTGAGTTTGAAGGACTACTATCTGGCCATCGTGCGCCCCAATATTCCCGTGCCCACGAAGGAGGCCTTTTCACGCATCACGCCACATATGCCCGCGAAAAACTGCCTGGACATTGTGCGACAGCCCATCGACACCTGGCGCCACGAGCTGGTGAACGACTTCGAAGAGAGTGTCTTCGCCCTGCATCCCGAGATTGGCGCCGTGAAGCAGCGCCTCTACGACCTCGGTGCCGTCTATGCGGCCATGAGTGGCAGCGGCAGCGCCCTGTTCGGCATATTCAAAAAAGAACCCGCCCTTGAGGGCGAGTTCCAGGGGATGTACAAGAAAGTGGTTAAGGGTTAATTGTGCATTGTACATTGTACATTGTACATTGTTCATTGTACATTGTTCATTGTACATTGTTCATTGTTCATTGTACATTGTTCATTGTACATTGTTCATTGTTCATTGTTCATTCAATCGTAATCCACACCCCTTCACCTTGCTTCTTCGCCTCGACGATTCGCTGCTTCAGTTCATAGACCCACTTGCGCGATTCCAGCACGAGGCCCACCAGTTGGTTGCGGCCCAGCAGGATGCAGCCCTCGGTGTCGGCGGCCGAGTTGCCGGGATGCATGCGGATGCCTTCGAACAGGGGCACGCCCAGCAGCAGGGGCAGCCATTTGTTGAACCTGGGGCTCCACGTGATCACCACGGCATAGCGACCGGGCGGAATGGCGAAGGGCTTTAGGTTCCTTACCTTGTCGGCCGAGCGGGTGCGCATCAGCTGTCCCATGTCGAGTGTGGTGTCCTTCTGTTCGAGTACGGGCGGCTCCAGCGTGTCGCAGAAATACTGGTCTTTCTGATAGGTGACCAGTTCGGTGCTCACTTCCTGACGGATGTACAGATGACCGATGGTATACTTTTCTTTCTTGAATTTTCTTTTTAATATCAGTTCCATAACTCCTTAATGTTATACTGTTATACTGTTACATTGTTACACATTTAAAAACTATCCTTTTTTCGCCAGCACTGTGTGCCCACCTTCTCGATCCAGCCGTCGCGCAGCCAGCGTGAGATGATCATGCGCAATGACTTGTCGGAACAGACGCCGCGCTTCAGCTGGCGCAGATGGTCGAGGGTGAACTCGGGCTGCAGCTCGTCGAACACCGAATGGTTGGCACTGCGACGCTGGCATTCCTCCTCGGCCACCACAAACTCCTTACTCAGCGCATGGCCGAAGGCCTTCATCTGCTGCTCCAGACAGTACTCGGCCATGGTGACGGCAAAGTCCTGACAAGCCTTACTCTCGCGCATGGCCTTACTCTCGCGCATGCCGTTCTCCAGCAGATGGAACACCACGCCACAACGAAAGCCGATCACGGCCGCACGCTTGCGATAGGTGTCCTTCACGTGGTCTATGTCCTTGGCGGCCTCGATGCGTTTCTCCTCGACCCACTGCTCGATGGTGCGGCGCAGGCGGGGCACGTTGACCACGCCCTGCCATCGGCGAAGCAGTTCCGCGGCCTGACTGATGCGTCCTTCCTCGGCGGCCGAGCGCTTGTGGAACTTAGGCATCTTCTGGAACGAGGCGTCGGGCATCTCGGCCACCAGCACGCGCGACGAGAGTCCATTCTCGATGTTGTCGCTTCTGAAGCACTTGCGCAGCGCA
Source organism: Prevotella sp. E15-22 (assembly GCF_023204875.1). Taxonomy (NCBI): domain Bacteria; kingdom Pseudomonadati; phylum Bacteroidota; class Bacteroidia; order Bacteroidales; family Prevotellaceae; genus Prevotella; species Prevotella sp. E15-22. The sequence continues at coordinate 1,567,401 of NZ_CP096247.1, forward strand.
CCGTTCGTGCCCAGCATGGTCCAGTTGTAGGCCACGTTCACCATGCCACTCTCGGCCATGTCCGAGTTGTAGTCCTGACCCCATTCGCCATGGTCAAAACTCAGTCGGTAGATGTCGTACTTGCTCGACCACGACCCCGCGCCGTTGGTCTTGCGCAGCGTGTCGAGCTCCTCGCCAAAGGAAAAGAGCGTGTGGCCCTGCGCATTCTTCAGTCGCTTCAGCAGCGTTGAGCAACTCACCGTCACGGGCACCACGCGAATCAGCACGTGGGGGTCGTCGGGTGCTTTCTCGTTGGCCTTGCGGTTCTTCTTCTGCTCGCGCCAGGCTTCCTCGCGCTTGCGACTCACGGCATCCTCGGCATCCATCAGGCGCTTCCACAGGTCGACGGCCATCTTACACACGCTCTTGCCCGAGGCCTGCTCGCCCCTGACGATGGCCATCAGTCCCAGTTGCTGCATGTTGCCGTCGCAATATTCCACGCTCACCTGGTCGGCATAGGCGGCCGCAATGGGCATCACGGCGCAGAGCACGGGCATGTGCATCGACGGGGGCACGCCCACCAGACTCTCTTTGAGGCCTATGGGCAGCTTCGTGTGCAGCGCGGCCAGGGGCGATGCGGGCTCGGCGACGGTGGTTGTCTCGGCTTCGAGGGCTTCGTCGATGGTGTCGGCCACCTCGGGTTCTTCGGTCTTTTTCGACAGCTGGTCCACAATCTGATCCATCAGTCGGGAGCCCTTCGTGGGCTCTTTGCAGGCCGACTCCACCACCTGGCGCAGCTCCATGTCGGTGAGTCCGAAGCGGGGCATCACCTGCATCAGCACGTCGGGATGGTTGTCGCAGATGGCGCGCAGGTTCACGGCCAGTTTGTGCAACTTCACATTCCTTTCGCCCGTCTGGGGCTCGCCGCCCGTGCGCTGCCAGTATTCGGCGATGATGGCGGAGTAGGGGATGCCTTTGAAGGAAAGATGAGAGATGAGAGATGAAAGATGTGAGATGTCTTGCTCGTGGCTGCCGAACGTGCTGCTGCTGAGCGACTTACCATCATAATACGCGCCCTCCTTGGTTCGGCCGTCGATGGTGAGTCCGCGGTCGGTGTAGGCCTTGCGGCGCAGAGCGATGTCGCGGTCGGGTAGGGGTTCGTACCAGCCGTCGGCACGATAGATCTCATACGTGTCGGGCGTGATGAAGATGGCGCGCTCGGGCGTAAAGCAGCTGGTGTCGGGCTCCACACCCAGTGCCTCGCAATAGGCGCGCTGGGCCTCGGCCACGGTCATGCCCACGGGCAGCCGGATGTCGATGTGCAGTTTGCGGCGGGCGGAATAGTCCTTGTGCAGCATCATGCCCTGCCACGGTCCGCCAATCTTCATGTCCAGTCGCTCCGACATCTCGTTGGCCTTGTCCACCAGCGCTGCATCGTCGATGTCCACGCAGGTCATAAACGTGAAACTCTCGGGGTCGATGTGCTGGCGGTCGCGGTGGTTGTCCGTGAAGCGGGTGTAGTGGGGGCAGCGGTAGGGCAGTCTGCTCTTCAGCTGTCGCTGCTGCTCCTCGCTGGTGGCGGCGGCAATGTCGCGGGCCAGTGTTTTCAGCTGTTCGCTGCGCGTCAGTTTGTTGTACTCGCTCAGGCTGTACGTACCCACATAGGCGCGGTTCTGCTCGGGCGTCTGGCGTGGGTTCATGGCCATGGTGGCCGGTTGGTTAATGGTCTGTGTCATAATCTTTTAACCTTTGTTTGTTAAATTAATGGGTATTTATGATTCCTAGGCCGAACAGTCGGGTTTCGTTTTCGGTGGCTGTCCGACGATGCAAAGGTACACACGTTTTCCCTAACGACCTGACGAATGGGGCCGTGGTGTGCTAAAATTATGAAAAATAACAGTGAATAACAGTGAATAACAGTAGACTGTAACAGTTTACTTCTCTTTCTTCCGCATCTGCTGGTTCCAGTTCGACTCGCTTCTGGTATAGAGTTCGAACTCGTGGAGCACCTGCCACAGGGTGCGGCGGCACGAGATGTCCGATATCTTATGCTCGGCCACCATCTGCTTCACAATCCTTATCACGTGCTGCGAATCGGCCACCTTGGCCTGCTTGAGAAACTCGTCCACGTAGTCCTCGATGCCATAGAAGATAGGGGAGAGGCGCGCCATCAGTTGCTGGTGGGCGTCGTCCGAGATGGTTAACGGACTACTGGCCGACTCGCTCCGTGTGGGTCTCGAGTCAGGGATATTGATAATACAATTTTCGATATTTACTGTAATGGGTGCGGTGGTAAAATTTACCGTGCCGCACCCATTGATGGATATGTTTTTGTTTTTGCGTTGTTTTCGCATAGTTTTAATTAAGCGATGCAAAGGTACGGATTTTTCTGAGAACTTGCAAATTCTGCGCGTGGAAATTTCTTTTACGTGCCACAATGTAACAGCGCCACAGTATAACACTAAGCGGTTTTCAGAATAATTTGGCCGAGGTGGTGCACCCTGTACTCTGCACCCTGTACTAATGCCTTAATATATTATATATATTATAATATATATAATATATTACACCTTGGGTCGTAACTCCTTAATGTGATACTGTTATATTGTTACAATGTTACAATGTTACATTTTGACCCAAAACAACATGTTTCCAACTTCCAAATATATTGTACAAACTTTTAACGATTATTCACACCTCGCAGGGCCCTCAATTTGCTATTCGGACGAAAATTGGCTAACTTTGCATCGTCATTCAGACATAAACCTTAACCATTTTAATTTAATTCAAACATTATGAGTCTTATCTACGAAAAGTATCAAAACAAGAACATGGAGTCGAAGGCTTACTGCAAGTGGTATGCACGCACGGTGACCGTGAGCACGGTGGGCCTCGACGAGTTGGCCGAGCACATGGCCAGTCACCACACACCGTTTTCGAAGGGCGTTGTCAAGGGCATCCTGACCGACATGGTGAGTTGCATTCGCGAGCTGGTGCTCGACGGCCGCGCAGTGAAGATTCCCGACCTGGCCATCTTCTCTGTGGGCATCAAGAGCGAAGGTGTCGACAAGCCCGAGCTGTTTACCACGGCCAACATTAAAAGCGCATACATGCGCGCGCGAGCCACTGGCAAGTTTACGCGTTCGATGATCACACGCGACGGCCACCTGCGCGAGGCACGTCAGTACATCGATCCAGACTCCAAGAAGGAGGAAGTTACTAACGATTAAAAATCGGAAGCCAAGGAAAAAGCAAGTTATTAACGATTAAAAAATTCAGAAGCAAATGAAGAATTCAGGATGGAAAACCGTTCTCCAGGTGATTGTCAGCATCATCACCGCCGTACTCACAACCATTGGAACCACCAGTTGCATGAGTCATACATAAAAGTATCAGAATCGGCATTATGATAAATAGGAGTTTTTGGAGTGCCACAAAATAACATTATAACAGTATCACATTAAGGAGTTACAATCTCTGAAAAGAACAGTATCACATTAAGGAGTTACAATCTCTGAAAAGCAAAAGAGGGAACCTTCTCAGGCTCCCTCTCTTTACTTAATTACTTTCGATTGAAATTAACAACCAATCGATTTTGGGGAAGATTGCTTATCTCACGACAATCAATCTTCGAATTAACCTTAATAATCTAATACCATGAAAAACACTGTGCAAATATAGTAAGATTTAGCGAAACATGGTGCGTTTTACACTAATATTTATTCGAGTTTTAATCTTTATTAACCCTTTTGGGGCTATTTGTAGAACTTATTGATACAGATTTAGTTGCGCGTGTCGCAGAATCTTCGTAACTTTGCAGCCGAATGAATTATACACGTCCAAAAATAGCCATCGTTGATGCCAACACCCTGTCGGTGCTGGGACTGAAACAACTGCTCCAAACGGTGATGCCCATCATGACCGTTGACACCTATGGCACCATGACCGAACTCACGGCCAACAACCCCGAGCAATACATGCACTATTTCGTGGCGATGAACATTGTGCTGGAAAACCGCGCGTTCTTCAGTGACCACCGCCGCAAGACCATTGTGCTCACGCTCTCGCTGGCCTCCAGCAGTCAGTTGGCCGAGTTTCACTCCATCTGCATCAACGTGCCCGAAGACCAGCTGGTGCGCCAGCTCCTCACCCTGCAGCAGATGGCCCACGGCGGCGGCCGCAACATGCCGCCCATGCCCCCGGTGCTTCAGCAGAAGATACTGAGCGACAGAGAGATAGAGGTGATGGCACTCATCGTGCAGGGCTGCATCAACAAGGAGATTGCCGACAAGCTGAACATCGGACTGGCCACCGTGGTGACCCACCGCCGCAAGATTATGGAGAAGCTGGGCATGAAGAGCGTGTCGGCCCTCACCATCTATGCCGTGACGCATGGCTACGTTGACATTAATAAGATTTGAAATGTACAATGAACAATGTACAATGTACAATGTACAATGAACAATGTACAATGAACAATGTACAATGAACAATGAACATTCTTAAAATTTCTTAAATATTATATATATATAAGGTGAAGCGTGCTCAAGTCTAAAAAAATTTGAGTACCTTTGCACCCGTTTTATGCCCCACGACGGGGCGGTAGGTGCCGGAACAGGCGCTGGTGCCTATGAAATATTAACCCATTAAACTGTCTGAGAACGCCTGGTCAGACAACAAACAATGCCCACTAAAGGGCGAAAATTAAATTTATGTCAGAATTAACAAAGAACGTTCAGCCGTTGCAGGACTTCAACTGGGACGAGTTTGAAAATGGCACCGTGGCCAACATCAGCAAGGAAGAGCTCGACAAGGCCTACGATGAGACCCTGAACAAGGTAGCCGATCATCAGGTGGTTGAGGGTAAAGTCATCTCGGTTGACAAGAAAGAGGTAGTCGTTAACATCGGCTACAAGAGCGACGGTATCATCCCCGCTGCAGAGTTCCGCTACAACCCCGAGCTGAAAGAGGGCGACGTAGTAGAAGTTTACGTGGAGACCGCTGAGGACAAGAAAGGCCAGCTGGTGCTTTCACACAAGAAGGCACGCCTGAGCAAGGCTTGGGATCGCGTGAACGAGGCTCTTGAGGCACAGGAGATTGTACAGGGCTACATCAAGTGCCGCACCAAGGGTGGTATGATCGTTGACGTATTTGGTATCGAGGCCTTCCTGCCCGGCAGCCAGATCGACGTTCACCCCATACGCGACTACGACCAGTTCGTGGGCAAGACCATGGAGTTCAAGATCGTGAAGATCAACCAGGAGTTCCGCAACGTGGTTGTAAGTCACAAGGCCCTCATCGAGCAGGAGCTCGAGGCTCAGAAGCAGGAGATCATCTCTCGCCTGGAGAAGGGTCAGATTCTGGAGGGTACTGTCAAGAACATCACTTCTTACGGTGTATTCGTAGACCTGGGTGGTGTAGACGGACTGATCCACATCACCGACCTGAGCTGGGGCCGCGTAGACGATCCCAAGAAGGTTGTGGAGCTCGACCAGAAGATCAACGTGGTTATCCTCGACTTCGACGAGGAGAAGAAGCGCATTGCTCTGGGTCTGAAGCAGCTCACTCCTCATCCCTGGGATGCTCTGGACGCTAACCTCAAGGTGGGCGACCACATCAAGGGTAAGGTGGTTGTTATCGCCGACTACGGTGCATTCGTTGAGGTTCAGCCCGGCGTTGAGGGTCTGATCCACGTTTCTGAGATGTCATGGAGCCAGCACCTGCGCTCAGCTCAGGAGTTCATGAAGGTGGGCGACGAGGTAGAGGCAGTGATCCTGACTCTGGACCGCGAGGAGCGCAAGATGTCACTGGGCATCAAGCAGCTGAAGGAAGATCCCTGGGAGGCTATCGAGGTGAAATACCCCGTTGGCAGCAAGCACACCGCTAAGGTTCGCAACTTCACCAACTTCGGCGTATTCGTTGAGCTCGAGGAGGGTGTTGACGGCCTGATCCACATCAGCGACCTGAGCTGGACCAAGAAGGTGAAGCACCCCTCTGAGTTTACCAAGGTTGGCGAGCAGATCGACGTTGTCGTTCTCGACATCGACAAGGAGAACCGTCGCCTGAGCCTCGGCCACAAGCAGCTGGAGGACAACCCCTGGGATGTATTCGAGGAGAAGTATACCGTTGGTTCAATCCACACTGGTAAGATCACTGAGGTTCTGGAGAAGGGCGCCGTTGTTTCTCTCGAGGAGAACGTTGAGGGCTTCGCTACTCCTAAGCACCTCGTTAAGGAGGACGGCTCACAGGCCCAGCAGGGCGAGGAGCTCGAGTTCAAGGTGATCGAGTTCAACAAGGACAGCAAGCGCATCATCCTGAGCCACAGCCGCACCTTCGAGGATCCGAAGCGTGAGGAGAAGGCTGCTCAGAAGAAGACTCGTGCTGCCAAGAAGGACGATACTCCTAAGATTGAGAACGTTGCTGCAAGCACCACTCTGGGTGACTTGGACGTTCTGGCCAATCTGAAGGCTCAGATGGAGAAGGGCGAGTAATCTCTCCCCTATCCTATCTGATAACAAAAAGGACATCCGATGAAAATCGGGTGTCCTTCTTTTATTTTGTTCTTTGTTTAGTGTTTAGTGTTGTAACAATGTAACAGTATAACAGTATAACATTAAGGAGTTACACGTTACACGCTACACTAGCTCAAAGATGCCTGTGGGCTTGGTGCGCTTGAGCACTTCGAGTTCGAAGTCCTTGCCGGCCACGATGCCATACGAACGCAGCACGGTCTCAACGGTCTTGCGGGCCAACTCGGGATGGTTGTTCTCTTCCGACAGGTGGCACAGCCATACGTGGCGCAGGTGCTCGCCCATGTTCTTGGCAATGGCCTCGCCGCAGAGCTCGTTGTTCAGATGGCCCGAGCCGCTGGTGATGCGGTCTTTCAGAAACTGCGGGTATGAGCCCTGCTGCAGCATCTCCTTGTCGTGGTTGGCCTCTATCACCAGGTAGTGGGCACGACCGATATACTCGGCCATCTCGTCGGTCACGCGTCCCACGTCGGTCATCAGACAGAAGTTGGTGTCAGCGGTCTCAACGAAATAGCCCACGTTGTCGCTGCTGTCGTGGGGCACGGTGAAGGGCGTCACGGTAAACTCGCCCAGCTGCTGGGCAACGCCCGGCTCGACATAGCGGCGCAGCGAGGCGTCAACCTTGCGCGCCACGCAGTAGTTGCGGTCGATGCCGCTGTGCACGGTCTTCGTGGCATAGATGGGCACCTGCAGCTCGTGACTCATGCTGCCCACGCACTTGATGTGGTCGGCATGGTCGTGGGTGATGAGCACGTGGCGCACCTTCGACAAGCTGAGTCCGTAGTCGCGCACATGCTTCTTCAGCGTGCGGATGCCCACGCCTGCGTCTATGATCAGCGCGTCGGTGTCGGTATATAGCAGGTAGCAGTTGCCACTGCTTCCACTTCCAAATGATATGAATCGTAACATAGTATTTCTTTTTCTATCTATTGAATTCTAATTGGTGTCTTCTTAGAAGGGCATTCCCACGGCAAAGTGGAAAGCGAAGTCGCGACCGAGACGGGGCTTGAGTATGGGGTAATGCTCGTCGTCCTCTATCTCGTAGGCGGGGTTCACGGCCTTCATACCCATGTCGAAACGCAGGATGAAGTAGTCGAAGTTAAGGCGCAGACCCAGTCCGTAGCTGGCGGCCAACTGCTCGTAGAAGTCCTTCAGATGAAACTGTCCGCCGGGCTGTGCCTCGTAGTTGCGCAGGGTCCACACGTTGCCGGCATCCACGAACAGAGCACCGCTGAACTTCCAGAACAGTTTGGTGCGGTATTCGGCGTTGAGGTCAATCTTCACATCGCCGGTCTGATTGATGAAGTTGATGCGGCCGTCCTTCTCTTTGTATTTGCCGGGGCCCAGCGAGCGCACGGTCCAGCCGCGAACGCTGTTGGCACCGCCCGAGAAATAGCGCTTCTCGAAGGGCAGCACGTTGGAGTTGCCATAGGGATAGGCTATGCCGAAGCCCATGTGCAGCACCAGTTGGTTGTTGTTGTCTATCTGGAGCGAGTGACTCAGGTCGAAGTCGAACTTGGCATATTGTGCGAAGGCTATATTGAAAAGGCGGTAGTGACCCATCTCGTCTTTCTCGGCATCGAAGGTCTTGGCGCCCAACGACAGCAGGTTGCCCGAGCTCTCGATGTTGGTCTTCAGCGCGGTGTTGTTCTTGCTCCATGAATAGCCAAAGCCTATCTTCGTGATGAAGAGGTCTTCGTAGTTGTAGCGAAGAAAGGCATTGCTGGTGTTGTCGTTGTCAAGATACATCTGGCGGAAGGTGCTCGATATCCAGGGCATGAAGACGTAGTTCAGGTCGAGCACGTCGAGCTGGAAGCGGTCGTTGCGATTAGGGAAACTCCACTTATAGCGCCACGCGGCCGACAGGAGGCGGCGGTGAAACTCGGGGCGGTCCTGGAGGTCGTAGAGCAGCGACACCTCACTGGTGGCGTTCACGTTCTGGCGCACGCGGTTGTTGATGAAGGGCGAGATGAAGCGGGGAAACTGCAGGCGGGCCTCGGCACTATATTCCACGAAGTCTTGGTTCGAGTAGCCTTCCAGTCCCTTGATGGCTTCGTAGGCGCCGCGCAGCTGTATGCTGAGCACCTCGCTGCCGCGAAACAGGTTGCGGTTCTGATAGGTGAGCGAGGCGGCGGCGCCCAGGTCGCCAGCGGTGTTGGTGCCTTCGGGCTGGAAACTGATGGTCGATGCCTTGTTGGTTTGCAGTTGCACGGTGCAGTCGAGCGAGTCGGTCTGGGGCACCTGGCTAAAGGTGATATTGGTGTATTTCACAGCCTGCAGTCGGCCAAAGTGGTTGTAGGTGTTCTGCAGTCCTGTGGCGGAATAGGGCTCGCCTTCCTTCAGGTGGGTGCACTCCTGCAGCACGTGGTGGCGCAGGTGTATGCGGGGGTCGTTCTTGTCGCCGCTCACGTGGTCGATATGGCGTATCCAATAGCGCGTGTGGGGCATGGTGGTCATGTCGGGCTGCTGATACTCCTGCAGTCGCAGGGTGAGGTCGATGAGTCGCGAACCGCCCAAGGTGTCGGCGATATAGGTGATGTAGTCTTTGTGGAAACGGTAGTAGCCGCTGTCGCTCAGCAACTTGGTGATGCGCTTGCGCTCGGCATCCAGTCGGGCCACGTCGAACTTCATGCCGGCCTTGATGATGCTCTTCGTGGAGTCTTGCTCCGACAGCATGCGGGCAATGGCCGTGTCTTCGATGGCGTAGTCTATGCGATGCACGAAATAGGGTTCACCGGGCTTCAGCAGATAGGTCAGGTCAACCTTCTTGCCGTGCTTCTTCTCGCTCGCCTCTACGCGGGCATTTAAAAATCCTTCGTTGAGCAGCTGCTGGGTGAGGTCCGACAGGGTGCGCTGGGTCTGGGTGCTGTCGTAGATCACGGGGGGCTCGCCCATCTTCTTCAGCGCGCGGTTGATCCATAGCGACGAGTCGCGCCCCGACAGCGAATAGGTGGCCAGGGGAAGTTTAAACAGCGAGAACCAGCGCTGGTTGGGCGTCTGGCGCACGTAGGAACGCAAAGCGAGGGTGTTCAAGTCGCGATACTCGCCTTCGCTACTGACCTTCATCTTGTTCAGCAGATACGCTCCATCGGGTACGTATTTCGTGCTCGAGCACGACGAAAGCATGATCAGAATGCTCAGCAGATGTATGGCGACTTGACACTCTCTTCTCATATTCTAATTTAAAGTGTATTACGACAGGAAGCCTAACAATGCGCCTGCCGCAACTGCAGAACCGATGACGCCGGCCACGTTGGGTCCCATGGCGTGCATCAGCAGGAAGTTATGACGGTCGTACTCCAGTCCAAGGTTGTTCGAGATGCGGGCGGCCATGGGCACGGCACTCACACCGGCATTGCCAATCAGGGGGTTCAACTTCTTGTCCTTGGGCAGGAACAGGTTCATCAACTTAACGAAGCACACTCCGCTGGCCGTGGCGATGGCAAAGGCAAAGGCGCCGATGATGAAGATGAAGATGGTGTTCAGCGTGAGGAACTCGCTGGCCTGCGTCGAGCAGCCCACGGTGAGACCAAGCAGCACTACCACGATGTCGTTCAGGGCGTTGCCGGCTGTCTTGGCCAGACGGGTGGTCTTGCCGCTTTCCTTCAGCAGGTTGCCGAAGAAGAGCATGCCGAGCAGTGGCAGGGCCGAGGGCACAATGAAGGTGGTGATGAGTAGGCCGATGATGGGGAACAGGATGCGCTCGGTTTGACTCACCTGGCGCGAGGGCTTCATCTTGATCACGCGCTCTTTCTTGGTGGTGAGCAGGCGCATCAGTGGGGGCTGGATCAGGGGCACCAGGGCCATGTAGCTATAGGCGCAAACGGCAATGGCTCCCATCAAGTTGGGCGACAACTTCGACGAAAGGAAGATGGCCGTGGGGCCGTCGGCTCCACCGATGATGGCAATACCTGCTGCCTGGTTGGGCTCGAAACCCAGGGCCAGGGCCAGCATGTAGGCACCGAAGATGCCAAACTGCGCGGCGGCTCCGATGAGCATCAGCTTGGGGTTGGCCAGCAGGGCCGAGAAGTCGGTCATGGCGCCTATGCCCAAGAAGATGAGGGGCGGATACCAGCCTTGGCGCACGCCTTGATAGAAGATGTTCAGCACGGAGTTGTCTTCGTAGAGGCCAATCTCCAGGCCTGCATCAGCACGGAAGGGAATGTTTCCCAGGATAATACCCAGTCCGATGGGCACCAGCAACAGGGGCTCGAAGTCTTTCTTGATGGCAAGATAGATGAACAGGGCGCCCACCGCTATCATAATCAAGTTGCCCACCGAGGCATTGGCAAAGCCTGTGTAGGTGAGAAACTCGTTGAAATTGTCGATGATAAACTCAAACATAATTCTTAATCGTTATGTGTTAATATCTTCCGTTCGCATGTACTTTGTAACATTGTAACAATGTAACATTATAACAGTATAACATTAAGCTATGCTATCGTCAGCAATACGGTGCCTTCCATCACTGAGTCGCCTTGCTTCACCATGATGGCGCTGATCTTACCGCTGGCCTCGGCCTCGATGTTGTTCTGCATCTTCATGGCTTCGAGCACCAAAACGATGTCGCCGGCGCTTACTTGCTGGCCCACCTGCACGCGGATGTCGGTGATGGTGCCGGGAAGTGGCGCCTTAACAGCTTGTCCTGCACCTGCGGCGGGTGCGGCTGCGGGTGCTTCTGCCTGGGCAGCGGGTGCTGCGGCGGGTGCGGCTGCGGGTTTGGCGGCGGCTGGTTGGGGGGCCTGCACCTTGGGAGCCGTCATCGTGGGATGCTTGGCGGCATTGATGGGCTTCTGCAGTTCCACCTCGAAGGGGATTCCGTTTACGTTTACCTTGGCAATGTTGCCTTCTACTTCGGCGATTTCAACTTCGTAGTCCACGCCTTTTACTTTATATTGATACTTGTTCATGGGTTTAGTATAATTCTGGAGTTGTAGGAATATTTGGTGCGTTGTGGTCGAGAGGCAGGAAGGGGTTGTGCAAGTGGGTCATCTGACTGTATTCGTTGTCCCATTCGGTATCCTTTGACTTGATGGTGATGATGCCACTCTCTACGTCGTGCACATCATCTTCATACTGACGGATGGCCATGCCGATGACGGCCATATAGACTTCCATGTCAATACCTTTCTTATCAAAGCCTTCCTGAAGGAGATTGCTGGTCTTTCTGCCTATCTCGGCGGTCATCTCAACGGTCTTCGTGATGGGCTTGATGGGCTGCTGGTTGACTACCTTCTTGGCGGTGTCAATGTGGCGCATCACCATGCCGAAGAGCGTGAAGAAGATCCACAGCAGGGCCAGACACAGGAACACGATGCCCATGGCCATGATGGCCATCGCAAAGCCGTGCGGGTCGCGGTCCTTGAACTGCTCTATCTTTCCCTTGGCTGCATTGGATTGTACCTTGTTGTCGTGACCAGGGGTGGCTTCCCCTACTCCACATACTGTCCATTTGCCGTCAATGCGCGCATAACTCTCGTCGGCCTTCAACGCGGGTACGGTGACTGAGTCGACGAGCTCTACGCCATTGGCATTGTAAAGAGCAAGGAATACGGAACCTGTACTGTCGACAGGCAATGAGAGGTGTAGTTTTCCCTGTGCGGGGTTTGTGTTACAGAAGAGCATCAGATAATGGTGGCCGCCAAGATTGGTGCGGTCGTCGCCATTAGGTATGACACTCATCATCGCAATACGCTGAGGGGCTGAGAGCGACTCGTCGAGAACCTTGGGATTGGTGGTCAGATACATGCCTCGGACGTTGTACGTGGAGAACGATGTATTGGCCAACTCAACCCAGGCCTCACGATGTCCAAACTCATCCTCAATGCTTTCTACGTTGCTGGTCATTACTTCGCTGATGACGATGTTCTTGGCTCCTTGTCCAAACATCGCCACCGAGCTAAGCAATGTCAGCGAACTTAGCATAAGTCTTAAGTTTGTCATATTGGTAATTATTTAAATGTGTATTATTATATAGGTCGTAGCGTTAAAAGAGTTGCCCACAGCAGAACAGCACAATGAGCTGTGCCGTCAGGATGCGCAGGAACATGGCAAGAGGATATACCGTAGAATAGCCTACTGCGGGTGCTTCCTTCGAACAGATGCTGTTGGCATAGGCCAGTGCGGGGGGATCGGTGTAGGTGCCGGCCAGCATACCTGCGATGGTGAAGTAGTTGAACTTCATGCGGCTGGCAATGGGACCGATAATTAAGATAGGTATGATGGTGATCAGGAAACCTGTGAGCACGTAGAGCACACCGTCGCCTGTCATCACCGTGTCGAAGAAGTTGGCTCCGGCCTTAATACCTACTGATGCCAGGAAGAGCACCAGACCTATCTCTCGTAACATCATATTGGCGGATGTGGTGGTATAGGTCACCAGCTTCATCTTATAGCCGTAACGGCCAATCAGAATGGCGATGATCAGCGGACCGCCTGCAATACCCAGCTTCATCAGGGGCATGCCGGGGATGAAGGGCAGCGAACCGAAGATGATACCGATGATGATGCCCACGAAGATGGTGGCGATGTTGGGCGCATCCAAACGCTTGATACTGTTGCCCATCATATTGGCCACGCGGTCTACATCGTCCTGAGGACCGACAACCATGATGCGGTCGCCTACCTGCAAGGGAAGGTTGGGCGATGCGAAGATGTCCATGCCGTGACGGGTCACGCGGGTCACGTTAACGCCATAGACACTTGAGAAGTGCATCTGACCGAATGACTTACCGTTGATCTTGGGGTTGGTCACCAATACGCGCTTTGATACCAGGGGCTGGTCTTGCTTGTCCCAGTCTACCTCGATAACGGGACCGATGAAGGCTACGATGGCCTCGTAGTCGGCCTCGGCACATACGATGTACATCTGGTCGCCTACGTGGAACACGGTGTCGCGATTGGGGATCGATACGTGGCCGTCGTGCAGAATGCGTGATACCACGAAGTCGCGGTTCAGGAAGTTGTGCACCTGAAGAACGGTCTTGCCTTCAAGGTAGTTGTTCGTCACCTCGAGGTGCATGTGGTGGGGCTTCTGAGTGGCCTTTGCACCAGCCTGCTCCTCAAGGGCTGCTTCTTCCTTCTCTAACTTCACGCGGCAGATATAGCGCACCAGGATGGTAGCACCAATGATACCCAGCACACCAAGGGGATAGGCACATGCATAGGCTGAAGCAATCTGGGGTACGGGCAGGTTCAACTGTCCGAACACTGAGTTCAGGGCCTCGTTGGCAGCACCCAGACCGGGGGTGTTCGTCACCGCACCATAGAGGGTACCTACCATCATGGGCAGATCGTTCACATCGTGCTTCTGATAGAAGAAGATAAAGTAGCATGCAAACATCACAAGGATGTTGAGCACAATGGCCGATGCAGCCAAGGCATTGAGTTTGATGCCTGCTTTACCAAAGCTCTCAAAGAAACCGGGACCTACCTGCAAACCTATCATGAAGACAAACAGTATCAATCCGAAGTCTTGAATGAAGGTGAGGGTGGCACCCGGAGCGGCAAACTCCGACTCCGGGGCGTAGATCTTGTAGATGTGACCCAACAGAATGCCCGCAAAGAGCACGAAGGTGACACCAAGTGAAATACCAAAAATCTTAATCTTGCCGAGGTATACACCCACAGCAATCACGATGGCGTATATCAACGCGATGTGCGCCACCGATTCCGTATTAGCAAATAGATTAACAAACCATTCCATAAATTATCCTGATAATTATTATTTCTTAAGTGCATTTATTGATTCCTTCAGTGCGGCAATCTTCTCTTCTGAGTCGGCCAACTTCTTGCGCTCCAGTGCCACCACGGCCTCAGGCGCATTCTGAACGAATCGCTCGTTTGAGAGCTTTTTCTCAACGCCAGCCTTGAATCCCTCAAGGTGCTTGAGCTGTGCTTCCATCTTCTGAATCTCGGCTTCCACATCAATAAGGTCGCCCAGGGGCACTGCAAACTCGTCTGTTCCAACCATGAAGGCTGAAGCTGAGGGGTCTTTTGCCTCTACCACGTCGATGGATGCAAGGTTGCCCATCTTCATGATGACGTCGTTGTAGGCCTCGAACTGGTTCTGACCAACGGTCTGAAGGGTGAGCTGCTCTTTGGGAGCAATGTTCTTCTGACTGCGAACGGTGCGAACACCAGAGACAACTTGCTTTACTTGCTCGATATTCTCAATGAGCTTCAGCTCCTCTGCTGTGGGTGCGTCGAGCACGAGACTGTCGCGCATGATGCTCTCGCCATCCTTACGCTCGTAGAGTGCCTGCCACAATTCCTCGGTGATGAATGGCATGAAGGGATGAAGCATCTTGAGAAGAAGTTCGAAGAAACGCAGGGTGGCGTCGTAGGTCTCGCGATCGATGGGCTGCTGCACGCCATCCTTATAGGCGGGCTTCACCATCTCGAGATACCACTGTGAGAACTCATCCCAGAAGAGCTTGTAGACGGTCATCAGTGCATCGTTGATACGGTACTTTGAGAAGTGGTCTTTCAGTTCCTCGTTGGCCTGCTTGATGCGTGCTTCCATCCAAGCAACGGCGGTCTTGTTTGTGGTTGAGGCAGCACCGTCGGCTACCTGCCAACCCTTCACCAGTCGGAAGGCGTTCCAAATCTTGTTATTGAAGTTACGTCCCTGCTCGCAGAGTGCCTCGTCGAAGAGGATGTCGTTACCTGCAGGGGCTGAGAGCATCATACCCATACGTACACCATCGGCACCAAACTTATCGATGAGGTCGATGGGATCGGGCGAGTTGCCCAGTGACTTTGACATCTTGCGTCCCAGCTTGTCGCGAACGATACCGGTGAAGTACACGTTCTTGAAGGGGAAGGTGCCCAGATACTCTTCGCCGGCCATAATCATACGTGCCACCCAGAAGAAGATAATATCGGGACCGGTCACCAGATCGCTGGTGGGATAATAGTACTTGATCTCCTCGTTGCCGGGGTTGTTGATGCCATCGAAAAGCGAGATAGGCCACAACCATGAAGAGAACCATGTGTCGAGGGCATCCTCGTCCTGACGAAGGTCGGCATCTGTAACCGATGCGTCTTTCTGCTGTGCCAGTTTCAGTGCCTCTTCACGGGTCTCAGCAACGACGTAGTCATCGTTGTCATTATAGTAATATGCGGGAATACGATGTCCCCACCACAGCTGACGAGAGATACACCAGTCCTGAATGTTCTCCAACCAGTTCTTGTAGGTGTTCTTATACTTAGCGGGATAGAACTTCAACTCGTCGTTCATCACAGGAGGCAGGGCGATGTCAGCGAAGTGCTGCATCTTGAGGAACCACTGCAATGAGAGACGTGGCTCGATGGCTGTGTCGGGATTGCGCTCTGAATAGCCTACCTTGTTGACATAGTCCTCGATTCGCTCCATCAGACCGGCTTCCTGCAGGTCTTTGGCAATCTGCTTGCGGCAGTCGAAGCGGTCCATGCCTACATAGAGGGTGCTCTGATCAGAGATGGTTCCATCTGCATTGAAGATGTCGATGGTCTCCAGATTGTGGGTCTTACCCAGCATATAGTCGTTAGTATCGTGGGCAGGTGTAACCTTCAGACAGCCTGTACCAAACTCGATGTCCACATAACGGTCCTCGATAACGGGAATCACGCGGTTCACCAGAGGTACAATCACCTTGCGGCCCTTCAGCCACTGGTTCTTCGGGTCCTTGGGGTTGATGCACATAGCGGTATCGCCCATGATGGTCTCAGGACGGGTGGTGGCAACAACAGCATAGTAACCTTTGGCATCCTTGTGGATGACGTTGCCTTCGGCCTTCAAAGTCTCTTCATTGTCGAGAGATGTCAAGCCGTCAACATAATATTTCAGGTGGAATAAATGACTCTGCTCTTCTTTGTAAATAACCTCCTCGGTTGAAAGAGCTGTCAGAGCCTTTGGATCCCAGTTGACCATACGCAGACCGCGATAGATAAGGCCCTTGTTGTAAAGGTCAACGAACACCTTGATGACGCTCTCACTACGCTTCTCGTCCATGGTGAAGGCGGTGCGGTCCCAATCGCAACTGGCACCCAAACGGCGCAACTGCTTCAGAATGATGCCTCCATGCTCATTGGTCCAATCCCAGGCGTGCTCAAGGAATTGTTCACGTGTCAGGTCACGCTTCTTGATACCCTGACTGGCCAACTTCTTTACCACCTTTGCTTCGGTAGCAATAGAAGCATGGTCTGTGCCAGGCACCCAACATGCGTTTTTACCCTCCATGCGGGCGCGACGAACTAAGATATCCTGGATTGTGTTGTTCAGCATGTGTCCCATGTGGAGCACACCTGTAACGTTGGGGGGTGGAATCACCACCGTGTAGGGTTCACGACCATCTGGCTTAGAACTAAACAGTTTATTGTCCAGCCAGTACTGATACCATTTGCCTTCGACCTCTTTTGGGTCGTACTTACTTGCTATTTCCATACCAATTTAATAATGCTTTCTCTTTTCAGCATGCAAAGGTACGAAAAAATATTGAAACAAGAATAAAGAACACCGACTAAAATCGAGTTAATCGGTGTTAAACTTTAGGCTTACGGATAAAGCGTTATCGAGCAATCGGAGCCAGATGCAAAACGTTCGATGAGTTGTTTTAGATATTGAGCGTTCTCCATGACGCGTTCTCGATTGCCGTCATAGCCATTAATCAAGACCACAAGGTGTGTGGTTTCCAGAGTCATTTTCGTTCGCTCGTTATCGCTTGTCGGAGTCCCTACTCCACCCTGTGCATCGCGATATACAGGCAGTCCTGCGATATTCAACGGACCACGGCCTATGCCTTCATATGGCTCACCTTCGCGTCCAATGCCCAGTGTCAGTGTGTTGCCCACAAATTTGTCGGCATCGAAGCCTCCGATGCTATAGCCGAAAGCAATAGATGCAAGGTTGACTAGGTCGACGAGTGTGTCAATCTGATATAGCTCCTTTCCCTGCAGCATCCTGCGAATCAATTGCTCGCTTGCTGGTCTGTAGCGCGAGGGATCTTTACCACAAGCTTTGTATACGCGACGAGTTGCAGCGATACTCGGCATATCCTTCAGCGATTCGGTGGTCAACGTCTGACGGAAGCGGTCTTCTAGGATATGGATCTCATTCCATAATTCCTGACAAAACTGCGAATTTCTTACCCTTGCCTCTACTGCAGCTCCAACAAACTCAGGGCAAACTGATTTTATTTCGTTTGATACTATGATATTCATTTGATTAAGTCGAGAAAATCGTCCTCGTTCATGATTCGTATTCCTAGTTTTTGGGCCTTTTCAAGTTTTGATGGTCCCATGTTTTCTCCTGCCAAAATAAATGACGTTTTGCTGCTGATGGAACCAACGTTCTTTCCGCCATTCTGTTCAATAAGCAATTTGTATTCATCGCGACTGTGATGCTGGAAAACACCGCTGATTACGATGCTTTGCCCCGCCAGTTTCTCACTTGCGGGCATCATCTGACTTTCGGACAACTGCATCTGAACACCATAGTTGCACAGACGGTTAACGATGCGTAAATTCTCTTCATTGTGAAAATAGCTGATGATGCTCTTGGCCATCACCTCGCCAACACCTTCCACCTCCTGAAGTTCTTCCAGTCCGGCCCCCATTAACGCATCCATCGTCTTGAAATGACGAGCTAACAAGCGTGCCGTCGTTTCGCCTACAAATCTGATACCTAATGCAAAGACCACCCTTTCGAAAGGCACTTCCTTTGACTTCTGTATGCCATTGACAATGCGTTGTGCGGATTTTGTACGACTTCCATCACCGTTAATTTGTTGTACATCAATATCATACAGGTCGGCTACGTTCTTAATCAGTCCTCGACGATAATATTCATCCACCGTCTCTGGTCCTAACGAATCAATATTCATAGCCTTGCGAGCAATGAAGTGTTCTATCCTTCCTTTGATTTGTGGTGGACATCCAGCATCGTTGGGGCAATACCAGGCAGCTTCTCCCTCGTAACGTACCAATGGAGCACCGCACTCAGGGCACTTCTTGATGAACTGTACCTGCTGGGCGATGATAGGACGCTCATCGATGTTCACCCCGACAATTTTCGGAATAATCTCGCCACCCTTTTCCACGTACACCATGTCGCCAATATGCAGGTCGAAACTACGGATAAAGTCTTCGTTGTTCAATGTTGCACGCTTCACTGTGGTACCTGCTAACTGCACGGGTTCCATGTTGGCCACAGGCGTCACCGCACCTGTTCGCCCTACTTGATAGGTCACCTCCAGTAAACGCGTAGCCTCGCGCTCTGCTTTAAACTTGTAGGCGATGGCCCAACGGGGACTCTTTGCTGTATATCCTAATGAACGTTGTTGATTTAAAGAGTTGACCTTCAGAACTATACCGTCTGTTGCAACGGGTAGGTTTTTACGTTCTTTGTCCCAATAATTAATAAAGTCCATCACCTCGTCCACGGTGCGAACTTTGCGCATGCCTTGCGAAATTTTGAAGCCCCACGACGCTGCTGCCTCCAGGTTTTCGTAATGTCCATCGGCAGGTAATTGCTCGCCCAGTAAATAGTACAGATAAGCATCCAACTGGCGCTGAGCCACCACTCTCGAGTCCAAACTCTTTAAGGTGCCGCTGGCTGCGTTCCTTGGGTTGGCAAACAGAGGCTCCTCGGCAGTCTCGCGTTCTTTGTTAAGCCGCTCAAAACTACTCCAGGGCATCAGTATCTCACCGCGAATCTCGAATTCATCAGGATAGCCAGTTCCAGGAAGAATCAAGGGAATAGAGTGGATTGTCTTCACGTTGGCAGTCACATCGTCTCCATGCACACCATCGCCGCGTGTCACAGCCTGTGTTAAACGGCCTTTTTCGTAGGTCAGTGAGATACTTAGTCCATCGTACTTCATCTCGCAGCATACTTCGAAATCCTCGCCTGCCAAGCCTTTTTTTACACTCTCGTACCAGTCGCGCACGTCAGCCTCGCTGTAAGTGTTGGCCAACGAGAGCATGGGATAACGGTGAGTCACCTGCTGGAAACCAGACTGCAAGTCGCTGCCCACACGCTGCGAAGGTGAGTTTGCATCGTAGAGCTCCGGATGTTTTGCCTCCAGATCCTGAAGCTCTTTCATCATTAAGTCGAAGTCCTGATCGCCAATGGTAGGTTGGTTCAATACATAATAACGATAATTATGCTCGTGAAGTTCCTTTCTGAGTTGCTCTATTCTTAATTTCTCGTCCATAAGTTTCTGAAATTACGACTGCAAAATTACAAATAAAAAACTGAATATCTTCAACTTCAATAGAATATTGTTTGCATAATAAAAAAAAAAGTACTACTTTTGCACGTCAAAAACTAATAGAATAAGGAATGAAGTGCGGACTGGTATTAGAAGGCGGCGCCTTTCGAGGGCTATTCACCTCAGGCATCATCGATGTGATGATGGCGCATGACGTGTGGCCAGACGGACTCATCGGTGTATCGGCAGGTGCTGCTTTCGGTTGTAATTACAAGAGCAGACAGCTTGGCCGTGCCATTCGCTATAATAAAGCCTATGCCCGCGATTCGCGCTACAGTGGTGTTCGCTCATTCCTTACTACAGGCAATTATTTTAACGCCCAGTTTGCCTATCACACAATGCCCCGCGAACTGGATGTTTTCGATAACGAGGCTTTTAATGCCAACCCTATGCAGTTTTATGCGGTGTGCACCGATGTTGAGTCGGGAAAAGCCGTGTACAAACACTTGGAGAAAGCCGACGACACAACCTACGACTGGATTCGTGCGTCGGCATCAATGCCCCTTGTTTCGCGCATCATCGAACTTGAAGGCTACAAATTGCTCGATGGCGGAGTATCTGACTCTATTCCCTTGGAGTATTTCGAGAGTCTGGGATACGACAGGAACGTCGTTGTGTTGACCCAGCCCGATGGCTATCAGAAGGAGCACAACAAGTTGATGCCCCTACTCCGTTTATCGCTGAGGAAATACCCTAAGATGATTGAGGCCCTCGACAAGCGCCATCTGATGTATAATCGCCAGTTGGACTATGTTAAGAAAGCCGAGCAGGAAGGCCGTTGCCTTGTGATTCGTCCCAATGGCCCAATCCCCATAGGCCATGTGAGTCATGACCCCGCAAAAATGCAACACGCCTACGACATGGGGCGTCAGGAAGGCGAGCGTCGCATTGCCGACATCATCCGTTTTTACAAAGAACAGTAAATCTAAGAAAATGAGAATAGACATCATTACCGTATTGCCCGAGATGCTCGAGGGCTTTGTTCACGAAAGCATTCTGGCCCGTGCCGAGAAGAAAGGACTGGCCGAGATACGTTTGCATAACCTGCGCGACTACACACTGGACAAGTGGCGCCGCGTTGACGACTACCCCTATGGCGGCAGTGCCGGCATGGTGATGCAGTGTGAGCCTATCGACCGATGCATCACAGCCCTGAAGGCCGAGCGCGACTACGATGAGGTTATCTTTACCTCGCCCGATGGTGAGCGCTTTGACCAGCATATTGCCAACGAGTTATCGCTTAAAGGCAACCTGATTATTCTGGCAGGTCACTACAAAGGCATAGACCAGCGTGTTCGCGACCACCTGATTACCCGCGAGATTTCCATTGGCGACTTTGTTTTGACGGGGGGCGAGTTGGTGGCAGCTATGATTGCCGATGCCGTGGTGCGTGTGGTGCCCGGTGTTATTGGCGATGAGCAGAGCGCCCTTTCCGACTGTTTTCAGGACGACATCCTGGCAGCGCCCATCTATACCCGTCCTGCCGACTATAAAGGATGGAAGGTGCCCGAGATTCTGCTGAGTGGCAATGAGGCCAAGATTCGCAATTGGGAGTTGGAACAGGCCATGGAGCGCACACGCCGCCTGCGTCCCGACCTCCTGGGCGAGAAGGCATAACCACCACAAGTCTCCGACAAATGAAATTATAACTTAGTAAAATCATTCATAAAAACAATGTCACAAACTATTCAAAAGACACTTCGCGATTCTGCCGCCATGCGGTGGACCGCACTGCTGCTATTGGCCCTAGCCATGTTCTGCAGCTACATTTTCATGGACATCCTCTCGCCCATCAAGGATCTGATGCTCTCAGAGCGCGGATGGGACTCAAGTGCTTTTGGCACGATGCAGGGTTCTGAGGTGTTCCTCAATGTATTTGCATTCTTCCTGATCTTTGCAGGTATCATCCTCGACAAGATGGGCGTTCGCTTCACAGCTGTTCTTTCGGCTGTGGTTATGCTGGTGGGCGCAGTCATCAAGTGGTACGCTGTTACCGATGCCTTCGTGGGCTCAGGTCTGGATACTTGGTTCACCAACAACCTTAACTACATTCCCGTGTTTGATGAATTGGGCGTATCGCCTTTCTATGAGGGAATGCCCGCTTCGGCTAAGTTTGCCGCTTGTGGCTTCATGATATTTGGTTGCGGATGCGAGATGGCTGGCATCACCGTCAGTCGCGGTATTGTTAAGTGGTTCAAGGGTCGCGAGATGGCATTGGCCATGGGTTCCGAGATGGCACTGGCTCGTCTGGGTGTGGCCACCTGTATGATTTTCTCGCCCTTCTTTGCCCGTCTGGGCGGCACCATCAGCGTGAGCCGTTCGGTGGCCTTCGGCGTAGTATTGCTTTGCATCGCCCTCATTATGACCATCGTTTATTTTGTGATGGATAAGAAACTCGACGCACAGACTGGCGAGGCTGAGGAGAAGGACGATCCCTTCAAGATTTCTGACCTTGGACAGATTCTTACCTCTAGCGGCTTCTGGCTCGTGGCTCTGCTCTGCGTGCTCTACTATAGCGCCATCTTCCCCTTCCAGAAGTATGCCGTCAACATGCTTCAGTGCAACCTGACGCTCGAAGCTCCAGCAGCCGATTCGTTCTGGGCGCTGCCCGACGTTACCATCGTACAGTATGTCATCATGCTGCTCGTGGCAGGATTCGGTTTCGCCAGCAACTTCCAGAAGCAGGCCAGCGCCAAGTACACCCTTCTGGCATTGTCTATTGCATCGCTCATCACCTATTGCTACATGGGCTATATGCGTCAGTCTGCCGAGTCAATCTTTGCCGTGTTCCCCCTGTTGGCAGTACTCATCACGCCAATCCTTGGAAGTTATGTTGACCACAAGGGAAAGGCTGCTTCGATGCTCGTGCTGGGTTCGCTGCTCCTGATTGCATGTCACCTCACGTTTGCCTTTGTTCTGCCCATGTTTAATGGTAGCACCGTTGGCGGCGTTATTGTGGCCTATGCCACCATCCTTGTGCTGGGTGCCTCGTTCTCGCTGGTTCCTGCTTCATTGTGGCCCAGTGTTCCCAAGCTCGTAGACGCCAAGATTATCGGTTCGGCCTATGCGCTCATCTTCTGGATTCAGAACATCGGCCTCTGGCTGTTCCCCTTGCTCATTGGTAAGGTGCTCGACAAGACGAACCCCGGCGTTACCGACCCCACACAGTACGATTACACATGGCCTCTTATCATGCTTGCCTCGTTAGGTGTAGCTGCTCTGGTGCTTGGTCTTCTGCTGAAGGTTGTCGACCGCAAGAAGGGTCTTGGTTTGGAAGAGCCAAACATTAAGGCATAATATAATAAGGTGAAATAATCCAAGAAAACGCTCTACTTGAAAAAGTAGGGCGTTTATTTTTATAAAAAATCGTCGAATACTTGCACAACTCAAAAACTTTTTGTACCTTTGCATCCGCTTTCGGGCAATGGGTGTTTTCCAGAGTGGCCAAATGGGGCAGACTGTAAATCTGCTGTCTTTCGACTTCGGTGGTTCGAATCCATCAGCACCCACGCAAGAACGGGCGATTCAGACATACTGATTCGCTCGTTCTTTTTTATTTTTTTTATCATCTTCAATGCGCAAATTGTGAATGCATTCATTTTGCCACAAAATAACAATATAACATTATAACACTAAGCACGTTTTTGCTGCGTGCTGGTATGGCAAGATAGAAATATGATATTGTATCAATTAATATATTATATTATTATTAATACCATTATATATAATATATATTACTCTACCCTCCCCGCGCGCCAATATTACAAAAACACGCTTAGTGTTATAATGTTATATTGTTATATTGTGGCACATTTCCTTAAAGTGTGGGTAAAACGGGTGAAAAAGCATGGAAAGTGGAACGGAATTGTACATGAAATGTTAAAGGATGTTATCGCATGAAAGTTTCCTGCAAATTGTTTTTTTTATTCGCAAAAAATTCGTACCTTTGCACCCGCAAAACAGAAAGAGACACTAACTGGTGCGTTAGTTCAGTAGGTTAGAATGCCTGCCTGTCACGCAGGAGGTCACGAGTTCGAATCTCGTACGCACCGCTCTCAATCTGAAATGCAGCGTAAATCACGGTTTGGTGCGTTAGTTCAGTAGGTTAGAATGCCTGCCTGTCACGCAGGAGGTCACGAGTTCGAATCTCGTACGCACCGCAAAAAAAATATGAAGCTCATTGATTACCAAATCGATGGGCTTTTTAACTATAAACGCTGAAACTATGAATAAAAAACTTTTCTTAACCGCAGCGCTGGTAGCTTTGACACTGGGCACATTTGCTCAGAAGCGCACCACACAACTCACGCTTTACAAGCAGTTTAAACCCAGTACGATCACGCTGAAGAACGGTCGCAGCATCAAGCAGTCGCTCACGAACGTGTTCCTGAAGAACAGTTCGCTGGTCTACATGCAGGGCGACCATGCCATGGAGGCCAACATGGACAACGTGGCCAAAGTGCAGTTCGACAACAAAACGTTCTATAACGTGAACAACCAATTGGCTTATATTGTTGACTCCGTTGGCGGCAATATCCTCTATCGCATTGATATCTTTGATTTGGATGCTTATAATCAGCAAATCAAGAACAATGTGAACATCACAGCCATCCCGTCGTTCTCGGGCGACATGATCAGTACCTCGTCAACAGACTTGAACAACGAGGGCGATTATCAGTTGCCTGTGTTCCCGCATTTCTATATTATGTTTAACGGCGAGCTCATCAAAGCTCATGAGCGCGAGATATCGCGACGCTTGCCCAAGAGCGACAAGGAACTCAATCGTAGGTATCGCACGGTGATTGAAATGAAGGACTTCTCGTGGACCGATAACAACAGTCTGAAGCAATTGCTCAAGGCTATTACTATCAAGAAATAAAAACGCTACGAAAGTATAAGTGAGAAAAGAAAAAGGTTTCGGAAAAATCCGAAACCTTTTTTATGTTAGAACGAATAAGAGAATCCCAGTGACGAATACTCTTTAAACTGCCAATATCCAAGGTTTTCGTCTCTATTGTTGGCATCGTCGAAGCGTGGGAATAGGAATAGATTTGCTGAGATGTATTTTGACACGCGAAGTGCAAATGTGTTTTCCCATTCAATCTCCTGACGGTGATAGCTGGTGAAGCCGTAGATGCGCGATTTCCATTCTACATTGTCGTTAAGTTTCCATGTGAGTGAAGCCGTCAGCTGCGAACCGAAATCGGTCAGCGAATGTGTGTGGCGATCCAGTTTTACACCAAAGCTTCCGGCCAGGTCGGCACGGTCCACATAGCGATAGTTGATGGCCAGGGGGGCGATGTTGACAGTACCCGTGAGTCGTTTCTTGAAAGCTTCTACTTTATAGTCCATACCAAGACCTACACTGAGGTTGAACGGCGACATGAAATCCGAGAATGTCTTGGTGTTGTTGGCCTTAAAACCGCGCGTAAACTGCGTGTAGGCCAGCAATTGCAGTGTGTAGTACCAGCGATTGGCGGCTTGCAGACCCACCTTACCGGTGTAACGAAGCAGATCCTCGTTGGCCTTGAAGCGGTGTACGGTGTCCGAGGGCGACGTCTGGAAACCGAGTTTCATCTCGAGCTTGTTGTCCCACTTCCATATCGATTTGTTGTCATAGTTGGCTTCAACGGTGAAACTACCCACTGCAGCATAGTTATTCTCACCGCCTTTATACCAGTTGTCCGATACGTAGTTCTGCATAAACTGCAGGTAGGTGTCGGCCTTGTACTTCCAAAAGTTTGGCTTTTCAATCACCACCTGAACAGGCTCTGCCTCAGGCATTTCCGGCATAGGAGCTGCCTGCTCAACCATCTCGACTTCCTGCTTCACAACCGATTCCTCGATGATGTCCTGACGAAGGGCGCCAGACTTCTCCTGCTCCGACTGTGTGACCTGTACTAATTCCGGACGAGTCAGATAAACATGCATCAGTGCTTGGTCAATGGCCTGGCTCACCTCGTCGGGGTCGGACGATGCAATAGACAATTGGTTGCTGGCAACTGAGTGATAGAACGTGAGCGGAGCAAAAAGACGGAAGTATTGTCCGCTCGACAAATTACCATACTGTGCGGCACTTGCGCTTAGCGCAATTGTTGCCACCATAAATAATGCAAATTTTCTCATAACTGCGTGCAAAGTTATGATTTTTTTTTGTAACTTTGCACCTTGTTTGAGAAAAAGTAATAAAAATATTCTAAAATAATGAACAGAAACACTCTTATTGGCTTTAGCCTCATTGCTGTGGTGCTCATCGCATTCAGTTATCTGAACACACCTTCGCAGGAGGAGATTGAAGCCTACAACCGACAACAGGACAGCATCGAGGCTGTAAAGAAACAAATTGAGGCTAGTCAGCTGGCGGCCGCTCAGGAGAAACAAGTGGTGAAGGTCGATTCTACCGACCTTTTCTTGCCCGTTATGAACGATTCGGCACTTGCAGAGAACCGCCTGGTGGTGCTGAAAAACGATTCGCTGGAGCTGGCATTCAACACCAAGGGTGGCACATTGGCCAGCGCTCGTATCATTGCCCACAAAGACACCGCCAACAACGCAGGTATTGAGTTGCTGAGTGCCGAGGGTCAGAAGATGAACTTTGTTTTGAAAGGCCTGAAAAAATATATCAATACTGCCGATTTGTATTTCACCGACTCTGTCAGCGCCGATGGTTCGCTGCTGATGACAGCACAGGCACAAAACGGCGGTACGCTGGTGTTTAAATACACGCTGGGTCCCGACTATATGCTGCACTTCGCTCTTCAGGCAAATGGACTGGCCGACCAGCTGGACCCCACGAGTAAGGAACTCACCATTCAGTGGCAAGACTCATGTCGCCAGCAGGAGAAAGGCTTTACGTTTGAGAACTATCGCTCGGCCCTCACCTATAAGTTCTGCGACGGTGGCACCGATTATCTGAGCGAGACCTCCGACAAGAAGGAAACCATCGACGAGGCTATCGACTGGGTGGCATTCAAAAACCAGTACTTCTCGGCTGTACTCATCTCGAAGGATGCCTTCAATGCTGGTGCCGAGTTGACAAGTACACCGCTCGATAAGAGTACCCGCATCCTAAAAAACTACGAGGCCAACCTCACAACGAAGTTTGACCCCACGGGAACACAGGCCTCTGAGTTCGAGATGTTCATCGGTCCTAACGACTTCCGACTGATTCAGGACGTTGAGGAACAGAGCACCTT
The DNA here is from genome assembly GCF_023204875.1 of Prevotella sp. E15-22. Lineage (NCBI taxonomy): Bacteria > Pseudomonadati > Bacteroidota > Bacteroidia > Bacteroidales > Prevotellaceae > Prevotella > Prevotella sp. E15-22. The sequence goes on from NZ_CP096247.1 coordinate 1,594,359, forward strand.
CGGAAAAGACCTGGAACTGGAGCGTCTTGTATATCTGGGATGGCCGTTGTTCCGCTTCATCAACCGCTGGTTCACACTCTATGTGTTCGACTGGCTCACCAAGCTGGGATTGCCCATGGGCATCGTTCTGATTCTCATCACCCTGCTTCTCAAGGCCATCACCTATCCCATGGTCAAAAAGAGCTATATGTCGAGTGCCAAGATGCGTGTATTGAAACCGAAACTCGACGAAGCTACTAAGCAGTTTAACAAGCCTGAAGACCAAATGCAAAAGCAGCAGGCCATGATGGCGCTCTATTCGAAATATGGCGTGTCTCCTCTGGGTGGCTGTCTGCCTATGCTCATTCAGATGCCCATCTGGATTGCGATGTTCAACTTCGTGCCTAACGCCATCCAGCTGCGCCGCGAGTCGTTCCTATGGATGGACGACCTGTCAACCTACGATCCTTTCGTGGAATGGGGCTTCCATATCTGGGGCATTGGCGACCATCTGTCGCTCACCTGTATCTTGTTCTGCGTCAGCAACCTGCTCTACTCTTACATGACCATGCGTCAGCAGCGCGACCAGATGGTGGGTCAGCAGGCCGAGCAGATGAAGATGATGTCGTGGATGATGTATATCATGCCTTTGATGTTCTTCTTCATGTTCAACGACTACTCAAGCGGTCTTAACTTCTATTATTTCATCTCGCTGTTCTTCTCAGCTGCCATTATGTGGACACTGCGCAAGACTACTGATGACGAGAAGCTCCTGGCCATTCTCGAAGCAAAATACAAGGAGAATCAGAACAACCCCAAGAAGATGACCGGACTGGCCGCCCGACTGGAGGAGATGCAGAAGCGTGCTGCCGAGATTCAGAAGATGCAGCAGCAGAACCGTAAGTAAAAAACGAACGAACATTCATTCACACACATAGACACAGAAATGAAAATAGGATTCGACAACGACAAATATCTGAAGATACAGTCGGAACACATCAAAGAGCGCATTGCGAAGTTCGATGGCAAACTGTATCTGGAGTTGGGTGGCAAACTCTTTGACGACCATCACGCCAGCCGTGTGCTGCCTGGCTTCAAGCCCGATTCAAAGTTGCGTATGTTCGGTCAGCTGCGCGATCAGTTGGAAATCGTTATCGTGGTTAGCGCTGAGGACATCGAGAAGAATAAGGTGCGTGCCGACTTGGGCATAACATACGATGAGGATGTGCTACGCCTGCGTGAAGAGTTCATGAACCGCGACTTCATGGTGGGATCTGTTGTTATCACTCATTATAATGGTCAGAAGGCTGCCGATCAGTTCCGTCATCGTCTCGAGCGCATGGGCATCAAGTCGTATGTTCACTATCTCATCGATGGTTATCCCCACAATGTGGAATTGATTGCCAGTGACGAGGGGTTCGGCAAGAACGACTATGTGGAGACTTCTCGCGAGCTGGTTATTGTTACTGCACCTGGTCCTGGCTCAGGCAAGATGGCCGTTTGCCTTTCTCAGTTGTACAACGAGAACAAGCGCGGTGTGCGTGCCGGCTATGCTAAGTTCGAGACTTTCCCCGTATGGAACCTGCCTCTGAAGCATCCTGTGAACATCGCCTACGAAGCAGCAACTGCCGACCTGAACGATGTGAACATGATCGACCCGTTCCATTTGGAGGCCTACGACAAGATTGCCATCAACTACAACCGCGATATCGAGATTTTCCCTGTGCTCAACGCTCTGTTCGAGGGTATCTATGGCGAGAATCCTTATAAGAGTCCCACGGATATGGGTGTCAACATGGTGGGCTTCTGTATCAGCGATGATGAGGTGTGCTGTCAGGCTTCTCGCGACGAGATTATCCGCCGTTATTACTCGGCCACGAACAAAATGGCTGAGGGGGCAGACAACGAGCGTGAGGTAAATAAGATTCTGATGCTCTTTAATCAGGCTAAGATCACCACAGCATATCGACGTGTTACCGTTGCTGCTCAGGCTAAACAGGAACTCACCGAACAGACATCGGCTGCTATGGAACTGGAAGATGGCACAATCATCACATCTAAGTCGTCTCCCCTGCTTGGTTGCTCGGCTGCTTTGTTGCTTAATGCTACGAAGCATTTGGCTGGCATCGACCATCAGATAAAACTGATTCCTGAGAGTCTTATCGAACCTGTTCAGAAAACTAAGATTGAGTACTTGGGAGGAAAGAACCCTCGCTTGCATACTGACGAGGTGTTGGTCGCTCTTAGCGTTCTTTCTAAGGATGATGAAATGTGTCGTCGTGCATTGGAGCAGTTGCCTAAACTCAAAGGCTGTCAGGTCCACTCTACGGTGATGCTTTCTGAGGTAGACCGCAAAATCTTTAATAAATTGGGTTGCGGACTGACGTGTGATCCTGTGAAAAAGAAATAATTAGCCTATTCTACATAATATGAACAAAGCATTATCACTTGCTGCAGCAGCTTTACTGATGACGGCCTGCGGCACACAGAAAGAGACTGATACAGTGAATATCCAGAAACAGACGATAGAACTTACCAGTGACCAAATGACTCCAGAGGCTCTCTGGGCTATGAGTCGCATTGGTGGTTACGAGCCTTCGCCCGACGGCCAACACATTGTATTTCAGATGGGATACTATAGTGTAGAGGAGAACAAAAGCCACCAGGTGTTGTGGATGATGAATGCCGATGGCACGGAGCAGAAACAGTTGACCGAGGACGCTGACAACGAGACGGATGCACAGTGGCTCGACAACGAGACTGTGGCCTTCATCAAGGGTGGCGAGGTATGGAAAATGAACCTCGATGGTTCTGGTCGTAAGCAACTCTCTGAGACGGATGGCAAGGTTGAGGGCTTTATGTTCTCGCCCGACTATTCAAAGGTTATTATCCTACAGAGCATACCCTTCAACGAAATCATCAAAGAGAAACCTGCCGACCTGCCCAAGACTACTGGACGCGTGGTGACCGACTTGATGTATCGCCACTGGGACCATTATGTGGAGAGTATCCAGCATCCATTCGTATTCACTGTGGATGATGATTTTACCATCGCTAATGAGGGCAAAGATATGCTCGAAGGTGAGCCTTTTGAATGTCCAATGGAACCCTTTGGTGGTATGGAACAGTTAGCTTGGAGCACCGACTCAAAGTGTATAGCCTTCACTTGTCGCTGTAAGACAGGACTGGCCTACAGTGTCTCGACCGATTCAGACATATTTCTCTATGACGTGGAGAGCGGCGACATGAATAAAACTAAGAACCTCTGCAAAGGATGTGAGTGGGGTGTCGTGTCTGATGGCACCGTTCCGTACGAGACTGATAATCTGCTCGACCCAACAAAGTCTCTCAAGAACCAGTTCGTCAACACAAATCTGAAGGACATGAACGTTGGTTACGATACCAATCCGAAGTTCTCGCCAGACGGCCGCTATGTGGCTTGGCTCTCGATGGAGCGCGACGGCTATGAGGCCGACCGCAATCGCCTCTGTGTCTACGATCTGAAAGAAGGCACAAAGAGCTACGTCACAGAGTCGTTCGACTCAAACGTGGATGACTATTGCTGGGCTCCCGATTCTAAGACTATTTATTTCATTGGTGTATGGCATGCTACAGAGAATCTTTACAGCACTAACTTACAGGGTGAGGTTAAGCCTATCATCACCGAATGGGCCGACTTCGGTTCGCTAAAGATGCTGAACGATAAGCAAATCTTAGCTGAGCAGCACAGTTTTACATCACCATATGATCTCTATGTAATAACACCTGGTGATGGAAATAACGGTGCAAAGAAAACACAGATTACTGAGGTCAACAAGGAGATTCTCGATCAGTTGGCTAAACCTTCTGTTGAACAGTATTGGGTGAAGACAACCGACAACAAGGAACTTCTTACATGGGTGATTCTTCCACCACATTTTGATAAAACAAAGAAATACCCCACCCTGCTCTTCTGCGAAGGTGGTCCTCAGAGTCCTGTATCTCAGTTCTGGAGCTATCGCTGGAACTTCTTCATTATGGCTTCTCAGGGCTATGTCGTTGTGGCACCGAACCGTCGTGGGTTACCAGGATTTGGTCAGGAATGGCTCGAGGAAATCTCGGGTGACTGGACTGGCCAATGCATGAACGACTATCTTTCGGCCATTGACTTCGCATGCGACAGTCTACCTTATGTCGATCGCGACCGTCTGGCGGCAGTAGGAGCATCATTTGGCGGCTTCTCTGTCTACTATCTGGCAGGTCATCACGATAAGCGATTCAAGTGCTTTATCGCTCACGATGGTGCTTTCAACCTGGAGGCCATGTACACTGAGACCGAGGAAAACTGGTTCTCTAACTGGGAGTACGATGATGCTTATTGGAATAAGGATCAGACTGCACAAGCCAAAAAGACTTACGATAACTCGCCCCATCGTTTCGTAGACAAATGGGATACACCTATACTCTGTATCCACGGTGAAAAGGACTATCGCATCAATGCAACTCAAGGCATGAGCGCTTTCAATGCGGCTCGTATGCGTGGCATAGAAGCAGAACTTCTCATCTTCCCTGATGAGAATCACTGGGTTCTAAAACCACAAAATGGTATTCTGTGGCAGAGAACATACTTCGAGTGGCTGGAACGCTGGATAGGAAAATAAGGATATACCTTATTAATTATATATATGAAATAACTTCTGCCACGTTAGGCATGAAATGTATAAAGAGACATTTTGTCAAGTATGACAAGGTGTCTCTTTTCCTTTTGTTGCTTTTTGCCATTTGTTTGTGATATTTCGATATATTTATACATAAATCCTTGACATATATCAAAAATATAATAATCTAATTATCAAAACGTCACATTTTTCACAAAAAAGATGATAAAACGTTTGTGTTTTCCAAAAAATACGATAACTTTGCACACGCAAATGCAAAATAAACAAACTTTAGTTCAATTTAATTTTCAAAGGTAAAAGATTATGAATGCAGCACAAGTTGTAGAGCAGTTGAAACAGCGCTTTCCTAACGAGCCCGAATACATTCAGGCCGTAAGTCAGGTACTTCCCACTATCGAGGAAGAGTACAACAAGCACCCCGAGTTTGAAAAGAGCAACCTTATCGAGCGTCTTTGCATCCCCGATCGTGTGATTGAGTTCCGCGTGACATGGGTTGACGATAAGGGCAATGTTCAGACCAACATGGGTTATCGCATTCAGCACAATAACGCCATTGGCCCGTACAAAGGCGGTATCCGTTATCACAAGTCTGTAAACCTGGGCATTCTGAAGTTCTTGGCTTTTGAGCAGACTTTCAAGAATTCACTGACAACCCTTCCTATGGGTGGTGCTAAGGGTGGTTCAGACTTCTCTCCCCGTGGCAAGAGCGATGCTGAGGTAATGCGTTTCTGCCAGGCTTTCATGAATGAGCTTTATCGCCATATTGGTCCTGACGAGGACGTTCCTGCAGGTGATATCGGTGTAGGTGGTCGTGAGGTTGGCTATATGTTTGGTCAGTACAAGAAGCTCACCCACCAGTTCCAGGGTGTACTCACTGGTAAGGGCATTCAGTTTGGTGGTTCTCTCATCCGTCCTGAGGCTACTGGTTATGGCACAGTTTATTTCCTCGTTTCTATGCTGCAGACTCGCGGCATCGAGCTGAAGGGCAAGAAGGTTCTTATCTCTGGTGCAGGTAACGTAGCTCAGTATGCTGCAGAGAAGTGCTTGCAGCTCGGCGCTATTCCTATGACCATGTCAGACTCTGACGGTTATATCTATGATCCCGATGGTATCACTCGTGAGAAGCTTGACTACATCATGCAGTTGAAGAACGTGGAGCGCGGACGTATTAAGGAGTATGTTGAGGAGTATCCCACTGCAAAATATTACGAAGGCAAGCGTCCTTGGTTCGAAAAGGCCGACATCGCACTGCCTTGCGCTACTCAGAACGAGATTAACGGTGAGCAGGCTCAGGCTCTCGTAGACAACGGTGTTATCGCTGTTGCTGAGGGTGCCAACATGCCTTCACTGCCCGAGGCTATCAAGATCTTCCAGGATGCTAAGATTCTGTATGCTCCTGGTAAAGCTTCTAATGCTGGTGGTGTATCAGTATCAGGTCTTGAGATGTCACAGAACTCTGAGCGCCTGTCATGGACAGCTAAGGAGGTTGACGACTACCTGAAGCGCATCATGAACGATATTCATGAGAACTGCGTGAAGTATGGTACTCAGGCTGATGGCTACATCAACTATGTGAAGGGTGCTAACGTTGCAGGCTTCATGAAGGTTGCTAAGGCTATGATGGCTCAGGGCATTGTATAATGCATCTATTAATGTTATAACACTATTCGAGCGGGTTGGTTTTAACCCGCTCGATTTTTGTATATAGGACTCAATGAACTGACATGATGGTGCAAATTGACAATAAATGATTTATCACCCCTATTATTTGCTAATTCTTTGGCTAATCAGAAAAAGTTTAGTACTTTTGCATGCTCAAAAAGGCAAAACATTATCTATAAAATAATACTAACAATGGAAATGAAACCATTAAACAAACACTTTGCACCTAAAAGTGTGATGCCAGAAAAAGTGATTCAGTTTGGCGAGGGTAACTTCCTCCGTGCATTCGTAGATTGGATTATTTGGAATATGGACCAGAAGACAAACTTCAATGGTTCGGTTGTTGTTGTGCAGCCCATCGAAAAAGGCATGGTAGAATGGCTTAACGGTCAGGATTGTTTGTATCACGTGAACCTTCAAGGTCGTGAAAATGGCAAACCGGTCAATACGCTTGAGCGCATCGATGTCATTAGTCGCGCATTGAATCCCTACTCTCAGAATGATGCTTTCATGGCGTTGGCCGATCAGCCTGAGATTCGTTTTGTTATTTCAAACACTACAGAAGCTGGTATTGCTTTCGATTCTACTTGCAAACTTGACGACAAACCCGCATCGAGTTATCCAGGCAAATTGGTTCAGCTGCTGTATCGTCGTTATAAGACATTTAATGGTGATCCTACTAAGGGCTTGATTATCTTCCCCTGTGAATTGATATTCCTGAATGGCCATGTACTGAAGGACTGCATTAATAAATACATAGAATTATGGAATCTAGGCGCAGACTTTAAGAAATGGTTTGATGAATGCTGTGGCGTCTATGCTACGCTTGTTGACCGTATTGTGCCAGGCTTCCCTCGTAAGGACATAGCCGAGATTCAGGAGAAGGTGGGCTATCGCGACAACCTCGTAGTACAGGCCGAGAACTTCCATCTTTGGGTTATCGAGGCTCCTAAAGAGGTTGCAAAGGAATTCCCTGCCGACAAAGCTGGTCTGCACGTATTGTTCGTTCCGTCTGAAGAACCATATCACAAACGTAAGGTGACTCTGCTGAACGGCCCGCACACGGTTCTCTCGCCAGTAGCTTTCCTTAGTGGCGTAAACATTGTACGTGATGCCTGTCAGCATGAAGTTATATCGAAGTATATCCACAAGGTTCAGTTCGAAGAATTGATGCAGACACTTGATTTGCCGATGGACGAATTGGAAAAGTTTGCTGGCGACGTATTGGAGCGCTTCGACAATCCATTCGTAGATCATCAGGTAACTTCTATCATGCTTAATTCATTCCCAAAGTTCCAAGCACGCGACCTGCCTGGTGTAAAGACATTCTTAGAGCGTAAAGGTGAACTGCCCAAGGGACTTGTATTTGGCTTGGCTGCCATCATCACCTACTATAAAGGTGGCAAGCGCGCAGATGGTGTTGAGATCGTGCCCAATGACGATGAAAAGATTACGGGCCTGCTAAAAGAACTTTGGGCTACTGGCGACACTCAGAAAGTAACTGATGGCGTACTTGGTGCCGAGTTTATATGGCAAGAAGACCTGAATAAAATTCAAGGATTGAATCAAATGGTAAAACAATTCTTGGATTTGATACAAGAAAAAGGAATGCTTGAAGCCGTCAAGACAATTCTTTAACACACTTTAATCTCCGAATCTAACGATGATTCGGAGATTTTTTATACCTTTGCACCGTTTTTTTTTAATTAACTCAGTATGTTTAAACCACAATTCATCAAGCATGAGGTGTTGGTATTCCGCCAGTTTCAGCGCAAAGGCTATTCGCTTTTTGCCTGTCTGGGTCGTGAAGTCGTAATCTCTGTGCTCAGTGTGGCAACCCTCCAATCAGCAGGAGCCACCAGCATTAGCGACGAGACTTGGCGAGCTAACGAAGACAGCACCAAGACTGCAGCCCGAGAAGTAATGCTCGACGACGTGAGTATTACAGGCTCTAGGGCTCCCCTGACCGTGAGTCAGGCTGCGAGAATGGTAACTGTACTGAGCCGCGAAGATATTGCGCAGGCGCCAGTACAAAGTATTAACGATTTGCTGAAGATGGCCGTAGGCATAGACGTCCGGCAACGTGGGCCACTTGGTTCGCAGACAGACATCTCAATTAGAGGAGGCACTCAGGAGCAAATCATCATCCTACTGAATGGCATCAACATCTCTGACCCGCAAACGGCCCATAACACAATGGACCTGCCATGCGATGTGTCCGACATTGAGCGTATTGAGGTGCTTGAAGGTCCTGCGGGCCGTACATATGGTACCTCGTCACTCGTTGGCGCCATTAACATCGTTACCCGCACACATCAGCCTAATACTCATGCGGAAATTAGACTGGAAAGCGGTTCATACGGCTATGCAAAAGCAGGAGCACGTATTAATCCACTAAGCAATGCACTTCACTGGAACGGAATGATTTCTGCATCGTATGCAAGAAGTGATGGCTATTCACGTTCGCGAGACGGTAAACTGAATACAGATTTCAGTGGCTCAAAAGCATTCTATCAGGGTGGATATCATAACCAGCTTGTGCGTTTGTCATGGCACCTAGGTATCAGTGATAAAGGATGGGGCTCCGGTACATTTTATGCTACGCCGAAATGGCAGGCTGACGAGCAATATGAACATACCACCAAAACGTTTTTTGCACTGCAAGGCGAGAATCGTGAAGGTCCTGTTCACTTTCAAACGGCCATCTATTGGAACCAGAACAAGGATCGATACGAAGGCTACAGAGATTGTCCGGAAAAGATGAAATATAACTATAACCGTTGTAATGTATACGGTTTGAAATTAAATAGTTATTTTGATTGGATATGTGGACGAACTGCTCTTGGTGCAGAGATGCGAAACGAAGATCTGGTGAGTGGCAATCTTGGGGAGCCACTATTCCGTACGCATCACATCAACGGCACCGATCGCGACTATACACTTGGTGTTAACCGAACAAACATCTCGGCCCATTTGGAACATAATGTGCTATTAAACAGACTAACCATCTCGGCTGGTTTTGTGGCAGCTAAGAGTTCCTGGAGTAACATGAATATGACGCTCTATCCGGGCATTGATGTGAGTTATCAGTTGATGGGACATGGCGCATCATCCGTCAGTCGCCAATCGTCTTCTCTGAAACTATTCGCATCCTATAATAGTTCACTTCGTTTACCGTCGTTCACGGAGATGTACTACAAGTTACAAGGCTATTCGGCTGATCCGCATTTGAAGCCCGAGGAAATGCAGGCCTTGGAAATAGGAGCGCACTACATCTCGTCCATTATCGACGCAAAAGCCAGTATCTATCATCATCATGGTAAAGATATGATAGACTGGATTATGGACACCAACCAAGGTAGTGAGGCACAATGGAAAAGTGTGAACCACACAAAGGTAAACTCGTATGGCGTGGAGGCAAATATGGGCGTGAACTTGTCGCAATGGCTTAAGTTTAACGACAGGAACACGAGAATCAGCCTTAGTTACAGCTACATTTATCAAGACAAAGACTTGGAGGAAGGCATTGTGTCGCAATATGCATTGGAATATCTGCGTCATAAACTTGTAGGAAGTCTGCAAACAGATGTTTGGAAAAACCTAAGTCTGAGACTTGATTATCGCTGGCAAGACCGCGTGGGCTCATATACATCCTTCAGCGGTGAGACAATGAACTACAAACCGTATATGCTGATGGATGCCCACATACAATGGGATGCCAAGCGTTACGTAGTCTATGCAGATGTAAACAATCTACTGAATAATCGTTCGTATGTAGACTTTGGAAACGTGCCGCAACCTGGTCGATGGTTTGTGGCAGGTCTTAAAATAAGGCTATAAGCAATAATGTTTCGGATGCAGAGGCGCATGAGAGGAAAGAAAAATGGATTTTCATTTGGTTTTTCACTCGATTTGCACTACCTTTGCATCCGAAATTGCAATTTATAAAAAAAATGATACTTGATAAAATCAATGAACTCCTTCTGCAGGTAGATAGCCTGAAGGCCTGCAACGCAGAAGAAGTAGAACAACTTCGACTGAAATATCTGAGTAAAAAAGGCGAAATCTCGGAGTTGATGAACGATTTCCGCTCGGTGCCTGCTGAGCAGAAAAAAGAGGTAGGTATTAAGATTAATGAGTTGAAACAACGTTTCACCGACCGCATTAACCAATTGCGTGACGAATTGGCCACTCAGGAGGGTGATGCCGAAGCTATCGACCTGACACGTACCCCCTATCCTATCCAGTTAGGAACACGCCACCCGCTGACTATTGTTACCAACGAAATTATCGACATCTTCAGTCGTATGGGATTCGTATTGGCCGATGGTCCTGAGGTGGAAGACGATCTTCATGTGTTCACTCGCATGAACTTTGCCGCTGACCATCCCGCTCGTGATATGCAGGACACCTTCTTCGTGAGCCAGCATCCCAACGATGTAACAAAGAACATTCTACTCCGTTCTCACACATCGAGTGTTCAGGCTCGCGTGATGGAGCAGATGCACACCGAGGATGGCAAACTCACAGGACCAATCCGCGTCATCTGCCCGGGTCGCGTTTATCGTAACGAGGCCATTACAGCCCGCGCTCACTGCTTCTTCCATCAGGTTGAGGGACTTTATATCGACAAGAACGTATCGTTTACCGACCTGAAGCAGGTGTTGCTCTCGTTTGCACGCGAGATGTTTGGTGCCGACACGAAGATTCGTCTGCGTCCTTCATACTTCCCATTCACCGAGCCTAGCGCCGAGATGGATATCTCTTGCTTTATCTGTGGTGGCGAAGGTTGCGGTTTCTGTAAGCACACTGGCTGGGTAGAGATTCTGGGATGCGGTATGGTAGACCCGAACGTGCTGGAGCAGTGTGGCATTGATTCAAGCATCTATAGCGGCTATGCATTCGGCATGGGTGTTGAACGTATCACAAACCTGAAGTATCGTGTGAGCGATCTTCGCATGTTCTCGGAGAACGACACCCGTTTCCTGGAAGAGTTCCAGTCGGCAGACTAATCCATGATATGATACTTTCACCAAGAAAGTATCATATTTACAGGTAATAAATATGGCACTTAGCAAACGAAAGTCATATACTTTCAATAGCTAAGTGCCATACTTTTTTATTTGTATTTAAACTATTCTATCAACGTGAAGCATGAAAGCCTTCAAGATTCTCGTATTTACGGCTCATCATGCGCTTATAGATATTACGCAACCAAATAGGATGAGTCAGAGTGAAGAGTAAGCCGATGATGGCCAAAGCCACATAAGCCGTGGTCTCGTCAAACAGAAGAATGAACACAGACACTAAAACCAGCGGCAGGAACATTGCCACCATTTGGATAATGAACTGAATGCCATTCTCAACGTTATTCTTGCCTGTAATCTTCTCGTTCAAAGGAATCGTCTGCTTGTTGTATACAGCCATCTGGAACAGCGTGAAATAAAGCATCCCGCTGCTTAACAAGAAATACGCGATGACCATCAACAGCGAGAACTTGCCTGCAATTATTGCTGGAATCATCAACAACAGAGGCACAACAAGAATAGCTACATGAAAATAGTACTTGGCTTTTAGCAGCGACAGGATATTTTCTTTGTTGGTCATCAGCAGGTCGATATAATTGCCTTCTGGTGCCATAATCTTAATTAAGGTGGACATGCCATAGAGTCCAAAGAAATAGAAACACCAGAAATTAAGCATCATATGACCATCGTAAATTGATGTATAGGAAATGAGCAACGTAAGAATGACTATCAAAGTCAGACTCATGATGACTCGCTGGCGGATGGCCTTGTTGCGGAAGATGGACTTGAGCTCTAGCTTCAGGTATTCACCCGTCTGACCAAATCGCTCGAGGAACGTGTACTGTGAAATATGCTTCATGTCGGCCTCTTTTTTCTCAAGTTTCATAATCTCCTCGCGCACATAGCGGAACTGCATCCAGCGATTCAGATAGAATAATCCGGCCAGCAGAACAACGCTGAAAACAAAGAAGAACCATGTGGATGTAAAGTCGAGGATCATATCCATCTGAGCATCAAACCAATCTTCGTTGATAGGCAAACTTATCCATGGTGCTCCATAAACAACAATGGGCAGTATCCACCACAACACAGAACGCTGAGCAAGCGTGCGAACCATCAAATAGAACTGACTATTGGCCAGCGTCATGATTAATCCACAAAGAATAACCAAAAGCACAGTAAGGAAAGAAGCTCCGCCAAAGCCCAAAATGACAGCGTAGGGCAAATAGAGGGCCAACCAAATCCAATTGAATCCTGCCAGGAGTGTATTCAGCAGGAAGGTCTCAACTACGGAATAGAAAGGCAGTGGTTGCAGCAAGTACGGCTTCACCATTACCGCTGGTGTTTGCTGAAAGACAAGACGCTCGCCGAAGTCTATGGCCAGCCACAATGGCAGCAAAGCTAGTACCAAAGTGTATGTTCGAGACTCCGTGGCCCCCAAAGCCATAAAGGAGCCTATGAAAATAAAATAGATAATAAACATGCCTGCGCCAAACAACGTCATGATTTTAGCCACAATGCTTTGTTCGAAAGCAGGACTACGACGCAGAGCCAAATTGCCCTGTTTGCGCAAAATAAGGAGGAGTTTCCAGCGATTCATAGTTGAAAATCTATTGGTAATTATCTTAGGTCAATAACCTCGGCTGTGGGGAAATCTTTTGAATTGAATTTGAAAGCAGCATCGCTCAGCTTGGCTGTCTTCATATTCTTGATCGTAAAGGTGGTCCACTTTTGTTTCTGAAGCAACTTAACCTCAGTGGGATGATATGTCTTTTTATCAACGGTGATAAACATCTCTTTTACCCGTTTCGACGAATCGGTTGAAGTGAGATGAACCTGATAGGCACCTGCAGACTGAGTCATCGTATAGCGGAATCCTTTCTTATACATATTAATAAAATTATAAGGATTCATCACCTGTAGTTGAGCTTCAGAGGGAGTGGTCACATTCACTTCATCATTATTTGACATATAGGTCCAAAGTGTCTTGCCGTCGAACCACAAAGTAGCCATTGACGTGTTAGCTGTAAACATTCGGCCCTTCACAGAAATCTTTCCAGATGAATTACCATACTGAGCGCTATTCATAATGAAATCAGCCTGTACGCCGGTTTTTGCGTTGATAGAAGCCGCACACTTGTCAAGAACGGTTTTAGCATCCTGTGCATAAGAAGCTGTAAAGCATGCTGTCAACAGCGTGAGAACTAAAAACAATCTTTTCATATACCTTATTTGAATTTATTTTCTATTATATAATGAACTCTTTCGCTTGTTTTATTTTAATGAATTCAATAGGTTCTCCAGACTCATGTCGTCTTGGATCAAAACCTCACGGGGCTTCGATCCATGTGCCTGTCCTACGATACCTGCCTTCTCTAATTGGTCCATCAAACGGCCTGCACGGTTATAGCCAATGGCAAACTTACGCTGAATCAAACTCGTCGAACCGCTCTGCTCATGAACAATGAGGCGTGCAGCATCATCAAACATTGGGTCAAGATGACTCAAATCTGCATCGCTGCCAGATGAACTCAAGCCTTCAGACTCACTTACGGGAGGCTCAGGCAACTCGTAAGGTTCCAAATAGCCCTGTTGTTGAGCAATAAACTGATTAATATTATCAACCTCTGGTGTGTCAACGAATGCACATTGTACACGAACGGGATCGTTTCCTTGGAGGTAAAGCATGTCGCCTCGGCCAATAAGTTGCTGCGCACCCATACGGTCGAGAATGGTCTTCGAGTCAATTCCCTGTGAAACCTTGAAGGCAATACGCGCTGGGAAGTTGGCCTTGATGGTACCAGTAATGATGTTCGTGGTAGGACGCTGAGTGGCAATAATCATGTGAATACCTACGGCACGGGCCTTCTGGGCAATTCGGGCAATAGGCAATTCGATTTCTTTGCCTGCAGTCATAATCAGGTCGCCATACTCATCGATAACAACCACGATGTATGGCATAAACTTATGGCCCTTCTCGGGGTTCAACTTTCGGGCAATGAACTTGCGGTTATAGTCCTTGATATTGCGTTCGCCCGCAGCCATCAGCAACTCGTAACGAGCATCCATCTCTACACAAAGACTTTGAAGCGTACGAATAACCTTTGTGGTGTCAGTAATGATAGGTGACGCATTGTCATCTGGTACCTTTGCCAAGAAGTGATTAGCAATCTTGGCATAGATACTGAACTCAACCATCTTGGGGTCAACCAGCACAATTTTCATCTCGGCTGGGTGCTTTTTGTATAGCAATGAGGTTAGGATGGCATTCAAACCAACAGACTTACCCTGACCAGTGGCACCGGCCACAAGCAAGTGCGGGGCTTTTGCAAGGTCAAACATAAACACCTCGTTTGTGATAGTCTTACCCATGGCACAAGGCAATTCCATCGTGGTTTCCTGGAACTTCTTTGAGTTAAGGATTGACTCCATCGACACGATGTTTGCTTTTGCGTTTGGCACCTCAATACCTATAGTTCCCTTACCGGGAATAGGTGCAATGATACGAATACCAAGAGCTTTCAGACTCAAGGCGATATCATCCTCAAGGCCGCGTATCTTAGATATGCGAACACCTTGAGCTGGAGTAATCTCGTAAAGAGTGATGGTTGGGCCAACGGTGGCCTTGATGCTGCTAATCTCAATGCCGAACGTGCGAAGGACTTCTATGATTCGATTCTTGTTGGCTGTCTGCTCTTCCATGTCAATGTAGGGCTTGCCATCCGACTCATAGGTGTTTAGCAGGTCCAGCGTGGGATAATGGTAATTTTCCAAATCACGTTTAGGGTCATAAGGCTCTAAGTTGTCAACGTCCACCTGGGGATTCTCCGTGTCGTCGGCCTTCTCCTCTTCGCCAGCAACAGTTATCTCAATTTCAGGCTCATCCTTTTGTTCCATCGTTGTTACAACAGGCTCGACAACAGTCTTTTGTTGTCCAAAGTCCACAACCTGCGTCTGGGGGTTGTCAAACACTTCAGGGTCCTCTTCTGTTTGAATTAATTTCTCGTAGGAATCGTCAGGTGCGACTTCCGTCGTGTCATTATTGTTGACGGTGAATTTCACCTTTCTGACAAATCCCATTGGATTCAGAATTTTGCGAATCCACACAATGGTCTCTGAACTAACATACATCAGAAACAATATAGCAACAATAATCAATATGGCAACAAGACCAGGACTTCCTATGTATCGTTCCAGCAAGCGGCAAACATATAAGCCATGTTCACCTCCTGGGCAGAAATGCGAAGAAGAGCACAAAGGCGTTGCAAACTTTGCTAAGGCTACTGAGAACCATTCCATAACCACGGCTACGCAAATGAACCATTTGAGCAATGAAGGTTTGTAGGCCTTCATTAATGCCAATGAGAAAAGGAACATCAACAAGGGTAATCCAAAAGAGGACACACCAAAACAATGATTCATGAAGAAATAGGCTGCATAGGCGCCAAGGCTACCTACGGCATTTCCAAACTTCTGAGGCTCGTTTTCCAAATCGCCTTCTCTTAAATTCTCAATGATACTCTGGTCGGCAGCTCCTGTTGTGAAGTATGAAACAAAGGCCCACGTTAAGCAAACAGAGAGCGCAAAAAGAAGCATTCCTAAGAAGAAATGCAAACGCTCATTTTGAAAAACTTGTGAAATATGACGTAGTCCCAATGATTCCAACATAGACGGACTTGCAGATTGCGACATCGACTTCTTGCTCTTTTTCTTAGCCATTATTCTATAGTATTTCGTTAATTCTTCTGCAAAATTAGCGGAAAAAAATCAGTTATCATCATAAAATCACATTTTTTTTGTATTTTTGCACCACGAAAAAGATATAGAATGCTTAAAACGATATACAACAAATATGACAAGGCAATGATTCCATCGTTGCCAATTGCCCAATTTCCCGGAAGAATCATTGTGATTCTGACGCCAGGAGAAACAGAGAAGGCTGTGCGATATTTACTCTCACAACCCATTTTGGGATTTGATACAGAGACTCGGCCATCTTTTAAGCGTGGTCATCAATACAAAGTATCGCTTTTGCAAGTGTCTACCATAGACACATGTTTCTTGTTTAGGTTAAACCACACAGGGCTTACCCCTGCAATCATTCAATTATTGGAAGACCGAACAGTAAAGAAAATAGGTCTTTCCTGGCATGATGACTTAAATTCACTCAATAAAATCGGGAATTTCAAAACGGGTAGTTTTATTGAAATCCAAGACCTTGTTCGCGATTTGGGTATAGAAGACTTGAGTCTACAGAAATTATATGCAAATCTATTTAATCAGAAAATCAGCAAAAGACAACAGTTGAGCAATTGGGAAACTGATATTCTAACTGATAAGCAAAAGATGTATGCTGCCACAGATGCATGGGCTTGCATCATGATATACCAAGAAATCATAAAACTCAAAGAATCGGGCAATTACAAATTAATTATTAAAGAAGAACATAATAATGAATAAAGTATATTTAAAACGAGGCAAAGAAGAAAGTCTTCTTCGTTTTCACCCATGGATTTTCTCTGGTGCAATCCATCATATGGATAACGGAATTGAAGAAGGAGAAGTAGTGCGTGTGGTTACGGAAAAGGGTGATTTCATCGCTATCGGGCACTATCAGCAAGGGTCAATTGCTGTGCGTGTGCTCACCTTTAATGATGTAGAAATCAACCAACAGTTTTGGACTTCCCGTATCCAATCTGCTCTTGACATGCGTATTGCTATCGGGCTAACAAACAATCCTCAGACCAACGCCTATCGATTAATTCACGGCGAAGGTGACCTTCTTCCTGGACTTATCATCGATATTTATGCAGACACAGCGGTAATGCAGGCGCATAGCATCGGCATGCATTTAGCGCGTCACACCATTGCTTCAGCACTTGCTGAGGTGATGAAGGAACATGTTTCTAACATTTATTACAAGAGCGAGACTACCCTATCGTTCATGGAACCTGAAAATGGTTTCTTGCTTGGAGAGACAGACAATAACATTGCAATAGAAAACGGCCTGAAATTCTATGTTGACTGGCTTCGTGGACAGAAAACTGGCTTCTTTGTAGATCAACGTGAGAATCGTGCTTTACTTGAGAAATACGCTAAAGGAAAGAACGTCCTAAACATGTTCTGCTATACAGGTGGCTTCTCCTTTTATGCCATGCGTGGTGGAGCAAAGTGCGTTCATTCCGTCGACAGCTCAGCAAAAGCCATTGAACTGACGCGTCGCAACGTGGAACTTAACTTTCCGGGAGACCCGCGTCATGAAGCCTTTTGCGAGGATGCATTCAAGTATTTAGATAAAATCAAAGGCTATGACTTGATTATTCTTGACCCACCTGCTTTTGCTAAGCATCGTGGTGCACTTCATAATGCATTGAAGGGTTATACACGTTTGAATCAAAAGGCTTTCGAAAAGATTGAACGAGGCGGAATACTCTTTACGTTCTCTTGCTCACAAGTCGTTACAAAAGATCATTTCCGTAATGCAGTATTCACTGCAGCTGCCCTGGCAGGTCGCAAAGTGCGTATCTTGCATCAGTTGCATCAGCCTGCTGATCACCCCATCAACATCTATCATCCCGAGGGAGAATACCTTAAGGGTCTAGTACTTTATGTTGAATAAGGTAAAGAAATATATCGAAAAGCATCAGTTGCTTAGTTTCGACAAGCATTATATAGTTGCTTTGAGCGGTGGAGCCGACAGTGTGTGCCTCTTGCTGGCTATGCTGCGTTTGGGTTATCATGTTGAAGCCGTTCATTGCAACTTTCATTTGCGTCAAGAGGAAAGCAACCGAGATGAGTCATTTGTTGTTGATCTTTGTAATAAATATGATATTGCATTACATCTTATTCACTTTGATACAAGGACATATGCCAAGGTCCACAAAATAAGCGTCGAGATGGCTGCCCGTGAACTTAGATACAATTATTTCGAACGTTTGCGTCAGGATCTTGGGTTTGATGGAATTTGTGTGGCTCATCATCAAAACGACTCTGCCGAGACTGTTCTTCTCAACTTGATTCGAGGCACAGGAATTCACGGACTCACAGGTATTAATCCATGTAATGGATATATTATCCGACCTTTATTGTGTGTCAATAAAGAAGAAATCACGAGGTGGCTTGTTGAGCAACATCAGGATTATGTTACTGACTCGAGTAATTTGCAAGCAGAGGTTGTTAGGAATAAGATTCGTCTTAACATTCTCCCGTTGTTAAAAGAAATCAATCCAAACGTTGAGAATAATATCTTGCGGGCGGCTCAGAACCTAAACGAGATTGTTTCAATCTATGACAAAGAAGTAAGTAAAGCCTTGGAGAAACTTCTGGATGGAAACAGACTTGATATTCATGCTTTGTTAAAAGAAACATTGCCCAAAAGCATACTATTCGAATGGCTCAAGACATACAATTATTCTCCAGCTACAATCGACCACATTTATGAATCACTTACGTCTCTGCAATCAGGCAGGGAATGGACTTCTGAAACCCATCAGTTAACTATTCATCAGGGATGCTTACTCTTAGAAGTAAAGGTTCCAGACCTTCCCATTCTGCGTATACCTGAACCTGGAAATTATATCTATAATAACGATTGTATGCTGAAAATTGAATCTCAACCTCAAAAATATATTTTAAAAGATTCATCGTATGCGTGCCTGGATAAATCAAAAGTATCATTTCCATTGACTATCCGACCAATTCAATCTGGTGACAGATTCTTCCCATACGGAATGAAGGGAAGTAAATTACTAAGCGATTATCTAACCGATCGCCATTTATCAATCTTCGAGAAACGTCGTACATTAGTGCTTTGTGACAAACAAGGCCATATAATTTGGTTGGTAAATCATCGTCCTGATGCACGATTCTGCGTAAATGATTTAACGCAAGAAACATTGCTATTTTCTTTTTTTAACAGAAAAAAATAGCCGTTTCGAGAACAACGTATTGATATTTTTTGTAACTTTGCAGCCGCAAATAAAGAAATATACATGTATAGGCCTATATATCAGGCAGTTAGTTTATTAAATTCGAGGAAAGATAGATGAGACAACTAAAGATTCAGAAAAGTATCACCAACCGTTCAAGCGAAGCTCTTGATAAGTATCTTGTAGAAATTGGACGTGCCCCACTAATCAGTATTGACGAAGAAATTGAGTTGGCACAAAAAATTCGCAAGGGAGGCTTGGAAGGTGAACGTGCGAAGGATAAACTGGTTACCGCTAATCTGCGATTCGTCGTGTCAGTGGCTAAACAGTATCAGCACCAGGGTCTGACACTTACTGACTTGATTGACGAAGGAAATATTGGACTCATCAAAGCAGCCCAGAAGTTCGATGAGACTCGAGGATTTAAATTCATCTCATATGCTGTATGGTGGATTCGTCAAAGTATCCTGCAGGCTATTGCTGAGCAGAGTCGAATTGTACGTCTGCCTCTGAACCAAGTAGGTTCGCTGAACAAGATTAATCACGAAATCAATAAGTTTGAACAGGAGAATCAGCGTCACCCCTCTGTTAGCGAGTTGGCTGAAATGACTGATATTGATGAGGAGAAGATTGGTCAATCTATGCAGGCCGACAGTCATCATGTATCAATTGATGCCCCGTTCCAGGACGGTGAAGATAACTGCATGCTTGACGTGATGGCTTCAGGCGATGATAGTCGTACGGATCGCCATGTGGACCATGAATCTATGGCTCAGGAATTAAACTCCGTTCTTTCAAAAGTATTGAAAGATCGTGAAATCATCATTATTCGCGAATGCTTTGGTATAGGATGTCACGAGAAAGGACTTGAAGAGATTGGAGATGAACTTGGTCTTACCCGAGAGCGTGTTCGCCAAATTCGTGAGAAGAGTATTGCAAAACTCCGAGACTCAGGCAATGCCAAGATACTAATGAAATACTTAGGATAAAAATACGAATAGAACAGGAACTGTAGAAGATTTACTCAGTTCCTGTTTTTTTTCTTTTAGAAATATTGGTCGTTTCATTCTTTTTGTATACCTTTGTGGCAATGAAACGCGTATTACTAACCTTAGCTATGACAATAGTCATGACGTCTATGGCTTCTGGCGAGAGTTTAGACTCGCTAGTGATGAATCGCGTCTTTAATTTTCAACGTAACTATACACATGACGTTAATGGTTTCTCGTCCAACGTCTACATGAAGCATATTTATCAAACCCATCGGCGAAATGTCACTTTGTGGGCAATTCCACATATGTATACAATTGCTGAAGGAGAGAGAACGTTTGTCAGTGAGCAATATAGTCGATTCAACTTCCGCACCGTTGACGATTATGACAACATCCAACAAGTATATAACACCACAATTCCTAG
This sequence comes from Prevotella sp. E15-22, assembly GCF_023204875.1. Taxonomy (NCBI): domain Bacteria; kingdom Pseudomonadati; phylum Bacteroidota; class Bacteroidia; order Bacteroidales; family Prevotellaceae; genus Prevotella; species Prevotella sp. E15-22. The sequence goes on from NZ_CP096247.1 coordinate 1,615,029, forward strand.
GCAACGTCATACTATGCCCGTGCTTATGTCCTATGTTACTCCAAATCTGTACGGAACTACCATATACTCAGGTCATATTCTTTCCCCTTTTTGCCGTGAGAACCGCATTTATTATCATTATTCATCAGTACCACTCTCAAATAATCAAATGCGTATTTACTTCCGTCCAAAGATTGTACCAAACACACAGTTGGTACAAGGAAAGGCTATTGTGGATTGCATTACAGGGCGTATTGAGCAAGCCGAATTGGAAGGAGAATATGATATGATACACTTCCAAACACTAACGATGCAAGGTGAAGATGGATTGCATGCGTTGTTGCCAAAATATTGCATCACCGACATTAGTTTTAAATTTGCAGGGAATCACATTACTTCACATTTTGAAGCGGTATTTGATTGCCCTATAACATTGTCGGATACGGTTGATGTTAAAGGCGACTATAACTTGATGGATTCTATTCGGCCAATGAGTCTATCCCAGCAAGAATTGGATATCTATGAAGACTTTATTCGCGCACACTCGCCAGTTGAGCAAGAAGACACCCTTTTAGAAGAGGAGACAGATTCGTTAAACATAACTGCGACACTTGTTGGTAAGAAGAAACTGGACGAAGAAGGTGACGATCAGGATGAGACGACCAAACCACATCATAATTATCTAAAAGACAGTTGGGATTTTATTGAAGACAATCTATTCCACAGTATCGGTCATCGTTCAAAGAAAAGTAGCATCCAACTTTCGTCTATCATCGATCCGCAGTATATAAGTTACAGTCGCAGCAAAGGCTTGTCTTATAAGATGAAACTATATGCAAGTTATCATTTCAGCGATCTGTCGTGGATAGAGTTTCGTCCACGTGTAGGTTACAACTTCAAACTTAAGGAATTCTATTTCAATGCTCCTCTTCATTTCATTTATAATTCAAGTTTAGATGCTGGTATTGATGCCAGTTACGGAAAAGACAACCGTATTGGAAATGCCAGCGTACTTGAAGAGATTAAGAAGGAATATGGCGAGAGCATTGATTTAGACGGGATGGATCTCGATCTTTTCGATGACTATTATTGGAACGTATCGCATCACATTCGTCCTTGCAATTGGATAAATATAAGTTCTGGTCTTGTGTTCCATCAACGATGCGCCATTAATCCTCAGGCAATGAAACAGTATGGTAAGTTCGAAAAGTACTATTCACTTGCTCCATCGATTACTCTTCAATTAAATCCATGGCAGAATGCACCATTCTTTACAGTTAACTATGAACGTGGTTTCAAGTTAAATAATAATTATATAAGATATGAACGTATAGAGGCTGATGCTTCTTTTAAATATAAGATGAGACGCACGGAACAAATAAATACACGTATTGGTGGAGGTCTTTATACCGACAAGAAAAACAATTACTTCCTAGACTTTGCAAATTTCCGTGCAAACAATCTGCCAGATGGATGGGACGATGACTGGTCGGGAGATTTTCAACTTCTTAGCTCAAGACTCTACAACGAGTCTAGTTACTATCTTCGTGGTCATCTGTCCTATGAGGCACCATTATTGGGAGCCTTCTTAACTCCTGCTATAGGCCGATATGTTGAGCGAGAAAGAACATATCTTAGTACCCTTTCAATAGACCACACCCGTCAATATTCAGAACTAGGCTACGGATTCTCATGTCGTTTCTTCTCTATGGGAATCTTTGCTAGTTTTCTCAATACTGAATATCAAAACATGGGCTGTAAATTTACATTCGAATTATTCCGCAGATGGTAAAACCTCTTGTTGTTTATAGAGCTAGCGCAGGTAGTGGAAAGACCTTCACGCTTGCTGTTGAATATATTAAACTGTTAGTACAGAATCCTCTGGCATACAAACAGACGCTTGCTGTAACCTTTACGAATAAGGCTACAGAGGAGATGAAAATGCGCATATTGAGTCAACTATATGGTATCTGGCGTGGTTTGGAAAGTTCCAAGGCTTATCAAGAAAAGATATGTCAGGAGTTAGAAGCCTCTCCTGAGTTTGTCAGTCGTCAGGCAGGTACGGCCCTACATCTATTACTTCACAATTACAACTATTTTCGTGTAGAGACAATTGACTCATTCTTCCAGAGTGTGTTGCGCAATCTAGCGCGCGAGCTTGATCTGACTGCCAATCTACGCGTTGGACTAAATGACGTGCAAGTAGAGGAAGTGGCAGTTGACCAACTCATTGATAGTTTGAAAGCAACTGACCAAATGCTGCAATGGCTTCTGCGATATATCATGGACAATATCAGTGACGACCGATCATGGAATGTTATCTCACAGATTAAGCAGTTTGGCCGTACCATCTTTCGTGACTATTACAAGCAACAAAGCAAGAAACTCAACGATGTGATTAGTCAGAAGAACTTTTTTGATGATTACACCAAGGAATTACGGCAAATACGTGAGGACGCCAGCAATCGCATCCAGATAATTTCCGAGTCATTCTTTGAAACTATCAAACAAGAAGGATTAACCGTTGACGATTTCTCCAGGAAAAGTAAAGGCGTTTGCTCTATCTTCTTGAAGATGCAACGTGGACAGTTTGATGAGAGTATTATCACTCAAACTGTTGCAGATGCCATTGGCAATCCATCTAAATGGTATACAAAAACAAGCGATCGAGCAGAATTTATTCACGCGTTAGTTGACTGCAAGCTCGACAAACTCTTGCGTCTTGCCGTAGAAGAACAACCACGCCAATGGCTACTCTATAAGAGTGCCGAACTTACGTTACGACACCTTAGTCAGTTACGCTTGCTGAGCAGTATAGAAGCTAAGGTGCACGAACTCAATGAAAATGCCAATAGATTTCTTCTTAGCGACACCCAGCAATTGCTTCATGAACTGATTGATGGAAGTGATTCGCCTTTTATCTTCGAAAAGATTGGCACGCATCTGGAACACATTATGATTGACGAGTTTCAAGATACTTCAACCATTCAATGGAAGAATTTCAAGGTCTTGCTTCAAGAAGCGATGAGCCACGAGGGATCATCTAATCTTATTGTTGGTGATGTCAAGCAAAGCATCTACAGATGGCGTAACGGTGATTGGCGTTTATTGGCAGGCATCAAAGACGAATTTCCTCATGCCGATCAACTGATAGAGGAAAAGCCACTGAACATCAACTATCGTTCAGAACGCAATATCATCGATTTCAATAATGCCTTCTTCACTCATGCAGCAATGATGGAGGGTGTTAATGCATATGATGATGTCAAACAGCAATATCCCGCAACAAAAGCAGCAACAGGAATGGTTGAAGTTACATTGTTGCCTGCAGAAGACTATCAGCAAACGACATTGGATGCTATCGTAAACCATATAAATACACTTCGTAACCAACATGTTTCTGCTACGGAAATAGCAATCTTAGTCAGAACAAATAGCATCATTCCAACGATTGCCAATTACTTGATGCAGACGATGCCAGACATAAACGTGGTCAGTGATGAGGCCTTCCGCTTAGACGCATCTCCTGCTGTCATTACAATTATACAGGCAATGCGCCTTCTTTTAAATCCTGACGACACTATTGCCCGTGCCTATCTGGCAAAGTTCACTACAGGCAAACTCAATGGCACCCTACCTTCCGACTTTACTGACAAAACAAGCCAGCTACAAAGATTACCTCTCTATGAACTGGCAGAGCAACTCTATGTCATTTTCCATTTAGAAAAGAGCAAAGGACAAACTGCCTACTTATGTGCTTTCTATGATCAGTTGGCTACTTATATAAATGAAGAGACATCTGACCTACCCACATTTCTTTCCGAATGGGACGAGACAATATGTTCAAAACCAATTCAGAGTCCTGAGGTAAATGGTATCCGTATCATCAGCATACATAAATCGAAAGGACTTGAGTTCTCACATGTCATTCTGCCTTTCTGCGACTGGCGTATGGAACATTCTGATCTTCTTTGGTGTATTCCTCAGCAGTCTCCATTCAATCAACTGCCTATCGCTCCAATTGACTATAGCATGAAGAGTATGAATGGCACCATTTATCAGAAAGATTACGAACAGGAGCATCAGCAGGTTATTATCGACAATCTCAATCTTCTTTATGTGGCATTCACGCGTGCTTCCAAGAGTCTTTTCGTTATGGGGCGTAGAAATGCGGGGGCTACACGTTCTATGCTGATTGAAAATGTATTGCCGCTTGTTGCTGACGAATTGTCAGACTCTATCCTGGAATGTGATGTAGACACCAAATCGCCACTTCACTTTATCTTTGGACAGCTGCCAGCCAACGCACAAGATACTCATTATGAAAAGAAGAGCGACAATCCTTTTTTGCAGAATGCTACACCTATTAACGTTCAGATTGAGCCCTTTGAACAACAAGTGGAGTTTCGTCAAAGTAACAAAAGTAAGGAGTTTGCCACCTTCTCGGGTGATGATGAAGAAGCAAATGCTACCGATTATATTCAATTGGGAAGCATATTACACAAGGTTTTCTCAAATATTCGAACCATCGCTGATGTGGAACAAGCATTGAAAGACTTAGAATTAGAGGGAATTCTTTATAATAATGGTATTTCCCATCAACGGTTGGAGGATATGATTCGTAAACGTCTCTCCCACCCTCATGTTTTACAATGGTTCTCCCCTCATTGGCAGTTGTTTAACGAATGCACCATACTAACGCCAGATACACAAGAGCGTCGACCCGACCGTGTGATGACCGACGGAAAAGAAACGATAGTTGTCGATTTCAAGTTTGGTTGTGAGCATCAAGAATACCACGACCAAGTGCATGAATATATGGACTTACTCCGACAGATGGGTATGCCCCATGTTACAGGTTATCTGTGGTTTGTCTATTCAAATAAAATAATTGAAGTGAAGTAACATGAAATCATTCTTAGAATACGTAGCAAAAGATATCCTCGCAAAACATGGAAGCGATTTGAGTAAAGTGGCCATCGTGTTTCCAAACAAGCGTGCAGCATTGTTTTTAAATTCACATTTGGCTAAACTTGCAGATAAGCCCATCTGGAGTCCTTCCTACATCACCATCAGCGATCTCTTCCGTCATAACTCATCTCGCACGGTTGCCGATTCTATCAAACAAGTATGTGATCTTCATAAGTCTTTCATTTCGCAAACAGGCATCGAAGAAACCCTTGACCACTTTTATAGCTGGGGGCAGCTTCTGTTAGCCGACTTCGACGACCTAGATAAGAACATGGCTGATGCTGAGAAAGTATTTGCTAATCTACGCGACCTCCATGAACTGGATGATGCCAGTTATCTAACACCTCATCAGAAAGAAATACTAGCTAAGTTCTTTAGTAATTTCTCAGAAGACAACAACTCACAACTTAAGGAACGCTTCTTGCGCCTATGGTCTCACATGGTTGACATCTATCATGATTTTAACGATAGACTTGCAGAACAGGGTTTGACCTATGAAGGTGCTCTCTATCGCGAGGTTGTTACACGTGAAGACATTGACTTTGCTTATGACACATATATCTTCATAGGTTTTAATCTCTTACAAGAAGTTGAACGACAGCTTTTCATGAAACTCAAGCGCGAGCGACATGCTTATTTCTACTGGGATTTTGATCATTATTACATGAAAGATAATGAAGCCGGCCACTACATCTGCCATCATTTGGCAGATTTTCCTAATGAACTTGACATCAACTGCGACGATATTTATCGTAACTTTGTCAAACAGAAAGAGATTACTTTCATGTCGGCTCCAACAGAAAATATTCAGGCACGCTATATCAGCACATGGCTCCGCGAGAATCAACGATTGGACGATGGTCGGCGTACGGCTATCGTCCTGTGTAACGAGAACCTGCTACAAACTGTGGTCCACTGTATTCCCAACGAAGTAGAAAAGCTGAACATCACAACAGGCTTCCCTCTTTCACAATCACCCGTGGCCTCACTCATCAACATGCTCATCAACCTTCAGACATTAGGTTATGATCAGCATCGCAAACGCTTCAGGCCTCGTTTGCTCAACAACCTTATGCGCCATCCCTACATTAGCAACGTTCCTGCGGAACTCATTCATCCCTTGCAGCAAGCCGACGACAACGCTCAGCTAGTGGAATGGATGTGCGATATTCTCACCGCAATAGCTCGCAAATCCGACGACAACTCGCCCCTATTCCAGGAAGCTGTATTCAAGTCCTATACCCTACTCAATCGCTTGCTGTCACTCATCAAAAGTGAAGACCTGCTGGTAAACATCTCTACTCTTCAACGACTCATCGGCCAGATTATTCAATCGACATCTATCCCTTTTCACGGTGAACCCGCTGAAGGTATTCAAATTATGGGAGTTCTTGAAACACGAAATCTTGATTTTGACCACGTACTTATTCTTTCATGCAATGAAGGCAACCTGCCTCGCGGTGTCAACGATACATCTTTTATTCCATACAACCTTCGCAAGGCTTATGGATTAACCACCGTCGACCACAAGGTAGCAATCTTCAGCTATTATTTCCACCGTCTAATTCAGCGCGCTTCCGACGTCACCATACTATATAGCAACGCCACAACAGACAACGGTAAGGGAGAGATGAGTCGGTTCATGCTTCAATTGATGGTTGAAGATAATAATCACGCAATTAAATACGAAACACTTCAGGCGGGACAGCAGTTCACACCTTTCCAACCCGTTGCTGTAGAAAAATCGCCTGAAGTAATGCAGGCTATTTTAAGTCATTTCCATCCACAGGCACTACTCACTCCTACTGCCATCAATCGTTATATGCGTTGCCCATTGATGTTCTATTATACCTATGCCTGCGGCCTCCGTGAACCAGATGCTCCTATAGATGAGACCATTGATAACCGTATCTTTGGAAATATCTTCCACGAGGCATCACAAAAAATATATGCTCGACTCATGGATAAGAGTCGCCAGATTATGAAAGGGGATGTCGAACAATTATTAAATAATCGTATAGACATTGAACGAGCTGTTGATGAGGCCATAAGTAAGGAACTGTTCAAGTGCAAGCCTTCCGAGCGCTTGGAACTAAACGGTTTGCAACTCATAAACCGCGAGGTTATTATTCATTATATCATGCGCTTGCTTGAAATTGATCGCAACTTGGCACCTTTTTATATTGAAGGACTTGAGATTGATGTAAAGAGCACTGTATCAACACAATATATCACAACAATGATTGGCGGACGTATCGACCGTCTTGATCGCATTAATAAAGATGGCATTGAAATAATTCGTGTTATTGACTATAAGACTGGGAGTCGACAGCCTCGCCCGCTGACTGATGTCGATGCAATATTCGCCCCAGAGAGTCTTCAGAATCATAGTGACTATTATCTGCAGGCCTTTCTTTATTCATGTATTGTCCGTGCCCAGCATCCAACAATACCAGTATCACCTGCTCTGTTGTTCATCCAGCACTCTAGTGGTCCAGATTATGACCCAACAATATGCTTCGGCCGAACCCCAATTAACGATGTTGCAGACTACAGCAAACGCTTCACCGAGTTAGTTACAGAAAAGATTGATGAGATATTCAATTCACAAATAGCCTTTGTTCCTACTGATGATCGAAATCGCTGTCGCAACTGTCCCTACAAACAGTTATGTAGTATTAAATAACGAAACAAATATTTATATGCAACAGAACATCATTGCCAAACTCATAGCCCAAAGTCTGCAATTAAGCATGGAAGCGGTTATCAACACATTGACACTTCTCAATGAGGGATGCACCATTCCTTTTATTTCGCGCTATCGCAAGGAACGTACCGGTGGTCTTGACGAAGTGCAGATAGCTGCAATAAGTGATTACTATGAACGATTGAAAGACATCGAGAAACGTAAAGAAACTATTCTGAAAACCATCGCAGAACAGGACAAACTGACGCAAGAACTCGCGAAACGTATCAATGATTGTTGGGATGCAAACGAACTTGAGGATATATATCTACCGTTCAAGCCTCGTCGTCGCACACGTGCTCAAATAGCCCGCGAACAAGGGCTGGATCCTTTGGCAAATATACTTCTTCTGCAGCGAGAACGTAATCCAGAGTTAGCAGCCCGCCGTTTTATTACTGACGATGTTCCAACTATTGCTGCCGCCATTAAAGGTGCTCAAGACATCATTGCTGAACAAGTGAGTGAGAACGAACGCAGTCGACAACAAGTGCGTGGTGCCTTCCGTCGTACAGCAATTATTACCTCAAAGGCCGTTAAAACAAAGGTAAATTGTAGTGAAGCTGCAAAATATAGCGATTATTTTGATTGGCACGAACCCTTGAAGCATTGTTCAAGTCATCGCCTCTTGGCCATGCGTCGCGGTGAAAACGAAGGTATCCTTCGTATAAGCATTAATCCTATTGATGACAACGAATGCATTGAACGTCTGCAACGACATTACGTCTACGGCGATACACCGTGTGGGAAACTCGTGGCAGAAGCTGTTGAAGATGGCTATAAACGTCTATTAAAACCCGCCATCGAGACGGAGTTTAGTAACATGAGTAAGGAACAAGCCGATGCAGAAGCTATTCGTGTATTTGCAGAAAATTTACGCCAACTATTACTAGAGGCTCCTTTAGGTCAAAAATGTGTGATGGGTATTGATCCTGGTTTCCGCACAGGCTGCAAGGTAGTGTGTCTCGATTCTCAAGGCTCATTACTTCACCATGAAGCTATATTTCCCCATCCGCCCATAAACAAGCGTATGCAAGCCAACACACACATACAGCAGTTAATTAAGCAATATAAAATAGAGGCTATCGCTATAGGCAATGGTACAGCGAGTCGAGAGACTCGCACCTTTGTGGAGGAATGTATTTCTGACATGTCTTCCAACACAGCATCTAATGACAAACCAAAAGTTTTCGTTGTCAGTGAAGACGGTGCTTCCGTCTACTCTGCCTCAAAAGTTGCTCGCGAAGAATTTCCCAATGAAGATGTAACAGTTAGAGGAGCAGTTTCTATAGGTCGTAGACTTATGGACCCGCTGGCAGAACTGGTCAAGATTGATCCCAAGAGCATTGGTGTAGGGCAATATCAGCACGATGTAGATCAAGCTAAGCTCAAGCAACAACTTGATCAAACAGTAATTCTCTGTGTAAATGCGGTAGGTGTTAACGTTAACACGGCTTCACAACATCTGCTACAATATATTAGTGGACTAGGGCCTGCGTTAGCTAAGAATATTGTTGACTATCGTCGAGAGAACGGTGCTTTCACTAGTCGTTCTCAGCTTAAAAAGGTTCCACGTCTAGGACCATCTGCCTACGAGCAGTGTGCAGGTTTCTTGCGTATCCCTGATGCTATAAATCCGCTCGACAATAGTGCTGTTCATCCAGAAAGTTATTCCATTGTCGAACGTATGGCAATGGATCAGCATTGCACCATACGAGATCTCATTAATGAAAAAGATTATAGATCCAATATTAATATACATCATTATGTCACAAGCGAAGTAGGTTTACCCACCCTTAACGACATAATTAAAGAGCTTGAGAAACCCGGTCGAGATCCTCGCATGCAACCTGAAGAATTTCATTTTGCCGAAGGAATAGAAACAGTAGATGACCTTGTTGAAGGAATGGAATTGCCTGGAATTGTCACCAACATCACAGCTTTTGGAGCTTTTGTTGATATCGGTGTTCATCAGGATGGCCTCGTACATATATCACAGATGGCAAATAAATTCGTGAAAGATCCCAATGATGTGGTAAAACTTCATCAACATGTAAATGTACGTATCATTGAAATAGATCATCGACGTAATCGCATCTCACTAAGTATGAAAGATTAAATAATTACAGAAATATATATTTAGATAATAAATACGCCTTGTTTTCACAAACAAGGCGTTTTTTATCAATCATAAACACAAATGATGCGTTTCTCACGAAAGGCAACACCATAACCATTAAATAACAAAAAGTGAATTGATGTCAATATAACATCTTATCGAGTGCAAATATACAAAATAATCTTGATTTGTACAAGTAAATTATACAATTTATCAAAATTAATACCCATTTTTTTGCATTTGACCACTTTATTTGTACCTTTGCATACCAAAAACCAAAACATTCTAATTATGAAATTAAACGAAATACTAAGTGGTCAACTAAATGCCACAGAATGGGAGCAGAAAGGTTACGAACTCCCTAAGTTTGATATTAAAGCAATTCGTGAAAAAACCTACAAAGAACCTACTTGGGTACATTTTGGAGGAGGAAACATTTTTCGTGCTTTTCCTGCGGCTATTCTTAATGATGCCTTAAATACAGGCAAATACGATCGTGGAGTTATTGTGGCAGAAACTTTTGACTTCGAAGTAATTGACAAAGCATATACACCATATAATAATCTGTCATTATTGGTTAGCTTGCAAAGTTCAGGCAATATTGAAAAGAAAGTGATTGCATCAGTTACCGAAGCACTGAAGGCTGACCCACAATTTGAGGATTGGAAAAGGCTCATAGAAATATTCAAAAAGCCTAGTTTGCAAATGATTTCCTTTACAATTACCGAAAAGGGATATACGTTCAATGATAACGATTTGGCACGAGGATTAAATCCTATATTTGCAATGGGTAAGGTCTGTTCATTATTACTCGAGCGTTTTAAGGCTGGTCAATTACCTCTCACCATTCAAAGTATGGATAATTGCTCGCATAATGGTGACAAAGTAAAAACAGGCGTATTAGCCTATGCAGAGCGATGGGTGAAGGATGGATTAGCTCCCTCTGCCTTCCTCGACTATTTAAGAAATGAGACTAAGATTACATTCCCTTGGTCTATGATTGACAAAATTACTCCTCGCCCTCATGAAAAAGTAAAAGAGCTTCTTGCGGCTGATGGATTCGAAGACAATAATTATATTGAAACTGAAAAACATACGTTTACCGCACCATTTGTGAATGCAGAAGAGGTACAGTATTTAGTAATTGAGGATAACTATACAAACGGACGTCCTCCATTAAATCTTGGTGGTGCTTTATATACCACTCGTGAAACCGTAGACAAGGTTGAGACAATGAAAGTGACGACCTGCCTAAATCCTCTTCATACAGCAATGAGTATCTATGGATGTTTGCTCGATTATACACTTATCTCTGCAGAGATGAAAGATGTAGATATAAGATCGTTTATTCAGAAAATTGGTTATATTGAGGCAATGCCTGTTGTTGTTGATCCAGGAGTGTTAAATCCATACGAATTTATCGGTGCAGTTATTAATCGTCGTCTCCCCAATCCCTTTATGCCAGATGCACCACAGCGTATAGCATGTGATACCTCTCAGAAATTACCCATCCGCTTTGGCGAGACTTTAAAGAAGTATATCACGCGAGGACTAGACATGAATAATCTTGTGCTTATTCCCCTCACGTTGGCTGGTTATGCACGTTATTTAAAAGGTTTAAAAGATGATCTTACCACATTCGAACCTTCGCCTGATCCCATGTTAGCAGAACTTCAATCTATCATTGCTCCATTAGAGATTGGGAAACCCAATCAAGATTGGACATGTTTGAAGACTCTATACAGCAGGAAAGATGTATTTGGTCTCGACCTCTATGAAGCAGGTCTTGGCAAGCAGATTGAAGATATGGTAAAGGAATTATTTGCTGGCAAAGGTGCCGTACGTAAGACGTTACACAAATACGTTTCTGCAAGATAAAAGATAATAAGAAACGCATAAGATGACGAGTAGTATGAAAAACAGGGCAAGTTTCATCATACAACTCGTCACCTTTTTTATAAATAGGGCAACAAATACAATAATTGCCAATGCTACCACATAATATATCCAATTGCAAGTAATCATTATTATTTCTTAAATAGTTGACGGAAAACTGTAGGTATAGGAGTCTCGAATTCCATCGGTTCACCTGTAATGGGATGATGGAAGCATAATAACCAAGCGTGCAGACAAAGTCGATGAAGAGGATCATCACCATTGCCATATTTTACATCACCGCAAACAGGATGACCCATATCTGCTGAATGAACACGAATCTGGTTCTTACGTCCCGTTTCAAGTTTAAACTCTACTAATGTGTGTTCTGTTGTACGATCAATCACGTGGAAATGAGTGATGGCCAATTTGCCACCATTGTCCACAGGTGAAGAATAAGTGATGTATGCTTTATTATCCTTTAACCAATTTTGGATGGTACCTTCGTCTTCCATCATCTCACCGCTTACTACTGCTACATAACGACGATCGTACACAATCTGATGCCAATTATGTTCCAAAATCTGTTCTGTTTCAATATCTTTAGCGTAAACCATTAATCCGCTAGTGTCACGATCCAAACGATGTACAACATGTGCAGTACATTTCTGTCGACTTTTCTTGAAATAATCATCAAGTACACTTTTTACATTTAGTGAAGAATGACCAGCTGCCATCGATAATATTCCAATATTCTTCTCAACAACAATAATCCAACGGTCTTCATAAACAATCTTAACGTAACGACTTTTAAACTGTTGCTGGTTACGTTTTGTTTTGCTTACTGCTACTTTCATGCCTGGCAATAATGGAAAGTCAAATTGACTTACAGTTTTTCCATTAACCTTGATGCCACGTCCCTGCAGAGTTGCTTTGATTTTTGTTCTGCTCTGACCTACGTGTTCCAACAACCATTCTAACAATGGCATTGAATTCTCAACAGTATAGTATTCGTATTCACCTCCTTGAAGGTATTCTGTATTCATTTTCATAGTTCACATATGGTATAAATGTAGTTCTTTTCCAAATTTTCTATAGTCGTAAAACAACTTTCGGGAATATCCTTGAGTACATTTTTCATATAATCGTTTATACCCTCTCCTGTTAGTTTTAATAAACTCTCCTTCATAGTCCATAGTCGGACAAACTCCAATTCAGGATTCGCTGCCTGCTTGATACGCTGCATCTCAGAATTACTCATAACGTAGCGTGCTACTGCCTCACGATAGCGGCCTAAGCTCTCCACGTCAATACCAATAGGGCGACGACTAAGTACACATACTGCAGCCTCTCTGCAATGACTTAAGCTGAAATGCAGCTCTGGATGTCCTACAATAGATGGTTTGCCATGAGGTCCAAATTCGAAGATTGGGTTTTCGGTGATTCCTTCTTGATCTTTTAATGCATGCTTTAATAGAAGATAAGCGCTTACACACAAGCGTTGGCCTTGCTCATTTTTATAGCGAAGAGCTTGTTTACGGCGCTGTTCACTAATACTAAGCAAAGCCTTTTGAAGATCAAATGCATATATTTCCTCATCAACATAAACCATTCAGGGTGCAAAATTACTCAAAAATTCTCAAACTCCAATTTTTCTCATAAAAAAACTACATCAGATTTTGTTCAAATTATTTGGCAGATTAGAAAAAAGTACCTATCTTTGCACGAACTTAAAAAAAAATACTTTATTAACTCTTTATGTTGAAAATGGAAAATATTCCTGTAATCAAAGTCGGAATAGTCGCTGTAAGCCGCGACTGTTTCCCTGAATCTCTTGCTGTTAACCGTCGTAAGGCTGTTATCGCAAAATATGTAGAGAAGTTCGGTAAGGACAGTATCTACGAGTGTCCTATCTGTATCGTCGAGAGCGAGATTCATGCTCAACAGGCTCTTGAGGATGTGAAGAAGGCTGGATGTAATGCCCTCTGCGTGTATCTTGGCAACTTTGGTCCAGAGATTTCTGAGACCATGATTGCTGACTGGTTCCAGGGCCCCACCATGTTCTGCGCTGCTGCTGAGGAGACTCAGAATGACCTGATCGACGGTCGTGGCGACGCTTACTGCGGTATGCTGAACGCCAGCCAGGCTCTCTCTTTGCGTAAGACCCGTGCTTACATCCCTGAGGAGCCCGTAGGTGACGCTGCCGAATGCGCTGAGATGATTCACGAGTTCCTGCCCATCGCACGTGCTATTGTAGGTCTGCAGAACTTGAAGATTATCAGCTTCGGTCCTCGTCCCAACAACTTCCTAGCTTGTAATGCTCCTATCCGTGCCCTCTATGACCTTGACGTTGAAATCGAGGAGAACTCAGAGCTCGACCTGCTCGAAGCTTTCCAGAAGCACCAAGGCGATCCACGTATCGATGCTGTTGTAGCAGATATGGCAAAAGAACTGGGCACAGGAAACAAGATTCCTTCAGTGCTGCCTAAACTTGCTCAGTATGAACTTACGCTGACCGACTGGATTGAGGGTCACAAGGGTTCACGCCAGTTCGTAGCTATGGCAAACAAGTGCTGGCCTGCTTTCCAGACCATGTTCGGTTTCGTTCCTTGCTACGTGAATAGCCGCTTAACTGGTCGCGGTATCCCCGTAGCTTGCGAGGTGGATATCTATGGTGCTCTGTCTGAGTATATCGGCACCTGCATCACTCAGGATGCCGTTACACTGCTCGACATCAATAACAGCGTTCCTAAGGATATGTACGAGGAGAGCATCAAGGGCAAGAAGTTCGCTTGCGACACCTACACCGACAAGGAAATCTTCATGGGCTTCCACTGTGGTAACACTGCTTCAAGTAAGGTTTGCAACTGTCAAATGTGCTTCCAGCGCATTATGGCCCGCGCCCTGCCTGTAGAGGTGACCAACGGTACTCTGGAGGGCGACCTGACTCCTGGCAAGGCTACTGTATATCGTCTGCAGTCTACTGCCGACACCAAGCTGCGCGCCTATATCGCTCAGGGCGAGATCATCCCCGTGGCCACACGCTCATTCGGCTCTATCGGTATCTTCGGTATCAAGAACATGAGCCGCTTCTATCGTCACGTGCTGATCGAAAAGCACTATCCTCACCACGCAGCCGTGATGTTCGAGCACGCTGGTAAGTATTTGTGGGAGGTTCTGAAGTATATGGGAATCCCTGTTGAGGAGATTGACTACAACTTCCCCAAGGGAGACTTCTACCCCACAGAGAATCCGTTCGCATAATATAATAATGTGTTCACGATGATCGCGAGGTCATCGTGGACACTTTTCTATACTACTCTAGAAACTAATTGCGCAATAACATTTCACTACATGAAACTAAAATCTACTATACTTCTACTATTTTTGTTATCTCTTCAGTCTGTCTATGCTCAATATGTTCGAAAGACAGATTTGCCAGCTATATATATTGAAACATTCGATGGAAGAAATATTTATAGTAAACAAGAGTATAAGTATTGCAAACTTTACTATGTAGATGAAATTGATAATGTCATTTCATACGACAGTGTGTCTATTCGTGGACGAGGTAATTCCACATGGAATATGGCAAAAAAGCCATACAAACTAAAATTCAACAATAAAGAGAAATTCCTTGGAAAAGGATATGCAAAAGCCAAGAAGTGGACATTACTAGCAAATGCTGGTGACAAGACAATGATGCGCAACGCCGTCACATCGGCTATGGGTGCTTTTACATCGCTAAAGTTCAACCCTGCAGCAAAATTTGTTGACTTGATACTTAACAATGAGTATATTGGTACTTATCAAATAAGTGATCAAGTAGAAGTAAAGGCCCATCGAGTTAATATAGAAGAACAGCCCTACCCGATTACAGATACAACAAATATCACAGGCGGATATCTTCTTGAAGTAGATGGATTCCGTGATGGTAATTGTTTCAATACAAGCACATTTTATACACCTGTACGAATTCACTATCCCGAGGACGACGAGATAGACAGTAGACAGACTCAGTATATCCGCAACTATATTAACAACACCTTCGAGAAGGCACTTTCGTCCACCAATTTCACAGACAGCTTGACTGGCTATAGGGCTTACGTAGATACCACCTCGCTAATTGACTGGTACCTCTGCACAGAGGTAAGTGCTAACATCGACGGATTTTATAGTACCTATTTTTATAAAGAGAAAGATAATCCACGTCTTTTCTGGGGGCCTTTATGGGATTACGATATTGCATACAACAACGACTATCGAATTAAAAATGAGAAGAATCTTGAAAGTTCTGTTAATTCTCTTATGGTCGACATTGCTTACAACGGATCACGATCATGGATTATTAAGATGTGGAAAGATCCTTGGTTTCAAAACAAGGTCAACGAACGTTATCAGGAACTACTTTCCTTAGGTCTTGTTGACTATCTACAATCCAAAGTAGACAGTATTACCTCGTTGCTTCAGCAATCGCAAGAACTAAATTATGAGAAATGGGGAATTAATAAAAGAATGTATCATGAAATTGTTCTATACTCTTCATACGATCGATATGTTACTGATTTAAAGAATTTTATAACTCAGCACTGCGATTATCTCTTGCAGGCATTTGCCGACAAACAAACCCAAAAACCTGTAGTAGCATTTGAACCTCAAAACTACTATTATCATATTACAAATGCAAAAACCCAGAAAGCTGTAAGTATTGATGGAGAAAACATTATACAACTAACCAATGACCTTGGTAGTGAATTACAGGATTGGATTATAAAGAAGATTGGTTCGCGTTACCAAATTATTAATCGTCATACGAATAAAGCCCTTAATGACCCAACAATTGGAGATGTTGGACCAGAGACAAACGTAGGAACGCAGCTGAACGTTGCCGACGTTAATGACCAAGACGAAAGACAACTATGGGAAATAATACCACAAGGTTCAGCAGGTTATTATAATTTGCTTAACATTCATACCCAACACATAGCGAATTTATATGCCGGCAATGCGGACGACAACACTCCCATAGTGAGTTACACAAATGACTCGAAGAATAGTACTAGTACCAACAGACTATGGTTTATTACTCCCAATGGAAGTATACCAGAGGAAGTTGACGGTATTAATGACATAAAAGAACCAGAAGACTATGCCCTAGCATATAACCCACAAACGAAGGAACTTCACTTCGGATGTAGTAGTCCAGAGGAACTAACCTTTACAGTAAAAGTTTATGCAGCTAATGGCCAGTTGGTAGGCACATTCCTTGCCAAGGACACCTTCTCCATGCTTTCTCAGCGTAATGGTGTTTATATGGTCATGTGGTCAGTCGATGGCCAGACACGTTCTGTTAAATTCACTAGATAAACTTCAATCTTTACTTTTTTGCTGTTAAATGGAGTTAAACATGACAAAGTGGTTGTGAGAAAAGGAAAAACTTTGTATCTTTGCGCAGCATTTTTTAAAATTAATGGATATGAAAATAATTTTAGTTGCAATGATGATGGCACTGCCCATGGTTTCTTTCGCACAAGACAACACATGGGAACAGGTACAAGTTGTAGAAAACGATGCCAAATATCTGGTAGGAGCTGTCCCTGAAAAGGATGGACACGTTATATTCCAAACAACCATTAATGCACCAGGCAAGAATGCGGACGAGATATTCTCATTGCTCCAGGAAGACTTACTACGGCTGACTAAAGAGCCAAATCAGATAGAGCAGTCTCGTTTATCATTAGCTGATAAGAGTACCGGTAAATTAGTGGGACAATATCAAGAATGGTTGGTATTCAAGAACAAGCCCCTTGTTCTCGACCGCACACGATTCTTTTATACCATAATGGTTAATTGTAAAGATGGTGCTGCTGATATTCAGTTGACTCGCATTCATTATCTTTATGATGAGGAGCGTGATGCAACGGCTTATAATGCAGAAGAGTGGATTACAGACCGCTACGGATTAAATCGCAAGCAGAATAAACTGGCGCGCGTTAGCGGTAAATTCCGCCGCAAGACTATTGACCGCAAGGATTACCTCTTTAATCGTTTCACGAAACTGCTTCAAAAGTAAATGAGCAACAATAATGAATCGCTACTTAGTCCCGAAGAACGCGACCTAGTAGAACATCCCAAGCGCCATAATCTAGAGCCCTTTCGCGATTCAAGTAAGACACGAAACCTCCGTTTTTGGCTTAATATCATTTTTATGATTGGTGCCATCGCTGGTTTGATTGTATATTTCTACGCCAGTCAGCAGGTGGCCATTTATATTCTTATTGTAGCCTCCGTATTCAAATTTATAGAATTAGCGCTGCGAATACTAAAAATATGAGTTTAGCACCATATCGATTATTTCTTATTGCCGCCTTCATCCTTGTAGGCGGCATAAACATTTCTGCCCAAGATGATTTCGATGCATTTAATCAACCCGACGAAATAAGCACGTATGGGGCAAGAAATCACACATTCAATCCCCACGGAAACGATTCAACAAAACAAGACAAAGAAATTCCTATTGGATTAAAAGTCTGGACAATAGACCGAAAATTCGGCGATATCATTAAGGCTGATATTGACACAATGCCCCATCTTTTCCCACAGTCAACACTTGGTACGGGACGATATGGGCAGTTTAACACCGTGGGCTCAAACTATACGGCACGTCAAAACCGTATTTTTATTGACCGTAAGGAGAAATCACAATTTCTCTTCCTTGATGTTTATGATCAAGTACACAAGCAACCTGATGAGTGGCACTTTACCAACTCCCTATCTCCGATTACCAATTTAACATACGACAACTGCGGCGACAAACAAGATGGCGAAGATCATTTGAATGCAAAATTTGCTGTTAATGCAGGAAAGAAGTTGGGATTTGGCTTCGATCTTGACTATGCCTACGCCCGTGGTTATTATCAGAACCAAAGCATCAGCCATTTTGGAGCAACATTCTGGACAGCTTATTTAGCCGATCAATATCAATTACACGCACTATTCTCAACCTTCCATGAGAAGGCCACCGAGAATGGCGGTATTACTAATGATAATTATATCACACATCCAGAATTAACTGAGCAATCGTTTAGGGCAAACGAGATACCCGTCATACTGCAAAGAAACTGGAATAGAAACGATAATAAGCAGCTGTTTCTTACACATCGCTATGCGTTAGGTTTCTATAAAAAGGTAAAAATGACAGAGGACGAGATCAAAGCCCGACAGTTTGCCGAAACAGACAGTATGCGTGCCGAGATTCAGAAAATGGACTCGACAGAACAGTATATGAAACAGGAATTTGTGCCTGTAACGAGTTTTATCCATACACTTGAACTGGGCGACTACGAGCGACGTTATTTAGCATACGATACGCCCAAAAAGTACTATAAATGGGCATGCGAATATCCTTATGAAGATTATACAGGTGACTCCATCTGTGACATCACCAGTCATTTCGCCATGAAGAATACGATGGCCGTCGCACTGCTTGAGGGATTCAACAAATATGTTCCCGCAGGATTAAAGGTCTTTGCAGCACATGAAATCAGACGATTCAAGTTGCCAGCATACGATGAAAACGGCAATGCTTTTATGCAACGTTACAACGAACACAATGTTAGCATAGGCGCTCAAATCCGCAAATCACTTGGACATACCCTGCACTATGACTTGTTGGGCGAGACATGGCTCGTTGGCGAAGATGCTGGTCAGATGAAACTTGATGCCTCTGCCGATTTGAATTTCGCTTTCCTTGGCGACACGGTTCGCCTCATGGCCAAAGGATATGTTCATCGTTTGAATCCTACATTCTATGAGCGAAATTATAATTCGAAGCACTTCGGCTGGAACAACAACCTGGACAAGGAGACAAGAACTCGCATTGAAGGAACCTTCACTTACGAAAAAACGAACACAAGCCTTCGCCTGGCAGTAGAGGAAATACAGAATTACACTTATCTGGGAATGTCATACGTGCGTAGCGACGAAACAATTAGGAATCTCACAGCCAGTTTTTATCAACATGGAGGCAACCTGAATGTAATGACTGCCCAGTTGGATCAGAAGATTCGCTTAGGCATTCTGCATTGGGACAACCTTATTACGTACCAGTCTTCATCAAACGAAGATGTTCTACCCTTGCCTACCCTCAATGTATTCTCGAATCTCTACTTAGATTTCATGATAGCCAAGGTTCTCAAAGTTGAGCTTGGCGGCTCCGCAACGTGGTTCACATCATATAAAGCTCCTGAGTTCTGCAGCGCCCTAAACCAGTTTGCAGTACAGAAGAATCAGAATTCAATTACGGAGATTGGTAATTTTCCATTTATCGACCTCTATGCAAATCTGCATCTGAAGCATGCACGATTCTTCTTGCTCATGCAAAACGTGGCTTCAAACTCATTCCGCAAGCAGTATTTCCTGACGCCTCACTATCCGATGAATGCTTCAGTTCTACACTTCGGAATATCATGGAATTTCTTTAATTAATATATTATCAGAATCTGCATTGCATTTTACAATCCGTTACTATATTGTTTTCAGACAGTAAATATGCTATTTAAGAATCAAAAGTATGATGTTTACGAGCCGTAAATATCATACTTTTGTTTTATAGACATAAGGACTTATTTAATCACAATCCTTTCTAGTCTAGAACTGGAAATATATAAATGGTTGAATCTCGCTACTTTTCACCTGAATAACAATGAAGATGACTAACGCTATGAGCAATGCGCAAACAATAACACCACCGCGTTTTAACATTAAAATAAAACCTTCTTGCCATGAGTCAGGAACAAAATGCAAGACGTAACCTCCAACTATCATGGCAAATACTATCCAATATCCAGAAATGATCTGAGGGAAAAGCTCTGGATGGAAATCGTACAAGATCTGAGTAATCATCGTCCATGAATCAACGAACGTATGATTACGGAAAAATATCCAGCAGAATGCCACGAAATGAAAGGTGAGAACAACAGCCATAAACCAACGAATACCTGAGCTTTGGTAATGTTTGTCGTGGTGAAAGACGTGCTCTCTGGTCCACTTATGTATGGCAAGTGCAATGCCGTGCATACCACCCCAAGCAATGAAATTTAGACTGGCTCCATGCCACAAGCCACCCAGTAGCATGGTAATAATAAGGTTGACATATTGTCGAACCTTACCCTTTCTATTTCCTCCCAACGAAATATAAATGTAGTCTCTAATCCATGTAGAAAGAGAAATATGCCAACGACGCCAGAAATCTGTAATACTCACCGATTGATAAGGAGAATTAAAGTTCTGGGGGAAGGTAAATCCCAACAAGAGAGCTATACCTATGGCCATATCCGAATAGCCTGAGAAGTCACAGTAAATTTGCAGAGCGTAGCCATAGACGCCGAGTAGATTCTCTATACCACTATATAATGCCGGGTTATCAAAGATGCGATCAACATAATTGAGTGATATATAATCGCTGATAACTGCTTTCTTAAACAGACCTATAACAATGAAATAACAGCCACGTGCAAACATATCGCTTGTCACCGTAATTGGTTTTCGAATCTGAGGTGCAAAATCTCTTGCGCGAACGATGGGGCCAGCCACCAGTTGAGGGAAGAACGATACATAAAAAGCGTAATCCAATAATGATGGCAGGGGCTTAAGATCGCCACGATATACATCAATGACATAGCTCATGCTCTGAAAAGTGAAGAAAGAGATGCCCACTGGCAGAAAGATATCCCATGGTTGGAAATTGGCACCAACCATCTGCGTCCACATGCCTACAAAGAAATTGGTGTATTTAAAATAGCCTAGCAAACCAAGGTCAATAATTAAGCTCAAGGCAACAAGCCAGCGTGAACGATGACGCGCTATACAATGTGCAATAAGATAGTCGCTAAGTGTTACGACAGCTAACAAACAGAAATAGAAACCACTGCTCTTATAATAAAAATAATAGGAAAAAGCTGTGACGAACAAAAGGCGTAGGTTAAGCTGCCGCTGCAATAGCATATATATAAAGCTGAATCCCAAAAACAAAATAAGGAACAAGCCAGTTGAAAAAATCATTGGCTCGTCGGGATGGTATGTCAGCAGTTCAATAATTCTGTCTTTCATTGATGTATACTTTTGTATCTGTCGTAGCCCGAATTCAAATAGTTGACAATCAAAGTGCCCAAACGACGACCGCCAGCAATAGTCAGGTGAGTATAATCCTTATTGGCCAATCCTTGATCCACAAGGGCTTTCATACTCTCACGTCCACCCATAGCCTCGAAAAGATTAAAGAATGCCGTGTGATGTTCGGCTGCCATAATCTGCTGATAAGCTACCAGGCTCTCAACGCCAAGCATCGTTCGTATACCAGCTGCCGTTCGTTGATCGCGATCTGGCATACTAACAACAAGGATACTGGCCTCCGGAAAAGACTCACGCAAATGTTCTATGGCTTTCCCCATCTGACTTGTATAGGCTTTATAATTGGCCGCATGACTCTTTTCGTTCACCACATTAAGACCAAAATGAATGATAATGAGGTCGTAAGGGCGCACAGAGGCAAACTCACTGAGGACTTTCCGGGGCATATCTTTCAGACTGACTCCCGATGAGCCACGCATGCTGAAATTGTCAACAACAACGCCAGATTCACTTTCAAGGGCTACACCATATAAATAGGTATTAGGACTGATGTCCGACAAGCAATAACTAATGCTATGGGTGCCTTTACGATAATTCTTGATGGTTTGCAACCCCTCGCCAGGACTAACATATTCCTCATGAATAGAATCATTATTTATGCTCGTGGAAACAGAAAAGCCACCGGATGTGCGAAAGAAAAACGTAGACAACGACCATGTATTCAAATGTTTACGAGCAGAAACGCCTTTGTATGAAAACCCAGCATCACCCTGAGCAATGAAATATCGTTGGGCTATACTCTCTACTTGTTTGTCAAATGGAAGCTTTACCACTTCATATTCGTCAATGCCATAGAATGAATGTCGTACTGTTTGACGGAATGTTGCAACCTGACTTCCACAATCTATCCACCCCACTCCGCTTCCGCCGTATATTGTCTGCAGCTGTTCACGGATATCACACGAGAGTATATCCCCCTCAACAAAAGAGTCGCCAAAATAGGCAATTCGTAAAGGTCTGCCAAGTTCTTTAATATGATTCAGCTGAGAATAGAAATGTGACAACCCATCATCAACTACATTTTCGCAAGTACTATCAGCAGAAGCCTGAGAGACCGAAATTGTTGGTATATGGTCAATGGCATCACGCTCCCTGATGTATTCAGGAAGAACGTCACTAAGGATGTTAACTTTGCGAAGTTCTGTATCGCCAATATGCAAGGTTGGCATGAGATGAAGCGCCAACAAAATGACTACCACCAAACCAACGAGTACAAAAGTACGCGCACTATCATTCATTCGTTAGGAAACGGTCGATAACCTCTATACCTTTTTGCGTGCAAATGCCACGAAATGATATAAATAACATGTTGTTGAAAATGTCCTTCACAGGATACTGATTATATAGGCGTGTACGACGTACATACTGACTTAGTGCATCAAACATAATGATAACGATATCAATGTCTACGTCCTTACGGAAGTAACCCTCTTCTACGCCACGAACAATAAACTGTTTCTGCAAGACACGGTCACGTTCATGTTGCTCCTCAAGATAAGACATTACTTTGGGAAACTTCTCCAGGTCCGAATAGAACTGAGGGGTGACTTGCTTGAACTGCTCTATCTTAATCTTATAGATGTTCAGAATAATATCAATCACGTTGTCATGTTGGCTCATCATCGTCAACATTTCACGCTCATCCTGAGCCTTTGCCTTCTTGATACATTCATAAAGCAGAATCTCCTTGTTTTCATACAACTCGTATAGCGTACGCTTAGATATATTAAGTCCCTTTGCAATATCATCCATCTTAACCGACTTGATGCCGCGCTGGGCAAAATCTAGCATGGCTGAATCAAGGATTTTGCTCTTCAATGACAACCTGTAAGTAGATAAAACCTTTATTTCTTGCATATCTATTTATTTTATAATGCAAAGGTACAAAAAAGATAAATAAAGTGTTGCTATTTTCACGAGATTTTTGTAATTTTGCGCTGCATTTTTAACATGATTCATTAATATGGCAAAAATTACAAAAGAGGCTGCCTTGGAGTATCATGAGAGCGGCAGACCTGGAAAAATTGAAGTAAAGCCCACAAAAGCTTACAGGACACAAACAGACCTTTCACTCGCTTATTCGCCCGGAGTGGCTTATCCCTGCTTGGAAATTCAGGAGAAGCCAGACGACGCATATAAATATACGGATAAAGGAAACCTAGTGGCCGTAATCTCGAATGGTACCGCAGTTCTGGGCCTTGGCGACATCGGTGCTCTAAGTGGCAAACCTGTGATGGAAGGTAAGGGTTTGCTCTTTAAGATTTATGGTGGTATTGATGTGTTCGACATTGAAGTCAACGAGAAAGACCCAGAGAAATTCTGTGAGGCCGTTGAACGTATCGCTCCCACTTTCGGAGGAATAAACCTTGAGGATATTAAGGCTCCTGAGTGTTTCTACATCGAGGAACGTCTGAAGCGTACACTTGACATTCCCGTAATGCACGACGACCAACATGGTACAGCCATTATTAGTGCTGCAGGATTAAAGAATGCGCTTGAAGTTAATGGCAAAGATATCAAGAAAGTACGCATCGTGGTAAACGGTGCAGGTGCAGCTGCTATCTCATGTACGAAACTATATATGGCCATTGGCGCCCAAAAGGAAAACATTGTCATGCTCGATTCCAAGGGTGTCATATCAACAGAACGCAAAGACCTGAATGAACAAAAGAAGTTCTTTGCCACCAACCGTACTGATATTCATACCTTAGCAGAAGCGGTTGTTGGTGCTGATGTCTTTGTAGGACTGTCTAAAGGTAATGTATTAACACAGGACATGGTGCGTTCGATGGCAAAAGATCCCGTTATCTTTGCGTTGGCAAATCCTGTTCCAGAGATTTCATACGAAGATGCAATGGCCGCTCGTCCCGATGTGTTGATGTCAACAGGACGTACGGACTATCCCAACCAGATTAACAATGTAATCGGCTTCCCTTACATCTTCCGCGGCGCGCTCGATGTACATGCAACAGCTATCAACGAAGAAATGAAGCTGGCGGCCGTTCACGCCATTGCCGATTTGGCAAAGCAGCCTGTTCCCGATGTTGTGAACGACGTTTATAAAGTGAACAATCTGAAGTTTGGTCGCGACTATTTCATTCCTAAACCTGTAGATCCACGACTTATCTCTGAAGTGAGTGCGGCTGTGGCAAAAGCTGCTATTGATAGCGGCGTTGCACGTAAGACAATTGATGATTGGGAGCAGTACAAAGACTCTTTGTCTGTTCTGCTTGGACAGGAAACAAAACTCACTCAAAAGCTCTATGCTACTGCGGCTGCTCATCCTCAGCGCGTTGTATTTGCCGAGGCAATTCATCCCACAATGTTGAAGGCTGCAGTTCAGGCCAAGAGCGAAGGTATCTGTCAGCCCATTCTTTTGGGTAACGATGAGGTTATCGAGAAGATGGCAAGACAAATGGACCTCAACCTGGATGGCATAGAAATAGTAAACCTGCGTCATCCTAAAGAGCAAGAGCGTCGTGAGCGTTATGCTCGTATTTTAACAGAGAAGCGCCAACGTGATGGATATACCTTCCAAGAGGCAAACGACAAGATGTTTGAGCGCAATTACTTTGGTATGATGATGGTTGAAACCGGTGATGCTGATGCCTTTATCACGGGCCTTTACACCAAGTACTCAAATACTATTAAAGTGGTTAACGAGGTTATTGGAATACGTCCAGAGTACAACCACTTTGGCACAATGCATATCATCAACTCGCCAAAGGGCACACTTTATATCGCAGACACTCTCGTAAACGAGAATCCTGATACCGATACACTTGTAGATATCTCGAAGTTAGCTGCTACAGCCGTACGTTTCTTTAATGAGAAACCTGTCATATCTATGATTTCGCATTCAAACTTCGGTAGCTCAAACAGCGATGGTGCTCAGAAGGTACGTGATGCCGTAGATAAGATGCAGCAGTTGTATCCCGATTTAGCCATCGATGGCGAAATGCAGATAAATTTTGCATTGAATCGCGAGCTGCGTGACGAGCAGTATGGATTCAGTCGCCTGAAAGGTAAGGATGTAAACACTTTAGTGTTCCCCAACCTAACATCTGCACGCGCAAGTTATAAGATGCTGCAAATGTTGGATGCCGATGTCGAAATTATTGGTCCCATTCAGATGGGTCTGAACAAGCCAATTCACTTTATTGACTTCGGTGCCTCTGTACGCGATGTTGTGAATATCGTTGCAGTTGCAACAATTGATGCTTACGTTGACAAAGTAAAAACACGCATTAATAATCGCAGTATTTAATATTGTATATTAATTAAAGAACTGCTATGCATAGTTGCATAATCTCGCTGGCCGCAAATTTTGAGGCCGAAAAGAATCTGCCCGAAGCACGCATGTGCCTCGAGCAGATTCTTACTTTTACACATTATACAGACGCAGTATGGACAGAACCTATCGGCTGTAAATTGAAAAATCTATATTTGAACCAGTTAGTAAAGGCTTCTACAACCTTATCCTACGAAGATCTTCGTAGTTGTTTGAAGGATATTGAGCTACAAATGGGTCGTACGCCTGGAGAACGTGAGAAAGGCATTGTGAGATTAGATCTCGACATACTGGCGTTTGATGACGAACGTCATCACTTGGCTGACTGGGAACGCCATTATGTCAAGAACTTACTTCCACAACTATAATTTTATACTATTGTAATTAAATGATTATCGCAATTTAAGTTCGTCACCAACACGTATTTCATAGTCAGGCGATAGTTTATTCATTTTGTACAAAGACTTCAAACGAATACCATATTTCTGAGCAATCGTATACATCGATTCTCCTGGACGAACATGGTGAGTACGGCCTTTATATTCTTTTGAAGCTTTACTTTGTTTCTTCTTAAGCCATATAACTTCGCCTTCCTGCAAACGGTCATTCTTGTCACGCTCATTATAACGGGCCAATTTACGATAAGAAATTCCAATTTCATCTGCAATGGAACGGAATGTATCCCCACGTCGTGCATATAGGAAATAGTTCTTATTGTAAATGCCAATAGGATGAAGCTGACTTCCACTAACATGCTGGTTCTTTGCATGTTGCATCATGAACTTGTCATAAGAATGAGCATTGTCGTATTCATAGAGTTTGTAGACCTGAATAATATCTATCAGTCTATCGGCATATTTTGGGTTGGTTGCATAACCTGCCGCTTTTAATCCACGCGCCCAACCTTTATAATCAGTTATTTTTAGACTAAAAAGACTACGATAACGTTGTCCAGATACAAGAAAACGTGAATGGTCTTCATAGGAATCAAACGGAGAATTATAGGTTCGAAAGCACTCGTTACGGGCATCATCATCTATATACATGGTTCCGCCTGTCCATCCGTGACATTTAATTCCAAAATGATTATTACCTTTGCGTGCCAGTGTACTCTCGCCTGCCCCACTTTCCAGCAAGCCTTGGGCAAGTGTAATAGATGCAGGAATCTTATGTTTCAGCATCTGTTCTATAGCACAATCCTTATACTGGTCTATATAGCGCTGGTATCGGGCATTCCAAACTGACTGGGAAAAGCCATGCAGCACATTGAAACATACAATAAACAATAAAAGAATTCTTTTCATCAGTAATTTTGGTTCAGAAAAAAACATAGTATAAAGACTCGTATAAATGAAAGGAAAGAATATATAGTAGAATTAATGATGATGCTTTCTCAATACCCCAAGTAATCGACGAAATAATATCAACCAGTGAAGTAAAGGTTCGGCATGCTAATCCATAAATGGACGACGTTATAATGGTAAGCAATGATAACAATGGAACCAAAGCCCTGCTAAATGGAGATGGCCATAATTGACCAGTAGATGACAGCAGAACAGCATGCGGAAGAATAACAAGTAGTAATCCTACAAATAGTAGAAATACACATACAACGAAAGAAACACGCAGTGCAAAATAACGACGATAGTTTCGCCCACCTCGTCCGATGATATCGCTGTGCCAAAATACACCAACAGCCATTGACACCAGGATTAGCCAAATTAGTTCTGGTCGTAGTATAACTTCAGTATACTGACCAAAGAACCAACGAAGTCCTTCGCTTGAGAGCAAAGAACGTACTCCTTCTGTTTGAGTGGCGACAAGAGACCATGATAAAAGCATGAGCAATAGTTCCGCACACACAAGTACTATGGCAATATATGCTACTGATGTATTTCTTTTAGGCATATTTACTCCTCGTCTGGTTCAAGGTTGTCTAAATCTAATATATGGAGTTCCATAGCGCGAACAACCAATCTAGTTGCATTAACGCTCTTTCCATCAGGGAATAGTTTTTGAATGAGTTCATTCTGACGTTTCTCAAGACTCTTGACGCCAAAGGGCATGCCATGCAATTGTGTAATCTGCTCTTTGGTATAACCTAAAGCCAAATGCCGCAAGAAGCGTTCATCATATTCATCTATCTCATAATTAATCAAAGCTTCCTGTTTTGCCAATTCAGAACCAACACTTTTCTTAAAACGGTCAACAATTTTTTTAAGAATTGGCTCATTAAACACCAGTTGTTTACCGTTCATCACAGCCAACACATCATTTCGAGTAAGTAATTCTCCTGTTTTAAGAATAATGCCATCTGCACCAGCGTCGAGTACATCTACCCATAATTTCTCATTGAGAATCTCGCCGGTGAAAATAAGTATGCGTACATCAGGGTGCATCTCTTTAGTTTGTCGACACAACTCTACTCCAACAGTTGTAGAGCCTCCCAAGCCAAGGTCAAGCAACACTAAATCAGGCAATTGTTGTTTTATTAAACGCCAATAGGCTGTCTCAGAATCAGCTGTACCTATAACCTCTGCTTCGGGTATGTCAGTTCTAATAATACCTAAAGTTCCTTTAAGTTCCAAAGGAACATCTTCAACAATGATTACTTTAAAGTTTTGCATATTCTAGGTAGTATAATGTTGATATTTACAATATTGTTCTTATCACGTTCTGCATAAATGCCACAAGCATGACGATTTGTTGCTTCACCATGTTGGCGAACAATTTCACGACAAATCAAGAATGGAATGTTCTTCTGATGAACAGGCATAAAGAGTTGTTGTAGCTGAACATCAGATGCGTTGAAATTCATCATAAGCACCCGCACCATGACATAGTTCTTATCACGAATAGCCCATTCCATTTCCAGCTTCTTTTCGCCAGATTGTCGACGTAAGATATCAAATAGATAATCAAGATAAACAGCATCCCCCAAGACTTCATGTTCTAAGGCTTGAAGATGCATTTTTCTGTCATCCAACTGTCTTATGGCCTGTTCACTAAGAATGCCATAAAGTTCACGATAATACTCAACAACCTCAGGAAGAGCATCATGATCTCCTACTGTAGCTAATTGAAAGATACGACTCGGATAGTACATCGTTTCATGCTTTAGCGTAGAAAGAGTATTATCAAGTACCGCATTGATGATATGATAGTTACCCTCTTCCATCTTCAGACGTTGCAATTCATCAGCCATGAAATCTAATTCTATTTGCTGCTGCTGTAGAACTTTTACTCTCTTATTATGCAAAAGGAAAAACTGCCAAACTACCACAATAATAATAGCGATAAATAGAAGGATTAATAAAATAATGGCAACCTCTTTATTCGATTGTGATTGTTGCATCTTACGACAGTAGGAATCTAGCGTCGAGTCGGCTGATAATTCCTTAAACAACTGGGTATATATACGATTGTTGTATTGATAAAACTGCCATTGATGAAGTGCAAGAGCAGCGACAGCACTTTCATTGCGGATATCAAGTAGGATGTCAAAATTTATATCAATACTATCATGAAACCAATTGATTTCTGGAGGCGTGTTTGATAAATCACCAATCCGCATCAACGTATCATTTGAATAAGGACGTATACTTTTAAAATGCTTATTTAAACATATTCTGCAAGAATCAGCATAATCCAATGTGCGCTGGAAGTCTCCTTCTATATTAGAGAAATAGGCAGAGTCGGCAAAAGAACTAGCTTTCTCAAGTGTCGTTTGAGCGCTTAACGACACAAAGATAAAAGCAAATGCTATTACACTTAATGCACGCTTTGGTAAACGGAAAAAGAATCGGCTACCTTTACCCAATTCGCTTTCTACTGATAACTGGCAGACAGAGAACAGTTGACTAATTTTCCTATACTTATTGATAATGCCCATGCAATTTAGTAGACCAAATCCATGCGAAGTCGATGAACCATCTATGATTGCCTTGCAATCAAACACATGTTCTACTTGTTCGTCAGACATTCCAATACCATTATCAACAACTGATATTTCCACATAGGAATCAGTTGATAAAGTTTCTATGCTCACTGTACCACCTTTTGCAGTAAACTTGCGAGCATTATCGGCCAATGTATTCAACATGAATAATGTTAACACCTTGTCGGCCTTAACATATACATCGGTAGGTTCTATTCTCAATTCAATTCCCTTTAAGCTAAAACTTCGTCTGTTCTTTTGGATTATATCAAAAAGTTCCTGTAAAGGAAATGATTCAATATGCAGACTTAGTTCTCCTTTTCGCAATTGAATCCAATGAGTGAGGATTTCATTCTGTGAGTTAATGTGATTTGTAAGTTCACAGATATAGTTTATTCTGTTATCTTTGTCGGCTCCACTACACTTATCAAGCATCTTAATTTCATGAATCATACGATCGATAAGCGGTGTAATAGCATTAACAAGAGATAGTTTTGCACGTTGTTCAACATTCAACCGTTTCTCTTGTATCAGATGTAAACGAGTAAGATTCATCTGCTCTTCAAGTTCATCACGACGTTCTTCAAGTTCAGGATTGCTCTTGTTTCTTAGGGATTTTTTTCTATGATAATAGAAAGAGATAATGATAATTACAAACAGTATCAGCGCAATGACAACAGCAACAAGTAAGCGATTTAATTGTGTAATCGTTTGCTCTAACTGAGCAGCACGAGCTTCCAAGCGCTGGTCTTGACGTGTACGTTCTTGTAAGTCTAAATATATATTTCTGTTGTAATCACTCTCGTTCTTTTGATCAATAGCGGAATACACAACACTTAATTGCTCTCGAATGCTAGCAACCAAATCTGGTGCTTGAAAGATGAGAGTATCACTCAAAGCCAATTCTAGATTTTGTAACGCACCATCGTAGTCTGTCTTGGAAAGACAACATGTTGCTAATGTTCGATAAGCACCTGCAGTCTGATAAGTATCGCCATACGACTCAAATAGTGAGAGAGCATTTTCAGCAAGCCATAAAGGTAATTCCTCAGATGACACATTCTGAGGATTTATAAATTTCATAGCAGGTTGATTATCAGACATAAGTTGCATTCGATAATCAAAAACGGTGAGATGCTCGGCCAAAGCTTCAAGTGAGTTAGCCAAGAAGTATGGACAATTATATTGCTTGGCTAACAGATAGCATCGCATCAAATAATCAAATTCCTTCTGATTAATCTCGGTTTGTGTTCCCTGAGTGATGATGCCTCCAGCACCGACATTGTAAAGATAGTTAAGCCATTGTGCTGTATCATTCTCAACTTCAGGTGATATAGACTCTATGGCCTCAATAGACTGACGCTCCAGTCCCACATAGTAATAATAGGTAGAAGTGACAATAGCAAGTTCGCTCTCAGCATAAATCAAGCGGTGTTTTTGTCGTTCCGACAGTAGATGACGCTCCTCGTTTATTCTACGCAAAGACTGCTGTGCATGTTCCCTACATTCATAAAACTCACGATTCTGCGACTGACGCTGGCAAAGTCTCATTTGTTGAATATAGGCAATGAGCAGTTCCAAATGATTATCTGTTATATCAAGAATACTGTCAAGACGACTGTAAGCATCTACATACTGCATCTTGACAATATCAACGAATGCAAGATTATTAAGTGCTTCAGCCTCTCCGTCCTTATAATTGTATTTTTCAGCTAAGTAATAGGCCTTGCGAGCATAGTAAGATGTAGAATCAAGGTTACGGTAATGAAAACCGTACGAGAAATCATTTAGTTGATCAATCTCAGTACTTTTTTTGTCTGTGCAAGAGAAGCACAAATTCAAAAGGAGGATAAGAAATGAAGATACAAAACAGTTTTTCATCCCTTAACCTCCTATTCAAATAAGATAATAAAATGTTATGCGCGAGCCTTGGCTACGTATCCAAGAGCCTCACGACATTTATCAGTAACATATTGCCAGTCGCAAGCCTTCACCTTTTCTGAAGGGAAAAGCTTAGATCCCATGCCAACACAGAACACACCAGCCTTGAACCATTTGGTCAGGTTCTCCTCGTCAGGAGATACACCTCCAGTAACCATGATCTTTGACCAAGGCATCGGAGCCTTAAGACCCTTAATAAAATTAGGCCCAACCACATCGCCAGGGAATACCTTAGTCAGGTCGCATCCCAGTTCCTGAGCCTTACCAATCTCTGATACAGTCATGCAACCAGGACAATAAGGAATCAGACGACGGTTGCAAACAGGAGCTATCTCTGGGTTAAACAGAGGACCAACAACAAAGTTTGCTCCTAATTGGATGTACATAGCAGCAGTAGGAGCATCTACAATAGAACCGATACCCAATGCCAATTCTGGACATTCTTTATCTGCCCACTTTACCAACTCGCCAAAGAC
This sequence comes from Prevotella sp. E15-22, assembly GCF_023204875.1. Taxonomy (NCBI): domain Bacteria; kingdom Pseudomonadati; phylum Bacteroidota; class Bacteroidia; order Bacteroidales; family Prevotellaceae; genus Prevotella; species Prevotella sp. E15-22. Next base: position 1,647,552 of record NZ_CP096247.1, read on the forward strand.
CTCTTGAGCGAAATCACCACGATTGGTAAACTCAAACGCACGAACGCCCCCTTCATAGCAAGCTTTCACAACATTCTTACAAGTTTCCAAATCTTTATGATAGAAAACAGGAACCATACCTGTATCACCGATTTTCTTTAGCACGGTGATTTTATCAAACTTTGCCATCTTTGTTTTATTGTCTTATAATTCATAAAAGTCGTTAAGGCCTTAGAAGACCTCAACAACCTTATTATTAACATTATCGTTGAACACGTCCGTTAGCATTTCCGCCAGCCAAAGCCTCTACCTCGTCAATAGAAACCAAATTAAAGTCGCCATTGATGGTGTGCTTCAATGCAGAGGCAGCAACAGCAAACTCAAGCGCTTCGCCCTGAGTTTTCTTGGTAAGCAATCCATGAATCAAACCACCAGAGAAAGAGTCACCACCACCCACACGGTCGATGATAGGATTAATTTCGTAGCGCTTACTCTGATAGAACTCCTTACCATTGTATATCAATGCCTTCCATCCATTATACGTGGCACTGTAGCTCTCGCGTAGTGTTGAAACAACATACTTGAAGCCAAATTCCTGCATCATTTGCTTGAAGATTCCCTCATAACCAGCAGCATCGGTCTGGCCGCCTTCCACGTCAGCGTCGGGCTTGAAACCAAGACAAAGTTCAGCATCTTCTTCGTTACCAATACATACATCAACATATTTCATCAGCGGACGCATAATTGAGATAGCCTTTTCACTTGTCCAAAGTTTCTTACGGAAATTCAAATCAACAGAAACAGTTACACCATGACGTTTAGCGGCTTCGCAAGCCAACTTAGTCAGTTCTGCAGCTTTGTCAGAAATAGCAGGTGTGATACCACTCCAATGGAACCAGTCTGCACCTTCCATTATTGCATCAAAGTCGAAATCAGAAGGTTCGGCCTCTGCAATTGACGAGTGTGCGCGATCATAAATTACTTTTGAAGGGCGCATCGAGGCGCCTGTTTCAGCATAATACAAGCCAACACGATCACCTCCGCGAGCTACGAACTGTGTATTGACACCATAACGGCGCAATGCATTAACTGCAATCTGTCCGATTTCGTGTTTAGGCAACTTAGATACAAAATAAGCCTCGTGGCCATAGTTAGCCACAGAGATGGCTACGTTAGCCTCACCACCACCAGGGATGATGCGGAAAGACTCACTCTGAATAAATCTGTCGTTGCCTTGAGGCGACAGGCGAAGCATAATCTCGCCCAGTGTTACAATTTTTGCCATTGTATATTCGTTTTTAGATAGTTTTATTTAGTTATTTTCCAGGTTTATCCATTCATCGACATGAGGAATTCTTCGTTATTTCTACTCTGTACGAGACGGTCACGAACAGTATTCATTGCCTCAATAGGATTCATCTCGGCAATGAACTTGCGAATAATCCACATACGATTCAACGTTGTCTGATCCTGCAGCAAATCATCACGACGAGTAGATGACTGTACGAGGTTAAGAGCGGGGAACACACGCTTATTAGAAAGCATACGATCCAGCTGGATTTCAGAGTTACCTGTACCTTTAAACTCCTCGAAGATCACCTCATCCATCTTTGAACCAGTATCAACAAGTGCCGTAGCAATAATAGTCAAGGAACCACCATTCTCAATATTTCGGGCAGCACCAAAGAAACGCTTAGGTTTCTGCAAAGCATTCGCATCGACACCACCAGTAAGAACCTTACCAGATGCAGGAGACACAGTGTTGTATGCACGTGCCAGACGGGTGATAGAATCCAGGAAGATGACGACATCATGTCCACATTCCACCATACGCTTTGCCTTTTCCAGGACGATACCGGCAATCTTCACGTGACGGTCGGCTGGTTCGTCAAAGGTTGAAGCAATAACCTCTGCATTAACCGTACGACTCATGTCTGTCACCTCCTCAGGACGCTCGTCAATAAGCAGCATCATGATATAAGCTTCAGGATGGTTGGCTGCAATAGCGTTGGCAATATCCTTCATTAAGATGGTCTTACCGGTCTTGGGCTGAGCCACAATCAGCGCACGTTGTCCCTTACCGATTGGTGAGAAGAGATCAACAATACGTGTTGAAGGATTTGTTGTTGCAGGATTACCGCAGAGATTAAACTTCTCGTTGGGGAAAAGTGGTGTCAGATGTTCGAATGACACGCGGTCACGAACCTCCATTGGGTCACGTCCGTTAATAGACTTAACGGATGACATAGCGAAGTATTTTTCGTTATCGTGTGGCGGACGAACAGTGCATTCCACAACGTCGCCTGTCTTCAAACTATACTTTTTGATTTGCTGTGGTGAAACATAGATATCGTCGGGCGATGACAGGTAATTGTAATCGCTTGAACGAAGGAATCCGTAGCCATCCTGTAGCAGTTCCAACACGCCATTTCCTGAAATCAAATCGGCAAAATCATAGTCGGGCGTTGATGGTTGTACATTAGCCTGATATATGGGATCAGCCTGCTGAACAACGGGTCTGTCAAAAATATCAAGCGTTGGTATGGCAGCCTGATCCTCAATAGGCAAATCAACCACCGTGATAAAGTCTGTTCCATCGCCAGGATCACCTTCCCACACATTATTATCTTCCATCATGTCCATTGCGTCTACATTCTGGCGCTGTGACATTTTCTCTTGTAACTGTTCAAGCATCTCGGCATCTGGCTCGTCAGCACCCATCATCTCAGCATTAGCTTCGGGCACTGCGTCAACTTCCAGAGGCTGTTCTTCAGGAATAGCTGCTGCCTGCGCAACCTCTTCCTCTTTTTTCTGTTCTTCAGCCTCGGCTGCAACTTCTGCCTTAGTCTTACGTCCACGACGCTTTGGAGCAGGCTTTTCCTCCTCAACAACCTCAGGTGTCTCTTCCATCAGAGGCTGATCGGCGAACAAAGATGGCGCTTCTACTGTTTTGCTCTTTTGGTTTTTGGCATCAAGGTTCTCGCCCTCTTTACCACTAACAGTATATACTTTGTCTGTGTCTTTCTTGGCAATGCGAGTGCGTTTACGTTTAGCTGTCGAAGAACCTAACGAGCTATCTATGGCAGCTTTGTCAAGTATCTCATATATAACATGTTCCATCGTGTCGTCCTGAGATACCTTCACTCCCAATTGGTTTGCAATCTCCATCAATTCGGGGATTGCCAATTTCTCTAATTGTTCCTTGGTGTACATATATACAATAATATGTTTGCGTACAATTTAAATAATATCGTGATTGTGATTTTTTATAAGAAAGCGATTCGAGAATTGAAACGCTGTTTTCGAAATCGATTGCAAAGATAATCATTTTTTTTATACTAGCAAAGAAAATAACACCTTTTTATATATTGCATCACAAAAAGATGATAATAAACAATTGCTAGTATATTGTTTAATTCATGAAAATATGCCATTTAGAATCAGTAAACAATATGTTTAGAGATGCTAAATGGCATACTTAGAAAATTCATTATTATTTCTTGAGCGGAACGAGGACGCTGAACGTAGATCCCTCGCCCAGAGTTGACTCCACCATCACATCGCCATCAATCTTGCGAGCAAAGTCTGCACACAACTGAAGACCTAAACCTGAGCCTTCCTCACCACCAGTTCCATAGGTTGTCTCACCTTTTTTAAAGATTGAATCTATTCTATCCGGAGCAATACCAACGCCATGATCTCGGACACTCACCTTGGCAAAATCTCCCTCCTCGCTCAATGTTATCTCAATGGAACTGTTTTCCGGTGAGAACTTAATGGCATTCGAAAGGAAATTACGAACAACGGTTTTAAGCATGTCATTGTCTGCATACACAACCACAGGATTACTACTGCCCTGATATTTCAAATCAATCTTCTTTGTCTGAGCAATCATCTCGAAGATGTCAACAACGCCAGGGATAATATCATTCAAATCCAAATCCTGACGAACGACATTCAGTCTGCCTGTCTGACTCTTTGTCCACTTCAACAGATTGTCCAGGAGGTCGTGAACATCTTCACTCTCGCGATTAGCTTTATCGAGAAGCTCAAACAGTTCCGGACCTATAATATCTGGCGACATTGCATTCACGACAAGATTCAGCACCATACGTATACTTGCCATAGGCGAACGCAGGTCGTGCGCAATAACAGAGTACATCTTATCTCTATTGCTAATGGTGGCACGGAGTTCCTCGTTCTGATGCTCAATAATACGGGTTGCAGCTACCAGCTTGATTTGATGGAACACGCGAACAACAAGTTCCTCTTTATTAAATGGTTTGGTCAAGAAGTCGTTAGCGCCCACTTGGAAGCCATGTACAAGATCGCTGGGGTTATTCAGAGCCGTCAGAAATATTATAGGAATATGGGCCGTTTCGGGGTCTTTCTTAAGGATTTGAGCAGCATCGAATCCGCTAATATCAGGCATCATCACATCAAGCAAGATTAAATCGGGCTTTTCAGCCTTAGCCTGCTCAATACACATATTTCCACAGTTGGCAGTACAAACCTGATACTTCTCGTTGGTCAGCAATATTTTGAGCAGCAATACATTACTCATCACATCGTCAACGATCAGTATCTTATAGTCACTTTTAACTATTCGGGATTCTAGATTCTCATTTTCCAGCATAAACAATTCTGACGGTTAAATGCTTTATATGGTGTGCAAATTTAGCAAAAATAAATTAAACGCCAAACATATGACAAATATTTTTTTATATTTTCGTTAAAAATGCTGTAAAAAAACAGTTTAACAGGAATTTTTAGCTAACTTTGCAATCAATATGGAAAAGGTAATCATGGGTATAGACCCTGGAACAAACATCATGGGATATGGCGTCTTGAAGGTTAAAGACGGCAAAGCCCAGATGATAACAATGGGTATCATAGACCTCAGGAAATTCGGAGATGCCTACCTGAAGTTAGGACACATTTTTGAACGCGTGACAGGTATCATTGAATCTTTTCTTCCTGACGAACTGGCCATTGAGGCTCCCTTCTTCGGAAAAAACGTTCAGTCTATGCTTAAACTAGGTCGTGCGCAAGGTGTGGCTATAGCAGCAGCTATCGAACGCGGCGTGCCCATTCACGAATATGCTCCAATGAAAATCAAGATGGCATTAACGGGCAACGGTACAGCTTCAAAAGAGCAAGTTGCTAATATGCTGCAGCGTTTGTTTCGCATTCCTGACTCCGAAATGGGAAAATTCATGGACTCCACCGACGCATTGGCCGCCGCCTACTGTCATTTTCTGCAGATGGGAAGGCCAGAATCCAACGCGCCGCACTACAGAGGATGGAAAGACTTTGTCAACAAAAACAAGGATAAGGTATGCAAGTAACAAAAATAATTGCTATAGCCGGACTTAACGGAAGTGGAAAAACGGCCTATGTTAATCAGATGCGCAAGCAACTGGCCAGTGACAAGGTGCGTTATATTGCTTTTTGCGACACATACGGCACAATCACAGACAAAGCATATTACTTGCAACAAAGATGGAATCAGCACGACATCGACAATGAAATGCCCATCACTGGAGAAGTTTTGGAGCGTTCTTACATATTGTCTGGCAACGATAGTCCGGAAAGAAGAGCGTACCAACAGCATTTATACGACTTGTTTCAGTTCCACTCACTACTTGATAAATACGTCATCTCATTATCAAGTGGCGAGCTCAGAAAGTATCAGATTATAAAAACCTTACTTTCAGCACCTTCCACTCTAATATTAGACAATCCATTTATCGGACTCGATGCTGCAACAAGACAGAACTTGAAAGACCTTATTCTCAGCCTGAGCAAAGAAAAACAGCTCACTATTTACCTTGTTGTAGCTAGACCAGAGGACATACCCGATTATGCAGACGACATTATCTGGATTACACCCAAGCTGAAACTTACATCAGAACCGCGCCACCTTGACGAAGAGAAACAACAATCTATTCTTAGTCGTGCTTATTCTTCCAACATGACATTCTCCGAAGAGGTGGTAAAAATGAACGATGTAAGCATAAAATACGGCGAAAGAACGATTCTCTCACATGTCAATTGGACCATCAAGAATGGCGAATGCTGGGCTCTGTGCGGACAGAATGGAAGTGGAAAGTCTACCCTACTCTCATTAATATGCGCTGACAATCCACAAGCATACGCCTGCGACATCAGTTTGTTTGGAAGGAAACGCGGCTCTGGAGAGAGTATATGGGAGATAAAACGCCACATTGGCTATGTATCTCCAGAGATGCATCGTTCGTATCACCACAACATCCCCGTTATCCAGGTTATGGCAAGTGGATTAAAGGACACAGTTGGACTTTACACTAGAACAAACGAAGCCGAACGAGAATGTTGTAGATGGTGGATGCGCATATTTGGAATAGAACAATTGGAAAAGCGTCCGTTTCTATCACTCTCAAGTGGAGAACAACGACTCGTACTTGTTGCCCGTGCTTTCGTAAAAGATCCCCAACTCTTGATTCTTGACGAGCCCCTTCATGGACTTGACAACAAAAACAAGACACTTGTAAAAGACATTATCGAGACATACAGCAAACTACCCAACAAGACTCTTATTATGGTGACTCACTATGATGAAGAGCTTCCAGGATGTTTCAACCAAAAGAAAGAATTATTAAAACTGCAATAATATGAAACGACTATTTATTATCTTATTTGCCACATTTGCTTTAGCAACCACATCGTCTGCACAGGAAATATTTTATGAAATAAAGAATAGTGCAGAAGCGAACATCGCAAATCCATCTGCTAATCCGCTGGTAAAGAAATTCAGCAGATTCAAGGTTGAAGCACTCAACTATATGGCTATGAAAATGAGGGAAGAAATGCCAGATTCCACCGTCGAGTTATTAGACAAGGAAGCATTATCTCTCAATACGTTTCTAACAATCTATACAAATGCCTTAGTGGAAAACAGTCAGCAGCCTGCAGCTTTCCAGGTAAAGGTTATCAGCGCCTTTATGGATGCATCATACGGCAATCCTCTGTTTAATGATCCCGATAAAGAACTTGTATTGGTGTTCTTTAAAGATGGCGAGAGCATGACACGCTTTTCGCTTGACACCGATTGGCGCAGAGCTGTACTTGCCGTAAAAGAGGCTTTGAGCAAACTAAAATAGAAGAATCTTAAGACCTATAGACAGAAGAATGACACCGCCCAACAATTCAGGCTTTATACGCCCCTCCGTGATAAATCCGAAACGAAGGCCTGTCAAATGACCAGCAACGCCAAAGAACAAGGAAAAGAATCCAATCCAGGCAAGTGGTCCCCACAAGGAATCAACATGATTATAACCTATGGCTGAAAACGAAACGCCTACAGCCATTGCATCAATACTGGTGGCAACAGCAAGCAACAGCTGTGTCACCAGTTTTCTTGGATTAAAAGCATGTTCTTCGGATGAGCCGAACGACTCGTAAATCATCTTTCCTCCAATAAAAGCCAACATGAGGAAAGCAATGATGTGTCCGTAAACCATGATGAAATTAGAGAGAATATTCATTCCTACCCATCCCACAAGCGGCATCAAGGCCTGGAAGAGTCCAAACAGAAAGCTCATCTGCAATATAACACGCCACTCTCTGCGTCCCAAAATCACACCACTCACAATAGACACCGTGAAGCAATCCATTGCCAGGGCTATTGCCAACAGAATAATATCTAAAAGTCCCATTCTTCTATATTCATCTATAAATGCGAATGCAAAGGTAATAATATCTGATGAAATTATTGTTATACAATTTGGATAATTCAGTGAATTTATGTACTTTTGCAGCAAAATAGCTAAAAAATGACACAACATATTACTTATCCTAACGCCAAGGCTGAGCTCTTTTCATTCACGGGAGCCAACGAAGTAGACGAACATCATATCATTCTTCATGCTTCAAATAGTGAATCAACATTTCAGCAGCAACTTGATGCTATCCTCGATGCATATCAAGACATACTTTCCAACAAACTGCCAGGAACTGTAGCTGTGTTCAAACGCTATTTCCTGAGTGACGCAGCCAACCAGGCAGACGACGTAGCTGCTGCCGATACGAGTGATTGTGCAAAGAGTATTATCCAGCAAGCGCCTCTCGATGGCACCAAGATAGGTATGTGGGTATACCTTATTAAAGGTGTTCAGACGCGTTATCTCACAAGCGAGCTATACGAAGTGAAACATGGTGCCTACCGACATCTTTGGAATGGAAGCGCCCATAATTTGGCAGCCAATTCAGAATACCAAACCCGCTTGCTCTTTAATGAATATATTATGCAACTCACTCAAGAGGGATGCACACTGGCCAACAACTGTATACGTACCTGGTTATTCGTTAATGATGTTGACCTTAACTACGGAGGAGTTGTAAGGGCAAGAAATCAGGTGTTCTTTACTCAAGGACTCACCAACAACACGCATTTCATAGCATCCACCGGCATTGGAGGTCGCCAAGCCGATCCTAACGTGCTGACACAAATGGACAACTATGCCATCGCAGGCATACAGCCCCAGCAGATACGATACCTCTATGCCCCAACACACCTGAACCGCACAAGTGATTATGGTGTTAGTTTTGAGCGAGGCACATGTGTGGACTATGGCGACCGCAGCCATGTATTCATCTCGGGTACGGCCAGCATCAACAACAAAGGCGAAGTGGTTTTTGCAAAAGACATTGTCAAACAAACACAACGTATGTGGGAGAATGTAGAAGCTTTGCTTAAAGAAGCTGAATGTACTTTCAACGATATCGCACAGATTATTGTCTATCTACGAGACCCAAGCGACTACAACGTTGTGAGCAAACTCTTCAGGCAGAAGTTCCCTGAGAAGCCCTACATCATCGTCCTGGCTCCAGTATGCCGACCCAACTGGCTCATCGAGATGGAGTGTATGGCTGTCAGGAAGAACTCGAACGCAGCCTTCGAATGTTTCTAATCCTCAATACCGACGTCAAAACTACTAATCAACATGAATATACGCCACAAAATCGAACTTATCACATTTTGCCTGGGGATGCTGATGCCAACAGGTATACAGGCTCAGCTGATTCAGGCAACCCGCCATCACTTCTCAACCGATGACGGATTAACGAGCAATGCCATAACCCAAATAGCACAAGATGACTACGGCTATATCTGGATAGGCACCTGGAATGGTCTGTCTCGATTTGACGGATATAAGTTTAACAACTATAAGACGGGAACAGCCAGTCACATTCCCAACCTGCACAATAGAATATGGCAGATAACCATAGACAACCAACAAAACATCTGGATGCGAATGTACGATTCCAGAGTCTTTGTCTTAAAGCGCTCAACAGACTGCATCGTCAATCCGTTCGAATCAATCAAAGGCAGCGACGAATATCGCACAAAGCATCGCATCACCGTGACAAGTGGCGGAGATGTTTTAGTCAGCATCGAAGGCGTTGGCTTATATAAGATTAGAAACGAACACGACAAATTCAATACGCAGCTCATCACGACTGCCGACATGACCATCACTTCGATGGCCGAAGGCTATATGAATGATGTATGGCTTGGAACAGACAAAGGCATACATCGTTTGGATGTCAGTAACATGACCATCGAGCGAAAGGGCTATTTCCTTGACGAGAACATCACCTGTCTGTATTCCAATGGATACAACATCTTCGCTGGAACAAAGTCTGGCAAGATTCTGTCGTTCTCATACGGACAAGAAGCCGAAGTAATCCGTTCTGGCGAAACAGCCATCAACAGTATCTTTGCTGATAGTCACGGCATCATCTGGTTTGCCGATGTCAGACCAGGCATCATCCGTTATAACCCTGCCACAAAGAACGAGAAACATTTCACTCAAGAGTTAAGAGTTCCCAACTATGATGGCGTTGGATCAATGTGTAACGAGGTAAACGGCATTGTGTGGGTTCGAATGAATCATGGAGGTTACGGTTATTACAACAGAGAGAAAGACGAGGTTGAATACTTCCACAACGACCCATCAAACTCATGGAACCTGTCTAATACGGTCAACGCAGCACTCGAATTGCCCGAAGGCGTGGTTTTCGAATCTACCAGTCGACGCGGACTCGAGAAGTTGGAAATCATGAACAAGACGATTGTTCGCAAACGACTTATTGAGTCTCCTACATCAGATATGGATAACGAGGTTCGCGGCATCTTTTTCGATAAGGCCAAGAACCGACTCTATATAAGCAATAAAAGCGGAACACTCTTCATTATCAATTCAGATGGCTCAAAGACCACATACACGAAGACCGACGCTGGAGCACCCTTTGGCAGAATATATGGCATATCGAAAGACTCGCAAAACAACATATGGTTATCTTCAAAAGACAATGGTATCTTCAGATTATCGCCCAAAGGCGAAGGATTCTCGGTTGTCAACATGAAGCATAACGATAACGACGAGATGTCACTTAGCGATGATCATGCTTATCTCACTACAGAAGATAAATATGGTAACATATGGGTGGCCACCTATGGTGGAGGCGTAAACCTAAGACCAAAAGGCAAGAACTATTTCCTCAGCCCCAAGAAAGGCATGAAGAACTACCCTATCAATGCCTATCAGAAAGTACGTACCATCGCAGTTAATAGCGACGGAAATATCTGGGCAGGCACAACGGATGGCATATTGATTCTTTCGTATAAGAACAATCAATTGACCATTCAAAAGCTCAAAGACTCTAAGGAGCATCCTGAGAACGTCCTTCTGTCTAACGACGTTGTCAGTCTTAATTGCGATGCAAAGGGTACCATGTGGATTGCCACCAACGGCGGAGGACTGGCACGCACCATAGGAAAGGACGATGAAGGTTGCTGGCTTTTTGAAAACATCAATACACACTATAAACTCCCCTCCGAGGAAATCAGGAGTGTCACCTTTGATAATAAGAATAATGTGTGGTTTGCCACCGACAATAAGATTTGCTCCTTTAACGTGAACAAAGGCATATTCTCCACCTATTCTAATTTGGAAGGTGTTGACGAGACCATATGCTCAGAGGCATCTGCCACGACATTATCTAACGGACACATCCTCTTTGGAACCATTGACGGCTACTATGTGGTGGATCAAAAGAAACTGACCACCGCGAATGCCTCGATGCTAAAGCTTAGAATAACCGACTTCTATCTCAACGACGAAGTTCAGAGTCCGCGACTTAGCAATATCTACGATTATTATGTGCCCGATTCGAAATCGGTTCATATACCGGATTCCTGCAACAAGTTCGCGTTCCAGTTTGCAGCACTCAACTATCAGTTGCAACACCGTATTCATTATCAGTATATGCTGGAGGGTTATGACGATGATTGGATAAACGCGAACAGCCAACGTATGGCCACCTACGAAGATGTGCCAGCAGGAACCTACACTTTCAAAGTGAAAGCGTTCCTCCTTGACTCGCCCGACAACTACGACATAAAAGAAATACAAGTGGTTGTACCTTCCGCATTCCTCGTGTCAGAAAACTCTATATGGCTATACATGCTTCTTGGTGTTATCCTTGCCATCATATTCATGTTCTGGATACAAAACAGAATAAAGACAAGAGAGAAAAAACGTAAGGAGCAAAGTATGAACTCGGAACTAATGCTGGAGAAGCAAAAGGAAGACCAAGTGTTTATGATGAAGCTCTATGACTGGATGACAATCCACTATATGGAGCATAAGCTTGATGTTAACGAGATACTCACAGAACTCGAAATGAACCTGGCCGACTTTGAAGACAATATCAAACGTATCACAGGCATGACGCCAAAAGAATACATCTACGATTTCCGTCTGTCAAAGGCCCGAGACTTGTTGGTGAACACCAACGATAGTCTGGAAGATATTGCTCGTATTATTGGCTTCAAAACCATGGGTAAATTCGAGATGCTTTTCCAGCATAAAACAGGCATGACTCCCCAGGAATATCGCGACAAGTACACGGAAAGCAACGATAATACATCTGGAGAAAACTAAATTATAAAATAAAAACTCGCAAAACATAGCAAATATCGACAAAAAAGTATTAACTTTGCACCCAGAATAAAAAATAAGGGACCGTCTTGGTTCGATCGGGATACTCATCAAATAACGTTGAAAACCGGACTGTCTTCTCTTGTCAATGGCGGGCCACTATCCAAGCATACTTCTTTCATGCCGGTGGATTACAAAGACGGAGAGCATCCACAACCTGTGATAAAGGAGTTTTCATCACATCACCCTGACGGTCCCTTTCCTAATAAATTTAGAATATGTTCTCAGGTATCATAGAAGAATTTGCTACGGTAGTTGCCATCCATCAAGATAGAGACAACATTGATTTCACACTAACATGCTCTTTCGTCAACGAACTGAGTATAGACCAGAGTGTGGCACATAATGGCGTCTGCCTGACGGTTGTCCATATTGAAAACAATCAATACGTGGTGACAGCCATGAAAGAAACTCTGAACCGCACCAACTTAGGCTTATTGAAAGTGGGCGACAAGGTCAATGTGGAGCGTTCTATGATCATGAATGGCCGACTGGATGGCCATATCGTTCAGGGACATGTAGACCAGACAGCCACCTGCATCAAGAAAGAAGATGCCAACGGTTCAACCTATTTCACCTTCGAGTATCCCGAGAACAAGGAAATGGCACTTCGCGGCTATTTCACCGTAGACAAGGGTTCCGTCACCGTTAACGGCGTATCGCTTACCGTCTGCAATCCCACCAGCAACACGTTTCAGGTGGCCATTATCCCCTATACCCTTGAGCACACCAACTTCCAGGACATCAAGGTCGGAACGGTTGTAAACATTGAATTCGACATTTGGGGCAAGTATATTGCTCGTCTCAACGAAATAAAACAATAAAAAATCACATATCATTATGCTTACACTGAAACTCATTACAGAGGAAACAGAACGCGTTATTCGCGGTTTGGAAAAGAAGCAATTTAAAGGCGCAAAAGAAGCTATCGACGAAGTGCTGAATGTAGACAAATGTCGTCGTGAGGCACAACAGGAATTAGACAAGAACCTTTCTGAGGCTAAGAAGATGGCTGCGCAAATTGGCGGTTTGATGAAGGAAGGCAAGAAAGCCGAAGCAGACGCCATCAAGGAAAACGTTGCCAAGTTGAAGGAAGCCAATAAAGAATTGGAAGAGAAGATGAACAACGCTCAGAACGAGATGACGCGTCTGCTCTGCCAAATTCCAAATATCCCCTACGACGAAGTACCCGAAGGCAAGGCTGCCGAGGACAACCACGTGGTGAAGAGCAACCTGAAGGAATGCACCGCCAACGATACCGTAGGCAACTGGGACGTAAACCCCTCTCTGGGTATCGCCAATCCCCTGCCCCACTGGGAACTCGCTAAGAAATACAACCTCATCGATTTCGATCTGGGTGTGAAGATCACAGGTGCCGGTTTCCCCGTTTATATCGGCAAGGGTGCCCGTTTGCAGCGTGCCCTCATCAACTTCTTCCTCGACGAGGCCCGCAAGAGTGGCTACACCGAGATTATGCCTCCCACAGTTGTTAATGCAGCTTCTGGCTACGGAACAGGTCAGTTGCCCGACAAAGAGGGCCAGATGTACCACTGCGAGGTAGACGATTTCTATCTCATCCCTACCGCTGAGGTGCCCGTTACGAATATCTATCGCGACGTGATTCTCGACGAGAAGGACCTGCCCATCAAGAACTGTGCTTACACCGAGTGCTTCCGCCGCGAGGCTGGCTCATATGGCAAGGACGTTCGCGGTCTGAACCGTCTGCACGAATTCTCAAAGATTGAGATCGTACGCATCGACAAGCCCGAGCACTCAAAGCAGAGTCACAAGGAGATGCTGGAGCACGTAGAGGGTCTGCTCAAGAAGCTCGAACTCCCCTACCGCATCCTGCTGCTTTGTGGTGGCGACCAGTCGTTCACATCATCTATCTGCTACGACTTCGAGGTTTACTCAGAGGCTCAGGGGCGTTGGCTCGAGGTATCAAGCGTGTCAAACTTCGACACCTATCAGGCCAACCGCTTGAAGTGCCGCTATCGCAATGCCGAGACCAAGAAGACCGAGCTTTGCCACACGCTGAATGGTTCAGCTTTGGCTCTGCCCAGAATCGTGGCCGCTCTGCTTGAGAACAACCAGACAGAGAATGGCATTAAGATTCCTGCAGCCCTCGTGCCCTACATGGGATGCGACATGATTGACTAAGAAAATAGACGCTATCATAATCAAAGATGCAAACAAAATATTTGTTTGCATCTTTTTTTTGTCACATTTATATGGTTTTCTCAAAACAATTTGTTACCTTTGCAGCCAATTGACAAACAATTTGGACATAATAAACAAAGATTATGAATAAAATCGTTAGAAAAGAGCAGTTCTCTGAGAAGGTTTTCCTCTTTGAAATAGAGGCACCACTCATTGCTAACAGTCGAAAGGCTGGAAATTTCGTCATTGTACGTGTCGGACAGAAAGGTGAGCGTATGCCGCTTACCATTGCAGGTGCCGACAAGAACAAAGGTACAATCACCTTAGTTGTTCAACAGGTGGGTCTTTCGTCCAAAAAGTTATGTATGCTCAATGAAGGCGATTTTGTCACCGACATTGTTGGTCCGTTGGGAAATCCCACCCACATCGAGAAGTTTGGCACAGTAGTATGTGCTGGCGGCGGTCTGGGTGTTGCTCCCATGCTGCCCATCATCCAGGCTTTGAAAGCAGCGGGCAACCGCGTGCTGTCTGTGATGGCCGGACGTTCAAAAGACTTAATTATATTAGAAGATAAGGTACGCGAGAGTTCCGACGAGGTGATTATCATGACCGACGACGGCTCTTATGGCGAGAAAGGTGTGGTCACCGTAGGTATTGAGAAGTTTATCGAGCAGGAGCACGTTGACAAAGTCTTTGCCATTGGTCCTCCCATCATGATGAAGTTCTCGAACCTCACCGCCCAGAAGCACAACATTCCTTGCGAGGTCAGCCTGAACACCATTATGGTTGACGGCACCGGCATGTGTGGCGCTTGCCGACTGACCATTGGCGGCAAGACCAAGTTCGTGTGCATCGACGGACCCGAGTTTGATGGCGCCCTTGTTGACTGGGACGAAATGTTCAAGCGCATGGGAACCTTCAAGAAGGCCGAACTCGAGGAGATGGAGCATTTCCAGGAGCACTTGGATGCCAATAACGCAGACAATACAAAGAGTGCGAAGAGTGCAGCAAAGGCTGAGCCCATCGACAATCCAACAAACGACCCCATCGAGGTCCTCAACGACCGCAACGCTGCTTGGCGCGATGAGCTCAGAAAGAGCATGAAGCCCAAGGAGCGCACGCAGATCGCCCGAGTAAAGATGCCCGAGCTCGACCCCGTCTATCGTGCCACCACGCGCACGGAGGAGGTTAACATCGGTCTAACCAAAGAGATGGCCATGACGGAGGCCAAGCGCTGTCTTGACTGCGCCAAGCCCTCTTGCGTTGAAGGCTGTCCCGTTAACATCAACATCCCATCGTTCATCAAGAATATTGAGCGCGGCCAGTTCCTGGCAGCCGCAAAGGTACTGAAACAGACCTCTGCCCTCCCCGCTGTCTGTGGTCGCGTTTGTCCGCAGGAAAAGCAATGCGAAAGCAAGTGTATCCATCTGAAGATGAATGAGCCCGCTGTGGCCATTGGCTATTTGGAGCGCTTTGCTGCCGACTACGAGCGCGAGAGCGGCAACATCTCGTTGCCCGAGATAGCGCCCTCTAACGGCATCAAGATTGCCGTTGTGGGTTCTGGTCCTGCAGGACTGTCGTTTGCAGGCGATATGGTGAAGAAAGGCTACGATGTCTATGTCTTCGAGGCCCTTCACGAGATTGGCGGTGTGCTGAAGTACGGCATCCCCGAGTTCCGTCTGCCCAACAAGATTGTGGATGTAGAGATTGAGAACCTGTCGAAGATGGGCGTTCACTTCCAGACCGACGTCATCGTTGGTAAAACCATCAGCGTTGAAGACCTTGAGAAGCAAGGCTTTAAGGGTATCTTCGTTGGCTCTGGTGCCGGTCTGCCCAACTTCATGAACATTCCTGGCGAGAATGCCATCAACATCATGTCGTCGAACGAGTATCTGACGCGTGTCAATCTGATGGATGCTGCCAACCCCACCACCGATACACCCATCAACCTGGGTAAGAAAGTACTCGTTGTGGGCGGTGGTAACACCGCTATGGACTCATGCCGCACAGCCAAGCGCCTGGGTGCCGAGGTAACATTGGTTTATCGCCGCAGCGAGCAGGAGATGCCCGCCCGTTTGGAAGAGGTGAAGCACGCTAAGGAAGAAGGCATTAACTTCCTCACGCTCCACAACCCCATAGAATATCTGGCCGACGAGAATGGCGCTGTGAAGGCAGCTGTACTCCAGGTGATGGAATTGGGCGAGCCCGATGCCAGTGGCCGTCGCAGTCCTGTTCCCGTTGAGGGCAAGACCGTGACGCTCGATGTCGACCAGGTGGTTGTTGCCGTAGGCGTTAGTCCCAACCCATTGGTTCCCAAGAGCATCGAGGGACTGGAGCTGGGTCGCAAGAACACTATTGTGGTGAACGAAGGCATGCAGTCGGCCCGCTCAGAGATCTTTGCCGGTGGTGATATCGTTCGTGGTGGCGCTACGGTTATTCTGGCTATGGGCGACGGTCGTCGTGCAGCTCAGAATATGGATGAATATTTAAAGAAATGAACGGATTATATACTATCTTATTGCTCATACTAAGTAATGTCTTCATGACCCTTGCTTGGTATGGGCATTTAAAACTCCAGGAGTCGGGCACGTCAAGCAACTGGCCCCTTTTTGGTGTCATCTTGTTTTCGTGGGGCATCGCCTTTTTCGAATACTGCTGTCAGGTGCCCGCCAACCGCTTAGGCTTTGTTGAAAACGGCGGACCTTTCAACCTTATTCAACTCAAGGTGATTCAGGAGTGCATCTCGCTGGCCGTGTTCTGCATCATTGCCAACATCATGTTCCAGGGACAGAGTCTGCACTGGAACCACATCCTGGCCTTCCTGCTCATCATCTGTGCCGTCTATCTGGTGTTTATGAAATAACCGCGAGGCATGCGCACAGAAGTAGACCGACTGGAGAAGCGCATCCGCGAGCGCTTTGTCAAAGCCTTTGTAACCTATCATCTCATTGAGGATGGCGACCACATTCTTGTTGCTCTCTCGGGCGGCAAGGATTCGTTATGCCTGCTTGAGATGCTGGGCAAGCGTGCAAAAATCGACAAGCCCCAGTTTAAGGTTGAAGCCATTCACGTGAGGATGGAGAACATTGCCTACGAAACCTCCACCGACTATCTGCAGCATTTTTGCGATGATCTCGGCGTAAAACTCCATATCGTCACAACAAGTTTCTCTGCCACGCCAACTGATCAAAACTCTCAGTTCTCAACTCCCAATTCTCAATTCAAACCTAAGCCGCCTTGCTTTCTTTGCTCCTGGAACCGCCGCAAGCAGATGTTCAACCTGGCGCAGGAACTGGGCTGCAACAAGATAGCCCTGGGCCATCATCAGGACGACCTGCTGCACACCAGTATGATGAACCTCTTCTATCAGGGGCGCTTTGACACGATGCCAGCCCTCCTAAAGATGCGCAAGATGCCCCTCAGCATCATCCGCCCGCTGTGCCTTGTCGAAGAAGCCGACATTCGTCGCTATGCCGAATTGCGCGGCTACGAAAAGCAGGTAAAATTCTGTCCTTACGAGAAAGACAGTCACCGCGACGACATGCGCACCCTCTTCGAAAACATTCAGCAGCAGAACCCCGAAGCCCGTCACAGTCTGTGGAATGCTCTTGTCAGGGCCGACAAACTGGTCGACATATCTTAAATTCAGTTAATTATCTATTCATCCCACACCAATATTCAATTAATTATCGTATCTTTGCTTTTTTAAAGAAGGAAAAATAATGAAAAGATACGCCATCATTCTGCTCGCTTTGTGCCTAGCGTGGCCCACCGCCACCAATGCCCAGCGCAGGAAGAAAACCACCAAGAAAGTGGCGAAACCCGTCGTTGTTGAAGACCCACGCATCCAGCAGATGCTCGCCTCCACCCAGAAGGTAGTCTTTATCGACAGCATCGTGGCCAGCAAGAAAGACTTCCTGCGCCGCATTCCCCTGTCGAAAGATGCTGGCTACCTGGAGCAGAACGACACGCTGGGACAGTTTACCAACGAGTTGAAAGACCACCGTCTCACCACCTATTTCGACACGAAAGACTCAACCTGTCACATCTCGCAGAGCGATTATATTGGCAACAGATGGACCGAAGCACAGCCCCTGGAAGGCATCAGTAGCGCCTCGGCCAACTTCCCCTTCCTGATGTCCGACGGCATCACCCTGTATTTCGCGCAGCAAGGCCCCAACAGCATTGGCGGCTACGATATCTTCGTGACGCGCTACGACAGCGACACGGGCACCTATCTCAAGGCCGAGAATCTGGGCATGCCCTTCTCGTCGACAGCCAACGACTATCTCTATGCCATTGACGAGGCCAACAACCTGGGCTACTTTGTCACCGACCGCCGACAGCCCGCCGGCAAGGTGTGCATCTACGTCTTCATCCCCAACGAAACGCGCAAGGTCTATCCCTCGGAGACCTATTCCGACGACCAGCTACGCTCGTTGGCAGCCATCGAACACATTGCCGACAGTTGGGACAACAAGGCGCAGCGCAACGAGGCACTCAACCGCCTTTATGCCGCCCGCCAGCAGCAGTCGAAAGCAACTCAGGCCAACACGAAACTCACCCCCTTGGAGTCGCTTCGCCATCAGGCCGAGACCCTTGAAAAAGCCCTCGACCTGGCCCGCAGATACTATGCTCGCGCCACCAGTGCCGAGCGCCAGAACCTGCGCCACGAGATACTGACCAGTGAGAAGGAGTTGGAAGCCCTTCTACTGGAGATTCGCCAGGAAGAAAAGAAACAGAATGCAATCAAATATAAAGATAACAACTAACAAATCCTTATAAGACTATGACAAACGAAAAGAAAACATTTGCACCCTCCGAACTCATCATCAACGAAGACGGATCGTGCTTCCATCTTCATCTGAAACCCGAACATCTGGCCGATAAGGTCATCCTCGTTGGCGACCCAGCCCGCGTGAGCACCGTTGCCGCCCATTTCGACACCATCGAGAACGAAGTGAGCAGTCGCGAGTTCCATACCATCACCGGCACCTATAAAGGCAAGCGCATCACCTGTCAGAGTCACGGCATTGGCTGCGACAACATCGACATCGTGATCAACGAGCTCGACACGCTGGCCAATATCGACTACAACACCCGCACAGAGAAACCCGAGCACCGCACCCTCACCATGGTGCGCATCGGCACCTGCGGCGGCCTGCAGCCCTTCACGCCCACAGGCTGTTTTGTGGCTTCGGTCAAGAGCATCGGCTTCGACGGTCTGCTGAACTATTATGCCGGACGCAATGTGGTGTGCGACGTGCCCATGGAAAAAGCCTTCACCGAGCACATGAAGTGGGACCCCATCAAGGGCGCGCCCTATGTGGCTGTGGCCGATGCCGAGTTGATTGACCAGATTGCCCAGGACGATATGGTACGTGGCTACACCGTGTCGTGTGGCGGATTCTATGGTCCTCAAGGACGCCAGCTCCGTGCCGACATTTCAGACCCGCAGCAGAACGAGAAGATTGAGTCGTTCGAGTATGAGGGCATGAAGATCTGTAATTTCGAGATGGAGTCGTCGGCCCTCGCCGGACTCGGAGCCATTCTGGGTCATCGCTGCATGACGTGCTGTATGGTTATTTCCAACCGTTATGCCCAGGAGATGAACACCGAATACAAAAACTCTATCGACACCCTCATTCAGAAAGTACTCGACCGCATTTAAATGAACGAAACAATATGTGCTTTGGCCACCGCCCCTGGTGGCGCATTAGGAATCATCAGAATCTCAGGCGCCCAAACGCTTGAGATTCTTTCTCGTATATTCACCAAGAATCTCGCGGACGCCCACCCCAACACCATCCACTATGGGCATATCGTTGAGCAAGTTGCTGTGCCACAGCAACAAACAGCAACCATTGTGGACGAGGTGCTGGTCAGCGTGTTCCGCGCGCCCCACAGCTATACGGGCGAAGAGAGTGCCGAGATCAGTTGTCACGGCTCGCGCTATATCCTAAACAAGGTGCTGGAACTGCTCATTCAGCAGGGTTGCCGAATGGCCAATCCGGGCGAGTTCACTCAGCGTGCCTACCTGAACGGCAAGATGGACCTCACGCAGGCCGAGGCCGTGGCCGACCTGATTGTTTCTACGAACCAGGCCACCCACCAGATGGCACTGAGTCAGTTGCGAGGCCATTTTTCTTCCAAGCTGGCCCAGTTGCGCGAGCAATTGCTCAAGCTCACGTCGCTCCTGGAACTGGAACTCGATTTCTCGGACCACGAAGACCTGGAGTTTGCCGACCGTAGCGAACTCATGGAGCTGACGAAAGAAATTGACACCCACATCACCAAACTAGCCCGTTCATTCGAGACAGGACAAGCCCTGAAGCAAGGCATCCCCGTGGCTATTGTGGGTAAGACCAACGTGGGAAAATCCACCCTGCTGAACGCCCTGTTGAAGGACGATCGCGCCATCGTTTCCGACGTTCACGGCACCACGCGCGACACCATCGAGGACACCATCGACATCAAAGGCGTCACCTTCCGTTTCATCGATACGGCCGGCATCCGCCAGACGCAAGACACCGTCGAGCAGATAGGTATCGAGCGCACCTATGCCGCCATCGACAAGGCACGCATCGTGCTTTGGATTATCGACAGCGATCCTTCAAGTGAAGAAATAAGTAACATTCTTCAACGTATTAAAGATAAGCACCTTATCGTTGTAAGAAACAAGAACGACAAAGGCGATATCAACAACTTCACCTTGCCCCATCATTCCCTTGTATCCATCAGCGCAAAGTTTGGCAAAGGCATTGATAAGTTGGAGCAGACCATCCACGAAGCGGCCGACATTCCCGCCCTCACCGACAACGATATCATCGTCACCAACGCCCGTCATTACGAAGCCCTTACCCGCTCGCACGACTGTATTCAGCGCGTCATCGACGGACTCCAGATGCAACTCAGTGGTGACCTCCTCATCGAAGACCTTCGTCAGGCCCTCGACACCCTGGCCGAGATCACTGGCGGTCAGATAACCCCCAACGAAGTACTGGGAAATATCTTTAAGAATTTCTGCGTGGGAAAGTGATATGAGACTACGTTATATCAATTTGTCATTACCTGCACCTATTTCAAAATCGTCATTCTGTAGGTTTGATGATGACTCTGCGATAAGCGGGCAAGGCGTACTTGCTTTGGTCGTGTACCTCGCAGATGATGTGAATCTCATCGTTTGTAAAAGTTGTTGGCATGTCCACTTTAACTGTCGAAGAAGTGGCATTGCTGACAGTTGCCTTTGCCTGACTGATACCATCCTGTTGCCACCATTTGAAGGTGAGCTCATCACCATCGGGGTCGAATGACGCAGAAGCGTCGAGACTGATGGTCTGCCCAGCCTTTGCCATGATGACGATAGCATCAGTTCCGTTCTCACCATTGACGACAGCTACCGGATTGCGGTTACCCTGTCCCTTCTCAGCCCATTCGATGCGGGCGATGAAGTCGTTAAGTTGTGAAGGATAGAACTGTCTGTAATACGTTTCCGAGATGCTCTTCACAGGCTCCTGCCAACTGGTCCACGCACAGGTTGTCGAGTCCTTGGTCATTGTCCAAATATGATAACCGCCCCAACCCACCTGCATCGGTTCTTCAGGATTGTGCAGACCATTGGGAATTACGTTCAGAAACGAAGGTGTATCACCCTCCACACCATATTTATAATCAGGATACTGTCTGCCCAAAGTGGCATGTCCCTGAATCTGCGTTCTGATCAGCTGCCAGTAATCCTGTCCGAGACTGCATTGCAACTGCCATGTGCCTTCATCCCACACAAACAGAAGATCTCTGGCAATTTCCCTGCGCATCCACTGATGAGAGCTGTATGCCAGATCCATGCGCATTGCATACACCATATCCTGATCAGTGATGGTGTATAGACGGAGCTTATGTAGAAACGCCTTCAGCTGTTCGGGCGTACGCGTCTGCTTCACCTTCCAGATCGCCTGAGCCAATGTGTTGGCACCACCCCACGCACAAACCCAGATGGGGCGCTCATCCTTCTCGTCAGCCAGACGGATAATCAGTTCGCTTCCCTCGCTGTCGTTGTCGCTGCCAATCACCTTGATGCCAGCCCGTTGACTACCCATCACACTCCGGCTACGAATGTACTCCACACTTGGCCAGTAGCCCATCTCCTGACAACCGTTCTCTTTCTCTAAACTGAGAAAAGCCATTTGGTCAGATCGTTTCATCAGGTTATGCACATCCGCCCCGTAAGCCTCTACCACCGAATCACGATAGGCAGCGCTCTTCGTGGGATAAGGGTCGCAGTTCCAGCCCGTCGAGGTGATGATACCCTCAATCTCCAGTTGGTCGGCATAGCAAAGCAGATGCACCAGCGACTCCGTATCATCAGGTTCAAGATCCGGTTGTCCGATGTCAGTCAAGATCACCACACGAGGTTTCAGTTGTGCCTGCGCTCCCATTGTCAGAAGGCAGAGTAGCAGGAAAATAAGCAAGTTCTTTCTCATCAGTATCTGTATAATTTGAAATGTTGAATCTGGAATGCTCCTACGGGTATGCGCACATGACGACCTTGATGCGTCTGGTCGCCATTCAGATGACGGATGATGCGCTGTTTGCCATCAACGATCTCCACCTCCTCGCATTTCGCCAACCCGATGCGCTGCTGAAAGGTAACCACCACCCCACTGCCTATCACCAGATAATCCTCTTTACCCAGTCTTAGGATGATGCAAGCCGTCTCTGGCCATTCCGCCCCCTTTGCACCTGGTTCCCAACCCAGCGAATAACTATGCCTGATGGTGAAGCGGAAACCATCTGCAGTGACAATCTCAGCCTCTCGCTGTTCGTTGTCGAGCAGCACAGCATCCATATCTTTCGTGCCCTGTCGCTCAAGAATCAACGGTTCTGCCTGTCGCAACAGCTGGTAGGCAGCCACAAGCGGCGACCGCGATGTGCCTACGGCAGAGAAGGCATTGAGCTGATCATCCTGCGAGAAATCCATCTGCTTCCAGTCGTTGGCATTAGAAACTGTTGTGAGCGGATAGTTCTCGATGCTGAACGGACAGAACCCCATCGCCCCATGATGCCCGAAGGCGTAGAGAGCATACATCGCGTCTTTATCCTCCAGTCGTATCTCTGGCACGAAGAGCGGATTGTTGGGCTGGTGGTATTTTGCCAGCCACGACTTGACGCCCTTGTCGTAGATATCCACCCCCAGCACATCGATAGATGGAGCCCCACAATGCCACAGGTCGATGAGATGAGCCAACGGACCGCCCGACGGATATTGCCCAGGCTTCCGGTCGCGGCTGTTGAGAGCCACATTAACGTACATTGGCAGATTGTAGATTTCACGTCCCGCCTTGGCTATCTGCTCCACATAGGTGGCGTAGGTCCACGTCTGGAAGATCTCCTCCGTATAGATGTCATCCCCAAACAGCTGCGCCCAGTTGGCACCCGCTTTAGCCTGCGGCTGCAGTTTCTCTTTCAGATAAGGGTGCAGCGACTTCTGATACCTCTTCAGATAGTCGGTCAGTTGCTTGGGCACAGCGCTCTGGTACAACCGCGTCGCATTCGCCGAATAGTCGCGCGGCACCTCAATCATACCGATCTCATTCTCCACCTGCACCATGATCACCGTCTGCTCCAGAGCATCATGATCACGTAGATACGCCATCACATGACAGAAGGCACGCTTGTCGGCCTCCAGCACATTCTTACTCAGCGAAGAAGCCTCCTCAACGGGCACACCTTCAGACGTATGGGCACGAGGGAAGCGCTTCACGTCTCGCTTAAACCACTCTGGCGCATAGCAACTCATTGAGTTTTTCCAAGCCCCAAACCACAACAGCACCACTTTCAGTTCGTTATGCCTTGCTTCGCTCAGAATCACGTCGAGCGTCCCCATGTCGAACTCACCTTCTTGGGGCTCAATCAACTCCCACGACACGGGAACGAGCACAGTGTTGAGTCCCATCTTGTGGAGATGCGAAAACGTACGCTTCACGTCCTCTGGCGTCGAAGCTGACGAGTTACCCAACTCACCACCAATCATCAGCATAGGCCTGTCGTTGACAACAATCCTAGCCGTACTATTATCACGATGCTCCAGGCGAGGCTGCCGTTGTGCCTGTGCTCCCATTGCCAGGATACAGAGCAGCAGGGAAATAAGCAAATTCTTCATATCATCTAAAAGTCTGCTGATTATTTTATGCCACAAAAATAACAATTATTTTTCGAATGACATTGTTTTTTTTGCGATTTTCACATTATTATTACACCAATCGTTCTGAAGAGTCACTTGACAAGTACCTTGTAGAAATAAACCGTATACCTATGATCACCCCAGATCAGGAGGTCGAATTAGCCCAGATTATCAGGAAGGGCGGAAAGAAAGGAGAAGAAGCAAAGAATAAATTGGTGACTGCGAATCTCCGTTTCGTTGTCTCCGTTGCCAAGCAGTACAAGGTGTTGTGACCATCAGCACAAGGTTATGGCTCCAAATACAACCCGTATGGTGTGGAGATTTTGAGGCATACCATTGGATCACCTTGGGTAGATGAAGGAACAACAGTTACCTTTGCAACCTAATTTCATCGACTCACCAAAGCAGAAACGGCAGTCCTTATTATACGGTTCTTCATAGGAATGCCGTGATGCCGGCATCGTACAGAGCCAGAATCACGGCATTCCTATGAAGAACCATTTATTTCTCTAACGCTTGTTAGGGCTTGGCTGGAGCTGTAAGCCGAATGATGTTCAGCGAGTATGGAGGTACATCAAACTGAACGCTATTGTTCTCTGGGGAGAGTAACTGCTCCACAGGGTGAATGGTGGTAGGGGCATCGAGCGTGTTCTCTTCCATACCATCGTTGGCTGCCAAGCGTACTACTCGGGCTGATGCCGGTGTGAAATTCTTGAGGTTGACGTTGGCGGTTGTTGCGACATCGCTGGTATTTGCTACCTTTACGATAAGTTCACCTGTGGCATCGTCGATAGTGGCAGACGAGAAGATTCCTTTCGTTTCATCATGCTTCAAGACCGTGTCGAAAACAAGTTCGTTGTCGAGCCATGCCTTGACGCTATCTCCTGCCACCTGAAGTGTTACATCATACCAGCGTCCAGACTCGATATGTCCTCGCTTACTTGCGGTCAGCAGCTTTCCGCCATTGCTGATTTGCTCTATGGCATGCTGTGAGTTTGTCCATCCTCCGAAGTTCACCCAACAGTAGTTCTTGTCGTCCACATAGTTGAAGATGATGATGAATCCTTCTGCTCCCTCGTCTTTGCGTGCGCGGAACTTACATGTGTAGTGGTCGCTGTCGATAACATTCTTCTCTATACATAGGGTGGCATCCTTCAGCCCTGTCTGCCGAACGATATTACCTTCTTTGTTCCAGTCGCCCTTGACATAATCGTATTCCTTGACGGTTTCGAAAGAAGCATGTGTGCTCCATGTGCCGAATCCTACACGGCTCTGCTTGGGAGTAAGAGGTTTTCGTGCCACATCCTTGTAGGGATTGTTCTGTACCACCTTCACTACCTGGGTGCCCAGATGCTGAGGCATGAGCTGCTGAACGTAGTAGCTTGGGGTGCCCATTACACGACTGCTATTGAAACGTATCATATCAGGACGCCAGCGGGCATCATTCTCATTGACGAAGATTGGCGCATAGGAAGCTAATTCGACTACGTCAGAGTTATTCTCCATTCCCATCATATATACAGCCTCGCCAAGGGCTGCATTCATATTGCCCAGATTGCCGTAGCCGTTTGTTACAGCATATTCGCCCACATATACCTTTGGCCCTTGACGGTCATAGCTGTCGTATTTATGGAAAGCGGCAGCGAACCAGTCAGGTGAGCGATAGTAATGCTCGTCAAGCAGATCCACAGGCAGCTTGCTGTTCCACTTCGGGTTGTCATCGCCCCATGCGACCACGTTTCCTATGATTTTCATCTCAGGGTACTTTTCACGTATGGCTTTATAGAACTGCTCATAACGCTCATAGTAGTGGTCACTCTGCTGATTGGGATCAGGCTGGTTGTTCTCGTTTCCCACCTCTACATATTCTATTCCGAATGGTTCAGGGTGCCCGTTCTTGGCGCGTAAGGCACCATATTTCGAAGTGACGGGACCATTGGCATACTCCAAGGCATTCATACATTCGTCAATCCACGGCTGTATGTTGTCGTATGGAGTCATACCACCGTGCCATAGTCCTACGTTTACTACATAGAGCGGCTTGGCGTTCAGGTCCTCTGCCAGTTGTAGATATTCGTGATAACCGAGTCCGTCGGTTGTGCGGTATCCCCAGTTCACGTTCCAATGCCCTTCACGTTCTTCTATCGGTCCTATGGTGCGCTCCCATCGGAAGGCGTTATCAGGACTCTCCTGTCCCTCTACAAAGCATCCGCCGGGGAAGCGCATGAACTTAGGATGCATCTGCCACAGCATATTGGCAAGATCGGGACGCATGCCGTTTTCGCGATTCTTGAAGGTTGGAGGGAAAAGGCTTACCATGTCAAGCTGTACCTGTCCCACGCCATCGAAGACCAGCGCAAACCGTGCCTTAGGATCATTGCCATCAGCTGTGAGCGTAGCCTCATACTTCTTCCAGCCCTTTGAATTAGAGGAAGAAAGACTGCTTACCATAGTCTCAGCATATATCTGTGAGCCGTCATGCGAGTAGAGCATAGCCTTCACGTTACCTTGATATTTCAAGGCTTTTGCCCAGAATGTGAGATGATAGCTGCGCCCTTGCACGGCATTAATTCCCCAGAAACCCTCATTCACCAAGCGTACGGGAGATTCCTTTGAGGCCTTGACTGTCAGTTCCAAGGCATTATGCTGCACGCTGTTGAGCAACGGTGCCTTTTTAGAGGGTTGTATGAGTTTTGCCGACAACAGAGAAGGAGCGGTAGCATCGGTCGTCCATCCCTGCATATCGGCAGGGGCGCCATAGCGTGGTCCGTCTTCAAACGAGCGGTTGCGTATCAACTCGGCATAGATGCCGCCGTCGGCTGCGTGGTTGATATCTTCATAGAAGATTCCATAGAGCATCGGACTAACCTTCGGTCCGCGCTGCTGGGTATCGATGTCGATAGTTACCTGTGCCTGAATTGCCAATGCAAAGAGAGCACAACCGGTTAATAGAATAGATTTCTTGTAAGTCATTTTTTTTGTTTTGGGATTATATCGATGTATATGGTTTAGCAGAATGGTTGGATTTCATCCTTCCTTTCTCTTCGAGAACTGCTTTTAAAAACAAATGCAAAGATACTATTTTTCTTTGAAAAAATGGACAAAAAATAAAATATTTCCATTTTCTGCGTGGGAAAATAGATTAACTATTCTTTTTATAGCTCTGCACCGCCCAACAGCCCATCAGTGTGCCGATGCCCGCAAGGGCTAAGACCTGATGGGCAGTTTCGTGCAGCCCACCACCACGGATGAAGATGGTGCGGATGGCATCAATGAAGTAGTGCATGGGGTTGATATAGGTGGTAAGATACGCCCACTGGGGCATGGATCGCGTAGGGGTGAATTCACAATCTCTATCGCTGTTATAGCGTCTCTGAGCATTCTGGCTCAGGGCTATCGCAACCCTGTGCTTCCCGGCTTTCATGCCGACCCAAGTGTGTGTACAAACGGAAAGGACTTCTACCTTGTGAACAGCACGTTCCAGTATTTTCCAGGCGTACCTGTCTTCCACAGCAAAGACCTGATACATTGGGAACAGGTAGGTAATTGCCTCTCGCGCAAGTCGCAGCTTGACCTCTCGGGGCTTTACACACAAAACCAGCCAGAACTGGGTTGGACTAATGCGGGCATCTATGCTCCAACCATCCGCTATCATGAGGGGCGCTATTACATGGTGACCACCATTTTCCCATCACGTCGCCATTTCTACGTCTGGACAGACGACCCATCTAAAGAATGGTCCGACCCCATATTCATTGACTTTGCCCTCGGCAGTTGCGACCCTACCCTCTTTTGGGACGAAGGGAAGTGCTATTTCTTATGGAAAGCAGCAGCAGACGAAACACGCCCAGGAATCAAGCCGGGTGAAATCAACATCTGCGAGATTGACATTCATACTGGTCGGCGTATAGGCGATGTTCATCACTTGGGAACGGGACTCGGCGGACGTTATCCTGAAGGTCCACACATATACAAGAAAGACGGCTATTATTACATGATGCTTGCCGAAGGGGGTACGGAGCATGGCCACCACGTCAACATCTTGCGAAGCCGTTCTCTGTTCGGGCCGTATGAATCGAATCCTGCCAACCCCATTCTCACGCATTTCAGCATGAAGATGCAGAACAGCAATATTCAAGGGCTCGGACATGCTGACCTCATACAAGCACCCGACTCCTCATGGTGGATGATTTGTCTGGGTTATCGCACCAGCGGTTACCTCCTGCATGTGATGGGACGCGAGACGATGCTTGCACCTGTACGTTGGGACAAGAATGCTTGGCCTGTGGTCAATGGTGACGGCACTTTGGCCATCAATATGAAATGTCAGACCTTACCTCAAGTTCCAATGCTCCTTGACCCTGTACGCGAAGAGTTCAATTTCGTCAAGCGCGATGTACCAGCCGACAGCTACAGCAGCATCGGACTTCCCTGGGGATGGATGAGCATCGGTAATCCCGATTATTCCCGCTACTCTCTTACTGAGCTGGAGGGCTGGTTGCGTCTGCGTCCCACTTCTACGCCTCTCGATGCAGCCACGTCGCCCACTTTCGTGGCAAGACGTCAGACTGAGCTACGTTTCAACGCCACCGCACTCATTGACGCATCCCATCTGGCAGAAGGCTCTCAGGCAGGAATCACGGCCTATGCAGCACCCCTGAACCATTATGATGTGATAATAGAACGAAAGGACGGAAAGCTTTTGGCTCAGTCAAATATCCGTGTGGGAGCACTCAGCCATGACGGCCAACCCATTGAACTGAAAGACGCACAGGCTTACATACGCATCAGTTCCGACAAGGACTATTACTACATGCAAGTTTCCGCCGATGGTAAATCATTCACCACACTCAGCAAGATGGACTACCGCTACCTATCCACCGAGGTGATCGGCGGGTTCACAGGCGTGATGCTTGGCTTGTTTGCCCAGGGTGATGACGGATATGCAGATTTTGATTGGTTTGAATATACATCAGAGTAAAGAAAAGAGCATCATGTAGATAAGGGGGGGGGGCGTAATCGTTATCTATATGATGTCTCAATATCACTTTTGTACTATTTTTGTTTATTATTATGCCGTTGAATGTTGAAAATTTGTTGTTACTTTGCAAACCAAAACTAAACCTATCTGTAGAGAATACAAAAAAATAAACAATATGAACATTAAACATCTTACCGTTTGCCTGTTTGCAGCTTGCTCGCTGCAGGCGAGCGCTCAGTATCTGGAGCATATCTATGACTACATCGAGAACACCTCGGTGTTTGAGGAGAACCAAGAGGAAGGACATGCTTATTACCTTGCCAAGGAACATCTGTCGCTGAATGGCGATTGGCGTTTCTTCTTTGCCAACACACCCGAGGAGGTGCCGCAGACTTTCTTCAAGACGGACTTCAAGGACAGCAAGTGGAACACCATCCATGTGCCCAGCAACTGGGAGATGGAGGGATATGGCGATGCGCAGTTCCGCAATGTGCCTGCTCCCTTCAGAGCGAATCCGCCTTTTGTGCCGAGAGATTATAACCCAACAGGTGCTTATCGCAAGACCTTCACCCTGCCTGCCAACTGGAAGGGACAGCAGGTGTTTCTTCGTATGGAGAAGACACAGAGCGGCTCGTTTGTGTGGCTGAACGGTCAGCAGGTGGGCTATAACGAGGGTGGACAGGAACCTGCTGAATATGACGTGACTCCCTATCTGAAGCCCGGCAAGAACGTGCTGGCTGTGTGTGTGGTGAAGTATTGTGACGGTTATTATCTGGAAGGTCAGGACTACTGGCGACTGGCTGGCATCTTCGACGATGTGACGCTCTATGCCACACCCAAGACGCGCCTCTTCGACTGGTACGTGACCACCGACCTTGACGACCAATACAGGGATGCCACGATGAAGGTGCAGGTGGATGTGAAGAAATATGAGGACGCACAGGGTTCCTACGCTGTTCGCGCCACGCTGACCGACCCCAAGGGCAACAAGGTGAAGGAGCTGACATCCGACCGATTCACGATGAACGGTAAGGGAAAGAAGACGGTGGAACTCTCGTCGCTCATCACAAACCCCGACAAGTGGACTTGTGAAACGCCTGTGTTGTATGGCCTGAAGCTCGAGCTGCTGAATGAGTCGGGCGCGGTGATGCAGGAAATCGCCAGCAAGATGGGATTCAAGGAGACGGAAATCAGGCATCAGACTTTTTTCCTGAACGGCAAGCCCATCAAGGTGAACGCCACCAACACCCACATGCAGCATCCCGAACTGGGTCATGCCATGAACGAGGAGACCATCCGCAAGGACATGGAGATTCTGAAACAGCATAATTTCAACGGAGTGCGCACCTCGCACTACCCTCCTGTGAACAAGTATCTGGAACTGGCTGACGAATACGGCCTCTACATCATCGACGAGGCTGGCACCGAGGCGCATGCCACGGAATTCATCTCCAACGACCAGCGCTTCCGTGAGATGTATCTGGAACGTGTACAGAAGCTGGTGCTGCGCGACCGCAACCACGCTTGTGTGCTCTTCTGGAGTGCTGGCAACGAGAGTGGCGAGGGTCCCCTCATCACCGAAGTCATCAAGGAAGGTAAGCGACTCGACCCCACTCGCTATTTCATGTATGGCGGCAACGCCTACGCTCATCCCGGCGAGGAAATCATCGGTCCCCGCTACCCTGCCCCTTATGAGCTGGAAATGAACACGGCGATGACGCCTGAAGCACAAGACCCCCGTCCATCGTTCATGGACGAATACCTGTCGGTGGCTGGTAATGCTGGTGGCGGCATGGACGAATACTGGGCCATCATCCGCCGTCATCCACGCCTGATGGGTGGAGCCATCTGGGATTTTGTGAACCCTGGTCTCACCGAGCATATCCGTCCGTTGACTGACAGTTCGCCCTACAACACGCCTGTCCACCTGATGGGTAACGCCAAGGTGAAGAAAGGTGTGCTGCACCTGAGCGGACATGACGAATGGGTGGAAGTGTATCGCAGCAACAACGTGGAACTTGCCAGCAAGGCGCTGACCATCAGTTTCGATGTGAAGCCCGGCAAACTGTGTGGCACCTACGAGGGCGCACCTTACATCACGAAGGGCAACACGCAGTTTGGTGTGGTGCAGAAGGGAGCCGACAAGCTGCAGTTCTATCTGCATTCGGGTGTGAAGCATGCCCTGACCGTCGATTTGCCTGCCAACTGGATTGGCAACTGGCACCACGTGACCGCCTCTTGGGACGGCAAGGAGATGAAGCTCTACATCGACGGACAGCTCAAAGGCACCGAGACCATTGCACAGACCAAACCTAACAACAACCGACGTGGCAATAACGGAGGGGGTGAAAGAGGCATATTGAGCAACTTCCCTTACCCCATCAATATAGGAAGAATTGCGGGCAACCACGCTCAAGACCCTCAAACCACCTATACCGCCGATGCCGAGATGGACAATGTGGCCATTTACAGCCAATGTCTTGCCGACGGCGAGGGTAAAGCAGAAGATGCCGTGCTCTATCTCACTTTCGACGGCAATCGGGACGAAGGCACCTTCTACACCATTGGCGGCAATATGCGCACCTATGGCAGCATCTGGCCTGACCGCACCGTGCAGCCCGAGATGAAGCAGATGAAATGGACCACCCAGCCTGTCAGCGTGCGTCTGCTCAATGCTGAGACGGGCGAGGCTGAAGTGACCAACCGCCTCTTCTTCACCGACCTCACTCAATACGCCTCACACTGGGCATTGATGGCTGACGACCAAGTGCTGGAAGAGGGCGACATTCAGTTCACCACGGCTCCGCAGCAGACTCAGCTCATCAAGATACCTTATCATAAGCCCGCAATTGTGGCAGGAAAGGAATACCGTGTGCTTGTCACCTCGAAACTGAAGAAAGACGAGGTGTGGGCCAAGGCAGGTCATGAGGTGGCTTGGAACCAGCTGGAACTCTCATCGTGGAACCTTCCTGCCCCTGCTCCACAGCTTTCTGCCAAGCAGGTGAACGCTCAGGAGGATGAGAAGCAAATCAAGATCAGCGGCAAGGATTTCAGCTATGTCATCAGCAAGGAAACGGGTAATCTGGAGCAGATTGAAGTGGGCGGAAAGGCTGTGCTCAAAGCCCCTGTCACCTTCAACCTCTGGCGAGCACCCATCGCCAATGAGTTCGACTCTTGGGACGCCTTCCGTGTGAATGGCGGCTATGCCGAGGGTTATGGCAATCAGGTGGCCACGCTCTGGTACAGCAAGGGCGTGAACCAAGTGCTTCCTCGCCCCACATCCATCCGTCTCCACCACTCTGACTACGAGACCACCGTCACGGTGAGCCAGTTTGTGCAGGTGGGCGCATCTTCCTATGGTGCCCTCGACCTCTACATCTCTGGCGTGCAGTTTGCAGGCTATATGCTCGAATACACATACAGCTTCTACGACGACGGCACCGTCAATATTCACAACCATCTGAGCCCGAACGGCAAGTTGCCCGAAATCCTGCCACGCGTCGGCTTCACCACTTCGGTGGCGAACGACTTCGACCGCATCACTTGGTATGGCCGTGGTCCTGAAGAGAACTATCCCGACCGCAAGACTGGCTATCAGGTGGGCATCTGGAGCAAGAGTGTGGCTGACATGTACGAGCCTTACCTTTTCCCGCAAGACCATGCGCTGCGTACCGACAACCGCTATGTGCAGCTGCTCAACAAGGAGGGCCAGGGTGTGCAGATTTCCATGAACGAGCCCTTCAACTTCAACGCCTATCAGTTCACGACCGACAACCTGACGAAGAGCCAGTTCACCTATCAGCTGCAACCACAGGCAGACCGCTACACCTTCAACCTCGACTACTCCACCACGGGTGTAGGCTGCACCTGCATCTATGTGCTGGACGAGTATCGAGTGAAGCCCGTCGCTTTCGACCGAGACGTGGTGATTAAGCCGGTCAATGCGCTACGATAACGTCCGAAGAAGTTGAGCACAGACATACGGAGCAGCATCCATCAGGGTGCTGCTCCTCTATTTTTTTCTTTTAGTTGCTTATTATTTGCAGATTTTTTCGTACCTTTGCAACGTTTTTTTGCATTTTTCAACGATGAGAAAGTTTGAGGTCATATTTATACCCTACGAAACAAATAGATAATCAAAAATAAACAATAACTATGAGTATTAAGAAAGACATTTTCGCGCCGTTGGCCTCGGGGCTGGGCGCAACGAGGCGGGCAGCGATGCTGCTGCTTGTGATGCTGCTCACGATGACCGCACAGACGGCGTGGGCGGAGACCATCAATGGCGTGAGCTATATCGATGAGAATGGTCAACCGCAGACGGCGAATAACGTGACGGTGCTGACGGGCAGCGAGACGAGCCTGCAGCCTGGCTGGTATGTGGTCAACAGTACGATCAACTATACCAGCACCGTTTTACTGGCAGATGGCCAATGCCACCTGATTCTGGCAGACGGCGGCCAAATGAACATCGGCAGCAGCGAGAGTCCATTAGATAGTGAAAGGGGAATAGACGGAACAGCACCCACCCTTACCGTCTATGGTCAGGCGAGCGGCACAGGTGAGTTGAATGTCTTTACCAGCGGATGGAATCATGATGCCATCCTTGTTGATTACCTCACCATCAATGGCGGAAAGATTACAGCCAGCGCCAGTGGCGAAGATGCTAGTGGACTACGTGTATATGAAAATGTGACTATCAATGGCGGCGTGATTAACGCCTCGGCTACTGGAACTAGCCTGTGGGAAGGCGTGGTTTCTGAGAGTTTTGGCGTAAAGGCGTCTCGTGTCTTTTTCAACGGAGGTCAGCTGACCGCTTGGGGTAGCAATAAAGGTGTTATTGGTACGAGCGGCATCTCGCTGAGCTGGAAGAATCTATCCGACTTTATTGAGGCAAACAGCTATTCTAATAGCTTTTCTAATAGCTCTTCCCTGACCATTGCCGAAGGAAAGACCTTCACCGATGGCAAGGGTAACTATTACGCTGCGGCAAATGCCTCTGACGTACTGGCTCTCACCAATACCCGCCTCTCACCAGTCGAAATCTATGCCGTGACATTCGATAGCAACGGCGGCAGTGCAGTCCCCACCCAGTATGTTGCCAGCGGCGCCAAAGCCACGAATCCGACAGTACCCACAAAAGAAGGCAAGGTATTCAGTGGATGGTATATCGACAGCGATTTACAGAATCTCTACAGTTTCACGGAAATGGTGACAGGCCCCCTCACGCTCTATGCCAAGTGGACCGACGCCTTCAGCTTCAACATCTCGGATGCCATCATCCAGAGAGTTTATCGCTATACGGGCAGTGCCGTTAGACCCATAGTGCGTAACAGCGCTGGACAGGTGCTTACTCATGGCATCAACTATACATTTAGCTACACTGGCGCAGCTAGGATGCAGGCACCTGGTGTCTATACGCTGACTGTTACCGGAAAAGCCCCTTTCACCGGCAGCCAGACGGTCAATGTACATGTCCTGACTTTCGAGAAATATGACGGTACGGCACTTGCAACGGCTACCCTGCCCGAGAATCAAGACAATGCCTTTATCATAACCAGCACTACTACCACCATACAGTCGGGCTGGTATGTTGTGAGTGACGACGTTACCGTGACCGACCGCATCAAGGTGAGCGGCGATGTCCACCTCGTTCTTTGCGACGGGGCTACACTGACCGCCGAAACAGGCATCAGCGTGACCGACGGCAACTCGTTGACTATCTACTCGCAGAGCGGCAATACGGGTACGCTGATGGCTACCATTCATGACAGTAAAACAAACGATTTGCATGCAGCTATCGGAGGCGACAGATATCGAAAATTTTCTCAAGACACTGGTACTCCCGTCAAGGCTGGCACCATCACCATCCACGGTGGTGTAATCAATGCCACAGCCTGCTTTAAGTCTGCGGGCATCGGCAGGGCATACGGGGGCACAGCTGGAACCATCAATATCTATGGTGGAAAGATTACGGCAAGCTGTAATGGCACAGGTGGCACAGGCATTGGCGGCTCAGGTGCAACCATCCATCTCGGTTGGTGCCGCAGCGATGCCGACTTCATCGAGACACAAGGCTTCGAGGGTACCGTCGTCTTCGACAAGAACTTCGTGCTCGACGAAACCCCCATTGTAGCGACGGCGGAGAACAGTGACGGACAACGAATAGTGCCAACCAGGGGCACTCCCTACACCGTCACATTCCAGAGTAACGGCGGCACTGAGGTGACAGCACAGACCATCCTTAGCGGAAACACCATCACCGAGCCCGGCAAGCCGCTGAAGCCTAACCATAAGTTTGCCGGCTGGTATGCAGACGAAAACTTCAGCGGCGATGCTTACGACTTCTCTTCGGCTGTCACCACCAACTTCACGCTCTATGCCAAGTGGACCGCCGTGGCGCCCATCAGCTATATCGACGCCAGCGGACAGACTGTCACTGACTTCACAGACTATACACCTATGGAGAGCGACTATACCGAGCTGCCCGAAGGTACCTTCTTTGTCGGGGAGAACACCACCGTCGGCAGCCGCATCAACGTATATGGCACGGTGAGCCTGATTCTCGGAGACGGCACAACGCTGACAGCCGAGAAAGGAATAGTTGTGGACGAAAACAACACGCTGAACATCTTCCAGCAGAGCCAGGGAACAGGCGCGCTGATAGCCTATGGTGATAGTATCAATGCAGCCATAGGCGCCAGTTTATCCAGCAAAAAGTGTGGCGCCATCAACATCTATGGCGGCCGCATCACGGCCACTAGCGGCGCAAATAATATAGCTACTATCGGCAGTTTTGTTGGTTACTATAGTGGTACTATCTCTATCTTTGGCGGTCAGGTGACAGCCCATAGTTATAACGATAATTCAATTGCCATCGGCAGCTGGGATGCGCCGATTCACCTTAGCTGGAGACAAACCAGCGACTTTATCCGAGGTGACAGTTACTGGGGAACCTTTATCTTCGACAAGGCCATGACCGACGGCGAAGGAAATTTTTATATCGGGACGCTCATGACAACGGCTTCCCTCAACGGCAAGACCCTTCAGCCTGCCTACACCATAACTTACCACCTAGGCGATGGCGACGGCATCAACGGCAACCCCGCCTTCTATACCATCAACACGGAAACCTTCACACTGAACGATCCCAGCAAGGAAGGCTATCTGTTCTGCGGCTGGTTTAGCGATGCAGAATTCACCACTGCTGCTACAACCACCATCACAAAAGGTTCGATGGGCGACAAGACGTTCTACGCTAAGTGGAAGAAGTTGATGACGAACGCAGACATCAGCATCACCATTCCAAAGCAGACCTATACGGGCGACGAATTGACACCCGAAATTACTGTGACGGACGGCGAGACAACGCTTACACTGGATACCGACTATACTGTAACAGCTCCAAACGGCCCGATTCAGGACGCTGGTAGTTATAATTATACCATCAGCGGCATGGGCAACTATGCAGGCGAGACTACTGCAACGTTCACCATTGAAAAGGCTACACCCACTGTCAATGCTCCGACTGCAGTCGAAGACCTTGTATATAAGGGCTCGGCACCGGCGTTGGTGAATGCAGGTTCTACAGACTTCGGAACCCTGCTTTACAGCCTTGATGGCGAAAATTATTCAGAGGACATCCCAACAGCAACGAATGCTGGAACCTATACCATATATTATAAGGTGGTAGGCGATGACAATCATAACGATGTTTTAGGTTCTATCGAGGTGACCATCGCCCCGAAAGCCGTGACCAGTGAAGACATCAGCATCGCCAATATCGCTGACCAAACCTATACCGGCTTGGCAATCGAACCAGATGTAGTCGTAACTGACGGAGAAACAACGCTTGCTCCTGGCACGGATTACGAGGTGGCTTACAGCAATAACGTCAACGCTGGAACAGCCACCGCCACCATCACCGGCAAGGGCAACTACTCGGACTCAAAAGAGACGACGTTTACCATCGTCTATCCCACCGTCGCCACGTCGTATGTCGATGCCACTGGCACACTGCACGAGAATGTTGTCGCCATCCCGCTAATCAACACCATGACGACGCTGGGTAGCGGCTGGTATGTGGTGAACGATAACGTCAACTACACGGGCCAGATTACCCTCGATGGCGACGTGAACCTCATCCTCGCCGACGGCAAGACGATGACCGCAAGCGGCAATAGCCATGGCATCGATGGCGACTGTTCCCTGACCATTTACGGCCAGGCTCTTGGCACCGGCATTCTCACTGTCACCAGCACCAGCGATGTTGGCATCTATGGTATCGACGGCGTCACCATCAACGGCGGCACGGTCAACACCACCGGCATTTGCTCCGACGGCGACGTCACCATCAATGGTGGCAAGGTAACCAGTACCGGTGACCCTGGCATCTGTTCCTATAGCGGCACCATCATCCTCGGTCTGAGCAACGCCACCGACTACATCACCGCTGAAAGTTACAGCGGTGCCGTCAAGGTAGCCGACGGCCAGACGCTGACCGACGGCACGAATACCTACAGCGGCACGCTGACGGACGACCAGAAGAACGACATTGCCGAAAAGACGCTCTACCTCTATACCGAGCACCTCGACCTTGCTGCCAACCTCGCCAACGGCAACTACTGGACGACATTCTACTGCGGACACACGGGCTACAAGATTGACGAGGGCGAGAACGCATGGGCCTATACGGCTGAATACGATGCGGGGAACGCACGGCTGACGCTGCACAAGCTGGGCAAGGTGATTCCCAAGGGTACGGCGGTCATCCTGGTGGGCGATGACAACAGCATCAGTATGATGGCGAGCAGCGAGGCTGCACAAAACACGGTGGCCAACGACCTGCACGGCACGGACATCCGCACGGCGACGTCGGCGCTGGGCACCGGCACATTCTACGTCATGGGTAAGCAGAGCGGCAACTTCGGATTCTTCCCGTACACCGCCCAGTATATGCCCGCCCGCAAGGCGTACCTGCGAATCGACGGCGACGCACAGGCCCGAGGGCTGACGATGACGCTCGACGAAACCACGGGTATTTCTTCAACCACGAATGACACGAATGACAATGCGTGGTACACACTCGATGGTCGCAAGCTGGACGGCAAGCCGACCACGAAGGGACTATATATTAATAATGGACGTAAGATAGTAATCAAGTAAAATTTAGAGCCCCTTGATAAGGGCGGCTATAATACAGGGATAAAAAAAAGAATTATGAAAAAGCAATATATCACACCCAACATTCAGGTTGTCAAGCTGCAGCATCGTACAAAGTTACTGGCAGGCAGCCCAGGCGATCAAAAATCCCTCGACCTTCCCAGCGGCGGCGACCCGATTGACGACGAAAAGGAGGTCTGGTAATTATGCAAGAGGCACAGCGCACCTATATAGCCATCGACCTGAAGTCGTTCTATGCTTCGGTTGAGTGCGTGGACAGAGGGCTCGACCCGCTGACCACCAACCTCGTCGTGGCCGATGCCAGTCGAACGGAGAAGACCATCTGCCTGGCCGTCTCGCCCTCGCTGAAGGCCTACGGCATTGGCGGGCGCGCCCGATTGTTTGAGGTGTATCAGAAGGCGCGTGGCGTGGATTTTATCATCGCCCCACCTCGCATGGCGCGCTATCTTGAGGTGAGCAACAAGGTTTATGAAACCTATCTGAAATACATTGCCCCCGAGGACATCCACGTTTATAGCGTCGACGAGGTGTTTATGGACGTCACGGCCTATCTGCGTTCCTATAAGATGACCGCCCACGAACTGACCATCAAGATGATTCGCGACGTGCTGGCCACCACGGGCATCACGGCCACGGCAGGCATCGGCACCAACATGTATCTCTGCAAGGTGGCCATGGATATTATGGCCAAGAAGATGCCCGCCGACAAGGACGGCGTGCGCATTGTCGAGTTGGACGAGATGTCGTACCGCCGCGAGCTGTGGGACTATCAGCCCATCACCAAGTTCTGGCGTGTGGGCCGCGGCATAGCCGATAAACTGGCCATCTATGGCATCGACACCATGGGCAAGTTGGCCCGCATGTCTATTCGGAACGAGGGACTGCTCTACCGTCTCTTTGGCGTGAATGCCGAGTTGCTCATCGACCATGCCTGGGGTTGGGAACCGGCCACGATGGAGGCCGTGAAGGCCTATCGCCCCGAGACCAACTCGCTGAGCAGCGGACAGGTGTTGCACGAGCCTTACACCTTCAGAAAAGCCCGCGTGGTGATTTGCGAGATGGCCGAGGGCATGGCGCTCAGCCTCGTGTCGAAGCATCTGGTGGCCGACCAGCTGGTGCTCACCGTGAGCTACGATGCCGAATGCCTGACACGCCCCGAGATTCGCGAGAAATACCACGGCGAGATTACCACCAACCACTATGGAAAGCCCGTGCCCAAGCATGCTCACGGCACGTTCAACTTCGACCGCCCCACGTCGTCGTCGCGACAGATCATGGACGGCGCCACCCAGCTGTTCGACCGTTGCGTGAATGCCGACCTACTCGTGCGCCGCATGAACATCACCGCCAACCACGTGGTTCCTGAGGCGTCCGTCGTGGCCAAGGACCAGGCGCCCCAGCAGCTCGACCTCTTCACCGACTACGAGGCACTTGAAAAGCAGCGGCAGGCCGAGCAGGCCAAGCTCGACAAGGAGCGCCGCATGCAGGAGGTACAGTTAAAAATCAAGAAGCGCTTTGGCAAGAACGCCATCCTCCGAGGCCTGAACTTCGAGGAAGGTGCCACGGCCAAGGAGCGCAACAAACAAATAGGAGGACACAAGGCATGACCCACGACTACGACGACATCATCAATCTGCCCCACTACGAGCCCAAGCATCATCCCCGCATGTCGATGCAGAGCCGTGCCGCCCAGTTTGCGCCCTTCGCCGCGCTGAGCGAGAAAAGTTGATTTCCAAATTTTATTTCCGAACTTTTCCGATCATTTCCGATCATTTCTGGCCATTTCCGGTCATTTCTGGCCATTTCCGATCTTTTCCGAACTTTTCCGAACATTTCCGAACTTTTACGAACTTTCCCGAACTTTTCCGAACTTTTACGAACTTTCCCGAACTTTTCTGGCCATTTCCGGTCATTTCCGAACGATCGGAAAAGATCGGAAATAATCGGATTTGACCGGATTTCTACTACCCAAAAGACAATACAAAAAAGGGCTGCCCCAAAAGACAGCCCTCATTAGTTCCTTTCGATTAACTTTTCAAAATATTGGTGCATCCATGCTTCTATATTATCTTCGCGCATATTCCCATCGCCATAGCACCCTGGTAGATGGTCACGCAAAAGGTCTGCGTTTTCTTCCAGATAATAGAACTCCAAAAAGGCTTTGTGATAGTCTGTGTCTATTGCAGCTTGAGTTAATTCTTTAAAGCCTTCTTCAGCTGAGATCATACCGTCGAGAACCTGATGAGCCACCCATAGAGCATATTGATAGAATGCATCATCATTGCTAATGTCCAAATCCAATTCATGAAAAATGGTTTCGACAAGTGATGAAAATTCAATGGGATTCATATTCTTATCCTCACCTGCTAATTGAATGATGCCTGGTGTCTGGAATCCTTTTTCCATCATTTCTATAGCCCACCATTTCCACTCTTTGGAAAACCCTTTCCTGAGCTTGTATAAATACAAGACATTAGGTGTACAGGGAACTTCTTGAATAATCGATGACAACCTTCCACTTAACTTAGGGAATTTTTCCACAATATCATCTGAGACTAATGTCTTTTTGTGATATCCAATAATTCCATGAAACATTTCATTCCAATCCATAGCTGTAAATTCCGATTTATCTGTTTACATTTCTATCTTTTTAATCACCTTGGCTGGAACGCCACCAACAATGGTATTCGGTTCCACATCCTTTGTCACTACTGCACCAGCAGCTACTACGGCTCCATCGCCAATAGTCACGCCTGCAAGAACGGTGGCATTGGCTCCAATCCATACGTTTTTGCCGATGTGAATTGGTGCATAGCTCATGCTCTGGCGGTTGGCCGGGTCAAGGTCGTGATTGATGGTTGCCAGCACGACGTTGTGACCTATGAGTGCACCCTCGTCGATGGTGATGCCGCCCTGGTCTTGGAACTTACAACCCATGTTGATGAAGACCCGTTCACCAACGATAGTGTTCTTGCCGCAATCGGTATGAAACGGAGGGAACAGGCCTACCGTCTTGGGGACCTCACGCCCCCAAAGTTGTTCCAGCAAATCGTGCAACTGCTCTGGAGTATGATACTTGCCGTTAATCTCTGCTGTTATCTTCAGTGCCTCCTGCGACAGTTGATGAAACATCATGTGGACATCACCACCGCCAACGACAGGTTTGCCCGATGCCATGTAATCACGAAATTCTTGTATTGTCATTGTTATTTATTTCCATTTTACCACATCTAAATCAATCTAATACAGACAAATACTTTGAGCGAATAGCCTTTGGGAGTTTCGATGCAATGTGCTAATTCTCAACTTTTGACGTTTCCCTATATGCATAATTCTCCTTTGCTGCTGCTAATTCTTCTTCGCTCAAAGGCGTATTGGAATATCTGAAGATGTAGCCATTATACTGAGGCTTGCCAGAAGACAAACATCTCCTTACACCTTCGGCTTGTAAACCATACGTCGCTGTGCAATCTGTTATCTTCAAAAATACATTGAGATAATTTCCGTCAAGGTCGAATACGTAAATGGGGCGCTTAGCCTCTTTCGTCATTAGCGCACCTTCGATTTTCAGAATTGGTTGTTCGGACGTCGCATAAATGAAAATATAGCCATTTAGATTATACGTTATCTTGTCTTGGCGAAGCATGGTTTTGATAGGACTATCCCCAGCAAAGCCCAACTCAGTAACGATGTCAGAAATGCTCTCATACCTTTTCAAGAAATCACCATCCTTGGAATAGCAATCAATGAGCCGCTTTCCATAGGTGAAGTCACGATCTATCTTCGTTTGTGATTCTTCTTCATGAGCTCGGAAACCATATTCACCTAACCAACTCTTTTCTAGTGTGGCATTCGCAATCTTCTTTTGTGTTAAAGACGATGCTAATCCAGCGCATTCTTCCAATGTCTTGGTGAAAAGGAATTCACCAGTCGTTCTGGAATATACGTCAATAAGGCGTTTCCCATAATAGATATCAGGTTCTATTTTTCCTATCGAATCTTCATGCAGCCTTATGCCATAATCGGTTGTCCACAAAGTTTCCTCTAAATCTTTTACCGTAGAATATGACACATAGATTCCCTTCTCGGCACATTGCCTTATGGTTTTCGTGAACAGAAACTCACCTGTTAAGCGAGAATAAACGTCAAGTTCCAACATGTTTTGCTCTATGTAAGGCTCAAGCTTCACTCCATTTCTATAGAGATTGGAATGTATGTCATCAACAGATTTGCCAATAGGCTTTCCTTCGTTATTGAAGTATATTTGGCGAATCACAAAATTAGTAGCGTCACAGTCCTTTATTGCTTCATGAAAACAGCCTCCTTCAAACCCAAAATGTTCCGAAATGGTTCCCAACTTTTTGTTTTCTGTTGGCAATGCTAGTTTTCTAACCATTGCAAGAACATCGCACACAGGATTTGTCGGCAGAGGTATGTTAACCATTTCGCATGTAGATTTCAAGAATCGCATATCAAAAGGTGCATTGTATGCAAAAAGAGGGCATGTGCCAATAAAATCGATGAAAGTGTTGATGGCTTGACTTTTTGATACGCCTGTTTGTTTCAAATTTTCTATGTCAATACCATTGACACGCAAAGCAGATGGCTCTATTACGCAATTGGGGGATGGCTTAATGTAGATACTTCGAGTATCAATGGTTTCTCCTGTCCGAGTGTTGTATTTTACTGCTCCAATCTGAAGAATCTCATGACCTTGCTGAGGTGATAATCCAGATGTCTCTGTATCGAAAACTACGTAGCTCTCATATTTTGATAGCCCAGGTATATAAGGTTTTATGAATGATTCAATTTCTGTAGGGGATGATGAGATTACTTTTAACTCAAACCCGAAGGCAGATGAAGCAGAATGACAATCAAGTGTTTCCGGTATCTCCTTGCTTAACAATTGAGCCAATTCTTGATCGGAAATATTGGCATCAACCAACACATTATAATTGTTATCAAGAACTCCTTTCTGCTGAAGTTGCGACATCAAGCTACCAGATAGTCTATAACCTATTTGGAAATACCTTTGAATGTCTGCCCCCTTACATATCCCTTTTTGGATGACAAAACGAGCTACATTCTCTAAAGATGGAGTGTTGTCGACGAAACAAACAGAGTTTGCAGACTTATCTTCAACCACGTTTGCGTTCTGATCAGTCTCTTCATTAGGCTCTCCACCAAAAAGACCTTTTATGAAATCGATAATCGACATAGAACTACATTTTGCGTTATTATTTATTACTTGCTTTATTCTCTATACCTTCAAATGCTCATACAACTTCAGCTTCAAAACCTCGCCATTCCCAAACTCGAACTGGAACTTCTTGCGATTGAACCTTGGATTGTTCTTATGAATAATGCGATGGTAATTGGGACTGATGATAATAATGTTCGTGTAGTCGTTGTTCTGGCATATCTAGATAGTTTTTCGTTTTACTTCAGCAATTTCCTTCCTTCATTATCCTCCAGCACCTGCATCTGTTGGATGGCAATCTGATTGAGTTTGATGAGCCTTTCGCCCTGTGGCATACCGTCGTTGATGAGCACGGCATTTATGTTCTCCATATTCGAGAGGCAGATGAGCTCGTTGATGGTTGCATAGTCGCGTATGTTACCCTTCTTGTCGGGATTTGCTTCGCGCCATTGC
This sequence comes from Prevotella sp. E15-22, assembly GCF_023204875.1. Taxonomy (NCBI): domain Bacteria; kingdom Pseudomonadati; phylum Bacteroidota; class Bacteroidia; order Bacteroidales; family Prevotellaceae; genus Prevotella; species Prevotella sp. E15-22. The sequence goes on from NZ_CP096247.1 coordinate 1,691,735, forward strand.
TTGGCAGTCATACCAAACATAGCCACATTGAGCACATCGGCTTCCTCAGCATACTTCATCGCTGCTTGCTCGCGAGTTACTTCTGCGGGAATAAGGTTGCTCTTGATGGCATCGGTATGAATACGATAGTTGATTTTCGAAAGTTCACGCTTGGCCGACCATGCAAGTTGCTTCTGTTCGTCAGCTTTGAGACGTTGGAATTCCTTGACGAGATAAAGTTTGAATTCCACAGAAATCCAAGATGCAAATTCAAAGGCAATATCTGTGCGTGCGTAAGTACCTCCGTAACGACCTGCCATTGCTACAAGTCCTTTTGCATTTGTTGATTCAATCCATCTTGATGGCGACATTGTGAAAGCATTGAGTCCTGCCTCTTTTCTAAACCCCTCGAATTCGAGGGGGTTAAAACAAGGATTGAATAGTTGTTCCCAAATACCCAGGAATTCTATCGTGTTGCGATTGCGCATCCAATTTGCTATTACGCCATTTGGGTCACTACTATTTTTCTGGCGTGCAATATCTGTAATGCAAACAAAGTCCTCTCCTTCGTGTTTAATTGTACGAACTGTTGCGTCCTTTACTTCTATATTTGTAACCTTCTTTGCCATTGTATCTTCGTATTACTTTTAATTATAGTAATTCTCCACGAGCACCAATAGCTGGTAGCTCTTCGAGCCTCAAGAGGTCGTCAGCCGTGACACCCAGCACACGGGCTATCTGCATGAGAGTCTCCAGCGGGGGCTGGCTGCTGTTTGTACACCACTTGCTGACTGTTGCGGGGTCTTTACCCAATTGCTCTGCCAACCACTTGTTGGTGCGCTGTTTGTCGGCCAAGACAGCCTTAATTCTATTCAGATTTTTCGCCATCGTGAATCGTTATTAGATGAATATTACAAGTGCAAAAATACTAATAATTCCCGAATTAGCATGCACCAAACCGAAATAATCACGAAAAAAATATCTTTTATATGACGAATTCTCCACTTTTCTAATTATTTTTTAGTATTTTTGCACTCTAATAAACCAAAATAAAAGATGAACAAACTGGTTTTTAACAGCATCGCGGTCGAACGACGCAGCAGTATCAAAGTAATTGATCTCTTCGCAGGATGTGGAGGTCTAACCAAAGAGCAAAAGAGCACATGGAAGTATGGTACAATCCGTGTGGCAAAAGATTCATGCGAGAACCTATGGAAAGACAATCCATGTTTAAACGATCTATCGGAAGTGTTCCTTGCCGACTGGGAAGAGGAACTCCGGGACATCCCAAGAGGTGAGCAATTCTCTATCAAGGCAGACCTGAATGATTTGTGTCGTATAGGTAGATTCGAAATGACCCAGAAGATTGTGCGTTATTTTAGAGGCCTTGGGTTTCCTGTGTGCCGCGATTTCATTGGAAGAATCGAGGTTTGGATTCCCAAGGACGAAGGAAACGCCATCCTTTACAACAGATATACTCTCAGACCTTACTATAAAGACATAACAGATGGATGGCAGATTGATGTCAGCCATAGTGGCGAAAGTCGGTGTTCAAAGAAGACCTTGTATGAAGTTGACCTTGATGATCATGGTTTTGAAGTCGTAGTAGGAACAGAAGTGCTTCGCAGAAAGCAAGTCAAGCAACACCATTTTCAGAAATATGGTGGCGGATGTCCTATTGTAAATAGGTACACTAAGAAGATGCTTAATTTGTCAGAACCTCGCTCATACGACAGAAATAAGTATGCTACCAAGATGAAGAAGGTAAAAGACTTCATCCAAACATACCTTGTCATATCGCAGTTTCAAGATGCTCTTGACATTAATATATTGAACAACGGTGCTTTAATTGAAGTCAAACCAAGTAATATATTTATGGTAGATGACAAGGCGAAGAACCTCAAATACGGCGATGGCTATGTTGGGGCAATACCTCGCAATGAGTTTTCTGAGCATGGCCCATTTACTCAACCGCAGCCATTCAAATACTTCTTTGTCAGTTTGGATTCACCGAAGAGTAATGCTACACGCAATCGTCTTTACAACATTTTCCAGAATGGTCGTGACACTTCCGTAGTATGCAAGGGCGATATAGAAACAGGTACAAACAGAACTTTCAAACGATTGGGTGAGTATCTTACCCAACCCATATCATGGGTACCCAAACTCAGTCTTTCATATAAGTCATACGACACGGCACTACAGGAATTGCAGCAACATCTGATGGATGACAGCCGCTTCATTCCTGGCACAAACTACATAGCAATCATCATAAGTGAGATTCATAAGGACACGCAAGAACCGCGTCTGCATGAAATATATTACAGGATGAAAGAACTGCTGATGAAATCAAAAATTACGTCGCAGGTCATCTACGCTCCAAATATCGACAACAACAGTTTTGGATATTTCCTTCCCAACATCGCCGCAGCCATTACAGGTAAGCAGTTTGGTATGCCGTGGGGATTGGAAAGTCTGTCTCAACGAAACGATATGATTGTTGGCATTGGAGCATCTAAGCAGCAAGGACGAAGACCTTACCTCGGTACTGCTTTCTGCTTCGACAAGGAGGGACAATTCCGTGAGTTCGATTGCTGTCAGGCAGAAGATACCGAAGCTTTAGGAACGAGCTTGAAGAAAGCACTTTGGCAATTCTGTAAAGAGTACCAGAACCCCGACCGACTTATTATTCACTATTATAAGAAACTTCGCCGCGAAGAAGGAGAGCAGATTGAAATGATGCTCAAACAGAATGACTTGCAATGTCCTGTATATGTGGTCAACATGGTAACAGCCGTGAATGATGATTTGATAGCGTTCGATGTAAGCAAGAACGACTTTATGCCTGCAAGTGGTACATACGTGCATCTGAGAGACACACAATTTTTGCTTTACAACAACGAGAGATATTCCGATTATGGAAAGGCTGACATCCTCTTCCCAATCAAATTGACTATTACAAGCGCAAATACCAATACTGGAGGCATTCTGACTAAGGAAGATACCATCGATATTATCACTCAGGTTTATCAATTCTGCCGACTCTATTGGAAGTCGGTCAAGATGCAGAATGTGCCTATTACGATTGCATACCCGGAATTGGTAGCTGAATACGTTCCACATTTCAACGATGAGGACTTGCCGGAGTTTGGAAAACATAATCTCTGGATGCTCTAACGGATTGAAACTATGACATTAGCCATTATTGATAGCATGTTGAGAGGCGACCTGCGCAGACAGATACTCTCCACGTTAAAAACGGATAAAGAGATTTCTCTGCTCTGGCGTGACTTGATGAAAATCTTTTCTCAAGGTGGGCAAAGCCTGATGGCATTAGAGGAATCTCTAATTGCTGCTGTCGAAACAAGCGGATTAGTGCAGGTGTCTGCCGACTATAAAGATGACCGAGAGATACGTCAGGGGGCAGAACAAGCACGAAAACAAGGCATGAACTTTGGAGATGATGACTATACAAGAGTCGATGAAAAGCTTAGTCTTGAAGGATTATTTTCACCTACCCCGGAAACGACTCCAACGGAAAAGTTCCTTCATTTGTTGGTCAAGGTGGAATGTTGCAGAACTATGGAATGCCTACTGATGTTGGTAATGTCTGTTCAGGATGATGGTGTAGTACGCACCTATATTCGCAAGCTGTTCTCCTCTATCACGTCACTATGCAAAGACGCAAACGAAACATACATAAAGGAATCGCTCACCCAATTCTATTTTGAAGTATACCATACTTTCAGAAGAGTATTGGAGAAAAGCTTACAGCAGAAGTACGAAACGGACTTTGAGAATTTCGTTTTCGATTGGAAAGGCGAATTCCCAGATGCTGATGTTGTAATGAGATACAACGAAAAGGTGAAGGCTTTTACCCCATCTGTCATCCGACGAGTGAACACCATCCAATCTATATCTCAAGAACAAACAGCTACTGCTTCAGTCCTTCCCAAAGACAAATTCGATTTGTTTCTTGAAGCAGCCAATCTTTATACTTTCTCGGAAATGCCCAAGGTCAAAGAACTTGGCACACCACAGAAGATTCGTCAGTTGGTGGAATGCCTGCTTGAAGAAAAGGAAACTATAGCAGACACATTTGGACATACTGCTGCTATGTTGGATTTTCTTGATTTCTATAAATGGATTGCCGACCATCATGTAAGTGGCTATAAGCTTAATCAGCATGACACGTGGTGTACAAAGAATATCATGAACAAGGAAGCAGGAAATGCTTTCCGTCATTACAGATTATCTGTAAGTGTTTCTCCTACCGATACAAGAAATGCATCTTACAAGTATCTTGGCTGGAAATACAAAGACCTTGTGAAAGAGGAATACAAGAAGATAGTCGGAAGTTAGCAGCATCAGATTGATAATACATATTAGCCTTTGAATGGTAAACGAATACTGTTCAAAGGCTTTTTTAATGCCCGAATTTGAACAAAGTCCGAAAAGGTACGATTTCCGTACCCTGGGTCTAAAAAGGTCTTTTTGCTGATTTTCAGGGTACTAAAAGGTCTTAAGTCCTTTGCTGCCGAGAATTGAACAGTTCAGTTCTTGGCCGCTGTGGTTGGGCAATGCAGATGGTCTCACGCCCTTAATACCGCTATAAAATTATGAAAAAGGTATTAAAAAGCAACATTGAGGCAGGTTCAAGAGAATCTAACGAACCTCGCCTTCTCGGAAGCATCGTATCAGAAATGCTTCATGATAATTCACCGCTCGCTATTGGCTACCGCCAGTACATCGCTTCTCAGGAGAATGAGGAAGATGAAGAGCAAAGTTGGCACGCGAACACGGACTTGGGGTGTAACGTGAAGACACTTCTACGCAACGACAAGCGAGCAAAGGCGGGCAAGAGCTACCCGGGCGTGTTGAGACTTGACACGGATGCCGAAGTTGATGAGTTCATCTGCCGTGATCCACACTACACATTTGTGGAGACCGTACCTCAGACTGCCATCAAGCGCAATCCACACGTATTCGACAGTATGTTCGTCACGATTACTCGCAGGGATGATGGTTCTTATCGTCCAAACTTAAAACAGATGCCAAAGCTTGGTTCGAACCTGAGTATTGACAACTATGCTTTCGAGGTGTATCGCGAACTACGTCAAGGACTGAAGAGCCTTATAGAGAAGTAAGTGACAGGCTGAAGCGTTTCAGCGTTTCAGCGTTTCACCCAAGGAAAAGTCGTTTCATCTTCTTTATTAATACTTATAACTATCTAATAATTAATAAGTTATATATAAGAAAAGAGATTAAACACCCCACATACCCCCTACTGAAACGCTGAAACGCGAAACGCTGAAACGCCATAGTATTAACGTAAATAATTGATTATCAACATGAAATACGATATCACAAAATCAACAGCACCCTCAATGCCTACTCTTGGCAAGGGCACAGAATGTTTTAAATTGCTGCTTTCGCAGACCAGTCAGGACATGAATGAACCACTCCTACCCATGCTTTCTCCTGTAATAGGCACCAAAATCAGTCAGGCAGAATTTCAATATCCCTCGGGTCAATGGTTCGAAATGTGCGGTCAGCAGGCTGCTTTGATAGCCGATAGTGCAGGAAACAAGGGTCAGTTGGGACTCTTAGTGGAAGCCTGCAACCGCGATTTCCGTCAGCAGGATGCTGAAGAACTGAGAAAGTATCTCGAATATCAGAAGACCTACAAAAAGCGCTCTCAGTCGAAGGAACGACCTGAAGAGGTGTTTCCGTTGCTCAGATTCCTGCCTGCCGACTGCTCGAAGCCGGGCTACCTGAAAGCACAGATGGCTTGTCAGGAGCATGGCGGACTGAGCACCTACATCGACCTGAAAGAGATTGAGCAGCTGGACAACCTTTGCGGCAATCACAAGCAGGTGACGCAGATGCTGCGCCTGATGTGGGACCGTGAGGTGTACAACGCCCTGCGTGCTACGGTGGATGGCATCACGGGCTCGGCCTTATTAAGAACTAACCTGACCGTCAGCACGACGCCCATCCGAGCACGCCAATTCTTCAAGTACAACCTCTACGACGGCACGCTGGGACGCATGGTTTTCTCCTATAAGGCTCGTGGAAACCGTGACGGAAAGATTCCACGCATAGGTAAGTTCAGTGATGATTTCTATGGGAAGTTGGACGAGTATCTAGCTCGCCTCGACAACTGCAAGGGGCGCTATGTCATCAAACCGCTGAACAAGCTCATAGAACATTTGGCCAACGACATCGCCGAGTTGGGCGACTTGACCGATAACGACAGCCTCTGGGATATGGGTAAGCGTAGTCTGATTTCTGCTTGGAAGGCTGGTTGCATCATGTGGGCGCTCAACAATATGACATGGACGCGCTCGATGGGCGACGTGGTAGAATGGTTGGTCTTCCATGACATGTGGAGTAAATACCAGGTGCTGGGCGACCTGCTGAAAGAGGGTGACACCTGTACGACTGAGGCCTCGAAGGCCGCACCTGCCAATATGCTCGACGATATCAAGGGCGACTCGTTTAACGAACAGCAACTGGAGGCTCTTCGATTGGAGTCAGGCAAGAGCAAGGAAGGCACCAAGCGACAGCTGCGCGTGTGGGTGCATCGCGGACTGATAACCTTCAACGAGCAGACAGGGCTTTACACGAAGACCGAGTCTTACCTAAACCGCACACGATAATGGAAAAGTACGAACTTCAGAAGCTCCGCGACCTCCCCATCGAGGGGGTCGCGGAGCGACTTGGACTGCGGGTGGCGAGGCACAAAGCGCTGTGTCCGTTTCATGCCGACTCGCATCCGAGTCTTTCGTTTAAGGTAAGCAAGAATACGTATCGGTGTTTTGTGTGTGGGGCTTCGGGCGGCACGATTGACTTGGTGATGCGGCACCTGCATCTGGACTTCCGAGCTGCTTGCAAGTGGCTGGCCAACGAGAACAACATCATCCTTGACGAATGGAAGTCGCAAGAGGTAACCACTCCCCTCCCTCACAGGGAGGGGTTGGGGGTGAGTCTGCATCGATACGAAAGATTTTTTGATCGGCCGTTTTTGAACGACGAGGCACGGCGGTTTCTTTTTGACGAGCGACGGATTGACCCGAGGGTGGTTCGCTGGTGCCGACTCACTTCGTGGAAAGATAAGCAGGGCGTGCCGTGGCTGCAGATTCCTTATTACGATTGTGAGGGGCGACTGGTGGGCGTGCAGAACCGCAACCTGATAAAGGGTGCTCTGCCTCGCTTCCGCTTTCCTCAGGGCTCGCAATGTGGCATCTACAACCTGCCCGTGTTGAACCTGCTTCGATCGGGCGAGGAGCTCTTTATCACCGAGGGCGCTTCCGACTGCTGGGCCATGCTCTCGGCAGGTCATAAGGCCATTGCCATCCCCTCGGCCACGCTGCTCATAAAAGCGGACATGGAACAATTGTCAATTCTCAATTCTCAATTATCAATTAGCTATCACATGTATCCCGATCGTGATGCGCCTGGCGAGCGACTGTTCCTGCAACTGAAAGAGGTGCTGCCTTCGTTGGTGCATCATCAGTTGCCACCTGACTGCAAAGACTTTAGTGAACTGTACTTAAAGCGATTATCAAAATCGGCTGACTCGTGACAATATGCCGTTTCGTGGGGCTCGATATGCCGTTTCGAGCCCCACGATCTGCCGTTTCCTCACCCACAAAATAAAACAAATATTTTTCAGAAAAAAGTTGGCAAAATATTTGCAGGATTCAGAAAAATTTTGTACCTTTGTAATGCGTTTAAGAGACGTCCTTAACCATTAAAAATAACGCAAGTTTAACCATTAAAGAACCATTAAAAGTTATGGCAAAATCAAGAATTCCTCTGGACATTATTCTATCCCAGAACAAGAACATGGCCTCGAAGGCCTACTGTAAGTGGTATGGCCGTGTGATTCGTCGTACAACGCTGAACACTCGCGCACTGTGTCAGCACATTGAGAGTCACGGAAGCATCTACACAAGTGATGTGGTGGCTGGTGTCATTGCCACTTTGCGTCGCTGCATTCCCGAACTCATTGCGCAGGGCGTGGCCATTCAGTTGGAGGGCATCGGCACATTCTATCCCATGCTTGAGTCGGCAGGTGCCAACAAAATCGAAGAGTACAGCGTTGCAGAGCACGTGAAGGGTGTGCACGTGCGCTTCCATCCCGACAGCACCACGCTGGACAACCTGACAAGTCGCGTCATGAAGGAGAAGTGCGCTCTGCGCGTCAAGAGCATCGTCAACTACGAGGAAGGCCCCGACGGTAGAGCGGTAAAAGGCGAGACATCTTTCAGCGAATATGTTGCATCGATTAAGGCTGACGAGGCTGCCCACAAGAACAACAACTCTGGCAACGGCAACAACAACGGTTAACCATTAAAAATCAAAAAGTATCATGAAGAAAGAAGGTTGGAAAACAATCTTGCAGATTATTGCAAGCGTCATTACGGCCATCCTCACCACACTGGGCACCACCTCGTGCATGGGAGTCTGAGCATCGATGACAAAGAAAGAAGGGATGTACTCAAAACGAGTGCATCCCTTTTGTTCTAATAAAAAAACAGGAGGGACGCATCACGCGGGCCTCCTGCAAATAAATAACAAAAATTCTTTTCTACAGCATTTTTATAGAAAAATGCTTTCGAAAAACCATGAAAGTAGCCTCACGGCCACGATATACTTAACTAAATGATTTCATCATTTTAGAGCGAGGCCACAGCGGCCTTGTCAATCCATTCGTAAATGCACGAGCAAATGCCGAACAGCAGGATGCCCGCGGTGCAGATGGCGAGGCTCCAGTTGATGGCAGCGCCATTGCGGAAGGTGGGCAGTGGGTTCTCTTCTTTGGTGATATACATGGCCTTGACGATGAGCAGATAGTAGTACAAGCTGACCACCGTATTGATGAGGGCGATGAACACCACGAAATAGGGCCAGAAGGGTGCACTCTCGTGACCACCTACGGCACTCATAAATACAAAGAACTTTGAGAACATGCCTGCAAAGGGAGGAATGCCGGCCAGCGAGAAGAGCGCAAGGGTCATCAGCAGGGCCAACTTGGGGTTGGTCTGATAAAGGCCGTTGTAGGCGCTCATCTGAGTCTTGCCGCCATTGTTCTCCTCCACGGTGCTGATAACGGTGAACACGGCCATGTTGGCAGCCACGTAAACCAGCACGTAGAATGTGAGGGCGGTGAGACTGGCGGTGCTGTTGCCCACCACGGCCAGCATGATATAGCCTGCCTGCGAGATTGACGAGAAGGCCATGAAGCGCTTCAACTCGCTCTGACGGATGGCCATGAGGTTGCCCACGGTGATGGTGAGCATGATGACAATCCAGAGCAGGGGCTGCCATAGGTCTACCAGGCGTCCGAAGACGTGGATGAGGATGATGGCCAGCGTCAGCGTGGCTGCACCCTTCGACACAACGCTCAGATAACCCGTGACGGGTGTGGGAGCACCCTCGTAGGTGTCGGCCGTCCAGAAGTGGAAGGGCACCAGCGAGATCTTGAAACCGAGTCCACTGAAGAAGAACACCATGCCCATAATGGTGAGCGGGGTGAGCTGAATCTGTGCGGCCATATCATCGAAATAAAGCGTGCCTACAGCACCATAGAGGAACGAGATGCCATAGAGCATCACGCCGCTCGAGAAGGTGGCTGTGAGGATATACTTGGCAGCGGCCTCGGCCGACTTCTGCTTGTAGCGGTCGAAGGCTACGAGGCAGGCCATGGGCACGGATGCCATTTCGAGTCCGAGGAAGAACATGAGGAAATGTCCGGCAGACATCATCATATACATACCCAGGAGTGTTGAGATGACCAGCACATAGAACTCGCCCGAGATCTTGGTGGCGTTGTTGTTGATCCACGACTGCGACATCACGACAACGATGAAGGTGCCCAGGGTGAGCACGGTCTTCATCACATTGACGATGGCCGACGAAACATACAGACCTCCGAAGGCTGTGGCAGGCTGGGCCATGAAGCAGGGCACCAACTGGCACAGCAGCAGAGCGCCGGTGAGGATGCTCAGCACGTGGGTCTTGCGGGGGCTCGTGCTCAATGCAAAGTCGGCACAGAACACTATAATCAAGGCCAACATCAGGGTTGCCTCGGGAATCATATTCAAAAATTGACTGTAATCCATTTCTTTTCCTCCTTTACATGACTCCAATTGAACTTAAGATATTTCCTACTGAGGGCGAGATCATATCGCTGAAGAAGAAGGGAGCGCAACCCAGACCGGCCACACAGAAGATGAGGCAGCACACGGCCACGCGCTCGTCCCATGTGGCATCGGTGAGTTCCAGGAAGTGCTTGTTCTCAACCTCGCCATACAGAATCTTACCCACCACACGCAGAATGTAGACTGCGGTGACCACAATCGACGTACAGGCAATGATGGTGGCCACCATGCGGAACGACGATGAGGGATCGCCCGACATCTCGCCTGCGCTGAACGAGCCAACGAAGATGGTCATCTCGGCAATGAAGCCTGAGAAGCCGGGCAGACCCAGGTTGGCCAAACCGGCAATGACATAGCCCACAGCCAGGAAAGGCATAATCTTCATCAGGCCTGCCAACTCGCGGATGTCGCGGGTGTGGGTACGTCCGTAGATCATACCGATGAGGGCGAAGAAGAGGGCGGTCATCAAACCGTGTGACAACATCTGGAGGATAGCACCCGTGCAGGCGGTCTTCTGCATCATGAGCAGCGCGAAGAGCACCAGTCCGCAGTGTGACACCGACGAATAGGCGTTGATATACTTCAGGTCGGTCTGCACGCAAGCGCTCAAGGCACCATAGACCACCGAGATGGTGGTGAGAATCAGGAAGATCCATGACAGGTTCTGAGCGGCGTCGGGCAGCAGATACATGGCCAGGCGGAAACAGCCATAGCCACCGAGCTTCATCAGTACGCCTGCGTGCAGCATTGATACGGCTGTGGGCGCAGAAGCGTGACCGTCAGGGCTCCATGTGTGGAAGGGGAACAGTGCACCCAGCACACCGAAACCGATGAAGATGAAGGGGAAGAAGGCATTCTGAACCTCCTCGGGGATGTTGTGCATAGCAGCAATCTCGTTGACGTTCATCGTGGTGTGGCCGCTGAAGTAATAGATACCCAGCACACCGAGAATCAGCAGGGCCGAGCCACCCATCAGCATCAGGGTGAGCTTCATGGCCGAGTATTCCTTGCGTCCACTACCCCACACGCCAATGAGCAGGTACATGGGGATCAGGGCTACCTCGTAGAACATGAACATGGTGAACATGTCGGTGCAGATAAAGAAGCCGTAAACACCCGTTGAAAGGAGGGTGAACCAAAGGAAATACTCCTTGGTCATGGGCTTCAGCTGCCATGAGGCGAAGGTGCCGGTGAACACGATGATGCTCGACAGGAGCAGCATGACCACCGAGATGCCGTCGACGCCTACGCTGTAGGCAATATTCAGGGGCTTGAACCAAGGCGTAGAGGCCACGAGCAGCATCTCTGCATCGTTGCCGCCGTTACGCTCGGTCACAAAATAATAGCAAAGCCAGATGGACAGCGCCAGCAACATTGACGAGCCGGCCACCATCACGCCACGCACCTGGTTGAGGTTGCGGGCAATCCACAATCCCAGAAGCATCAGGGCGGGAATCAAAACGAATAAACTTAATATATTCATAATCTTATTCCTTTCTTATAGTTACTATAGGCACTATAGATACTATAGTACTATAGAGCTAATAGGATTAATGTTAATGCCACTGTGCCGGTGAGGAACCAAACGGCATACTTGCGCACGTCGCCACTCTGCCAGGCACGCAGACTCTCGCCGCCCTCGTTGGCACCCCAAGCCAGGAAGTTGAACGTACCGTCAACAATATGGCGGTCGAACCAGGCAATGGGCGTAGAAACGCAACGGAAGATGATGCGGTGGGTGACATACTGCCAAATCTCGTCCTGATAGAAACGCTTGTAGGCTGCACGGTGCAACTTGGGGAACGTCTTATACAGGCGGTCGGCAATGGGCTGACTCTCACCTTTATAGATATAGGTGGCCAGACAGATGCTCAGGATGGCGATGACCGTTGAGGTGGCTGCAATCTGGGTGTCGAAGTGGATGGTATAGTCGGTACCGGCAGCCGATACGAACGAACCAAAACTGCCACCCCAATCCAGGAAGCCTGCCAGCGTAGAATAAACACCCACGCCAACGGTGATCACACAGAGCACAATGAGAGGCAGGGTCATGGTGAGCGGAGCCTCGTGTGGTGTGTGATGCTCGTGTGCCTCTTTGTTCTCTGTACCCCAGAAGATGCCGTAGTACAGGCGGAACATATAGAAGGCGGTCATAGCGGCAATACCCGTCATGATCCAACCAACCACCGGACTGTAGGCCATGCAGGCGGTGATAATCTCGTCCTTCGAGCTGAAGCCCGAGAAGAAGGGAATACCGGCAATGGCCAGACATGAGATGAGGAAGGTGATGTGGGTGATAGGCATATACTTGCGCAGGCCACCCATCAGGGCCATCTCGTTAGAGTGAACGGCATGGATGATACAGCCGGCACCCAGGAACAGGCAGGCCTTGAACATAGCGTGGGTGAAGAGGTGGAACATGCCAGCCATATAACCCAGCTGTGCGTGGTTGTCGAGCAGAGCGCCGTGATGACCGGGCAGCGATACGCCAAGGGCCACCATCATGAAGGCAATCTGAGAAATGGTCGAGAAGGCCAGCACACGCTTGATGTCGCTCTGGGCGCAAGCCACAGCAGCTGCATAGAAGGCGGTGATAACGCCTACCCAAACCACAATCGACATAGCCTCGGGGGCATACTCAATCCAGAGGGGGAACATACGTGCAATCTGGAACACACCGGCCACCACCATCGTAGCGGCGTGGATGAGTGCAGATACAGGTGTTGGGCCCTCCATGGCATCGGGCAGCCAGATGTGCAGGGGGAACATGGCACTCTTACCGGCACCACCGATGAACATCAGCACCAGAGCCGTAGGCAGAATAAAACCACCTGCGGCAACGGCCTTGGCCATATTGCCCTCGATGAACGGTGTGGTGCCCTGACCCATCACGATGTCGCCAGCAAACGAGAAGCTGAACGAATCGGTATAATAGCCGAAGGTCAGAATACCAATCAGGAAGAACATATCGGCAAAGCGGGTCACGATGAAGGCCTTCTTACTGGCTGCAATGGCGGGCTTCAAAGGATAGTAGAAGCCGATGAGCAGGTAAGATGATACACCCACAAGCTCCCAGAACATGTACATCTGGAAGATGTTGGTGGCCAAAACCAGGCCCAGCATTGACATGGTGAAGAGGCTCAGGAAAGCGTAGTAGCGCTGGAAACCTTTCTCACCGTGCATATAGCCGAATGAGTAGATGTGAACCATCAACGACACGGTTGAGATGACCACGAGCATCATCACCGAGATAGGATCCAGAAGGATACCCATGTCGAAGTGGAGATTGCCCAGAGGCAGCCATGTGAAGTTGAAGGGAACGATGGTCTGGAAGATACCCTCTGCCGTACGGGGGGCCGTGAAATAGGTGATGGCCGTGAGGTATGACAGAACAGTAACCAGCGACAGCGAGCAAGTGCCGATGAGTCCGGCAGTCTTGTGCTGCATCTTCATGCCAGCCAGTCCTAACACGAGGAAGGACAGCAGCGGCAGAAGCAGAATCAAATAAGATAATTCGTAGATCATAGCGGTTTATCCTTTCATGTTAGTAATAGCGTCCACGCTGTCACTCTTGAAGTTGCGGAACACATTAATAATAATAGCGATAGCCACAGCACTCTCGGCTGCACTCACACCAATCGAGAAGAGGGTCATGAAGAAGCCCTCGAGCTCGCCGGGGAACAGCAGGCGGTTGAACGCTGCGAAGTTAATGTCAACGGCATTGAGCACCAGCTCGATAGAGATGAGCATAGCGATGAGGTTGCGACGGGTGACGAAACCATAGACGCCGATGAAGAACAGGAGTGCTGAGAGCACAAAATAACATTCTACAGGTACCATAGCTTAATCCTCCTTTTTACGTGAAACAACCAAACCGCCGATGATGCATGCCAGCAGGAATACTGAGATAAACTCGAACGGCAACACATACTGATACTTTTCGCTACCCAGCAGGGCGGTACCAATCTGGTCCATAGGCAACTCGTCGGTGGTGGCGGCGCTGATGAAGCTGTTCTTCAGGAAGACAACAGCTACGGTGGCCAGACCTACAACCGAGAGAAGCAGGCCCTGGAGCATGCGCGAGCACTTGATGTGCTCAACCATTCCCTGCAGCGTCTGCTTGCTTACCAGCTGGATGGCAAACACATAGATCATCGTTACGCCACCGGCATAAACGGCAATCTGTGCGGCACCCAGGTAGGTGTAATCGAGCAGGAAGTAAAGACCTGCTACGCCAAAGAGCACGAACAACATATAGGTGGCGGCTCTCATGATTCGCTTTGTTGTCACACACAACAGGGCAGAACCCAGGATGACAACAGCGAGAATAGAAAATACTACTATACTAGCCATAGTGCGGTTTACTTCTTTTTAGTGTTAAACTTACCAACCTGCCACTCGGCTCCACCTTCAAGGATGTTGGGCAGCGAGCCGCCGCCGTATACCTCTTTATTAAGGTGAAGTACCAATGAGTCGCGACTGAACGTGGCGTTCTCGAAATCGTTGGTGAACTCGATGGCGTCGAAGTTGCAGGCATTGGTGCAGAGCTGACAGAACATGCAGTCGCCCAGGTCGTACTGATAGTCGTCGAGCACCTTCTTTTTCTTGCCCGTCTCGGGATCTTCCTCCATGTGGGCAGTAATCTTGATAGTGCCGTTAGGACAAGCCTTCTCGCACAAGGTGCAGGCCGTGCACTTGTAGGCGCCATCTTCGTTACGCTTGAAGACCAGACGTCCGCGATGACGCTTCGACACGTGGAGTGTGGTCTTGCGGTTCTCAGGGTACTGCTCAGTAGATTTGTTGGTCCAGTAGTCCTTGAAGTACTCACCCAGGGTGACCTTCATACCGGTGGCCAACGTCTTGATGCCGTGCCCTATTTCTCCGAAATATGATTTTTCTTTTTCCATTTTTACTTTTTCTTTTTAAGGTCCTTAAGTATTTAAGGTCGCTTTAAAGATACAGTCCGAAGGCCACAATGACCGTCATCAGCACCAGGTTGATAAGTGCCAGCGGCATCAGGTACTTCCACTCTAACTTCAGAATCTGGTCGATACGCAGACGGGGGAACGTCCACTTAATCCACATGAGCAACCAAACCAGCAGGAAGGCCTTACCCATGAACCACACGATGCCGGGGATATACTGCATCACCTCGTCGAAGGCCTCGACACCAATCTGAATGGGTGCCCAGCCGCCCAGGAATACGGTGGCAGCGATGCCGGCAATAATAAAGAGGTTGAGGAACTCGGCCAGGTAGAAGAAGCCGAAGCCCATACCAGAATACTCGGTGTGGTGACCGGCTGTCAACTCGCTCTCGGCCTCGGCCATATCGAACGGGCCGCGGTTGGCTTCAGCATTTCCGGCGATAAGGAACACCAGGAATGCGATGATGGCGGGCACGTGACCCTTGACGATGAGCCATCCCCAAGGACCGGCCTGACTCTCGACGATGCCGCTCACCTGCATGGTGCCTGTCAGGATGACAGCCGTGATAAGGCAGAGGCAGAGTGACATCTCGTAAGAAATCATCTGAACGGCGGCACGCATGGCCGATACCACAGAATACTTGTTGTTAGAGCCCCAACCGGCGAGGAAGATGCCTACGACGCCAATTGACGAGATGGCGGTGAGCAGGAAGATGCCTACGTTGAAGTCGAGGATGTGAGCACCACGGTTCCAGGGCAGGAAGGCGAAAGCGCCAACCGAACCGATGATAACCAGGAAGGGAGCCACGATATAAAGCAGTTTGTCGGCCTTATCAACGATGAAGATCTCCTTGATGAGCATCTTCAGCACGTCGGCCAGCACCTGCATCAAGCCCCATGGTCCTACGCGAACCGGGCCGATACGGCACTGGAAGTAGGCGCAGACCTTACGCTCCATGAAAATCAGTATCATAGCGATTACCGAGTAGGCACCCAGGATGGCTGCACCCACGAGCACACACTCAATGAGAATCGCAAAGAACTCGCTCAGTCCCAGGGTCTGCATAAGCAGTTCGTGAAACCAAGTGGTTACTTGTGAGAAATCAAATATATGTTCCATAGTTTGTTTTATCTGTCGATGTCAGGTATAACAATATCAATAGCTGCACCAGTGGTCACCAGGTCGGCAATCTTCTGGCCACGCAGCATGGGGTCGAGTGCACCAACGAGCGAGAGACCCATAGGACGCATCTTCATGCGGTAAGGACTCTTGTCGCCCTTTGAATCAAGGTATACGCCAAACTCACCTGCAGCACCCTCGACAGAGAAGTACCACTGTCCCTCGGGCACCTTGATGATGGGCTTCTGCTTCACATAGAAGTCACCCTCGGGGATATTGTCGATGAGTTGCTCAATGATGTTCAAGCTCTGATACATCTCGTTGATGTGAACCAGATAACGACCCATAGAGTCGCAGGTGTCGAGGGTGATCTGCTCGAAGTCCACCTTACCATACATGTCGTAAGGATGGTTCTTGCGAACGTCGTTCTTCCAACCAGAAGCACGACCGGCAGGACCTGTCACACCATAATTAATACAGTCGGCCATCGACATAGGACCTACATTCTCCAGACGGTTGTGGGCGATGATGTTATCGCCAAACACGTCCATGTATTCCTTAATCATCGGACGCAGGTACTTACAGAGTTCCTTCACGTTGTTCACGAAGTTAGGATCAATGTCGTCCTGCAGGCCACCTATTCTATAATAGTTCTGAATGAGGCGTCCGCCGGTGGTCTCCTCCATCACGTTGAGCACATGCTCACGGTCGCGCATGCCATAAAGGAAGGCGGTGAGGGCGCCCAGGTCCTGAGCACAGCATGAGGTGAACAGCAGGTGACTGTCCAAACGCTGAAGCTCGTCCATGATGGTGCGGATATAGTGGATGCGGTCGGTCAACTCAACCTCCATAGCTTCCTCGATGACGCCCACCAGCGCGTGGCGCTGCTGCATGGCGCAGAGGTAGTTCAGACGGTCGGTCAGAGCCAGCGTCTGAGGATAGGTCATTGACTCCCACATCTTCTCGATGCCACGATGAATATATCCCAGATGAGGATAAACGCGCTTCACGGTCTCACCATTCAGCACGGTCTGCAAGCGGAGCACACCATGGGTTGAGGGGTGCTGAGGACCGATATTGATGACGTAGTCGTCGGAAGCGAAAAGCTTGTTCTCTTTCTTCTGCAGACGGCCGTCGCGATCAAGCGAATACTCGAGTCCGAAGTCGGGCTCGTTGTCGTCCTCAAGTGTATACTCGTTAGTGGCCTGGAAGTCCTTGCGAAGGGGGTATCCCTTGAAGTCGTTGCGCAGGAACAGGCGACGCATGTCGGGATGTCCCAGGAACTTGATGCCGAGGAAATCGAAGCACTCGCGCTCCAGGAGGTCGGCACCCTTCCAGATGTTAACCACAGTAGGAATGACGCTCTCGCCATCAACAACCTTTGCCAGCATCTTCACGCTGACACGCTCGTGACTCTCGGTATTCTCGAGGATATACACACAGCCAAGACCTTCTTCTTCGCCGAAGTCCTCGCCAACGATGGTCACCAGGAAGTCGAAGTGCTTCTTGTCTTTCAAGTTCTGCATCTCCTGTGCGAACTTGTCGAAGTCAAATACAAGATGATTCAGTTTCATTTCGCTTCCTCCTGTTCTTTTTTAAGGGTTTCTGTAAACTCTGCAGGCACCTCGGTCACCACAATGGGCTTCTTGCCGCCGCGTCCGTAGGTCAGCTCTTCGTTAGAGACACCCAGAGCGGCCTCTTCCTTGGTCTGCTTGTGGTTGGCACCACCGAAGAACTTCTCGATCTTCACCTTACGCTGCAGCTGCATCATGCCATAGAGGATGGCCTCCGGACGGGGAGGACAACCTGGGATGAACACATCCACAGGAACAATCTCCTCGATACCCTTCACCACATGATAACTCTGTTTGAAGGGGCCACCGCTGATGGCACATCCACCAACAGCTACCACATATTTAGGCTCGGCCATCTCGTCGTAAAGACGCTTCAAGGCAGGAGCCATCTTGTGGGTAATGGTGCCGGCACACATGATGAGGTCGGCCTGACGGGGAGAGTTACGCGTTACCTCGAAACCGAAGCGCGAGAAGTCGTAGCGCGAACAACCGCACGCCATAAACTCGATACCGCAGCACGAAGTGGCAAACGTAAGTGACCAAAGCGAGTTTGAACGTCCCCAGTTGATCAGGGAGTCCAGATTGCCTGTTACCACGTTGACACCGCCCTCATGGAGCTCGTCAACGATTTTCTCCAACGATTCGTTATCCTTGAACTCGTCGTATGGTAGAGACTTGATTGCTGGCTTTCTTACTTCCATTCCAGTGCTCCTTTCCGCCAAGCATAAGCCAGGCCAAATACTAATACTACCAGGAAGAACCCGATTGACAGCAGAGCCATCGGTCCGAAGTCCTTCACAACTACAGCCCACGGATACAGAAACACAGTTTCTACATCGAACATGAGAAAGAGGATGGCAAATAAATAATAGCCCACGTTAATGGGAATCCAACTGGAACCACGTGTAGGAATACCGCATTCAAACGGTTCACCCTTGACCTTATTATAGGAACGTGGACCTAATAGTTTCGCCGTAACGTAAGCTGCTGCCACCAGTGTAATAGCCGTCACTAGGACGGTAATTAACATTGTGAAATTCATAAAACTATTTAATGTTATAACAATATCGTCTGTTTTAAAGGCGGTGCAAAGGTAGCAATTAATTTGCAAACAAAAGACATATTTTACCAAAATCTTTTTGCCTTTTTGAAAAAAAAGAGTACTTTTGCACAACAAATTAACATAACAAACTTACAAACTTGAAAACAATAACAAAAAACTTACTATTTTCGCTACTTGCCACACTTCCCATGCAGATGGTAGCGCAATGTTATGACTTCGACCTGACGAAGTCGCAACCGGTTTATAACGACAGCATCGGATTCGGATACGACATCCTACCCGCCCCTCGCACAAAGAACACCACCGATCCGTTCTACTTCTCGGTAAAGGTGCCCGACGGTAACTATCGCGTTGAGGTGGTCGTTGGAGGCAAGAAGAATTCTGACAACACCGTCAGAGCGGAAGGGCGCAGATTGATGGCCGAGAACATCAAAACAGTCAAACAGAAGGACACTAAGAAAGTGGTGTTTGTGGTCAACAAGCGCTCTACATATATCTCTGAAACAAAACAGGTTAAGATTAAGGCGCGCGAGAAAGACTACATGGCGTGGGATGACAAGCTCACTCTGGAGTTTAATGGCTCGAACCCCGCCGTCAAAAGTATTCACATCGAGAGGGTTGACGTACCTACGATTTACCTCTGCGGCAACTCGACCGTGGTCGACCAGAACTTCGAGCCATGGGCCTCGTGGGGACAGATGATTACACGCTGGTTCGGCCCCGAGGTAGCCATCTCGAATCATGCCGAAAGCGGTCTCACGGCCCGCACATTCATCGCCTCGAACAGACTGGACAAGATTCTGTCGACCCTCAAAAAGGGTGATTATGTGTTTGTGGAATTCGGTCATAACGACGAAAAAGAAAAGCGCCCCGGCGACGGTGCCTGGTATCACTATCAATACCAACTGAAGATCTTTATTGACGAGGTGCGCGCAAAGGGCGCCGACATCGTGTTCTGCACACCCACGCAGCGACGCTTTTTCGACAAGGACAACAAAACCATTATGAACACGCACGGCGACTTTCCCGCGGCCATGAAGATGGTGGCCGAAAAGGAGCATGTGCCCCTGATTGATCTGAACCAAAAGACGAAGGTGTTCTTTGAAACTTTAGGGTTCGAAGACTCCAAGCGCGCGTTGGTTCACTACCCGAAGAGCATGTATGGCAAGGAGTTGGCCGACAATACGCACTTCAATCCCTTCGGAGCCTACGAGGTGGCCAAATGCGTGGTGATGGGTATCAAAGAGCTGAATCTGCCCATTGCGAAATATTTGCGTGATGATTGGCAGGACTTCAACCCTGCTCAGCCCGACAATTGGAGGACGTTTAAGTGGGCGCCCTCGCGTATGGTGGAAGATGCAAAACCTGACGGCAACTAAACAACGATGAAGAAACTACTATTTATATTTACGCTGGCTTCTCTGACAACTATTGCCTCTGCCCAGTCTTGGCCAACGCCAACAACAGAAGCGAAGCCAGGCACCCGTTGGTGGTGGCTGGGGTCGGCTGTCGACAAGGAGAACTTGAAATGGAACCTCTCAGAATATGCCAAGCACGGCATTGGAGCAGTTGAGATAACACCAATCTATGGCGTTCAAGGAAACGACAAGAACAACATTCCATATTTGTCGGACCAATGGCTCGACATGCTGCGCTATACACAACAGCAAGTGGAGCACAACGGGATTGAACTGGACATGTCGACTGGTACTGGCTGGCCCTTCGGCGGCCCTTGGGTTCCTTTGAAGGAAAGTGCCTGTAAGGCCGTTTTTGTAAGTAAGTCACTTACGAACAGCAAACAGGCTGTTTGCGACATCAATCCGGCAGGTTCAGATGCCAAAAATGCCTTTCTTGAAAAGGTCATGCTGTATGGCGATGGACAGGCTCTCGATGTAACTTCGCAAGTCAGCAACAATCAGCTAACGCTACCCGGCAGCATCCCGTTTAAGCCAAAGTCCATCGTGGCTCTTTATATCAAATATGGTGTAATGAAGGTGAAGCGTGCAGCTCCTGGCGGCGAAGGACTTGTGATTGACCATTTCGACCGCAATGCCGTGGCGCACTATCTGCAGCATATTGAGCAGGCCTTTGAACGCACCAAGACGCCCTATCCTCACACGTTCTTCAACGACTCGTACGAAGTAGAGGCTGGCACTTGGACCCCTACCCTTCTGGATGAGTTTGAGAAACGTCGCGGCTATAAACTGGAAAATCATTTTCCCGAGTTATTGGCCTATGAACCGCAGGTTTTGAGCGACTATCGCGAAACGCTTGGCGACCTGCTCCTCGAAAACTTCACGCGCCAGTGGACAGCCTGGGCACATAAGCACGGTGCCATCACGCGCAATCAGGCTCACGGTTCGCCTGCCAACCTAATTGACTGCTACGCTGCTGTCGACATACCCGAGATTGAGGGTTTTGGCCTTTCTGATTTCGGCATCAAGGGTCTGCGACAAGATCCCGGTAAAACACGCAAGAACGATAGTGATTTCTCCATGTTGAAATATGCGCCTTCTGCGGCTCATATCTGCGGGAAAACCTACACGTCGAGTGAGACTTTCACATGGCTCACCGAGCATTTCCGCACATCGCTATCGCAACTCAAACCCGACATCGACCTGATGTTCTGCGCTGGTGTCAACCACATGTTCTTTCACGGCACTTGTTATTCTCCAAAAGACGACGAATGGCCCGGATGGAAATTTTATGCCTCTATTGATATGAGTCCCACGAACAGCATCTGGCGTGATGCGCCGTTCTTTATGGACTACGTGACGCGCTGCCAGAGTTTCCTGCAGATGGGACAGCCGGATAACGACTTCCTTGTATACCTGCCTGTGCGCGACATGTGGAAAAAGAATACGGGCAAACTGCTCATGCAGTTTTCTATTCACGCCATGGGGCAGTTGGCGCCTGAGTTTATCAAGAGTATCCTGGCCATCGAGAAGGCAGGTTACGACTGCGACTATATTAGCGACCAACTGCTGGAAAAAGTTCGAAGAGACGGCAACCGATTGGTCACCGAGGCAGGCACAAGTTACAAAGCCATCGTTATACCCACTGGCACCACTATCACACCTCAACTCAAAAGGACACTCGAACGCCTGTCACCAATGGTTATCTATGGAGAGAACGACGCTGACATGGCTCGCTTTGCGCAACCCGAACTCATGAAAAGCAAGTTGGGACTCAAAGCCATCCGTCGCAAAAACGACAACGGATATCACTATTTCATCGCCAACCTGACGCCAAACGACGTCGACGAGGATGTGACAATAGCCGTTCCATTCAAAGATGCGCTTTGGTTTAATCCTTTGAATGGTGATATTGCCCGTTGCGAATGCAGCAATGGCAATAAAGTTTCCATACATCTGAAGAGTGGAGAATCCATGATTCTTCAATTATTCAACGAAGAAATAACAGCCAACATTTCTCCTTTAAACGCAGGAAAAGACTCAAGAGAAATAGCCATCAATGGTCCTTGGAATCTCTCATTCATAGATTCGTCCATCGACACAAACAAATCGTACAAAATCGACACATTAAAAACATGGGAGAATCTGAACGATGAGACAAGTGCGCTGATGGGTACTGGCGTTTACACCACTACACTCAAGTTGTCGAAGAAAGCGCTAGGCGACGGCCAATGGCTTATTGACTTAGGCGACGTACGCGAATCAGCCCGAGTTTATATCAACGGCCAATTTGTTGGATGCGCTTGGTCGGTGCCGTTTATTCTCGACACGAAAGGCACTCTGAAAGCGGGCAGCAACGAACTCCGCATTGAGGTCACTAATCTGCCTGCCAACCGTATTGCCAGTCTTGACCGTCAAGGCGTGAAATGGCGCAAGATGGAGGAAATAAATGTTGTAGACATCAACTACAAAAAGACGACATACGACCAATGGGAACCGATGCCAAGCGGTCTGAACTCGCCAATCAGATTAATCAAGAACTAAGAAACAAGTAATGGAAAGCGCCACTGGTTATTTAATGTAGAAGTCGTCAGTAAGCTGCCGATACCATTCCGACCTGACGCCTGGCGCATCCTCAATCACACCCGTGCCACTATCTATGCTGGCTGCACTACTAAGTGCAAAGCAAAACAGATAGCGGCGCGGCTGTTTTTGGGGGGTAGTCTTTACTGCACACTCCCTATGAAGGAAGAAACCGTGCAGACTTGCCTCTTCCAACACTCTGCTGCGATAATCGGCAGGCGCCACAAGTGACAACTTTCCATGTGCCGTCAATACCCTTTTTCCCAATTCGAATAAGGCTGCATACGAAAAACCGTCATCGTGTCGGGCCATGGTTCGCTGGTTGTCAAGGCACGTCAACGACTTTTCAAAGAATGGCGGATTAGACACCACACAATCATAACTACCTTCCAGGATATTGGCATCTGCCTGTTCAATTCTGACGCGATGCGAAAAAGGTGCTGTCGCAACGTTCTGAGAAGCCTGACCAACAGCCTTCTCGTCGATATCAACCCCCACCACTTGAGCAGAAGGAAAACGCTGTGCCATCATCAACGCAATGAGTCCTGTGCCAGTACCCACATCCAGGATGCGCTCACCACCGTCGGCCCAAGCCCCAAGTAGCGTTCCGTCTGTTCCAACCTTCATTGCACAATGCTGCTGCCAGATGGTAAATTGTTTGAATTCAAAGTAGTTATTTGCCATAATCGGCCGCAAAGTTATACATTTTTTGTTAATAATCAACTAATATATACCAATTTATCAAGATAATTTAGTAACTTTGCATCCCAATATGCAGTATAAAATTAAAATGAGTGACAATCAGTATAACACTAAGTCTATTTCAATGATAGCAGATGTGGAGGGTGACTTCTCGGAAATGATTGACGGAGAAATCCCCACCAATCTCCCCATCCTACCCGTTCGAAACATTGTAGTTTTCCCTGGCGTTGTGTGGCCTATTCTGCTTGGACGTGAATCAAGTTTGAAGTTGGTGCGTCAGGCCAACAAGAATAATATGCTCATCGGCGTCGTCTGTCAGCGCGATCCCGATGTAGAAGCGCCTTTGGAAAGTGACCTCTACAACTATGGCGTCGCTGCAAAAATCGTCAAGTTGTTCACTTTGCCCAACGGATCTACTACGGTCATCGTTCAGGCACTGGGGCGTTTCCGTTTGAAGAAGCTCACCAAATATGTTCCTTACCTTGAAGGAGAGGTTGAGCATATGCCAGAGATACACCCCGACAAGCACGACAAAGAATGGAAGACTGCTTTCGAGGACTTGCAGAAAGTGGCTGAACAATACATCACAATGGTGGATGAAATCTCTGACGAGGCTTTGTTTGCCATCCGCAACATCAGCAACGAGGAGATGATGCTGAGTTTCTTGTGTGCCAATATGCCCTTCACCATCAAGGAGAAGATTAAATTGCTCTCGGCCGAAAGTGTAAAAGAGCGACTGTTTGGTGCTCTGAAAGCCTTGAATCGCGAGATTAATCTTCAACAACTGAAGACAGACATTCGTAATAAGACACGCGAGGATATTGACGAACAGCAGAAGAACTACTTCCTGCAGCAGCAAATTAAAAATATGCAAGCAGAGATGGGCCATGAACAGTCGCCCGAGAAATCTGAGCTGCTGCGCAAGGCACAAACAAAGAAATGGCCGGAGGAGATTGAGAAGATTTTCTATAAGGAGTGCGACAAGCTGGATAATGTACAGCCTCAGAGTCCCGACTATAATGTTCAACTGAACTATCTTCAGACGTTCGTATCGCTCCCCTGGAACGAATATACCAAGGACGACCTGAATCTGCAGCGAGCACAAAAGATTCTGGACCACGACCACTATGGAATGGAGAAGGTGAAAGAGCGTATCCTTGAACATATGGCCGTACTGTCGCTACGCGGCGATTTGAAAAGTCCTATCATCTGCCTCTACGGCCCTCCAGGTGTTGGTAAGACATCATTGGGCAAGAGTATAGCCGAAGCCATGAAGCGCAAATATGTGCGCGTGTCGTTGGGTGGTCTTCACGATGAAGCTGAAATCAGAGGCCATCGTCGCACCTATATCGGAGCTATGCCTGGTCGTATCATCAAGAGCATCCAAAAGGCAGGTTCTAGTAACCCCGTCTTTATTCTCGATGAGATTGACAAAGTGACTCAGAACACCGTAAATGGCGATCCTGCGTCAGCACTTCTCGAGGTTTTAGATCCTGAACAGAACACCGCTTTCCACGACAACTACCTCGATGTGGACTACGACCTTTCAAAGGTTCTCTTTATTGCCACCGCCAACAACCTCAGTACCATTCCCCGTCCCCTTTTGGACCGAATGGAGATTATCGAAGTGAGCGGTTATATCACAGAAGAGAAAATTGAGATTGCGAAACGCCATCTGATTCCGCGCGAACTGGACAATACCGGTTTGAAGACATTGGAAAACAAGCCTAAGTTCAATAAGGCTGCCATTGAAAAGATGATTGAACAATATACGCGCGAAAGCGGCGTACGACAGTTGGAGAAGCAGATTAACAAGGCCATGCGCAAATTGGCTTACAACCAACAGTTAAATGGCACAATTGACAACTGGAAGATTACACCTGAGTCATTGGAAGACCTTCTTGGCAAGCCACCTTTCTATCGTGACATCTATCAGGGCAATAGTTATGCAGGTGTGGTCACCGGACTTGCATGGACTAGCGTTGGTGGCGAGATTCTCTTCATCGAGACATCATTGTCAAAGGGCAAGGGTTCTAAGCTTACGCTTACAGGTAATCTGGGCGACGTAATGAAGGAGTCGGCTATACTGGCATTGGAGTATGTTAAGGCTCATGCAGACAAGTTGGGCATCGACTATCGCATCTTCGACAACTGGAACATCCACATCCACGTACCAGAAGGTGCTACACCGAAAGACGGCCCATCGGCAGGTATTACCATCGCTACCAGTATTGCATCAGCCCTTACACAACGTAAGGTTCGCAAGAACATAGCAATGACTGGCGAGATTACTCTTCGCGGAAAAGTTCTTCCCGTTGGTGGCATCAAAGAAAAGATACTGGCTGCCAAGCGCGCTGGCATCACCGACATTATTATGTGTCAGGAGAACGAGAAGGATATTCTTGAGATTCCTGAAATGTACCTCAAGGGCGTAAAATTCCATTATGTTGAAAATGTACTTGACGTATGGAAGATTGCACTCACTAACGAGACTGTTGACAATCCACTAGTTTTCGATATTGACGAAGAAAAAGAGAAGAAATGACATTCGAGCTACAACATACAGACCCCTATAGCAGCGCCCGTGCCGGCGTGATTACCACCGACCACGGACAAATTAAGACACCGATCTTCATGCCCGTAGGCACATGTGGTAGTGTGAAGGGTGTACATTTCTCTGAACTCCGCGAACAAGTAAAGGCCCAGATTATCCTGGGAAACACCTATCACTTGTATCTGCGCCCTGGACTGGACACGTTACGAAAGGCCGGCGGACTGCATAAGTTTAACACATGGGACCGTCCAATCCTAACAGATTCAGGAGGCTTCCAGGTATTTTCGCTAACTGGTATTCGCAAATTAAAAGAAGAAGGTTGCGAGTTTCGCTCGCATATCGACGGTTCAAAACATATTTTTACGCCCGAGAATGTAATGGACACACAGCGCATCATCGGTGCCGACATTATGATGGCATTCGACGAATGTCCCCCAGGCGAAAGCGACTATCAATATGCAAAGAACAGTCTTCACCTCACACAGCGATGGTTGGACCGTTGCATCAAAAGATTCAATGAGACAGAACCTCTGTATGGTCATCGTCAAACTCTCTTCCCCATTGTTCAGGGTTGCAAATATAAAGATCTTAGACAGGATGCAGCCAAACACGTGGTTGACCGCTTAGGTATGCTGAACGACGGTGGTGGAGCTTCGATTGGCGGACTGGCTGTTGGTGAACCAACGGAGGTAATGTATGAAATGATAGAGGTCGTCAATAACATTCTGCCCAAAGATCGCCCACGCTATCTGATGGGAGTAGGCACACCACAGAACATCCTTGAAGGCATTGAACGCGGTGTCGACATGTTCGACTGCGTGATGCCTACCCGAAATGGTCGTAATGCCATGCTTTTTACCTATCAGGGTACTATGAACATGAGAAACAAAAAATGGGAGAATGATTTCTCGCCCATCGACCCCGACGGCTGCGACATAGACCGCCTTCATACAAAGGCTTACCTGCACCATCTTTTCAAAGCTCAAGAGTTGTTGGCACTTCAGATAGCCTCTATACACAATCTGGCTTTCTATCTACGATTGGTCAACGATGCACGTCAGCATATTGAACAGGGCGACTTCTCACAATGGAAACGTTCAGTTATTAACGACTTAGGACGCAGAGTATGAAGAAGATTTTGGCACGACTAGTCCCACGGCTTGATCGCTATATTATCAGCAAATTTATCGGAACGTATATATATTCTATCATGCTGATTATCAGCATAAGTATCGTATTCGATTTCAACGAGAACTTAAACAAGTTCTCTACATATCATGCACCCTGGAGTGCCATTATCTTCGACTACTACGCAAACTTCGTTCCCTACTTTGCGAACCTCTTCTCGCCGTTGTTCGTGTTCATTGCTGTCATTTTCTTCACTTCGAAACTGGCAGGCAATTCCGAAATCATCGCTATGCTGGCGGCAGGAACAAGCTTTAAACGACTGTTGCGCCCTTACATGGTGTCTGCAGCCATTATTGCAGTAGTCAATCTGTATCTCGGAGCTTATGTCATCCCTCACGGCAATGTAACACGTTATAATTTTGAAACAAAGTACAAGAACAAAAGGCGTATAACATCTGCCAGCAACGTACAACTACAGGTGGCACCTGGAGTCATTGCTTACCTTCAGCAATATGACAACAACATCCGACGCGGTTATGGCTTCTCGTTGGACAAGTTTGAGAACAAAAAACTCGTCAGTCATATGACAGCCAACGTCATTCAATATGACACTATTTCGGACTCACGTTATCATTGGAAGGCCATCAGTTACAAGATACGTACACTAAAGGGACTTCGTGAACAGATTCAAACTGGCGGCGAGCTCGACACGCTGATTATGATGGAACCTATGGACCTGGTATATAGTACGGGGCAACAAGAGACATTCACCTCACCCGAGCTTCTTCGTTACATATCAAAACAGCAGGAACGCGGTTCACAGAACGTTGTGCAATACGAAGTAGAATACCACAAGCGCA
This sequence comes from Prevotella sp. E15-22, assembly GCF_023204875.1. Classification (NCBI taxonomy): domain Bacteria; kingdom Pseudomonadati; phylum Bacteroidota; class Bacteroidia; order Bacteroidales; family Prevotellaceae; genus Prevotella; species Prevotella sp. E15-22. The sequence goes on from NZ_CP096247.1 coordinate 1,719,807, forward strand.
TAGCCACATCCTTTGCTTCGTTTATCCTCACCCTTATCGGTGCCTCACTGTCGGCCCGCAAGCGCAAAGGAGGTATGGGACTATCGCTAGGTATCGGTCTAGCACTCTCGTTCTCGTATATCCTACTGCAAACCATTAGTGCAACATTTGCCATCAACGCCGGCATGCCTGCTATATTGGCTGCATGGATTCCCAATATCATTTATGCCGTGATAGCCTATTTCTGCTATCGTCAGGCACCAAATTAAAATAAACATGACATTTGAAGAAACATACTTAAACGATAATATCCTCGATGCGCTTTACGACATGCATTTTGAGGAAATGACTCCTATTCAAGAGCGTTGTATTCCAGAAATTCTTGACGGGCACGATGTGCTGGGTGTGGCTCAAACAGGTACAGGTAAGACTGCTGCATACCTTCTCCCCATTCTTTCGATGCTCGACGATGGAGGTTTCCCTGAAGATGCCATCAATTGCATCGTTATGTCGCCCACCCGCGAATTGGCCCAACAAATTGACCAAGCCATGCAGGGATTTGGTTATTATCTTAACAACGTTAGCAGCATTGCTGTCTATGGTGGAAACGACGGTGGCCGATACGATCAAGAGATAAAGAGTTTGCGTGGCGGAGCTCCCGTTGTGATTGCTACTCCTGGTCGTTTGCTCAGTCACCTTAAGGTGGGCAATCTCGATCTTTCACGAACATCATTCTTTGTTCTCGACGAGGCAGATCGTATGCTCGACATGGGCTTCATGGAAGATATTCTTCAGATTAACGCCTTATTACCAAAGACATGTCAAAAAGTAATGTTCTCTGCCACCATGCCCGCAAAAATTCGCGAGTTAGCAGTATCTTTGCTCCACAATCCTGTTGAAATAAAGCTGGCAGTAAGCCGTCCGGCAGAGAAGATTCGTCAGATGGCATACGTATGCTACGAACCTCAGAAAGTGGGCATTGTAAAACATATTTTCACTCAAGGCGATTTAAAACGCGTCATCATATTCTGCGGCAAGAAAGACAAGGTTAAAGACATTAACCGTGCTCTGCTGAAACTTAAGATTAACTGCGCCCCCATGCATTCCGACCTCAGCCAACAGGAACGTGATGATGTAATGTATCGCTTTAAAACCGGTCAGGTCGACGTACTCGTGGCCACAGATATCGTAGCTCGTGGCATAGACATTGACGACATTCGAATGGTCATCAACTACGATGTTCCTCACGACAGCGAGGACTATGTTCACCGAATTGGTCGTACAGCCCGTGCCGATCGCGATGGTCAGGCCATCACTTTTGTCAGCGATGCTGATGCACCCTCGTTCAAACAAATAGAAGATTTCCTCGAAAAAGAAGTAGAAAAACTACCTCTTCCAGAAGATTTAGGCGAAGGTCCAGACTACAAAACCCTATCGGTGATGAAGAAAGGCAACAGAGGACGTGGTCGAGGTTCCAAGAATGGTTCGCACAGAGGCAGCAGGAAGAACTCTCATGGAAGTTCAAAGAAGCCAAATAATTCTGGCACGCCATTTGCAAGTTCATCACCAAACAAACGTAGAAAGAAGAAAACGAATAATGACAAACCAGTTCACAAATAAAGTCTCTCAAATCCTGGCTTATTCCCGCGAAGAAGCCGCACGTCTGCTGAATGACTACGTTGGACCAGAGCACCTGCTGTTAGGTATGATGCGTTCCACCGACGGCATTCTAGCCAAGGTGTGTCAGAAGTTCAATGTCAATCAAGACATACTTAAAACACAAATCGAAGAGAGACTCCACCGCACAGAAACGGTTTTTCCGCCCACCGATGGCAGCGAACTCACACTTAACGAGAATGCCAACAATATATTAAAATTGGCAGTCCTTGAGGCCCGTTTGCTGCATCAGCAGGACATTGACGAACAACACTTGTTACTCGCCATTCTGCATGATCGCTCAAACAACACCGCTAAGCAATTGCTTGAAGAGCGTCATATAGACTATAACAATGTTTGTGACCTCTTGAAGCAGTCACAACCCATTCATCAACCCAAGGATATGTTGCAGTTGCCAGAGGAGGACGAAGACGAATACGATAACACTAAGAGCAATTCAACTTCTCGTAGCACAAAAACCGCTACCGACGAAAAAGGTGAAAAGTCGAAGACTCCCGTACTCGACAACTTCTCAACAGACCTAACACAAGCAGCTCTTGATGGAAAACTCGATCCATGCGTAGGTCGCGAGCAAGAGATTCAACGTGTTATGGAGATTCTTGGACGTCGAAAGAAGAACAACCCCATCCTAATTGGCGAACCCGGTGTAGGCAAGAGCGCCATTGTAGAAGGCATGGCTCAGCTCATTGCTCAGCACAAATGCTCCCCCATGTTCTTCAACCGTCGAATTGTCAGTCTCGACATGACAGGTGTAGTGGCAGGAACCAAGTATCGCGGACAGTTTGAGGAACGCATCCGAGCCCTTATCAAGGAGATAGAGGCCAATCCACAGATTATCGTATTTATCGATGAGATTCATACTCTTATTGGTGCCGGCTCAACCCCGGGCAGTATGGATGCTGCCAACATCATGAAACCCGCATTGGCACGAGGAACCATTCAGTGCATTGGCGCCACCACGCTCGATGAATATCGTAACAGCATAGAGAAAGACGGAGCCTTGGAACGCCGTTTCCAAAAGGTAATAGTCGACCCCACCACGGCCGAACAGACCCTACAGATTCTGCATAATATTAAAGACCGCTACGAGAAACATCATCATGTGGAATACACAGACGATGCTATCTTGGCATGTGTCAGATTGACAGAACGCTATGTCACCGACCGCGCTCAGCCAGACAAAGCCATTGATGCTATGGATGAGACAGGTGCTCGTGTGCATTTAAAGAACGCAAAGATAACACCTGAGATTGCAAATCTGGAAAAACAGATTACACAAATCAAGGAACAAAAGAATCAGGCTGTTAAGGATCAGAACTACGAACTGGCAGCCAGCCATCGCGACACGCAGACCATGCTCGAGAAGCAATTGGCCGACATGCAGGCAGAATGGATGAAAGGTACAGACGCCCAGCGTCAGATAGTTACCGAAGCCGAAGTAAGCGATGTTGTATCTATGATGACGGGAATTCCTGTTCAACGCATGGCCGAAAACGAAGGTCAGCGCCTTAAAGACATGGCACCAAACCTCAAGTCAAGTGTCATTGCTCAGGATGCAGCTATCGACAAGATGGTCAAGGCTATTCAGCGCAATCGTGTTGGTTTGAAAGCACCCAATCACCCCATTGGTGCATTTATGTTCCTAGGTCCCACGGGCGTTGGCAAAACATATCTGGCAAAGAAACTTGCCGAACAGATGTTTGGTTCTTCCGATGCCCTTATTCGCATAGACATGAGCGAATATACTGAGTCGTTTAACGTAAGCCGACTCATTGGTGCTCCTCCGGGATATGTTGGCTACGAAGAAGGCGGTCAACTCACAGAACGTGTACGTCGCAAGCCCTATTCCATTGTACTGCTCGACGAGATTGAGAAAGCACACGGAAATGTCTTCAACCTCCTACTTCAGGTATTAGACGAAGGTCGACTTACCGATGGTAACGGTCGTTTTGTAGACTTCCGCAATACGGTCATCATCATGACGTCCAATGCTGGCACCCGTCAGCTCAAGGAATTTGGCAATGGCATTGGCTTTACCGCCTCGTCATTGGGCCTAAACATGAATGAGAAAGACCGCGAGCACGCTCGTTCAATTGTTCAGAAAGCTCTGTCGAAACAGTTCTCACCAGAATTTCTAAACCGTTTAGACGAGATTATTACGTTTGAGCAACTCGATCTTGAAGCAATCAAGCGCATTATCAATGTTGAACTCAAAGGCTTATATCACCGCATTCACGAGTTAGGCTACGAGATGACTCTCACGCCTGAGGCAAAAGAATTTGTGGCTTCCAAAGGTTATGATGTTCAGTTTGGTGCGCGACCTCTGAAACGCGCCATCCAAAACTACATTGAAGACGGTATCTGCGAGATGCTTCTCGCAGAAAGTCTGCCAGCAGGTGCAACTATCGTCATCGATAAAGCAACTGATAAAGAAGAACTATCGTTCGAAATACAATAAAGGCAGATTTCATTTGGGTTCTCAAAACAATATAGTTACGGGAGCTAAACAACATACTTTCAATGAAGAAACATTATACTTTGGTTCACAAAGTGACATACTAACAAATAAAAAATGCCGCCCGATTTTGTCAGGCGGCTTTTTTTATATATCTTTGCAAACAAATTTTTAAAGAACAAGAACCAAAAACCTACAGAAATGAAAAAACTGTTGATGATGTTGGCTTGCATGCTGACAACAGGAATGGCCCAGGCAGAGGAACACTGGGTAGGTACATGGGCTACAGCGCCTCAGTTAGTAGAGAGACACAACAACCCTCCACAACCCGGACTAACAGGTAATTCGCTACGTGAGATTGTACAAGTGTCAATAGGCGGAAAGCGAATACGCCTAAAACTGACAAATGAATTTAGTAACACACCCACAGAGATTAAGGCTGTAGAGTTGGCCATAGCCAAGACAGCTGGCAGCAGTAGTGACATTGACGAAAAATCAACTGTGAAACTAACCTTTGGCGGAAGCGAATCAATAACCATGGCTGCCGGTGAGAAAGTGGTGTCGGATGCTGTGGACTTTAAAGTTGGCAACCGCGAAAATGTGGCCATAACCATACACTATGGCAAAACTTCGGAAAGCGTGAGTGGACACCCAGGATCACGTACGACATCATATCTGAAGGCAGGCAATACCACCGACTTTACTGATGCCATCCGCACAGATCATTGGTACAACATTCTGGCACTAGAAGTTGACGCACCGAAAAAGGCAGGTGCCGTGGTTATTCTAGGCAACTCAATTACAGACGGGCGCGGCTCAACTACTAACGTGCAAAACCGATGGGCCGACGTGTTTTCGCGCAGGCTCCTGGAAAACAAGAAAACAAGTATGATTGGCGTTCTGAACATGGGAATCGGTGGCAATTGCGTGCTAGGCGGCGGCCTGGGACCTGCAGGAGTAAAACGCTATCCCAGAGACTTGTTTCAGCAAGAGGGCGTAAAATGGATTATCCTTTTTGAAGCTGTAAACGATCTAGGCTATAGTAGAAACGGCCATGAAACAGCCCAGCGAATCATCGATGTATACAAGCAGATTATCAGTGAGGCTCACCAGAAGGGAATCAAGGTGTTTGGAGCTACCATCACACCATTTAAGGGAAATAACTATTTCTCAGAGAATCACGAGCAAGGTCGTACCACGCTGAATGAATGGATTCGCACATCGAAAGAATTAGACGGCGTGATTGACTTTGACAAGGCTGTACGCGACCCAAATAACCTGCAAGCCATGCAAAAAGAATTTCTTTTTGAAAATGACTGGCTGCACCTGAATGCCAAAGGTTATGAAACAATGGGTAATTGCATTGACCTGAAGATGTTTAAATAAAAAAGAAGCGGATATTTTTGATATCCGCTTCTTTTGTACTTTATTAGATGCTTAGTTCGTCGAGCACCTTAATCAATCCCTTGTTAAAAGGCTTATCACTGCGAATGGCCTCGGAGAACGGAACAAAGACAACCTCATTGTTACGAACACCAATCATAACGTTGCGCTGTCCTTGCATCAATGCCTTAATAGCACCCACACCCGTGCGACTAGCCAATATGCGATCGTGAGCCGAAGGACTACCTCCACGCTGCATGTGGCCAAGGATTGACACACGTACATCGAACTCAGGAAACTCCTTTTTCACGCGATCGGCATAATAAAGAGCGCCGCACTTTGGACTTTCGCTGACGATAACGATACACGATTTCTTAGACTTGCGAATGCCACGTGCCATGAAGTCCTTTAACTGGTCGGCATCTGTTTCTTCCTCAGGAATAAGGGCTGCTTCAGCACCACATGCAATAGCACTATTAAGTGCCAAAAAGCCAGCATCACGTCCCATCACCTCGACAAAGAAGATACGCTCATGAGAATTGGCAGTATCACGAATACGGTCCACACACTCCATAATAGTGTTCATAGTGGTGTCGTAGCCAATGGTTGAATCAGTACCATAGAGATCATTATCAATGGTACCAGGCAGTCCAACCACAGGGAAGTCGTATTCCATAGCGAAATTTCGCGCTCCAGTAAGTGAGCCATTGCCACCAATAACCACCAAAGCATCAATGGCTTCGCGCTGACATGTCTCATAAGCCTTAGCCATTCCTTCAGGTGTCATAAACTCCTTTGAGCGAGCAGTCTTAAGAATAGTACCGCCACGGGTAATGATACCAGAGACGTTCTCTGTGGTAAAGGTCTCAACCTCACCCTTAATGAGTCCGTCATAACCACGATAAATACCTTTGATAGTGAATCCGTTGCATATGCCACTACGTGTGACAGCACGGATAGCTGCATTCATGCCAGGAGCATCACCTCCTGAGGTAAGAATGCCGATAGTTTTTATCTTTGTCATAGTTATAATAGTAGTAGTGAATGTCTTAAGAATAAATCATGGACTCTATCCACAATACACCCAGCCCCAAGAGCCATCCCAAAAGAACCTTGAAGGAAATGTTTTTGAAGTACCAGCCAAAGTGGATATGTTCCATTTTCATAAGAGCCAAGCCACACACACTGCCAACAGACAGCAGACAGCCTCCTGCAGCAGTGCTATAGGCGATGACTTTCCAATAGAGGCCGTCCTGGGCATAGTCGCCTGCACTCCATACATCATAGAGCGATATACCAGAAGCAGCAATGGTAAACGAATCGACCAAGCTACTAAGAACGCCAGCAATAAGACCTTCAATCCAAATATTGCTGATAGTAGCATCGAGCCAGTCGGCCACTTCGGTAAATACACCCGTCTCAATGACAACAGCCAAACCTAGCATAATACCCATAACGAAGAGCATCTGCTGGATGGCCTCATACTGTATAACACGAGGTATGCGACGCTGAGACATTTGGTCTGCATTCATTAACTTACGATTAAAAGCCTCGTTAACCACCCACAATAGTGACAGTACCACCAGGGCTCCCAAGAAAGCAGGAAGTCGTGTAATACTGAGGAACGTAGGTATAAACCATAAGCCACCAATACCCACAAAGAGCATCAGCATTCGCTGCCAACGGTTCAGGCGCGTATCATCTCCACGGAACGGAGCAGCAGTTCCCCACTCTATATCCAATCGACTTGGTAATTGGCGTCCAATCAAGAACGTTGGCACAATCCAAGCCACCAATGCAGGGAAAGCCAAATAGCTAGAAAAGTCAGTAGCAGTAACGGCTTCATTGGCCCACAACAGAAGGCCCGTAGGATCACCAATAACAGTGAAGCAACCTCCACAAACAGCAGCCAAGACAACAGCAGAGCCAATGAGCATACGCTGCGGGCGACTCTTGACAAGGCTATGCATGATGACCAACATCACAATGGTTGTAGTGAGATTGTCGAGATTGGCCGAAAGTACAAAGGTAACCAAAGTAATGGTCCACAGGAAGCGATTGGTATTGCGTGTGCGGATCCATTCGTTGATAAAGTCGAAGCAGCCATTGGTGTTGAGTATTTCTATTATCGACATAGTAGCCAACAAATACATCACAATAGCCGCTGCCTTACCTACATACTTCAGGAAGACATTGTCGTAAATGAAATTTTTGACAGTATCGCTGGTAGCTACATTCTCGCCCAGATATTCTGAATAGGCAACAGAATGCAGGTCCATCACAAAGTCGAAACCCCAACTGATGTACACAACCCAACCTATGGCAGCAAGAACAATGCTGATAGCTGCCTTATTCACCCCAGTAAGATGGGTAGTAGCTATTAGTAAATAGCTAAACAGCAGGAGTATAACGATAATCGGTGTCATCAGTTGAGGAAATACTTTAAAATGATATTCTAATATTTACTTACTCTTCTCAGTACTAGAGGCAGAACCCTTCTTATAGCGGTTATTCATGCCCTTTACCACTTCAGAGGTAATATCAAAGCGCTTGTCAGCATAAAGCACTGCAGCCTTGTTGACAATCATATCGTACTTCTTAGCCTTATTATAGGCTTTCAGATAATTATCGAGTGAGTCCTGGAAAGCCTGCAAGAATTTCTGCTGCTCACTGGCCAACTCATTCTCAAGACGCTGCTGGAGAGCCATAATGTTCTGCTGTTCGCGCTGAAGGGCTGCCTGTTCGGCCTCAGCCTGCTCACGACTGGTAAAACCGTTACTCTGCAACTTCTGCTGGAAGGCAGCGGCTTTCTTCTCAAACTGCTGACTCTTAGCCTGAATGGTGTTGCGAGCATTAGTTCCTTTCTTCTCGAGTTCCAATGACTTCTGCTTGGCAAACTCATACTGAGAAGTCAGGGTATCAATCTCAATGTAGGCAATACGCATGCCATTACCTGCCTCAGCACTCACCTCTGCAACGGGTTCTTCGTCCATCTGAGGTGCAGAGTTGTTACATGACCCAAAGACTACGGCAACAGTCAACAGTGCATAAGCACGAAAAAAGTTCTTTTTCATTTCTATTATTTATTTATTTGATTTTTCACTAACTGCCCAGCGACTCTTACGACGCTGCTCTCTATCTTGGTCCATCACACAATGGATGTCACGTTCACGCATCGCCTCAGAGTCATGAATATGCTGAGAAGCAAAGCGTCCATCTTTCAGGAAAAACAGTTTAATGCACAAAAATGCCATCGATATAGCAATTATTAACGTGCAGATAGCAATTATTTCACTCATTTTTTGTAATTTTGCGCTGCAAAGGTAATAATAATAAATTAAACAATATATCAATAAAACATTAAAAATGAATAAAAGTGATTTAAAACCTGCTTCAGTGTTCGAGCAATTTGCAAAGATTAACGAAATTCCCCGCCCCTCGAAACGCGAAGAGAAGATGATTGAATACCTCAAGAGTTGGGGTGAGAGCCACAATCTTGAGACCATTGTTGACGAGACAGGCAACGTACTGATTCGCAAACCAGCCACCAAAGGAATGGAGAATCGCAAAACGGTGATTCTGCAGAGCCATATGGATATGGTGTGCGACAAGTTGGTGGATGTTGACTTTGACTTTGACAAGGATGCCATTCAGACATACGTAGACGGTGACTGGCTTAAAGCTAAGGGAACCACTCTTGGTGCTGACGACGGCATTGGTTGTGCTATTGAACTAGCAATTCTCGAGGCGAACGACATAGAGCATGGTCCATTGGAGTGTGTATTCACCCGCGATGAAGAGACTGGTCTCAGTGGCGCAGAGGGAATGAAGGCAGGCTTCATGACAGGCGATTATCTGATTAACCTTGACTCGGAGGATGAGGGCGAAATGTTCGTATCGTGTGCCGGCGGACGAAACACACAGGCAAAATTTACATTCAAGCGCGAGGAAGCTGCAGCAGATTCTTTCTTCCTGCGTGCCCAACTGAAGGGACTGACAGGCGGACACTCGGGTGACGACATCAACAAGAAGCGCGCCAACGCCATCAAGCTTTTAGGACGTTTCCTGTTCCAGACAATGAACCGCTATGAGGGTGTACGCTTAGCAGAGTTTCATTCAGGCAAACTGCACAACGCCATTCCTCGCGATGGTATGTTTGTTATTGCCGTTCCTCACGATGTAAAAGAGAATGTAAAGGCAGACTGGAACGTTTTTGCCGCTCAGGTAGAAGACGAATTCCATGTTACTGACACACAAATGGTATGGACCATGGAGAGCGCAGAGGCACAGACTGTGATTGAAGCTCAAGTTGCCCGTAATTTTGTGTGGGCATTGCAGGCTGTAGACAATGGCATCTATGCCATCTGTCAAGACCCCGAGCTGAACGATATGGTAGAGACATCAAGCAATATCGCAGCAATCCACTCAACCGAAACAGAGATTACCATTCTCTCATCACAGCGTTCTAACGTAATGTCAAACCTTGACAACATGTGCGCAACCATTGTGGCCACCTTCCAATTAGCTGGTGCAGAAGCACACAGCAGCGATGGCTATCCGGCATGGAAGATGAGAGCAGAGAGTAAACTCCGCGATACAGTAGTCGAGACATATAAGGAACTGTTCGGTAAAGAGCCTGTGGTACGTGGTATTCACGCCGGATTGGAATGCGGTCTGTTCTCGGAGCGCTATCCAAATATCGATATGATCTCTTTTGGTCCTACGCTGCGCGACGTTCATACGCCAGACGAGCGTCTATATATTCCCACTGTCCAAATGGTATGGGATCATCTGCTGTTGGTACTGAAGCGCATCTAATATATATAAGGTGAGTCAAAAGTTTATCGTAATTAAGGGAGCGCGCGTCAACAATCTAAAGAATGTTGACGTGCGAATTCCCAGAAATAAGTTCGTAGTCATTGCAGGCGTATCGGGCAGCGGCAAATCGTCGCTGGCCTTCGATACACTATATGCAGAGGGACAGCGCCGCTATGTGGAGAGTCTCTCTAGCTATGCACGCCAGTTTCTTGGACGTATGAACAAACCGGAATGCGACTTTATCAAAGGCATTCCACCGGCCATTGCAATAGAGCAGAAGGTTATAGCACGTAACCCACGAAGTACGGTTGGCACGTCGACAGAGATTTACGAATATCTGAGACTACTTTTTGCACGAATCGGCCATACATTCTCGCCAGTAAGCGGTGAAGAAGTTAAGCGACATTCAACGGAGGATGTTATCAAGAAGATGCTGGAGTTCTCTGAAGGAACGAAGTTTCTGGTGATGGCACCACTCATACGCACAGAGGGACGCAGCATAGAACAGCAGCTAAAAGCATATATCATTCAGGGATATAGTCGAATCTATGTAAAGAATGATGTGCAGCGTATTGACGACTATTTAGACTGTGGAGCTACAGACGAAGATATTTATATCGTCATCGATCGCTTGTCGGCATCAACAAACAAAGATACCGTTGACCGATTGGTTGATTCTGCCGAAACAGCATTCTTTGAAGGCAGAGGGGAAATGCGACTCTTGGTATTGCCTGCAGGATTGGCATACGACTTTTCTACGCGATTCGAAGCGGACGGCATCAGTTTTGAGGATCCTTCCGACCAATTATTCTCGTTTAACTCGCCAGCTGGCGCATGTCCTGAATGCCAAGGATTCGGACAGGTAATTGGTATCGACGAGCATCTCGTCGTCCCCGACCCCAGCCTATCGTTATACGATGGTTGTGTTGTATGTTGGCGTGGCGAAAAGATGGGAGAATGGAAGAATTGGTTTATCCAGCATGCTGCAAAAGACGACTTCCCAATTTTTGAACCTTATTACAATCTGACACAACAACAAAAGGACTGGTTGTGGCACGGCTTGCCATCGGACAAGAAAGCTAAAGAAAAACCATGTATTGATGCGTTCTTCGAAATGGTGAAGGAAAATCAATACAAGATACAATACCGTGTGATGATGGCGCGCTATCGTGGCAAGACGATGTGCCCCACTTGTCATGGCACACGATTGAAACCAGAGGCAGAGTATGTAAAGATAGGTGGAAGAAGTATTACGGATTTGGTTCAGATGCCTGTAGTAAGGCTAAAAGAATGGTTTGATAAACTAGATTTGTCTGAACACGATACGGAAGTGGCACGCCGACTACTAACAGAGATTACTTCCCGTCTGCAGTTCCTGCTAGATGTTGGATTGGGATATCTCACACTTAATCGTCTGTCAAACAGCTTATCCGGCGGTGAAAGTCAGCGCATCAACCTATGTACATCGCTTGGAAGCAGTCTGGTTGGTTCACTCTATATCCTTGATGAGCCAAGCATCGGACTGCATTCACGTGACACCGACCGTCTTATCAAAGTACTTAAAGAATTACAAGCACTAGGCAACACGGTGGTGGTAGTGGAACACGACGAGGATATTATACGCGCTGCAGACTATCTAATTGATGTTGGTCCAGACGCTGGCAGACTAGGAGGAGAGATTGTGTTTGCAGGTGAACCAAACAACAAGAGTTCAAATAGCAAAACAGATAATCCCACCCATTCTAACAATGCAGACAAGGCTAACGACACAAGATCTTACACTCTAGCTTATCTCTCTGGAACAGAAACAATAAGCGTTCCTCAAAGTAGACGCCCCTGGAATCGTCACATAGACATCCTAGGAGCAAGAATGAACAATCTTCGAGGTATCGATGTACAAATTCCGCTCAATGTTCTCACCGTTGTTACCGGTGTATCAGGCTCAGGTAAATCAAGTCTTATTAAAGGCATTCTCTATCCTGCTATTAAACGCCATCTGGGCGATGTATGCGATGCTCCAGGCGAATACAGTAAACTCTCGGGCGATATCGACGCTATTCGGCGCATAGAATTCGTTGATCAAAACCCCATAGGAAAATCAACGCGTTCGAACCCTGCTACATACGTAAAAGCATGGGATGCCATTCGCGACTTATATGCAGCTCAACCACTGTCACAACAGATGGGATTCACTGCACAATACTTCTCATTTAATGCTGATGGTGGACGATGCGACGAGTGTAAGGGTGTGGGCACCATTACGGTAGAAATGCAATTCATGGCCGACCTTGTGTTGGAATGTGAATCGTGTCATGGGAAACGCTTTAAGAAAGATATTTTGGATGTTAGATATGAAGGAAAGAATATTGATGACATCCTTAATATGACCATCTCCGAAGCTATCGAGTTCTTTAAGACGCATGGGCAGAAGACTATTGTTAACAGGCTGAGGCCATTAGAGAATGTTGGCCTAGGATATATTAAAATGGGACAAAGTTCTAGCACACTCTCTGGCGGCGAGAACCAGCGCGTAAAACTAGCTTATTTTATAGGTCAGGAGAAACAAGACCCCACACTCTTTATCTTTGACGAGCCAACAACAGGTCTTCATTTTCATGACATAAAATGTTTAATGTCATCAATGGATGCGCTTATCTCTAGAGGACATACCATTGTCATCATTGAACACAATATGGATGTTATCAAGTTGGCCGACCATATCATCGACTTAGGTCCGGATGGTGGTGATAAGGGTGGTCAGCTTGTCGTTGCAGGAACACCTGAGGAAGTAGTGAAGTGTCAAGAGAGTATAACGGGACAATATCTAAAAGCAAAGATATAAGGCAAAGTATCAAATAATTGCATAACTACATAGAATTCTGAAATTAGAATTAAATCTAAGAAAACGCATATGAAAGAATTGAATCTGAAACCCATTATTATGGAATGCAAAATGGAAGAATTGACAAACGATGAGCAGTTCTTGTTGTCAAAGGCAATTGAAATGACTAACAACAGTTATGCCAAATATTCGCATTTCCATGTGGGAGCAGCCTTACAACTAGAAAATGGTGAGGTTCTGCCAGGATGCAATCAAGAAAACGCAGCCTTCCCTGCTGGTATTTGTGCCGAACGTTCTGCCATCTTTGCCGCTGGCGCTTTGTATCCCGATGTGGCTCCCACAACACTAGCTATTGCGGCCCGACAGCCCAATGGCGAATTGACTGCCGAACCCGTAAGTCCATGTGGAACCTGTCGTCAAGTGATAATCGAGACTGAGACACGTTTCTCTAAGCCACTTAGAATACTTCTTTACGGAAAGAATAAGGTATACGTGATGGACGGCATCAAACATTTAATGCCGCTGTCGTTCACCGAGTTTTAATAATAACACCCTAAGCCTTGAGCTGGGGAAATAGAATCAAGATGGAAGTCGTACTTCAGATTCTGTTCATCAACAAGTCTGAAGTGCTGCTTCCCTTGAATAGAATCTTTTGGACTTTCCCAAATCATACATACAAAACGCAAACTATCTTCCGTCTCGACCATAGGTGTACGCAATAAGGTATGGCTGAATCGATAATCGAAAATATTTAAGGTATCTGTATTAACCCCCATCACAACATCATTATCATAACCTGTAACAATACTACTATCGCAGACTAAACCATAAAGAGGCAGAAGATTACTAAAGCGTAATGCGGCACCGCGTCCGCCAACAAAAGGATAGAACTGTGCCAAAGTACAATGCGAAATATCTGCGAAGCCACCAACAATACTAACACAATCGCCTTGTGTATTAGAAATCTGACAGTCACGAAGGCGGATATTCGAATTAAGACTTACAAGACCAACACCCTTACAATTATGAATTATACAACGCTCCATATCCAGTCGAAGCACGTCAGCATCGAAAGAAGCAGAATCACAGCGCACACCAAACTCACCAGCATTACGAATCTCTGTTCGACGAAATTTATTACCCTTTGAGGAACTATGAATACGAATACCTCCTTTATTGCCCCATTGTCCACTCACACGATCGTAAGGTAAATAGTCAAACATGTGATCCAATCGATCACCACGCAACACAACAGAATCCATCATCAGACAACCATAAACGTCAACTCCTTTTCCATCATGGAAATAAAGGGTTGAATTTTTGATGGTAAGCGTTATAGCACTATCAACTGTAATTCCACCATATACCACTATGGGCCGTTGACTCTCTATCACACTATCTGATTTAACAACCATATCACGTAACTCAATGGCATCCCATGCAAACGCATGCAAAGATACCACCTGTTCGACACCACTCTCAAGCTTGAAAACCAATTGATCATCAATAGGTTGAGGATCAAGTTCACCGTTCTCCGGTGCTGTCAATTCAACGAACACACGAATACTATCATTCTTACGTACCTCAATGTCAGTCAGCACTGAACCATAATTATTATCAAGATAGATACCATCTACATTCACTCGATATCCAGTCTGGTTTCCACGCTTCAGGCGAACGCTTTGTATTCGCAAACCATCTGAAGTATTATTAAAAACCCAAAAGTCATGTGTTCTGGAACCATAATTCGAGAAAATAGTATCCATATTCACTGTATCTTTTGAGAAAGACAATAACGCATTAGGACTCGTTGTAAACGTGTCGTTATCCGAACAGGCCAAAAGACCGATTACTATACTGAGAAAAAGAAAAGTTCGTCTTATCATATATAAATAAAACGAACTTTTCATATTTTTATTGTATCACTTTCGATGTATGTGATATTACTTTTTAATGCCTACTTACCAAAATAACGTTTTAGCAATCCAGCGAAACCTGCGCCATGACGAGCTTCATCCTTGGCCATCTCGTGAACGGTATCATGAATAGCATCAAAACCTGCAGCTTTTGCATTCTTAGCAATACGGAACTTATCCTCACAAGCACCAGCCTCAGCAACAGCACGTTTTTCGAGGTTAGTCTTCGTGTCCCAAACACATTCACCAAGCAGTTCCGCAAAACGACTAGCATGATCAGCTTCCTCGAAAGCATAACGTTTGAATGCTTCTGCAACCTCAGGATAACCCTCACGATCTGCCTGACGAGCCATTGCCAAATACATACCAACTTCACTACATTCACCATTAAAATGATTACGCAGATCATTTATCATTTCCTCGCTAACACCCTCTGGTTTACCATCACCTATCTTATGAACAGTAGCATAGGTCATATCAGCATCATCCTTCAATTCCGAGAACTTAGAAGCTGGAGCTTTACAAATGGGACACTTTTCTGGGGGATTCTCGCCTTCGTAGATATATCCACAAACAGCACAAATAAATTTCTTCTTCATAGTCGTTAGTTATTGTTTAGTAAATAAATAATGTTATTTGGCAAAGATACATAGAAAAAACAAATCTCGCAAATTTTTTGCGAGATTTGTTTTAATATTCTTAGAATTCCTATTTCAACATTGTCAGTACAACATTGATGAAAGACTGTAACAACTGAGTTTACTTATTCGATTGCAGAAATAAGCTCGTCATCAGAAACAAGTTTCTGCTCGCCCGTCTCCATATTTTTCAATGTAACCTTTCCCTCAGCAATTTCATTATCGCCTGCTAGTACGACAAAAGGAATCTGCTTAGCGTTGGCATAAGACATTTGTTTCTTCATCTTAGCACTATCAGGATAAATTTCTGCACGAATGCCAGCTGCACGCACCTTAGCAATGATAGGCAGGCAATATGAAGTTTCCTTTTCACCAAAATTAATGAAAAGCACCTGAGTAGTATTAAGAGAGTCTTGGGGATATAGATCAAGAGCATTCAGTACATCATATATACGGTCAACGCCAAACGATATTCCGACACCTGAAAGTCCCGGCATTCCAAAGATTCCTGTGAGATTATCGTAACGTCCACCACCAGAGATAGACCCCATTGGTGTGTCGAGTGCCTTCACCTCGAAGATAGCACCAGTATAGTAGCTTAAACCGCGCGCTAGTGTCAAATCAAGCTGAATCTCATTATTAAGTGTAGTCAGGAATCCAAGAATATAACGAGTTTCCTCAACGCCCTTCAAGCCAGTCTCGCTTGAGGCGAGTACCTCAGCAATAATGTTAAGTTTTTCTTCGTTAGTACCTTCTAACATGATGATTGGTTGCAGTTTCTCTATCTGCTCGTCGGTAAGTCCGTCTTCACGCAATTCAGCATTAACATTGTCTATTCCAATCTTATCGAGTTTGTCGATAGCAACTGTAATATCCACAATCTTATCAGCAGCGCCAATCACCTCAGCAATACCAGTTAGAATCTTGCGGTTGTTAATCTTAATTTGAACGCGAACACCAAAACGAGAGAAAACAGTATCAACAATCTGCATCAGTTCCACCTCGTTAAGCAAAGAGTCCGAACCTACTACATCACCATCAAACTGGTAGAATTCACGGTAGCGCCCCTTCTGAGGACGATCGGCACGCCACACAGGTTGAACCTGATAACGCTTAAAGGGCAACTGCAGTTCATCACGGTGCATCACCACATAGCGGGCAAAAGGCACAGTGAGATCATAGCGCAGACCTTTCTCGCAAATCTTAGAAGCCAAACGAAGCGTGTTACGCTCGGTTAGTTCGCTATCATCAATCTTCGACAGGTAGTCACCAGAATTCAGAATCTTGAAAAGAAGCTTGTCACCCTCCTCGCCATACTTACCCATCAAGGTTTGAAGGGTTTCCTGAGCAGGCGTTTCGATCTGCTGGAATCCGTAGAGCTCGTACACACTACGGATGGTATTAAAAATATAGTTGCGCTTGGCCATCTCTACAGGGCCGAAGTCGCGAGTTCCTTTGGGAATACTTGGTTTATTTGCCATTTATTTTCTTACGATAGTTTGCTCTCTATCGGGGCCGATAGAGATGATAGTAATTGGAGTTTCGAGTTCTTTCTCAAGAAACTTGATATAGTCAGAGAACTGTTGGGGGAACTGGTCCTCAGAAGTAAACTTCGTCATATCAGTCTTCCAACCAGGCAGCTCTACATATACAGGTTCGATACCCTCCTCGATATTGTAGGGGAAATCGCGCGTTTCAACGCCATTCACCTTGTACGATGTGCAGGCCTTGATAGTGTCGAAGCCATCGAGCACATCACTCTTCATCATGATGAGCTGCGTAACGCCATTGACCATGATAGAATAGCGCAGAGCAACGAGATCAATCCATCCACAACGACGCTCACGACCAGTCACGGCACCATACTCATGACCCAGGTCACGAATCTTCTTACCAGTCTCATCGAAGAGCTCTGTGGGGAAAGGACCGGCGCCAACACGTGTACAATAAGCCTTCATGATACCAAACACTTCACCAATTTTGTTGGGGCCGATACCCAAACCCGTGCATGCACCAGCACAAATAGTGTTTGAAGAAGTTACAAAGGGATAGCTACCAAAGTCAACATCAAGCATTGTGCCTTGAGCGCCTTCGCACAGAACACTCTTACCAGAGCGCAGAATTTGATTGATTTCGTGTTCACTATCAACAATCGGGAACTGACGCAAATACTCAATACCCTCTAACCATTTCTTCTCAACTTCTGTGATATCATATTCGAAGTTTAGCGATTTCAGAATGGCCTCATGTCGAGCCTTTGCAGCAGCGTATTTCTCAGGAAAGTTTTCAAGAATATCGCCTACACGAAGACCTGTGCGACTCACCTTATCGGTATATGTAGGACCTATGCCCTTACCAGTTGTGCCCACTTTATTTTTTCCTTTTTGGGCCTCATATGCAGCATCCAGCACACGATGAGTAGGCATTATTAAATGAGCCTTCTTTGAAATATGAAGACGCTCTTTCAAAGGATGACCAGTCGCTTCCAATGCTTTGGCCTCTTCCATAAAAAGGTCTGGAGCCAAAACAACGCCATTACCGATAATGTTTACCTTACCACCCTGAAAGATGCCAGAAGGGATAGAACGGAGGACATACTTCTCACCGTTAAACTCTAACGTATGACCAGCATTAGGTCCACCTTGGAAACGAGCCACAACATCGTAATGTGGTGTCAGTACATCAACAACCTTTCCTTTACCTTCATCGCCCCATTGGAGTCCCAACAGAACATCAACCTTACCTTGTTTCATTGTTTTTTATTCTTTAGTTTTCTTGTTTCTTCTAGTTATTGCCGATTGACATGTCGAACAGATACCATATATATAGAGCGAAAAACCATCCTTACGGAAACGCTTCAAATGTGTCTGGTCGACTACCTGTGTTATTTCCGGAACCTTTACCTCCGTCACTTTGCCACATACCGTACATATTTGGTGGCAATGTCCCGTGCCTGCATAGCACGATTCATACTTAGTAGTTCCTTGGAAGCGATGACGGATAACCAATCGTAGTTCTAGGAACAAATTTAGCGTATTATAAAGAGTAGCACGAGAAACGGGAAACTTGTAATCTGCTGCCAATTTCTCCCCAAGTTCATCAAGAGTAAAGTGTCCATCTATACTATAGACAGCCCGCAGGATAGCATACCGTTCGGGCGTCTTACGATGATTGCTCATCTCCATATAATTATCTAGAATGCGCTCTGCAGCCATGCGCACACTATCTTTTTTTTCACTCGTCTTCATAAACCGAGGGCAAAGTTACAACTTTCGCGCGAGAAATAGAAATAATCAGGAATAAAAAAAACAAAAAATGAGAAACAATTATTGTTTCTTGCATACATATGCGCTACTTTCTAATCTTCTTTATTAAACTATATGCCTGATAAAGCCCCATTTCACCAGCTTTACTCAAATCCTGAACTGCTTCCATTTCATGCTTCAGATACAACTGGCAAAGTCCACGATTAAAATATGCTTCAGCCAAATACGGTTCGAACTCAAGAGCCTTTGTAAAATCAGCAATAGCATTTTGATAGTCGGCATGTTGGGCTTCAAAAACGCCACGATTATACAAAAGATAAGGATGCTTTGGAGAATATCTAAGTGCCAAATTCAAATCTTCCCTCACACTAACCTCCTTCAATTCAATCATCTGTCCTTGAGACGCAAGGACCTGATTAATACGAGACTGACATACTGCACGTTGCCAGAGAGCTAGCACAGATGTAGAATCTTCATGAAGATAGGTTGTCAAATCGTCAATTGCATAATCATAATCCTGAATAATAGAAAAGGCAATAGCTCTATACATTAAGGAAATAATGGCCTTTGACGTGTTTTTTGCACTATTTATGGCCAAAGTAAGAGAATCGACATATGCAAAATATGACTTAGAGTGTTCTTCGTCTAGCGATGTTTGCTGATAAGTGATGTAAATTTTTCGTAAATGTGACTGCTCGTTTATTTGTTCCACCAATTTATCATAAGCATGATCGGATCGAACCTCACTATGTTGTTGCTCAAACGAAAGAACAAACATCGGCATAAACTCAAAATCAACCTTATGATCCTGCACACGTCCACGATAATCACTGGAGTATTCCCTCTCTGGTTCCTGTTCGTCCTCCATCACCAACTGGTTATACTTCTCCATATCAGCATCGCTACGCTTACGAATCTGATTGGGATTCAACCGAGGCTGCGTACCATATAAATGCTTATAAAGACGTGCCTTATAAACTGTAAATTCATCAGCTTCAGCCAATTTTACCTTTCCCAAACGTCGATAGCAAGCAGCACGAAACTCCAATCCCGTCCAGAAATTTGGATATTCGTCAATCACCTTTGAATAATCACGGATAGCAGCCTCTAAATCACCAGTTTTATCCAATAGTACTGCACGGTTAAATAATGCCATCATGTTGTCTGGCTCCAGACGAAGTACAAAGTCAAAGTCTGTGATAGCCCTATTGTCATCGCCTACTTGTGCACGCAATAGTCCACGATTGTAATGACCCAAAAAGTTATTAGGTTCCAGGTCAAGCGCCATATCATAGTCACTCATGGCGCCACGCAGATTATTACAATTATAGCGGGCTAAAGCACGATTGATATAACAACCAGCATGTCTTGGCATCAAATGAATAGCTTGGTTCAATTGAACCTCTGCACTATCCCACTCTTCTCTTGACAAACTGATGATACTACGTGCTGCCCACGTCTGCCCATCAAATGGATCCATTGACAAACTTTTCTTTAACGCCTCATCTGCCTTCGTCGTATCTTTCTGCTGCAAATATACATCTGCACGCATATTCCATGCTTTTGAGAACTGGCTCCATCTGCGCTGAATGGTATCCAACTCGGCTAGCGCCTTTTCAAAGTCTTTATTCTGAATACGACAGAGCACGCGGTTATTCCAGAATCCTCTGTTTTCAGGATCATATCGTAAGGCTGTAGTATAGTCGTCTATAGCATCAGAATACTTCTCTTGTTGAATGCGCGCCAGTCCTCGCAGCTCATAAGAACTGACTACATACGGATTTCGACGAATAGCCTCACTACAATCATATTCTGCTCCAGAAAAATCATCAAGATAATATTTAGCCACACCTCTATAAAACCATGGTTCATAGAGATATGGCTTAGCAGAAATTGCTTGATTAAAGTAACGAATGGACAAAACAAAGTCCTCAAAATATAAAGCAGAGCGTCCTATCGTTACCAAATGGTCTGTATTATACTGGGCTTTAAGAGGAAGGAACAATAAAAGATAAAAAAGTAAAATATTACTCCTCTTTATATCCCTCTTCAGCAAAGGACATATTCCATTCATAATACCTCTTTTACTTTTTTATCTTTTATTTCTATGTTTCCCTCTCAACTATCGTCTTACAGGCTTTGTTTTATAACCACAACGATAGCGTCCCAGCGTTAAAGACTTTAGTTTACTTTTAATCAACTGGCGACGCAAAGGCGAAACACGGTCAATAAACATCTTGCCATCCAAGTGATCGAACTCATGCTGCATCACTCGAGCCAGATATCCTTCTATCCATTCATCATGTGCCTCAAAGTTCTCATCCATCCATTGTACACGAATTCTCGCGGGACGAGTCACTTTCTCATGTATAGCAGGCAGCGACAAACAGCCTTCTTCCGAAGTGGTAGTTGAAGTCTCGTCATATTCTACGATATGCGCATTAATATATACCTTACGGAAATCTTTATACTCAGGCATGTCTTCTGCCAATGGATCCAGATCAATCACCACCAAACGAATGTCACGGCCTATCTGTGGTGCTGCAAGTCCGATGCCTTCCGATTGGAAAAGCGTCTCCCACATATCACTAATGAGCTGTTTTAATTCCGGATAGTCAGGTGTGATATCTTCTGCCACCTTACGGAGTACTGGCTGGCCATAAATATAAATAGGTAAAATCATATATACTTATATCAATTTAAAACAATTTCTTAGAACGCAGATAGTCTTCCAAAATAATGGTCGCACTTATCTCATCTACCAGTCCTTTATTCTGGCGAGCTTTCTTACCTATACCACTGTCTATCATTACCTTGTGAGCCAAAACAGATGTAAATCGTTCGTCAAAGTAATCAATAGGGATATTGGGCATAGCCTTGCGCCATCGGTTCACAAATTGCTGAACACGCGCAAGATTCTCGCTTGGTTCGCCATTAGGCTGGCGTGGTTCTCCAATAACAATTCGTTCTACAGGTTCGCGAGCAATATAAGCTTTGAGCCAATCAAAAAGCTCTGATGTAGAAACAGTCGCCAATCCACCCGCAATAAGTTGCAGTGGATCAGTGACTGCTAAGCCTGTTCTTTTACGACCGTAGTCGATGGAAAGTATTCTTGCCAATGATTTAAAGTTATCGTGTATAGAACAACAACCAAGCGTCCTGATAAGTGGCACGCAACTGGTCGCGGCTCTGAACAGCATCAGCCTTACTATCAAAAGTTGATGCAATGACACGATACATGTTACGATCGTCGTTCTTTACGATTTGTGCACTATAGCCAGCGTTCTTCAGACGCTGCTGAAGTCCCTCTGCGTTTGCAATCACTGAGAATGATCCAACAACAACGCTGTAATTCTTAAGACCAGCGCCATTCACAACAGACACACGCTCCTGACGTACAGTTACGTTATCCATATTGTCAACTACCTGAGTTTGGTTAGCGGGTTTTGTTACCACTGGGGTTACCACAGGAGTCTCAGCCACCTGCTGAACAGGAGCTTCCACCTGCTGAGCAGCCTGGGCCTGAGCCTTTTCATAGGCTTTCTTATAAGCACTCTCACTTGACTTACATCCAGTGAATACCATTGCGAGGCAAAGGCCTGCACACAAAACGATGTTCTTTTTCATAAATAGTCAGTTTATTTACTTACCGTATAAATTTGGTGCGAAGTTACAAAATATCAATGAAAAACGGAATAAAATAGTGACTAAACTTTGTTAAATAGGTCAAATATGTTCATTTTAGCAAAAAAAACGCCACTTTTTTATTCTTCTTACCAAATAATTCGTATATTTGCTGTCGATAAGAATATTTTTTTAATAAAAACATTTAAGACTATGAAAGGTTTAGGTTATGTAGGTGCATTCCTTGGTGGTGCACTGGCTGGTGCAGCCATTGGTATCCTTATTGCTCCCGACAAAGGCAGCAACACCCGTGAGAAACTGTCAAACACCGTTGACGAATTTTTGAAGAAGCATAATATCAAACTGAAGCGCAAAGACGTAGGCGACTTAGTTGACGATTTAGAGAATCTGGCCGACGAATAAACAAATCAAGCATCATGCTATCGAGCGACAAAAACGTTGAGACCCTCTCGCAACTCATAGAGATGGTCAAGCACAACTTTGAACTGCGCAAGGAATATGCCAAATTGGATATTGTTGAGAAGGTAGTACGCTTGCTCACAATGTTCGCACTAGCTCTTATAGTCATTATCCTCATTTCGGCTATTCTGCTTTTCACATCAGCAGCCATCGCAGTCTGGTTGTCGCAATACATGGCGCTCCACCAATCACTGTTGTTAGTTGCAGGATTCTATCTTCTGATGCTAATCATAGGCTATACGATGCGTTCGTCCTGGATTGAGCGTCCCCTTGTCACATTTCTGTCAAAGCTATTATTGAACTAGAGATCGAAATTATGGCCAAAAAGAGAAGAACAAAGCCCTATCATTCTTTAGAAGAAATACAGATGCGCAAGGAACAACTCAATGAGGTCATTGAGTTAGAAGACCAAGAATTGAAGCGCTTGTGGGAACAACTGACTGAGGAGGAGAAAGAGATGTCTCGCGGCGAGCAAATTGCAAGATTCATTAAATATGGAATCATGGCTTACGATGGTTTCATGACGTTTCACAAGTTGAAGCGCAACTACGGTAACATTCTCAACATCTTCCGCAGATAAAAAGAATTTGTATTTTAAAAAACAATATAGGCACGTTACCTTTTGGAAAACGTGCCTATATTGTAAGTTGCAAACCGTCGTACGCCAGTTCAACACCTTGAGGTAGTTTATCGTTCACTTCACGATGAAGTCCAATATCATGACACATATGCGTTAATAAGGTACGCTTGGCCCCCACTCTTCTGGCAAACGCCAATGCATCATCAACCAATTGATGCGAATGATGGGGTTTGTCAAAGCGTAGAGCATTAACCACCAGCACTTCGACACCAGAAAGTAGTGCCAATTGAGTGTCATCGATAGTCTTCATGTCAGTAATATATGCAAAGTGACCAAAACGATAACCAAGGATTGGCAACTTACCGTGCATCACTTCAATCGGCATCACCTCAATATCACCAATAGTAAAAGCATATCCGGCATGTATTTCGTTAAGTTCGATTCTAGGCACACCAGGATAGCGATTCTCTGCAAAACAATAGGGCAACATCTGTAGCATTCCCTCTTTGGCTATGGGGTCGGCATATACATTAATCTGACCGAACTGGCAATAAGGACGGATATCATCCATCCCGCCAACATGATCATAGTGAGAATGCGTAACGAGAATGCCATCAATTTTTCGAAAAGGCTGTGGAAGAATTTGCTCGCGAAAATCAGGTCCGACATCCACCAGCAATCGAGTGTCCTCTGTCTCCACAAGAATAGAGCAGCGCAAGCGTCGATCTTTAGGATCCATACTTCTGCACACGTTGCATTGACAGCCTATAACGGGCACGCCACATGAAGTTCCTGTGCCAAGAAACGTTATTTTCATATAATGTTTACCTCTGGTTCAATCTGTATATCGAAGCGATGTTTCACATCCTGTCGAACGGCTTCACATAGATTAACGATATCCATACCTGTGGCACCGCCACGGTTCACCAGAACCAATGCCTGATTGCAATGGACACCTGCCTTGCCCAGACTGCGTCCCTTCCATCCACATTGGTCTATCAGCCATCCTGCAGGAATCTTCTCGTGGTTTTCATCAATATAATAATGAGGCATTTGGGGATATTGATCCAACAAACGCTCATATTGCTCGCGACATACAATGGGATTCATGAAGAAACTGCCGGCATTACCTTCTACTTTGGGGTCAGGTAGTTTCTTTTGGCGGATATCGATAATGACCTCACGCAACTGCTGGGCAGTGGGGGCTGAAATACCTCTGCGTTCCAATTCCAAACGTATATTACCATAGTCAAGCTGAGGCTCAAAAGTCTTTTTTAACCTATATGTCACATGTGTCACCAGATACTGGTTTTTCCATTCGCCTTTAAATTTGCTCTGCCGATAGCCATACTGACAATCGGTATTAGAGAATACCTGACAACTGCCATCACACAAGCTCACAACTTCGACCTTGTCTATCAAATCGGAAGCCTCGGCACCATAGGCACCAATATTCTGTACAGCCGAAGCGCCCACCTCACCAGGTATCAAAGAGAGGTTCTCTGCGCCATACCATCCATGCTCTACACACATGGCAACGACATCGTCCCATACTTCGCCACTACCCACTCGCAGCAACAAATTGTCATCGTTCTCGGCCACTACCTCATAACCTTTAATCACCGAATGAACCACCATACCCTCATAGTCTTTGGTTAACAGCAGGTTACTACCGCCACCAACAATCAGCAGGGGAACGTTCTGTCCCTTCAGCATCTGTGCCAGTTCCTTGGCTTCGGAAACCGAAGCATATTCAATAAAAGTGTGACAGCACACATCAATACCAAAAGTATTGTGTGCCAACAGGCTATAATTATGTTGAACAGTCATTATTCACTCAGTTTAGTAAGTTTCCATTTATCATGCTGATGATGGAAGGTTAGCATCACCTCCTGTCCATTAGATATACCACGAATCACAAAAATTTTGTCGTCGGCCGATGTTTTTCGTTTACCATAGATAATATTATATATGGTGTCGCGTGGCAGTTCGGGTGCAAAAGCTTCCCAAAAATCTGGCGTAATAACACCTTCCATTTGGCTAAACTCGTCATCTGGATCAGGCCCCACAAACTGAATCTCCTCGTTCAGACTCTGGTGTTGAAATATCGAGTCTGACGCGAACCTACGATAGAACGCCAGGAAAGAGGCATTAGGATTCAGCGAAAGGGTCTGTTTGCGAATCTCATCCAATTTCCATTGACCGTTCTTCTTGCGAAAAACATACTGATTAACAAAAGCCTGCGACAGAAATATCTTCTCTACTGTAACCTCTTCCACAGGAACCTCCTTGGCTTGATTCATCTGTTCTTCGTTATCAAAAATCAGGGTATATTCCTCTTGGTGCATAAAGAAGTGGTCTGTGTGCCAGTCTTTGCTCTGCAATGTATCAGTCTTGGCATTAGAGCGAACCAACAAAGGAAAGCAAATGCGCTCTTTTTGCAATCGTTTGTTCGATGCAAAATTAAAAAAGAAGTCATCAAAAAACTCCTCAGCTGCCTTAGGCATGGGTTCCTCTGATATTAACTCATCCGTTTCGTCGGCCGTTGGATC
The DNA here is from genome assembly GCF_023204875.1 of Prevotella sp. E15-22. Taxonomy (NCBI): domain Bacteria; kingdom Pseudomonadati; phylum Bacteroidota; class Bacteroidia; order Bacteroidales; family Prevotellaceae; genus Prevotella; species Prevotella sp. E15-22. The sequence continues at coordinate 1,746,017 of NZ_CP096247.1, forward strand.
ATCATCCACCATTCCGATGCTGTCAGTATCGTCCGTTCCCCCATTGTTTTCTGCCAATGAATTCTGCTTGCATCCCTGTAAAAAGCAAGCAACAACCACACAGAACAAAAAGAATCTATTCATACAAATATGAAATAATCAACACGTTTTCTATGCACCACTCTCAATTTGTGGTGCAAAGTTACAAATAAATCTGCAATCAAGATAAATTATTAACCAAAAATTTGCACGATTAAAAAAAAATGAGTACTTTTGCACCCGCAAACAAACGAAGGGGACCCGTAGCTTAGCTGAATAGAGCGTCAGATTCCGGTTCTGAAGGTCAAGGGTTTGAATCCCTTCGGGTTCACACTATAGGAGCATAGCTCAGTTGGTTTAGAGCGCTTCAGTCACATTGAAGAGGTCTTGGGTTCGAGTCCCAATGTTCCTACCACCAGTAAGACAGGACAAATGTCCTGTCTTTTATTTTTTCCACATCACACAACAGTTTCTTATCTGAATAACATATCACCGAAAAACAATATATTTTGTGCATGTAAACGACATACATACCATTACTAAACATCATAGAAATACTTCGGAAATATATTGGTATGATTTTCGGGAGCAGAAACAATTAAATAAAAAAGAATCGGACGAGTCATAAACTAATGACACGTCCGATTGTTGGTTTGTAACGACTGAATCGTTAGGATGCAAATTATGCCTCTGCGGGAGCCTCCTCTGTAGCAGCCTCTGCCTCAGCAGGAGCTTCTACTTCAGCAGCTGCAGCAGCAGCCTTCTTATCTGCTACCTTCTTAGCAATTGCTTCGTTAACCTTCTTCTCTTCAGCCAGAGCCTTTGCCTCAGCATCCTTCTTGGCCTTAGCGACCTCAGCAGCTACCTTCTCAAGACCCTTCTGCTTGTCAGCCTTCCATGCATCAAACTTCTTCTGTGCAGTAGCCTCATCGAAAGCGCCCTTCTTTACGCCACCCTTAAGGTGCTTCATAAGATAAACGCCCTCATTGCTGAGGATGTTGCGAACAGTGTCTGTGGGCTGTGCGCCGCACTCTACCCAGTACAATGCACGGTCGAAATTCAAGTCTACCGTGGCGGGATTGGTGTTAGGATTGTAAGAACCAATCTTCTCAGTGAAACGACCATCACGTGGTGCACGAGCGTCGGCGATTACGATGCTGTAGAAAGCATAGCTCTTACGGCCACCGCGCTGCAATCTGATTTTTGTTGCCATGTTTTTTTAATGTTTTGTTTGTTGTTAAAAAATTGAATTTCATGCTCCCAACTCGTGGAAGCGGCCGCAAAATTACTCATTTTTAAGCAGTTGAACAAATTTTTCCACACTTTTCTGTCGTTTTTTAGAGTTTTTTGTGTAATTTTGGACCTGAAATGAAGCATCAACTATCTATTCTCATACCTATATACAATAACGACTGCCGTGAGCAAGTGGAAGCCCTGAGCACTCAGGCGCAGGCTATCAAGAACCTGGAGTTCGAGATTGTAGTGGCCGACGACGGGTCGGACGAAGGACTGTTGCGGACCGTGACTAACAGACCTGAGCCATCAACAGACTTCTCGCAGACATGGCAGCATCTGCCCGGTGTACGTTATATCCGCCGCAAGCATAACGTAGGACGCGCCGCCATCCGCAATTTTCTGGCACGCGAGGCTCGCTACGAATGGTTATTGTTTATGGATGGCGACATGTCCATCCCTAGTAACAATTTTGTAAAGCAATGGGTTGAGGCCAACACCGGCCAGCTAGCCTATGGCGGCTACATTGTAGGCAGCGGCGAGTCGTCTTCACTACGATATCTGTATGAGAAGCAATGCGAACCGATGCATCGCGCCGAAGAGCGCAGGAAGCGTCCGTTTCAGCATTTTCACACCTGCAATTTCATGATTCAAAGAGAGTTAATGCTGTCACACCCGTTCGACGAGCGTTTTCGTCATTATGGCTACGAAGACGTACTCTTTGGTAAGCAACTACGGGCGGCAGGCGTCAGCATATGTCACATTGACAATCCCGCGGGATTCTTCGACTTCGAAGATAATGCCCACTTTGTCAGCAAGACAGAAGAAGGCTTACGCACTCTTAACGAATTCAGAACCGATCTGCGCGGCTACTCGCAAATGCTAACTTTTGTTGATGGCATTCACGTGGGAATAGTAAAATGGATTTTTATTTTATGGCACAGATTATTTGGCGAAGCAGAACGTCGGAATCTATGTGGAAAGAGGCCCTCTCTCAAGCTTTTCAAACTCTATAGGTTAGGATATTTCCTAACAATAGAAAGAAAGAACGATAAGTAACACTTAACAATATAACAGAAACTAAAACACTCAAAAAAGAAATGAAAAGATTTGCATTCAAAATGTTTCTAAAACCGGGTTGCGAGGCCGAATACGAAAGACGACACGCTGCCATATGGCCTGAGTTAAAACAGATGATTAAGGAACAGGGAGTGGGAAACTACAGTATTTACTGGGACAAAGACACAAATATTCTCTTTGCATATCAAGAATGTTCAAAAGAGACCAGCTCGCAAGATACGGAAAACATTGACCCCATTACACAGCGATGGTGGGACATGATGGCCGACATTATGGAAGTGAATGCCGACAATTCGCCTGTCACCATCCCCCTACCCGAGTTGTTTCATATGGACTGAGAGTCGGACAACATAACAGCAGACTAGACCGTCTGCCTCACCAAACCATCCAGAGGGCCGCGCAGTATCTTTCCCACTGTGTAGCCTTCTGATTTTAAGGCCTCAAGAAACTGACTCTGATAATAATATGCAATACTGCCCAATGCAGATACTGGAAGGTCACGACGACCGTATGGGTCAACGTTATAGCGAAGAAAATCGCGGAAGTTCTCAACAACAAGCGCCTCAATCAATGGTTCGTCCACGTGGGCGTGGATAAACTCCGACAAAGAAGCAAGCCAACGATTGGCTAGAGGCTGACGATAAACACGGTCAACAACCTGTGCAAGATTCATGCCGATGTAAGCCTCAAAATCAGAAAGAATAGTATGAGGCAAGCGGTCCTTATAGAGGGCGTTGAGAAAGCGAATACCAAGCACGGCTCCGCTGCCCTCGTCGCCCAGAACATACCCCATGGGTGGCGTATTTTTCACAATACGCTGCCCATCGAACAGGCATGAGTTAGCGCCCGTTCCTAGTATACAAGCAATACCCTCACTATGACCACATAGAGCAATAGCGGCTCCTAACAAATCGCTATGAGCATCTATCTGCTTTGCTTCTGGGAAAGCTTCGCTAAGTAACCGTACAATCTTTTCCTCCAATTCAGGACGCACGCCACTACCATAAAAGGAAACCTTGAGAGACGAGAATTCTGAAACAGAACAATGAGAATATAGCTGTGGAAGCAATTCATCACACAAAATGGCACGAATAGTGTCATCGTCTTGATGAAAGGGATTAATACCCTGCGTTTTTATGCGTAATCCATCCAAGTCCCATTCAGTCTTGGTACTACCACTGTCAGCTATCAGAATGTGTTGTTTCATCTTGCAGATTTTCTATATTTCATATATCTTTGTCGAATATGGTCAACATATTCTACTGTTTCTTGTCCGCGCATATAGCCTGCATGTACCAACGTGTCGCGATAGTAACGAGGCAAATTCAATTTTAAGACGTAGGGTTTCACCTGATCCCATACCTGCGGATTCTTCCCATCGCGTTGAGCCAAACGCATAGCGTCTCGTACATGTTGCAAACCACCATTATAAGATGCTAAAACAAAGTTCTCGCGTTCATAACGATCATGAATGTCACTTAGTTCTCCATCAAGTTCTTTAATATAACGTGTGGCAGCCTCAATACTTTTCTCGGGATTATGCATATCGGTACGCGAAAGACCAAGATGGTCGGCCGTACCTGGCATAATCTGCATGAGGCCTTTTGCTCCAGCCCACGACTGTGCTTGTGGGTCAAAAGTAGACTCCTGATAACATTGGGAAGCTAACAAGCGCCAATCCCAACCAATACTTTTACAATAAGTACGGAAATAACTGTCATAGTGTGAAATAACGCCACGACTAAGCATTGGCGCATAAACTCTACGACGAACTAAAGGCCGTAAGAACATCTGCCGTTCTTCCTTTTTCACTTCGTCAAGCAAAGCGGGGCGATACCATTGACGTATGGCTGCAGTCAAGAGAGGTTTACCCTTACCTATTACCCATCCTGGCATAGAATGATTAGTGGTATCAATAGACATTAATATCACATCGCCATCACCAGCAGCCAGACGAGTTTTAAGTTCAGCACTGTCACGACAAACCTCTATACGAAGACGGACACCAATCTCTGTGGCAAACCTTTCACCCAGCAAATACTGTGTGCCCAAAAGTTGACCACGATAGGTATAATAGGTATCAGGACCTGAAAGAGTCAAGCCTATCAATTCGCCCGCTTGTTGGATGGCTGCCAAATCGAATTCTGCAGTATCGGAAATCTGCTGCTGATTAGCCCAAGGTGGCGTTACAATATCCTGCCGCTGTGTACAAGACGCCAACAACAGAAGAAATAGCATAAATATACTTAAGTGTTTCAAAAAAATCAGAATTTTCGTGCAAAAGTAAGCATTTTATTGGAAATTAAAGAAAAAAACCGTAATTTTGCACACGTTTTACACGAAAAAAATTAGATTATGCTTAGAATCGCAGTTCAGTCAAAAGGTCGTCTGTTCGACGACACGATGCAGTTGCTCAATGAGGCCGACATCAAAGTGAGTGCCAGTAAGAGAACTCTGCTGGTTGAATCCAGCAACTTTCCTTTAGAGGTTCTTTACTTGCGCGATGACGATATTCCACAGAGTGTGGCCTCTGGAGTGGCAGACATAGGTGTGGTTGGCGAGAACGAATTCATGGAGAAGGGCGCTGAGGCAGAAATAGTCTCACGTCTAGGATTCAGTCGCTGCCGCCTGTCACTGGCCCTTCCAAAAGACATTGATTACAAAGGACTGGAATGGTTTGAAGGAAAAACCATTGCCACCTCGTATCCCGTCATTCTTAAAAAGTTCCTCGACGAGCATCATATCCATGCTGAGATTCATGTAATCACCGGTAGTGTAGAGATTAGCCCAGGTATCGGTCTGGCAGACGCAATCTTCGACATTGTAAGCAGTGGCTCAACATTAGTGAGCAACAATCTGCGCGAGGTGGAGGTTGTTATGAAGAGCGAAGCTCTGTTAATTGGTTATCCTGGCATGAGCAAAGAGAAAAAGGATCTTTTGAACCAAATGCTGTTTCGTTTTGCAGCTGTTCGCGAGGCCGAAGACAAAAAGTACGTACGCATGAACGTACCCAAGGCACGCATGCAGGAGATTATCAACGTTCTGCCTGGACTGAAGAGTCCAACAATCATCCCCTTGGCAGACGAGGAATGGTGCTCCGTTCACACGGTACTCGACCAGAAACGATTCTGGGAGATTATCGGTCAATTAAAAGAATTAGGTGCTCAGGGCATTCTTGTAACCCCCATCGAGAAAATGATCCTGTAATAAGGGGAATAATGAATAGTGAATAATTGATACCGCTATCATGAAAATTATAAAAAGACCCCGACAGGAAGATTGGGCCGAGATATGTCAACGTCCACATCTTGACATCACGCAACTGATGAGCACTGTGAATACTGTGCTTTGCGATATCAAAACACGTGGTGACAAGGCTGTGTATGAATATGAAGAGCGTTTTGACCATGTTGTACTCAATTCACTGTCAGTTACTGAAAGTGAGATTGATGAGGCCGAAACGCTAGTAAGCAAAGAATTGAAAGATGCCATTGCACTGGCTCACGAAAACATCTATCAATTTCATGCTGCTCAAAAGTTTGAAGGTCAGAAGATAAAAACTCGCCCTGGAGTTGAATGTTGGCAAAAAAGTGTACCCATTGAAAAAGTTGGTCTCTATATACCCGGCGGAACAGCTCCACTCTTTTCTACTGTATTAATGCTGGCTACACCAGCTAAAATTGCTGGTTGCAAGGAGATTGTACTTTGTACGCCTCCCAATCGCGAGGGCAAGGTGAATCCAGCAATTCTTGTGGCAGCCCGTACGGCTGGTGTCAGTAAGATTTTCAAAGCCGGTGGTGTACAGGCTATTGGTGCAATGGCATACGGAACAGAATCTGTGCCCAAGGTATTCAAAATCTTTGGACCGGGCAACCAATATGTAATGGCAGCTAAGCAACAAGTATCATTGGGTGATGTTGCTATCGACATGCCTGCTGGCCCAAGTGAGGTATGCGTACTGGCTGATGAAACCGCTAACGCTGTATTCGTGGCTGCTGACCTACTGTCACAAGCAGAACATGGTGTTGACTCACAAGTGCTATTCGTTACTACCTCTGAAAAAATGCTCAACAAGGTAATCGATGAGACTAACCGACAGTTGAATTTGTTGCCACGTAGGGAAATGGCGAAGAAATCTTTAGACAATAGTCGATTTGTCCTAGTAGAATCAGCAGGCGAAATGATGGCACTCTCTAACGCGTATGCACCAGAACATCTTATAATACAAACAGCCAACTACCAAGAGATGGCAGAGAAGGTGGTGAACGCAGGCAGCGTATTCTTAGGACAATATGCATGTGAAAGTGCTGGCGACTATGCAAGCGGCACTAACCACACATTGCCGACGCATGGTTATGCTACTGCCTACAGCGGCGTGAACCTGGACAGCTATTGTCGCAAGGTCACATTCCAGCATCTCACTGAAGAAGGCATTCGTGAGATAGGCCCTGCAGTAGAACTTATGGCAGCAGCCGAGCAACTAGATGCACACAAAAACGCTATGACGGTGAGAATCCAAGAGATTGCCTCTAAATAGACATGTTTGCCACAAATAGACATAGACATTTATCCCTATGAAGCCTTTAGAACAATTAGTTAGAAAAAACATATGGAACCTGGCTCCCTATAGTTGCGCTCGCAACGAATTTTCAGGAGTCAATGCAACTGTATTCCTTGATGCCAACGAGAATCCGTATGGCAATCAACTGAACCGTTATCCCGATCCAATGCAGATGGAGTTGAAGCAAAAGATTGAGGAGGTTAAAGGAATTCCAGCCAATTATACATTTCTTGGCAATGGCAGCGACGAAGCTATCGATTTGGTATATCGTTGTTTCTGCGAACCAAAGGAAGACAACGTCGTAGCCATCGAACCAACCTACGGCATGTATAAGGTATGTGCAGACATCAACGATGTGGAATATAGACCGGTTTTATTAGACGAAAATTATCAGATAACGGCAGAAAAGTTGCTGGCCGCATGCGATGATTATACAAAGGTTATCTGGATATGTAGTCCAAACAACCCCACTGGTAATGATCTCCACCGCGAAGAAATAGTAAAGTTACTCGAGTCATTTGACGGAATAGTCATTGTTGACGAAGCATATAGCGACTTCTCAAAATTGCGTCCCTTACGCTATGAGTTACCTCGCTACCCCAACCTCATTGTGCTCAACACACTGAGCAAGGCATGGGCATCGGCTGCTATTCGCTTAGGTATGGCATTTGCATCGCCTGAGATTATCGATATCTTCAACAAAGTGAAGTATCCCTACAACGTGAACTATCTAACTCAACAGCAAGCCATCAAAGTGCTTAGTGACCCATATGAGGTGGATCGCTGGATTCAGCTCATTCTTCAGGAACGCGTACGTATGCAAGAGGCTTTCAGTCTGCTGCCTTTATGCGAGAAAGTTTATCCAACAGACGCCAACTTCTTCCTTGCTAAAGTAACGGATGCCCAAAGCATCTATGACTATTTGGTGAAACAAGGTATCATCGTTCGCAACCGCACGCGTGTTCAGCTATGCAAAAACTGCCTGCGCGTCACCATTGGCACACGCAACGAAAACAATGAACTTATTGGTGCTCTTCGCCAGTTTAAGTAAGTATGTATTTTACTCATCAAACGATTCGTGTTATCACGTATGATAAGCAAAAACAATTTAAAGTTTGTTCATCAGCTGGAGCAAAAGAAATATCGTCGCAAAGAAGGACTGTTCGTTGCCGAAGGTCCCAAGGTGGTAGGCGATCTAATGACTGCGGGGTTTAATCCCCGCATGCTCTTTGCTGTTGAAGAATGGATAAAAAAGGAACTAACAGGATGTGTTCAGGAAGTAACCGACGATGAATTACGCAAATTAAGTTTTCTGCAACATCCACAGCAAGTGTTAGGGGTATTTGAAATTCCTGAAAGCAAGACATGCAAATCCATCTCGGAAGATGAATTGTATTTAGCTCTTGACGGAGTGCAGGACCCAGGTAACCTTGGAACAATCATCCGTTTGGCTGACTGGTTCGGTATCAATACTATTTTCTGTTCAGAGGATACTGCCGACGTATGGAATCCCAAAGTAATTCAGGCCACAATGGGTAGTATTGCACGAGTCGAAGTAGTATACACGAATTTGAAGCAACTAATAAAACAAACAAATCTGCCCGTATATGGAACTTTGCTTGATGGGAAAGACATTTACGCACAAGAGTTAACTGAGCATGGTATCATTGTGATGGGTAACGAGGGTAATGGCATTTCACCCGAAATTCGTCAACTGATAACAAACAAGTTACTTATACCCAAATTTCAAGAAGGTCCAGAGAGTTTAAACGTTGCCATTGCCACGGCTATCACATGCTCTGAGTTTAAACGTAGAATACGATAAGGACGAATCACATCTGCAATATCAATATTACGCTAACACATGCTGCATCACTAATGCATCATGATAACGTATGCCATCGAAAAGCCAGTCTTTGAGGTGCGCTGATATCTGATAGTTCAATCGACGAAAGAGTTGTAATGAGTTCTCATTGTCAACAGGGATAACTGCATATATCTGATGAAGGTGTAAGGTGTTCAATGCATATTCCTGCAACTTAAGTACAGCCTCTCGTGCATATCCTTGATGACGATATTCACGCATCACAACAAGTCCTAACTCTGCCCTACAATTCTTTGGGTCAAATGACATAAGGTCGGCAAGACCGACTACCTTATTCTCCTCGTTCTCAATTACCAATCTTACTTGTTTATCAGTATAAATGTCAGATGTTGTTTCTGATAAGAACGAATGTAGAACGTAACGTGAATAAGGCACGTTTGTTACCCCCACCCCCCACAACTCGTCATCATTCTCTATGCGATAAAGCAAATCGAGATCTTCGGGTTCAATAGCTCGTAATGTAATTATGGACGTACTCATTTGATAATCTCTTTTGGAGTGATAATCATGTGATTCTTGCTACTATAAGTTCCCAAGATGCATCCTGCATTTTCTTTGGCTAAGCGAATAATATCTTCATAAGAAAGTGTGTCAGCATCGTAAACAATGCATACGTTATTCTTATCCACAAAGTCCTTTTTATAGCTTAGTCCCTTGCGCGTAAGTATTTCCTCGCACGACTTTTTCATTGCCGAGCCACCTTTTAATACATAAATCGGAGATACGACTCGATTAACAAGTCCCATGTATTTCCGGAGGCGCCAATTGGCCATCATAGCCAGAGCCATCATGGCACGGAAATATATAGCCAACTTAATTGGCAGTGTGACTAGAAAAGTCAGGTGTCCATAATGTTTTCGAAAAAAAATCAGCATGGCTTGATAGAAAACATGGACATAACGGTAACTAGTCTTCTGGGTCGATTCACCTTTATAATGAACAACATTAGCAGGAACATACCAGTTCTCATAACCACCCTTTAATAGTCGATATGAGAGATCTATATCCTCGCCATACATAAAGAAATCTTCATCCAAGAAACCCACATTATTCAATGCCTCACGACGAAGCATAAAAAAAGCGCCACTAATGACATCAATCCGTCCAGGCTCATTCCACGAAAGATGACTCATGTAATAATGTTGAGTAAAACCTAACATTTTAAGTAGCGAGACAAAGGGGGTTGGAAGACCTCTACGAGATTCGCGTGCCACCGTTCCATCAGCATTGTGCATCATAACACCTGAACCACCAGCTTTGGGATGCTCATCCATAAAGTCAACAACCATCTTCAAACAATCCTCGCCAACAAATGTATCGGGATTCAATAAAAGTACATATTCACCTTTACTCTGGCGTATCGCGAGGTTATTAGCCTTGGCAAAACCACCATTATGATTACATTCTATGAGATTTATCTGTGAACCAAAACGTTGCTTAAGATAGTCAACAGATCCATCTGCCGAATGATTGTCAACAACAAAAATCTCGCAATCCATATCACAAGTGGCCTTCTGAACACTATATATACATTGCTCAATATAATGACAGACGTTATAGTTAACAATAACAACTGAAAGTTTCATATTCATTTCTCCTCGTTTTCTTCTGTTTTATCTGTCATATTCTCAGATTCCTCTACAATGATTTCTTCTGTTATTTCTGATTCACAACGGTCTGAAGTAGGCAGAATGAAAACCATTGAGAGAAGAGTAATAACGGCCAGATAACCATATGCAGGCTCAAAAGCATAGAAATAATATAATAAGGTATTGGTCATTAAAGGTACACCCAACAAAAGAATACGAACGATACCCCATTTAAGCAAAGACATCGGGTTACTAACCAATTCATTATGAATCATTCGAAACCTAAACAAGCGTAGTGCAAAGGGTATTTGACCTAATGTAACAAGAATCATTACCATTTGAATAGTATAATTCCGAATAGCAGAAGTATCTGAGAGCCATGCTAAGTCAATCTCTAGAAACTCGCCTGACACATATACCAAACCGGCTAATGCCAAGAAAAAACAATAAACGATAAGAAGTATATTTCTAATTCTTTTCATATTTATAGTTTATTATTGTTCAAAGGGTACACGATTCTGAATGGAGCGTCCTAATGTCACTTCATCAGTATATTCCAATTCATTGCCCACTGCAATACCCCTTGCTATGATACTCACCTTTACATCGTAGTCAGCAAGTTTGCGAAAGATATAGAAGTTAGTTGTATCACCTTCCATTGTAGAACTTAAGGCTAGAATAACCTCTTTTACATCTCCTTCTGAAACACGCTGTACCAACGAACCAATCTCTAAGTCAGAAGGACCAATACCGTCCATCGGCGATATAAGTCCTCCTAATACATGATACAGTCCATTGAACTGTTGGGTATTCTCAACCGCCATTACATCCTGAATATTCTCAACTACGCATATAGTGGAAACATCACGACGTTCGTCTGAACAAATTGGGCAAATATCTTGATCACTAATGTTGTGACATACGCGACAGAACTTTACCTCTTTTTTCAACCTATCAAGCGATTCAGTAAAACGCGAAACCTCCTCGTGCTCCATACGCAACATGTAGAGCACAAGTCTTAAAGCTGTCTTGCGTCCGATACCAGGCAGTTTAGAAAACTCTTGAACAGCCGATTCCAATAGTCGTGAAGGATATTGCTGTATCATGCTAACTCACTTAATTCCAACCAGCGCATAGATTTCTCATCAAGTTCATCGTTCAGCACTGGCAGTCGTTTACTCATCTCTGTTATCTGATCAACACTGAGCATTCCAGTACTCAATGCGTCTTCTATTCTCTTCTTCTCATCTTCCAAGAGTGTGATGTCCTTCTCTAATTGCTCAAACTCACGTTTCTCTTTGAAAGTCATCTTCACCTTCTCTCTGACAGTCTTGGTAGGTTTTGTATCTTTATCAACCTTTAACTCACCTGCTTCTTTGGGAAGCAAAGCCTGCCATTCACGATACTGTGTATAGTTACCTGGAAAATCCTTTATCACACCATCACCCTTGAACACCATGAGATGGTCCACCACCTTATCCATGAAATAGCGATCATGGCTAACAACAATAACACATCCAGGGAAATCCTGCAGGTATTCCTCTAGAATCTGCAAAGTAACAATATCGAGATCGTTTGTCGGCTCGTCAAGAACAAGAAAGTTTGGATTCTGCATCAAAACGGTGCAAAGATATAGCTTACGTTTCTCGCCGCCCGAGAGTTTATATACATAGTTATGCTGTTGTTCTGGCGTAAAAAGAAAGTGCTGAAGGAACTGACTAGCTGAAAGGTGTTTACCGCCACCCATGTCGATATACTCAGCAATGTCACGCACCACATCAATAACTTTTGTCTGCTCATCGAACTTCAATCCTTCCTGAGAAAAATAGCCAAAACGGACTGTTTCGCCTACTACAATCTTTCCACTATCAGGCTGAGCCTCACCGAGCAACATTTTAAGGAAAGTGGATTTACCTGTACCATTATTACCAACGATTCCCATTTTCTCAAAACGCGAGAAGTTGTAATAGAAATCCTTCATGATACAGAGTTCACCGTTTGAACCGTGATCACCACTATCTGACAAAGGAAAAGACTTAGAGATATACTGGCACTCAAATATCTTACTTCCAATATATACATTAGAAGCTTTCAAACGTACAGCTCTCTCTTCTATCCTACTCTTGGCCACACGCTCCAAATCGTAAAAAGCATCCTCGCGATATTTAGCTTTATGACCACGAGCCTGAGGCATACGACGCATCCATTCCAACTCTGTACGATAAAGATTATTAGCACGAGCAATCTCGGCACGGCGGTTATCTATGCGTTCCTGACGCTTTTCCAGATAATAAGAGTAATTGCCCCTATATGTATAGATGGTACGATCGTCAAGTTCCAAAATCACCGAGCATACTCGATCCAAGAAATAACGATCATGTGTAACCATCAATAACGTCTTGTTTCCACGATTCAAAAAACCTTCCAGCCATTCAATCATCTCAAGATCCAAATGGTTGGTTGGCTCATCCAAGATCAACAAATCGGGTTCTGTAATCAAAACATTTGCCAGCGCCACACGCTTTTGCTGTCCTCCACTGAGTTGACACATAGGTTGACTCAAATCACGAATCTTCAACTGAGTCAGAATCTGTTTTGCCTTCAGGATTTTCTCCTCATTGCCTTGATGATTAAAACAAGCATCGAGCACAGAATCATTGGGCTGAAAAGCAGGAGTCTGTTCAAGAAACCCTACTTTCAGGTCACGGCGAAAGATTATCTCCCCACTATCATACCCTTCTTTGCCAGACAGGATAGACAACAACGTAGACTTACCCGTTCCATTCTTGGCGATAAGTCCCACACGCTGACGCTCTGCAATAGAGAATGAGATATTCTCGAACAAAACCGTTGAGCCAAACGACTTTGTAAGGTTCTGCACATCTAAATATGGTATCTCTTTTGCCATTCCTAAAAAATACGATTGAATGTCTTTACAGGAATCCCTATTTCAACGACTTATTAATCTCATCAATATAGTTAAGCACCTCATCACGACCGCGAGCCTTCTCGGACGAAGTAACAAAATAGGGAGGCATCTCTTCCCATGTTTCCAGCATCTTCTGAACATATGCATTAACATTGGCCTTCACTTTACCTTCCGACAACTTGTCGGCCTTGGTAAAGACAATAGCAAAGGGAATAGACGAGACACCCAGCCAATTGATAAATTCCAGATCGATATTCTGAGCCTCATGGCGGATATCTACTAGCACGAAAACATTCACCAATTGCTCACGACCAAGAATATAGCCACGTATCATCTGGTCGAGTTTAGCCACCTCGCTCTTTGATCGCTTGGCAAAGCCATAACCTGGTAAGTCTACCAAATACCATTCGCGATTCATTAGAAAATGATTAATAAGGAGCGTCTTACCAGGAGTAGATGATGTCTTTGCCAATTTCTTATTGCGAGACAACATGTTAATCAAGCTCGACTTTCCCACATTCGACCTTCCAATAAAAGCGTACTCTGGCTTATTGTCTTTCGGACACATTCCAACATTAGGCGACGACAATGTGAATTCTGCAGTTTTAATATCCATTCAGTAATATGATTTGACGGGAACTATTAACTATATATGAAACAGTACACTGAATAAAAAGACAAAAAAGGGGCGACTCGCTTGTTTAGTTCGACGCCCCCTATTTGATTCAATTATCTTATTCTATCAAGCGATCGGACAAGTTTCTCGTCTTTAATGATTCGCTTTCTAGCAACAAAAGTCAGCAATACTGCAGCCAAAGGCATAGCATGATACCAATCTATCGTAGGCTGTTTTACTGCCAAGATAATATAATACGCTACACCCATCAGCATGAGAACCAAACACCATGTAGATTGTGCTGGACGATTTTTAAACAAGAGAATACATCTCAAAGTAACTGCCATCATTATACAAGACAGCCCATTAAAAATCCACTCATCCGCACGTCCAACAAAGAGTCCTACAACCAGCAATATTAACGCAAGTAGTAGGTAAACGGTTTGTATGCGCTGTATCATGCCTCTGCGGTCTGAGCGTCCTTAGCAGGGTCGCGCCAGTATACTTTTCCTTCAATGAACTCCTGAGTAGCCAGCAGCGAGGGCTTTGGCAGTTTCTCATAGTAACGTGAGATTTCAATCTGCTCACGGTTCTCGAACACCTCTTCCAAAGCATCATTATAAGAAGCAAACTCAGCCAGTTTCTTTGACAGGTCTTCTTTAATCTGCACTGAAATCTGATTGGCACGCTTAGCGATGATGGATACGCTCTCGTAGATATTTCCTGTCTCATCGCAGAGATCCATAATGTTGCGGGTTACGGTATTTACCGGTGCTTTTGATTTCTTGTAATCCATGTTTTTCTATAAATTATTCAAATGATGTTATTTTATTCTATTTAATCTTTCACAACTTTCTTGCACTTAACTATATACTTCTCTGCAGTTGCCCTGTCTTTCGACTCAGGAAACTCATTGATAAAGCCATAGCACTCGTCCTCGGCGTCACGATAGCGTTCCAACTTCTTATCCTCAGTGGAATTCTCGGCCAATTCAAACTTACTCTTCATAATCAAGGCAGTAAACTCCTCACGCCATCTCATATAAGGATAGTTCTTAAGAGCATTTTGAGCGACAATGATACAAGAAGAATAATTGCTTTCGGTGCTTGAAGAAATATTTCCAAAGTATCCACCCAAATTGTAATAGAGTTGAGCTGACAGCAACTCCTTCATCACAAGTTTATCCTGTAATTCAAAAAGACGATCTTGTGCATTCTGATACAGTGAAGAATTGGGGAAATAATCCAAGAACTGCTGATAAGCATTGATGGCACCAATTGTTGGAGTCTGATCCAAACGAGGTTCCGGAGCACTCTGATAGAGCGACTGGCCAACATAATACATAGCACGCTCTGCATAGATGCCACGAGGGTACGACTGAAAATATTTTCGGAATGTTGCTGCAGCACTCTCATAATCCGCATTCATGAACTGCGACATGGCAAGCATGTATAACGACTCCTCCGCTTCATCCGTGCCTTTTTTTGTAGTAATGAGATCCTGCAACAATATTTCAGCTCGACTGAATTGCCCCTGCGCAAAACACTGCTTGGCATATTCATATCGATAATCTAAATCCGAACTCTTAAAAACCCTATTAAATTCGCTAGCACAACCCGTCAAGACGAGTGCGAACGAAACTATGATAATGAGTTTAATTTTCATTTTACTAATATTTGGACTGCAAAATTACTCATTTTTCTTTAAACATACAAGAGATTATATATTTTTTAACCGCTGATTATACAGATTTCACAGAATATTAGTACCTTTGCCCCAAAATTTATGAATTTTAAACTTACTTCAAAATACAAGCCCACGGGCGACCAGCCCGAAGCCATCCGCCAACTAACGGATGGTATTAATCGTGGCGACAGAGCTCAAGTGCTACTAGGTGTCACTGGTTCTGGAAAGACATTTACGATGGCTAACGTGATTGCCAACGTAAACAAGCCCACCCTGATATTAAGTCATAACAAGACGTTGGCAGCCCAACTTTACGACGAGATGCGCGGTTTCTTTCCCGACAACGCTGTAGAATATTATGTAAGTTATTACGACTACTACCAACCAGAAGCGTATCTACCATCAAGCGACACATACATAGAAAAAGACCTGGCTATCAACGAAGAAATAGATCGACTTCGGCTTTCAGCAGTAAGCAGCTTATTATCAGGACGAAAAGATGTTGTTGTTGTATCATCGGTTTCATGCATATACGGCATGGGAAGTCCCAATGCACTTTCTGAAAATGTCATTGAGATTCGCCAAGGTCAAAATATTGACCGTAATGCTTTGTTAAGAAAGTTAGTTCAATCACTTTATGTTCGCAATGATCTTAATTTGGAGCGAGGAAACTTTCGAGTGAAAGGTGATACGATTGACATCTACATGGCCTACAACAACATTATTCTGCGCGTCACCTTTTGGGACGACGAGATTGATGCAATAGAAGAACTCGACCCCATCACCATGTATCGCACTGGTCGATACGCCGAATACAGAATATATCCGGCCAACCTTTTCATGACCACACAAGAACAGACAAATCAAGCCATCCATGATATTCAGGACGATCTGGTGAAACAAGTGGCTTTCTTTGAAGAATTAGGCGATGGCATCAAGGCACAGCGTATCAAAGAGCGTGTGGAATACGATATGGAGATGATCAAAGAGCTAGGGCATTGCTCGGGCATTGAGAACTACTCACGCTATTTTGACGGGCGAAAACCAGGCGAACGCCCATACTGCCTACTAGATTTCTTCCCAGATGACTATCTGCTGTTTATTGACGAGAGTCACGTAAGCGTACCGCAAATTGGTGCTATGTACGGTGGCGACAGAGCTCGCAAAACCAACCTCGTAGAATATGGATTCCGCCTGCCTGCTGCCTTTGACAACCGTCCTCTAACTTTCGATGAATTTCAGAAGGAAGTAAAGCAAGTAGTCTATGTCAGTGCAACTCCTGCCGATTTTGAATTAGAAGAAGCGGAGGGCGTCGTTGTCGAGCAAGTCATCCGTCCTACAGGCCTTCTAGACCCAGAAATAGAGGTACGGCCAAGCGAACATCAGATTGATGACCTATTAGAAGAGATTCGCATACGTATTGAACGTCAAGAGCGCGTGCTTGTAACCACCCTTACCAAACGTATGGCCGAAGAGTTGTCTGAGTTCCTGCTGAACCACAACATCCAAACAGCCTATATTCACAGCGATGTAGCCACACTTGATCGTGTCCAGATTCTGGAGAAACTACGCAAGGGCGAATATGATGTATTGGTAGGCGTCAATTTGCTTCGTGAGGGTCTCGACCTTCCAGAAGTATCACTCGTTGCCATTCTCGACGCCGACAAGGAAGGTTTCCTCCGTTCACGCCGTTCGTTAGTACAAACTGCAGGCCGTGCCGCCCGTAATGTCAATGGTCGCGTCATCATGTATGCTGACACCATTACCCATTCAATGCAGGAAACGATTGACGAGACGAACCGTCGAAGAATCAAGCAATTGCGCTACAACGAGGAACATCACATCACACCAAAACAGATTATCAAGACACTGAACAGTTCGTTGAGCAGAGATGACCGTCCGGACGTGAAGGAACTGAAGACTGCCATTGGCGGAAAACAAGTGGAAGCGAAGATTGCAGCCGACCCAATAGAGCTTCAGATGACACGTCCGCAACTGGAAAAGCTTATTGCCGAGACTACACGTCGCATGAAGGAAGCCGCCAAGCAGATGGACTTTATGCAAGCTGCTCAGTATCGCGACGAAATTATACGAATGCAAAAGGAGTTGGAATTAAAGTAATCCCAACTCCCTTTTGTATTTTTCATTCTATGCAATTATAATCATTCACTCATTTATTGCTCCGCAATGTGGGCAAACACCTTTGTGATATAACTTTTCTCCACATCGCCCACAGAAATAGGCTGCCCTACTCTTATGCACGTACTGGCGAATGGCCAGATAAGCATAAAGAATTAAAAGCGGATAACCAATATAATACAAGGTGGAAATGCTGAAAACAACGTAGTTAATAGCACAGACACCCATAAGGCCAAGACCATAGAGTATCGTCTCGCCCAACGACAAATGGCGACGAATGTCATCGACAGCCGCAAGGGAAATAAGTAGGAGCCCCCAAACCGACACGATGAAAACACTGAGATGCAACGGAGCTGCAAAGGGGTTAAGTGTGGGATGATAATAATAATGACGCCACGAATCGGGAGCAGCGAGTTGAATGGTGCTGTAGAACACGGCAGACGCTGCGACGAAAAGAGCCAGGAGCGTAGGATAGAACGACGGAATATCATTAAAATGCACAATCTTGGCATTACGACGCGTCAATGCCCAAATCGTATAGATAGCCGCCACAACGGCCCAGAATGCCAACATCAGCAGCAAGTGGGTGTCAGAGAAAAAATCTATGAACTGAGAAATGGGGTTATCGGGTGCCACGCCAGGCAACATTTCTTTCTCGCGTATCCATCCAATAGTCATCTGATCGCGTGCCACCTGAACCCACACGGAATCCACCGTATCAGAAGGAAGAGTCATGATATCAGCCACCACCAAACGGTCGTCATGATAGACGGCAATCGTGTCAACCAGCATCTCGCTGAGCAACTCTGATGGCTGCTGAACAATGAGTCGCAAAGAGTCTGCCGTCACCATGAAATTATAGTTCTGTGTATAATGGTGAGTGGTATAGAACGATATGGAGTCCATCTGTTCTTCCGTCACAATCCAGGCATCTGACGTCTCCGGATTCTGATGATAACAGCTGTTCAGCATCAGAATCATCATACTGAGGAAGCAAAGATAGAACTTATTCATTGGCATAGACATTCATTTGACAACGTTTACAATCGAACTCTAAACGGAACGTACGTCCATCCCCCAACCGAAGCGACAGGGGTTCCTTCCATTCGGGTCGGCGTCCGCCATTCTTCACGCAGAACCCCAACGAATAGCGCAGGCAATGGCGGCACTGCATGATGGGGCCTTGCTGAGGACGAATCTCATAGGCATTGCCAGCAGAAACATTGAGCTGTTCATAGAACTGACGTGCCTGCTTGTTGGACACATTATACAGATAAGGGAAATCATATGTCTGCGCATCGCAAGTGGCACACTTACGGGGCGTTAGCATGGGCTTTTGATGATACGAATCCTGCAAGGCAACAACCTGACGGCGCAAATCGGCCAGCAAACTGCTTGGAATAAAGAAGTTAAAATCGGCAGGGATGTCCACCTCAGAGCATTCATAGGGTGTGCCGCCAAGTTTCGTCAGCTGACGATTAATATTCTCGCGTGGGTCTTTCTGTGCCTCCTGATGCTCGGCCACGATACAAGCCTCAACATCGTTCATCCGCAACGAAAAGCCAGCATGTGTGGCACGTATAGACATTTTGACAGGAACCTTACGTTCGGCACTAGACTTTGCAAGCAGTCGTTCCATCTCCTGGTCATTATTACGATAAAGACGCAAGCCCGGACGCAGGTTTTCGGGCATCTTCAATGGGAAAAGCCGATTGCCCTCTACCCTATTCACACGGAAGCCCTCTAGCTCACGATTATCGTTTACGAAGCAGAGGCCATCGCCATTACTGAACGAAGCCACACCCGCCACATTAAAAGAGTGTCCGCGAAGTTCCTTCACAGTGCCAACAAACTCACCCATAGCCTTCGGAGTATCAAAAGAAGCAATATTGGGTTGTCGTCCGTTGAGGAAATAGGTTGTGTAGCCGCGATTAAAAGTCTTGCGCAAATCGGGCTTAAACGTATAAGAACAATGACCTTTCGACGCGCGTTCGTAAGCCGAAGCATGTCGGCGGATATAGTCGTTGAGCAGCTCGCTATAGGCTGCTGTGACGTTTTTCACATAAGTAACATCCTTCAGTCGCCCCTCAATCTTAAAGCTTACAGCGCCAGCCTCGATGAGTTCGCCTAAATGTTCACTCTGGTTCATATCCTTGAGTGATAGGAAATAACGCTGACGATCGAGCACTTCGCCGTCGGCATCAAGCAAATCAAACTTCATGCGACAGAACTGGGCGCAAGCGCCACGATTGGCACTGCGACCGAAACAATGTTGCGAGGCATAGCAAAGTCCGCTATAGCTGACACAAAGAGCGCCGTGGACAAAGACTTCGAGCTCAGTTTCAGGAACTTCACGATGGATATCGGCAATCTCATTGGCCGATAGTTCGCGAGCCAAAACAACACGCGCGAAGCCAAGAGAACTGAGCCAACGCACCTTCTGCGGTGTGCGATTGTCAGTCTGCGTACTGGCATGAACGGTGAGACCTATCTCCTGAGCCATCTGCATCACACCCATGTCCTGCACAAGAACAGCATCGACCTCAGCATCTTTTAATTGCTGAAGCAGCAATCGCGTATCCTCCAGTTCGTTGTCAAAGACTATTGTATTAACAGTGACATAGACTTTTGCGCCAAAACGATGGGCATATTGACAGAGAGAGCGGATGTCGTCGACACTGTTTCCCACTGCCGCACGCGCCCCAAAGCGCTGCGCACCTATATACACGGCATCGGCCCCATGATCAATGGCAGCCATACCGCACTCCAGATTTTTGGCTGGAGCCAGCAGTTCAAGTTGTCTCATCCGATCTTTGTAATATCGTAAGGCGTCTCCTGATAGACGTAATAGTTAATCCAGTTACTATAAAAGAGGTTGGCATGAGCACGCCATGTGACCATTGGTGGCTGCTGAGGGTCGTCATTCCGATAATAATTGAGAGGCATCTCTACATCATCGCGCACACCAAAATCGCGTTTATACTCTGTATCGAGCGTATTAGGCGCATATTCCAAATGACCAGTGATAAAGAACTCACGTCCCTGGCGACCCATGACAATGCTGACACCACTGTCCTCCGACTCGGCAATGAGCTGAAGTTCCGGATGAGTGAGGATATCTTCCTTCCTCACCTCAGTATGACGGCTATGTGGCATCATAAACTTATCATCGAATCCACGGAAAATGGGCATTTTGGGGTCTAAAGTGTGTTGTTCGAAAATGCCGAACATTTTCTTGTCCAGAGGATATTTGGGCACACCATAATAATGATAAAGACCTGCCTGAGCAGCCCAGCAGATATACAAAGTACTCGTCACATGAGTGCGAGCCCAGTCGAATATATCCACAATCTCATCCCAATAGGTCACCTTCTCATAGTCCATCGTCTCAACGGGTGCACCGGTAACTATCATGCCATCAAACTTCTCATTGCGCATCGACTCAAAGTCGCGATAAAACATCATCATATGCTCAATGGGCGTATTCTTTGGTGTATGACTCTTCAGCTTCATGAAGTTAATATCCATCTGAAGCGGCGTGTTCGACAACAAACGAACCAAATCTGTCTCTGTAGTAATCTTCAGAGGCATCAAATTCAAAATAACAATGCGCAAAGGACGAATATCCTGTGCATGAGCCCGCGAGTTATCCATCACAAAGATATTCTCATTTTTCAGAATATCTATCGCAGGCAATCTGTCTGGTAATCTTAAAGGCATTAAAACTTATTATTCTTCTACATGAACTACAATCACCGACACATTATCAAAGCCACCAGCATCCTCGGCCATCTGGCATAGTGTTTCAGCATCACATCCATCCATCATTCGCTGACAGATGATGTCGTCACTAATCATATCTGTGAGTCCATCGCTACAAATGAGTAGCTTATCGCCCACCTCTATCTTTTCTGTAATTTTCTCTATATCAATATAGCAATCTTTGCATCCGCCACCAATACAATTCACAATCTGACTGGAGTGTTCCTTCAGACCTAAGACCTGACTCAGCGAGTGGTCTGTGGTAAGCTGTCGCAGTTCACCTTTATGAAGCAGATAAAGACGGCTATCGCCACAATTCATCCAATAATACTCACCTGCCAGATAGGCCAGAGCAACCACAGTAGTGCCCATATCGGAATAGGCTGGATTGGCAAGTCCGCGTGAGTTAATCTCAAGACTAATGCTCATCAGCCATTTCCGGATAGAAGAAGCAAACTCATCGGCTGGCAGATTATTAGGCAAATCACCAAAGAAATAGCGCAGGCTATGAAGCACCTCAGAACTCGCCACTTCGCCACATTTATGACCGCCCATGCCATCGGCCAAGGCCAATATCAGGCGCTCTGAACTAGTAAGATCAATGGTTTTACTTTCAACAGCATCACGAATGAAATCGTGATCAAGCATAATCATATCCTCGTTGTTGGCTCGTACGCAACCAACCCTACTTGATGCAGTAATATAAAAATGTGCCATATGATGATTTAATTAATACTTACTTTCAATACAACATTGGCCAAAGTCACAATGTCACCATTCTTAAGCGACATTTCGACATCAGGCTGTAACTTATGATCATTCAACTTTGTTCCATTTGAGGAATGCTTGTCAACGATATGCCATCCTGTCTCGGGATAGAACATCAGCTGCGCATGCACTCCCGACATGTATTTCTGCTGTTGGAAGAATTGCACATAAGGTCCCTGACGTCTTCCAATCACGCCTCCATTGATGCCAATGATGCGGATGCCAAGCGAATCATTGTAGAGCAATAATTGCGGAGGCATTCCGCCACGCTGTGAATGCGAAGCATTGACTGGTCTGTTTCCCGTGGTATTAAGATAGCGCTGAGAACTAGATAGGAATCCCTGAGACATGCCCATAGACATAGAGACACTGATACTATTTGAGCCTCTACGCTGATAGTCGTCGGCCGAGAGCATCAGTCCGCCACACGATGTGCAGCGACGTCCCATTCCCACACGTCCACATTTCTCGCAATAGGTCAGCATCTGACCACATTGGTCACAGTAATGGGAATCGTCATCTATTTCTTCTTTGCAGTTTGGACAAATAATCATCTTTCTTTAATATCTTCTGGAAGTATTAACTGATATGTTTCTTTCGTCACCTGATCGGGGGGCAACTCGGCTACACGGACAGACAACTGCTGTATCGTCTCGTCAAGCATGTTACGAATCTCACGAGCATTTCCGAAAGTCTCGTCCTTGGTACTCAACATCCTACAGATAACATCGAGTGCCTTGAACTCCGCTGTAGGCGACAGGACATACTGCTCTTTCTCGGCCATTTTCTTGAAAATTGCCAACAGTTCATCCGCATTGTAATCCTCAATATGAAGCTTGTGAGTGAAACGACTGGCTAGTCCTGCGTTCATCGTCAAGAACTCATCCATCTTATCCTGATAGCCGGCAGCGATAACCACAAACTTACCACGGTCGTCCTCCATGCGCTTCATCAGCGTGTCTATGGCTTCCTTGCCATACTGGTCGTTTTGATCAGAAAGTGTATATGCCTCATCGATGAACAGGATGCCACCCATCGCTTTGTCGCACATTGCATTGACAATCTTAGGTGTCTCACCCATATACTTTCCTATCAGCGTTGCCCTACTTGCCTCAACGACATTGGCGGTTGGCAACACCTCAATAGCTTGCAGCACCTCGCCCATCTTACGGGCAATGGTTGTCTTACCCGTTCCAGGATTACCCGTCAGGATAAAGTTCATACTCATTTGTTGAACACTACCTGCTCCCATAGCCGCACGTTGTTTAATAAACATGCTTTGTACAGCCAGACGGCGAATGGCATTCTTGACCGAACGCATACCGATGAACTCTTCCAGTTCCTTGAGAACCTCGTCCAGCGAGCGTGCAGGTCCAGCATTGCCTTGAGCAGTAGGCAGATCCTCCACCTTGAAGCGATACATATCATTCAGTTCAAAGCCGTTAGCCTCGTCATCGCACACCTGAACGCCAGGTTGATTCATCTCCTTCACCAGTCGCTGACTCTGTCGCTCCACTGTCTGGTCGAAGATTCTACGAGCCTCACGCGCATTGCCAAAGTTCTTGTCACGACGCAAATAGAGTTGTTCAAACAATCGATGAACAGCAGTTTTCATCTCGTCATCAACAACAAAGTTCTTTGCTGTAGACATATTTACAAAGATCTGCGTCAACTCATCTGCAGTATAATCCTCGAAATGGATAGTCTGCGTAAACCTACTCTTCAGGCCCGGGTTCGAGTCGATGAAGTCGTGCATATTGTCTGTATAGCCAGCCACAATACATATAAACTTGCCGCGATCGTCCTCCAGACGCTTCAACAGAGTGTCAATGGCTTCAGCGCCGAAAGTATCGTTATCACCCGACTTCAAGGTGTATGCCTCATCAATAAAGAGTACGCCACCCATAGCCGAGTCAATCAACTGGTTGGTCTTGATGGCAGTCTGTCCTGCGAAGCCTGCTACCAACTTCGAACGGTCAGCCTCGACCAATTGTCCACGCGAAAGGATGCCCAATGTCTTGAAAACATCGGCCATGATGCGAGCAACGGTAGTCTTACCGGTACCTGGATTACCCGTAAACACATAGTGTTTTCCCTGGAAAGTATTTGTCTCGCCACGCTTGATTTGAAGAGTCAGGAAAGCAGTCAAGTTAGAAACCTCCTTCTTAACCGACTCCAATCCCACCATACCATCAAACTTCTTCAGACATTCTGAGCAATCGACAGCCTGCGGAGCCTCATACGGGATATCCTCGGTGATGAAAGTCATTAATTCGTCGTTACTCATTTGAGACACATCACCTGTTTGCAATCTGCGAGCCTGACGCTTACATATCTCATCAAACAGAGAGCGCATCGTGCGTCCGTTAGCAAAATCCTTATCGCGTGTGTTATACAGTTCCTTAATCTGCTTACGAACCAACTCCTCTGCCTCGGGCGAGAACTTATATTTCTTGCCTCCCAGAAACACCATCAAGATCTGATAGAGCTCGTCTGGGTTATAATCCTCCAAATTTAGGAAATAGTTAAAGCGGCTACGCATTCCCGGATTGATACGGAATAGATTATCCATTTCCATACGATAGCCCGCAGCAATAACCACGAACTTACCACGGTCGTCCTCCATGCGCTTCATCAGAGTCTCCAAGGCCTGAGCTCCTTGTGCATCGCGGTCGCCCGCCTGACTGACAGGTGCCAGAGTATAAGCCTCATCGACAAAAAGGATGCCGCCCATAGCCTTGTCACACAGTTGGTTAACCAATTTAGGTGTTTCGCCCTGATACGGAGACACCATCTTTGAACGATCCACCTCGACCACATGACCTGAGTCCAGATAGCCGATGGCCGCTAAGATCTCGCCCAACTTACGAGCAATGGTTGTCTTACCCGTTCCAGGATTACCCGTCAAGACAATGTGCATAGACATCTTTTGATACTCACCCAATCCACGTTCGGCACGTTGCATGTCGTTTTGTACGGAATAAGCCATTTCCTTCACAGCTTGTTTCACGTCGTTCATGCCGATGAACGTATCAAGGTCGCTCAAGATCTGATCCAGAGTTCTCTCCTCGGGCACATATCCCCTGATATCCTCACACTCCACTATCGAGTCTTTAGCACCTCTACTGATGAAAGAAGTGAAGATGTCCTCAGCCGTTTTCATGGCCAAGTGAGCATTACCAAAGGTCTCGTCCTTAATCTTTATCTGATATTTGAAGTAGCGAGTCAATTGCTTGTCAGCCTCCTCTGAGAACGTTGTAAGACTATACTTCGTGCGCAGCTGTAGCTTGGCGATGTCACACAGTTCCTGACAATTAGGTGTGGGCAGGTGGAACATGTACTTAAAGCGGTTCTTAACGGCAGGGTTATTCTCGAGGAACTCCTCAAAACCCTTAGGCAAACCTGCCATCATGACAATAGGATTGCCCTCCCACTTGTCCATTTCCACAAATAACTTGTCCAATGGATTCACCTGATTAGAATACTTGTCAGGTAGCAGTTTCTGAACATTATCAAAGAAGAGGATGCCGTTTCGAGCCTTCTTGATATTCTCGTCCCACTGATCAACGAAACGCTGATAGTCCACAGCGTCAACCATCGTCAGTTTTGGTTTTTCCAGAATCTTATGCTGATAGAAATAATCACGTATAATCTCTGCAAGAGCCGTCTTTCCCGTACCAGTCTCGCCCATGATGATGGCATTAAGAGAGAGACGTATGGTAGAGATATCCTTACGTGTGCGCAAATAAGCATAGGTATCGACAACGGTCTTCAACTGAGTCTTTACATCCTTCAGTCCAACCAACTTGTCGAGTACATGCTGCGACACCAAAGGCTGACCGCACCATTTGCAGAACTTGGCGCTGTTCCTATTTTCCTTATGACAGATTTCGCAAATCATTTTATACTCTCAGATGTTTTATGAGTACTTGCCGTTTTTTATTTCCAGCCAACAATGAGTGGACTGAACAAACACAACTCGAAAATCATGACGAAAGCCAACAGCGACCACAAGATATAGTGGATCACCGATTCGCCAGACAAAGAGTTGATATGGTCTTCAATTTCGTCGAGCACGCTGAAATGCGTAGCTTTATAACGTTGCGACTTCGTTTTAAATGCGAAATACAGCGGTTCAAGCAGAGTGGTTTTAATATCCTGCTGAGCCAAAGCCTCGTTAACGAACTTCTTATCTAGTTTCTGATCACGACTAAAGTCGGTCAACTTAGCCACTGCCACATACACCCCAGTAAAGGCGAGTACGGCAAGATGGAACAGACTGGGGAAATGACTGTTTACATAATTCAGTCCGTAATAAGGCAAATATGCTGTGAGTAAGCCTAAGCCACCCAGAATCAGCGAGAAGAAAGCACCGATACCTTTGAAATAAGAACGTGCAGCCACGATGACACCCGTCATACCGCCCAAGGGCAGGATGATACACATGATATGGTGGCGGAAGATGTATGTTCGGTCGTCCAGTCCAAAGATGAGAACCATCAATGCCCAAAGTCCACTGAGCACGAAGAACGACATGCGACAAATCTCCTCGCGATAATGAGCCGTGCGCCATTCCACACGTACCTGATCAATACGGTCTTCCGTCTCGGTTATAGCCTTCTTATAGCGGCGGTAGAAGTTCTGCTGAGGATCAAGTTCTCCCAGCGCCTTCACCCATTCGGCCAGTTCTTGTTCATAGCTATATTCCTCGTCGAAATACTGAGAAGGATCCTCGTGATAGAACACCGACATCCATTGCATCAACGACCCCGTACGAATCTCCGTACGAATCTGCGGCATCTTCTTCGAGTCCAGATTTCTTCCGTCGGTCAGCATAGTGCCGTTCTGCAGATAGTAGACAGGCTTGTTGCCTAAGATACAGCAGAAACGATATAGCGCTGTATGAAGGTCGTAGGCTCCCAATCGCTCACGGTTTTCCTCCGACATCAAGTCAAAGCACCTTCCAGCTTCGCTAACCAGCGAGTCCCAGCCATACTGACGGGCATAGAAAACGAATCGTCCGTTGGGGTCGGTATATTCCACCATCAGGTCGGCCAGTTCCTCCTCCGACATGCGTTGACACTTTATCAAGTCGTGAGCCAGTAAAGCTCCAATCTTCTCGGGTGTCGAAGCCTCTTTCAGGTCGTAGGCAGCGAAAGGCTCAATAGAATAGAGCACCTTGTAAGCCAACGACATGGAGAACGGTTGTTTCTCCGTGAGCAGTCGAACCTTTTCACAGATGGTCAGATCCTCGTGAGAATAAAGCCACGACAGCAGTCGACCGTCACACAAAGCATGCCAATCGTCCTCACGCACATCCTCGTAGCCAAACGAATGAACGATTTCCTCGACCGACGACGACGGCAGATGTGCAATAAAGGGGATATTAGCATCGAGCTCGAATATCATTCTGAGCACAGCCACTTTCGGATCCAGTGCACCATCGAAGTACTTACGCAAGCGCTTCACGTCGCCAATGCCGCGAGCCTCGAGCCACAGGAAGAGCGAATCGTTGGGATTCATCAGCATGATGGCATACTTCTCCTGATAGGTGAGCAGCGACATTGCGATAGCCATCACGTCCTCACACTCCTCATTGCTCACGTCGCGATAGTTCATCGTGGGCTCCATCGCATAGCAGCTGGCGTGCAAGCCCGCATGCTGGTCGTTAGGATACTTCTTCTCGACGATATCCTTAACGATGGTCGACATCTTCACGTTGCCACTCTGCTCCAGCCACTGGATGATACGACCATTATAAAGATAGTTCATGCCCAACTGCTCGTTGTCAAGCAGCAAGGGCACCAACTCATGTACGTTCTCAGCAATCAAGTTACGCTCGGGATCCACCACGAAGCTCTTATAGCGCAGGAAGGGCGATGATATATCGACAGCCACGTCCTCACCTTTAAACCAGCGCTCCACCTCGTCATATCCCCAGCGCGTCTGCTGGTTTACGGAGGTCAGACCCTGAACAATCTGCTTCACCCTGTCGGGCAATTCATTCAAGCGCGGCAGACGGCCCTCGTTCTTCTGCTTCATCATGGTGCGCTCGTTGGTACTCATAGGACTCTCGCCCAACCAGAGTGCGAACAGCGTCATACCCAGTGAATAGAAGTCGGCAGCATATGTAATCTCCACCACGCCGTCGATCACATCGGTATACATCTCAGGCGCAGCATAGATAGGCGTACGCGCCTGCGTTGTGCGGAACGACTTTCCTGGTGCGTCCTGCAGAGAAGAAATACCAAAGTCGCCCAGCACCAGTTCCTTCTGATCTTCGTCACGGAAGAAATAGTTGGTGGGCTTAACGTCCTTGTGCAGCACATAACTCTTATGACAGTAGGCCAATGCGGCAGCAGCCTGCAGGGCCAAACGGCGGAAGCGGTTGAAATCGCCATGAAGTTTCACATCCTTCAGCGTACCACCCTTCAGATACTCCATCAACTCGTACTGACGGTTCTTACCGTCGACATACGTTCTGCCATAATCAATGAGGTTGACAATCATCTCGAAATCGAACGAGCGGACAACCTGCATGAGTTTCTTGTTGATATCGAAGTTGGGGTAATAGAGTTTGAGCACGTATTCCTTGCCATCCTTTTTAACCAGGAACACCTGCGCCTCACCCGTATTCTCGCTAAGTACAGAAGTCTGTTCGTATTCAATGCCGCGAAGATTGAACACGGTAGGAGCGTCAATGGGATCGTTCGAGATGTCGGTATTAGGACGCATCGTTGTTTCGCCGCCACCACTATAGGCCATTGTCCTATCGCTATCATTGCTGCCATAGGCCATGGTCTTGTCGCTATCATCATCATCGTTCATGATGGTGGTACGTTCGCCATCCATGATAGTAGTGCGCTCGCCATCCATGATAGTGGTGCGTTCGCCGTCCATGATAGTGGTGCGTTCGCCGTCCATGATAGTAGTGCGTTCGCCATCCATGATAGTGGTGCGTTCGCCGTCCATGATAGTAGTGCGTTCGCCATCCATGATAGTGGTGCGTTCGCCGTCCATAATGGTGGTCTTATCGAGGTCGTCAGACAAATCGCTGTCTCCGCCCATTATCGTCGTTTTTTCGAGATCGTCTGCCATTATTACTTATCGTCCTTGATTTCTTGTTTCGAATTATGTCCCAGGATGACCCATGTGCCACCCATCTGAGGCTTAGCGCATCCACAGGGACTGGAGTGAAGCGCCTGCTTATAGTTGCATTTCCATGCCAGACGCACACCAGCAGGCTTCTGCGCCATGGCGAAGTTGCGCACCTTAGCGGGCGATTGATGTGGCGGAATGGTCATGCGACTGAGCAGCTCGGCCAACTGGTCCAGCTTCTTCTGCTTAGCCTCCTGCAATTCCTCCTTGGTGACGCGCTTTTTGTGAGGAGCAGGAATCTCGGGAAACTCCTCGCCCTCGTCCTCGGCCAGCAGTCGGAGCACACGCTCGCGAAGTCCGTGAAGGTCGTCGCCACGCTCCTTGTCCTGCACCGTCTCGTAGGGCAGCTGCATCTGCAGTTCGTTGTATTCGTGCGAGAGCGACATCAGCTCCTTGTATTCGGGCAGCTGACGCATCTCGGCCAGAATAGCCTTAGCTTCGGCCGTGAGGGGCTGTCCACACTGTTTGCAGAAAGAGAAGTCGTTCAGTGTATGACAGGCCGGACACACGATGCCGCCACGAGGCATGCCGCACTGCGGACAATAGCCATCGTTGATATTAAAGTCGGCACCACAGAAAGAGCAAACGTCCTGACGGATGTAGTGGTGACACACCTCACAGTAATCAGCGTCGGGGTCAATCTCGCTACCACAGTTAGGACATGTAGCCATATGCAGTGGTTCGCCACACGACGCACAGAACTGAGCCTCGGGCTCGTTCACGGTGCCGCATTTAGGACACACCACACCATTGGCAGCATCGTCTTGCATCATCATCTGCTGCTGCATCATGGGTTGTTCGCGCTGCATCTGCAGTTCGCGTTCCCTTTGTATCTGGTCTGAAAACACGGGTCTTTCTTCTGTCATTTTCGGTTAATCATTGATGAAATTAATGCTGCAAAGATACAAATTGTTTGTGATATCTGCAAATAATCACATAAAAAACTTTCGTTCAGTTATTTATTTTCAAAGAAAAGCCCGCAAACAGGCTGACTGCGAGGAGTCAACCTGCCTACGGGTATTTCATTTTTCCTTAACAGAACCGGGTGCTTACCAGAGAGGCAGACGCTGGTCCTTGGGGATGAACATCTTGTCGCCCTCCTTCACGCCGAAGGCCTCGTACCACGCATCGATATGAGGCAGTGCGCCATTGACGCGCCAGCGGCCCAGCGAGTGAGGATCGCTCTTGGTGCGGTTGCGGATTTCGGCCTCGGTGATATTACCAGCCCACACGCCAGCATAAGCCAGGAAGAAGCGCTGGTCGGCGGTGAGTCCGTCGATGACGGGCAGCGGATTGTTCTTTGTAGCGTTCTTATAAGCAGCATAGGCCACCATCAGACCGCCGTGGTCGGCCAGGTTCTCGCCCAGTGTCAGTCTTCCGTTAGCGTTGAGGTCGGGCAGCACCTTGATGGCCGAGAAGAAGTCGGCATACTTGTC
Organism: Prevotella sp. E15-22; assembly: GCF_023204875.1. Taxonomy (NCBI): domain Bacteria; kingdom Pseudomonadati; phylum Bacteroidota; class Bacteroidia; order Bacteroidales; family Prevotellaceae; genus Prevotella; species Prevotella sp. E15-22. The sequence continues at coordinate 1,776,877 of NZ_CP096247.1, forward strand.
GGTGCGTGTCTTAAACTGCTCACCGTCGGAAGCGGCCCACCAGTCGTGCATATTGCCGTCCTTATCGAACTGACGACCCTGATCGTCGAAGCCGTGGGTCATCTCGTGACCGATAACCACGCCGATGGCACCATAGTTGAAAGCATCGTCGGCCTCCATATCGAAGAAGGGACGCTGCAGGATGCCGGCAGGGAAGCAGATCTCGTTGGTGGTGGGGTTATAGTAGGCGTTCACCGTCTGAGGATTCATATACCAGTCGTCGTTGTCAACGGGCTTGCCAGCGGTGTGCTCAATCTCGTAGTCGTTCCAGAACTTGCGGCAGGCCAGCATATTCTCGTAGTACGACTTCTTGGGGTCGATCTCAAGCTTTGTCATGTCGATCCACTTGTCGGGATAGCCCACCTTCACATAGAACGTGTTCAACTTCAACAGGGCGTTCACCTTTGTCGAGTCAGACATCCAGTCCTGTGCAGCAATGCGCTCGCCAAGGGCAATCTGCAGGTTCTTGATGAGCTTCGTCATGCGCTCCTTGGCAGCAGCGGGGAAGTACTTCTCAACATAGATGCGACCCAGGGCCTGACCCATCTGAGCCTCCACCTGACTGGTGGCACGGCGCCATGCAGGATGATCCTGCTTGCGACCCGACATCACCTTGCCGAAGAACTCGAAGTTGGCCTCGCGAACGGCGTTGTTCAAGCAGCCCGTAGAGCTCATGATGACGCTCCACTCCATCACGTCGCGATAGGTGGCGGGCTTCATCGTGGCCAGAATCTTGTTGGCGCCCTCCATGAAGGCAGGCTGACCAACAACCATCTCCTGCATAAACTCGCTCTTCAGTCCCTGGGCGTTCATCACCTGCTCCAACTTCAGGTTGGGATACTTCTCGGTAAACTCCTTCAGGGTCATCTTGTTGTAGTTGGCCTGAGGGTCGCGAAGCTCGGTGCGACTCTTCGAAATCTTGGCCAGAGCCAGCTCCAGGGCAAAGATGTTCTTCATCTTCTTCGTGGCAGCAGCCTTACTGAAGCCATAAACCTGAAACATCCTGACAATGTGCTTCTTATACTCGTTACGAATCTTGGTAGTGGCCTCGTCGTTCTCGAGGTAATAGTCCTTCATGCCGAGGGTCAAACCGCCCTGCTGAACGTTTAGGATATTCTGCGTAGCGTTCTTCTCGTCGGCACCCATGCCGGCACCATAGAACTCGGTGTTGCCATACTTGGCCATCTCCAGCTGGATGGCAAACAGCTGCTTCATGGTCTTGGCCTGCTCGAGGGCCTTCAAACGGGCCACAACGGGCTGGATGCCCTCCTTCTCGCGGCGCACAGAGTCCATGGCCAACTTATAGAGGTCGGACAGTTTCTGCTCGATGCTTCCCTTGGCATAAGTGTTGTTCAGCAGTTCGCTCAGGATGCCGTTGATGCGTTTGTTATTCTCCTCGCCCAGACGGTCGAAAGAGCCGTAGCGCGAATAGGCGGCTGGCAGGGGGTTCTGCTTCATCCATCCGCCACAGGCGTACTCATAGAAATCGTCGGCGGGCTTCACTGATGTGTCCAGATCACCCTTTGAAAGGCCCGAACCCAATGGCTTCTGAGCCATGGTTCCAAGCGACATTGATGTCAATGCCATAACAGTAAAAAATGTTTTGAGTTTCATTGTATGATTTGTGTTGCACAAAAATTGATTAGTTTCTTAGCATTTCGGCCTCTTCGGACAACTGCTCCCAGCGCTCCACCTCCTCGTCGAGCTGGCGCTTGATGTCGGTATACTCGGTGACGAGTGTCATGTCCGAGGCATTCTTGGGGTCGCACAGCAGGCTGTCGAGCTCTTTGAGTCGCTGCTCCATCTTGGCAATCTTCTTCTCGCTCTCCTCCACAGCCTTCTCGGCCCTCTTCTGGCGCTTCTGCTGCTCCTTATGCTCGGCATAGTCCTGCTTCTGGGCGGGTGCCGAAGGCGACTGAGCTGCGGGGGCTGCCGACTGTTTCGACGGACTCGAGGCACTTGAGAACTCGATGCGCTCGCCTCGCACTTCCAACTTCTCGGCTCTGTTGTGCAGGAAGTCGTAGATACCGCCGATATGCTCGCGAACCTTGCCGCCGCCAAACTCATAGACCTTGGTGACGAGTCCGTCGAGGAACTCACGGTCGTGCGACACGATGATGGCGGTGCCGTCGAAGGCGCGGATGGCTTCCTTCAGCACATCCTTCGATGGCATGTCGAGGTGGTTGGTGGGCTCGTCGAGAATCAAGAGGTTGACGGGCTCCAGCAGCAGGCGGATCATGGCCAGACGACTACGCTCGCCACCACTGAGCACTTTTACACGTTTTTCGGAAGCCTCGCCGCCAAACATAAAGGCGCCGAGTATGTCGTTGATTCTCAGTCGAATATCACCCTTGGCCACATTGTCGATGGTCTGAAACACGGTGAGGTTCTCGTCGAGCAACTGCGCCTGGTTCTGGGCAAAATAGCCTATCTGCACGTTGTGACCCACCTTGAGCGAGCCCTCGAAGGGAATCTCGCCCATGATACACTTCACCAGCGTTGACTTACCCTCGCCGTTCTTGCCCACGAAGGCCACTTTCTCGCCGCGCTTGATGGTGAGGTTCACGTGGTCGAACACCAGATGAACGCTGTCGGCCGAGGTGTTTGAGGCAATAGGATATGTCTTCTTGACCTCGTCGCAAATCACGGGATAGTCGCCACTGCGCAGACAGGGCGGGAACTTCAGGTGCATGGCCGAGTTATCGACCTCGTCGACCTCGATAATCTCCATCTTTTCCAACTGGCGCAGGCGCTGCTGCACCTGTACGGCCTTGGTGGGCTTATAGCGGAAGCGCTCCACGAAATCGCGGATGTCGGCCATCTCCTTCTGCTGATTCTCGTAGGCGCGCAACTGCTGCTCGCGGCGCTCTTTTCTGAGCACCACATACTCGTCGTACTTCACGCGATAGTCGATGATACGGCCGCAGGAAATCTCGAGGGTGCGGTTCGACACATTATTTATAAAGGCGCGGTCGTGACTCACCAGTACCACGGCCCCACTCCACGTGGCGAGCAACTGCTCCAGCCACTGGATTGACTCGATGTCGAGGTGGTTGGTGGGCTCGTCGAGCAACAGCACGTCGGGGCGGCGCAACAGAATCTTGGCCAACTCGATACGCATGCGCCAGCCGCCCGAGAATTCGGAGGTGGGGCGGTCGAAGTCGGTGCGCTCAAAACCCAGTCCGGTCAACGTGCGCTCTATCTCAGCCTCATAGCCCTCGGCACCCAGCATCTGATAGCGCTCGTGCTCGGCCGTAAACTTCTCGACCAGGGCCATATAGTCGTCACTTTCGTAGTCGGTGCGCTCGTTCAACTGCTGTTCCATGCGCTGAATGCGGTCGGCCATCTTCTGGATGTCAGCAAAGGCTTTTTGAGCCTCCTGACGCACGGTGGTGTCGTCCTGCAGTATCATCACCTGGGGCAGATAGCCCACCGTGGTGTCCGAGCCCGTACTCACCGTGCCCGCCGTGGGTTTCTCTTTGCCACAAAGCACCTTGAGCAGTGTGGATTTGCCGGCACCGTTCTTACCCACCAGGGCCACGCGGTCCTTATCGTTAATCACGAAGGTGGCGTCGCTGAACAGGGGCTTCACCCCGAATTCCACCTTCAGACCTTCTATAGATATCATATTCGCTTTCTCTGTCTTTCAAATACGATGCAAAGGTACAAAAAATTTCTGAAATATGCAAATTTTAGGGCGAACATGGGGCCCTTTTTACACAAAAACATCACATACGCGCGAAATAAACATCACACATCCACTCCCTCACCCTCACATTTGCCACAATGTAACAATATAACATTATAACATTAAGCACATTTCAAGGTGTCAGACACAGATACCCTGCATCATTATGCTAAATTATTATATATATTATAATATATATAATAATTTAACTGATAATACACCAACACCCGCAACTCCTTAGTGTGATACTGTTATACTGTTACAATGTTACACTGTGGCATTTTCACTTCTTTGCAAATTTTTACGCAAAAACAGTCGCCCATTTTTGGATAGTTCAAAATAATTCCGTACCTTTGCAGTATCATATTCGCAACATTTTTTAAACGCAAGAATGCATACAAGAGAAGAACAGATGAAGGCCTTCGGACGCCTGTTGGACGTGCTGGACCAACTGAGAGAGAAATGTCCGTGGGACAAGAAGCAGACCAACGAGAGCCTGAGGCCGAACACCATCGAGGAGACCTTTGAGCTCTGCGACGCGCTGGGTCGCGACGACCAGCACGAAATCATGAAGGAACTGGGCGACGTGCTGATGCATGTGTGCTTCTATGCCAAGATCGGTGCGGAGAAGGGCGAGTTCGACATGGCCGACGTGCTGAACCGACAGGCCGACAAACTCATCTTCCGACACCCGCACATCTATCACCCCTCGCAGGTGGGTGCTCCCGAACCGAAACCGCTGCCCTACGGCGAGGACAACAGCGAGCGCGAGTTTGCCAACGCCAAGACCTCGGAGCAGGTGCTGCAGAACTGGGAGCAGATAAAACTGAAGGAGAAGGACGGCAACAAGAGTGTCCTCTCGGGCGTGCCCGCCGCCCTACCCTCGCTCATCAAGGCCTACCGCATTCAGGACAAGGCGCGCAACGTGGGGTTCGACTGGCAGAAACGCGAGGATGTATGGCAGAAGGTGCACGAGGAACTGGGCGAGTTGGAGGCAGAACTGGCGCGAGAGGACAAGGAGCGGTCGACCGACGAGCTGGGCGACTTCCTCTTCTCGGTGATCAACGCCGCCCGTCTCTATCACCTCAACCCCGACAATGCCCTGGAGCGCACCAACCGCAAGTTCATCAGTCGCTTCAACTATATCGAGGAGCACTCTATCAAGGCCGGAAAGCCGCTCACCGAGATGTCGCTCGAGGAGATGGACGCCCTCTGGAACGAGGCTAAGCGCTTCGAGAAAAACTGCGAAAAAGAATAACATTAATCAATATAACTTAGAACTACCTGAAAAGATGAAAAAACTACTTTTTCCTATCATCGCACTGGCACTGCTGACGGCCTGTAAGGGCGGCAACCAGCAACAAACCGCTGACAACAACGACGAACAAGAGATAGAGTATGCCTATCGTGACTCGACCATCTATGGCTTCTGTGGCGAGGGCTCGGCCATGAACACGCTGCAACTGATCACCGACACGGGCGACACCATCAACGTGAGCGTCACCAGGGCGCGCGACATGGACAAGGTGTTCGGCGGCTATGCCGTGGGCGACGAGTTGGCCATCCTCGTCAACAAGGACACCACGGAGGCTACAATGGTGATAAACAAAAGCATGCTGCACGGCGAATGGATCATGCCGAACCCCATCGACGGCAGCTCGGAAACGGGCATCCGCATCCTGCGCGGCGGACTGGCCGAGAGCATCGAGCAGAGCAGCATCGTATATAAGTCGTGGCGCATCATCAACGGACAGATGCAGGTGCAGGCCACGCGCGAGGACGGCATCGACATGGAGGAGTATATGCTGTTCAACTTCGTAAAACTGACGCCCGACTCGCTGGTGATCCGCGACGAGGATGACACTTACGAATATACGCATCCAACGCCCGACGACGACGAATTGGAGGATGGCGTGAACTACGACTCGGGCGACGAAAGTGATTATAAAATTTAAGACAAAACGGACCACAATTAATGGAACCATTTCGCGTACATATCCTGGGCTGCGGAAGTGCCCTGCCCACCACTCGCCACCTGCCGTCAATGCAGGTCGTGGAGTGTCGCGGCAAACTGTTTATGGTGGACTGCGGCGAGGGGGCGCAACTGCAACTGCGACGCTCGCAACTGTCGTTCGAGAAGGTGGGTCACATCTTCATCTCGCATCTTCACGGCGACCACTGCTTCGGACTCATCGGACTGCTCTCTACCTTCGGACTGCTGGGGCGTACGGCCACTATCCATGTGCATGCACCGGCCGAGATGGAGCCTATGCTCAAGGCGCAGTTGGACCTTTTCTTCAACTACGACATCGGCTATAAGATTGAGTTCCATGCCGTCGACACCACCAAGCATCAGGTTATCTACGAAGACCGCTCGCTCAGTGTCGAGTCCATCCCATTGGACCACCGCATGCCCTGCGCTGGCTTCCTCTTCCGCGAAAAACCCACACTGCCTCACATCCGTCGCGAGATGATTGACATGTACGGCATCCCCGTGTCGCAAATCAACAACATCAAGGCCGGACAGGGCTACACGTTGCCCGACGGTACCGAGATTCCGCACGAACGACTGGTGACGCCTGCCGACAAGCCGCGCTCCTATGCCTACTGCTCGGACACGCGCTACATGCCTCGTCTGCACGAGATGCTCGAGGGCATCAGCACGCTCTATCACGAGAGCACCTACGCCAACGACAAAGAAGACGGAGCTCAGAAATACTTCCACAGCACGGCTCGACAGGCGGCCACGGTGGCTCGCGACGCCCACGTGGGCAAGCTGCTGCTGGGCCACTTCAGCGCTCGATATACAGACGAGAATATCCTGCTGAACGAGGCTAAGGAGGTGTTCGAAAACGCTTATCTCACGGCCGAAATGAAGGTTTTCGACGTGTAATCTGAAAAAACAGGGAAAATATTTGGAGGTTTCAAGGATTTTCTATATCTTTGCCACCAAATAGAATAAAGGAAACGCTTATGCAAAAGAAACTACTCATAATAGCCGCCGCCATGCTAATCGGAATGGGTGTTCAGGCCTATGCTGCCACGAACACGGTTACCGAACTGGGCATCGCCGAGCAAGTTGAGGAGAACGCCCCCACTATAAAAATCCAGAACAAGAGCGTAACCGTACAAGATGCCCAAGGCATGACACTTGAAATCATGTCGCTCACGGGCAAGGCCATTGCAGCCTACAAAATCGAAGGACCTTCACAGCGCATTGAACTCAACCTGGCCAAAGGATGTTACATTCTGAAAGTTGGAAAAACAGTACGCAAGGTCACATTGCGTTAACCCTCTTTTTCGGACTACTCGTGCTGGGCACTCTGAATGCGTGCTTCTGGCATCGTGTGTCGCCCGAAGAAGAAGCCCTATACAACAAACGACAGCAATTACTTTCTGACAGTTTGCCCGCTGCACAACAATGGCTGCAGGCGTTTGCCGCGTCTCATCGTGACTCGGTGCAAACCGACAAGAAGGTGAATCAATACTACAAGGACAACGGCCATTGGTTCTGGTTGTCCGAAGATACGGCTTTCATGGCGAAGGCCGACGAAATAACGGATTTTCTTGAGAAGCAAGCACACGAGATGGGCTTTTCTGCCCAGGCTTTCCATATCGACGATATCAGGACGAACATCCGAATGCTGCGCCAAATGGATTTCGACTCTACGCATGTGAGTGCTGTCGAGACGATGGCGCTTCTGGAATGGCAACTCTCCAGGGCCTTCTTGCGCTATGCTCAGGGGCAGCGCTATGGATTTACGAATCCTCACCGGATGCTCAACCGCTTGGATGCACGCAAGGAGGGAGGCTTCCGTATCATCTACGACATCGACATCGAGAAGGCCGACGACAACTTCCTGACCACGGCTCTGGGGCATGCGGGCGATAAGCATCCCGCAGACTATCTGAAAAAGGCGGAGACCGATCATCCAGTATATGCACAACTGAAACGGGAACTAGCCAACGACTCTACTGGCACGAACCGTCAACGCATCCTTTGCAATATGGAGCGTCTGCGCTGGCGACACGTTCAGCAGATTAACCCTAACGAGAAGCACATCTTCGTGAACATCGCTGCACAACAGCTGTGGGCCATCTGCCCAGACAGCGTACTGTCAATGCGCATCTGCTGTGGCGCGTGGAAGACGAAAACGCCTCTGCTGGAAAGCAACATCAGCTATATCCAGTTTAATCCAGAATGGAACATCCCTGCCTCTATCCTGCGTGATGAGGTGAGCGCACATGCGGGCGACTCGGCCTACTTTGCTCGTAACGACTATTTCATCGTGAACCGCAACACGGGCGACACTATCAGTCCGAAGCTAATCACCAGCAGTCAACTGAAAAGTGGTGCCTATAGGGTGGCTCAGCGCAGCGGCAAGCACAACTCGTTGGGACGAATCATCTTCCGGTTCAAGAATCAGTTTGATGTCTATCTGCACGACACCAACAACCACAACGCCTTCAACGCCGACCGACGCACCATCTCGCACGGGTGCGTGCGCGTGCAGCGCCCGTTCAACTTATTACTCTTTGTGCTCAACGACCCTGATGAATGGATGCTCGATAAGATCCGACTCTCCATTGATATGAAACCTGAGACGGAACGAGGCATCAAATATCTGAAAGAACATAACGAAGAACACAGCGAAGAGCCCATACGACTCACTCAACTGGCCTACGTAAAGCCAAACATTCCGCTGTCTATAGACTATTACACTTATTATCCTAACCCAGAAACAGGAGAGTTTGAAACCTGGCCCGATCGCTATGAATACGATAACCAGATTATCAAAGCTATTAAACCATTCCTGCCGATAAACGTCCATCAATAAGAGATGCAACAGCATGACGACGAGCATTTAAAGGAGCTCATCAAGAATCAGACCACGCGAAGACGAGGATTCGAAATGATGGTCAGACAATACAGCGAACAGTTGTATTGGCAGGTGCGTCGCATCGTACTGACTCACGAAGACAGTAATGATGTATTGCAAAACGCATTTATGAAAGCATGGACATCGCTCGACACCTTCAAAGGCGACTCAAAGCTGTCCACATGGCTCTCACGAATTGCCATCAACGAGGCTCTCGACTTTACACGCAAACAGAAGAACCATCCTCTGCAAAGCACAGACGACGAGGAACTCGGACTGGCCAACCAACTGATGGCCGACAACTATTTCGACGGAGACGAAACGGAGGCTCAACTGCAAGAAGCCATCGCACAACTGCCGGATGTCCAGAAAACAGTTTTCATGCTACGCTACTACGACGAAATGAAATATAGCGAGATTAGCAAGATTCTGGGAACATCGGAAGGAGGCCTGAAAGCATCCTATCACATAGCCGTGAAAAAAATCTCCGAATTTTTTAAGCATAATGATTAAACCATTTATACACGTAATCGTCTAAACAATAAAAGATTAAGGATATGATGAACGAAGAAGTATTGATAAACAGCAAAATGGGCAAGAGGAACCCGTTCACGGTGTCCCAAGGCTACTTCGATCAGCTGACCGAGCAAATCATGAAGAATATTCCCGAGGATAACATTCAGGACAATAGCGAGGAGAATATTCAGACAGCCCGCATACAGCAGATGAAGCCAGCTAAGAAGGCCATCATGCGCACCCTCAGACCATTATTCTATGCTGCCGCATGCACATGCATTGCTGTCTTCGGTATCGCTGCCTATAATCACCTTAATAAGCAAGCAACCGACACACAGCAGCTACAGAGTAACATCGTCACCGTTCATAGCTATAGCGACTCATACATCGAGGAAGCTACCGACTATGCTATGCTCGACAACGACGACATCTACGCAAGTCTCTTGGCAGACATGTAATACACCTATCTTCAATAGAGTAAAAATATACATCTGTCAGCAGACACGAAAAAAGAAAAAGTATGAAGAACAGACTAATCTATCTCCTCGTTTCATTCATGTTCACACTGAACATGAACGCACAAGATCAGCAGAAATTCTCACCAGAGAAGTTTGATGCTGAACTGCATGAATTCATCACCTCGCAAGCAAAACTGACACCGCAAGAGGCTACGAAATTCTTCCCTATCTACAAGGAGATGCAAGGAAAGCAACGCGCCATCTATGAAAAACAGCGCATTCTAGGCATGCAGCGCCCTCACGACGAGAGTTCATGCCTAAAGGCTATCCGCGAGCGTGATGCGATTGATTTGGAACTGAAGCGTATTCAACAGAACTACCACGAGAAATTCCTGGAAATCATGCCTGCCTCAAAACTCTATGCGGTGCTGCAAGCTGAGGACCGATTCCATCGTCGAATGTTACGTCGCTTCAATCGAACCAACACACAGATTCCACAGATGAACCAGCAGAATCACAATCAGAATCAAAGATGGAATAATTGGCCTGGTGCTGGTGGTAATCGTCAGGGAAACCAAAGGTGAGACAAGTAATCAGAAGTGAGGCAGGTTCTTCACTTCATCATCTCGCTTCAGAAGCGTTGACACCGCAACAGGTTTAGATAAAGGATGCCAATATGAGTCAAAGGTCTGAGTGACCAACTCATATTGGTTTCTTTTTGTTTGATATCTACGATGCAAAACAATGACCAAAGAGGTATCTTTCGCCACCACCTTCATACTCAGCATACTCGTCTCGTTCAACATAATTGCCAACGAGTCATCGGAAAGAAACGTCATCTCAGACTCACCTCCCAAAGAATTATCTACAGCAGCCCTCATCTTTGCATCCATAAAATCAACCATATCAAGGCGGTTATTCAATGACAAATAGGGAACCAATGAATCTGGCATCAGTTTCAAGGCATCGCGAACACTCAAATCACTTTGCTGAGCCATACAAAAAGTGGGCAAAAAAAAGGTGACTGCTAAAAGGAACTTCTTCATAACTATTATTTCGATAATTGCATCATCATTACGGCCGAGAGACCTGCCGTCTCTGTACGCAACCTACTCTTACCTAAATCTACAGAGATGAAACCTGCATCAACAGCCATCTTTACTTCATCAATTGAGAAATCACCCTCAGGACCAATCAGGACCAAAGCATCCTCAGCTGCCCCACCCTTACGAAGCTCATCGAAAAGGTTCACACGAGGCACTTCATTATAGCAATGGGCAATATAGCGACGACCCTCACGATGCTCATTAATAAATGTTTTGAAAGCCGTGAGGTCATTTAAACGAGGCATGTAAGCCTTACGACTCTGCTTTACTGCTGAAACAGCAATTTTCTCGATACGAGGCAACTTTAGCGAACGGCGCTCAGAGAACTGACAATCCAAAAACGACAACTCATCGATACCCACTTCAACGGCTTTCTCTGTCATCCACTCAATGCGCTCCATCAACTTTGTAGGCGCAATAGCCAAATGAACGTAGCCCTGCCACTGACGTTCTTGTGGCAATATCTCAACGATATCATAAAGACAGCGTTTCTGCGTAGCTAAGGTCACCTTAGCCTTGTAGAACGATCCTTCACCGTCCATCAGCATCATCTCGTCGCCTGCCGTCAGGCGAAGCACACGAACAGCATGAACCGCCTCATCATCGGGCAGTTCATGTATATTCTGTGCGTTAGGAACAAAGAAATATCTCGTTTCCTTCATGTCTTAATTTTCTTTCCTCAGTTATTCCAAAATAGTTTTTCTGCTTACTTCTTTTCCGGATTGAATACTAGCATAAATGCAACGCCTACGACCAAAGCAAAACCAGCAAAGATAAACCAGCATGTTTGCCAATCGCCTTCCAAGAAACCGCCTTCCCATTGGCAATATTTATTCACAATTTCACCTGCAGCCAACGTTCCAACAGTTGCTCCTAAGCCATTGGTCATCATCATGAACAATCCCTGAGCCGACGCCTTAATAGAAGGTTCACATTCCTGATCAACAAAGATGCCACCTGAAACATTGAAGAAATCAAAGGCTACACCGTAAACGATACATGACAATACAAAGAAGATAACTCCGGGCATTGCGGGATCGCCAACGCCAAAGAAACCAAAACGGAACACCCATGCAAACATAGACATAAGCATTACCACCTTGATACCAAATCGCTTCAAGAAGAAAGGAATCATAAGAATACAAAGTGCCTCACTAATCTGTGAGATAGACGTCAACAACGTTGCATTGTTGGCAGCAAAAGTATCTGCAAACTCAGGAATGCCCTTAAAACTGGTAATAAAGGGACCTGCATAACCATTAGTTACCTGCAAGCACATACCAAGCAAGGCAGAGAATATGAAAAACATGGCCATCTGCTTGCGTTTGAAAAGCTTGAATGCATTAAGTCCTAATGTTTCCATCAGTGATACTTTCTGTTCACGTTTTTCAATCTTACACTCAGGCAATGAGAAGCAATATGCACAAAGCACAAGGCTCAGTAAACCAGAGACAAAGAACTGCATATAGGTATATTGGAACTTATGTGCATTGTCTGTTAAAGTAAAACCGAAACAATCATCAAAGTAAGCACAGTTGACGAACCACATGGTGACAATGAAGCCAACAGTTCCCAACACACGGATTGGTGGGAAGTCACGGACTGTATCCATACCATTCTTCTTAAGAATACAGAATGCTGATGTATTAGACAATGCTATAGTTGGCATAAAGAACGCAACACTCAATGTATAAAGCAGAATAAACGTTGACTTATCCTGCAACTCGTTGCCAAAACCAGCTTGCATGCCCATCCACCAGCAACTCAACATGAAACCACCGGCTAGCAAATGGCATAATCCCAACAAACGTTGTGGCTGAATATACTTATCGGCAACAATACCCATGAGTGTAGGCATAAAGATACTCACAATGCCCTGTATGGCATAAAACCATGAAATCTTATCACCTAAACCGGCAACACCAAGATAGTTACCCATACAAGTGAGGTAAGCACCCCATACAGCGAACTCCAAGAAGTTCATTACTGCCAAACGAACTTTGATATCCATAATCTAAAGGTTTTAGTTCTACTTTATCATTATATCGTTGTGGAAGGCACGAAGCCAACCATTCTCATCTTTCTTCAACACAATGTCTCCACCAATCCACTCAGTATGTTCCAACTCATGAGTTAGCAGATAATAATCTTTCACCACACCGTCCTCCAGTTCAACGACGCATAATTCGAGGGCTGAGCCGTTCTCTGTCAATACCTGGTGCGACGCTATCCTTCTGTTTCTCATCGTTACTTTCATCAAACAACATATTCTCAACTTCTTGCTTCTCTTCTTGTTTCTTGTGGAACCTGATAAACTGAATATTACTCAAGAAAAGTAATCTTGTAGTCGTGGTTCTATGACTTCCATCACCAAGATAGAAGAAGCCTTTGATAGATTCAATCTGATGGTCATTAAACTCTGGTATGCGAAGTTGATTAATACCTCCACCCGAGAATCTAATGTTCCTACTGATAATTGTATCGTTATCGTATGACACTGACACATAAAGAACACCCTCACGCACACCATCTTGATACATATAGTCTGAAACAAACTGCATCAGGAAACTGTCGCCCATTTTAAAGGTGCTATCCACAGCAACCTTAAAGTCCCATCTGTTATACGGAGGTAATGGCATCATTGCCAAAGACGTACGATCAGACCAGATATTTGCCGTATCACCATTTGCATTCAAGGACGCATATTTTCCAATCTCACCCTCTGTGGCACCCAACAACAAAGCCTGCTCTTCCAAACGTTCAGCAACATGCTCATAGATATCAACGAAACGATCAGCACGTTTATAATAATAAACAAGCGAAGAATCAAACTCTGATTTCGTATATCCATATTTTTGAAGCACAGCCTCTATATAGAGAGCTTGTCGATAATTGGTCTCCTCATAAGGACCACCATCTTGCTCTGCCATCGCCCTAGCCAAGTGATAGTCAACAAGAATATCCTCCATATCATCAGGCTGAATAAACTCACTTGGCGTACCTGGTTTGCAGGCACCCATCAGCAAGGTTACACCTATTATTATAATACCCCAGAGTTTATTCACTTTATTCTGCAGAAGTAGTGTGAACGTTCTTTGACAAAAGATTATTCAAATCATTTCTGTAAACAAGCAACAACAAAATAACACCAATTGTAATAGCTGCATCAGCAATATTCCATATGAAGGTAAAAGGTAGTTCAAACATATCGACTACACGACCCTCAAGGAATCCTGCATAATGTCCTTCACCAGCAAAGCCCACGAACTGACTAACATCAAAACCTGTTGAGGCGCTAAAGCAAAGGCCATAGAACAAACAATCAATAAGGTTACCTGCAGCGCCAGCCAGAATCAACGCCAGCGTGAGGAAAAAGCCCTTTCGAACGGGCTCCACACGTTTATTAAGTTTCCATAAATAATAGCCTACAAATCCTATGGCTATCATTCTAAACAATGTGAGAAACACTTTACTGCCAAAGAGTTGCATTCCGCCCGCAGCCCCGTTATTCTCTAGGAACGTCATACGAAACCAGGTGATATTGAATGCATCCCACTGGATTACCGTTTCTCCGATACTCATATTAGTCTTAACCCAGATCTTAACAATCTGGTCGACCAATAGAATGATGGCGATGACAACCATCGCCATCTTTCCATTAGAAATCTGCACTTTCGTGTTGCTCACTTCAATTTCTTTTCCAATTGTTTTGACTCAACACTTAGCGTAGCATGAGGCACAGCACGCAGGCGCTCTGCAGGAATTAATTTTCCTGTGATACGATCAATGCCATAAGTTTTATTCTCAATGCGCACTAAAGCAGCCTTCAATCCTTGAATAAACTTCTGCTGACGAGCTGCAAACTGAATCAGATCCTCTTTTGATTGTGTTGCACTACCCTCCTCTAATGCCTTATAGGTGGGTGATGTGTCGTCCACATCGTTAGAATCCTGATTAGTCAACGAAGCCATCATCAGGTCGTAGTCACGTTTTGCCAAGGCCAACTTCTCGTTAATTATCTGGCGGAACTCCTCGAGTTCCTCGTCAGTGTAGCGTGTCTTCTCCGCCATAAGTCTTAAGATTTAGTAATATTGATATTTAGTTTAAATTCATCAAATTCAACAGTCTGACCCTCATTATTTTCAAGTTTAATATCATCGGCCAGTACCTGACGGGCAATATAGTCACCAAAAGCCTCAACAGCCTTAGTTGCTGCTTCATTAGGTTCTATCTGAACACAGATGCGGTCGGTAATCTCCAGACCACTCTTTTTACGGATGTTCTGAATACGATTCACTAACTCTCGAGCCATACCCTCATTACGAAGGTCGTCAGTCAAAGTAATGTCAAGGGCCACAGTAAGATTACCCTCGTTGCCTACCAGCCATCCGGGAATATCTTCACTGATGATATCAACGTCTACAGCCTCAACGGTAAGGTCTTGACCTTCCACATTGATTCCAATAGAACCTTCCATCTCTAGTTGAGCAATCTGTTCCTGAGTAAGCGCATCCATCTGTGCGGCAACGCCTTTCATCAGTTTACCAAACTTCTTACCCATCGTACGGAAGTTGCACTTTACCTTCTTAACCAGAATACCCTGACCTTCAACGAATTTCACATCTTTAACGTTTACTTCCTGAAGGAAGATATCCTTCACGCTCTCAATGGCCATTCGCTGAGCTTCATCCACAGGAGGAATCATCAGTGTCTGTAAAGGCTGCTTCACTTTGATACTTTCCTTTCGACGCAGAGCCAACACAATAGTTGTGATGCGCTGAGCAATCTCCATACGCTGTTCCAAATCGGCATTTACTAGTGACAGATTAGCAACAGGGAATTTCTCCAAGTGCACGCTATCCATCTCGCCACCCATATCATTGTAGATACGATCAGCAAAGAAAGGTGCAAACGGAGCGAGCAACTTAGACACTGTCATCAAGCACTCGTACAATGTCTGATAGGCAGCCAACTTATCCTCATCCATCTCTTTACCCCAGAAACGCTTCTTATTCAGTCGCACATACCAGTTGGAGAGATCTTCATCTACAAACTTATCGATGAGTCGTCCTGCACGCGTGGGGTCAAATCCGTTCATTTCCTCTTCAACGCCCTTTACCAGCGAGTTCAGACAAGAGAGAATCCAACGATCGAATTCTGGACGCTTCTCAACAGGAATTTGAGGAGCCTTCGGATCAAAGTCGTCCACATTGGCATACATAGCGAAGAGTGAGTAAGTATTATACAATGTTCCGAAGAACTTACGACTAATCTCAACCACACCCTCTGGATCAAACTTCAAATTATCCCAAGGTTCAGAATTGGTAACCATATAGAAGCGAACGGCATCAGAACCATACTTCTCTATCATCTCGAAGGGATTAATCACGTTGCCCACATGCTTCGACATCTTATTACCTTTCGCATCGAGCACGAGACCCGTAGAAATCACGTTCTTGAAAGCTACAGAGTCAAAAATCATTGTTGCAATTGCATGCAAAGTGAAGAACCATCCACGAGTCTGGTCAACGCCCTCGTTGATAAAATCAGCAGGGAATGCTTTATTGTCTTCAATAAGTTCACGATTCTCGAAAGGATAGTGAATCTGTGCATACGGCATAGAGCCAGAGTCGAACCATACGTCAATCAGGTCACTCTCGCGCTTCATGGGCTTGCCACTCTCGCTTACCAATATAATATAGTCGACATATGGACGATGAAGATCAATCTTGTCATAGTTCTCCTTCGACATATCACCAGGAACGAAGCCCTTATCCTTCAACGGGTTAGACTTCATTACACCAGCAGCAACGGCCTTTTCTATTTCCGAATAGAGTTCCTCCAAACTGCCGATACATTTTTCTTCGCCATCTTCACTACGCCAGATAGGCAGAGGTGTGCCCCAGAAACGACTACGCGACAAGTTCCAGTCATTCAAATTCTCAAGCCAGTTACCAAAGCGTCCAGTACCTGTAGACTCAGGATGCCAACCAATGGTGGTATTCAACTGGCTCATGCGCTCCTTACAAGCCGAACTTTTAATGAACCAAGAATCCAAGGGGTAATAGAGCACTGGTTTGTCCGTACGCCAGCAGTGAGGATAATTATGTACATGCTTTTCAATCTTGAAAGCCTTACCTTCAGCCTTAAGATCCATGCAGATAGAGATATCAAGTGTCTCATCTTTATCAGTTAGCTGATCATCGTATGCGTTCTTCACATAACGACCAGCATACTTACTCCACTTCTCAATATCAACATACTTGTTCACAAAGTCCGCATCAAGATCATCAATGACAAAATACTTACCCTGCAGGTCAACCACAGGACGCTCATTGCCTTTCTTGTCGATAAGAACAATAGGACCAATACCAGCTTTCTTTGCAACAAAAGCATCGTCGGCACCAAAATTAGGCGCAATATGCACAATACCCGCACCATCCTCCGTTGTCACATAATCGCCAGGAATCACCTTAAAGGCATCACCCATTGGCTTAATCATGGGAAGAAGTTGCTCATACTCCATACCAACCAATCCGGTTCCTTTATAGTGAGCCACCACACGGTAAGGCAAGAACTTCTCACCTTTTTTATATTCAGGCATCTCGCCACCGTCGGTAATCTCAGCTGCAGTATCGAAGTAAGCAGCCACGCGAGCCTCAGCCATTACCACCGTAATCTTCTCGGCAGTATAAGGATTATAGGTCTCAATAGCCACATAGTCGATTTTCGGACCTACACAGAGAGCGCTATTGGCAGCCAATGTCCAAGGAGTTGTTGTCCACGCCATGAAATACGGTGTACCCCACTTCTTGGCGAACTCCTCAAACTCAGGATGCTCATCACTCAATTTCACCTTAAACAAAGCAGTGCAAGTTGTATCTTTCACGTCGCGATAGCAACCAGGTTGGTTCAACTCGTGTGAAGACAAGCCTGTTCCTGCGGCAGGACTATAAGGCTGAATGGTGTAGCCTTTATAGAGCAAACCCTTATTATAGAACTGCTTTAACAGATACCAAAGGGTCTCAATATACTTGTTATCGTAAGTAATATAAGGATTATCGAGATCTACAAAATAGCCCATGCGCTCAGTAAGTTCACGCCATTCTGCTGTAAACTTCATCACATTCTCACGGCACTTCTTATTGTAGTCCTCTGTCGAGATATATTTCTCGCTTTCTTTATTATCAATATCAGCCTTTGTGATACCAAGTTCCTTCTCCACGCCCAATTCCACGGGAAGTCCATGAGTATCCCAACCAGCCTTACGCTTCACTTGGAAGCCCTGCATAGTCTTATAGCGGTTGAAGGTATCCTTCAACGAACGACCTAGCACGTGGTGAATACCTGGATGACCATTGGCCGATGGAGGTCCCTCAAAGAACACGAATTGAGGGCATCCCTCGCGTTCTTCAATGCTGCGATGAAAGATATCCTCCTTCATCCATTTCTCCAAAATCTCGTTATTCACCTGCGTCAGGTTCAAGCCGTTATGTTCGGCAAATCTCTTAGCCATATATTATAAGTACTTATTTTATTTTTGACGTGCAAAGGTACGAAAATATTTTGTAACAACCAAATTTTTCACTATCTTTGCACGCAATTTGAAATTCTAACTTAAAAAAGATAAAAATGGAAAGAACATGGAGATGGTTTGGCAAGAAAGACAAGATTACTCTTGCACAACTGAGACAAATAGGTGTTGAGGGTATTGTAACCGCCCTGCACGATGTGCCTCTAGGTGAAGTTTGGACACGTGAGAAGATTCACGATTTGAAGACTTACATCGAGAGCTACGGCATGCGTTGGAGCGTAGTAGAGTCGTTGCCCGTTGTAGAAACAATCAAATACGGCGGTCCTGATCGCGACCACCAGATAGAGGTATACAAGGAGAGTCTGCGCAATCTGGCAGCCGAAGGCATTCACTGCATCTGCTACAACTTTATGCCAGTGCTCGACTGGGCTCGTACAGACCTGTTCCACGACAACCCCAATGGTGCAACCAACCTGTACTTCAACTATGCCGAATTTGCTTATTTCGACATTTATATTCTGAAGCGTCCAGGCGCTCGCGAGGAGTGGGAGAAGTTCCAGTTCCCCGAGGGTTGGGGCAAAGGTCGTAGTGTTATCGCTGAGTGCGACGAGTTGGCTAAGACCATGACTCCCGAGAAAGACCACAAGTTGGTTGAGAATATCGTAATCAAGACTCAGGGTTTTGTTAGCGGTAACTTCAGCGAGAACGACGAGGCTCCTGTACAAAAGTTCCGCGAGTTCCTCGATTTGTATAAGGGCATCGACAAGGCTAAGTTACGCGCCAACATGAAGTACTTCCTCGAAGCTATCATGCCCGTATGCGAGGAGTGCAACATGAACATGTGTGTTCACCCCGACGATCCCCCAATCGAGATTCTTGGCTTGCCACGCATCGTACGTACCGAGGAGGATATCCAGTGGTTCCTCGATGCTGTGCCCAACAAGCATAATGGTCTGACATTCTGTGCTGGTTCACTCTCTGCCGGAGCATACAATAATGTGGTTGAGTTGGCCAAGAAGTTTGCCTCTCGCACTCACTTCGTACACCTGCGTTCATGCCACATATTCCCCAATGGCGATTTCACCGAAGCCAGTCACCTTGGCGGTCGTGCCGACCTGATCGAGCTGTGTCGTATCTTCGAGCAAGAGAATCCTGCTCTGCCCATGCGTGTGGACCATGGTATGACCTTTACCGATGAGCCTGGCGGAATTATGGACGAGAGCAGCCACGGTCACAATGCTGGCTACACCCTACTCGGCCGCATGTTCGCCCTTGGTCAAGTACAGGGCATCCTTGCTACCGTTGACCGCGAACTTGGCATTGAGTACAAGCAACCAGGATTCTTCGATTAAAGCCAATCATAACAACGCAATATCGGGCAGGTCAAACAACATGACTTGCCCGTTATTATATTAAGGATTTAACACAAAAAGAAAAAATTTATCTGCTAGACAACAATTATTTTGATAGTAAAAAGTAAAAAAACGAACGAAATATTTGGTCGTTAGAATTAATTTACTTATTTTTGCACCCGATAATTCAATTAAATAACTCGTAAAACCAAAAATTATTGCCTATCGAAACAAATTTTACTTCATAAAAAATTGGTACATATATGAAGAAATTTGAAGGAGTGACCGACGAAGCGTTGGCTCTGCTCTACGTTCAAGGCAACAATCGTGCGTTCGATGAGTTATTGAATCGCAGTCAGACCAAGTTGTTTACCTACATCATGTTCGTGGTTCACGATCATGACGTTGCTGACGACATTTTCCAGGAAACGTTTGTCAAAGCCATCACCAAGTTGCAACAGGGACAGTACACCGACTCTGGCAAGTTTCAGTTTTGGTTAACGCGTATTGCGCATAATTGTATTATGGATTGGTATCGCACCCAACAAGCCAACCATATCGTTGAAGTCAACAAGGACAACGACCTACAAAACCTGAAGAGCGCCTCAGTAATGGACATCTGTCGCGAAACAGAGATGGTCAATGAGCAAATACTTCGCGATATCAAGAAGATGGTCGACGTATTGCCAGCCACCCAGCGCGAGGTGGTGTATATGCGCTATTATCAGCAACTATCGTTCAAGGAGATTGCAGAACTCACCGGTGTCAGCATCAACACATCACTGGGACGCATGCGCTACGCTCTCATCAATTTGCGTCGCATGGCCAAGGAGAATCAGATTGAGTTGGCCCTTTGCGGATAAACAAGTATTTCTGATAAACAAAAAAGCTCTGTAAGATTACAGAGCTTTTAATTCTTTAATAACTTTCTCCGGATCTGGCGCCTTGAACACGTAACTGCCA
Source organism: Prevotella sp. E15-22 (assembly GCF_023204875.1). Taxonomy (NCBI): domain Bacteria; kingdom Pseudomonadati; phylum Bacteroidota; class Bacteroidia; order Bacteroidales; family Prevotellaceae; genus Prevotella; species Prevotella sp. E15-22. Next base: position 1,797,413 of record NZ_CP096247.1, read on the forward strand.
CTCACCAGAACGTCACAGCCTGCCTCTACCAACCGCGGAGCCGTCGAGCCCTGCACACCGCCATCAACTTCGATAAGTGCTTTTGAGCCGCTCTCAATAATAAGTTGGCGCAAACGCTTCACCTTTTGGATAGTATTTTCAATAAACTTTTGACCTCCAAAGCCGGGGTTTACACTCATCAAAAGTACCATATCCACATCGCAAATGATATCTTGAAGCACACTAACTGGAGTGGATGGATTCAGTGTAACACCTGCCTTCATGCCAGCTTGATGAATCTCCTGCACGGTACGATGCAAATGCGTACAAGCCTCTGCATGCACATTCATCATCATAGCGCCAAGTCGAGCCGTTTGCAGAATATACTGCTCAGGGTGTACAATCATGAAATGAACATCAAGTGGTTTCTGGCATTTGCTGGCTACAGCCTCGAGCACAGGAAAACCAAATGAGATGTTAGGTACAAATACTCCGTCCATCACATCCAGATGCAACCAATCGGCCTCTGAACGATTAATCATATCAATATCGCGGTCCAGATGTAAAAAGTCGGCCGCTAAAAGAGAAGGTGAAACAATCGTCATTTTCCTTTTTCTTTAATTCATGCAAAAGACCTGCTGATTCTCCACATTAAAACTGTAGGCAATCTTTTTAATCAGTTCAATGGTCTTTTTACTGGGAGTCATTTCTTCATGTGTAAAAATCTGCATAGGCACTTTCTTTTATCAGTTGTTACATATAAGTAACGCAATGCCCACACATTTATTATATCAGATAGCAGAATATTTTTCTATTTCTTTCATTCCATTAAGGAAAGCCTGTGCATCCATACGCTTTTTGCCTGCTAACTGAAGCTCATCTATTCGAAGCCAACAGTCTTCACATGCAACAAAAAGATGCTTGCGGTCTGCACGGAGTGCCCCCACCCTGCTGTTATCAACCTCGTCGGTAGTCTTTGTCGTACTGAAAATCTTGAGCACCGTATCATGCCCTTCCGCATCGCGTAGTGTTGTCCATGCCCCAGGATAAGGCGATAAACCTCGCACAAAGTCGTATGTCTTTTTGGCCGACTGATGCCAGTCTATCTGACAAGTCTCCTTAAATATCTTAGGAGCAGGCTTCAAATTATCGATCTCCTCTTGCGGTATGCTCTCCGGTTTTCCATCAGCAGCAACGATGGCATCCAGCGTCTCTAAACAGATTTCCGCTCCTAAGTGCATCAAGCCGTCGTACACATACTCCACATTAGCATCATCAGGAATTGGGAAGTGTTTCTTCATAATGATGCAACCTGTATCGATATCGTGGTCCAGGAAGAACGTTGTCACGCCCGTCTCCGTTTCGCCATTGATAACCGCCCAGTTGATTGGAGCCGCACCACGATACTGAGGCAAGAGTGCCGCATGCACGTTGAAGGTGCCATACTCAGGCATAGACCACACCACCTCTGGCAACATGCGGAAGGCCACCACCACCTGAAGGTTCGCATGATATGAGCGAAGTTCCTCAACGAACTCCAGGTCTTTCATCTTTACCGGTTGTAACACTGGTAAGTTGTGAGATAACGCAAACTTTTTCACCTCCGAGGGCTGAAGTTCGTTTTGATGACGCCCCACAGGTTTATCCGGCTGAGTAACCACTGCCACCACATTATAATTATTATCAACAAGAGCTTTTAGGGTCTCCACCGCAAACTCTGGCGTGCCCATGAAAATTATTCTAAGATCTTCTTTCTTCATTTCTTCACAAATCATTTATCATCAGTCCTCACTAAGGTCAGCCACCATCTTGCGGTATTGTGTATAAACACGTCGGCGCGAGATATAGCCTTTCAGGTGATTCTCCTGATCGAGCACCGGCAGCCACGAAGCCTGCGTATTCTCAAATGTCTTCATCACCTCAGCCATCGGAATATTATCGCTCAGAACAGCCTTCGGTTCCTGCATCAGTTGTCCTGCCCTGAAATGATGATAGAGTTCTGTACGGAACACTATATTTCTAATCTTAGCGATATCAATCTCTCCCAATAAGTTGCCAGCACCATCCACCACCGGAATCACACGACTGCGCGACTGACTGATTTTCCTCACAATGTCAGCCAATTCCGTATCGGGCTCTGCCGTCAGGTAATCGCGATCAATCACACTATCCATCTGCATCAGCGTCAGCACCGCATGGTCTGTATGGTGCGTAATCAGTTTACCCTGCTTAGCCAATCGAGAACTGTAGATACTATGCGGTTCAAAGAGGATAATCGTAAGATATGAACATATGCTCACAATCATCAGAGGCAGAAAAAGATCATAGCCACCGGTCAACTCTGCAATGAGGAAGATTCCAGTAAGTGGTGCATGCATCACGCCCGACATCACGCCCGCCATACCCATCAATGCAAAGTTTTTCTCGGGTAAGAACGTACCCACCTCATACATATTCCATATACGTGAGAAGAAAAAACCACTAAAGCAACCTATGAACAGCGAAGGTGCGAACGTACCACCACAACCGCCACCACCATTCGTGGCCGATGTGGCAAAGACCTTGGTCAGCAAAACCAAAGCGATATATACGAGTAGCATATCCGTATGCCCGGCAAAAAGCGAATTATTCATCACACGTCCCCAGTCTGAATCAGACGCACCATTCAGCAACAAGTTAATAGCGCCATAACCCTCACCATAGAGCGATGGAAATAGATATATCAGCAGACTAAGCATAGTGCCACCAATCAGCAGTTTTACATACGGCTTTTCCTTGAAGCGAGCAAAGATATCCTCACAGAAGCCCATTGTACGGATAAAATACAAGCTAACTAATCCGCAAAACACGCCCAAACCGATACACCCTGGTACACGCTCCACCGTCCACGCATTATCCAAATGGAATGTAAACAGGGCGGCATCACCACTAAAAATATACGTAAAACATGTGGCTGTGACGCAACTCACCAAAATAGGCATCAGCGATGCCATTGTCAGGTCGATCATCAACACTTCAATTGTGAAGACAAGACCTGCAATAGGTGCCTTAAATACACCAGCAATAGCACCTGCAGCGCCACAACCCACCAATAGCATCAGCGTCTTACTGTCCATCTTGAACAACTTTCCTAGGTTCGAACCAATTGCCGAACCAGTAAGTACAATAGGCGCCTCTGCACCTACAGAGCCACCGAAGCCGATGGTGATGGCAGATGCGATAACACTCGACCAAGTATTGTGCGAACGCAAACGCGAACGATTCTGACTTATGGCATAGAGGATACGCGTGATACCGTGCGAGATATTATCCTTCACGATATAGCGTACAAAAAGCGAGGTTAGGTAAATACCAACCACAGGATAGACAAGATAGAGCCAGTTACTGCTTCCCGCATCAAAAGAACTAGTGAGCAAAGCAACTATTTGGTTAATAAACCAATGAAGCACAAAGGCTGCTACTGCAGCAAAAAAACCCACAAGAAAAGCCAATATCAGCACAAACATACGTTCGCTGATATGCTTCTCGCGCCACTGGTATATACGCAAGATAAACGTAGAATAGGATGCCGATGTCGAGTCTGTTACTGATTCTGTCATCCCAATCATTTTATGATTTCAGCAAGTTCTCAAAGAAATCATCCAGATCCTTGTCCAGATCCTTCATCAGTTCAGTGTCAATAATCACGGTGTCATCATCCACCACATAGAGTTCAGCTACCGAATCGCGATCCTCATCCTCTAGTACAAAGGCATAGGGTTTGAGAATCGAGAGGTTTTCCATCAAGTCTTTCTCCTTCTCAATACATCCGCGAAAAACAGAGGCGGCTTGATTATAGAAGTCGTCATCCTTGTTCTCAATCCACTGCTCCACCACACAGCGTGTAAGCTCGCGTTCATCGTCGTCGAACACCTGAACCTCACCCGTATCCTGATTAGCTCTGATATGGATATCGGTAAGCACCGATGCCTCGATGTTGTTAGGAAACTTCTCGGCCACCTTTCTTAGTGCCCTCAGAATCTGTTGCAGTGTTTGTTCTGTTGCATTCATAACTTTGGTTTTCACTCTTTTTCAGTGCAAAAGTATCAAAAAAGATTTGTATTTGCAAGCGAAACGTCATATTTTTGAAAAAAAAGACCATTCCTTCACCCTAAATCATTTTTTTGTAGTACCTTTGCACAAACAAATTGAACTCAACAAAACTTATGGATTTTTTTCTTATTGCGGTGATCGTTTTGGGTAGCATAGGACTGATAGCAGCCATTGTGCTGTACGTATGTTCCAAGAAGTTTGCCGTCTACGAAGACCCACGCATTCAGCAGGTCAACGCATTGTTGGCGGGTGCCAACTGTGGTGGATGCGGCTTTGCCGGATGTGGAGGACTTGCTGAAGCTTTGGTTAAAGGTGCCGACAAAGGCAACATTGACGGACTGAATTGTCCAGTGGGTGGTGTCGACACGATGACTCGCGTGGCAGATCTTTTGGGTATGGCCATAGCTAATGGCGAATCCAAGATAGCTGTCGTGCGATGCAGCGGTTCGTGCGACAAGCGCGTTAAAACTGCAGAGTATGTAGGGTTACATACCTGTGCTGCCATGCACGCTTGCGGTGCCGGCGAGACCGGTTGCGGCTATGGTTGTTTAGGTTGCGGTGATTGTATTGACGCATGTCCCTTTGATGCCATACACATGAACCCTGACACGAATCTTCCCGAGGTCGACGAACAAAAATGTACTGCTTGTGGATCATGTGTAAAGGCGTGTCCACGCACTATCATCGAGCTCCGCAAGAAAGGCGTCAAGGGACGCCGTGTCTTCGTATCATGCGTTAACAAGGACAAGGGCGCCGTTGCCATAAAATCATGCAAGGCTGCATGTATAGGTTGTGGAAAGTGCACCAAGGCTTGCCAGTTCGACGCCATTACCCAGGGTAACAACGTATCATACATTGACGCCAACAAGTGTCGACTGTGTCGCAAGTGCGTTGAGGCATGTCCTACCAAGGCTATCCATGCCGTTAATTTTCCTGAAAGGAAATCGGACGTTCCTGTATCAGTTGAGCAACCCGAGAAAACCACATTATCATGAATATCAGAACATTTCGCATAGGAGGTATCCACCCCGAGGAAAACAAGCTGACGCACGAGGAAGTCACTCAAGTGGCTCCTCTTCCCCAACAAGCCATATTCCCTTTATCACAACATATCGGAGCTCCAGCTCGTCCTGTTGTTCAAAAGGGCGACAAGGTAAAAGTGGGTACCCTTTTGGCCGAGGCAAGCAGTTTTGTGTCGGCCCCCATCCATTCGTCCGTTAGTGGCATAGTGGCCAAAATCGATTCTGCCATCGATGCCACCGGCTATCGCAAACCCGCTATATTCATTGATGTTGAGGGTGACGAATGGGAGGAAAGCATAGATCGCAGCTCAACATTAGAGACTGTGAGTAATCATCCTGAACTCACCTCACAAGAGATTATAGAGCGTATTAAACTAGGCGGTATTACAGGCATGGGTGGTGCTGGATTTCCCACCTTTATCAAATTATGTCCGCCTCCCACAGCCAAAGCAGAATGCGTCATCATCAACGCCGTGGAGTGCGAACCATATATCACCGCCGACTACCGTCTGATGATGGAGAAAGCAGATGAGATACTCGTAGGTTTAGAACTTTTGATGAAAGCAGCCAAGGTCACAAATGGCTATATTGGCATCGAGACCAACAAGCCCAAGGCCATCGCCCTCCTCACTCAGAAATGCGCCGAGGTGTTCCACAGCTCACCCTATCACGTCGAGGTGGTTCCCTTGAAACAGCGCTATCCCCAAGGTGGCGAGAAGCAACTCGTAGATGCCGTTATCCGTCGACAGGTACCAGCGCCGCCAGCCATTCCAGTAAACGTTGGAGCAATAGTTCAGAACGTTGGCACTGCATATGCTGTATATGAAGCAGTTATGAAACGCAAGCCATTATTCGAACGCTATACCACCGTCACAGGAAAGCGTCTTCAAAAACCCAGCAACTACTTGGTACGCATGGGCACCCCCATGCAGATGCTCATCGACCTATGCGGAGGATTGCCCGAAGGCGAAAACAAACTCTTGGCGGGTGGCCCCATGATGGGCAAAGCCCTCACCTCGACAGAAGTTCCCATTTGCAAGGGCACCAACTCTGTCACCATTCTTTCTGGCGATGAAGCCCGTCGTCTGGAACCCCAGCCCTGCATCCGTTGCGCCAAATGCGTAGGTGTATGTCCCATGGGATTGGAGCCCTATCTGCTGTCCAAGCTCTCTGCCTTTAAACAATGGGAAGAAGCCGAGCACGAAGACATTATCAGTTGTATTGAGTGCGGCTCTTGCCAATTCACATGTCCTGCCCATCGTCCCCTGCTTGATCATATCCGCCAAGGCAAACAAACAGTCATGGGTATTATTCGAAACAGAAATACAAAGAAACAATGAATAAATTCATCGTATCATTATCGCCACACATCCATGGCACCGATACCGTTGAGCGCAACATGTATGGTGTTCTCATAGCCCTCTTACCTGCTCTCTTCGTATCATTTGCCTATTTTGGAATAGGATCAGCTATTGTCTGTCTCACAAGTGTGACAGCTTGCATTTTCTTGGAGTGGTTCATCAATCGTTTTGTACTAGGCAACCAGCGCAATACAATCCTTGACGGCTCGGCCGCACTTACAGGTCTGCTTCTAGGCATGAATCTGCCCTCCAACCTCCCTATTTGGATAATCTTTATCGGAGCTCTCTTTGCAATCGGCGTAGGTAAGATGACCTTTGGCGGACTAGGCAACAACATCTTCAATCCTGCCCTTGTTGGCCGATGCGTCCTATTAGTGGCATTTCCAGCCCAGATGACTAGTTGGCCCCAACCTGGTCACTTGCTTCAATACACCGACGTCACTACAGGTGCCACCCCACTAGCACTGATGAAGCAAGCCATACAAAACCACGATGTCGAAGTACTAAACCAACTGCCAGATGCCTTTAGCCTTCTCTTGGGCAACCATTCGTTAGGCGGAGGTGCAGGTACTATTGGTGAGATTTGTGGTTTAGCCCTTTTGGCAGGCTTTGCTTTCATGCTATGGCGCCGCATCATTACTTGGCACATCCCCATAAGCATCATTGCCACCGTGTTTGTGTTCAGCGGCATTATGCACCTAATTGATCCAGTCTATGCAGACCCTACCACCGTTATCCTTAGCGGCGGTCTCCTTTTGGGAGCCATTTTCATGGCCACTGACTATGTCACATCACCCATGACCCCAAAAGGACAGTTAGTCTATGGCATTTGTATCGGTCTACTCACCATCATCATTCGCAACTGGGGAGCCTATCCCGAGGGCATGTCGTTCGCCATTCTCATCATGAACGCATTTACGCCACTCATCAACAATCAATTTAAGCCCAAACGCTACGGAGAGGAGGTAAAGAAATGAAGAAGCTAGAATCCACCTTTATAAATATGGTTTTAGTCCTCACAAGCGTTGCTGTACTCATGGGACTAGTCCTGGCTTACATGAACCATCTCACCGCTACCCCCATTGCTCTTCAGAAAAATGAGGCCCTTCAGGAAGGTATTAAAAATGTGATGGCCAGCAACAAAATCGAAGTAACCTCTATAGATACTCTTCACCAATGCGACGCTAAGGGTAAGGACCAAGTATTTATTATCTATCATAACAAGAAAGGGGCTGCTGTAGAAAGTACTACACTAGGATTCGGTGGTCCACTCAAGGTTCTAGTAGGCTTCAATGCCGAAGGCACCATTTTGGGCTATACCATCCTCGAGCACCAGGAAACGCCAGGTCTTGGAGCTAAAGCAGACCAGTGGTTTCAAGAGGGACAGAACGGCTGCATCATCGGAATGACCCCTGCAGACAGCCTCTATGTCAAGAAGGACGGTGGCCAAGTAGATGCTATCACCGCCTCAACCATCACGAGTCGAGCCTTCCTACTGGCAGTGAACAACGCATATAAAGCATATTTAGGATTGAAGAATTAAAGTCATGAGTTATATCCAGATTATCAAGAACGGCATCATCAAGGACAACCCCACATTTGTCCTTATGTTGGGCATGTGTCCCACGCTAGCCACCACCACCTCTGCCCTCAACGGTCTATCGATGGGGTTGGCTACCATGACCGTGCTTCTATGCACCAACGTCGTCATCTCTTGTATCAAGAACATCACCCCCGACAAAGTACGAATTCCCGTATTCATCGTGATTATCGCTGCCTTTGTCACCCTGCTCCAAATGGCCATTAAAGCCTATCTGCCAGACATCGACAAAGCTCTAGGTCTATTTATTCCCCTTATTGTGGTCAATTGCATCATATTGGGGCGTGCCGAGGCCTTTGCCGCCAAGAACACACCACTAGCATCCCTTGTTGACGGAGTCGGCATCGGACTAGGCTTCACACTTGGTCTCACTCTCCTTGGCATTGTGCGCGAGGTTCTAGGCTCAGGTTCCATCTTTGGTTGGACCTTCATTCCCGAGCATTATAACATCCTGCTCTTTGTTCTTGCCCCAGGCGCCTTTATCACATTGGGCTATCTCATTGCTATTGTAAACAAACTGAAGAAATAAGAGACTATGGAATACATTCTGATTTTTATCAGCGCCATTTTCGTCAACAACATAGTATTGGCGCAGTTCCTCGGCATATGTCCATTCCTGGGTGTTTCCAAGAAGATAGGTACATCTATGGGCATGTCCATGGCCGTAGCCTTCGTTATGGTGCTCGCCACCTTTGTTACCTGGCTCGTCCAGACCTTTGTTCTGACGCCAGCAAATCTCGAGTATCTGCAAACCATCGTATTCATCCTTGTCATCGCCTCACTTGTACAGATGGTCGAGATTATCCTCAAGAAGCTCTCACCCACACTCTATCAGGCCCTAGGAATTTTCCTTCCTCTCATCACCACCAACTGTGCTGTGCTCGGTGTAGCAATCCTAGTCATCCAGAAAGACATGACTCTCCTTCAGAGTTTAGTCTATGCCTTCTCAACTGCCATTGGCTTTGGCTTGTCACTCACCGTTTTTGCCGGCATCCGCGAACAACTGGCTATCACCAACATCCCAAAAGGCATGCGTGGCATGGCAATTGTATTGGTCACAGCAGGTTTGTTAAGTCTTGCCTTTATGGGTTTTTCTGGCGTAGATGTTGGTCTTCGCAAACTCATGGGTCTTGAATAAAAACAACGAAAAGGATGGTGATTTCAGAAAAAAACACTATCTTTGCACGCAAAACAAATAAAACGAACTTCTAAACTATAGAAAAAATGAAACAAACAATCCTCGTCACAGGTGGCACCGGCTTCATTGGCAGCCACACCACCGTAGAACTGCAGGAAGCAGGTTATGAAGTAGTCATCATCGATAACCTCTCTAATTCTAATGCCAATGTTGTTGATGGTATCGAGAAGATCACAGGAATCCGTCCTGCTTTCGAGCAAGTTGATTGTTGCGACTTCGAGGCCCTGGAAGGTGTGTTCAAGAAGTACCCCAAGATTGAGGGAATCATCCACTTTGCAGCCTCAAAGGCCGTAGGTGAGAGCGTCGAGAAGCCTCTACTCTACTATCGCAACAACCTTACCTCACTCATCAATCTTCTGGAGCTCATGCCAAAGTATGATGTCAAGGGTATTATTTTCTCATCAAGCTGCACCGTATATGGTCAGCCAGCACCTGAGAATCTACCTGTCACAGAGAATGCACCCATCCAGAAGGCCATGTCGCCTTACGGCAACACCAAGCAGGTGAACGAGGAGATCATTCAGGACTACATCCACAGCGGTGCCCCCATTAAGAGCATCATCCTTCGTTATTTCAACCCCATCGGTGCCCACCCATCAGCACTCATCGGCGAATTGCCCAATGGTGTGCCCATGAACCTTATTCCTTTCGTCACTCAGACTGCCATGGGCATTCGTCAGCAGTTGAAGATTTTTGGAAACGATTACAACACTCCCGATAAGACCTGTATCCGCGACTATATCTATGTAGTTGATTTGGCTAAGGCTCACGTCAAGGCCATGGAGCGTGTACTCGACAAGCCTGAGTGCGAAGCTGTTGAGGTATTCAACATTGGTACTGGTAAGGGATTGTCTACACTCGAGGTTGTTGAGGGCTTCGAAAAAGCTACAGGCGTAAAAGTTAACTGGACCTACGCTCCACGTCGTGAAGGCGATATCGAGCAGGTTTGGGGTAATGTCGACAAAGCCAACAAGGTTCTTGGCTGGAAGGCAGAGACACCTACAGATGAGATCCTGCGTACAGCATGGCGCTGGCAAGAAAAACTGCGCGAGCGTGGTATTCAGTAAGAAAAGAAAAATAGCGATTAGGCTTTCCTAATCGCTATTTTTTTTCTCATGCGCCGTGTGGCACGATCTCGTATCTGGCGCACCCGTTCTCTTTTGAGTCCCATCTGTTCGCCAATTTCACTCATTGTCATTCTTTCCGTTCCAATGCCGTAATAAGATACGATTACAGCCTTTTCCCTATCATTCAGGTCCTCCAGCGCTTGTTCAATTGCTTCCGCAAGATTAGCATCATATACTCTCTGGTCGGCCATGGGCGAGTCTGAATTCACCAATACAGACAACAGACTTACATTCGCCTTCGAGCCCAGTGGTGCATCCACCGACCGTGTCTGTCCATCACATGTACTCTCCACGCGCTGTTCCGAGCTCTCTTTGTCCAACGCTTTCTCTATCTGTCGTCTGATAAACACCACGGCATAGTTAACAAACCTAAGTCCCCTTGTGGCATCAAATTTCGTTGCAGCTTTCATCAGACCCATGTTGCCTTCACTCACCAGGTCTTCCATACTCAGTCCTTTACCCTGATACTGGCGTGCTATCACCACAACAAACCTCAGATTCGCTTCTATCAATTTATTCAGAGCCCTCTCATCCCCTTTCAGGACGCGGGCAGACAGGCGTGCTTCCTCCTCTTCAGTGAGTAACTGCTCACGCCCTATCTCGTCAAGATATGTATTCAGTATTTTGTCTTCCATGCCGCAAAGTTAGTGTAATTCGTGCGAACTACCAAATTTTATCAGTGGATTTTCCCAGGTGTCGTCCATCTAATCCATCTTAAAACGCACGACCAAAGGCAAGTGATCACTATATCCACGCTGATAACGCATTCCACGAAAAGTGCGTCGTGGTCGTTTCCCCCCATACGTCGGTTCCTCTTCCATCAGAAATGGGGCATCATTAATATAGGAATTATCTACCTTCGCAGCCAGACCAGGAGATACTAACACATGGTCAAGCGAATGCCATTCACCTCGATAACGATAGTTTGCAGGTGCGCCATGAAGGCCACGAGCCCCTCGGGTCACATTTATAAGACCAGAATGACAAAGTAACTGTATAGAAGGACTGTCAGCATAGTCGTTAAAGTCGCCAGCAATCAAGACCTTGGACTGATCATTGATATGCGATAAAGCCTTTAGGATTATTTGACTTACTTGCAATCGGTAAGCCTGAGTCTCAAGTTCTCCACCATAACGACTAGGGGCATGAACAACAAAAACATGTAAGGTATCACCAGAAACACATTGTCCTTTCACATAGAGAACATCACGTGTAGGACGCATATCATTCACCACTGGCACCTCCAAATAGTCATAGCATAAGGGACGGAAGCTATGCGGCTGATATAAGAAAGCCACATCAACGCCACGGACATCCTTCGATTCCGTCATCAGGTATTGATACCCTGCATGACGGAGTAGAGATCTACGAGTCAAATCTCTGAGAACCGAATCATTTTCTACCTCTACTAAAGCAACAATATCGGGTAAATCATCGGAACAGGACAAAATCTCCTGCCCAATATCATTCAATTTGTTCCAATATTTCGTTGGCGTCCAATGGCGTATACCATCAGATAGAAATTCAGAATCCTCCTTTCCCACATCATGCTGAGTATCAAACAAATTTTCACAGTTCAACTCAACAAGCGTGAGAAAGGAGGATAGCAAAAGTGAAATAATCACCTATAGTTATATTTACTTAGTAACACGTTCAAGCCACTTAACCATACCGAACATGATAGCCATAGATATAACACAGACTACGAGGAACACTGTCCAGCAGATCCAAACAGGCCATTCATTATAGATAAGCGGACCTATCCACAGCAAGCCGTTACCCACGGCCGTAGCACCCAACCAAAGACCCTGACAGAGGCCCTGAAGATTTTTAGGAGCCACCTTTGATACAAATGACAAGCCCAGAGGCGAGATAAACAGCTCAGCTACAGTAAGGAAGAAATAAGTAACGATGAGCACCCAAGGACCTGCCTTCAGGCCTGCCTTGGCAGAGTCAGCCAAAGCGGTAAATTCGTTGGCAGAGGGATAACCCTGTGTTGCAGAATAAATAGCCAAGAACAAATAAGCAATACCTGCGATACCCATACCATAGGCAATCTTACGAGGCGTAGAGATGGCCTTGCCGCTCTTGGTGAGCTTAGCGAATATCCACATGATAATGGGCGTAAGGAAGATAACAAAGAATGGATTTACAGCCTGCCAAATCTCAGGAGCAATAGAGTCAGTTTGAACAAAGTCGCGTGCGAAGAACGACAACGACTGACCATTCTGGTGGAAAGAGAACCAGAAGAATACAGCAATGCCAAGTACAGCGAACAAAGCGTACATGCGCTGCTTAATCTCCTTAGCCATAGCAAGCTTCTCCTCCTCCGTATAGTCAACAGAAGTTGTTGCTTCCTTCTTGCCTGGTGTGGGGAATAGATGTTTAGACCACAGGAAGATGCAAAGAGAGATGAGCATGGTGACCACAGAGGCAATGAACGAATAGTGGATGCCCGTATTGAAGATGTCAAGATACTGGGTGCAGAAAGCCGAAAGATCAGCAGTGTTGCCACCTACCTTAACCACCAACTCGTTGAGGTTGGTCAAATCATTATCAGTGATATTACCAGCAATATACGCGTGACACAACTTAGGCAGGTCCGCATTATAAGTGAGTCCATGAACATTGAGCCACCAACTACGGAGAAGGGGCGCAATAAACGGAGCCACGAGGGCACCCACATTGATAAACACATAAAAGATCTGGAAACCAGCATCACGCTGACCCTGAGCCCATTTCAAGCGCTCTGGTCCTTCTTGTGCAGCCTTAGCTTCGAAGTTGTCGTACATCTGACCCACAATGGCCTGAAGGTTACCCTTGAAAAGACCGTTACCACAGGCGATAAGTGCCAGAGCGAAGATGGTGAACGGCAGGAGCCACGACATGTTGTCAGGAGTAGAGAGTACAGGGATTGAAAGGAGCACATAGCCCAGAGCCATCACCACGAGACCCCAAGCAATGGTAGCCTTATAGTTCTGGGTACGGTCAGCGATGATACCTCCCACAAGACTCAACACATAGATAGCGGTAAGGAACATGGCTGCGATGAAGCCACTCTGTCCATCGGTCAAACCGAACTTTGAGCAGAGGAACAACGCCAGTACGGCGTTCATGATGTAATAGCCAAAGCGCTCGCCCATGTTACTGAGGGCAGCGAGCAATAGCCCTTTTGGATGGTTTTTAAACATAATTTGTTAGTTATTTAATTTTTGGGTTCTTACTGCGATGGATATCGAAGAGCCAGGTCATTTTGATGACAATATTCGATAGGTTGGAACGACCGAAATAGTCGCGTTTTGAATTGCCGAAGATATCGCCCAGACCATAGTAGTATCGGCCCTCCACTAGAAAATGTCCCAACTTGGGCACAGAGAGTTCAAGTCCCAGACCACCTGCGATGCCATAGTCCAAGCGGTGCTCTACAGACATACTATCTTGAGCCACGATCTTGGAAGTACGGTCAGTGAGGTTGGGTTGGGTAATGTCGAAAGAGGCAGAGGTCTTCTCGTTAAGGAAGTAGCCAACTTGAGGACCAGCCTGAGCAAAGAACTGAAGTCCACGGCGCTCACGTCCCCACCCCATACGGGCGAAAATAGGCACTTGAAGATAAGTCATATCACGACGATAGGTCTCGGCCACCCCCGTAAGAGGATTGACCACAGGTTCATCGCCAGGCGTCAGGATACGCTCTTTCCATCCCAACTGAGCATAGTTAAACTCAGCCACGATAGCACAGATGCTTGAGAAATATTTCTCTGAAGTATAACGCAGGGTAAAACCGCCTGTGAGTCCAGTATGCTGGTCTTGAGGAACCTCTGGACTAAAGCCAACGCTACTCAACACATAGCCACCATTAACACCAATAGCGAGTTCATCGCGATGGTCACCCACCTGAGCTCCTGTCGTAAGTGTAAAAAAGAGGAGAAAAAAGAAAACAAGATGTCTGTGATTCATATGCTCCTCTTAATAGTTGATCGTTTCAATGGTACGGTCGTCCTTATAATGAACAAACATAAAGGCACGGTTCTGCAGTCCACCAGCACCAATACGTTCAAATTTCAATGGTGTCTGTACTGGTTGATAGCCAAAGCGTCCAGCGGCACCATCGAACGACTTTCCATACTTATGGAGTCCACGCAGGAAGAACACAGCGTGGTCAAAGCCTGTGAGAGCAAAGCGAGGCAGAGCGTTGATCATGTCCTGACCAAAGTTCTGACGATAACGACGCTGAAGTTGCTCCGTCTGTGCTGATTGAAGATTGGTATAGAAAGGGGCTGGAATATAGACATTATACTTATGAAAGTTATCTTTCTGATACTGCGTATACATCATCCACTCCGTATATCCGAACATTGAAATCTGGATATCAGGATTAGCAGCCTTAACAGCGCTGAGTCGACCGAAAGCAGAAAGAAGCTCTGGCGAACGAGCGGTATTGAGAATAACCAAGTTAGGCTGGTTCTTTACAAAAGCCGAAGCAAAATTGAGTTCAGACGACTTCAGACTGGTAATATTGTACTTAATATCACGCACCTCCAACTGACGACGATAGGTAGACGTGAAAGCGCCCTTAGTACTTGTCGTGTCGCCACAGTCGATAATGATGGGATGATAATCCTTGAACCACTCCACACAACGGCGAGCAGTCGTCTCTACCTGATCATTAGGCACCTGATAAACCTGAAACAAATTACGGTTAGTGTAGATCTCAGGAGCATGGATAGAGAAAGGAATAACGAGACGTATGTCGTTCTTGGCAGCAAAAGTTGCCATCGGCTCCACCTGTTTAGAATAAAGCGGGCCAATGAGAATGTCACACTGGGCAGCGGCAGGATCGGCCAGAAGGGCGCGCACGTCGCCATCCTCAGGCAGGTTCCATGCATGAACATCAACAGATATTCCCTCACGTTTCAGCGAGTCACAAGCCATGAGAACACCCCTATAGTACTCCACCATACGCTTACCATCGTTATTGTTTTTATGCAAAGGCAGCATAACACCCAAACGAATGACATTTGAAGAAGTTGGCGCAACAGAAGAGGATACTGAGGACGCACTAACAGGAATCGTAATGACGGCACCTTTCTTAAGCTGATAGTCAGGCTGCTCCATACCAGGATTAGCCTGAACCAGTTCCTCCACGGTGATACCATACATACGGGCAATGCCATACATGGTCTCTTTCTTCTTTACCTCGTGGGTGACCTTCGTCTGAGCCAGAGCCAACACAGGCATCAACAAGGCCAAGGTGCATATCAGAAAATATCTTAATAAATGTCTCATAATCTCATTTTTTCGGTTTTCGCCGACAAAAGTACAAAATAAATTCGTAACTTTGCCCACAAAATAGAAAGAATTATGAAAAAGAAGATAATCTTGTCGTTCGGAATGCTGTTTTTGACATTTATGACAGCATCAGCACAGACAATAAGTCCCAAGGCTATCTATACAGATAGCACAGGCGTGGTAAACGAAGTAACAAGCATTGACAACGGACAGGCACCATTGGAGGTTAGTTTCAGGGCTAACCCCTCAGGACTTGGTGCCCATACAGCATCATACGAATGGCACTTCCGCCGCGATTTGGGCAACAACAAACTGGAGGAAATGTTTGTGCGCTACGAAGAGGACACACAATACACCTTTACAGAGTCGGGCACCTACTCCATCCTTCTGAAAGCGACTTTGGACGACGAATCAGAGATAAATCCCGATAGTATCAAGATTGTCATCTCAGACAGTTGGCTGGAGTTTCCAAACGCATTTACACCCAACGGCGACGGACTGAACGATACTTATCATGCCAAACCTGGCTACAGAAGCATCGTATCGTTCCAAGCCACCATCATCAACCGATGGGGCCAGAAGCTGTTCACATGGAACGACCCTGCAAAAGGATGGGACGGCACCTATCATGGCTCTAAATGCAAAGAGGGCGTGTACTTCGTCATCGTTAAGGCACGTGGTGCCGACGGCCGTGAATATAACATTAGAAAAGACGTGAATCTATTAAGACATTATTCTGAGGGAGGAAGCACAAGTGGCAAATAACGAAGGCGAAAAGATTTGCGTCTATGGCGCACGTGTGCACAATCTGAAAAACATTGATGTGGTGATTCCTCGAGGATCACTGACTGTGATTACAGGACTGAGCGGTAGTGGTAAGTCATCACTGGCCTTCGACACGATTTTCGCCGAGGGACAGCGACGTTATATAGAGACGTTCTCGGCCTATGCGCGCAATTTCCTAGGCGGCATGGAGCGCCCTGACGTTGACAAGATTACGGGTCTGTCGCCAGTCATCAGCATCGAACAGAAAACCACCAACAAAAACCCACGCTCAACGGTTGGCACCACCACCGAGATTTACGATTACTTGCGACTGCTTTTTGCACGTGCTGGTAAAGCCTACAGTTATGTAACGGGCGAAGAGATGGTGAAATACACAGAGGAGCGCGTGATCGAGATGATACAGACGGACTATGCCGGCAGGAAAATTTTCATCTTGGCACCTGTAGTCAGAAACCGTAAGGGTCACTATCGCGAACTGTTCGAGAGTATGCGACGCAAAGGTTACCTGACAATGCGTGTGGATGGCGAGGTGCAGGAAATTCGACAAGGCATGAAGGTTGATCGCTACAAGAACCACGATATCGAGGTCGTGATTGATAAGTTAAGCCTTCCTGCAACTATAGAACCGGAAAGTATTGATAAAGAACGTCTTAAGAAGAGTGTTGAGATAGCCATGAAGCAAGGCGACGGTCTCATCATGATTCTGGATAAGGATACGAACGAGGTAAAACACTTCTCCAAGAGACTGATGTGTCCCACATCGGGCATTGCCTATAGCGACCCTGCCCCCAATGTCTTCTCGTTCAACTCTCCCCAAGGCGCCTGTCAGCGATGCAAAGGTCTGGGTGTGGTCAGCGAGATCGACCTGAGCAAAGTCATTCCCAATCCCAAGGCAAACATCCGCGAGGGTGGCATCGTACCCTTGGGAAAATATAAAAACCAACTCATCTTCTGGCAGGTTGAGGCCATCCTTAAGAAATATGATCTGACGCTGACAACACCCATTGACGAGATTCCAGACGAGGCCATGAACGAAATTCTGTATGGTGCATTAGAGAACGTGCGCATTGACAAGGAACTGGTTCACACCTCAAGCGACTATTTCGTGACCTTCGATGGCGTGATAAAATATCTGCGCGACATCATGGAGAGCGATGAGACTGCCAACGGACAGAAATGGGCCGAGCAGTTCCTTGAGGACTGTGAATGTCCTGAATGTCATGGTCAGCGACTGAATCGCGAGGCCTTATCGTATCGCATCTGGGACAAGAACATTGCTGAGTTGTGCGCCATGGACATCAGCGAACTGCGCGAATGGCTCGACAAGGTAGAGGATCACCTCGACAAACAACAAAAGCAGATTGCCACAGAGATTCTCAAAGAGATTCGCACACGCGTAGACTTCCTATTAGAGGTAGGCCTGGACTACCTGTCTCTTAACAGACAGTCAGCCTCTCTTTCTGGTGGTGAGAGTCAACGCATCCGACTGGCCACACAGATTGGCTCGCAACTGGTAAACGTACTATATATCCTCGACGAGCCTTCCATCGGCTTGCACCAGCGCGACAACGAACGACTCATTCGCTCGCTGAAGGAACTGCGCGACCTGGGTAATACAGTGATTGTCGTGGAACACGACAGAGACATGATGCTGGCAGCCGACTATATTGTTGACATTGGTCCAAGGGCAGGACGAAAAGGTGGCGAGGTGGTATTCCAAGGCACACCTGCAGAGCTGCTGAAGACCAACACCCTGACAGCGCAATACCTGAATCGTAGTCTGAAGACAGATATTGCCAGCGAGAACAGCACCACCAGAAGAGCAGGCAACGGCAAGAGTATCACCATTCACGGAGCCAGTGGCAATAACCTGAAGCATATTGATGCATCGTTCCCTCTGGGAAAACTCATCGTAGTGACAGGCGTATCCGGCTCTGGCAAGTCGACCCTCATCAACGAAACCCTGCAACCCATCCTATCGCACCATTTCTATCGCTCATTACATCGTCCCATGCCCTACGAGAGCATTGACGGCATCGAGCATATCGACAAGGTGGTGAACGTAGACCAGAGTCCATTGGGACGCACGCCACGCTCAAACCCTGCCACATATACAGGTGTCTTCTCAGACATCCGTTCACTGTTCGTGGAACTGCCTGAGGCAAAGATTCGTGGCTATAAGCCAGGCCGCTTCTCGTTCAACGTAAAGGGAGGCCGATGTGAAACCTGCGGAGGTAATGGCTATAAGACCATCGAGATGAACTTCCTGCCCGACATTCAGGTTCCTTGTGAGGAATGTCATGGCAAACGCTATAATCGCGAGACCTTGGAGGTGAGATACAAGGGAAAATCTATTGCCGACGTTCTCGATATGACTATCAACCAAGCTGTTGAGTTCTTTGAGAACGTGCCCGATATTCTGAGGAAGATCAAGACTATTCAGGACGTAGGACTGGGATACATCAAACTGGGACAGCCCTCCACCACCCTTTCTGGTGGCGAGAGTCAGCGTGTAAAACTGGCCACAGAACTGTCAAAGCGCGATACTGGTCGCACATTGTATATCCTCGACGAGCCCACCACTGGTTTGCACTTCGACGACATCCGTATCCTGATGCAGGTGATTCACAAATTGGTGGATCGTGGCAACACGGTCATCATCATCGAGCACAACCTCGACGTCATCGCCCAGGCCGACCATATCATCGACATGGGACCAGAGGGCGGACGCAATGGGGGCACCATCCTCTGCGAAGGCACACCTGAGGAAGTAGCAAAGAGTCTTAAGGGTTATACGCCCAGATTCCTGAAGCAGGAATTAGAAGAGGCTTCCAATCTGAAACACTAAGGCCGACACCACCCACGCCAGCACGGAGGTATAGATAGCAGCCACAAGTGCCCAGCGCCATGAGCCAGTCTCGTTCTTGATGGCCACAATCGTTGCCACGCAAGGGAAGTAGATAAGCACAAAGAGCAGATAGCAATAGGCAGCCAGTGTGGAGATGCCGTCGGCAGCCATCAACTGATGAAGACGCGTATATTTCTCTGTATCGTCTGAGAATGTATCATCGTCAGCAAACGAGTCGTCACCACTATATAGCACACCTATCGACGAGGCCACAATCTCCTTGGCGCCCACGCCAGCAATCAGACTGACATCGAGTTTCCAATTAAAACCCTGAGGCGTGAAGATAGGCTCCACGGCCTTACCCATCCTGCCAATATACGACTGCTCCTGCTGTTCCTGGTTCGACAGCTCATCGTGGTGAGGGAAATATCCTAAGGCCCACACAAGGACAGAGGCCACCAGGATGATGCCACCCATCTTCTTCAGATACTCCTTACCCTTTTCCCATGTATGTCTGCCAATAGCCTTAGCCGTCGGCCAGCGATATGGGGGCAACTCCATCACGAAGGGCGTGTCCTCGCCTTTCAGCACGAACACGGCAAATATCTTACTGGCAACGACCGATAGGACAATACCCACAGCATAAAGACTTATCATGACCCACGAGCGATACTCAAGCGCAAAGAAAGTACCTGTAATCATAATATAAATAGGCAGGCGCGCTGAGCACGACATAAAGGGAAGAATCATCATGGTAATAATACGCGAACGGCGACTCTCAATCGTACGTGTAGCCATCACAGCAGGCACATTGCATCCAAAGCCCATCACCAGGGGGATGAACGACTTTCCATGCAGTCCCATCTTATGCATCAGTCTGTCCATGATGAAGGCAGCACGCGACATATAGCCTGAGTCTTCCATCAACGAGATAAAGAAATACAGAATAAGAATCTGTGGCAGGAACACGATGACGCTACCCACGCCACCAATAACGCCCCCAACAAGCATCGAGCGCAGGGGACCGTCGTCCATACTGTTCTCCACCAGTTCGCCCAGCCATGCCACGCCAGCGTCAATCCAGTCCATGGGATACTGCCCTATGGCGAAGGTCGTCTGAAACATCACGAAGAGAATAGCAAAGAAGATGGGGAATCCCAGGAAACGGTTCGACAGAACATTGTCTATCAAATGCGTCCAGCGATAGGTATCCTCCTTCGAGCCCGTCTTATAGCCAGCCTCCTTCAAGGCACCATTAATAAAACCATACTTAGCGTCCATAATGGCCGTCTCAGAATCGTTACCAGTCTCTTCCTGCACACGGGCAGCAGCCACATCGCGAGCCTGCAGCAACTGCTTTCTGTCCTCAGGACGATGTTCCTCAGCCAGATGACTTCCCACATACTGAAGCACATCACTATCATGCTCCAGCAGTTTGATGGCCAGATAACGGGTTGAGTAACGCAAGCGAATATGCTCGTCGGCCTTCAGGTATTTCTGAATATGCTCAATACCCTGCTCAATCTCATGACCATAGTTAATGTGAATATGACGCGTCAGCTCCTGCTTCTCGTAGGCCTGAATAACAGCACGGAACAGTTCCTTCACACCCATGCCACTCTTAAACGACGTAGGAACCATGGGCATACCAAAGAGCGACGACAGCGTCCTGAGATCTATACGGTCGCCACGACGCTCAAACTCGTCATACATGTTCAGCGCGCAAACCATACGCACGTTCATGTCCACGAGCTGGGTGGTGAGATACAGGTTACGCTCCAGGTTCGAAGCATCGATAACGTTAATCACCACGTCAGGCATCTTTTCACTCAGGTGCTTGCGCACATAGAGTTCCTCAGGCGAATAGCACGACATGGAATAGGTACCAGGAAGATCGGTCAGCAAAAACTCATAGCCGAACATCGTGGCGTGCGCCTCGCTCGCATCAACAGTAACGCCAGAATAGTTGCCCACATGAGCATGCGCACCCGATGCATAGTTAAAGAGCGACGTCTTGCCACAGTTGGGATTACCCACCAAGGCCACGTGAATCGTACGGCGCTCGCGCATAGCCTCTCGCTGCAGGCGCATAGCCCTTTCTTGTTCCATGCTTTCGTCATCAGGAACCGACTGGGCCTGCACATCGCTGAACGACGTCTGCTCCAAACTCCCCTCGTTGACCACCTCAATCTGTTCTGCCTCCTGATGGCGCAACGACACCTCGTAGCCCATCACCTTATATTTCACTGGGTCCTGCAAAGGGGCATTCATCAGCACCTCCACCGTTTTGCCCTTCACAAAGCCCATCTCGATGATACGCTTTCTGAAGCCACCGTGGCCCAGCACCTTGACGATAACGCCCTTTTCACCCGTTTTCAGTTCCGATAACTTCATCTCACCTATTTATATTTGGGTGCAAAGATACAAAAATAATAAAGAAAATGCCACCGAAACCCATAAGTTTCGATGGCATATACCTAAAAATGATGATAGATCTTACTTATCGTCGCGCTCAATCCAAGCCAGCACGTCGCCCTTGCGCACCTTAGCACCCTGTTTGGCGCTCACCTCAACGAGCTTACCACCAAGGGCAGCAGGAACGGGAACAATCTCGCCCCATTTCTCCATGAGGTAGCAGAAGGTCTGACCCTCCTCGTACTTCTGACCGATGAACGGCTCCAGACAGGGAGCGCACTCACCCTCGCCATTAAACTCGTAGAAAATCTGACCAGCAGAGGGAGCCACCAGGGCGTCAGCCTTAGCGTGCTTGAAGGCAGCCAGCTCCTCAGCGCTCATCTTCGAGCCCAGCTTAGCGTCCTTAGCCTTCTGCAGGTCGGCCAGGAACTGCTTCTTAGCCTGACCGCTCTTATAGGCGCGATACTGCTCTGGGTGCATGGCCAACTCGAAGAGTTCCTCGTTGTCCTTACCATAATCCCAGCCGTTCTCGTCCATCTCCTTCTTGAAGCCGTCGAGGGCGTTCTCCAGAAGCGTGTGGGGATCCACATCCGTAAACTCACGGTTCTGCTTCTTGGCCAACTCAACGAGCTCAGGATCCACTGTTCCAGGAATTTTTCCTGACTTACCCAGGATCATGCCCCACATAGCGTCGTCCATCATCACGAAGCGACCCTTACCCTGCTCAATGGTGAGGAGGTTCATCAGGGCGATGTTCTTCGTGTACTGAGAGAACGGTGTAACCAATGGGGGATAGCCCACGCGAGGCCATACATACTCAACCTCATTAAACAGCTTCACCAGCATGTCGTCCATGGTCAACTCAGCCTCGCCCTTCTGAGCGCGAATCTTGTTGATCATGGTCTGAATGCCACCCAGGTCGGCCATCATCGAACCCATCATGCCACCAGGCAGTCCGCAACCCAGCAGGAGTGACGACATGTGCTTGTTGGCAGGATTGATGAAGTAGCCCAGCCACTCGTCAATGAACTCCTGAGTCAGCGTACGAGCCTGCATATAGGCGTTCATGTTGATCTCAGGCACATCAAAGCCCTCGTTCTTCAGCATTGACTGAACAGAGATGATATCTGGGTGAACCTTACCCCATGACAGAGGCTCGATAGCAGTATCGATAATGTCGGCACCATTGTTACAAACCTCCAGGATAGAAGCCATTGACAGACCAGGACCAGAGTGGCCGTGATACTGGATGATAATCTCAGGATGCTTTGTCTTGATAGCCTTGGTCAGGGCACCCAGCATAGCGGGCTGACCAATACCAGCCATATCCTTCAAGCAAATCTCCTCGGCACCAGCGGCGATCACCTCGTCGGCAATGTTAGAGTAGTACTCAACGGTGTGAACAGGAGAGTTCGTGATACAAAGGGTAGCCTGAGGAATCATGCCAGCAGCCTTGGCCCATTTGATTGAAGGAATGATATTACGCGTGTCGTTCAATCCGCAGAAGATACGTGGGATGTCCACACCCTGTGCCTTCTTCACCTTGTACATCAGTTCACGAACATCATCAGGAACAGGATACATACGAAGCGCGTTCAGGCCACGGTCCAGCATGTGAGTCTGGATGCCGGCCTCATTGAAGGGCTTACAGAAAGCACGAACAGCATCGTTAGGATTCTCACCTGCCATCAGGTTCACCTGCTCAAAGGCGCCACCGTTGGTTTCCACACGTGAGAAACAGCCCATCTCAATGATCACAGGGGCGATGCGCTCCAACTGATCCTTGCGAGGCTGGAATTTTCCAGACGACTGCCACATATCGCGGTAGACGAGACTAAACTTGATTTTCTTCTTTGTTGCCATAATTTTTTATATATTACTTCACTAATTTCCTAAATTGGATGCAAAGTTACGAAATATTTTTTATATCAGAATTCATTTTCTGAAAAAAGCGGTTATCCAAAAGGCATAATTCATAATTATTTAGTAACTTTGCAGCAAATAATGACCAAAGAAGATGAAAAAAGCACTAGTTTTTGCCACTATTTTCGCCTTAGCGATGCTCAGCAGCTGTAGTCAGACGAAAGAAAACGACAATCAAGTCGAGTCATCAGAAGTCGACTCACTCCTTAACGACGACGCCACCATCTATGGTCTGGCGTGCGACGGCTGTAACGACACCATCGTCGTCTTTCTCACCCTCGATTACGACGGAGGCGACCCAGACACGCTCAACGTACTCGACGCCACTCGCCAGCACATGGTGTTTGGCAACATCCGCATTGGCGATAAGTTGGCCATTGTGCGCGATGAGCAGGACTCTACCAAGGCGCGCATGCTTGTCGACCTCGACAACCTGATGGGCGAATGGTGTCAGCAGGTGCTCCCCACCCTGCGCGAAAGGGCCGACATGGAAGGACTCACCCATCACGAGAAAGTGGAACAACTGCCAGATTCCATCCGCGAGTTGCTCCACATTCCCCATGAGTATACATACGTGTTCAAAAGCGACAACGTGCTCTTCACCAAAGGTGCCAACAGACAGGCTACCAGCGACGAGATGCTTCCTGTGGAGTATCCTCCTCTGAAGCGCTATCGTGAGTGGGCCTTCAACAAGGGTCAGTTTCTGCTCATTGAGTCGAAGACCGATTCGCTGGGCAACAACATCGTTGTGAGCACTGATACCGTCGACCTCATGTTGCTCACGCCCGACTCACTCGTCTTGCGCTTCAACAACGGTCCACGCGGCTTCTACAGACCCGTCATCTGATAGTTTACAGACCCGTCATCTGATAGTTCATCAGACGCTGCTGGGCCATCTCCTCGTACTTTGTGCCAGGACGGCCGTAGTTGGCGTACGGATGAATGCTGATGCCGCCACGAGGTGTGAACAAGCCAATCACCTCGATATACTTCGGATCCATCAGTTTCACCAGGTCCTTCATAATCACGTTCACGCAATCCTCGTGAAAATCGCCATGATTGCGGAACGAGAACAGATAGAGTTTTAAGCTTTTCGACTCCACCATTCTCTCGCCAGGCATATACAGGATTTTTATTTCCGCATAGTCGGGCTGACCAGTGATTGGACAGAGCGAAGTAAACTCAGGACAGTTAAACTGCACCCAGTAGTCGTTCTCTGGGTGCTTATTCATAAAGGTCTCGAGAACCTCAGGCGCATAGTCAGACTTATACTCCGTCTTGCGACCCAGGTTCTTCAATCCCTCTTGTTCTCTCTGATTACTCATAACTTATTAGTAATTAAATGTATAGATAATACTCTCAGCACCTTTACTTACAGTCATAGTATGGATGCTCTTATCATTGTTCAACGTTGTTGAAACATTATATTCCACGTTCTCTTCACCCTGCTTACCCTTCGCCTTCTTCAGGATACTCGTACTGCGCGTATAGCGGAAAAGCGAAGCCAGCAGATAAGGGTCGCATTCCTCCACGCCACGCACCAGCTGGTTGGCGTCGATGCTCTGACAGCGGTTGTCGTTAGCACTATAGGTCAACTCCAGGTTGCCCACACGCTGGCCACCCTCAAAGAAGAACAACTGCTTGATGTTGCGCAGACTGTCCGAGTTCAAGCTCACACCCTCCTTGCCAAAGTCATGCGTAATCAGCACATTCTTCGTAGCCGTCACGTGGCGATAGTTAAACACATAGTTGGCGTAAACAGGATACGAATAGCCATCCACCGTTCTATAGTAAGTTGAGTATGTCACCGTGTCCGTAGCGTTCGTCAGCAAGTTAGGCTGATAGTCGCGACCAAGCTTCGCAGTAAAGTCAGAAGCCTTATCCTTCACCGTCATCGTGCTGTCCAACTTACTGTATCTGATGGTCAGGTCCTGCAGCGTAGTGCCGTTCTTCGTGATTCTCACCATCAGGGGGCGATGCTGCGCATCATAGGCAAGCTCCACCAGACTGCCGTCCGTACCACTGATCTCCCTCACGTCGGCAGCACTTCCCAGCGAGCCGTCGCCACGCGTAGCATACTGATAGAACACGATGGGCGCATAGGCATCCGAGTGATCCGTATCAAAAATCCTGATGCCGCCATAGCGAGCCACGCCAGTGGTGTTCTGCTCAAAAGCCAGCTCCTGACTATAGAGCACGGCAGCCTTACCCTTCTTCGTCGTCACGTCAATCCATGAGTTGTCAGCCCCATCAAACTGATAGTTGTCGATAGCCCAGTTGCCATAACCAAAGAAGACGAGCGAGTCACCAGTATTATTAGCATAATAAACGTTCAGACCGTTACTCGTAGGCTTTGCCACCACGAAGCCAGCCTGATAACTCTCTTCATTACTGAGGCACGAAGCCACTAATGCCGAAAAAGCAAAAATACCTAAAAAAGATTTGATTGTTTTCATTGTTTAATGATTTTATGTATTGGTTAAATATCGTCGTCGTCATCGTCGTCGTCCCAACTGTCAAAGTCGAACCCCGTAAAGCCCTCCAGCGAAGGCGTCACAAAAGCATCCATCGCACGACGGTCTTTCTTCGTGGGGCGACCCGTGCCGCGAGCGCGATCCACAAAGCCGCTAATACGGTTCATCTCCAGCAACTCATACTGGTCCTGTGGCGTCACGTTCTCATAAATCTCAGGCAGCAGTTTTGCCCCCACCCTTTGTTCAATGGTCTTCAGAATCTTGAACGAATAGGTCACAGGCGGCTTACGCACTCTAATCACGTCGCCCTCCTTCACCATGCGCGAAGGCTTTACGTTCACGTTGTTCACAGCCACGCGTCCGTTCTTACAGGCATCCGAGGCGATCGAGCGTGTCTTGAAGATACGTGCCGCCCACAGCCATTTGTCTATTCGTGCTTCGTTCATCCCTGCTAATCTTTTTTCTCTGCGCCAGCAGCCTTGACGGCCTGCGGACCCTTGCCATACTTATTAAACTGGTTCATCGTGATGTTGATGCCAGCCAGCACAAAACTCCTAATAATGTCGCCAGCCATGTCGATCGAAGGCTGCAGCACCTGCATGTCCTCCTCGCTATAGCGGCCCAGCACCCAGTCCACCTGGGCACCACGCGGATAGTCATTGCCAATGCCCATACGCAGGCGTGCATAATCCTGACCAATCAACTGCTGAATATGTCCCAACCCGTTGTGTCCGCCGTTCGACCCATTCGCCTTCAGTCGGAAGGCACCCAGGGGCAGCGCCACATCGTCGCTGATCACCAGCAAGTTCTTCTGGTCAATATTTTCTTTGTTCAGCCAATAGCGCACGGCATTGCCACTCAGATTCATATACGTCGATGGTTTCAGCAGTATCACTTTTCGCCCTTTCAGCGAAGTCTCAGCCACGAAACCATATCGTTTATCCTCAAAAACGATATTGGACGCCTTTGCAAAAGCGTCCAATACCATAAAACCTGTATTGTGGCGGGTCTGTTCGTATTCAGAGCCTACGTTGCCCAAGCCTACAATTAAGTACTTTTCCATTACGAAAATCAAAAATATTACTGTGCAACGGCAGCAGCGGCAGCCTTTGATGCACGAGTCTCCTTCACTGAGCATACAACCACCTGAGCGGGAGTAGCCAGAGTCAGACCCTCGAAGCTCAACTCGCCAACCTTGATAGCCTTACCCAGAGCCAGGTTGGTAACGTCGATATCGAGAACCTCAGGAATCTGCTTGTAGGGAGCGGTCACGTCAATCTTACGGATTGAGAGGTTCAGCTTACCACCGTCGCGAACACCCTGAGCCAGACCGTTGAGCTTAACGGGAATACCAACGGTGATTGCCTTGGTATCGTTGATCTCGTAGAAGTCAGCGTGCAGCAGTGCGTCTGTTGTGGGGTGGAACTGCAGCTCCTTGATGATAGCCTTGTGCTCCTTGCCGTCGATGGTGAGGTTCACCACGAAAACGTGAGGACTGTAAACAGCCTTGCGGAGCTCTGAGAATGAAGCAGTGAATGCGAGTGCCTCGGGCAGACCGTTCTCACCCTTCTTCTCACCATAAAGGTTACAGGGAACCAGACCCTCCTTGCGGAGTTCCTTAGAAGCCTTCTTGCCAGTAGCCTCACGCTTCTGGCCATTGATTGCGATTTCTTTCATAACGTTTGTGTTACTCTAAATTAAGTTATTATACATAAAATTTGTTTGACTTAATTCGCCATCACACGAAAAAAGCGGGTGCAAAGGTACGAAAAAGAATTGATAAAACATAACTGTTCATAGAAAAAATTTAAAAATTGCCTGTTTTTCTTGTGTAATCACGGAAAAATCACTAAATTTGCATCCGATAAAAAACGTCATACCACATGATTAATAGGGAAATCATTAGAATTAAGATTGTTCAGTTAACCTACGCGTACTATCAAAATGGTAACAAGAACATGGACACAGCAGAGAAAGAGCTCTTTTTCAGCCTGTCGAAGGCCTACGATCTCTACAACTATCTGTTGTCTCTCATGGTTGCCGTCACTAAGGAATCGCGTCGACGCCTGGAGGTGCTTCAGGCCAGAGCCCAGCGCGAGGGACTTCCAGAGCCTTCGCAGAAGTTTGCTTACAATCGCTTCGCCTTGCAGTTAGAGAACAACAGGCAGCTGGCAGAATTTTTGGAAACACAAAACCGTTCATGGGCCGACTACCCCGAGTTCATCGGCAAACTCTTCGAGCAGATTGAACAGAGTCAGCTCTACAAGGACTATCTGGAGAGCAAGGACGACGACTACGCCACCGATCGCGAGTTGTGGCGCCGTCTCTATCGCACATTCATCCAGGAGAACGAAGACCTGGATCAGCTTTTAGAGGAACTGAGTCTTTATTGGAACGACGATAAAGAGGTTGTCGACACTTTCGTCATCAAAACCATCAAGCGTTTCGACGAGAAGAACGGCGAGAAGCAGGAGCTGCTGCCTGAGTACGACTCAGAGGAGGAGCAGGACTATGCTCGCAAGCTGTTCCGTGCCACCATCCTCAACGGCGACGAGTATCAGCGCATGATGACTGAGGCTTCGCGCAACTGGGACTTTTCTCGCCTGGCCTACATGGATGTCATCATCATGCAGATTGCCATTGCCGAGATGCTCACCTTCCCCAGCATCCCCGTCAGCGTCACCATCAACGAGTTTGTCGACCTGGCCAAGCTCTACTCTACCCCACGCTCTAGCGGCTATATCAACGGCATGCTCGACGCCATCGCCCGTCACCTCATTCACACGGGTCGCCTGCTGAAGCACATGGACGACAAGAAGGACGACAAGAAGGACGATAAGAAGTCGGACAAGAAACAAAACAACGACACTAACAACAAATAAACATAAGCAACAATGACAAATCTCTTTTTAGCAGCCCAAGGGGCTGGCGCCCAGGGCGGTGGCATGAGTATGATCCTGATGATGGTTGCCATCTTCGCAATCATGTGGTTCTTCATGATCCGTCCTCAGCAGAAACAGCGTAAGGAAATCCAGAAGTTTCAGAACGAGCTTCAGCGTGGCACACAGGTAGTGACTGGTGGTGGCATCTATGGCACCGTCAAGAGCATCGACCTGGCCAAGAACACTGTCGAGGTCGAGATCGCACGCGATGTGGTGATCACCGTCGACAAGGGCTTCGTCTATAAGGACACCACAAGCACCACGCTTCAGAAGTAAGTCACCATACTAAAGGTATTGTCACTTTGAAAATGCCGGGTATCATCCGTACAGTCAGTAATTTCCTGTTTAGCACCGCCAACAGGGAGTTACTGATTTTTTTGGCCTTTCTGCTCCTCTCGGGCAGTTTCTGGCTCACGATGACCCTCAACGAGACCTACACGCGCGAGGTCACCATCGGCGTCCACATCACCCATGTGCCCAAGAACGTCATCATCACCTCTGGCCAGAACGACAGCATCCGTGTCACCATCAGCGACAAGGGTTTTAATCTGCTCCCTGTCATCTATGGTCTTCGTCGTCAGCACCTCGAGGTCGACTTCGAGCGCTATGCCGAGGCACATGGCACTGGCCGCATTGCCAATACTGACCTTCGCCGCCTCCTGGAGGCCCTTCTGCCGGCCTCCGTCCGTGTCGAGTCAGTCAAGCCCGATAAGCTCACGTTCTTCTATAACTACGGCGAGCGAAAGAAGGTGCCCGTGGTTCTCCAGGCGCGCATCACGCCCCAGAACATGTTCTTCATCTCGAAGAAAGAGCTGTCGCCCGATAGCGTGGTCATCTATGCCTCGCGTCCCAAGCTCGACAGCATCAAGCATGTGAGCACCGAGATCATCAATCGCACCGACGTGCACGACACGCTCGTGGTCAACACCCGCCTGCAGAGCATCCCTGGCGTAAAGATGGTGCCCAACAACGTCACCGTCCGCGTCTATGCCGACGTGCTCACCGAGGAGAGCATCGACAACGTGCCCATCGAGGGCATCAACATGCCCAAGGGCAAGATCCTGCGCACATTTCCTGCCAAGGTCACCGTCCGCTTTGTCACAGGCATGAAGAACTACCGCCGACTCACCCAGAAGGATTTCCTCGTGGTGGCCGACTATAACGAGTTCAGCAAGAGTCCCTCGAGCAAATGCGCCATCACCCTGCTCCAGAAGCCCGATGGCGTCACGCGTGCCACCCTCTCGGTCACGCAAGTGGACTACCTCATCGAAGAACAGTATTAACAATATGAAGATAGCCATCACAGGAGGCATAGGCAGTGGCAAGAGTTATGTGTGCCGACTGCTCGAAGCACGTGGCATTCGCATCTACGACTGCGACAGTGCCGCCAAGCACCTCATGCGCACCTCGCCACAGATCCGCCAGCAGCTCACGGCCCTCATCGGTCCTGATGCCTACCTTGCCGATGGCCAATTGAACAAAGCCTGCGTGGCCCAGTTCCTCATGGCGTCCGAGTCCAACAAGCAGGCCATCAATGCCATTGTCCATCCTGCCGTGGCCGAGGATTTCACCCAGAGTGGCCTGCAGTGGATGGAATGCGCCATTCTCTATGAGTCGGGCTTCGACCATCTTGTCGACAGCGTCATCGCCGTCACGGCCCCCCTCCCTGTGCGCCTCGAGCGCATCATGCAGCGCGACCATATCAGTCGCCAGTCGGCCCTTGCCTGGATCCACAAGCAGTGGCCCCAGCACGAACTCCAGCAGCGTGCCCAGTTCGAGATCGTCAACGACGGCCGCCCCCTGGAGCCACAGATTGAACACATTATTAATAATATTATAAAAGAATAGACTATCATGCAACAAACAATTTTAGCTATCGCCGGAAAGCCCGGCCTCTACAAACTCGTTTCTCGTGGCAAGAACAACCTCATCGTCGAGGCCCTCGATGCCACCCACCGTCGTCAGCCCGCCTTCGGTTCCGACCGCATCACCTCGCTGGCCGACATCGCCATGTTCACCGATAGCGACGACATCCCCTTGATGGATGTTCTCGAGAGCCTGAAGACCCTCGAGAACGGCAACAAGTCGGCCATCGACTACAAGAAAGCCAGTGGCGACGACCTGCGCGAGTATTTCGCCAAGGTGCTGCCCAACTACGATCGCGACCGTGTGCACACCAGCGACATCAAGAAGCTCATCCAGTGGTACAACATCCTCATCGAGAACGGCATCACCGACTTCAAGGAGGAGATGAAGCCCACCGAGGGCGACAATGTTGACGACCGCAAGGACGCCGAGTAAAAAGTCGAACAACCCCCTTTATTTTTAGAGGATAGAAACACCAGTCTTGCGATACAGGGCTGGTGTTTTTCCTTTCTCCTCGCGAACCTTCTCCACCAGTCGGTCGCGCATCAGCCTGCTCACCTTAGTCCTGGCCGACTGAATACCACTCAGGTTAAAACATCGCACCACATCCTCGCACGAAAACTCCTCTGGCAGTCGCTTAAAGGCCTCAAAGGTCTTCTGCTTGCGCTTCACGTTCACTGAGGCCTCCTTCAGCTTGTTGTCGAAGTAGTTCTCGGCCATAGCCCCAAAGAAGTGGCGCTGACAGGCATACTGCATGTTCACAATCAGCTCGGCCAACTGCCAATCCACCTCGTCCGTCTCAAACGCCCCACACCAGTAAGGGCCGTCCTGCTTCATCTGGTCCCAGTGGCGCATCACGATGAACGGTGCCGAGCAGTTCACCCCATGATAGGCACAGCGTTTCAGCAGCATCTCGTCGGCCTTCGAGTCGTTCTCCTTGGCGTCCTCCATGCGTCGTGCCGTCCATTCATACAGCTCGTCCACAATCTTCTGCACCGTCAGTTCGCCCTTCATCTTGTCCAGTTTCTCGGCCCAGGCCTTCAGTCGTTCGTCGCTGTCCAGGTCCACGTTCGCCTCGCGGCTCATCATCTCGAAGTTCGTGGCCGGCAGGGGTATGCACGTCAGTCGTGTGGCCAGTCCGCTGCCAAAGTTCTGCTCGTTCACCATCCTCTTCAGGGCAATGGGCGTACCCGTATAGATGTAGTTCCACACCACGAAAAACTCCTGAAACACACTGTCCACGTTCGAGTACGCCTGACCGTCCTCCTCGTTGTGAAAAGCCTTCAGCTGCAGCGCCTGCTTGTCGATATAGGCCCCACCCTTCTGCAGTGCCAGCGTGTTGTCCAGCTCCGTGTCAAAAGTCAGCATGTGCAGTTGCATCTCCTTGCCGTCCACCTGCTCCTTGGCGTTCACCATGTCCTGAATAAACTGCGCGTTCGATGTTCGTGCAGGGTGAATCCTCACCACCACCTTCGGCTTCTTGGGTTTTTCCTTGTTCGCCCCCTTGGTGCGCACCTGTTCACGATAGGCGTTGATGGCATCCTTGCCCGCCTGGTCGGCCGCCACGATGGGCGAAGCCAGCAGCTTAAAGAGTCTGGTTGCAAAGCTCTTACCACTGGCAGGGTCGCCAATGATCAGCGTCGAGTTGTTCAGTCGTCGCAGCTCCTCCGGTCGGTGATAGAATCTGTAGGTGCAGCGTGTCATCAGCGTCATCATCAGTCCGCTGGCCACGAACAGCGCCGCTGGATACTGGTTCCTTTTCAGTCCCTTACAGATGTCCCTCAGCATGGGGTAATGCGGCATCAGTGCCTCAATCTGCTCGCCCCAGTCCCAGAGTTGATGGTCGAGGTCTGAGGTCTGAGGGCTGACATCCTCCTTCAGACCTCCTCCTTCTTCCATCATCCTTCTTCCTTCAAACATCTCCAGTATCTCCCTCATCATCTTCGACAGCCCTTTGGGCGGCTCCTTGCAGGCCGAGTCCACGATGCTCTTCAGCTCCTGCTCGTCCAATCCCAGCCGAGGCATAATCGCCATCAGTCGCTCGCGTTTGTTGTCGCAGATGGCCCTCAGGTTCACTGCCAACTGATACAGCTTCACGTTCCTCTCGCCTTCCTGCGGCTCGCCCCCATTCCGCTTCCACCACTCCGCGATAATGTCAGAATACGGAATGCCTTTGAAGTAAATTTTCGAACACGGATTGTCTTTGGGGTTTATTTTCGAACACGGATTATTCGGATTTGACGGATCATCCGTTCTATCCGTTAGATCCGTGTTCGTTTCTTTCGAGCAACCATTGCGATAATCCTCGTCATACCGCTCCCCCATACTCCTTGTTCTCATACGTAAACAGCTCGTTGTCCAGAAACAACACATCCGTTTCCTTGCAGATAAAGCTCATCCTACTGGCGTCCTTGCAACTCTCGTCCACCTCGACGCCCAGCACTTTTGCCATCTCGTGCTGATTGTCAATCAAGTTGCCCCACTCCTTGCGCGCCTTAAACACAATCTTCAGTCCCTCGCCGCTCGGCGTCACATAGACCAACAAGATAGACCCACCCCCGGCCCCTCCCTGAATGGAGGGGTTAAACAGTTCTGGCAATTCCCTGCGCCATTTCTCATACAACTCACGAGGATTATGGACATGGTCAATATCCATCACCACCAGTCCCGTCAACCTTGTAGCACTCTGTTTGCGCCATCGTCCCAACTTCCCAGTCTTCGATGCGGTCTCATCAAACGTGGCCTGAAAGATAAAGGCCGGCAGTTTTCGTTTAAGTGCGGCTTCATGTGTTTCGCGAAACTTATCAATGTTCTCATTCCATTTTGGCGCCTTCAACAGTGCCCAGAACTGCGCCTCGTCCACCGGCTGTGTTGGATTACTTAAATTCTTCTGATAACAAAACATACTAATTATCCGTTTTATCCGTTAAATCCGTGTTCGTCTCACTAGCAGAACACAATTTCATCCAGCTTCTTTTCTACCATCGCCTGCTTCGCATCCTTCGTGTGTTCCTCCAGCAGTCCCATCACCTCAGCCGCATCATACTCCTTAGGAAAACTGCCAAACACCTTTACGCGCTGTACCGACTCCTTCACCCACCCCCAGGGCAACTTCTTCACCAGTCGGTCCTTCTCGCGCGCCCGCTTGGGGCTCTGTCTGTTGTATGCTTTAAAGGTTAATTTTCCAGAGTCCCCATCAACAAACAGAACCCCCTCTACGCGCTTGCCATTGGTCAAGTTGTTCATCAACTCCATGGCATTCATCACTAATACATACTTTTTCATGGTTTTTCAAATGTGTTTTTAAATAAAAATGCAATATTAATACTTTTTGTTATTTAATGTTATGTCTAAATGGTCATTGTTTTAATTGACGATGCAAAGGTACAACATTGCCGAAGCAAATGCAAGAAAAAAATCCGGTCATTTCCGAACGGTCGGAAATGATCGGAAATGACCGGAAATGATCGGATTTTGTTCGACTTTTATAGCGCCTCGAACGCTGCTTTCATCGTTTCGAAGTCGTTCCCACTGTATGGCTGGTTCTCAGGTTTCGTATAGTCACTGTACGACGACTTCGACTTCAGTTTCTCCTTGCCAAACTCGCCCCTGAACTCCTCCCATGTGGGTCGTCTGATCACGCCAGCATCCATGGCTGCACGCACAGGCATCAACACGTCCTTGGGCTTCGTCTTGCCCTCCATCAGTTGCGCCAGCAGGTGCACCACCTCGTCCACCTTCGCTGCGTTCACCACGGCCGGAGCCAGCGCCTTCTTCGACTTCACGGTCTTCAGCGGTGCCTTGGGTTTCGACATCACGCCATGCCTCTCCAATGCAGCATAGTCGGCTGCCGTCATCGGCCTCATCTCTATGTCCATCTTCCTGCACGCCAGTTCCCTCAGCATCAGCAGCGTCACGATGGCATCCAGCGCCTTGCGAGGCGTGTTCATATAATAGAGGCGCGACAGCACCACGTCGCGCTGCCCCATGTCGCCATACAGTCCGCCAGGCATCCTTCGCAGTTGCTCGTCCAACCGTTTCAGACCCTCCAGCGGCCGTCCCTCGTTGTCCAGCCACCACTGCATCCACAGGCGCTGCATCTCCTCGCTCTCCAGTCGCTCCGTCCACCATTGCGATGTGCGTTCAATCAGGGCCATGCGTCCGCATATCGACGTACGCTGCTCCTTCAGCGGCTCGTTCAGTCGCCTCACCTCCTCGCGTTGGGCGTTCTCCAGTTGCGCAATGAACTGCGTGCGCGCCTCACGCGTCTCCCTGCTCAGGTCGTGACAGCTGCCCTGCATCCACAGGCCCAGATACGTCCTTAGCTCCTCCAGGTCCGCCTCGTCCACGTTGCCCCTCAGCATGTTCTTCAGCATGTAGTACGCCTCCATCTCAGTCAATATCTGCTGGTGGGGCGACAGTCGCATCAGGTCGTCCTTCAGCCACATGCTCCAGTCGATGGTCGACGACTGCAGGGGCAGCATCTCCTTCAGCTCTTCCGCCTCCACACACACCATCAGCCAGCCATGTTCCCTCACGGCCACCTCTTCGATGTGCGCAAACAGGATGGGATCCTCGCTCTGCGCCAGCAGACTCTTTACTTTGTTCACACACTCGTCGGCCACGCGTCCAATCCTCTTTCCCCTCGAAAACGCAATCACGCAGTCAGGGTTATAATGGTTACTTGGGTCAGCCAGCAGCGACACCACAGGTCTCTCACTCTCCAGTTTTCTCAACATCGCGCGTGTCTTCTCGTGCATCTCCTCCGTGTCGGCCATCCTCCTCTCCTCGGCCTCAGGGTTTGCCGCATAATGCACGCCCGATATCCTAAATCTATATTTCATCAGCATTTAGTTAAGTACCACCTCTCAGTTCTCAGTTCTCAGTTCTCAGTTCTGAACTAAACGTTTAACAAACAGTTCCCAAGCCCGATACACAGTATCATAATCTTTCTTGCTTGATTTCATTGATTTCTGTATAAGCAAACTAGTTTCCTGCTTAGTCAGTTCTTTTTCAATGACATCTCTATAGTATGCTTTTTCCTCATCCGTCAATAGTAAAGAAGCATCCATCGCCAACATATAAGCTCCTGAGACAAACGGGTCAGCGTCTTCAACGGCATCGTAGACCTCAGTATAAGCTGGTTCTGTGCAATTTGGCACGTAGTAATTGTCCACAAGATACATCATGTCATCCATATCGTTGTCTTTTTCAAGACCACGGTCAATCCATGCGTCCAGCTTTGTAACAAACAAACCTGCAGTAGTTGGAATCTTGAATTCAATAGCCGCATCATCAACCTTTACGTTTACACACTCTTTCAACACGGATTCAAAGCCTCTTACTGTCATCTCCGGACTCGCCTCTGGTGGCCAGTAAATCTTGGCGCCATCTTCACTCAACTTTCCAAAAGGCACCACGTCAAGTTCAAAATCCTTATAGTAGAATCTTTGTTTTCTAACATTGTCCTTCTCAAAACCAGAACTTATCAGCAATTCCTGTATCTTCATGAAACTATCCCATGATTCAACAGCAATGCTAATATCCAAATCTCGTGTTGTTCTTGTGGAAAGATCAATATCCAGTGCTATAGAAAGCATGTCTCTTGCTGCGGCTCCAATTACAAAGAAATCCTGATTCCCAAGGCACTGGCATAACTTTTTGAGCGTTTCAAATTGTTGTGGTAGTACAAATTGGTTACTTTGTATATGTAAGTCTTTCATCTCTTATTCTCTTTGCTGCTTCCAGACAGCGGCTGTTGTTTTGATTAATCAGGTCTGCATAGAACAGTATGGCAGAACCTAACTCACTTAGTTTTCCCTCCCAGAATTTCTGATAGAAAATAATATCACCTTCTTTGTTAGGAACCATGGCCTTCGTCTTCACTATTTCTCTGACAGGGAGCTCTGTGTAAATACAGAATTCTGCTGGTGTCATATAGCCATTCATCAGGTATGCTCCAGGATCTCCTCCCCAAATCATGCCTTCTGGCAATGAAACTTTTTGCCACTCTTTATTTGATATAATCCACGAAGCTCGCCCTAATTGCAAAGCTGATCTTTGTGATTTATTGAACAAATCCACCCAATCTTCCAACAGGCGTTCTCTATCCTTAATAAATTTGTTCTTGCCACTAGAAATAATATAGTCATTTGCCTCCAAGACATCAATTACATGTTTGACAGTTCCATTAGATGAACCAGATTTTGATGCAAGATTTCTGATAGACGGAATCTGTTCGTCTTCCAAGGTCAGAATACTAAATAATACTTTGAAACCCGATACCTTGAAATTCATTCCCTTTTCTTTGTCAGGAAGGGTTTTCTTATTCCCAGTTATGTGGATAAACAACCTATCTTTCACCTCGACAAAACAATTGCCACTTGTATCAAGGACGTTTATATCCTGCTCAACAAGTCGTTCCATTGCCGTGCTGCTAATATATTCAGCAACAAGCAGATTGGTGCCATTGCTTTTGCATTGGTTAATAATAGAGGGAATTTGTGAGCTCTTGACATATTGTTTGATTTCACATCTGAACTTTATTCCAGAAATATCAACAAAGCCATTGCTATCCCCATTGGGACACACCTCAATCCTTATGCGTTGACATTGATTTCTGAGATTCTCAACAGCACTCTCCAGTATTTGACGTTCTTTAATCATATGGCCAAGTGTTCAGTTTTAAACCATTGTTCAGTCCGGCTGAACATTATACTTTTGCTGAACACGCTGCAAATATATAGTTTTTTCTTCAATTCAGCAAGTCTATTGCACAAAAAACATACTTTTTTATGCAATACAGCGTATAAAATGCATAAAATAGAGACTTTTCAGCCCTCAGACATCAGCCTTCATCCTTCTCCTCAAGCACATAGTACGTGCTAATATCATTTACTATGCCAGATTTAATCCCACTCAAGTTCTTCACGATAAGTCTTTTCACACTCGGACTCAAAACCTTGATGTCAATCACCTCACCAACTAAACCATTCGATTTCCTCTGAACCAGATCCCCAATCATCGCCTCTCTAATCACCCTATTATAATTGGAAATGTCGAAATCATCGTTCTTCGATACTCTTTTCTTATATTTACGTTTAGGAGGGAATATCTCCTCCTTAACAGCCAGGTATAAATCCGGCCTTAGTTTCTTCAAATCCTCTAATGTTGCTATGCTAATATCCATACTTGTTTAATTTTTTGCCTGCAAAGATACGAAATAATCCGCTTAGATCTTCCCCACCACTTCTCTGTCAGCCGGCAGCCAGTCCACGCTGTCCAGCTCGTCCATAGCCAGCCACTTCGCCGCCTCATGCTCCTTCAGCGTCAGCTGTCCACTCTCCACGTGGCACCAGAAGCAGTGCATGGTCAGGTAAAAGGCTGAATAATCCCATTCCACCGTCTGCACCAGCCTTTCCACCACGATCCGTGTTTCCAGCTCCTCCCAAATCTCGCGCTTCAGCGCCTCCTCAGGCGTCTCCCCAGGTTCCATCTTTCCCCCAGGAAACTCCCATCCGTCCTTATAGTCGCCATATCCACGCTGGGTGGCGAAGATGCGCCCCTCCCCATCATGAATAATCGCTGCAACAACCTCAATCCGTTTCATATCCCTTTTCATATAACATCCGCCCTCAGACATCAGACATCAGACATCTCACATCCGCCATCAGCCTTCTTTTTTCCTGCAAAGTTACGAAATAATTTGCTTAAAAGTTTGGTACTTCAAAAAAAAATCATAATTTTGCACCCAAGAAACATTTGTGAGCGTTTTGCTAACATTTGATTTTTGGTTTCATTAAATTAAAAAAATTAATTATTAATACAAGAACTGGCACGTCGTGATGACGAGCCAGTTTTTGTTTTATTCCTCCATCAGACATCAGACCTCTCTTCTGCAGCTTTCAGCCCACTTCCTTCTTCCATCATCCATCTCACATTAGCCCTCGCACCATGGTCCTGCAGCCAAATATGGTTCAGCGTAAACGCGATGGCATCCAGCGTCTCTTCACGCTTCTGAGGCCTCAGCTCACACTCCCACACCGTGATGCAGTGCCATCCCATCTCAGCCAGCCTGCGCTGTTCCTCCCTGTCACGTTCCTTGTTCCTGCAGATCTTCGCCACCCAGAACTCACGGTTCGTCTTAGGAATCTTACAGCATTCAGAGTTCGCGATGCCCTCAGCCATCACACCTCTTCCATCAAACATCACCTTGTGTCCATGCCAGAAGCACCCATTTACAAAGATGCACGTGCGATATTTCCTCAGCACTAGGTCAGGATGCCCAGGCAGCCGCTTATGGTTCAGCCGATACCTGAATCCCCTACGCCACAACCCTTTGCGCACAATCATCTCAGGCTTCGTGTCCTTCGACCGAATCGCCGCCATGTTGGCATGTCGTTGTTGGGGAGAGAGTTTATCCATATTATATTATCAAAAGAAAACGTCAGTAACTCGAAGCAATTCTTAATCTGTCGCTCTGTTACTTATAAGTCATTTTTGCATCTTGCTAACTCAGAGAAAGGAACAGCTACTGCTCCTTTGTCATGACCAGCATTGTCTTTTCCATACTGATTCAGCAAGTTCTTTATTTTATTCTCATCGAAGCTCATCTTTGCAAAGTCGCCCTCTACAATTTGCTTTTCAATAAAGAATACCAGATAGAAATCGTGACGAGGATTCTTGTAGCCATCATTAATCATGTCTTGCTTGTCCCATACACGAACGCTGTTGGGTTTCAGGGCGAACTTGTATATACCATCCTTACCATAAAGTAACAAGAATCGCGCAGCACAAACACTTGACGACAAGTCTAGCGAGCCTCCATCTTTTCCAGAACGAACATTATAATGCTTCTTGTTGAGAATCCACTTAAGTTGTTCTTCGCTCCTATAGTATCCAAGTAACACATAGTCGTCCACCATAAACTGCAAGTCTGTAGGTGGTGGCAATTGAGGCTCATTTCCCAAATTATAATTATCGTCAATGTCAAAATCAGCCCTTAGCATGTTTACTAGACTTGCCTGTTCAGCACTCAATGTATGTCTGCCATTAGGGGTGTGAAGCGCTAAAGTCAAAATACCTTTATCTTGGAATGGCGTGAACACTTTACCATTGAGCTGACGAAAATGCTGAGTCATATAGTCATCCAAGACTACGCCTCTTGAACGCATTGGGTAGAAACTGTACTCATCTTCCAACACCTTACGTATTTCCCTACGGAACTGTGCTCTCACCTCATCTTTCCATTCTGCTTTCTCTGCTTGTTTATTACGAGCATATAACGATATCACAAACAGGAAATTCACATTATAGCGTGAAAGCAGCATAGTATCACGGTCAAACAATCGATCCTTGAATTGGAACTTGATTTCAGGATTTCTCTTGCCAGTTATCTTAGTGAGCGTTATCTCACGATGGTTATAACTGTAGTCGTCCTTTTCCATTGCTGCGCTGATGAAGAAGTTGGGAATGATATTATATCCCTCCGTCACATCATCCCTAAGTTTTATCTCTGGGTCAGGAGTATTTTCGTCCATCCACAAGTCAATGTTATACTGCACAATATTTCGTGCATAGGTGTATTGTTTATAGATAGACGTGTCACCCAGAGAACCACCTATTTTATAATACTTACTATCTCCAATATAGTAAGTTCGCTGTTCTTCATCAGCTTCTAACAGTCCTGGGTAGGTGTAGAGATGGTCTACCAGTTTTCCATCTTTCTGGTCCTTGAAGTCCTTTGGCAGATCATCTTTACTGTCGCCAATCAATTCATCTATAATGGCCTCAAATACCACATAGAAATTCTTTACGAGCAGGTACTCTTTCAGTTCGGCACTTGTGGTGATCTCAGTACGATGGGCAAAGAAAGCATAGCAGAGATTCCATAGCTCCAGCATCTTGTCTGAGAAATACTTATATTTGATTTGGCGTAAACGAACAACTCCTCTACCTTTCAGATAGCTTTCAAATTTTGAGCCTGTAATAAGCGGAAATCCAACGGTTATATCCACATGGAAGCCATATGTCTGACTAATATAATTGAGTATACTATAGTAGATAACAAGTAGCTCCTCGTCAAAATTCACTTGACGCCTTTTATTCACAGGATTAATATATACAGGCTCATCATTTTGGATGATAGCAGCTGAGTGGTTGATCGTTCGCGTCCAATTGATTTTATTGAAACCTGAATGAAGGTTCTTAAGGATAAAAGTGATTAGCGACTGGTTATCCTTGTTGAACTGAATCAAAGAAAGCAGTATGTCCAACAATGTGTTGGCACGTTTCTTCAAACCACGTCCCACCTGCGATATCTTGCGATGATATACGATGTCGCTATCTTTATGCAAACGCTGGTACACATCTACAGCTCTATATATCCATACTGCAAACTCATAGAGGAATCTTCTTTCCTGGTCATTCAGTTTACAGGTATCCATATGGATGATATCGTCAGGAGCATACTTTGAGAACACCTTCCCTTCCTCATTCATCAAAACCTTAGGTAGAATGAACACAGTATCGCCTTTGCCGCCATTCAGTTTGGGGTTGTAGAAATAGCCCACATAACTGAGCGACACTAGCCCTTCGACATTTTGCAAAGCATCTACGCCTTGCAGCACATCGCGCACCAATGCGGCATCATACTGACATTCCTCTACAAGAATTTTCATGCAAACAAATCTTGTGGTTTGTTAAGCTTTTCTAGTTTCAGATTAATCAGCACTTGTTCAGCCATTTGCTCATCCAACTCTTGCCCTTTCTTAAAGAAGTCTTTGAAAGCAATTGGTTCATTACTATTAGGCTTTCTGAATGCATTTTGGCTCTCGTAGTCATAGTCCTTGAACACATCAGTCCAAAGGTAGAAATAGACTTTGTTCACTAGCGTTTCTGCATCTATCTCAGTGCCTTTCGCCTTTGCAAAGAAATAACCTAATTGCTTGTCCTCACTATGCGTTAGATCAAATACCTCTTTATTTATAGCTTCCAAGAATTGATACCAATCGTATTCATTTCCATTGACCTTTATCTTCCAACCCTTTTCAGCATTCTCAATGGGCAGATATTTCCAGTCCCAACGACGCTTGAAAGCAGAGTCAATTGGGAACAGGCTTTGGTCACTTGTATTCATCGTGGCCCAAATGTGAAGGTTGGAAGGGAGAACCAATTTCTTACCATCCTTTACACCTTCAGGAAAATCTGTACGTGTACTACTTTCTAATTCCTTTGCAATATAGTTGCCAAGGTCTGTATCTGCATCAATAGGATATTCAGAATTCCCATCATCACCACGATCCAACAATTGGAACAAATCACCAAATATCTGAGCGCAATTGCCACGATTGATTTCCTCGATTATAAGATATACATCTTCTGTTGTACTCCAAGCTTTAACATAAGCATTAGTAAAGGCCTGTGGAGTAAACATGTATATAATCTTACCGTCTTCTTCTTTGTTAAGATATTCCTGACCAATAGCGACTCCTTTTGAAACCTCAACACCATATGCCTCTGTAAACCCACAAGCAAGCAATATCTGCTTTATACAATTAGCATCGAGATCTTTTAATGATCTCCAATACTTTGCTGCAAATTTATGGCAAGGATATGTTACCCCAGTATTCTTGATTTCTTTCAGTTTTACAGCCAATTCTTCTGCAGAATATATTCTGTCCTTAGACTTCATGCTTGGCTTATAGCAACCAACAAATGTCGAGTAATCGCTATCTGGGTGGAATGTAGTTCTCACCACAGCTCTACCTTCCGTTTGCTCTTTTATCTCATGAGACTTTCCTGTTCCTGGTGCACCATAGAAGATTCGCTGAAGAGATTTAATACTGATTTCGTCACGATTATTATCTATCTCTTTTTCTCTATCTCCATAAAGTGAAAAATAATTAGATTGTAGAATTAGTACATAATCAGTAATTTCCAGTCCTGCATATAAAGTTTGAATAAATGGGCCACGACTTATTTCCCCAGGTGCAGCAGCGAAGCCACCTTTCTTTGCATCTATATTATTCTTACTCGTATCAACATCACAGTCAGCTAATTCCATCTTTAACAATGATTCCGTATACAATGAATCCGAAAATTTTAAAGACTTGGGTTGTTTATTAAAACTGTTCGAAATGACATTCATAGGAATATTGAATTCTTTTGCGAACATAGCAATAATATCCTCGTTCGAAATATTATCAGCGAATGCTTTTCTACGATAAGCCCAAGCTATCACATCATAGATATTAGGAGAATAACTTCCTTGGTCATTGAAATAACGGTCCCATTGGTTTGAGAAAACGACATATAGAGTTCGGCCGCTTTCGTAGTATTTCTTTGTATCGGATAAATTGAAAATATCTTCAAGGAAATTAGATACGATAGTCGTATCTACTTCATTTGGCACGGATGGTCGTATACTATTCTTACAGCCTTTCAACAATGCCAAATATCCCCATGACTTGTTAGTCATACAATTTTGGAATCCTTCATAGGCATTCACCACAGTTTCAATTGAAAAGTACTTCATCGCTACTCGATTTTATTGTAAGTTTGAATCATTTCCTTCATAATTAACTTGATGATCGGAACACTCACTGAATTTCCCAACTGATGATACGCTTGTGCATCAGAAACGGGAAATTTAAAATCATCAGGAAATCCTTGTAGTCTTTGAGCTTCCAATACAGAGAGTTTTCTTCTAATATCCCACAGTTTAGGTG
The DNA here is from genome assembly GCF_023204875.1 of Prevotella sp. E15-22. Taxonomy (NCBI): domain Bacteria; kingdom Pseudomonadati; phylum Bacteroidota; class Bacteroidia; order Bacteroidales; family Prevotellaceae; genus Prevotella; species Prevotella sp. E15-22. The sequence goes on from NZ_CP096247.1 coordinate 1,841,063, forward strand.
TCCTGTTGGCGATAATCGTTGAGGCATAGGTATCAAGACATGAATAGAATGCTTCCTGAATTTGTGTTTTGGCCGCATCACCAACATGAAATCTCAATGACCCATCAGGCTTCTGAAAGGAGTATACACCATACTTACCTTTTTTTGTATGAGGCGCATATTTGGAATTATCGTGCTTGACTCTATCGCCTGGTTTAGCAACAGAAAAATGATAATCGATTCTATCTAATTCGAACTGAGGGAGCTTTAACGATGGATTGTCATCATTTAAGTCGACAATGTCTCTTAAAACAGGATGTCCTCCGATAGGTTCTGGCCAAGAGAAATCAACGTCTTTACGGAAAGCTACGCAATACCAACGTTCTCTTTTTTGTGGCAAGCCATAATCGAGAGAAGAAAGTATTTTCCAATGGGGGAAGTACCCCAATTCCTTTAACTTCTCAATAATGGTATTCAACGTCTTTCCATTCTCATGAGATTTCAAACCCTTCACATTCTCCAAGAACACCATTGGTGGTTTATGGTACTCAAGAATCCTGCAAATATCAAAGAACAATGTTCCTCTTATCTCATCATTGAATCCAAGTTTTTCGCCAGCATAACTGAATGGTTGACAGGGAAATCCCGCAGCGAGAATTTCGAATGAAGGAATGTCTTTTGCTTCTATTTTTTTAATATCACCTTCTGGAATTTCGCCAAAATTAGCTTGATAGGTTAATTGTGCAAACTTATCATTATCGGAAGAGAAAACACACTCTACATTATTATCTTCCATAGCAAGTCGAAAACCGCCAATACCACAGAACAAATCTATTCCTTTATATTTTTTCTTTGACATGAAAAACCCTCTCTTCGTTTTCGAAAAAAGGGCGTGGAAGAAAGATGCGTTTAACCAAGGCTTACGACGGCCCCACATCAGACAACAATCTAACTGTCCACGCCCGTATGAGCGCAAACATCCAATTGCTTGTCCAACTGATGTGTTCCTTTTGTCGTAATTCTGGTTAATCAGTCAAAACAAGGATGTCAAAGACTCTATATTATTCCTTTATTGTTATTTGTCTTTCGTTGTCCGCAAGCACCCATTACGAACGTTTAATTATTACTATCTAACTACAAAAAGAAAACGTGAGTGCTTACTCCTCCTGTTCGACTATCACGGCTATCAAGGCTTCAGAAAAGGTTTAGTAACGTATTCTAATTGCAGTGCTTTCATAATGGCTCAGCACATCTCAACGCACATCACAGCCACTATATTTAGATTGCAGCTACAAAGATACAAATTTATTTGTAAATACTAAAACGAACAGGCTTTTTTTAAGTCAAAATTAACGAAAGTCATATTAAAGATTATATAGTCACAAGAATATCTTAAATTGTTTGCTTCAAATTCCTACAAACACATGATCTCTGTGATATGCCAAGAAATTGCGATTGGGCTCATACATCATTGGCATAGTTATCTTCTTGCCATCGATGCCACCAAAGTGTCTTTCAAAATACTCTTGCGACCCATAATCTCGCAACGCAGAAGACAGCTGGACTGAGTAGTCATCTGGCGAGATGGTCATAAGGCCTTTGTCAAAAGCTTTATCATAAAGAGCAGACAAACAGATGCCATTCTCTGGACTAAGTTTCTGCTGCGGTTTGCTATCTGACCATGGAATGATGTGACTGGCCAGCAACATTTGTGGCACACTAATTCCTGTCAGGGCACAGCGGCCGCCATAGTTAGCGAGTATCATGTGACGGAAATATTCCTGGCCTTTTCTTCGTTTCGTAACTGATTGAATATCTTCACCTTCCTTGGTTATGTCAAAGTAATCAGTGAGCTTCTTCGAAATCTTTTTTGGATTCGTTTCCAAGGCTACGAGCTTGTCAACCTCCACCACTTCCCTCTCATATTCTGCATACTTCTTCAAACTCTTCAAAGCTGCTGAGCAGAAAGAATTAAGTGGATAGCTCCTTTGGTTTGGTCTGCCATAGGTGTCAAAGATATTCTGCTGACGATTTCTCATCTTTTTCACTTCTTCTTTGACCACACGTATAACCTCATCAATAGCGGCATCAGGCAGTTCATAAAGTGAATGTCCCTCTAGGTCTATCTCTTTATGATATGGCAATACCTCTTCGAGAATCGTAATGGCTCGAGCATAACTATCAGCCTTCCCAGAATTCTCTGGTGAGATCCTCGTATTGAAATCTATAAAACCATTCTTATCCATGCCATTATTGTTTAATATGATATATTTTAGTAAGTCACAAATCCTTGTTCAAGCTCTATCCTTTTGATTAGAAAATGCAATGGGGTATTCGCCCATCCTATTCGATATTTTTTGAATGAAAGCGTTTCATCAAAAAATCTTTGATCAATACACGTTGTTTTAAGAACGCTTGCCATATTATTCTTAGGATCAATAATTTGCTCGCGTTCAATTCCGTTAAAATTAAGTGTATACATATAAACTAACGATGCTATCGTATGAGCCATCTGCCTCCATGCTGTGTTTTCAACATCCATCACTAACAACTCTCGTGGAAAATAACTTTCCAACTCTGTTAACAGTTGTTGGGCAGTAAAACTGGTATCAACAATCTGACGATATAGTTCAGGCTTCACAATTTTAAGATAGCACAGCAAGAAATAAACATCAGGTATAATATAGTTATTTTTTCCAAACTCCATTAAAGCCAATCGGGTATGAGCCATAACCTTATCTATAGTACGAAGGTCTATCTTGGACGAGGATAATAATATCTTTGCCATCTGCAGAAAATTATCACCTTCAGATTGGAACTCAGTATTATGTTTTCTATCCTTATTACCAAATACCTCATCAAAACAATAAAAATGATAGAGATATTGACAGAATTCCTCACGATCTGGCTGCGGAAGCGAATATTCAATGTCAATAAAACGACGTAAATAGTTGTCAGCATCAATATTTGCGCTACCAAAATACCCCTGCACGGCATAACCAAGTTGCTTCTTATTGATAGACAAGACAAACACAACGTTAGGAATATCAAACAAATGCTTAATACGTTCCAATACATGTACAGAGAAACGAGGATTACATCTATCAAGTTCATCCACGAAGAAAACAACAGGATAATCCTCCGTTGTGTTTTCTGCAATATAATTTTGCAGGGCTTTACGAAATTCCGCAAACGAGGTCTTTTGTTTCGAGAATTCCTCTATATCGTCTTTCAGCAACTTTTCAATCTCATCAGCACCTGCTTCAAATGCATCAGAATCTATCCCAAGTTTATTCTTTACTATGGTCTTTACTGCCGACGTTGCTGCGCTTGTCAAAACTTTAGCTCCACATGCAACGACATTATTCCATTTGCTCGATTGTGGCGACAATACTTTCAATTCTGCAAGCAGCGCTATCAGTGGATCTGAAACATAATCGTTCTCCCAAGCATTAAAATACAAAGGATGAGCATGTTCTTTTTCCATCTTCTGCATAAGCATCCTTACAAAGGTGGTTTTTCCCATTCCCCAATCACCATTTAGCGCAACCACACAACCCGTATCGGAATACATCTTCACCAATGAGCAGAACGTATCCGCACATGATTTCCTGTTCAGCTTATCATTCTGAAAAGGGTTGTCATATGGTATTTCTATTTCAGGCAGTCTGTTTCTTAGCATATATTTATATCGTCTTTAGTTCTGATTGCAAAGATACATAATTCCAATGAAATATATGCATTTATATTTATATTTTCTCTAATCTTTCCTAATTCGATCTAAACTGATCTAAAATATTCGCTCGTCTCGCCCAGATCTTCTACCTTCGCACGAAAAAAAACAAATGAGTAATCCAGCATTTATGTCTGTCTGCCTGGTGGGCGACAGAAGGCAATTAAGGTCGCTGTATGGGAAGATGCTGCGACTGCAGAACAGGAGGGAGCCGTTGGTGGAGGCTGTATATGCGGCCATCGATGCGTTCGACGAGGAGAACGACGACATGGATGCGTATATCAACCTGAAGGAGTTTGAGGTGGTGGGGCTAAATGAGTTATGCTGAAATGAAAAAACGAAATGATATGGGTGTAGGGGTGTATGGGGTCACAGGTCAGTCCTTGTTTTTAAGCGACCATTCCGATGCCGAAATGATATGTATTGTATTGCCGTCAATCTCAACATCGCGTGTTTGCGAGAAAGCTATAAGCGTAAGATTATCACATCTAAACTCCGCTAAAATGCAGAAAAATCACATCTAAACTCCGCTAAAATGCAGAAAAATCACATCTAAACTCCGCTAAAATGCAGAAAAATCACATCTAAACTCCGCTAAAATGCATACAACGATCTCGACTTTTGCTTAAATTGGGGTATGGAAAATGAAAAAACGAAATGGTTTGCCGGTTTGCCGGTTTGCCGGTTTGCCATGCAATGATGACAGAAGGACGACAGGACTGGGTGCAAGATGTCAGAAATATATCAAATAATGGTTTGGGGTATTTTCGGTTTGTGGCAAACCGGCAAACCGGCAAACCGGCAAACCATTTGGAAAATCGATATTTTTATGGCGCATCAATGAAAAGGGATATATATATTCTATATTTAATATATATTATAATATATATAAATATAGTTATTATACTACCCTCCTTCACGCTCCCTATCATGAAAGTGAAAAAACCAAATGGTTTGCCGGTTTGCCGGTTTGCCGATATGCCATAAATAATTATACATGTAAAGAAAAAGTGCTAAAAATTGGGGGTCTGAGAATGGACAAACTAGAGCGGCGAAAGGGGTGTTTTTGGGGTGTTTTCGGCTTGATTTTCGCCCATTTTTGACCCCTATCGATTTTACGATGCAACGGAGGCTGAGTTACACCCTAACGGAGCCTGTTTTACATGGTAACTCAGCATGAGTTGCAGGGTAAAACAGGCTCCGTTGCACCCTAAACGAATATGCGAACGCTTTCTGATTCTTTACACTTTTGGAGGTGTTTTTATAAGCCTCTAACTATCAGTATATTAGTTATTTGCGCATATTTCGCCTGTACGCGCGCAAAAATTTTTTGGTGGAGAATTTTTAAATCTCAGAGGGGCTTTTGTAAGGAGAATTGAGGGTATGTCCCCCCATGTTTTTCTCAAAAAACTTGCAAATTGGCCAAAAATTTTGTACCTTTGCACCCCGAAATGATCGAACATAAACAAAAGACATGAGAAGCGGAATCGGCTCAAAATTATGCTTCAAAACGTATTTTTTAGCTCAAAATGAGCCGATAATTGGAAAATATTACGTATTTTTGCACCGAAAGAGCTTAGTTTTGGCAAACCGGCATATCGGCATATCATTTGGGAAAATGAAAATAAAAAGAATCCCTGGCCTGCATGGTGGCAGGTCAGGGATTTTTTGTTTTGATGGGACGGCCTTTGCTATGACATCTCCATATTGCTCAGAAGACGCAGGCCCAACCAAACTTACGGACTAACTCCTGAAGGAGATTACGATCGCGCATGGGAATGGTGATGGAAACGGTCTGGCGCTGATTGTCACGCTCAGTGATATTGGCTGTGTCGAGGTCGTACTGCGTCTGCATGTTCATCCAGATGTCAGCAGAAATGCCAAGGGCTTTCTCTAAAGCAACAGCAACACTGAGCGACACGCTGCGCTTGCCATTGATGGTCTCGCTGAGCACAGAGGGCTTGATGCCTGTCTCTGCTGCCAACTGCTTCTGGGTCATGCCACGTTCCTTGAGTTCGTCCTTAATCATTTCACCAGGATGTGTGGCAACGAATGGGGTTAATACTTTCTTACTCATAATGCTTCGAAATTTCAAATAACAATGCATTTACAATGATACCTGTATCATCAGGTGAACTGTAGAAGAAAAGGCGATATTGGGCATTTATCCATACGACATCAACACCATTGAGATCGCCTTTCTTTTTCTCGTAGTGGAGCGACTTGATTTGAAAGAGGTCCTCTAGTCGGTTGACAGCCTTAATATAGTTGACCACCTTGATGTATTGTTTCACAACGTCCTTTGAAAGACGCTTATATTGGTGGTCTTGGGTCTTGCCATTGGTGTAGAGTTCCTCTAAAGCCGCATTTTCAAATTCAATATTCATTGTCTTATTCCATGTCTGACGGGTGCAAAGATAAGAATAATTTTGCGAATAATTATCATTTTTGCGAATTATTTTATGGTTTGATAGCAAATATTTGGAGGAATCAACTTTTATGTTTATTTTTGCAGCAGATTTATAAACGAAGAAGAAAAGGAATCTGTTTATGAAGACTAACGCTATCATGGATGAGGTTCGAAGTACAATCTCGCCAGAAATGAAATTGCAGATGGAACTGTCTGTTGCTATCGCAAACCGTATCTACGATATCCTTGAGGCAAAGGGCATGTCGCAGAAGGATTTTGCTCGCCTGATGGGTAAGACTGAGACAGAGGTGAGCAGATGGCTTTCTGGTACTCATAACCTGACGATGGCTACTATCTGCAAGATTTCAGCAGCCTTGAATGCTGAAGTGGTGAAGGTGGCCGAGAAAGAGAATCCTGCACCCTTTATGGCTGTGCAGACGCAAGCCTTGAAGGAATTCCGTGAATTCAAAAATATGGTTGCTGCCAGCGACAGACCTGAGCTCACACTGGACGAAATTAATGAGGAAATTCGACTGGCGCGTGAGGAAAGGAAAGCGCGTTTATTGCAATCGAAAAGCGAATATAAACAAGAATAGTTTATTTTTGACAGTCGATTGTTGTGCAGCGAGATGGCCATTGCTAAATCCCTACCCATATCGGCATATCGGCATATCATTTGGAAAAATGAAAATAGAAGAAGGTGGCTGTCATAAAACGGCCACCTTTTTTAGATAATTTTTTTTCAAAAATAATTAATCCGTTTAGGCTTAATAAGTGGATTTTTGTATCTTTGCAGTCAGAAAATTTAAACTGCGCAATAACGACAAATGGCGAAGAAAGGTAAGAAGATTGAGGACGAGTCAAAGAAGGTGGTCGCAAATTGCGACCAGTCCAAGATGGCTGAGATTATTAAACCGTTACCAATTAAAGATTTTAATATAGAGAGTCTGATTCGTACCGTCAGAGGACAAAGAGTAATGTTTGATTCTGACTTGGCGATGCTATAATCATAGATAATCATCAGGAGGGAGTTTTGATGTCGCAAATTGCGATATCAAAACCTAAAGAAAGACGTGGAGGAACTGATAAAAGAGGAGAAGGCTGAACAACGATGACTGAAGGACAATGGAAACGGAGGCCGGCTGACCCCATGAGGCACCACCGTGAAAACGGATGGGACTATAAGGGGCGTGCTATCTATCATTTTACGCTGCCTGTGGAGGATCGCTATCCGCTGTTTGGAACACTGGCGGGCGAGAACGCAGAGACGGCCTTCGTGAGGCTGAACTCCTTTGGTCGTCGTGTGTATGCGATGCTGAATGGGCTGCCGCTGTTTTATGCTGAAAGGGGGTTCGCCCTGAAGGTGCTGGCGCTGAAGGTGATGCCCGACCATGTGCATCTGGTGATTCAGGTGCTGGAGCAGCTGCCGCAGAGCATCGGTGCTGTTGTGCGTGGGTTCAAAAGCGGCTGCACAAAGGTGTATAAGGAGATGTATATGAGCAGCGGCGAGAACGCCGCTGGAGTGAATGGGAACGAAAACGGGCACGCCGCTGGAGCGCAGGGCAACGGGCGCGCCGCTGGAGTGAATGGGAACGAAAACGGGCGCGCCGCTGGAGCGCAGGGCAACGGGGGCGCCGCTGGAGTGAATGGGAACGAAAACGAGAACGCCGCTGGAGCGCAGGGCAACGGGGGCGTGCAGGGCGAGGGCAACGGGCGCGCCGCTGGTGTGGATGGCGAGGACGCGCCCATGCATTTCGCTCGCATTTTTGCGAACAGGGGCAGCATCTGGGAGCAGAACCCTGCTTATTATCATGAGCGAATACTGCATGCGCCTGGACAGCTGCGACGAATGATTGACTATGTGAAGGACAACCCACGGCGACTGTGGATAAAAAGGCACAACCCTGACCTTTTCCGTTTGCATAGGCAGACAGGGGTCGCTGGACTGCTGTTCACTTCAATGGGCAATCATTTCCTATTGGACTGGCCTGACAGACAGGTGGTGGAGATATCGCGAAGCGCCACTGACGAGGAGGTGCAGGAACGACTGCGAATGGTGCTGGCGGCTGCGCATAATGGGGCTGTTACCTATACAGCGGCTATCAGCAAGGGCGAGCAACTCATCGCACGAACGATGCGAGAACAGGGCTATCCGTTGGTGGTGCTACTCAACGCTGGTTTTCCAAAGGAGGGGTCGCCACACGAGCGTTTCTTCAAGCCTGGTGGGGTTTATTTCGAGGCTTGTTCTAGGGGGCAGTTATTGCTGCTTGAACCTACTGAGCAGGCTTTCCTGGACAGTGATATCCAAGCGGCTGTCGAAGAGACGTTGATGCGCAAGGCAGAGGCTCGACATTTCACCTACGCCCCTGTTCCAGTGACCTCGCAGCGCTACCGTTTCGTGGCGCTCAACGAGATGGCGAAATGGATCCAGTTATATAATTAAGAGAAGATTCATTTGGATTTTTAATTTTTCAATTATACAAAAAAAAGACCCTGGCTCCTCATCCTATTGCCAGGGTCTTTCCATTATGCGTTTTTGCGTTGGCCTAAGTCGTATATCTTAGGGTTGTAATTAGACGTGTTTAGAACATGCCTGGGCCGCCAAAGCCGCCACCCATAGGACGTCCGCCGCCGAAGCCGCCACCACCGCCACGGTTTCCACCGCCACGGTTTCCACCACCACGGTTGCCGCCGCCCATGCCAGGACCGAAGCCGCCACCCATTGGCATGCCCATACCCATGCCCATGCCCATGCGAGACTGACGGGTGCCGAAGAGGTTGAGACGATAGCTGGCACGGAACATCACGTAGCTGGTAACGGCGTTGTACTCGTTATCGGTACGGGCCATGGCTGAGATGGTGCGCGAGAAGTTAGACTGCTGACCCAGGATGTCGTAGAACTGCAGGGTGAGCGTGAGTGGTTTGCCACGCAGCAGACTGTGAGAGATCTGGGCGTTCCAGATGAGCTCGTTGGTGTTCATCGAAGCGTCAGTATAACCACGACGGCTGTTCATGCTGAGGTCGGTGGTGACCTGTGAGCCCCAAGGCATCTGCAGCGTGGTGTTGAAGCCGTAAGAGAAGGTGTAGGTGTCGAGGTTTGACTGAGGCTGAAGTTCGTTGCGAGTGTAGTTGTAGTTCAAAGAGCCGTTGAGCTCGACTTCCAACCAGTCGTTACGATAGCTGGTGCCCAGGCGTCCACCCATATTGTGTGAGTTGGTGACGTTGCGAAGTGACTCATTGTTCTTAGCGACATAGCCCACACGGTGGTTGTAGTTCTCGTTCAAAGAGATGTTGTATGAGAAGTAGCCCAGCGAGTCGATGGCCGAGTTGAAGGTGATGTTACCACCTGCGTTCCAGTTGCCGTTGATGTTAACAGGCATTGAGGTCTGTCCACCAGTTTCTGCATTATATTCCACTCTATTCGCAATACTATTCGATGTGGTCGAGAAGTTCAGGTTGGCGAAGATGAAGCGCTGGTGAGCCTGGAAATAGTCGTTATAGCGCAGGTTGAAGCTCTGGGTGAACGAAGGCTTCAGATTAGGGTTACCTGTGGTCTTGTTCAGAGGATTGGTATCATCATCAAGAACAAGCAACTGAGACAGAGAAGGCTGACTGGTGCTGCCACGATACTCAAAGCGAAGGTTGCCCTGCTGAGAGAAGCGCCAGCGGAAGTTGGCAGAAGGACTCCAGTTTACGACATTAATGACGGTGTCGACCAACTGACCTAAGTAGTCCTGATTATAGTGTGATCTCTGAGGAATCACTTGCACACCAACGTTGAAGTCGTAGGTATTGCGAATGAAGCGCAACATCACCTCGCCAGTGTGGATGTAGTTGGTATATTCAGAATACTGACTCTGATTCTTGGTCCAGAAAGTGTCGCCCGTAGAGGGAGAATAGCCTGGGTTGATAAGGTCGAAGTAGTCGCTCCAGCTGCGATATGAAGGATTGACGCCTGTCCAGTCGTAGCCCCTGGTTGGATCACTGAGCAAGGGGTCTGAATAGTCGAACGTCTTACGGTCGTTCTCGTTGTAGCGATACTGGAAGGTATAGCTGAACTGCAGGAACGTGGCGTAGGCGATTGGCTCGCTATATGTGGCGCGTGCGCTATAGTCGTACGACTTGGTGGGCGCCAGGGTATAACGGTTGGTCTGATAATTGTCCAGTCCGCTGACGCCATTAAAGGTGGTGGTGCTCTTGAACAGACGAGTGAAGTTGTTAGACAACTGCTTGTTCTCGTTGTCGCTATAGTTACCAGTCAACTGGATGGTGATGTTGCGGCCACGGCCGTTGAGCAGACGGTTAATCTGGAGAGTACCACCCAAGCGCTTGTTCTCGCCATAGGTGAGCGACTTGTTGGCTGAACCGTTGACAGCAATATCACGCAACTTGCTATAAACGTCATCACCGTTAGAATTAGTATTTTTCAAGAGCTCAGATATAATGGCTGAAGAAATCTGTTCGTTTACGATGTCGTAGGGATCGGCATTAAACGTGGCCGAGGTGCTGTTGCCTGTGCCGTCGTTGGTGCCAAAGCTCCAGTTGGGACGGAATGAGATGTTCCACAGGGTATCGGGTGTCCACTCCACGCGACCAGTGACGCTCCAGTTGTTAGAACGAGAATAGTTCTGGTTGATAGAGTTCTGGAACGAAGAGGTTGAACCTACGAAGTTCTCGCTTGAACGGCGCGACCATGAGTCGCCATCGCGATGGTTGAAGTTGACGCTGGCTTGTGCAATAATGAGGTCGGTCTTTTCGTAGTTCAGGTTGATCATGCCGGTCTTGGCTGCATTGAGGCCGCCACCGCCCATGCCCATGCCGCCACCAAAGCGTCGGCCGCCACCGCCACCCATACCCATGTCGTTGGTATTGTTGGCGTTGAGCATACCCATGACGCGATAGTCGTCGCGCATGTACATGCCAAACAAACGACCTGTATAGCGATCCTTGGTGCCCTTGCCCAGGTCGACGTTCATCATGGTGCCACGATTCATGCCTGCACGGATGCCGAAGTCGAGCACGGTTTGCTCGTTGCCATCGTCGATACCTGTGATACGAGCCAAGTCGCTCTTCTCATCGTATGCGCGTACCTTTTCAATAATCGAGGTGGGCAGGTTCTTCAACGCTGTCTTTGAGTCGCCAAACTCCTTGCCATCGACCTTGATCTTGGTGACGGTCTTACCATTGATCTTGATGTTGCCATCGTCGTCGAGCTCGGCACCTGGCATGCGCTTCACCAACTCCTCGACCACTGAGCCCTCAGGGGTGCGATAGGCGTCGGCATTGAAGATCAGGGTGTCGCCCTTCGACTGCACCTTGGCCAGGTGAGAGGTGATGGTGGCACCCTTCAGCATCACGGCATCAGGATTGATGGTGAGCTTGCCCAGGTTGATGGCCTTGCCTGCCATGGTGATGTTCTTGTAGAGGGGTTTGTAGCCCACATAGGTGACACGAACGATGTACTTGCCATCGGAAGGGGCAGTCATGGAGAACTGACCATTCATGTTAGTCACAGCATTGCGAACGGTGGAACTGTCTGATTTTAACAAGGTTACAGTTGCCTGAATGACAGACTCTTGTGTGTCGCCCTCGACCACAGTACCACTAATGGTGCGCTGAGCCTGCATTGAAAGGGCCGAGAAAATGACGGCCATGGTGAATAGAAGTCGTTTCATTATTGCTTGTTTTGGTTTATTCAACTGAACTTTTGACGCGTTATGATATTTAAAGTTTAACTCAGTTTTAAAAAATTTTTCGCCACTACCCTATTCATCCAAAAAAAATGATTACCTTTGCATCACAAAACAAAAAGATTTTATGCCACAGCAGACTTCTAACGCACGAAGACAGACACGCAAACAGCCGTCTGTCGACAATACTTACGCTCACTTGCAGCCACAGGCTCTGGACGTGGAGCGCGCCGTTCTGGGCGCACTGCTCATTGACAAGGATGCCTATGCCGTGGTTTGCGAGATTCTGCGCCCTGAGAGTTTTTACGAACCCAGAAACCAAATCGTTTACAGTGCCATCCAGCAACTGTCGATGAACGAACAGCCGGTGGACGTGCTGACCGTGGCGGAACAACTGGCCAAGCAGGGACATCTGGAGGAGATTGGCGGACCGGCCTATATTGCTGAGATTTCGTCGCGCGTGGCTTCGTCGGCCCATGTGGAATATCATGCGCGCATCGTGGCCCAGAAATCGCTGGCCAGACAGCTGATATCGTTTGCCAGCGACATCGAGACGAAGGCCTTCGACGAGACGATCGACGTGGACGACCTGATGCAGCAGGCCGAGGGCTCGCTCTTCGAACTGTCGCAGAAGAACATGAAGAAGGACTACACGCAGATTGACCCTGTGGTGAGTCAGGCTATCAGCGTGATTCAGAAGGCGGCTGCCAATACGGACGGACTGACGGGTATCACAAGTGGATATACTGGACTGGACGACAAGACGAGTGGATGGCAGCCTTCCGACTTGGTGATTATTGCTGGACGACCGGCCATGGGTAAGACGGCCTTCGCGCTGTCTATGGCTAAGAACATTGCGGCCGACCACCGTATTCCCATCGCGTTCTTCTCGCTCGAGATGTCGAACGTGCAGCTGGTGAACCGTTTGATTTCGAACGCCTGCGAGATATCGGGTAAGAAGATTCTGAACGGACAACTGCAGCCTGACGAGTGGGACCGACTGGACAAGCGTGTGAACGACCTGATTGGTGCACCGCTGTATGTGGACGACACGCCTGGACTGTCTGTGTTTGAGTTGAGAACAAAGGCTCGCCGACTGGTGCGTGAGCATGGCGTGAAGATTATCATGATTGACTATCTGCAGCTGATGAACGCCAACGGCATGCGCTTCTCGAGCCGTCAGGAAGAGGTGTCAACGATATCGCGTTCGCTGAAGGGACTGGCCAAAGAGCTGGATATTCCCATCCTGGCGCTGTCGCAGTTGAACCGTGGTGTGGAGAGTCGTGAGGGACTGGAAGGTAAGCGTCCGCAGCTGAGCGACCTGCGTGAGTCGGGTGCCATCGAGCAGGATGCGGATATGGTGCTGTTTGTGCATCGTCCTGAGTATTATCACATCTTCCAGGATGATAAGGGTCGCGACCTGCACGGAATGGCCGAGATTATCATTGCAAAGCATCGTAAGGGTGCGACGGGCGACGTGCTGCTGAACTTCCGTGGCGAGTTTACGCGCTTCGAGAATCCTGAGGAGGGAAGATTGTCGTCGAGCAGTCATGGCCAACTGATGGAGTCGAAGGTGGACGGCTCTGGACCTATGCCCCTGCCTGAGGGCTATGATCCCTTTGCTGGTGCGCCCAACGGGCCGATGCCGTTCTAAGGAAGATAAAAGAAAAACTGGCGAGTCACTCAGACTCGCCAGTTTTCTTTTTGATTACGTTATCGTTAGATTAGAGATTAGTCGAAGTAGTTGATCTGCATGGCTTTGCGTACTTCGCTCATGGTCTGAGCACCAACCTCGCGAGCAGCCTCTGTGCCCTTGCGCAGGATGTTGTAGATCTCAGGGATGTCCTTCTCGAGCTCGGCACGACGCTGGCGCATGGGCTCCAAATACTGGTTGAGCACCTCGTTGAGGAACTTCTTACACTTCATGTCGCCCAGTCCACCACGGGTGTAGTGCTCCTTGAGCTCGTCCAGGTTCTGATACTCTGGCCAGAAGTTCTTGAAGTCGTCGTCGGTTGAGAAGGCGTCGAGGTATGTAAAGACGGCATTGCCCTCTACATGACCTGGGTCTGAGACGTTGAGGTGGGTGGGGTCGGTATACATAGAGCGTACTTTCTGCCATACCTCGTCGGCTGAGTCGGAGAGGTAGATGCAGTTGCCCAGCGACTTTGACATTTTCTCCTTGCCATCGGTGCCTGGCAAACGGCGTGCTGTGAGGTTCTCTGGCAGCATGATGTTGGGCTCAACGAGGATGGGGTTGTTGGGACTATAGGTGTTGTTGAAACGGTTCACCAACTCGCGTGTTACCTCGAGCATGGGCTCCTGGTCCTCGCCGGCAGGAACGGTTGTGGCCTTGAACAGGGTGATGTCGGCTGCCTGAGAAACGGGATAGCAGAAGAAGCCCAAGGGGATGCTCTCGCCACCAAAGCCACGCATCTTAATCTCGGTCTTAACGGTGGGGTTGCGCTGAACACGACTCACGGTGATGAGGTTCATCAGGTAGGTGGTGAGCTCGGCCAACTCAGGGATGCCGCTCTGAATGAACAGGGTGCACTTCTGGGGATCGAGGCCTGCAGCCAGATAGTCGAGGGCTACTTGCGTCACGCTGTTACGTATCTTCTCAGGATTGTCGGCGTTGTCAGTAAGGGCCTGCACATCGGCCATGAACACAAACATCCTGTCGTAGTCGCCTGCGTTCTGCAGTTCCACACGACGGCGCAATGAGCCAACAAAATGGCCCAGATGCAACTTACCAGTAGGACGGTCGCCCGTCAAGATTACTTTTCCCATATATGTACGTATTTTCTTAAGTTTCGTTTTCGAGTTGCAAAGGTACAAAAAAAATCCCGATAGGGCTGCATGGTTATCGAAAAAAATGCGTAACTTTGCAAACCAACAAAAAATTTAATTATGTATTTCACAGGCATTATCATAGCTATATCCACTTTTCTGGTCATTGGCATCTTCCACCCTATCGTCATCAAGGTTGAATATCACACAGGCACACGCTATTGGTGGCTCTTCCTGCTGCTGGGCATCGCCTGCATCGTGGCTGCGCTGTTTACGAGCAACGAAGTGGTGTCGGCTGTGATTGGCGTGGTGGGGGCTTCGGCACTGTGGACCATTGGCGAACTGTTTGAACAGAGAAAGCGAGTGAAGCGTGGATGGTTTCCTATGAACCCTAAAAGAAAGGAGGAGTATGAAGACTAACTTGATTCTGGTGGGCAAAACGGTGAACAAGCATTTTGTGGCTGGCATCAACGACTATGCTGAGCGCATTGGCCATTATATGCCGTTCGACATCATCACGATTCCTGAACTGAAGAACACAAAGAACTTGACGGAGGAGCAGCAGAAGAAGGCGGAGGGCGACTTGATCCTGAAGCAGATTCAGCCTTCGGACACGGTGGTGCTGCTGGACGAGCATGGCAAGGAGTTCAGGAGCATCGAGATGGCGGCCTGGCTGGAACAGATGCAGAACAAGGCACGCCGACTGGTGTTTGTGATTGGTGGACCTTATGGTTTTTCGCCTGCTGTGTATGAAAGGGCAAACGAAAAACTGTCGCTGTCGAAGTTGACGTTCTCACATCAGATGGTGCGACTGGTGTTTACTGAGCAGCTGTACAGGGCGTGCACCATCATCAAGGGTGAGCCTTATCACCACGAGTAATCACTTTTTTGGTTATATGCCTCGAGCTGGCGTTACTTGGGCAACTGGTCGAAGGTGCGTCGGCCATGGGCATAATACTGCCAAAGAAGGAGCATGGGGGTATAGTCAACGACGCCCTGTGCCCTACTCTGCTGAATGTGCTGGCGGTCGGCCTCGAAGTCTTTCTTCCATCGCTTGAAGTCGCGACGCGCACGACAAATGGCCTTGAAGTCGGCCACATTTCGCTTGAGCAGAAGGGTTTGGAAAGCGGCCAGGTAGTCGAGGAAGAAACGGACTATCATCACGCGCGATAAGTCGCTTTGCGGCAAGCACTTATAGAGCATCGTTAGATTATTCCTAAAGTTTAGATAGGTCTTCATGGGACTGGATTTTGGCAGGGTGCCACCACCCACATGATAGGCCTTACTCTGGGGGATGCTATAGAGCTGATAGCCACGAATGCGCATGCGCCAACACATGTCGATCTCTTCCTGATGGGCAAAGAAACGGCCATCGAGTCCGCCTACCTCTTTATATATACGCGAGCGCACGAGAAGGGCTGCTCCTGTGGCCCAATGAATCTGGGTGGGCTCGTCGTACTGTCCTTTGTCGTCTTCGAGCACATCGAACACGCGACCACGACAGTAGGGATAGCCATAGCGATCGAGATAGCCGCCACTGGCTCCTGCATACTCGAACTTCTGGCGCTCGAAGATGCTGAGCAACTTGGGTTGGCAGGCGGCCACCTCTGGATGGGCATCCATAAAGGTGATGAGGGGCGTGAGCCAATTCTTGGTCACCTCGATATCGCTGTTCAACAGCAGATAGTATTCGGCATCTATCTGGGCAAGGGCTTTGTTATAACCGTCGGCAAAGCCCCAGTTGCGCTCGAGAACGATGAGTTTTACTTCTGGAAAGGTGGTCTTGAGCAGTTCGACGCTCTCGTCTGTCGATGCATTATCGGCCACATAGACCTCGGCCTCGTCGCGCGAATACTCGAGCACGGTGGGCAGATACTGGCGAAGCATGTCGGCGCCATTCCAGTTCAAAATCACTACTGCTACTTTCTTTTCCATCAATTCTTAACTATAAACTATGAACTACGAACTATAAACTATGAACTATAAACTATGAACTATCAACTATCAACTAAATCACCTCTCCTTTCAGCGCATTTCCTGCGGCATTGAATTCACCCAGGCGCACCTTGAGAATCTGGTTGTCGTACTCAGGACGGGCATCGGCAGGCGACAGTTCTACACGTACATAATTATTTGTGAAGCCATGCATGGCACGGCCTCGTGGGGCTTTTTCGAAGAGCACGTCCATGGTGGTGCCCACAAACTGCTGATAGAAGTCGTGGGTCTTCTGGTCTGAGAGTTCCAGGAGGCGCTTGCTGCGCAACTTCTTATCGCGCTCTGAGACCACATAGTTGATCTTCAGGGCCGAGGTGCCTGGGCGCTCGGAGTATGGGAAGACGTGCAACTGGGTGACGGGCAGCGACTGGAGGAACTCGTAGGTTTCCTCGAAGCATTCTGGGGTCTCGCCACGACAGCCTACCATCACGTCGACGCCGATAAAGGCATCGGGCATCACTTCCTTGATATGCAGAATCTTGTCGGCAAAGAGCTGACGGTCGTAATGACGATGCATCAACTTCAGGACGGTGTCGCTGCCACTCTGAAGGGGAATGTGATAATGGGGCATAAAGGCGCGACTGTCGTGAGCGCAATAGTCGATGAGCTCGTCGCTCATCAAATCGGGCTCAAGACTGCTGATGCGATAGCGCTGAATGCCTTCTACTCTATCGAGGGCCTTCACCAGGTCGATAAACTGCTCGCCTGTGGTTTTGCCAAAGTCGCCAATGTTAACGCCTGTGAGCACAATCTCCTTGCCTCCTTCAGCAGCGGCCTGCTGGGCCTGCTCTACCAACGAGGCAATGGAGGGGTTTCGACTGAAGCCGCGTGCGTAGGGAATAGTGCAATAAGTGCAGAAATAGTCGCAGCCATCTTGTACTTTCAGGAAATAACGGGTGCGATTGCCTCGCGAGCACGAGGGCGAGAAGGTCTTGATGTCCTTGGTCTTCTGGGCCATGAACTTGGCTTGCGCTTTGCCTTCGCCGTTCTGTCCCTGTGATGCTTCACTCGCATCGCGATTGACAAAGGCATCTGAGAGGAACTGGATGAGACTGGCTTTCTCGTTGGCTCCAAGTACCAGACTCACGCCGTCGATCTTGCTCACCGTCTCGGCCTCAAGCTGGGCATAGCAACCTGTGACAACAACGAACGAGCCTGGGTTCTCGCGTACCAGACGATGAATGGCCTGGCGACACTTGTGATCGGCTACGTCTGTAACTGAACAGGTGTTGATGAGACATATGTCTGCCTGCTCGCTCTTTTGCGCCGTGCGAACGCCCATCTCCTGGAGCATGCGCGCAAAGGTGGAGGTCTCAGAGAAGTTCAACTTGCATCCAAGCGTGAAATATTTAGCCGTTTTTCCTTGAAAGGCCGATGTATCTATCATAAATAAAATATGTATCTTTATTTGTTTCCGCAAAGGTACACAAAAAACAGCAAATATTACGCATTTCTGCCGCTTTTTCAGTTGAGTGTAGTTTTTATACTATTTTTAACATTTGGTATTTCACTGATTTTCAGCAAGTTACAAAAATGTTACAAAAACACCCTAAAAAAAATCGAAAAAAAAGTATCATCGTATTAAAAAAATGTCTACCTTTGCAACGTTTTAATTAACAAATGATTGTTTTACAGATTTAAAAAAGCAAAGAAATGAAAAAGATTGCATTTATGTTCGCTGTAGCTGCTATGTTTGTAGCTTGTGGTAATGGTAACAAGGCTGCCGAGGAGGTTGCTACTGATTCAGTTGAGGTTGCTGAGGTTGACACTCTGGCTGCTGACACTCTGGCTGCTGACACTCTGGCTGCTGACTCAGTTGTTGCTGAGTAATTTCAGTACCGCAGAAAGCGTAACAGAAATTCAAGCGGATGGACCACAGGTTCATCCGCTTTGCTTTTGTATATATAGTTCACCCTCGCTCAACTATGATGAACTCATGACTGTGAAGACAAAAAAAAATCCCGATTGTTCAAAGAACAACCAGGATTAATGTTATAATAAACGAATTGCTTTACAGCATAATTACTCTGCAACAGGAGCCTCGGCCTCAGCAACGGGAGCCTCAGCAGCAGGAGCAGCCTCGAGCTGTGCACCCTCAGCAACAACCTTTACAGGAATCTCTGCGCTCACCTCCTTGTGGAAGCGAACAACTGCAACA
The DNA here is from genome assembly GCF_023204875.1 of Prevotella sp. E15-22. NCBI lineage: Bacteria > Pseudomonadati > Bacteroidota > Bacteroidia > Bacteroidales > Prevotellaceae > Prevotella > Prevotella sp. E15-22. The sequence goes on from NZ_CP096247.1 coordinate 1,859,815, forward strand.
TAATCGCCTACCTTCTTAATATCCTTCAGGACGATGATCTTGCGATCAACCTCCTTGCCGAGCTTAGCGAGCTCCTCAGCAACGGTCATGTTAGTAACAGAACCGTAGAGCTGACCAGTAGCGCTCACCTTTGCAGCGATGGTCAGAGCCACGCCATTCAAAGCGGCAGCCTTCTCCTCGGCAGCAGCCTTCAGAGCAGCCAACTTGTGAGCCTGCTGTTTCAGGTTCTCAGCCAGGATCTTCTTAGCAGAAGGAGAAGCAATCACAGCCTTGCCCTGAGGAATCAGGTAGTTACGGCCATAACCAGACTTTACATTCACGATATCGTTCTTGAATCCCAAGCCGATAACATCTTCTTTCAAAATCAATTCCATTCTTGCGTCCTCCTTTGTTTACTTCATCAAATCGGTTACGTAAGGCAGCAATGCAATCTGACGTGCACGCTTAACGGCCTGAGCCACACGACGCTGGTACTTCAGAGAGGTACCTGTGATGCGACGGGGCAGAATCTTACCCTGCTCGTTCAGGAACTTCTTCAGGAACTCGGGATCCTTGTAGTCGATATACTTGATACCGCTCTTCTTGAAACGGCAATACTTCTTCTTCTTCGTATCGATAGAAGGAGCAGTCAAATAACGGATTTCACTCTGTTCTGCCATAGTTTAAGCCTCCTCTTTTTTACCGAACTTGTTGCGACGCTTCTCAGCATACTCAGCGGCAAACTTGTCGAATTTAACAGTCTGGAAACGAATCACCTTCTCGTCACGACGATAAGCGGTCTCCAATGTCTTAATCACTTCTGGCTCAGCCTTAAACTCGATGAGGAAATAGAAGCCAGAGGTCTTCTTCTCAATCTGGTAAGCCAGTTTCTTCAATCCCCAGGCCTCTTCGTTCACGATTTCAGCACCTTTGTCGGTGAGAACCTTCTTGAACTTAGCGACCGTTTCCTTTGTCTGCTCGTCAGACAAAACGGGAGTTAAAATGAAAACGGTTTCGTACTGATTCATACTACTTTTAAAAAATTAAATAATGTTATTTTTGCAATTTGCGGGTGCAAAGGTACAAAAAAATAATGGATTATGTATCATCGGCAGCGAATTATTTTGTACTTTTGCACTAAATTTAACGATTTATATGAAATTTATAGCTAAATATGGGGGCTTCGCGCTCATCCTGATAGGCGTTTTGCTGTTTGCAACGCTCCAACTGCTGCACTTCACGTTTGTCAACTTCATCACTTTCACGCCGTTAGCGCTGGTGATTGGGGGCGTGGCCTTGCATGTGTGGATGAAAAAGAGAGAGAGCAGCTATTAACTGCTCTCCTGTTTTTATCATTGTTCTTTCTTGTTTTTTCTAACGGTCTTTCTACCCTATCGTTTCTATGCCGTGATATGGAGGAAACGCGTTACCTGACCCACAAGACTCTTATCCATATTGTCGATAAAGGCGTCGAGCACACGTGTCTGTCCCTGAAGGGGCACCACGTCGTAGTCGGCCAGTGAGGCAGGAATCAGACAGCTATGACCTTCTTTGAGTAACAGCTTTTCGCCCGACTGGCGAAAATATAGTTCGCAATCGCCTGAGATGCACATGGTTATCACAAAACTGTCGTATTTCAGCAGGTTGCGATGGAAGGGTTTTTCCGTACGCGTGACACGCACGCTGAAATATGGTGAGTTGACAATGAGGTTGGCTTTATTCTGAACAGAGGAATAGAGGGTGCGATACTCGTCCTCCACATGGTAGTTCAGGGCCTCGGCTGCCAATTCGGTGTGCAACTCGCGTGGCTTGCCATCCATACCTGGACGGTTGTAGTCGAAGATGCGATAGGTGACATCGGACGACTGCTGCACCTCGGCCAGGAGGATGCCACTACCAATGGCGTGCACACGTCCTGCAGGCAGATAGAACACATCGCCAGCATGTACCTCGTGGCGCGCCAGGACCTCGACAATAGAGCCGTCGGCTATGCGTTGCTTATATTCCTCTGGGGTGATCTCTTTCTTGAAGCCGGCATACAGGAAACTGCCTGGCTGGGCGTCGATGATATACCACATCTCGCTCTTGCCCATCTTGCCATGCACACGCTGGGCCATGGCGTCGTCTGGGTGCACCTGTATGCTGAGGTCGCGCTTGGCGTCGATGAACTTGACCAAAAGGGGCAACTGACCATGGTACTTCTCGCATACGGCCTTACCAAGGATGGCTTCTGGATGCTCGCTGACAACGGATATGAGATCGCGACCAGCATACGCACCATTGGCAATGATACTGGGACTGGACGGAACGGCACTCACCTCCCAACTCTCGCCAACGGACTCGGATGACTGCAGCAGACCTTTATAGGGGCACAAACGCTCGCCTCCCCACACCACTGTGTGGAGATTAGGTTCGAACAAAAGTGGATATATCTTCATAGAAAATTCCTTGTACAGATGCAAAATTACTAAATAATTCGCATCCATACAAGGAAAGTATGAATAAATTAACCGATTGTGTTTTACTTATACTCGTTCCAAGCCTTGATACCGATGCCCTCGATACCCACATTGCAGAAGGCCTGAATGAAGGCTGCTGCCAGACGGGCGTTGGTGATGAGGGGCACATTGAGGTCGATGGCTGCACGACGAATCTTGTAGCCATTGGTCAACTCGTGGGTGGTCAGGTCCTTGGGAATATTGACAACCATATCGATCTTGTGACTGTGCAGCAACTCCAAGGCTGAGGGTGTATCTTTCTTGTCGCCCTCCTCAGAAGGCCACAGCACCAAGGTATTAGTAATGCCATTGTCAGAGAGATACTGACTGGTGCCCTTGGTGGCGTAGAGCTCATAGCCGTGGTTCACTAGCATGCGAGCGGCATCGAGCATCTCGGCCTTCTGCTTGGCACCACCTGTAGACAGCAGGACGGTCTTCTTGGGAATACGATGACCAACACTGAGCATGGCCTTGAGCAGGGCTGTATCAGTATTGTCGCCAATACATCCCACCTCGCCTGTTGACGCCATGTCGACACCAAGCACTGGGTCGGCCTTCTGCAGACGGTTGAACGAGAACTGTGAGGCCTTGATACCTACATAGTCGAGGTCGAAGAGGTTCTTCTCTGGCTTCTCGACGGGCAGACCCAGCATCACCTTGGTGGCCAGGTCGATGAGGTTGAGCTTCAGCACCTTACTAACGAAGGGGAATGAACGTGAGGCACGAAGGTTACACTCGATGACAAGGATATCGTTCTCGCGAGCCATATACTGAATGTTGAACGGACCATTGATATGGAGGGCCTTGGCAATCTGACGTGAGATGCGTTTGATGCGGCGAACAGTCTCGACATACAACTTCTGGGGAGGGAACTGGATGGTGGCATCGCCTGAGTGCACACCAGCAAACTCGATGTGCTCGCTGATGGCGTAGGCCATGATCTCGCCGTCCTTTGCTACAGCGTCCATCTCGATTTCCTTGGCGTTCTCAATGAACTTCGACACCACGACAGGATGGTCTTCACTAACGTTGGCGGCCAACTGCAGGAAGCGCTCGAGCTCGTCCATGTTTGAGCAGACGTTCATGGCTGCACCACTGAGCACGTAAGAGGGACGAACCAAGACGGGGAAGCCAACGCGCTCGACAAAGGCGTTGATATCGTCCATAGAGGTCAAGGCGCTCCACTCTGGCTGGTTGACACCAAGTTCGTTCAACATCTGTGAGAACTTGGCACGATCCTCAGCACCGTCGATATCCTGAGCCTGTGTGCCAAGGATGGGTACGCGCTGCTCGTCGAGATACATGGCCAGGTTGTTAGGAATCTGTCCACCCGTTGAGACGATGACGCCATGAGGATTCTCGAAGTCGATGATGTCCATCACGCGCTCGAAGGTCAACTCATCGAAGTACAGACGGTCGCACATATCGTAGTCTGTTGACACAGTCTCAGGGTTATAGTTAATCATGACAGAGCGATAGCCTTCCTTACGGATGGTGTTCAGGGCCTGAACACCACACCAGTCGAACTCAACGCTGGAGCCGATACGATAGGCACCAGAGCCAAGGACGATGATGCTCTTCTTATCGTTCTCGTACTGGATATCGCTGCTGACACCTGAATAGGTGACGTACAGATAGTTGGTCTGCGCAGGATACTCGGCAGCCAGTGTGTCGATCTGCTTAACCACTGGCAAAATGCCCAACTGCTTTCTGCGATTGCGCACCACTATCAGGGCCTTGTGCATGTTGCCATACTCGCCCTCGAGATGCAGAGCGCGTGCAATCTGAAAATCGGTGAAGCCATAAACCTTGGCCTGGCGAAGCAGGTCGGCATCGAGGGTGTTGACATTCTGCTTCTTCAACTGCTCGTCGATATTGATGATGTGCTGCAACTTCTGCAGGAACCACTTGTCGATTTTGGTGAGCTCATGGATTCTGTCAATAGAATACTCAGGCATGTGCATAGCCTTCGAGATGACGAAGATACGCTTGTCTGTCGGCTCGCGCAGGGCGGCATCGATATCGGCAATCTTCAGTTCCTTGTTCTCGACAAATCCGTGCATGCCCTGACCAATCATACGCAGGCCTTTCTGGATGGCTTCCTCGAAGGTACGTCCGATGGCCATCACCTCGCCTACAGACTTCATGGATGAGCCCAACTCCTTGTCGACACCATGGAACTTAGACAGGTCCCAACGAGGAATCTTACATACAACATAGTCGAGCGCAGGCTCAAAGAAGGCGCTCGTAGTCTTGGTCACGCTGTTCTTCAATTCGAAGAGGCCGTATCCCATACCAAGCTTGGCAGCAACGAAAGCCAAAGGATAGCCAGTGGCCTTAGAGGCCAGCGCAGAAGAACGGCTGAGACGAGCATTCACCTCGATGACGCGATAGTCCTCGCTCTCAGGGTCGAAGGCATACTGCACGTTACACTCGCCCACGATGCCGATGTGACGGATGATCTTGATAGCCAGTGCACGCAGCTTGTGATACTCGCTGTTGGTGAGTGTCTGTGAGGGTGCTATAACAATACTCTCGCCAGTGTGAATGCCTAAGGGGTCGAAGTTCTCCATGTTACACACGGTGATACAGTTGTCGTAACGGTCGCGCACCACCTCGTACTCGATCTCCTTCCAACCTTTCAGCGACTTCTCGACTAGAACCTGGGGTGAGAAGGCGAAGGCTTTCTCGGCCAGTTTGTTGAGTTCTTCCTCGTTGTCGCAGAAGCCAGAACCCAGACCACCCAGTGCATAAGCGGCACGAAGAATGACAGGATAACACAGATTGGCGGCTGCCTGACGAGCCTGCTCGATGGTTTCGCAGGCCTCGCTCTTGATGGTCTTCACACCAATCTCGTCGAGCTTCTTGACGAAGAGCTCACGGTCCTCAGTATCAATGATGGCCTGAACGGGGGTGCCCAGCACCTTGACATTATACTTCTCGAGTACGCCACTCTGATAGAGTTCCACACCACAGTTCAAAGCTGTCTGACCACCAAAGGCCAGCAGGATGCCATCAGGGCGCTCTTTCTCGATGACGCGTTCAACGAAGTAAGGCTGAACAGGCAAGAAATAAACCTGGTCGGCCACACCCTCTGAGGTCTGAACGGTGGCGATGTTAGGATTGATAAGCACCGTCTTGATGCCTTCTTCCTTCAACGCCTTCAGGGCCTGACTACCACTATAGTCAAACTCGCCAGCCTCACCAATTTTCAACGCGCCGCTACCTAACAGTAGCACTTTCTTTATATTGTTATCTCTCATCGTCTTTGTTTTCCTTTAATTATTCCTTTCTTACAATGCATCAATAAAACGGTCGAACATAAACTCCGTATCAACAGGACCTGAGCAGGCCTCAGGATGGAACTGACTTGAGAACCAGGGGTTGGTCTGGTGACAGATACCCTCGTTCGAGCCATCGTTCATATTCACAAAGAGTTCGCGCCAGTCTTTTCCCAGCGTTGATGCATCCACGGCATAACCATGATTCTGACTGGTGACGTAACAGCGGTTGGTACCTACCTCACGCACAGGCTGGTTGTGTGAGCGATGACCATACTTCAACTTATAGATTGAAGCGCCACCTGCCTTGGCCAGCAACTGGTTGCCCATGCAGATACCACAGATGGGCTTGCGACTCATGGACATCTGCTTGCGGATGATGTTCACAGCATCCTCACACATATCTGGGTCGCCAGGACCGTTGGCCAGGAAGAGACCGTCGAAGTCCATCGAAGTGTAGTCGTAATTCCAGGGAACGCGGATAACCTCAACACCACGATTCACCAGACAGCGGATGATGTTGGCCTTGACACCACAGTCAACCAAAACAACTTTTTTGCCTACGCCCTCATTATAGCGGATGATGTCCTTACAAGAGACACGAGCCACCCAGTTGATGCTTCCATAGTCTTCTGCAGAGAGGTCGGCAGCACTGCCGTTGTTCTCAGCTCCATCAAAGACCAGTTTACCCATCATCACACCATGCTCACGGAGTACCTTTGTCAATGCACGTGTGTCAATGCCTGTGATGCCAGGCACCTTCTCGCGCTTCAGCCAATCGGCCAGACTCTCATTAGCATTCCAGTGTGAATAGCCTGTGGCGCTGTAGTCGCTCACAATGATGGCCGATGCATAGATCTTGTCACTCTCCATGAAGGTGGGGAGGCCATTGTCCTCGAATGAGAACTTGGGCACGCCATAGTTTCCCACCAATGGGAAAGTGAGTACCATCAACTGACCAGCATATGAGGGGTCCGTCAAGCTCTCTGGATATCCCATCATTGCGGTGTTGAAAACCACCTCACCAGCCACAGGTTGTTCGTAGCCAAAACTTTTTCCTTTAAATGTTGTTCCGTCCTGCAGAACCAATGTTACATCTCTCATTTCCTATAATTACAATCTTGCGTATTATCTTAAAAAGAAGGGCGAAACGTTTAATAACGAATCGCCCTTAAATTATTCAACAGTAACAGACTTGGCCAAATTTCTTGGTTGGTCGACGTTCTTACCTTTGCAAACAGCCACATGATAGGCCAATAGCTGTAGAGGGATAGTAGCCACCAAGGGCTCTAAGCACTCCATCACCTCAGGCAACTCGATCACCTCGTCGGCAATCTTCGAAATGGTGGTATCGCCCTTTGTAACCAATGCAATCACCCTACCCTGACGGGCCTTAATTTCCTGAATATTAGAAAGCACCTTCTCGTACATGGCATTGTGTGTGGCAATAACCACGACAGGCATGTCTGAGTCAATCAGAGCAATAGGACCGTGCTTCATCTCGGCCGCTGGATAACCCTCGGCGTGGATATAAGAAATCTCTTTCAACTTCAACGCACCCTCAAGAGCTACAGGATAACTATAGCCACGACCCAGGTAGAGGAAGTTGTGGGCATAGGTGAAGGTACGAGCCAAGTCGGCCACTTTCTCGTTAGTCTTCAGCACTTCCTGAATCTTAGTAGGAATCTCGCTCAGTCCTTTCACGATACTGAGATACTCTTCGCGCTTGATGGTACCCTTTGCCTCACCCATGGCCAAAGCAATCATGGTGAGTACAGTTACCTGACCAGTAAAAGCCTTGGTTGAAGCCACGCCAATCTCTGGACCAACGTGGATATACGTACCAGTATCTGTGGCACGTGGAATACTTGAGCCGATGGCATTACATACGCCATAGATGAATGCACCACGCTCCTTTGCCAACTGTACGGCAGCAAGGGTGTCGGCTGTCTCACCACTCTGTGAGATGGCAATCACCACGTCTCCCTTGCCAACGACGGGATTACGATAACGGAACTCTGAGGCATACTCAACCTCGACAGGGAGGCGACAAAGCGACTCGATGATCTGTTTACCAATCAAGCCTGCATGCCATGAGGTGCCACAAGCCACGATAACCACGCGCTTGGCATTCAGCAACTCACGACGATAGTCTATCAGAGCGCTCAACGTTACATGGTCGGCCTCAACATTCACACGACCACGCATACAGTTGGTTAAGCACTCTGGCTGCTCAAAGATCTCCTTCAACATGAAGTGTGGATAACCACCCTTCTCTATCTGACCAAGGTCGATATCAACGGTCTTCACAGCCAAGCTCTGCTCCTCGCCAAGGATACTGATAACCTTCAGCTCCTCGCCAAGACGAATGACTGCGATATTGCCGTCTTCCAAATAGACAACCTTATCTGTATATTCAATGATGGGACTGGCATCTGAACCCAGGAAGAATTCATTCTCGCCAATACCAACTACCAATGGACTCTGCTTACGTGCTGCGACAATCTGCTTGGGATCGCGCTTATCTATGATGGCTATGGCATAAGCGCCAATAACCTGGAAGAGCGCTACCTGAACAGCCTGAACCAGGTCAAGGTTCTTCTGGTTCATCACATATTCCACTAACTGAACGAGTACCTCTGTATCAGTATCACTCTGGAAGGTAACACCCTTCTCAATCAACTTAGCCTTGATATCGGCATAGTTCTCAATGATACCATTATGAATGATGGCCAGGTTACGTGATTCAGAATAATGGGGGTGAGCATTGCGTGAAGAGGGCTCGCCATGGGTGGCCCAACGTGTATGAGCAATACCTATGCTACCACTGACATCCTTGTCAGTACAGAATTCCGTAAGATTATCAACTTTTCCTTTGGTTTTATAAACGTTCAGGTTGCCGTCGCTGTTTATCATTGCTACACCAGCACTGTCATAGCCGCGATATTCCAATCGACGTAAGCCTTTTATCAGGATGGGATAGGCATCACGAGTGCCAAGGTATCCTACGATTCCACACATATCAAGTCTATTTTTAAAACCGGCTGCAAAATTACTTCAAAAAAATGAAATATAAAAAAAAATAAGGGAGTTTTTTTACGACTCCCTTAATTTCTTAATAGAAACGGAAATAACGACGAGCGTTATTGTATGAAATATCTTCCACCATACGTGCCAAGGTCTCGCGGTCGTCAGGCAACAAGCCTTTCTCTACGTCATTACCCAAGAGGTTACAGAGAATGCGACGGAAGTACTCATGGCGAGGATAACTGAGGAACGAACGACTGTCAGTGAGCATACCCACGAAACGACTCAGCAATCCCAAAACAGAAAGGGCATTCAATTGCTTGGTCATGCCGTCCATCTGGTCGTTGAACCACCAGCCTGAACCAAACTGAATCTTGCCTGGCTCGCCACCCTGGAAGTTGCCCAGCATAGTGGCAATAACCTCGTTAGCACAAGGATTCAACGTATATAATATGGTCCGCGTGAGTTTGCCTTCCATTTCAAGGTTGTTGAGGAACTTCGACATGGCCTTAGCCGTGCTGAATTCACCAATAGAATCGAAGCCAGTATCAGGACCAAGTGCATTAAACATACGTGTGTTGTTATCGCGAATGGCGCCATAGTGGAACTGCTGCGTCCAGTCGGCATCGGCATCCATCTCGGCCATACGTGTCAGGAAGCAGTTCTTAAACTGACGAATCTCCAACTTTGACAGCTGTTGGCCGCGCATGGCCTTCTCGAAGATGGTCTCAATCTGAGAATCGGTATAGTCTTCATCATAGAACTCCTCAATACCATGGTCTGACAATTTACAACCATTTTCAGCAAAGAAGTCGTGACGTTTCTGCAGAGCATCAATCATATCAGCAAACTTCACGATGTTCACTCCAGACACCTCGGCCAACTGCTCGACATACTTAGCGAAGTCTGACTTCTCGATGTTCATGGCCTTGTCAGGACGCCATGCTGGAATCATTACGGGATCATCGGCAGCCTTATGACGTGCATATTCAATATGATTATGCAAGTCGTCAACAGGATCGTCTGTAGTACAAACGCACTCCACATTATAAAGTTTCATGAGTCCACGAGCCGAGAACTCAGGTTGCTTCAGTTTTTCGTTGCACTCGTCAAAGATCTCGCGCGCCGTCTTTGGACTCAACAGCTTATCGATGCCAAAGGCCGTCTTCAGTTCGAGATGCGTCCAGTGATACAAGGGATTACGGAAGCAATAAGGCACGGTCTCGGCCCATTTCTCGAATTTCTCCCAATCGCTGGTGTCCTTACCCGTACAGTACTTCTCGTCGACACCATTGGTACGCATGGCACGCCATTTATAGTGATCGCCGCCAAGCCACAGTTCTGTGATACTCTTAAACTGATGATTGTTGGCTACCATTTCTGGATTAAGATGACAATGGTAGTCGATAATAGGCATCTTTGCCGCATGATTGTGATAAAGATCCTGAGCCACCTCTGTCTCAAGTACGAAATTCTTGTCGTTAAATTGTTTCATATCAGTTGATTGTAAGTTGATTATTATCGGTTTTTATGAGTTACAAACCATTGATGAGTAAAGACTACATACATCGCCAAAGCAAGTAAGACGAGACTTAACGCGATACTCAGCATGAGTTGTACATTATCTGCAAAGCAATAGTAGCCAAGGCCTACGCCAAGTGCCAAACCACTCTCCCAACCCAGCATAAAAGTGCTCTGCGATGTTCCTCGCTGACAATGGCGGCTGAGTTTGATGAAGAACAAAAGGAATCGCGTTCCAACGATGCCCAAGCCCAAGCCCAAGAGAGGCGTGGTGAGGGGAGACAAACGCGAAGCCAGAAGGATGATCAATGCTGTGGAGATGAGGATGAGTCCCGTAACCACCTCGCTCTTCAGTTCAGCATTACGGAATACGAAACGTTGGGCGAGTAATGCCAGCAGGAAACCTATCATAACCATACCATAGGAGTTGGCTGGCACACGCATGGACATCAGCATGCCTATGGGTACTGTGATTAAAATCAGATTCAGAAAGAGGGGGAAGCCTGACGTCAGGAAGAATCGGTCAAGACTAATCAGACGCACGCCATCCTCAGGCACACGGAAGGGGAAATGAATCATCAACACCAAAATCACGGCCACAAGACAGCAGACAAGTGATATAAAGGCTACATTCAAGAAAAGAAGATTACTCTCGCACCCATTCTCCAAATGCAAAGGACAGAGGGCTCTTGACAAGGCTATGAGCAACAAACCAGCCATGGGACCAAGAGACAAGGCAAACCTACCAAACCACGTGGCCGAATGGTTGGCCTCTGTACGCTGATGACTCTCACAGGTATCAATAATCAGCGTTGACGTCAAGACCATCTGTGCTAGACCAAAAAAGGCGCCCTGTGCCAAACGCCACATACCAACCACCAAAGGACGATTAAAGAATGGCAGCGAGAGCATGGGTAGCACCATTGATAAACCAAGCAGCAAGACGCACCAGACAAATACCAAGTTACGTCGACGCTGTTGAACTAAATACGAACAGAATACGCCTGGCAAAAACAAACCTACAGCAAAGACCCCCATGATGAGACCCACTTCCTCTCTGGAGAAATGCAGCGCCTGCATCATCCACAGAGGCAAGGTAGGGATAAGCATTGTGACAGCCATCGACAGCAAGAGATTGGCTATTGACATCAGCCAGAACTCTCTGTGCCACAATCTGATATGTACCGTTGTATTCTGTGTATTCATTTAATAACTTTCACTTTCGTTGGGGAAGTCGCCACTCTTCACATCCGTGACATACTGACCAATGGCATCGGTCATCACGGTATTCAGATCAGCATAGCGGCGCAAGAAACGAGGTGAGAATCCTTGGTTCATACCAAGCATATCGGCCACAACCAAGATCTGACCATCACAACCGCCACCTGCACCAATGCCAATAGTAGGCACATTGATTTCATTTGTCACCTGCTCTGCCAGTTTTGCAGGAACTTTTTCCAATGTAATAGCAAAGCAACCTGCCTCGCTTAAGGCCTTGGCATCACTTAGCAGTTTAGCAGCCTCGCGCTCTTCTTTAGCACGTACAGCATACGTACCAAACTTATTAATACTCTGAGGGGTCAATCCAAGATGCCCCATCACAGGGATTCCTGCATCCAGAATAGCTTTAACGGTATCAAGAATTTCCACACCGCCTTCCATTTTCAAGGCATCGCAACCACTCTCTTTCATGATACGGATAGCGTTTACCACACCATCGTGCACGCCCGTCTGATAGGAACCAAATGGCATATCACAAACCACCAAGGCACGCTTCACAGCACGTGTTACAGCCTTGGCATGATAAATCATCTGATCGACAGTCATGGGTAATGTAGTGGAATTTCCGACCATCACATTCGAGGCTGAATCACCTATCAAGATACCATCGATACCTGCACGGTCTACAATGCCTGCCGTTGTAAAATCATAGGAGGTGAGCATTGAAATCTTCTCACCTTTTTGCTTCATTTCAATAAAGCGGTGGGTGGTTACTTTGCGCTCATCGCTCACTAGATATCCTGCCATAATCTCTTTAACTTATTATAATTAATGTTTTGATAATCAACCATCTGCACATCAGACAGCAGCTTAATATCTTCTTCTTTATTCGTGGTTGTCAGCCCTACGACAAACATGCCAGCAGAACGACCACTTTTCAACCCATTGAAGCTATCCTCCAACACCACACACTCCTCAGGCTTAGCACCAAAACGTGCCGCTCCACGCAAATAGCAGTCGGGCGAAGGTTTACTCTCTGCGAAATCCTCACTTGTTAAAATCTCATCAAATAGATCTTTAAAATCAGGACGCGCTTTATAGACACTCTCCATCTTTGGCAGATTGCTACTCGTTACCACAGCTGTCTTAACGCCATGACGATGTAGATCGTCAATAAAAGCCTGCAGGCCTGCGATGTAAGAATAATCCATTTGAGCCTCAAACTCATTCAAGCGCTGCGTCACAACAGGACGTTCCTTTACGAGTTCACCATTCCACCATTTATCGTAAATCTGATCGAGCGTAGAGCCTTTAATCTCATGCTCGAGACCAGGATGTTCTGGGTGATACAATCTGCACTGACTCCCCCAAAAGACGGTATACTGAGGTTCGGTATCAAATACTACCCCATCCAAATCAAAGAGGGCTGCTTTCAGTTCTTTCATGCATTATCAATTTAAAATCGGGTGCAAAGTTACGAATATCTTTTCGAACTGCCAAATGTTCTAGAGAAAAAGGACATTTCGCACAAACCACTGCACGTCAGTTTCATACAATCACCGCCATTTCTGGAAAAATCCAAATAAATTTGGTATTTCCATCAAATTGTGCTACCTTTGCAACATGAAAATAATAGAAAAGTATTTTACGACATTAATCGAGGGTCAGAAGAAACAATTTGAAGCCCTCAACGCTTTGTACCATGACTGGAACGAGAAAATCAACGTTATCTCGCGCAAAGACATAGACAATCTCTACGAACACCACGTACTACACTCACTAGGCATCGCAAAGTTCGTGCATTTCAAACCAGGCACAAAAATTCTGGATTTCGGCACTGGCGGTGGCTTTCCTGGCGTACCTTTGGCCATCATGTTTCCTGACTGCGAATTCAAACTAATCGATGGCACTGGAAAGAAGATTCGTGTAGCCCAGGAGGTAAGTAATGCCATAGGACTGAAGAACTGCCACCCAGAACACCTACGCGGCGAAGATGAGAAAGATAAATACGACTTTGTGGTGAGTCGTGCTGTCATGCCCCTACCCGACCTTTTAAAAATCGTACGCAAGAACATCTCAAAAGATCAGCACAACGCCATCCCCAACGGCGTTATCTGCTTAAAAGGCGGTGACTTACAAGCCGAGACACACCCCTTCCGTCGCATCATAGAAAGTGCTGAGTTAAGCACATATTTCGAAGAAGAATGGTTTAAGGAGAAACACGTAATTTACGTTCCCGTATAACAGTCGTACAAAAAGTCCAACAGCAAGAAGACAAAGAGAATGCTCAACATAAAGACCTTTCAAGTTAACCCGCTTCAAGAGAACTGCTACGTGGTTAGTGACGACACCCATGCGTGCGTTATCATAGACTGCGGTGCTTTTTACGACTCTGAACGACAGGCTATTACAGAATATATATCATACAAAAACTTAACACCTATTCATCTGCTTTGTACCCATGGCCATTTCGACCACAATTTCGGCAATAACACTATTTTCGAAGCTTACGGACTTCAACCGGAAATACATTCTGAAGATGCATCAATGATTAAAGACATCGCCATGCAATGCGACATGATGGGAATGGGTATTGACTACGACAGGACAACACCTCCCGTTGGACATCTCTTGAAGGACAACGAGCTTATCACTTTTGGCAACCATACGCTAAAGGTTATTCACACACCTGGCCATTCAAAGGGCAGTGTCATTTTCTATTGCGAAGAAGAGAATGTGCTATTCACTGGCGACACATTATTCCGATTGAGCGTTGGACGCACAGACTTGCCAGGAGGCTCTTGGAGCGAATTAATGAACAGCTTGGAAGACAAAATCAGCACACTTCCAAAAGACACCGTAGCCTACCCTGGACACGGTCCAAAGACAATACTAAACGAAGAATTTAGAATGAACCCGTATTTCCACTAGATTTTTTTATCTAAAGATAAGGTATAATTCATATCTTTTTTGTAATTTTGCAGGCAAATTCGAATTTTCACTTTTAGTTAGATAGCACTTTGATAGAGAAACATATTGTTTTAGAAGATATTGACCCTGTCATGTTCTACGGGGTGGGCAACGCACATTTGCAGATGTTGCGAGCGCTTTATCCCAAATTGCGCATTATGGCGCGTGATAATGTGATACGCATCATGGGTGACGAGGAACAGATGGCTGCCTTTGAAGAAAGCTCGGAAAAGATTCGAAAGCACGTACTGAGATTTAACAGCCTGACAGAAGAGGATATTCTGGACATCGTTAAGGGCAAACGTACCAAAGACGACGTTCCTAACGACGTGGTGGTCTACTCCATGTCAGGACGTCCCATCAAAGCACGCACACAGAATCAACAGCGACTCATTGAAGCCTACGAGAATAACGACATGGTATTTGCCGTGGGACCTGCAGGCACTGGCAAGACATATCTTTCGATAGCTTTAGCGGTCAAGGCTCTTAAAGACAAAACTGCAAAGAAAATCATTCTGAGTCGCCCAGCTGTTGAAGCCGGCGAGAAACTGGGATTCCTACCTGGCGACATGAAAGACAAGATTGACCCCTATCTGCAACCACTTTACGACGCACTAGAGGACATGCTACCCCAGGTAAAACTGCAGGACATGATGGAGAAGCACGTCATACAGATCGCCCCCTTGGCATTCATGCGAGGCAGAACGCTGTCAGACGCAGTGGTCATTCTTGACGAAGCTCAGAATACAACGCCTGCGCAGATTCGCATGTTCTTGACCCGCATGGGCTGGAACACCAAGATGATTATCACTGGAGACATGACCCAGATTGACTTACCACATTCACAAAAGAGCGGCCTCATCGAGGCCTTGCATATATTAAACAATGTGGAGGGCATCGGTATTGTCAACCTAGACAGAGGAGACATTGTTCGACACAAGTTGGTGACGCGCATTGTCAATGCATATGAGACTTTTGATAAAGAACGAAATAACAATGAAAGCATTAACTAAGACGGACTTTAAGTTCGCAGGACAGAAGAGCGTGTATCATGGAAAGGTACGCGATGTGTACAACATCAACGACGATCTGATGGTAATGGTTGCCACCGATCGTATTTCAGCATTCGACGTAGTACTGCCAAAGGGCATTCCTTTCAAGGGGCAGGTACTTAACCAGATTGCTGCCAAGTTTCTTGATGCCACTACCGACATCTGCCCTAACTGGAAACTAGCTACACCCGATCCTATGGTGACCGTTGGACTGAAGTGCGAGGGATTCCGTGTGGAGATGATTATCCGTTCTATTCTGACAGGCTCAGCTTGGCGCGAGTATAAGAATGGTTGTCGTGAGTTGTGCGGCGTGAAGTTGCCTGACGGCATGAAGGAGAACGAGCGTTTCCCTGAGCCCATCATCACACCTACCACCAAGGCAGACGAGGGTCATGACATGAACATCTCGAAGGAAGAGATCATTGCTCAAGGCATCGTATCGGCAGAGGACTACGCCATCATGGAGGACTACACTCGCAAGATTTTCGCCCGCGGTCAAGAGATTGCCGCTAAACGTGGTCTTATCCTCGTTGACACGAAGTACGAGTTTGGCAAGCGTGATGGTAAAGTGTACCTCATCGACGAGATTCATACGCCCGACTCAAGTCGCTACTTCTATGCCGACGGCTACGAGGAGAAGTTGGCTAAGGGCGAGCCTCAGCGCCAGTTATCAAAGGAGTTCGTACGTCAGTGGCTCATCGAACACGACTTCATGAACGAGCCAGGACAGGCCATGCCAGAAATTACTGACGAGTATGCCGAGAGCGTATCAGACCGTTATATCGAGCTGTACGAGCACATCGTTGGCGAGAAGTTTGAACGTGAGACTAGCGACGAGGACATCGCTGCTCGCATCGAAAAGAACGTAGGCGAATGGCTTAAAGCTTTCAAGTCAAAAGAATAATTATTAATGTATAAACAGGAAGAGATCAACCCCTATCACGAGGGTGAGAAAGCGCAACAGGTGGAGCGAATGTTTGACAACATCGCTCCCACCTATGACACGCTGAACCACCGACTGTCATGGGACATTGACAAAGGATGGCGCAAAAAGGCGATTTGCCAATTGGCACCTCATGCTCCAAAGGTTATGCTTGACATTGCCACAGGAACAGGTGACTTTGCCATTCTTTCAGCACAAATGCTACGTCCTGAAACTTTGATTGGTGCAGACATTAGTGAAGGGATGATGGAAATAGGACGTCAGAAGGTGAAACAACTGGGACTAGACAGGGTGGTAAGATTTGAAAAAGAAGACTGTCTACACCTGAGTTACGAGGACAACACCTTCGATGCTGTGACTGCGGCTTTTGGAATACGCAACTTCGCAGATTTGGATAAAGGACTCTGTGAGATGTGTCGCGTTCTAAAACCTGGAGGACACCTAAGCATTGTAGAATTGACATCCCCAGTCAAATTCCCCATGAAACAACTCTTCCATATCTACTCTCATACGGTGCTGCCTGTCTATGGACGTCTCATCTCCAAAGACACCAGCGCCTATTCGTATCTAACCAAAACAATTGAGGCCTTCCCACAGGGTGAGCGTATGAAGAACATTCTGCAGCAGGCAGGTTTCAAGGATGCAACCTTCCAAAGATTAACTTTCGGAATCTGCACTATGTATTTTGCAACCAAATAAACTTTAGACTATGGACAAGTACGGACTCATTGGCTATCCCCTAGGCCACTCATTCTCCATCAACTACTTTAATCAGCGTTTTGCCGACGAAGGCATTAATGCTAAGTACATGAATTTTGAGATACCGACCATTGACGATTTAGCTGAAGTATTGGATTCGAATCCAGAACTAAAAGGACTGAACGTAACAATTCCCTACAAGCAGAAAGTAATGGAATATCTTGACAGTATCAGTCCAGAAGCAAGAGCCATCGGAGCTGTCAACGTGATTCGGGTAACACACGTTGGAAAGGAAATCAAACTTAAAGGCTTCAACTCTGACGTGATTGGCTTTACACAGAGCATTGAGCCCATGTTGGAGGATTGCCATAAAAAGGCATTAATATTGGGAACAGGTGGCGCATCAAAGGCCATTGACTATGGATTAAGATCTTTGGGATTAGAAACTGTGTTCGTTAGTCGTTACCGTCGACCTGAGACCATCTGCTATGAGGATATCACACCAGAAGTGATTAAGGAATACAATGTCATTGTAAACTGCACGCCACTAGGCATGTTCCCCAAGACGGAGGAATGTCCCAACCTGCCTTATGAGGCTATGGACGAGCATACAATACTCTATGACCTGATATACAATCCAGACGAGACTCTCTTTATGAAAAAGGGAGCTGAACGCGGCGCTAATGTCAAGAACGGTTTGGAGATGCTGCTTCTGCAGGCATTTGCTTCGTGGGAGTTTTGGAATGGAAGAGAATAAAAGACTATGGAAACAAGTTGGACCATCTTTGAAATGTATATAGCCATCTTTGGCCTTATTGTCACAGTAGGCATACTGAACGACAAAAAGGGCAAGGGTGCTACGCAGCTTCTACTTGACAGCACACGTGCCAAACTGGCAGGATGTGCCAGCCGCTTTAATCAGCAAGTAAAGGCTCTGCAAAAAGAATACAAAACAGAGAAGAAACATGGTGTCCGACTTAAGACATATGAAATAAAATACAATATCACCAAGACTGACTACGATCGAGAGGCCAAAGAGATAATTCGTGAATGGAAACGGGCCAAGAAAGATGACATGTGGTGGCGTGTTTTCTGGAGGATAGTCATCGTAGCAGGTGTTATATCATTGCTAGGAGCATGCACTGAGGCCTTGGCTAGCATGGAAGATATAGAGGAACCAGTCGGCACAGAGGAGATGACACAAGCAAGAAAAGAAAAGGTGTGGACAGCACGGTCAATTCCTATGCCCCACCTCACGGACGGCAGACGTTACGTGTCGAACCCAGACGGTATTGTGTCAGACGAGACTGTAAGACGTCTGGATGCGCAACTGAAACAATTAGACGACTCGCTAGGCATCGAATCGGTACTAGCCATCGTCAGTCGTGTGGAGAATGGTGACATATTCCGCTTCGCACAAGACATTTTTGATATATATAAGGTTGGAAAGAATAATCGAGGACTGGTGATGGTACTAGCCTACGATGACCATAAGTTTCGCTCACATACAGGACGTTCGTTGGAAGCAGACCTTACAGACGCAGAGTGCTTCAGACTTCAAGAGCGCTATCTGATACCAAGTATGAAAGCAGAGATGCCCGACAGTGGACTGATATACTATGTGGAGTCTGTATATGACCTGTTGCAAGGCAAGGAACTACCTGCGATGTCAGAGTTGAACGGACGAACAAATTCTGGTGATAACGACGAGGATGCGATTCTGCCCTCCATCTACTTCTTCCTACTTTTTGTTTGGATGGGAGTCTATACGTTTGTGGCCCGTCGTCATGGTTGGAACTTAAAACGCTACTATAATGGACGACTAACAAAGAATCCGTTTGTCAATAATGGTTCTGCATTTGCCACAGGCTATGTGGTTGGCAGTATCCTGAATGGCGGTGGTGGCAGAAGTCACGGCGGCGGCTTTGGAGGCGGAAGTTTTGGTGGCGGTTTCAGCGGTGGTAGCAGTGGCGGTGGCGGTGCCACGTCAAGTTGGTAAAACAAAGAATATAAATAACATATTAATAAAGGTAAGTATTATGAAGAAAAATCATCTGATTCTTATTGGAATTGCCGTTGTTGTTATCGTTATCTTCGGCTGGGTTAAGAGCACTTATAATGGCATGGTTGGTGTCGAGGAAGAAGCTACCACTGCCCTCGCTAACGTACAGTCGGCCTACCAGCGTCGCGCAGATCTGATTCCTAACCTTGTAGAGGTGGTAAAAGGTTATGCAGCTCACGAGAAAGAGACGTTCGAGAGTGTTGTTAATGCTCGCGCCAAGGCAACCAGCATTACTCTGGATGCCGACAATATTGAGGAATTTCAAAAGGCCCAAGGTGAATTAAGCAGTGCTTTGGGACGCCTTATCGCTGTGGGTGAAGCTTATCCGGAACTGAAGGCCAACGAGAATTTCCGTGAGCTCCAGGTACAATTAGAGGGCACAGAGAACCGTATCAACGAGGAGCGTAATAAGGCTAATCTGAAAATTCAGAACTATAATATCTCCATTCGCCGATTCCCCAGCAACCTGCTGGCTGGCATGTTCGGATTCGAGAAGATGAACAAGTTTGAAGCCGAGGCTGGTGCAGAGAAAGCACCTCAGGTTAAATTCTAAGATAATAAAGCAACCCCAAAAGAACTATGGACAACAGATATATGATGCGTGGCGTTTCTGCCGCCAAGGAAGACGTTCACGCAGCTATTAAGAACATTGACAAAGGTATCTTTCCGCAGGCTTTCTGCAAGATTATACCTGACATCCTGGGCGGAGACCCTGAGTATTGTAACATCATGCATGCCGACGGTGCAGGAACGAAATCGAGCCTGGCCTACATGTATTGGAAAGAGACTGGCGACCTGTCTGTATGGAAAGGCATTGCACAGGATGCTATCGTGATGAACACAGACGACCTTCTATGCGTTGGTGCAGTAGACAACATCCTAGTGTCGTCAACCATTGGACGAAACAAGATGCTGGTGCCAGGCGAAGTCATCTCTGCTATCATCAACGGCACCGATGAGTTGCTGGCAGAGCTTCGTGAGATGGGTATCGGTATATATCCTACAGGCGGTGAGACAGCCGATGTAGGCGATTTGGTTCGCACCATTATCGTAGACTCAACGGTAACTTGCCGCATGAAGCGCTCAGACGTTATTGACAATGCCAACATTCGCCCTGGCGATGTTATCGTAGGTTTGTCGTCAACAGGTCAGGCCACCTACGAGAAACGCTACAACGGTGGCATGGGCTCTAATGGCCTCACCTCAGCTCGTCACGATGTCTTTGCTAAGTATCTGGCAGAGAACTACCCTGAAAGCTACGACCACGCAGTGCCCAACGAGCTCGTATATAGCGGCAAATATAAACTTACCGATGCCGTTGAGGGTTCTCCCGTCAATGCTGGACAGTTGGTCCTCTCGCCCACTCGCACTTATGCCCCCGTCATCAAGAAGCTACTCGATGAGTTGCGTCCTGAGATTCACGGTATGGTTCATTGCACAGGTGGCGCTCAGACCAAGGTTCTACACTTCGTCAACGACAACTGCAAGGTGGTGAAGGACAATATGTTCCCCGTTCCCCCACTCTTCCGCGCCATTCACGAGTGCTCTGGCACCGACTGGAAGGAGATGTACCAGGTATTCAACATGGGTCACCGCATGGAGATCTACGTTCGTCCTGAGATGGCTCAGCAGGTTATCAACATATCCAAGAGCTTCAACATCGATGCTCAGATAGTGGGTCACATCGAAGATGGTCAGAAGAGTCTGACCATCCACTCAGAGTTTGGCACCTTTGAATATTAAAACACGTATGTTGCAACACTGTCGCAACGAACAAACAGAATATGGATAATAATAACATACTACAGAAACTTGACGGACTGGAGGCTCGTTTTGAGGAAGTTTCAACCCTGATTACTGACCCAGATGTAATTGCCGACCAGAACCGCTTCGTGAAGCTCACGAAGGAATATAAAGATCTTGGCGACATCATGGATGCACGCAAGCGTTACATTGCCTGCTTGAACAGCATCAGTGAAGCCAAAGACATCCTGGCCAACGAGAGTGACCCAGAGATGAAAGAGATGGCTCGTGAGGAACTAGCCGAGAACGAGGCCCTACAGCCCAAGCTGGAAGAAGAAATAAAAATTGCATTGATTCCTAAGGATCCTGAGGATGCCAAGAACGTTCAGATGGAGATTCGCGCAGGAACAGGCGGCGACGAAGCTTGCCTCTTTGCTGGCGACCTGTTCAAAATGTATAAGAGCTACTGCGACTCGAAGGGATGGCAACTCAGCATCACCAGTGTCAGCGAAGGTGCTGTGGGTGGTTATAAGGAGATTGACTTTGCCGTATCAGGTGCCGACGTTTACGGAACGCTGAAATACGAAAGCGGTGTGCATCGTGTACAGCGTGTGCCCGCTACCGAAACTCAAGGACGTATGCACACTAGTGCTGCTACAGTAGCAGTACTTCCTGAGGCAGATAAGTTTGAAGTTCACGTGAACGAAGGCGAGATTAAATGGGATACTTTCCGTTCATCGGGCGCAGGCGGTCAGAACGTGAACAAGGTGGAATCAGGTGTTCGTCTGCGTTATATGTGGAAGAACCCCAATACAGGCGAGACAGAGGAAATCCTCATCGAGTGTACCGAGACACGCGACCAGCCCAAGAACAAGGAGCGCGCACTCTCACGCCTCTATACATTCATCTATGACAAGGAGCATCAGAAGTACATGGACGACATCGCCAGTCGTCGTAAGAGTCTGGTGTCAACGGGCGACCGCTCTGCGAAGATTCGCACCTATAACTTTCCACAGGGCCGCGTAACCGACCACCGCATCGGTTATACCACACACGACCTACAGGGATTCCTTGGTGGCGACATTCAAGCAATGATTGATGCTCTCACCGTGGCCGAGAACGCAGAGCGCATGAAAGAAAATGAACTATAATCAGTAATGCATGTTGCTGTAGCTCAGCAACAAACAAGACATCAAATATGACAAGACAAGAACTGATACAACAGATTAAGCAGAAACGCAGTTTTCTCTGCGTAGGTTTGGATACCGACCCAAAGAAGATGCCCCAGTGCGTCTTCGACCTGCACGACCCCATCTTTGAGTTCAATAAAGCCATTATCGAGGCTACGGCCCCTTATTGCGTAGCCTACAAGCCAAACCTGGCATTCTATGAGGCTTATGGATTGAAAGGCATGGAGGCTTTCGTAAAGACCTGCGAGTATATCAAGGAGAACCATCCCCACCATCTGATTATTGCTGATGCCAAGCGTGGCGATATTGGCAACACCAGTCAGATGTATGCTCGCACATTCTTCGAGGAATATAACATTGACGCATTGACAGTGGCCCCTTATATGGGCGAAGACTCTGTAACCCCCTTCCTGAGTTACGAAGGCAAGTGGGTTATCCTCTTGGCACTAACATCAAACAAAGGCTCACACGATTTCCAATTGATGGAGGACGCAAATGGCGAACGCCTGTTTGAGAAAGTACTTAAGAAGAGTCAAGAATGGGGCAACGACGAGAATATGATGTATGTTGTTGGCGCCACACAAGGCCACATGTTCGAAGACATACGTAAGGAAGCCCCCAACCATTTCCTGCTTGTTCCCGGCATAGGCGCTCAGGGCGGATCGTTACAAGAGGTATGTAAGTATGGCATGAACAAGGATTGTGGACTGCTGGTCAATTCTAGTCGCGGCATTATCTATGCCAGCAACGAGGATAACTTTGCAGAAGTAGCTGGAAATAAAGCACGCGAGCTGCAGCAGGAGATGGCAGAGGAACTGACCAAAGCAGGTCTCTAAACCGACTTATAAGTTAAAAAAACATAAAACTTTAAAAGATTAATGGGTATGCAAGGTTCTATGTAATAGAAAATTAGTACCTTTGCACCCCGAAATGAGCCCGTGGAGGCAGGGTTAAGTGTGTACGAACGTGCACCGCCTTACGGGAAAAACCCTATTTACAAACAAAACAAATGTACGCAATTGTAGAAATTCAGGGTCAGCAGTTCAAGGCTGAGGAGGGCAAGAAGCTCTTCGTGCACCACATCAAGGACGTGGAGGCAGGCAAGACTGTTGAGTTTGACAAAGTGCTGCTCGTAGATGCCGACGGCGCTGTCAAGGTTGGCGCACCCACCGTAGAAGGTGCAAAAGTAGTAGTTGAAGTAGTGAACCCGCTGGTGAAGGGTGACAAGGTCATCGTCTTCAAGATGAAGCGTCGCAAGGACTCTCGCAAGCGTAACGGTCATCGTGAGCAGTTCACTCAGGTTGAAGTTAAACAAGTAATCGCTTAAAGGAGGACACAGTATGGCACATAAAAAAGGTGTAGGTAGTTCTAAGAACGGCCGCGAAAGTGCAGCTCAGCGACTTGGCGTGAAAATCTGGGGTGGTCAGAAGTGTCTGGCTGGCAACATTATCGTTCGTCAGCGTGGTACAAAGCACAATCCCGGTAATGGTGTTGCTATTGGTAAAGACGATACACTCTATGCCCTCATCGATGGCACAGTGAACTTCCACAAGGGCAAGTTCAACAAGAGTGTCGTTTCAGTAATACCCGAGGCTGCTGAAGCATAACACACAAACTTACAAACAAAACAACTTATTCCAAACAAACATAGAACCCTGTCTTTCGAGACAGGGTTTCTTCATTTCATAAAAGCCATACTAAGCAGTAATAAATATGCCGTTTACGTATCGCAAACAACATACTTACGATATGTAAACGGCATACTTATTAATATTATTCATAATCCGTAGGATCAACGATTCCAGCTTCAGCAAGAGCTTCTTTACGCTCTACACACGTACCACACTTTCCACAGTGTTTTTCACCACCTTTATAGCATGACCACGTCTCACGATAATCAATTCCTAGCTCTTTTCCTCGAGCAGCAATCTGTCCCTTAGTAATATTGGTATAGGGAGAAGACAGATGCACACCATTATATGTGCCCGCATGAGCTGCTGCATCAAAAGCGCTGACGAACTCTGGGCGGCAATCAGGATAGATAGTATGGTCGCCTCCATGATTAGCCATCATCACATACTGCAACCCACGGCTCTCTGCCATTCCTACAGCCACACTCAACATAATGCCATTGCGGAAAGGCACAACAGTAGACTTCATATTCTCAGCAGCATAATGTCCTTCAGGTATCGCCTCTGCGCCCTGTAGCAACGAGCTCTCGAAATATTGGCTCATAAACTGCAATGGAATGACAATATGCTCTATGCCCAAGCGCTCACAGTGCATGCGAGCAAAAGGAATCTCGCGCGCATTGTGGTTTGAGCCATAATCAAACGAGATGGCCAGAGCTATGCGGTCCTGATAGTCATAGAGCAGTGTCACACTGTCCATGCCACCACTCAGAATAATAATTGAATCTTTTTTCTTTTCCATGCGTGCAAAGTTAAGAAAATAATTTCAATTATCAATTGCATATTATCATTTATTTATTATCTTTGCATCCATGAATGCTAAAAGACTATTGCTTTTAATCGTATTTCTGCCAGTTTCATTGATGGCCTGGCACAGCATAAAAATGCCCAATATCAAGAGTCTACAAGTTATCACCAACAATGATTTTGAAGCTCTTCCCATCATTCAACTTGGAAGTGAGGATCAGATTGCCATCAGCTTTGACGAACTGTCACACAACTATCGTCGATTTACATGTCATCTTGAGCCTTGTAATCCAGACTGGACACCCAACGAAGAATTATTTGAAAGCGAATGGCTGAAAGGAATCAACGACATAACAATTGACGACTATGAGAATTCAATTAACACCCATACACTATACACGCACTATAGTTTTACGTTTCCAAATGAGCAAATGAGTATTTGTATGAGTGGCAACTACAGGCTGCACGTTATAGATGAGGAGGAACTATGCGAAGCACTTGTTGTAGAACTACGCGTTCTAGAGCCACAAATGAGTCTCAGCCTATATGTGGATTCGAACACAGACATTGATACGAACAACAGTCACCAACAAGTGTCAATGCGCATTACATATAACGGCATCAACATAACACGCCCTGAGCAACAAATTCAGACATTCGTAATGCAAAACGGAAGAGAAGACAATATGAAGGTTAACGTACTGCCCACAGGAAAGACCTCACAAGGTTTGACATGGGAGCATTGCCAACCCTTGATCTTCGAAGCCGGCAACGAATATCATAAGTTTGAGTTATTAGATCCCACCCACCCTACCATGGGACTTTCGGATGTGCATTGGGAAGAATCGACAAAAACATGGCATGCCACACCCTTTCCATGCGAGCCAAGCAGGAACTACACTTACGACGAAGATGTCAACGGAGCTTTTCTGTTACGAAACAGCGACAACTACGAAGCAGAGCGTACATCGGAATATGTATACGTGCACTATCTTCTGCAACCCGCTCCAAAATACGACTATGCTCACGTGAAAGTAAACGGACGTTGGACAGTAGAGGCACCAGAGAACTACAGGATGACGTACGACAAAGAAAAGAAAGCGTACGAACTAACACTACTCCAGAAACTTGGGTACTACAACTATCAACTGATAATGACTGATATGGATGGAACCACGCACCCACTGCCAGAAGAAGGGTCGTTTTACCAAACAGAGAATAAATATCAAGCGCTTGTATATTACAAAGGAATTACAGATCGCAATTGGCGACTTGTTGGATTCAACGAAACCACATTCAAGCCATAATCATTACTTTACACTTTCCCTATATTCACTAGGCGTCATCTTGTAGCGATGGAAGAAGGAGCCCATGAAATAGTTTGGAGTAAAGAAGCCACATTCGTTTGCAATCGCCTCGACCGACTTATCCGTATTCTTCAACAATTCAGCACCACGCTGCAAACGAATAATCAATTCCAACTTTCGAGGACTCTTGTATATATCCGCCATGATAATGTGATACAAACTCACCACATCTTTATGAGCAACATTTCCCAATTGACTCATACTCAATTCACCTCGGATATGATCACGAACAAAAGGAATCAATGTCATCATCGTATTAATGAACTCTGGACTCAACTTTGTGTTTTCATCGTCCGGCGACAAATGGAAATCGTCTAAAGAAGGCATAAGCACCTCGTTTGCTGACGTGTCACAACGCAGCACAAACTGACGTATCTTACGAATAATGTCGCCTTCTTCGTGATTACGCTGCATACGAAGACGTTCATTACGCATATAAACAACCAAGTTCACAACAAGTAATACAAAAAGAATGATGCCAACACCCCAGAAGATACCCGTGGTACGCCACCATGGCTCATTCACATGGACATACCACTCAAACGGTGTTCCGTCCCATTGATCTGGAAACATGGATGCCTGCATCTCAATAACGTAATCTCCTGGCTCCAGTCCTACAAGAGGCAAATGCAACAATCCCCTGCCATCTACCTTTCCACCACTATTGAAATAGGAGTATACTTGCCAGTCTTCATATGCTTCCAGTCCCTTCACCCTGACACGATAAAATGTTTGAAGCGGACGATAATAGTTGAGCGCTGAGAAAGTCAACGAAACAGTAGTCTGATAGCTATTCAGACTAATGTCTTTAACGCCTGTAAGTGGTCTGTCAACAATTACATTGCCATCCACAGCAATACCTGGTTGAACATAGTTTCCGTTAACCAGCAAT
Organism: Prevotella sp. E15-22; assembly: GCF_023204875.1. Classification (NCBI taxonomy): domain Bacteria; kingdom Pseudomonadati; phylum Bacteroidota; class Bacteroidia; order Bacteroidales; family Prevotellaceae; genus Prevotella; species Prevotella sp. E15-22. Next base: position 1,886,698 of record NZ_CP096247.1, read on the forward strand.
TGTATCAACTTGGGATAGAATTTATAGGGATGAGGCGTACTGACCTCATAAAGATCCTCTGGACTAAACTCCACGATGTGGTCAATAGCCTGCATAATGATATGGCCATTATCCAGCAGCATGGCCTTATTATTTTGGAAAGATTCTACGGGGACACCATCACCGCGTCCGAAATTATTAATAAAAATAATATCATTGTCCGAATTAAACATGATGCATGATATACCATTTGATGTGGCCAACCAAATATTATGATTTCGATCCTCAACAACAGCATGAATAACCATGTTATTAAGTCCATCAGTCTTGGAGAAAGATATTGGAGAGGAATGTTCCGACTTACATAAATAGAGTCCTGTTATAGTACCAATCCACTTCCAGCCTCGGCTATCCACATACTGACAGTTTGCTCTTTGTCCCTGATACTCAGTTATATTCTGAGTCAATCCAGACATAAGCATTTCCAACTCACGTGATTTGGTGTTGCTTCGGGGATACATCATAAACGCGGCATTAGTAGGACGTCCATAAAGAACACCACGAGTCTCTGTACCAATCCATATGCCGCCTTGCATGTCGAACGCCAGCATATTACAATCAGTTTCTATCTCTTGCCCTCCTTCTAGCGTTATGCTTTTAATCCAATCTAACGCATTAGTACCAAGGTCATAAACCCCAAAACCATGTTCAGACGGCATGTAGATTTTACCATCGTACTGCGCGATATTATTAATATGATACGGAAACTCCCCTATAATAGTCCACTGACGGTCTTTCACATTGAACCAAAGAACCACAGACCCCGTTTCACCATTTCTGACCTGAAAGAAACCATTTTCATATCGAAGCAATGCCGACGTATTACTATATACAGTCGCCTTGTTTTCGTTATAGGCGCGAGTGCGATGAACGATATTACCGGTTTGCAAGTTCTGACCAACTTCTTCACCATTATCATAAAAGGTTAATAAGAAATTGTCAAACACATCAAGATCCTGCAAGTTACGATGTGGCAACACACTAAAGTACTTTTCGAACTTCTCGCTGTATAAACCTTTTTTCGTTAACATCCACAAATATCCTTCATTATCAGTAAAGAGATCCATTATGGGCTCTTTACACCCAATTGTATTTATGACACTATCAACATTCGCGACAAACTTCTCTGTCATCATGTCAACACACGATACCTTATGAGTATCTTTCAACCATACATGATGGTTTAAATCAAAATAAAGATGATAATTTCCTTTATAAGCAGATAATTGATATTGATAATCATTACGCGTACTGATATGTGAAAACGTAACACCATCGTAGAAATTAAGATTTCCCAAGGTTGCAATAATCATACGACCAGAACGTGTGCAAACAACTATCTGCGCACTATTATCTGCCAATCCATTTGACGCATTAATCACCTGATAGACCCTATTTTGCATTCCATTGGCTTGTAAAACAGTCAATAGTAATAATAGAAATAATAAAAAAAACTTAGGTCTCTTCATATCTTTAAGGCGATTTACTGGCAGCAAAGATAAGAAAAAAAGTAATAACGTACAAATTTTTTGGATAAAAAATTCATCTAAACAAAAATTGGGAGTCTTATTTCTAAGACTCCCAATACTTTGTCGAGGTGACAGGACTCGAACCTGCGACAGCCTGGTCCCAAACCAGGAACGCTACCAACTGCGCTACACCTCGATTTTGCGGGTGCAAAGGTACTAATTTTTTTGCACCCACACAAATTTTTTCGCAATTATTTGATAATTCCCTGCTCAATAAAGATTTTTTTCAGGATTTTCACGGAGCGTTCAACCTGCTCCTCTGTATGAGTAGCCATCAACGCATAGCGAACTAACGTATCCTGAGGAGCACATGCTGGAGGAATAACGGGGTTAATAAACACACCATTATTAAATGCAAGAGCCGTCACAAGGAATGTTTTCTCTGCATCGCGTACATAAAGAGGAATAATAGGACTCTCTGTCTCACCAATTTCAAAACCTTCCTCACGGAAACGCTTCAATGCATAGCGAGTTACATTCCACAACTTCTCAATACGCTCGGGTTCCTGCTGGATGATGTGCAAGGCCTCCATAGCTGCAGCTGTAGCAGCCGGTGTATTAGAAGCAGAGAAGATATATGTACGACATGTATGACGCAGGAAGTTAATTGTATCCTTATCAGAGCAGATAAAGCCACCAATACTAGCCAACGACTTTGAGAATGTGCCCATAATCAAATCAACTTCATCAGTCAAACCGAAATGATCACAAACGCCACGACCTTGACGTCCAAAGACACCAACTCCATGAGCTTCATCAACCATCACAGAGCAATTGTATTTATGCTTTAACTGAATAATCTCTGGCAACTTAGCCAAATCGCCCTCCATAGAGAACACACCATCAACAACAATCAGTTTTACGGCTTCCTGAGGCAATTTCTGAAGCACACGCTCCAAGTCAGCCATATCATTGTGCTTGTAATGCAACTGCTTAGCGAAAGCCAATCGTCTGCCATCAACAATACTTGCATGGTCACGATCATCACAGATGACATAGTCATCTTTACTTAGCAACGCAGGAATCACACCCTGATTTACACTAAAACCTGTTGACAGACAAAGGCAATCATCCTTACCAATAAATTTTGCAATCTCTTTCTCCAATTGTACGTGAATATCTAACGTACCATTAAGAAAACGGCTGCCTGCACAACCAGAGCCATATTTTTCAAGTGCTGCCTTTGCTTTATCAATGATGCGCTGATCTCCAGTCAAGCCTGTGTAGGCATTTGAGCCAAACATCAGAACCTTATGGCCGCCCATCTCGACTTCCGTTCCTTGCTTTCCAGTAATTTCACGGAAATAAGGATAGACTCCTTTCTCCATAAATTCCTGCGGAATACGATACGATTTGTATCTATCTTGTAGTTGTCCCATATTTGTTTTTATAGGTTTCTTTTTATTTCAGGCTGCAAAGTTACACAAAAATCCGTAAAACGTGCACATTTTTTATAATAAATGTTTGATTTTAGCATTTTTATTGTACCACATCACGTTATTTGAACTAAATTATGTACATTTGCACTATGGAAAACGAGAAAAAGAACATCACATTTATCGTAAACCCTATCTCTGGGACTAAGTCAAAAGATGAACTACCTCAACTTATTGGCCAACGGATAGATGCAAGCAAATACAATTGCCGGATTGTCTCAACAGAATATGCTGGACATGCAGCTGCCATTGCCAGCCAATGCGTTTCTGAAGGCGTTGATATCTGTGTAGCTGTAGGTGGTGACGGAACAGTCAATGAAGTAGCGCGTTCTCTAGTACATAGTCAAGTAGCATTAGGTATCATTCCCTGTGGCTCCGGAAATGGATTAGCTCGCCACCTATGTCTTCCAATGAACATGAAAGGAGCTATTGACATTATCAATCTAGGTCAAACAGCATTCTTCGACTATGGTGTCATCAATGAGAAACCTTTCTTTTGCACCTGCGGCATGGGATTTGACGCTTTCGTATCGTTGAAGTTTGCTGAAGCAGGCAAGCGCGGACTTGTCACTTATGTAGAAAATGTACTCAAAGAAGGTTTAAAGTACGAACCAGACACATATATTATTGAGGACGAAGCTGGCAAGAATAAATATAAAGCATTTCTTATCACCTGCGCAAACGCTGCGCAATATGGAAACAATGCATATATTGCTCCAGGTGCCTCAATGCAAGACGGAGTAATGGACATCATTATCATGGAACCTTTTAATGTTATAGAGGCACCAAAGATTGCAATGGATCTTTTTGCTAAAACACTCAGCAGCAACTCTCATATCAAAACGTTCCAAGCTCGAAGTATTCATATTCATCGCGAGCGTCCTGGTGCAGTGCACTTCGATGGTGACCCAATCAATATGGATACAGAGATTAACATTAGCATAAAGCCGCTTGGCCTAAAGGCTATTATCAATCCTGAGACAACAGAAGACCCTGCCCTACCCAATCCCATGGCCAACGCCATTAGTAGCATCATCGACAAAATCATCACTTAAGAATCTCCAAACTATTTAATAATAAATAAGGTAAAGGAATATTCTCTTTAACAAAGATGCAAACAACAATTGTAGCCATAATAATAACACTCTCAATAGTTTACATCTGCAAACGCATTTTTCAGCTCATGAATGCGACTAACGACCCGTGTTCATCATGTCAAGGCTGCGCACTGAAGGAGTTAAGAAGAAAAAATGGAGAAAATCGTCACTGTACTAACAAAAAATCCTATAAAAATTTGGTCAAACAAAAAAATAGTAGTACCTTTGCATCCGCAAACCGAAAAGGGTGCCTTGGATGAGTGGCTTAGTCAACGGTCTGCAAAACCGTCTACGGCGGTTCGAATCCGCCAGGCACCTCAAAAAAACCGCTGGAATCTCATCATTGATGGGGTTCCATTTTTCAAAAAGGAAGGTTGGCAGAGTGATCGATCGCGCTGGACTCGAAATCCGGTATACCCTTATGGGTATCGGGGGTTTGAATCCCTCACCTTCCGCCAAAAGAAAAAAGGAAACCGAAGAAACGGTTTCCTTTTATTGTTGCTAAGCATACGCATATTTTTAAATAAACCGTTTGGTAATTAAAGAAAATCAGTTATCTTTGCAACAAACAAATAAAGTATTATGGCAACAGCAGACGACAAAAAAGTTATTTTCTCAATGGTTGGTGTAAGCAAAACCATCCAGCAAAACCAGAAACAAGTTTTAAAGAACATTTATCTCAGTTTTTTCTATGGGGCAAAGATTGGCATCATTGGCCTAAATGGCGCAGGCAAATCAACCCTTATGAAAATTATTGCCGGATTAGACCAACAATATCAGGGAGATGTCGTTTGGAGCCCCGGCTACTCTGTTGGTTACCTACCACAAGAACCTCCTTTAAATGAAAACAAAACCGTAAAGGAGAATGTTATGGAAGGTGTACAACACGTATATGATGCACTTGCCGAATACGACGACATCAACGTCAAATTCGGCTTACCTGAGTACTATGAAAATCCCGACATGATGGACAAGTTAATGCAACGTCAAGCAGAACTACAGGACGTCATTGACGCAACAGATGCATGGAACATGGATTCAAAACTGGAACGCGCAATGGCTGCATTAAACTGCCCTCCTAGCGATTGGAGCGTAAAGAATCTTTCTGGAGGAGAACGACGCCGCGTAGCATTATGTCGACTGCTTCTACAGAAACCAGATGTACTGTTGCTTGATGAGCCCACGAACCATCTGGACGCAGAATCAATAGACTGGCTTGAGCAACATCTACAACAATATGAAGGAACCGTAATTGCCGTCACACACGACCGCTACTTTCTCGACGATGTAGCAGAATGGATTTTGGAGTTGGATCGTGGTGAAGGCATTCCTTGGAAAGGCAACTACTCAAGTTGGTTAGAGCAGAAGAGTCAACGATTGGCTCAAGAGGAAAAGCAGGCCTCAAAAAGACGCAAGACCCTTGAACGAGAATTAGAATGGGTGCGAATGGCCCCAAAGGCTCGCCATGCTAAAGGTAAGGCACGCTTGAATTCATACGAAACTATGTTAAACGAGGAACAGAAACAAAAAGAAGAAAAGTTAGAGATCTTTATTCCCAATGGTCCTCGCTTAGGAAACAAGGTTATTGAAGCAGAACATGTTGCGAAATCTTTCCCTGGAAAAGAGCTATTTAAAGACTTAAACTTCACACTACCACCGAATGGTATTGTAGGTGTTATAGGACCAAATGGCGTTGGAAAAACAACATTATTCCGACTCATTATGGGGCTAGAACAGGCAGATGCAGGTTCGTTCAGTGTAGGAGAAACTGTTAAGCTGTCGTATGTAGACCAACAGCACAAAGATATCGATCCTTCAAAATCTGTTTATGAGGTTGTAAGTCAAGGTAACGACTCTATCCGTATGGGAGGCAAAGACATCAATGTTCGTGCATACCTCAGCAGATTTAACTTTACTGGCGCTGATCAAGAGAAGAAATGCGGAGTTCTTTCAGGTGGTGAACGAAACCGCCTTCACTTAGCCATAGCATTAAAACAAGAAGGAAATGTACTTTTACTCGACGAACCAACTAACGATATCGACGTAAACACACTACGCGCCCTTGAGGAAGGCTTAGAAGCTTTTGCAGGTTGTGCCGTTGTTATAAGCCACGATCGTTGGTTCTTGGATCGTATTTGTACACACATCCTTGCTTTCGAAGGAAATGGGAATGTTTTTTACTTTGAAGGAAACTTTAGTGATTACGAAGCAAATAAAGCCATGAGACTTGGTCTAGAAGAGCCTAAGAAAGCGCGCTATCGTAAACTAATGGAAGAATAACAATTATAAAGAGAGAAAGAACTTAGTTTTGAGTAACATATGTTCGTTCTTAAGACATATTGTTCACTCAAAACTAAGTTTTGATAAACGTTCACGCAATTGTGCTGCATTTGACTGTCGAATAGCAAGGACAATACGACAAGTATTGTCGTAATCTTGTGAAACAATGCGAGGCTGCATATCTTTCACGATACGCATAACATCGTTCATCATCACATAAGGAAAATCATAGGTAATCAATTCCTCTACAGAACGAACCTCTATCTCAGCATGATTAATTGCATCTGCAGCAGCCTCTCGATAGGCAACAATTAGTCCGCTAGTACCTAGGTTGACGCCACCATAATAACGAACTACCACAATCAAAATGTCTGTAAGTTCATTGGAATTAATCTGTCCCAGAATAGGTTTTCCTGCCGTTGACGATGGTTCACCATCATCATTTGCACGAAAGTCTTCCCTTGCAGCCCCTAACATATAAGCATAGCAGACATGTCGTGCATCATAGTATTTCTTACGATAACCGGCAAGAATTTCTTTTATATCTTCGACAGTCTCTACATGGTGTGCAAAAGCGAGGAATTTACTCCGCTTCTCTGAGTAAAATCCCTCGCTGATATTTTTAACTGTTTTAAATTCGTCAATCATTGAATTAAGACAACTTATGAATCACCAGTCCTGAACGCAATTTTGGTTCGAACCAAGTAGCCTTTGGAGGCATAATCTTACCACTATCAGCAATATCCATAATCTGCTGCATAGATACTGGATACAGAGCCAACGCAGCACGCATCTCGCCTGAGTCAACACGGCGTTTCAACTCGCCCAGTCCACGCAGTCCACCAACAAAGTCGATACGCTGTGATGAGCGAAGGTCACCAATATTAAGAATCTTATCGAGAATCAATCGGCTAGAGATATCTACATCCAGTACACCGATTGGATCGGTATTGTCGTATGATCCCTCTTTTGCTTTCAAGCTGTACCAGTGCTGATCCAAATACAGTGAGAACTCATGCAACTGCTGAGGCTTATAAATCTCAGTACCCTTATCTTCTACCTCGAAGTTTACCTTCAGCGATGCGAGGAACTCCTCCGATGAGAGTCCGTTCAGATCCTTTACCACACGGTTGTAGTCCAGAATAGTCAACTGCGAAGCCTGGAAGCAAACTGCCATAAAGTAGTTATACTCCTCGGTGCCGTTATGGTTTGGATTCTGCTTCTGCTTCTCGGCACCTACCAGAGCTGCAGCAGCACTACGATGGTGACCATCAGCGATATACAGCGACGGCATCTTGGCAAACTGATCTGTGATAGTCTGCATATCCTTATCATCATTGATAACCCAGAACTGATGGCGGAAACCATCGATTGGGGCAATGAAGTCATATTCAGGCTCAGTAGCAGCATAACGCATAATCAGCCCGTTCAGCACTGCGTTATCAGGATAAGCAAAGAATACAGGCTCGATGTTAGCATTGTTTACACGAACATGCTTCATACGATCCTCTTCCTTATCGCGACGAGTAAGCTCATGCTTCTTAATATTGCCTTTCATATAGTCGTCCACATAAGCGCCAACTACCAGTCCGTACTGAGTCTTACCGTTCATGGTCTGAGCGTAGATGTAGTAATGCTCGGTAGCATCCTGCACCAGCCACCCCTTATCCTGGAACTTCTGGAAGTTCTCTGCAGCCTTCTCATACACACGAGAATCATACTCAGATGTGCCTACAGGGAAGTCGATCTCAGGTTTGATAATGTGATAGAGGCTTTTCTCATTATCACCAGCCTCTGCCCTCGCCTCTTCGCTATCAAGCACGTCATAAGGACGGCTCTCTACTTGTTCCACAAGATCTTTTGGGGGGCGAACACCCTTAAATGGTTTAATAATAGCCATGATTAATATGTATAACTTTTAAAACACAATAGTGCACAAGTAGGGCTACCCCCTCCTGTGCACCATATGTTTGCAATAATTACTTGTTCACCTGGAACCTTGTATCTCCGTCCTTGAAGAATGCGTTGATCTGCTTAGCAGCAGCAATACCGGCATTGATATTAGCCTCGGCTGTCTGAGCACCCATCTTCTTAGGAGTTGAGAAGTAACGACCTTCGAATTTAGCGAACTCGTCGTTAGCATCAGGCATGATATCTGTCACAAACTTCAGGTCCTCTCGCTCAGCCATCAGCTTAATCAGCTCAGGCTCGTTAATAACTTCCTTACGAGCTGTGTTAACCAGTACACCACCCTTCTTCATCTTGCCTACCAGAGCAGCGTTGATACTCTGCTTAGTCTCAGGTGTTGCAGGGATGTGCAGTGATACTACATCGCAAGTCTCGAACAGAGCGTCCTGATTAGCTACGGCGTGTACGCCAGCAGCCTCGATAACCTCTGCTGGGCAGAATGCATCGTAAGCATAAACCTCCATACCGAAGCCCTTAGCGATACGAGCCACGTTGCGACCTACATTACCGAAAGCCAGGATACCCAGCTTCTTACCAAGCAGCTCGCTACCGCTCTTGCCGTTGTAGAAACCACGTACGGCCATAACCAGAAGACCAAATACCAACTCGGCTACGGCATTTGAGTTCTGACCAGGAGTGTTCTCAGCTACTACATTGTGTGCTGTAGCTGCGGTCAGGTCGATGTTATCGTAACCAGCACCGGCACGAACAACGATCTTCAATTGCTTAGCAGCGTCCAGTACCTCTGCGTCAACCTTATCACTACGGATAATCAGCGCGTCGGCATCAGCAACTGCTGCCAGGAACTGAGCCTTCTCTGTATATTTCTCAAGCAGTACCAACTCATTGCCGGCTGCCTCAATCTCTGCCTTGATACCATTAACAGCAGCTGCTGCAAATGGCTTCTCTGTTGCGACTAATACTTTCATAACTTTCAATTGACAATATTTAGTGCTGAGCTTCAAATTCCTTCATGCATGCTACTAGAGCATTTACACCTTCAATAGTTTGAGCATTGTAACAAGAAGCGCGGAATCCGCCTACATCACGATGACCCTTCACGCCTACCATTCCCTTAGAAACGGCGAAGTCAAGGAAGTCCTTCTCAAGATCTTTGTACTCGGGGGCCATAACGAAGCAGAGGTTCATCAATGAACGATCTTGAGCCTGAGCAGTTCCTACAAACATCTTGTTTCTATCAATCTCACCATAGACAATTTCAGCACGCTGTTTAGCCAACTTATCCATTGCTTCAACACCACCCTGCTTCTTGATCCAGCGGAGGTTTTCCAAAGCGCAGTAGATGGGTACTACAGGAGGAGTATTAAACATTGAACCCTTTGACACGTGAGTGCGATAGTCAAGCATGGTAGGAATTTCGCGGGGAGCCTTACCAAGTGCGTCATCCTTCACGATGACGATGGTAACACCCGCCATAGCCAAATTCTTCTGAGCACCAGCATAGATAGCGTTGTACTTCTTCACATCAACAGGACGGCTGAATATATCTGAAGACATATCAGCAATCAGGGGCACTTCAACATCAAGATCTTTACGAATTTCTGTACCATAGATAGTATTGTTCGTAGTAATGTGCAAATAGTCAGCATCAGCAGGAACAGTAAAATCTTTAGGAATGAAGGTGTAGTTTGCATCAGCAGAAGAAGCCACTTCTACTACCTCTCCGAAAAGTTTTGCTTCCTTCATAGCTTTCTTTGCCCAAACACCTGTATTCAGGTAAGCAGCCTTCTTTACGAGGAAGTTATAGGGAATCATGCAGAACTCCAGTGAAGCGCCGCCACCAAGGAAGATAACGGAGTAACCCTCAGGAACATCAAGTAATTCCTTTACGAGCGCTACAGCCTCATCAACAACAGGCTGAAAGTCCTTAGCACGATGGCTGATCTCCATGAGAGAAAGACCAGAACCATTGAAATCAAGACACTGTTTGGCGGTTGCCTCAATGACCTCACGAGGAAGCATTGAAGGACCTGCATTAAAGTTGTACTTCTTCATAATTTTTTTTAGAATTGTTTATTGGTTTTATACTGATTCCTAAATTTGCGTGCGAAATTACACTTTTTATTTGAATTAGACAAATATTTTGGCAAAAATTAATGAAAAAGGTTGCTTTTCCTTTCAATTTGTCAAGTCAACCTAACAACAATTAATCATAAGCAAAGTTCGTTATATACATCTTTAGCATCAATTACTTCATCTACAACACCCCTCCATCGTCAACGAACTGGTTCGACCACCGTACGGACGCCTTTGATTTTCTCTCCACGAGTCAATCGTATGATTTGTTGAAGCTTCTCTCGTTTCACAGCAGCATACGCATAGCGATCAGAAACATCTATTCGTCCTATCTCACAGGTCTTAAGGCCACCCTTTTTACAGAGAAAACCAACGATATCACCTTTCGAGATTTTGTCTTTTCTGCCCTTACCAATATAAAGTGTAGCCATACAAGGTTGAGGAATCAACTCATCAGCAGAAGGTTCGTAAATCTGCGCCAGTGATTCCACAAACCCAGGAATATGTTCCTCCGGCCCCACGAGAAAAAAAGTACGTCCCACCTTATCCCAACGGGCAGTTCGGCCAATGCGATGCACCAGCGACTCTTCATTACCAGGAAGATGATAGTGAATAATATTATCAATATTGGGTATATCCAGACCACGAGAAGCCAAATCGGTAGAAACGAGAACTGTTGCCGAACCATTGGAGAACTTATAGAGAGCATCCTCACGCTGACGCTGTTCCATTCCGCCACGAAAGACACTAGTTACAAAACCCTGTTTACGCAAAAACTGATCCGTACGTTCCACTGAATCACGATAGTTCAAGAAAACAACACTCTGCGTCTCACCAAGCGACTTCAGCAACTGAGCCAGGGTATCGAGTTTATCCTTCACAGGGCACTGTACGCCATAAACTTCCACCCTATCGTTTAATCGTTCCTCTTCAATCAAATAATCGAGGCGATCAGTATGCCTCATCTCCACATAGCGAGGAATAATGTCGGTATCGGTAGCAGATAGAAGGAAACGACGCTCCAGCATAGGCAATTTACCCAACAGATGCGACATTTCATCCTGAAACCCCATTTCTAGACATTTATCAAACTCATCAATGACTATATATTTAATAAGGTGTTTATCGATATTTCCCTTATCCAAATGATCGTTCAATCGACCTGGCGTTCCGAATATCAATTGAGGGTGGTTCTTCTTCAGCAGCCTATGTTCGTCCATTGCTGTACGACCGCCATAACAAGCCTGCGAGCGAATACCTGATCCCATAGACAACTGAACTGTATTCGACTGAAGAGCCAGTTCACGTCCCGGCACAACAACCAAGGCCTGAACAGCGTCACTCTGAGCATCTAAAAACTGCACCAAAGGCAAAAGATATGCCAGTGTCTTACCTGTTCCAGTAGGCGATAGGACAACAATATCGTTACGTCCATGCAGGAAGTGATTTATTACATCCTGCTGCATATCATTGAGTTCGCTGATTCCCATCTTGGACAGCACTTTATCAAACGAATGTTCTTTCATAGTATAATGAATACTATAAGGTTATTACAACTTTACGGTCTTCTTTACCACCTTACTCTCCGCTTGAAGGCGGTTCAAAGCCGTGACCACATAAGTGTATTTATGACGACCGTCTTTGTAAGGTAACTTCAGGTAAGTATTCGACGTAATGGCAACTAATTTTGAAGGATCATCTGTATTTATCTTCATACCTTTCTCAAATCGATAGACAGCATACTGAGTAGCCATCTCGTCCCATTGCTTGCCGCGGGGAGAAGTCCAAAAAAGGATATAGCCATCACTAGTCCAAACAGGTTTCACTTTACGAGGTCTCTTGGGAGTCTTACTGCTAATGAACGACATCTGAGGTTGCATTGCAGGATAGCACCAGTAGTTATTACGCAGCATTGTAGCGTAGTTACCAGTATTATCAACAGCAGCCTTCGCGTACCACAGAACAGTACCTCGGACATTGCTCATCTGCTGATGCAGACGATATTTTGCAGGTTGCTGGTTCTGACTAGGATTTTGAGGATCAGCATTTTTCACCGTGCGCTCTATATCTTCACCAATGAACAGCGGACGACCACCAGCATGTTGGTTCCACCAGCGAATCAACGTATCATAGTCTGCTGCTTTATTACCAATTTCCCAATAAATTTGCGGAACACAGTAGTCCAACCATCCATTATTTATCCACAATAACACATCAGCATAAAGATCATCATAATTTTGCAAACCATTTGTATTACTGCCTATAGCAGCACTTCTCTTATTGCGATAAATACCAAAGGGCGAGATACCCACCTTCACCCAAGGCTTTGTCGCATGTACTGTCTCATAGAACTGCTTTATAAAGAGATTTACATTATAGCGACGCCAGTCGCCACGGTCTTTAATTCCATTGCTGTACATTCGATATTGCTGATCATCGGGAATAACCTGTCCAGCTGCAGGATAAGGATAAAAATAGTCATCCATATGAATACCGTCAATATCATAGCGCGATACGATGTCCTTAGCCACCTGACAGATATAATCGCGATTCTCGGGAATACCAGGATTAAGAATGAGCAGATCATCATAAGAAAAGCAACGCTCAGGATGAGTCACACCAACATGATTAGAAGCTAACATTGAGGTACCTTTAGTCTTGGCACGATAGGGATTGATCCATGCATGAAGTTCCATACCACGCTGGTGACATTGTTCAATCATCCACTGCAGAGGATCCCAATATGGCGACGGGGCTTTTCCTTGCTGACCAGTCAAGAAACGGCTCCATGGTTCAATATTACTCTGATAAAGCGCATCACATTCCGGACGAACTTGAAAGATAATAGCATTTACTCCATCTTTTTTTAATTCATCTAACTGGTAGAGCAACGTCTGCTGCATTTTAAGAGTACCCATACCTTGAAACTGTCCATTCACGCATTGTATCCACGCACCACGGAATTCTCTTTTTTGCTGTGCGGCAACACAAATTGCAATCAGCAAACCAACTACTACAAACAAAAACTTTCTCATTCTCCAAAACTAATGTTTATTTATATACCTTCATCGCGCGATCCATCTCACGTCTATCCTCCTTTTCCTTCAACGTCTGACGCTTATCAAAAGCCTTCTTTCCTTTACACAATGCAATATCCATCTTTGCTCTTCCATGTTCATCAATGAACACCAATGTAGGAACAATGGTATACCCTGTCTGCTTTGTCGCACTCTCCAGACGAGCTATCTCACGCCGCGTCAACAACAATTTACGTTCACGTTTTTGCTCATGATTATTATACGATCCATAAAAATACGGACTTATAGACATACCTTTAACCCACAACTCACCACGGATAATTGAGCAGTAGGTATCCACTAATGATGCTTTACCCGCGCGAATAGATTTAATCTCTGTACCCGTAAGCACGATGCCTGCTGTGTATTCCTCTATAAAGAAATATTCGAATGAAGCCTTCCTGTTCTTTATCTGCACAGGGCTCTTCTTTCGGAGTTCCTGTTCTTGTTTATTCATTCTCTATTACCACAAACTTTTCTATATTTTCATCTACATAATGGGCAACCTGCTCTGTCCATCTTTCCTCATTTTCCACAAACATATCGTCGTAGTCATCAAACTGAGGATACTTTTCAAAGAGCGCCATAAACTCCTCGTCCGAGCATTCCATCTCCAACACTTCGCGATTCTCGAGCCATAATGTATGAACCTCGTAAAGCATCTTCGAGAGATCTCGCATATGCCACATCTTATTCAAGGCCTTGGCAAAGGGATTCTTGAAGATAAAGGGGCCATATCCATTGTGTATCAACTGGATAAAGCCTCCATCCATCACCTCTTGATGGAGTGTATCCCAACAGAGCAGAGTCATCTGATCGGCATTCAACGCCTGCATCACTTCCACCGTAGGCTCGCCACCAACAGCTTTGCGAATAGCATGAATAATAACCTGAAGGAATGCATCCATTCCTTTCATAGCAGCTTCACTCAGTTGTGCATCTTGTACTTTAATCTCTTTCATAATATATGTTTATGGACTGCAAAGTTAATCATTTCACACCACAAATCAACCACATAAGGCAAAAAAATTGTTAAAAGAAGGCGCCTACTACAAAATAGATTGCCATTGTCTTGGGTAGAACAAATAAAAATTGTAACTTTACACCCAATTTTAAAATAATAACTAAAACTGTTTAATTTAAACCTATCAAAAACAATGAAAGCATTGAAAGCTTCACTTTTTGGATTTGGGGCACTGGTGGCTCTCACGATGATGTCGTGTGATCCCCAACCAACCGCATCTGAATTAACTGCTTCGGGCCTTAACCCAGCTAAGTTTGACACAATTATTAACGGTGATACCGTAAAGCTCTACACCTTAAAAGGAGACAAGGGCATGGAAGTATGTATCACAAATTATGGTGGACGAATTGTTTCGCTGATGGTACCCGACAAAAACGACTCACTCATTGACGTTGTACTTGGCTTCGACAACATTGCCCAGTACATGGAGAAGACCACCGACTACGGTTCAAGTGTTGGCCGCTATGCCAACCGAATCAACATGGGTCGCTTTGTGCTAAATGGCGACACCATTCAATTGAAGCAAAACGACAAGCACGATGGACGCGACCATTGTCTACATGGCGGCGGCGATACGGGTTGGATGAACAAGGTATACAAAGCTGAGCAGATTGACGAGCAGACTTTGAAGCTAACCATCGTAGCTGAAGACGGCGAGAACGGATTCCCTGGTACTGTAACTGCCACCACAACTTATAAGATCGTCAATGGCAATACCCTCGACATCACGTGGGAGGCTACCACAGACAAGCCCACTATCATCAACCAGACCAATCACAACTACTACAATCTCTCAGGCGATTTTGAGGAAGAAGCTGGCGGCTTGAATCAGCTACTAATGGTGAATGCTGATTCATTTACCGTGGCCGACGACTCATATATGCCTACCGGTGAGATTCGCGCAGTTGAGGGCACAACAATGGATCTCCGCACCGAACATGCAATCATTGACGGACTAGATCGCGAGTTCAATCAAGTAAAGAATGCGAATGGCGGTTATGACCACAATTGGTGTTTAAACACCAAAGGTGATGACACACAGGTATGCGCTACACTTTACAGTCCCAAAACCGGCATCTTCATGGAGATGTTTACAAACGAACCTGGTGTACAGGTTTACACTGGCAATTTCCAGGGTATTCAGGGTGAGGAGAAGATCGTTCGCAAGCATGGCAAACACTATCCTCAGTACATCTCAGTTTGTCTGGAAAGCCAAAAGTACCCCGACTCACCCAACCATCCCGAATGGCCTAGTCCAGTACTTAATCCCGGCGAGAAGTACTACAGTCACGCCGCCTATAAGTTCTCTGTCAAATAACAAATAACAATCAAGTATTATGGCACAGAATGAAAATGGTAGCAGAGGCTATTTAATTAGTATAGTTATGGTAGCAGTATTAGGCGGACTTTTGTTTGGCTATGATACTGCTGTGATTTCTGGAGCAGAAAAGGGACTTCAAGCATTCTTCAAGACAGCTGGAGACTTTGACTACACCGATGGTTGGCACGGCTTTACTTCTGCGAGTGCCCTGATTGGCTGTATCATTGGCTCTGCAATATCTGGTTTCCTGGCCACCAACCTTGGTCGCAAGAAATCACTCATCATTGCAGGCCTCTTGTTCTTTATATCAGCATTAGGAAGCATGGATCCCGAATTTCTTTTCTTTGAATACGGTCATCCTTCATATTCGCTAGCGCTGATGTTCAACTTCTATCGTGTGATTGGCGGCATCGGCGTAGGTTTGGCTTCTGCCATCTGTCCTATGTACATTGGCGAGGTGGCTCCTTCTGGCATCCGTGGTATGCTGGTTTCTTGGAACCAATTTGCCATCATCTTTGGTCAGTTGGTGGTTTACTTCGTCAACTTCTTCATCCTAGGCGACCATATCCAACCAGCAGTAGAAGAAATGGGAAAGACTCTCGCCTCTCTTGATCCAAAAGCTGTATGGACTGTGGAAACCGGATGGCGCTATATGTTCGGAAGTGAGGCAGTGCCCGCAGGCCTCTTCGCGCTGCTCATCTGCTTCGTACCCGAGACCCCACGCTATCTTGTATCAATTGGTCAGGACCAGAAAGCTCTTGGCATCCTTTCAAAGATCAACGGCAGCAGCAAGGCAACTCAGATTCTGCAGGACATCAAGGACACTATGGTAGTGAAGACTGAGAAACTGATGACCTATGGTTTTGTCTGCATCTTTGTCGGCATTATGCTGTCTGTGTTTCAACAGGCTGTAGGTATCAATGCCGTGCTCTACTATGCGCCACGTATCTTCGGTGATATGGGAATGGACAATCCTATGATTCTCACCGTATTTATGGGTATTGTCAATATTCTCTTTACCCTCGTAGCCATCTTCACTGTCGAGAAGTGGGGTCGCAAGCCACTTCTTATTTGGGGATCAATTGGAATGGCTATTGGCGCACTGGGGGTGGCCATCAGTTTCGGACATGCTGGTCTGGAGTTTGTCACCGCTGCCTCTATCATGGTCTACGCGGCCTCGTTCATGTTCTCATGGGGCCCCATCACATGGGTTCTTATTGCCGAGATCTTCCCCAACACCATTCGTGGTGGTGCCGTGGCCATTGCAGTAGCTTTCCAGTGGATATTCAATTTTATAGTTTCCTCAACCTTCGTGCCCATGTTCAACATGCACCTTACAGAAGGTGATGATTTCGGACACTGGTTTACCTACGGCCTCTATGGTCTCATCTGTCTGCTGGCAGCCCTCTTCGTATGGAAGATGGTGCCTGAAACCAAAGGCAAGACGTTAGAAGATATGACCGCTATGTGGAAAAACAGAAAACAACAATAATAACTTAAAAAAACTACAAATTTATGGCATTATTAGACTGGATTGTCATCGGGCTCTTTACAATTGCCCTGATTGGCATAGTAGTATGGGTTGTTAGTCAGAAGAACAACAACTCAGCAGACTATTTTTTAGGTGGTAAGGATGCAACATGGATTGCCATCGGTGCATCTATCTTCGCCTCAAACATTGGTTCAGAGCACCTTATCGGCCTCGCCGGCGCTGGTGCTTCGTCGGGTATGGCTATGGCCCACTGGGAGATTCAGGGTTGGATGATCCTGATTCTGGGTTGGGTGTTCGTTCCTTTCTACACACGCAGTATGGTTTACACCATGCCTGAGTTCCTGGAGCGCCGCTTCAACAAGGAGAGCCGCACCATCCTCTCTGTCATCTCACTCATCTCTTACGTGCTCACCAAGGTGGCCGTCACCGTCTATGCCGGTGGTCTGGTGTTCCAGCAGGTGTTTGGCATCGAAGAACTTTGGGGCATCGATTTCTTCTGGATTGCCGCTATCGGTCTGGTACTCATCACGGCCCTCTACACCATCTTCGGTGGCATGAAGAGCGTGCTTTACACATCTGTTCTCCAGACTCCTATCCTGCTCCTCGGTTCACTCATCATCCTCGTGCTGGGCTTCAAGGCTCTGGGTGGATGGGATCAGATGATGTCTATCTGCGGTGCTGTTGATGCCAACGAGTATGGCGACAAGATGACCTCGCTCATCCGCGACAACCGCGACGCCAACTATCCCTGGTTGGGCGCCCTCATCGGTTCTGCCGTTATCGGTTTCTGGTATTGGTGTACCGACCAGTACATCGTTCAGCGCGTACTCTCTGGCAAGAATGAGAAAGAAGCTCGCCGTGGTACCATCTTCGGTGCCTACCTAAAACTGCTGCCCGTGTTCTTGTTCCTCATCCCCGGTATGATTGCTTTCGCCATGAGCACCAAGGGTGTTACCCTGCCCAACGGTGAGGTATTCGTGCTCTCTACTCCCGACGCTGCCTTCCCCACCCTCGTGGCCAAGTTGCTGCCTGCTGGTGTGAAGGGCCTGGTGGTCTGCGGTATCCTGGCAGCCTTAATGTCCTCACTGGCATCTCTTTTCAACTCTTCAGCCATGCTGTTCACCATTGACTTCTGGAAACGCCTCAAGCCCGAGACTCCCGAGAAGCAGTTGGTGCGCATCGGTCAGATTGCCACCGTGGTCATCGTAATTCTCGGCATCCTGTGGATTCCCATTATGCGCTCTGTAGGCGATGTGCTCTATAACTACCTGCAGGACGTTCAGTCTGTGCTTGCTCCTGGTATTGCCTCTGCCTTCCTGCTGGGTATTTGCTGGAAGCGTGCTTCAGCCAAGGGTGGCATGTGGGGTTTGCTGTCTGGTATCATCATCGGTCTCACCCGTCTGAGTGCCAAGGTTTACTACAGCAACGCTACCGACGCTACCGACTCATGGTTCAAGGCTGTGTTCTATGACTTCAACTGGCTGTTCTTCTGCGGCGCTATGCTGGTGGTCTGCTGTTTGGTTGTCATCGTGGTGTCACTTATCACCGAGGCTCCTGACGAGAAAAAAATCCAGGGTTTGGTATTCGGAACATCTACCCCCGAGCAGGTGGCTGCTACACGTGCTAGTTGGAACAAGTGGGATGTCATCCACACCATTATCATCTTAGGCTTCACAGCAGCCTTCTACTATTATTTCTGGTAAGTCAATTCTAGAATGCATAATTCATAATGCATAACATATAATAAGCGAAATGACTTACTATATTGAACATTCGAAAGTCTGGGTGTCGGTCGATGTCATCATCTTCGGCTTTGATGAGCAGAAACTGAAGGTACTCATCGGCCGACGCCAGATGGATCCCGGACGCGGCGAGTGGAGCCTCTATGGAGGCTTCGTCGCTGCTGACGAGAGCATCGATGATGCTGCCAAACGAACCTTGGAAACACTAACAGGCCTTAACAACCTGTATATGCGACAAGTAGGAGCCTTTGGAAGCATTGACCGTGACCCTGGTGAACGCGTCATCTCTATTGCCTATTACGCATTAATTAACGTAAAGGACTACGACGAGAAGTTACGCCAAGAGCATGGTGTAGAATGGGTTGACATCAACGAGATACCCATCCTATATTCAGACCACAACCAAATGGTAAAGCAGGCCCTGCGTATTATGCGCCAAAAAATCAAGACTGCCCCCATCAGTTTCCGTCTATTACCCCAACTCTTCACCCTCACACAACTGCAGCGTCTCTATGAAGCCGTTATTGGCGAAGAAGTTGACAAACGTAACTTTCGTAAACGCATTAAGGAAATGGACTTCATTGAGAAGACAAATCTTATCGATAAGAAGTCATCAAAACGTGGTGCGGCCTTATACCGTTTCAATAATAAGGCCTACGATGAAGATTCAAAATTTAAATTATAAAGAACACTATGTTAGAAGAACTCAAACAGAAAGTATTTAAGGCCAACTTAGACCTAGTAAAGCAGGGACTAGTAATCTTTACCTGGGGTAATGTCTCTGGTATTGACCGTGAAAAGGGGCTCGTTGTCATTAAGCCATCAGGCGTAAGCTACGACGAGATGAAAGCTGAGGACATGGTGGTGGTTGATTTGGAAAGTGGTAAGGTTGTTGAAGGCGACCTCAACCCCTCAAGCGATACACCTACCCACCTTGTATTATACAAAGCGTTCCCTAACATTCAGGGCGTGGTCCACACTCACTCTACCTATGCCACCGCTTTCGCTCAAGCAGGCAAGGACATCCCCAATATCGGAACTACTCATGCCGACTACTTCTACAAGGATATCCCATGCACTCGCGACATGACCGAAGCTGAGGTTAAAGGTCAGTACGAGTTGGAGACAGGTAATGTGATTGTTGACGAAGTTCTAAACATCCGTAAAATCAATCCCGATCACACACCTGCCGTATTGGTTAAGAACCATGGTCCGTTCTCATGGGGAACATCTCCTGACAACGCAGTATATAACGCAAAGGTAATGGAACAATGTGCCAAAATGGCCTTTATTGCATTCTCAGTGAATCCCAACTTAACAATGAACCCTTTGCTCATCGAGAAACATTATATGCGCAAACATGGCCCCAATGCCTATTATGGACAGAAAGGACAAAAACATTAATTCTAATCACTAAAATAGATACACTTATGAAAGCATTTGATAATTATGAGATTTGGTGGGTAACAGGCGCACAGCTCCTGTACGGAGGCGATGCCGTTGTTGCAGTTGACGGACACTCAAAGGAAATGGTTGACGGTCTGAACAAGAGCGGCAACATTCCCGTAAAGATTGTGTATAAAGGCACAGCCAACAGTTCAAAGGAGGTAGAGCAGATTATGCTTGCTGCTAACAACGACGAGAAGTGCGTAGGTATCATCACCTGGATGCACACCTTCTCCCCCGCCAAGATGTGGATTAAAGGTCTTCAGCAGTTACAGAAACCTCTGTGCCACTTCCATACACAGTATAATGCCGAAATCCCCTGGAGCGACATCGACATGGACTTCATGAACCTGAACCAGAGTGCTCACGGTGATATCGAGTTCGGACATATCTGCACACGCATGCGTATCGCCCGTAAAGTGGTTTGCGGTTATTGGAAGGATGAAAAAGTTCAGAAACAGATTGCCGTTTGGGCTCGCGTAGCAACTGGTGTTGCAGATGCTCACAACGTGCGCTGTCTGATGTTTGGCATGAACATGAACAACGTTGCTGTTACTGATGGTGACCGCGTAGAGTTCGAGCAGCGTCTAGGCTACCACGTTGACTACTACCCCGTATCTTCACTGATGGAGTACTTCAAGCAGGTCACCGATAAGGAGGCCGACGAGCTCGTTGAGGAGTATAAAAAACTCTACACCATCAAGATTGACGAGAGCGGAGAACAAGTTTACTGGGAGAAAGTGAAGAACGCTGCCAAGGCCGAGATTGCCCTGCGCCGCGTACTGAAGGACGAGGGCGCTACTGCCTTCACCACCAACTTCGACGACCTTGGTGATGCCAACATCGATGATCCTAACTTCTGCGGATTCGACCAGATTCCAGGTCTCGCTTCACAGCGCCTGATGCAGGAGGGTTACGGTTTCGGTGCCGAGGGCGACTGGAAGACAGCCTGCCTCTATCGCACCCTGTGGGTTATCCAGCAGGGAATGCCTACCGGCTGCTCTTTCCTGGAAGACTACACCCTCAACTTTGCCGGCGACAAGAGCTCTTGCCTGCAGAGTCACATGCTCGAGGTTTGTCCGCTCATCGCTACCGACAAGCCCAAACTCGAGGTTCACTTCCTCGGCATTGGTATTCGAAAGCAGCAAACCGCCCGTTTGGTGTTCACCTCAAAAACCGGTGCAGGAATCAAGGCCACCGTTGTAGACCTTGGTAACCGCTTCCGTCTGATTTCTCAGGAGGTAGAGTGCATCGAGCCCAAGCCCATGCCTAAGCTTCCCGTGGCTTCTGCCCTGTGGATTCCCCAGCCCAGTTTCGAGGTTGGCGCTGCTGCATGGATCCTGGCTGGTGGTACTCACCACAGTGCTTTCTCTTATGACATTAATGAAGAGTACTGGGAAGACTTCGCCGAAATGCTGGGCATTGAGTATGTAAAGATCAACAAGCAGACAAATATTGCTGATTTCAAGCAGACCCTCCGCAATAATGAAATGTACTTTATGCTGAACAAATCACTGAAGTAAATCATTATTACCTTCATAACAAAAGAACTCTGAGTCAATTTGATTCAGAGTTTTTTTTATTTACCATATCATAGATTAATGTCACACAAAACATAATACCTGCAAGCATTAAATATATCATTTACATGTGGCAAGCATTGCATTTGCTGCCAATAAGTATCACATTTGTATATTCATTTACCATTAAAAATAATACCATATTTTCAATATTATTTATTCATTTATCTATCACACCATATTTTATTATTATACCATATATATATGAAAAGACATGGAAATATTTGGCTATGTGAGCGGAAAATGTTACCTTTGCGCTCAAAATACCAAAAAACTTAAGAAAACAATGACCGCAAAACAAACCATCGAGGCTGGAAAAGCCATTCTGGGAATCGAGTTCGGTTCCACACGCATCAAGGCCGTTCTTATCGACCAAGAAAACAAACCCATAGCTCAGGGTTCACACGAGTGGGAAAACCAGCTCGTAGATGGACTATGGACCTATAGCGTGGAGGCCATTTGGTATGGTCTTCAAGACTGCTACGCAGAATTACGCAAAGACGTAATGAAGCAATACGATTGTGAGATCGAAAATTTGGCCGCCATCGGCTTCAGCGCAATGATGCATGGCTATATGGCCTTCAATCAGAACCAGCAGATTCTAGTACCATTCCGCACCTGGCGTAACACAAATACAGGAAAGGCTGCTGCCAAACTCTCTGAGCTTTTCAATTATAACATTCCCCTGCGTTGGAGTATCTCGCACCTTTATGAAGCTATTCTCGACAACGAAGAGCATGTCAGCGACATCAAATATCTAACAACATTAGCAGGCTATGTACACTGGCAGGTTACAGGCCAGTTCGTTTTGGGCGTAGGCGATGCATCTGGTATGATTCCCGTAGACCCCGCCACAAAGACATATGATGCCGAGATGGTAAAGAAGTTCGACGAGTTGATTGCTCCAAAGGGCTTCAGTTGGAAGTTGCTCGACATTCTACCAAAGTCATTGAATGCTGGCGAAAGTGCCGGTTTTCTTACACCAGAAGGTGCAAAGAGACTCGATGTCTCTGGACACCTCAAACCGGGTTGCCCCGTATGTCCACCAGAAGGCGATGCTGGTACCGGCATGGTTGCCACCAATGCAGTAAAACAGCGTACAGGTAACGTAAGTGCAGGTACTTCTTCTTTCTCTATGATTGTACTCGAGAAGCCTTTATCAAAGCCCTATGAAATGATTGATATGGTGACCACTCCCGACGGTTCGCTTGTGGCCATGGTTCACTGCAACAACTGTACTTCGGATATCAACGCATGGGTGGGCCTGTTCAAGGAATACCAGCAACTGTTGGGCCTTAAGGTCGACATGAACGAACTCTATGGCAAGTTGTTTAACAAAGCCCTTGAGGGTGATGCTGACTGTGGTGGTCTGATGGCATATAATTATGTTAGCGGTGAACCTGTAACGGGGCTAAGTGAGGGACGTCCCATGTTTGTACGCTCAGCTAACGACAAATTCAATTTAGCAAACTTCATGCGCGCACACCTCTATGGAGCCATCGGTGTTCTAAAAATCGGAAATGACATTCTGTTCAAAGACGAGATGATTCGCGTAGACCGAATCACTGGTCATGGTGGATACTTCAAAACTGCAGGCGTAGGTCAGCGCATGCTAGCTGCAGCCCTGAATAGTCCCATCAGTGTTATGGAGACAGCTGGTGAAGGAGGAGCATGGGGTATTGCTCTGCTTGCAGGCTACCTAATCAACAAGGATGGCAAGAGTTTGGCTGACTATCTTGAGGATGTGGTCTTTGCAGGTAATACCGGTATAAGCATCGCTCCAACAGCCGAGGATGTGGCCGGATTCGAACGCTACATCCAAAACTACAAGAAGTGTCTCCCCATTGAACAAGCTGCTGTAGACAACAAATAAAGAAGAATATATTAGTTAGTAGTTTAAAAATTATGAACGACAACAAAGTAATGAACATGGCAGCGGATAATATCCGTATCCTCGCTGCTTCGATGGTTGAAAAAGCCAAGTCGGGTCACCCCGGCGGTGCGATGGGTGGTGCAGACTTCATCAACACCCTTTACAGTGAGTTCCTGGTTTACGATCCTGAGAATCCCACATGGGAGGGACGCGACCGTTTCTTCCTCGATCCTGGCCACATGGCTCCAATGCTGTACAGCCAGCTCGCCCTTATCGGCAAGTACACTCTTGAGGACCTGAAGAACCTGCGTCAGTGGGGTTCAGTAACTCCTGGTCACCCCGAGCGCGAGATTGAGCGCGGCATCGAGAACACCTCTGGTCCTCTTGGTCAGGGTCACTGCTTCGCTGTAGGTGCTGCCATCGCCGCAAAGTTCCTGAAAGCTCGTCTGGGCAACGTGATGAATCAGACTATCTATGCATACATCTCTGACGGTGGTGTGCAGGAGGAGATTTCGCAGGGTGCTGGCCGTATCGCTGGTAACCTGGGTCTGGACAATCTCATCATGTTCTACGACGCTAACGATATCCAGCTCTCTACTAAGACAGAGGTTGTAACCTGCGAGGATACAGCCAAGAAGTATGAGGCTTGGGGATGGTATGTACAGAAGATTGACGGTAACGACGTAGATCAGATCCGTGAGGCTATCAAGAAAGCTCAGGCTGAGAAGGAGCGTCCTTCACTCATCATCGGACACTGCGTGATGGGTAAGGGTGCACGTAAGGCTGATAACACTTCTTACGAGAGCAACTGCGCTACTCACGGTGCTCCTCTTGGTGGCGACGCTTACATCAACACCATGAAAAACCTGGGTGCTGACCCTGAGAATCCATTCCAGATCTTCCCAGAGGTACAGGAGATGTACGCTAAGCGTGCTGAGGAGTTGAAGAAGATTGTAGCTGAGCGCTACGCCGAGAAGGCTGAGTGGGCTAAGGGTCATCCCGAACAGGCCAAGCAGCTTGAGGAGTGGTTCAGCGGCAAGGCTCCAAAGATCGACTGGAGCAAGGTTGAGCAGAAGCCTGGTTGCGCTACACGTAACGCCAGCGCTACTGTTTTGGGGCAGCTGGCTGAGCAGGTGCCTAACATGATCTGCGCATCTGCCGACTTGAGCAACTCTGATAATACAAACGGATTCCTGAAGAAGACCAAGGATATGGTTAAGGGCGACTTCAGCGGTGCATTCTTCGAGGCTGGTGTAGCCGAGCTCACCATGGCTTGCTGCTGTATCGGTATGGCTCTGCACGGTGGTGTTATCCCCGCTTGCGGTACCTTCTTCGTATTCTCTGACTACATGAAGCCAGCCGTACGTATGGCTGCCCTGATGGAGCTGCCTGTTAAGTTCATCTGGACTCACGATGCATTCCGCGTTGGTGAGGATGGTCCTACCCACGAGCCAGTTGAGCAGGAGGCACAAATCCGTCTGATGGAGAAGCTGAAGAACCACCACGGCAAGAACTCTGTATTGGTAGTTCGTCCTGCCGATGCTGAGGAGACAACCGTTTGCTGGCGCATGGCTATGGAGAATGTTGATACTCCTACAGCCCTGATCTTCTCTCGTCAGAACATCGAGATGCTGCCCGAGGGCAACGACTACAACCAGGCTACTAAGGGTGCTTACGTTGTAGCAGGATCAGACGAGAAGTTCGACGTAATCCTGCTTGCTTCAGGTTCTGAGGTTTCTACTCTCGAGGCTGGTGCTAAGCTACTCCGTGAGGACGGCGTTAAGGTTCGTATCGTGAGCGTACCTTCTGAGGGCCTGTTCCGCAGCCAGAGCAAGGAGTATCAGCAGAGCGTCCTGCCTGCTGGCGTTAAGAAGTTCGGTCTCACCGCTGGTCTGCCAGTAAACCTCGAGGGTCTGGTAGGTGCCGACGGTACCGTATGGGGGCTGGAGAGCTTCGGTTTCTCTGCTCCTTACAAGGTGCTCGACGAGAAGCTCGGCTTCACCGGAGAGAATGTTTACAAGCAAGTAAAGAATTTGCTTGCATAATAAGCAAGATATTCCAATAATATATAAAAGGGTTACATCATCACGATGTAACCCTTTTCAATTAAATACACAAAATATATTAATACATCAGAGATTTTTCGGAGCGTTTATCATAGAATGCCAGCCAGTCGGCATGATCTATGTTATAATAATAAACAGAACTTCCTCCCGTATGTAACTGTAGATGTTCACTAGTAGCCATATACTCGCGCTCACCATCGCTTTTCTTTGCCCACATCATCAAAGTCATGTCATCACCGTGGTTTAGAGTAAAGAAATATTCCGAATTCTGACCTCGCTTAAGATAACTAATAACATTGGCATAGTAATTTTCACTATTTACAAGCCAACGACTATCACCACGATGTGCAGGGTCAAGTCGCACGCCATAATACCAATTGTCAAGGGCATAGACATCCAATTGAGTGATATCAGATTGACGGGTGAGGCCATCAACACGCATCTCAACGATGCTACCCACGGGCTTTGTATCAAGAGCAGTCTTTGTCATCTTTCCATCGATAGTAACGGTGGTACTTCCCACGCCTAAAGCACGTTGAAAACTGATACCGACCTTTTCTGTTGTAATAGCAACTGTAGACAAGAATTTTTCACCAGTAGCGACCCATGTACTGTTATTATTTGAATGCGACGATTGCCATAATAACATTGTGTAAGTACCGCCAGGAAGTTCGTCTGTCTTGATTGTAACTGGATTAAGACGATGAGTCTCAACACCATATTTCCCAACCAGTACACCATCTTCTCCATAAACTAAAAGTGTATCTGTAATAATACAGTTTTCAGATAACACACGTGCAGCCATCTTTTCTGCTACGCCCAACTGACTATATAAAGTCTTGGGGGTGACAGTTATAACGGCTCGTCCTTTATTCAAGGAAGTCTTTTCTTTCTTCTTTTCGGAATGCGAACATGAAGAAATACCCATCAATGTGATGGAAATCGAGAGCAGACTGAGTATATATCTCATATTGTTCTGGTTGGTTATTTTTTGAATTTTGTTAAGCGTTTAAATATCGTTTGCAAAGTTACCACATATCAGCCATTCATTTGTTCTCTACAAGGAAAATTATGTTCTCAGAACGCAAATACACAATTTTTACAGGAAAAATATACTCTCATTATACAAGTTCATGATTTCAAGACAGAAAATTTGTTCTTATGATAGAAAATGTGTAACTTTGCCGCTGAAAGAATGTCGACAGCATGAACCAATGAACAAATTAACTTACATACTCGTCGGTATAGCATTACTCTTGGCTTGTCAGGAAAAAGAAGAGGATGTGGTGGCACAACCTTCATCTTTTTTTGAACGGGCCATTGCTTACGATCGTGCATGGAAGTATCATTTGGCTGGATATTATTATCAGCGTGCTTTCGACGAATACAAAGAGCCCGTTAAAAACTGGAAGAATTATTTTGAAACGGGCTACCGATTAGCGATTATGAAGTATAGGATGCAGGATTTCAATGAAGCCCTGCGGCTGACTACCTCATTGGCAGCCAAAGGCGATAGCCTATTGAAAAGTGGCGACAAGCATTTTCCTTATGATACGCACGCTTTCACGCTAGCATTTATCGCTCACTGTCAGATAGAATTGAACCATACGGACGAAGCAAAAAACAACTGCAAAAGAGCATACGAGGTTCTGACGATGAGTAATACGGATTATACAGAGAACAAGATGATTCTTTGCGCATCGAATACCGACGAATACATAGAGATGAACGACTATGACGAAGCCGAACGATGGAACAATCGTGCATATGAAGCCCTAGCACATATCGAGAAGAAATTAGCTAACGGTAATAATAAGGATGTAGATTTGGCAATGGAATACAGAAAGACATTATCATTGAACAAGGCTATTATCTTACAGAGGAAAGGCCGTATTGAAGAAGCGAATCGGGAATATGATAAAGTGTCAGATAGTAATCTTTTGCAGCATCCAAACAATTTAGAGGCGCAACTCGTGTTCCTAAAAGGAGCCAAGCGATACAAAGAAGCTTTGGCCGTGATGGACATTCTAGACAGCATTGACGCATTAAGTAAACGTCCTAGAATAACGTTTGAAAATATACGCGACAGAATGATACCAAGATACGAGGCGAACATGGAGGCAGGATTAACAAACGATGCATTAGTTGCGGCATCAAATATATGCATAGCTATAGATTCTGCCATTAGGGCTCAGCAACGTAGCGACATTGCTGAACTAACCATATTATATGAAACACAACAGAAGGATGAAGCGCTTGCTGAAAGTAAACACAACGCGCGCATACATTTTATTTTTATCATCGCCCTTATGATAATGTTTATAACTGCTTCGACTGCCTATTGGCGTGTAACACTATCAAAGCGAAAACTGCGTGAGAAAAACCGTCAATTATTCGAAACCATACAGCAAATGGAACGAAAAGAAGAAAAAGCAGAAGTTAATGTGCTAAACAACAATGATACCAGCAATTGTTCAGCGTCACATCTATTATATAGAAACATTGTAGCCCTGATGCGCGAGAAAAGGCCATATACAGACAACATTCTGAACCGCGAAATGCTTGCACAGATGTTAGGTACGAACTATAGTTATGTGGCAGATGCTATCAGGGAATGCGCTGATGGTATGACCATCGGAGAATATGTAGACGACTGGCGCATACGACATGCAGCACAGATGTTAGCCAGTACTGACGAGCCAGTAGGGCTTATCGCGGACTTAAGCGGATTTAACAGTAGAAGTCATTTCAATACACTATTCCGCCAAAAATATATGATGGCTCCTAGCGAATATCGCAAAATTGCCAAAGAAGAGACAGCTGTATAAAAATGATTAATCATTTATTAATTCACAATATGGAAATTAAAACTATAGGTTTAGCCAGTGATCACGCTGGTTTCGCACTGAAACAGTTCGTTAAGAAGTATCTCGACGAAAAGGGATACGCGTATAAGGATTATGGCACGTACACAGAAGATTCGTGCGACTACTCAGATTATGGCCATGCTCTGGCTAGAGGTATTGAATCTGGCGAAGTATTCCCCGGCATTGCTATCTGCGGCAGTGGAGAAGGCATCAACATGACACTGAACAAGCACCAAAGCATTCGCGCAGGATTGTGTTGGATTCCTGAGATTGCCCACCTAATTCGTCAGCACAATAATGCCAATGTATTAGTTATGCCAGGTCGTTTTATTGACGAAGAAATGGCGCGCAAAATTATGGATGAATACTTCTCTACTGAATTTGAAGGAGGTCGTCACCAAAAACGTATTGATAAGATTGCCATTAAATAAAATGAATCATAGAAAACGGACGATGAACTTTTCTCATCGTCCGTTTTTCTATTCTTTATCGTGTTTGCAGTTTCAACTTAGCTGACTTCATCCCAGGAGCCGAAGCAGTAATCACGACCCTACCCTTTTGTTGCTTTGAACGCAGAATAAGGGTGCAGTTTCCTTGATACAAACGTCGCTTACTGCCAATAGTAAGTTCTTCGCTAAGAATATCACCATTTATAACACCAACTATCTCGGCAGGTCCTTCAACAGAAAAAGTCACTTCCTTATCTATGGTCTGAACTGTACGTCCACGTTTATCTACAGCCACCACCTTAACATGTTGAAGATCCAGACCATCAGCATGCCAACTAGCAGGATAATCATCATCAAGAGCAACAAGTTCAACTGCTTCACCAGTGGTCTCAAGGGTATGACGGCATACCTCTTGTCCTTTGTTGCGTGCTATGGCTACCAATTTGCCAGGCTTATATTCCACATTATTCCAATAAATCTGATTCCGCACCTTAGCATTCTTTAGGTCATTTTGCTTCTTACCAAGACTCTTTCCATTCAACAACAGCTCAACTTCTTCGGCATTGGTATAAACCACAACTGTGTATTTCTGTCCCTCTACTCGATTCCAATGGTCACTCATACCATCATTACCCGTCTGCACACCATTCCACATCTGGTCACCCTTTCGGTCAATGATACCGATATGAACAGTGTTTTCCTTTGGCTTGAAGAAGCTTCTCATGTAATAAGCCTTTGGCTTAGGATTGAGAGCAATATCGAAAACACCCTGGGTCCAACCCTTAGCCGGCCATCCCTGACTCTCGCCAAGATAGTCAATAGCCCCCCAGTATGCCAAACCAATAACCTTGTCGAGATTCATCTCAAAGAAATTCTGTCCCATAGCCGCCACCGAAGCCTCACTCTGATAGAACTTCATCCAAGGAAAGCGATTACCGTCACCGGGGAAATACATATACCTATAATTATATGCTTGCACATCGGTGACCATTGCTAAGTCACACGGTAAGGAATCAGTCTGCCAGCTACGATAACGAGGATGCATAGCTACGGTAACCATACGTGTAGAATCATAACGCTGCACAAGCGTCTTCATTAACTTATACATCGTAACCCCAAAATCATTAAATGGCTGATTAGGGTCTTGCTGAAGTTCATTTCCGAGACTCCACATTACCACCGAGGGGGAATTGCGGTCGCGTTTCACCCATTCAGGCACATCTTTTTGCCACAAAGCTTCGAAGGCCACACGACCTCCAGTATGCTGGGATGTCCATTTATCGTAAAGTTCATCAACTACCAAAATGCCATATTTGTCACATAGTTCAATAAACTCACGACTATAAGGATTGTGACTAGTGCGGATATGATTGATGCCGAACTCCTTCATCAACAGAATTCGCTTTTCTATAGCCTTAGGATAAGCCGCTGCGCCAAGAGCTCCCAATGAGTGATGATTGGCATATCCCTTCAGAAGTATCTTCTTTCCATTGAGCAGCAAGCCCTGTTCTGGAGTAATCTCCACGGTACGAATACCAAAACGTTCACAATATGCATCCACCGCCACGCCTCTTTCATTAAATAAAGTAGCCTCAAGGGTATAAAGATTTGGATGCTCTGTATCCCACAACTGAGCATTAGGAATCTCAATTTCCACAAGTTGTTGTTCTACTATGCGAGAAGGGTTATTACGAAACACCTCTGCACGACCATGATATACATTTTCTCCCTGTGGGTTCTTAATTTGTAAATCAACTGGCATCTTTTTATCGCGCCCACGAACATTTACTTCAACCGTCACACAAACAAAACGATTATCACGGGTAGTAATCTTAAGCGGATGGCGTTCAAAATACAAATCACGATTGGTGGCAATGAGTTTTACGTCTCGAAAAAGTCCACCACCAGTATACCAGCGTGAATTATTGGGTTCGCGGGTATCAGCCAACACTGCAATAACATTATCCTGTCCAAACTGCAAATCATTGGTCACATCTATTTGGAATCCTACATAACCATAATCGGTGCCACCCACCTTGCGACCATTCACATAGACATCGCCTACATACATTATGCCACCAAAATCAAGTACTAATCGACGGCCCTTAAGTGAATCAGAAGGAGTTAGATGCAGACGATACCACCCACAACCCATCTCCTTAAAGCCACGACTTGACAACCGACTTTTTATATTTGCCGCAGGGTCATTGTTATCAGCCTTCTCGTCAGCATTAGGAGTCACCCAAGGCTGTTCTATCTGAAAATCATGAGGCAGATTAACTACACGCCAATTATCATCGTCATATGTCAAACTCTCAGCATTTGCAATGTTACCAGCATGAAACTTCCATCCAAAGTTCAGTAATTCAACAGTACGCTGAGCTTGTGTCTCCCCTCCTCCTAATAGCGCGGCACACAAAAGAGCTATAGTTGTCAACAATTTCTTCATTTTAGTCATTAGTTTTTTAGTATTTATTTGTTTATTCTTCAGTTAATTCTTCTGTTTCTTCTACAGGTTTAGGCAATCGTTGGCGACGTTTGGGATTCTCCTGTGCGCCATACTTTAACAACTTCGCAGCAGCCGTAGTAATGCTGACGCCAGACGACGAGGTGCTACGTTTCAACTCATCAAAGGCCTCATTAGTTTTACGTAGTTGTTCATCAACCTTCAGAAAACGCTCATAAAAAATCTGCACACGTTCCACCACTTGACTAGCAACCTTCATCATCTCCTGTTGATTCTCAACCTGTCGCATCTGCTTCCACGACATTTCCAACACACGCAACATAATAAAGAGGCTCTGACTACCAGCTATAATAACTCCGTTGTCATAGGCCCACTTCCAAAGAGACGGATCAGCACTCAAAGCCAATTGTAACGCACTCTCACTGAAAACATACATCATCACGAAATCTAAGCGATGTCGTCCTTCACGAATATAGCTACTGTAATTCTTTCGAGATAGCTCGTTAACATGCTGTCTTACAGAAGTTAAATGACGACGAAGAGCCGTATCTCGCTCTTCCTCTGTTTTTGCATTATGATAGTCTTGGAAAGCAGTAAAAGACATCTTTGAATCAATAATCACATCACGTTGATCAGGGAAATGAAGAATTACATCAGGCACCAAACGATGACCTTCATCTGCATCATGAATGGCACGTCCATATTCATCACGCATGGTGACCTGTTCTTCAAATTGGATACCTTCCTCAAGTCCCATTTCCTCCAGCAGTTGTTTCAATCTCAACTCGCCAAAATTTCCCTGCGCCTTATTCTCACTTGTCAACGCACGGGCCAAATTCTCGGCTCGCTGACCAACCTCCTGAGCCTGTTTCAGATTTTCTTTTATAGAAGCATCCAAACGTTCCATCGTTACAGTCTGAGCTCGATCACTCTTTTCCACCGCGTCTTTCATCTGACGGATATTTTCTTTAAGTGGATTTAATATATTCGAAAGTTGCTGTTCGTTAGAATCAGAAAGCTCACGAGCACGTTCTTTTAAAATACGTTCCGATGCCGAAAACATTTCGGCTTTGATGAGCTGCAATTGTTGTTCCAATTGTTTTCCGTACTGCGACTTAGCATAAAGAAAGCCACCAATTAAGCCTAAAGTGAGGCCCAACAACAACATTAAAATCAGTTCCATATCGTATTTTAGTTAGTTTCTGCCTGCAAAGATACAATTTTTTTAACTTTTATGATGGTATTCTCGTAAAAAAATGGTATTTTTGCCGACGATTAGTTATATAACAAAATGGCAGAACACTTTGAGTTTACTATAGAAGAGAGAGAAAAAGTCCTAAATCTCTATACAGAATTAAAGGAAAAAGTAGCTCCATCACTCGAAGAATACGACGAGGAACACCTTCGGAGCCACCTGCTTCATGCTATAGAACAAGATAAAGTACAACGCGATGCCTTTGGACTTAACCCCATTGTCACAAGTCTTCAGACTGCCCTTCTCGTTCTTGACGAAATAGGCCTGAAGCGCGATGCCGTTTTAGCCATATTACTAGATCCTTGTGTAGAATCGGGATTCATAACCATTGATGAGGTCAGCACGACATATGGGCTACCCGTAGGTCGAATCTTACATGGACTACAACGCATTCAAGAACTATATAAGAAGAATCCCGTTATCGAAAGTGAAAACTTTCGAAATCTTTTGCTGTCATTTGCCGAGGATATGCGTGTGATTCTCATTATGATTGCCGATCGCGTAAACCTGATGCGCCAGATACGTGACACGAGCAATGAAGAATCTAAACGACGTGTTAGTGAAGAGGCAGCATACCTTTATGCTCCCCTAGCTCACAAATTGGGTCTTTACAAATTAAAAAGTGAACTAGAAGACCTGTCTCTGAAATATTTGGAGCACGACGCTTACTACCATATCAAAGAAAAGTTAAATGCCACAAAAGAGGCACGCGACAAGTATATTGAGCAGTTCATTGGTCCAATAGAGAAGAAATTAAAAGATGCCGGCCTAAAGTTCCACATGAAGGGGCGCACTAAAAGCATCCACTCCATATGGCAGAAAATGAAAAAACAAAAGTGTGCTTTTGAAGGCGTTTACGATCTCTTCGCCATTCGCATCATCATAGACTGCCCTAGCGACAAAGAAAAACAGCAGTGTTGGCAAACATTCGCCATTATCACCGATATGTACACCTCAAACCCCAAACGCATGCGCGATTGGCTCACTGTGCCCAAAACCAATGGCTACGAAAGTCTACATATCACAGTTCTAGGACCTGAAAAGAAATGGGTAGAGGTACAGATACGAACAGAACGCATGGACGATGTGGCTGAACGCGGTGTAGCAGCACACTGGCGCTATAAAGGTGTCAAAGCCGAAGGTGGTATGGACGAATGGCTGAACGGTATACGTCAGATGCTGGAAAATGCCAATGGAATAGAGGCTATGGACCAGTTTAAGATGGACCTCTATGACGATGAAATATATGTCTTTACCCCCAAAGGCGATCTACTGAAGTTCCCCAAAGGAGCTACAGTACTCGACATGGCCTACCACATTCATTCAAAGGTAGGCTCTGCATGCACAGGTGCCCGCATCAACAATAAGGTAGTAACCTTTCGTCAAGAACTACACTCCGGCGACCAAGTGGAGATACAAACATCTTCAACTCAATATCCCAAACAAGAATGGCTCAACATCGTAAAGACCTCAAGGGCTAAGGCTAAGATTCGTTTAGCATTAAAGGAAACCCAACAGAAAGAGGCTTTGATGGTTAAGGAGATGCTGGAACGCAAATTCAAGAACCGCAAAATTGAGCAAGACGAGAGTCTGATGATGCGTACGATGAAGAAGCTAGGGTATAAGGAGGCTAGCGATTTCTATCGTGACATTGCCCACGAAACTCTCGATGTGCAGACGGTATTTGACAAATATCTAGAGTTGCAACAGGGAGAAAAAACCGTCATCGGTGATAATCAGGCACGCTCGGCCGAAGAGTTTGTTCTTGAAGACTTTAAAGGACAGAAGGTATTACAACAGAACGACGACGTTCTTGTGATTGGCCAAGATTTGAAGGGCGTTGACTATCAGTTAGCAAAGTGCTGCAACCCCATCTATGGTGATCAGGTATTTGGTTTCGTCACCATCAACGGTGGCATCAAAATTCACCGTTGCGACTGCCCCAACGCCCCAGAGATGCGTCGTCGCTTTGGCTATCGTATTGTACGTGCTAAATGGAGCGGCAAAGGTTCCAGTCAATATGCCATCACATTGCGTATCATTGGCAATGACGACCTAGGTATTGTTAACAACCTCACGTCAATTATATCAAAAGACGAAAAACTTGTGTTGCGCAATATCAACATTGATTCCAACGACGGTATCTTTCGTGGAACATTGACTATTATGATTAATGACAACACCCGTTTGGAGGCAATTATCAAGAAACTGCGCACCGTAAAGGGTGTCAAGCAAGTTGAACGACTATAATTCCTGAGGTTAAAGTTGAACAAATTAACACATAACACAATATGACACAGAATACTAAATTCGTGACTTTCGGAGAGTTGCTGCTACGTTTCTCTAAACAGAACCACCAGCGACTTTCTCAGGGCGACTACTTTACCAGCAAGTACGGTGGCAGCGAAGCTAACGTAGCAGTATCACTAGCCACACTCGGCGACACGGTAGAGTACGTTACTCGACTACCAGAGACCCCAGTAGGACATGCTGGTGCTCAAAACTTAATGCAGTTGGGTGTTGGCTGTCGTTATATTCAATGGGGCGGTCAACGCATCGGCACTTATTATATGGAACCAGCTGCAGGCATGCGTTCGGCCAAGGTAATATACGATCGTGCAGATTCCGCCTGTTCGGAAATAAAACCAGGTATGATTCCTTGGCACGAGATTCTAAAAGATGCTTCTGTTCTTCATGTGTCGGGCATTACGGCTGCCATTTCACAATGCACTGCAGATGCCACATTCGAAGCACTCGACATTGCCGACGAGATGGGAGTCAAAGTTGCCTTCGACATTAATTATCGCAAGAATCTATGGAAATATGGTGCCGAACCACGAGAGACACTAAAGCGCATTCTGTCACGCTGTGACATGATGTTTGGCGATGCCATTGAGTTTGAATGGATATGCGAGCGCAAGCAACCTCCTTTCACAGCCCTTGACACAAAGTTTGAAATGCAGATGAACGAGTATCGAGAATGGTTCGACGATTTGCACCGCGAATTTCCTCGCTGTCGCAAATGGCTCATGGGCATGCGCAATATGGTAGCATCAAACAGACATCTATTAACGGCCCTTTTATGGACTGACGGAGAACTGCTCAAAGCACCTATCTACGACATCAACGGTGTTGTAGACCCCTCTGGTGTTGGTGATGCTTTCATGGCAGGATTACTGCATGCTACAGAAGCATTTCCTGATAACAATGAATATCAGCTGAACTACGCGCTAGCCGCCTCAACGCTTAAGAACACCATTCCAGGTGATTTCAACTTGGCCACTGACGAGGAGATTCAAGAACTTATCAAACAAAATATCTAAAAGACAATGTTAACAGAAAAAGATCTAAAGCAGATTGCCCAACGCGGCATCAGCAAAGAGCAACTAGAAACACAGCTAAAAGAGTTTGAGACAGGCTTTCCTTTCCTAAAACTGGAGGCAGCAGCCTCCGTGGGGAACGGTATCGTGACTCCCAATGAGAATGAGCGCAAGGAGTATGTTGACGCATGGGAAGCATACAAGGCAGAAGGACATCGGGTGGTAAAGTTTGTACCAGCCTCTGGTGCAGCCAGTCGCATGTTCAAGAATATGTTCGCCTTTGTCGACGCCAACTACGACGTACCCACCACAGATTTCGAGAAGAAATACTTCGATGAGATTGAGAAATTTGCTTTCTACGATGCTCTTAATGACGTATGTGTGAAGAACGAGGGCATGGGAATCAAAGCCCTGATGGCCGAAGGCAAATACAAAGCAGTGGCAGCCAATATGCTAAAACCTGAAGGATTGAACTACGGACAGTTGCCTAAAGGCATGTTGCTTTTCCACAAATATGCAGAGGGCGCACGCACGCCTATGGAGGAACATCTTGTTGAAGGAGCTCTCTATGCTGCTTCCAATGGCGAGGCTCATGTTCACTTCACTGTAAGCCACGATCATCTGGCCTATTTTAAAGCCAAGGTAGCAGAAAAAGCCGACATGTTTGCAAAGAAGTACGGCATTAAATACGATATCACCTTCTCAGAACAGAAGCCAAGCACAGATACTGTTGCCGCTAATCCAGACAACACACCTTTCCGTGAATCTGACGGTTCATTGCTGTTCCGTCCTGGTGGCCATGGAGCACTCATCGAGAACCTTAACGAGATTAAGGCCGATGTCATTTTCATTAAGAACATCGACAACGTGGTACCCGATCGTTTGAAGCCAGAAACTGTAGAGTGGAAACAAGTCATTGCAGGCGTACTCGTTAGCCTACAGAAGAAGGCCTTCGAGTATCTTCGAAAATTAGATGCAGGTGTCAATGATGCCGAGCTACAGGAAATCGCCGCATTCGTGGAAAAGAACCTATGCACCAAACCCAAGAGCTGCAAGGTGGACACCGAATACCTCCGCAATAAACTAAATCGCCCTATGCGTGTCTGTGGTGTTGTTAAGAACGTCGGCGAGCCTGGGGGCGGTCCGTTCCTTACCTACAATCAGGATGGCACTGTAAGCTTGCAGATATTGGAAAGCAGCCAGATTGACACTAACAATGCCGACTACATGAAGATGTTCACGCAAGGCACACACTTCAATCCCGTTGATTTAGTATGCGCTGTAAAAGACTACAAGGGCCAGTCCTTCAATCTGCCTGATTTCGTAGACAAGACTACTGGATTTATCTCGAGTAAATCAAAAGGAGGCAAGGAACTTAAAGCTCTCGAGTTACCCGGCCTATGGAATGGTGCCATGAGCAACTGGTCGACCATTTTTGTAGAAGTTCCCTTAGGCACTTTCAATCCTGTAAAAACCGTAAATGATTTGTTGCGAGAGCAGCACCAATAACGCTGGTTTACAACAGCTTACAATCAATAAGCAAGAATTTCACTTGGAGCATCCACGAATGTGGTTGCTCCATTTTCAATTAAAAACTCTTTATCACGGAACCCCCACAACACACTGATGCAAGGTAGTCCAGAATTGCGAGCCGTTTGCAGGTCAACATCACTATCGCCCACATATACAGCATTGCTCTTATCAACCCCCAACTGACGCAATGCTTCGATCACCGTATCGGGTGCGGGTTTTTTGCGGATACCCTCAGACTCATGCTCACCTATAGCAACCTCAATAGTATCAGGGAAGAAATGTCGACACAGTTCCTGCGTAGCGGCACAGAACTTATTACTCACGACAGCCGTTCGTTTGCCTCTGCGTTTCAATTCGGCTAACAACCCAAGAATACCCTTATAAGGGCGCGTTGTGTCCAACGAGTGCAACATATAGTGATCGCGAAAAGCATTGAAGCATTCCTCAAATTGAGGATTCTTCTCACCATCAGGAACAGCACGAACCATTAACAACTTCACACCATTACCCACAAAACGACGTATGTCCTCGCGCGAGTGTTCAGGCATACCATACTGTCGTAGAGCATAATTTACAGACGCCATCAAATCATCAAGAGTGTCAAGCAACGTCCCGTCTAAATCAAAGATATAAGTATTGTATTCTGTCATTTTGGCTGCAAAAGTAGTAATTTTCCTGCTAAATCTGCACGGAGTTACTGTTTTTTTTATACCTTTGCAGCCATTCTTAGAAATAAAAGAACATGAAACGCAGCAAAGCAACACTTTATCTTATTCCAGCCTTACTCTGCTTGGCTGGCATTATAGCCATTGGCTATTACCATTTTTTCACGGCATTCTCAAAGCACGTAGACAAACAGTACGTCTACATTGACGACGACGACACAACAGATTCCATTTACGCCAAACTGGAACCAATTGCTACGGCACATGCACTAACAGGATTCCGCACATTGGCCCGTCATTTCAGTCTTAGCGAAAACATCCACTCCGGACGTTATGCAATCGATGCAAATACCAGTACTATTGATGTTTACCGCATCATCCGAAACGGCCGACAAGAGCCTTTGATGCTCACCATTCCCGAAGCACGTACAATGCCCCAGTTGGCAGCCCGCCTATCAGCCAAGTTAATGCTTGACAGCGCCAGCATTGCCAATGCCATAACCAGCAACGAATATTGCAAGCAACTGGGCTACGACACTGCTACTATCGCCAGTCTTTTCGTGCCCAACACATATGAAGTTTATTGGAATACCGACCTAGATAAGTTCATGCAACGCATGGTGAAAGAACACGACAACTTCTGGACAGAGGAACGTCGTCAAAAAGCATCAAGACTTGGTCTGTCGCCTGAGAAGGTTTGCACGCTCGCCAGCATCATTGACGAGGAGACAGCCAACAATGCTGAAAAGCCCATGATAGCAGGTATGTACCTCAACCGACTGAAAGCAGGAATGCCACTACAGGCCGACCCTACCGTAAAGTTTGCACTTCAAGACTTTTCACTCAAGCGCATCTATCACAATCACCTATCTGTTAACAGTCCATACAACACCTATAAGAACATCGGACTGCCTCCCGGCCCCATCAAAGTAGCATCCATCAAAGGTATTGATGCAGTACTAAATCGCGTACAGCATCATTATCTGTATATGTGCGCCAAGGAAGATTTCTCGGGCACTCACAATTTTGCCGTCACCTATCAGGAGCATCTCAAGAACGCCGCCCGCTATTCCGATGCATTGAATCAGCGAGGCATCAAATAACAAATATGTTATTTAGCATGTCTAAGACTATCATTTCCGCATGCTAAATATACCATTTATCCCACTCAAGTATGCCATTTACAATGCGTAAGTGGCATACTTTGTATTAAGCA
The DNA here is from genome assembly GCF_023204875.1 of Prevotella sp. E15-22. Lineage (NCBI taxonomy): Bacteria > Pseudomonadati > Bacteroidota > Bacteroidia > Bacteroidales > Prevotellaceae > Prevotella > Prevotella sp. E15-22. The sequence continues at coordinate 1,926,477 of NZ_CP096247.1, forward strand.
GATGCCAAAGAGCATAAAAAAGTAGACTTTTCCCTTTGTTTTGCGCTTGTTTTTTCGTAATTTTGCAACCAAATTAAATACAAATAAGAATATGGCAGAAATTATACAGAATGAGGGAGAGGAAAAGAAGAGCCTCAGTTTTGTGGAACAGATGGTAAAGGACGACCTGGCAGAGGGTAAGAACGGCGGAAGAATGCAGACCCGCTTTCCACCCGAGCCCAATGGTTATCTGCACATTGGTCACGCCAAAGCCATTGCCATCGACTTCGGATTGGCAAAGAAATATGGTGGCGAATGCAACCTGCGTTTCGACGACACGAACCCCGTAAAAGAGGATACAGAGTTTATTGAGAATATAGAACAGGACATCAAATGGCTAGGCTACGAATGGGCACACGTCTATTATGCCAGCGACTATTTCCAGGAACTATGGGACTTTGCAGTATGGCTCATCAAACAGGGACGCGCATATGTAGACGAGCAGAGCGCTGAACAGATTGCTCAGCAAAAAGGCACGACGACCAGCCCTGGCACAAACTCCCCCTACCGTGATCGACCTATTGAGGAAAATCTACAGTTGTTCGAGTTTATGAACAGCGGTAAGTGTGAGCCTGGAAAAATGGTACTCCGTGCCAAAATTGACATGGCACACTCTAACATGTTGTTCCGTGATCCGCTCATCTATCGCGTATTGAACATCCCCCACGTAAAAACGGGCTCTAAATGGAATGCCTATCCCATGTATGATTTCACACACGGACAGTGTGACTTCCTCGAGGGTGTCACCCATTCATGGTGTACACTTGAGTTCGTTGAGCACCGTCCCTTGTACGATCTCTTTGTGGGTTGGATGAAAGAATGGTTGGGAACACTGGAGAATCCTCAGAAACTTGGTTATCTGGAAAACATGGGCGACAAGTTTGCTGACTTCGACGGACCTCGTCAGACAGAATTTAACAAGCTGAATCTCAACTATATTTTGTTGTCAAAGCGTAACCTACGCACTTTGGTAAGCGAAGGATTGGTGAACGGATGGGATGATCCCCGCATGCCGACCATCTGTGGCTTCCGTCGTCGCGGTTATTCTCCCGAAGGTATCAAGAACTTCATGGAGAAGATTGGCTATACAAAGATTGACGCGCTGAACGACATGGCCCTTTTCGAGAGTGCCCTACGCGACGACTTGAACACCCGCGCCCTGCGAGTAAGTGCCGTTCTTGATCCTGTGAAGGTGGTCATCACCAACTATCCTGAAGGTCAGCAGGAAATGCTTACAGCTATCAACAACCCTGAGAATGAGGCTGATGGAACCCACGAGGTGGAATTCAGTCGCGAGCTTTGGATTGAACGCGATGACTTTATGGAAGTAGCCGAGAAGAAATTCATGCGTTTGGCTCCAGGAAAAGAGGTACGCTTGAAGAACGCTTACATCATCAAGTGCGACGAGGAGCATCCTTGCGACAAAGATGCAGATGGAAAGGTAACTACTATCTACTGCACCTATGATCCCGATACACGCAGCGGTCTGCCCGGCGCCAACCGCAAGATTAAGGGTAAGACGCTGCACTGGGTGAGTTGCCATAACGCCGTGAAGGCAGAAGTACGCCTCTACGAACGTCTGTGGAAGATGGAGAACCCACGTGATGAGTTGAAGCGTTTGGAGGAAGAGGAAGGTATCAAGGGCGCTGATGCGTTGCGTCAGATGATGAACCCCGACAACCTACACATCCTCACCAACTGCTACATCGAGCCCTTCGCTGCAAAACTGCCAGCATTGAGCTACCTGCAGTTCCAACGCATCGGTTATTTCAACGTTGATCCCGATTCAACGCCCGAAAAGCCAGTATTTAACAAGACCGTTGGATTAAAAGACACTTGGAAGAAATAAATAAAGCAGCATGAAAGTAGGCGATGATTATTTTGACAGCGCAGAATTCAGTAAACTGCTAAACGCTTACGAAACATCCGTAAACGCAGGGGAGCCTGTGTTTATGGATGCCGACGAGCTGACCGACATCGCCGACTATTATCAGTATACAGGACGCACCGGCGAAGCTGAGAAAGCCATCTCACTGGCACTCAGTCTGTCGCCTGGCGCCATTGCTCCCCTCACCTACCGCATACATGAAGCTATCTTCAAAGGTGATAATCAAAAAGCAAGGCTACTACTTGACCAGATTATAGAGACTAGCGAGCCAGATTACATCTATGACAAGGCAGAAATACTGATTAGTGAGGGAAAGATAGATGAGGCAAATCAATATCTGACAGAACAATTAGAGTTAATTTCCTCTGACGAGCGTCAGGACTTCATCATAGACGTAGTCAATATCTTTTCCGAATGGGGACAGCCGGGTAAGGCAATGGAATGGATAACCAAAGGAAATAGCGAAGATACTCCTTCCTATAAGGAACTCATGGGTAGAACACTCTTCGAGATGGGCAAGTTCAAAGAGAGTCAAAACATCTTTAACGAGTTAGTTGACGCTTATCCGTTCTCCAATCGTTATTGGACAGCATTAGCCTCGGCACAATATATGAGCGAGGACTATAGCGATTCCGTACAGAGTAGCGAATATGCCATTGCCATTGACCCCAACGATCCAGCCGCCATGCTTACGAAAGCCAACGGACTCATAAAACTCGAGAACTTCGAAGAGGCTCTAAAATTCTATAATAAATACATAGAACAAATTCCTGATGATGAGTTGGCTTTGATGCAGAAAAGCTACTGCTTGACAAACCTTAATCAGTTTGACGAAGCTCTTAGCACACTAAAACAGGCTGAAGAGATTATGCCTCAAGATGCTTCCGAACGCTGTGCAATTTATCAGGAAGAAGCCTTTATACTTGCAGAACTAGGACGTACAGATGAGGCATTGGAACAACTCAACAAAACAGATGCTTTTGATTGTGACCACGTAGAGATGCTTGTCATCAAAGGTCATATCATGCTGGCAGCCCAAAGGCAGAAAGAGGCTCAAAACTATTTCGCCGAGGCTTTAGCAAATTCTCAAGACAGAATGCGAACCATGCTTCATATCATCGTCTCTGTCTACGAGAATAAATATGTAGAATCTGCCTATAATCTGTTTAAAGAGTTCTTCGAAGAGATTGACGCAGACTTCAACGAAGGTTATGCCTACATGGCTCACTGCTGCCATGCACTAAAGCACTACGACGAATATTTGCTGTATCTCAAACAAGCCTGCAGCCGAAACCCACAAGAATGCAAACAAATACTGGGGCATCTTTTCCCACAAGACCTTGCCCCTGAAGAATACTATCACTATACCATCAACAAAATCAAACAACAACAATGAACTGGATATCAACACTTCTTGGCAACCTGAACTACGGCACAATACTGCTACTAATGCTGCTGGAAAGCACTGTCATACCAGTGCCTTCCGAACTCGTTGTAGCACCTGCTGCATATCATGCTGCAAGCGGACAGCTCAATGTGGTGCTCGTAGTACTATTTGCGACCATTGGAGCCGATCTAGGCGCATCTATCAATTACTTTGCAGCATTATATGTAGGTCGTCCCGTCATCTATAAGTTTGCCAACAGTAAGTGGGGAAAAATGTGTTTATTGAACCAAGAAAAGGTTGAAAAGAGCGAACGCTATTTTGACAACCACGGTATTATGGCAACTCTCACAGGACGACTCGTGCCAGGTATCCGACACCTCATAAGCATCCCTGCCGGACTGGCACGCATGAACTACTGGAAGTTTTTGCTTTACACCACTATCGGAGCTGGTGTATGGCATGCCATCCTTGCTACTATGGGATGGTATCTGCATACTGTAGTACCCGAGAATCAACTCGAAACTACCATCCAACACTACAACCACTATATCGTTGGGGGCATCCTCATTATAGTTGCACTGGTAGTGGGTTATTTTGTCTTGAAAACAATCATTAAAAAGAAAGAGCTATGAAATCAAAGAATCATCTCGTGATTATGGCAGGTGGCGTGGGCAGTCGCTTTTGGCCAATGAGCACGCCTGAGAAGCCCAAACAGTTTATCGATGTCCTGGGCACAGGAAAGACACTCTTACAGCTTACCGTTGAGCGTTTCGGCAATCTGATAGACCCGGAAAACGTGTGGGTTGTTACAAACGAGAAATATGCCGGCATCGTAGCCGAGCAGTTGCCTGACATGCCTCGCAATCATATTCTTTGTGAACCTTGTCGTCGCAACACAGCTCCTTGTATTGCCTACGTTTCATGGCGCATCAAAGCACAAGACCCAAAAGCCAACATTGTTGTTACGCCAAGCGATCATATCGTTATGAACGTACAGGAATTTCAGCGTGTCATCTCAGAGTGTATGGACTTCACAGCCGATAGCGATGCAATCGTAACTTTAGGTATGAAGCCCAACCGTCCTGAAACAGGTTACGGCTACATTCAGGCAGATCTTTCAGCATCTTCTCTGCGCAACAAAAGTATCTTCCGCGTGGATTCCTTCCGCGAGAAGCCCGATCTGGAGACGGCACAACAATATATTAAAAAGAATTATTATTTCTGGAATGCCGGCATCTTCATTTGGAACGTGTCAACTATTGTCAATGCTTTCCGAATCTATCAGCCCAAGATGAACAAGATCTTCGAACAAATGCTACCGATATATGGTACACCACAGGAACAGGAGGTTATCAATGAGAAGTTCCCCCAATGCGAAAACATCTCTGTGGATTATGCCATCATGGAAAAGGCCGAGGAAATCTTCGTTTGCCCCGCTGATTTTGGCTGGAGCGACCTTGGTACATGGGGATCACTTCAGACGCAAAGCAAACGTGACATCTATGGAAATGCCTGCATTGGCGATAACATCCAGATGATTGAAAGCTATAATTGTATGGTTCATACCACACAAGAAAAGAAAGTTGTCATTCAGGGACTCGATGGCTATATCGTAGCTGAGAACGACGACACATTATTAATCTGTAAAATGTCTGAAGAGCAACGCATCAAACAGTTCTCTGGTGAGAACTAATGAAAGCTATTCCCGACAAACAATAATAACATGAATAAGAACATTGCCCTTATTACAGGTATCACAGGACAAGATGGCTCATATCTGGCTGAGTTTCTCTTGAACAAAGGCTACGAGGTGCACGGCACCATTCGTCGGTCATCGGTCGACTATCGCGAACGCATTGCACACTTGGAAGGCAAGCCCAACTTCCACCTGCATTATGCCGACCTAGGCGACTCGATGTCTATCCTCGGCGTTATTGGCAAAGTGCGTCCCACCGAGATTTACAACTTGGCAGCACAAAGCCACGTACAGGTGAGCTTCGACTCACCTGAATTTACTGCCGACGTGGATGCCGTGGGTGTACTACGCATCCTAGAGGCTGTGCGTCAGCTAGGACTCAAAGATCAATGTCGCATCTATCAAGCCTCTACGTCAGAATTGTATGGAAAGGTTGAGGAAGTACCTCAAAACGAAGAGACGCCTTTCCACCCCTACTCGCCTTATGCTGTTGCCAAACAATATGGATTCTGGATTGTAAAAGAGTATCGTGAGGCTTACAATATGTATTGCTGCTCGGGTATACTCTTCAACCACGAGAGCGAGCGTCGCGGCGAGACTTTTGTTACGAGAAAGATCACCCTCGCTGCTGCACGCATTAAACAGGGCAAGCAAGATAAACTCTATCTAGGCAACCTGAGCAGTTTGCGCGACTGGGGTTATGCCAAGGACTATGTAGAGTGCATGTGGCTTATTCTCCAACAGGAAAAACCAGAAGACTTTGTTATTGCCACTGGCGTACAGCACTCCGTTCGTGAGTTCTGTCACTATGCTTTTAAACATGTTGGCATTGAACTCGAGTTTGTAGGAGAAGGAGCTGATGAAAAAGGCATCGATAAAGCTACAGGACGTGTACTCATTGAGGTTTCGCCCGACTTCTACCGTCCCACTGACGTGGTCAATCTATGGGGAGATCCAACAAAAGCTAAAACGAAGTTAGGTTGGAATCCCAACAAGACCTCGTTCGAGGAACTTGTCAAAATCATGGTTGATAGCGACATGGCAAAAGTGGCTGCAGATGGTGCTGCTGCAAAAGTACGCACTAACCTTGAGGAGTATCTGGAGAAGGGCATCGTCAAGTAACTTGGCTATGCACAACACCTACTGAACACTGAATTTTATGTTAGATAAAAAAGCAAAAATATATGTGGCGGGGCATCACGGACTAGTGGGCTCCGCTATTTGGAATAACCTACTTCAGCGAGGTTATACAAACCTTGTTGGTCGAAGTCACAAAGAACTCGACCTCACTGATCAAGTTGCAGTAAAGTCATTCTTCGATAAAGAGAAACCCGATGCTGTAGTACTGGCTGCAGCATTTGTAGGTGGTATCATGGCTAATTCACTGTACAGAGCTGACTTCATTATGATGAACATGAAGATTCAGTGCAATGTGATAAGTGAGGCTTATACTCATGGTGTTAAGAAGTTGCTTTTCTTGGGAAGTACATGTATCTATCCAAAGAATGCACCACAACCCATGAAGGAGGATTGTTTATTGACTTCACCATTGGAATATACGAATGAGGAGTATGCTATAGCAAAGATTGCTGGCTTGAAGATGTGCGAGAGTTATAACCTACAGTATGGTACCAACTACATCGCTGTGATGCCCACTAACTTATATGGCCCCAACGATAACTTCCACTTGGAAAATAGTCACGTAATGCCTGCTATGATGCGTAAGGTGTATTTAGCAAAACTGATTCACGATGGTTCATGGGGCAAAATTGCCACTGACTTAAACAAGAGACCAGTAGAAGGTATAACGGGAAAAGACTCTCAGGAAGACATTCTCAAGGTGCTGAAGAAATATGGTATTGAAAACAATAAAGTTACCCTTTGGGGATCAGGTACTCCTTTACGAGAATTCTTGTGGTCAGAAGATATGGCGGACGCCAGCGTACATGTTCTACTGAACGTGGATTTCAAGGATATCATTGGCATCGAGAAATACTCCAGCGTACACTATGGCGCCGCTGTTGACGGTACCGTAGACAGAAACCATTCTGCCGGCCGTGGTGGTGCAATTCCCTCCTTAGGCGAAATACGTAACTGCCACATCAACGTGGGCACAGGCAAGGAGCTCACCATCCGCAAACTATCTGAACTGGTTATCAAGGCAGTGGGCTTTGCTGGCGAGGTAGTGTTTGACACATCTAAGCCCGATGGCACCATGCGCAAACTCATTGATGTCTCAAAACTGCACTCATTGGGATGGACACATAAAGTAGAGATTGAGGATGGCGTAAAAAAACTCTTTGACTGGTATCAGGAGAGTCTATGTTGATAGCAACAATAATAAACATAATAAAAAAGGTAGTCTTAACGGACTACCTTTTTATTGTTCACGATACTGATGCCTCGTTGCTGTACATCTCTGCGAATACCGTCTAAACCGAAATAGGCTTCGCTCTGATTCTCTGTATTTACGCTGGTGATACCCGATGGATCCTCTGCAATCATAGCTTTCACCTCGTCACCACTCAAAGCATAGTTATAAATACGCACATCATCGAGCCACGCCGAGATGTATGGGTCTGCAAGGAACTGACTGCGTCCCAGATAGTTCAACACAGGACGGATGTCACTTGGACGAATGGTGATTGACGTGGTTGACGCAACCTCTTCACCATCCACATAGAGTGACGTTTTTTCTTTACCCAAGACCACCGCAATATGTTTCCACTGAACAGATGTTAACTTGTAAGGTGCATCGAGCACCTGTTCGTCGTCTCCGTTTTTGATAGCAAAACGCATCACATTGGTATAACTGTTATTGGGAGTTAGAAACATGTAATGCTCGGTATCCTTACCAAAATCAAATAAGCGTTGCCATTGCGTTGTAGATGAGCGCCAATTGACCCACATAGCGATGGTCAACTCGTCACTGGAGGCAACACAATAAGGTAGCTGAACAAATTGGTTGTTAAGGTTCAGCGACTTGTCACCCTGCTTATGATCGGTCTGATACTTGGCAGTAGCGCCACCAGCATATGCCGCATCCATCATATTGGTGGTCACGTCATAGAGATTATCCTCAAAGGTCCATCGGGCTATCATTGCAGGCTCGCCACTAGGAGTAGCTTCGACAATCTCAGACGCCTCAGAGATATTCAGCGAGAGATCAATGGCCTTTACCTTATATATATAAGAAGTGCCAGGGCGACAAGTGTTGTCTACAAAATAGGTGGCTGTTAGACCGCGAGCAATAACATCCCACTCCTGGGTGTCCTTGGGGGCACGCATCACCATATAGTCCTTCAGGTCGGCGTCTTCATTAGCTTTCCACGACACACGAACCGAAGCGGTGGAAGACTCGGCACTCACCCGACTAGGCGCAGAAGGGGCCGTAATGTCGTAGGCTACATCAACGGGGATGAAGCGAAACAGCATGCGGTCTTGGGCCGAACCAGTGAGTTTTTTGGTCTGGATAAAACGGGCCTCGGAGGCATGCTTGGCCAGATAGAGGGCACTTTCACGATTGCGAATGTAATAATAGCCATTGTCAACATACTCCAGATACCACTGCTCATTACTGGTAGGATTATCCTGGGTATAACCAATGATATCGGCCTGCGACAGAGAGTAATTCTTCACATTGAGATGAACCTTGGCATTGCTCACCGATTCGATGTCGTAAAAACTCAGGTCGCCACCAGTGCGATTGGTTACAGGCTTTACTGTCCATTGCTGCTTGGCAGTGCCTTTATAGGCCTGCTGTACAATGTTACCACCATTAGACGTGAAAGCCACTACATTCTCCTTATTGCCAGCAGCCTTGCAGATAATCTTATAGGTGCCATCAATGGCACATGGGGGTACACATTCTCCCCACGTCACATCAATGACACGCTCAGCATTGGTCTGACCAGACTGGTAACCTGTACCACCAGGCATGCTTGATACATACTCATGCACAGGTCCGAAACCATCATAATAGACAGGGCGCTCGGCAGACACAAACTGATAACTAGTGGTTTTGGCCTGGCGTTCGCTACTGCCAACAAAGGCCTTGATACGTCCGTCATCATGGCGATAGACTGAAGCTGCCGTCCAGTTATTGCGGTGCTCGGCATAAGCCAGTCGGTCACCATGACGCGAGATATCGCAGAACTCACCACGGGCTCTACTGTCAAAGCCCCACCAGATGCCCACCGTCATGCCATACTCCAAACCTACCATCGCCTCCCCCACATTGTGCATCTCATCAGCATACCCCACCTTACCGTCCTTCTGCAGCTGCCGGAAGAACTTGGCGAAGTTATCAAATGAACCTGCCAACTGATGAGTGTTGCCCCAGTCATAGTACTGTTTACCGGGAGTATACCAATCTAATGCCTTGTCGTCGTTCAATGTATTACCACCCACCATAGCAATGTCTGCACAGCGGGGATAGTTCTCCTTTAGGAGTTTGGCTACTTGCCACTGCTTAGCCGGCGAACCACCCTCCTCAACACTCCAATAATCACCCTCGTTGAATGGTGAGATACCCACAACAGGGTGCTTGGTATTTTGTTGCACCCAGTGCACATGACTATTAATCATGGCAGCCCAATGATTGTTATTAGCCACCTTGTTCTTCACATAATATTCAGGTGGGCGGCGATTTGGGTCATTATCCGTAGGACTCACAGCCTCCTGGTCGGCAGTAAGGGTGAGGGGCAATGTGGTACTAATCTTATTGAAGAGATTACAACGTTGCTTCAACACGTCAATCATATTTGCAGAGAGTATCGAGTCGTTGACTAACTCTTCAGTATAGCGAAAGGCGATACGTCCAATACCGACGTTTTCTTTGCCCATATGATTCACACCCTTCATAATGTTCTGTTCACTAATCCACGCCAGGTCAACACCCCATGTGGGGTTGAAACGCTTACCCTCTGCCGAGAGATAGAACGGGACGTTGACATCAGCCTTCTTTAATCCCTGCAGATAAATGCTCGACGAAGAGCGTTCCTGAGCCTGAGCACCAACAGCTACGAAAAGCATCAGTGCTGCCCCCATCACATATTCTTTGTTCATAGACATATGAATTTATTTGATGATGACCTTCTTGGCCTGTCCATTCTCCACCTTGATATATAAGCCACTCTTTAGGTATTCCGTCTCCTTCATCTGTCTGCCATCAACAGTATAGAAACCATTAACGGGCTTAAGAACAGAGGTTGGCGTAGAGATTCCTGTCAAGTCGTCGATAGCATGATAATAGAGCACAAAGCCCGTGGCACACCACCATCCCTCACGATTATCTTTGCTGCCCGATGCATTGCCGAAGCTGTGCCACCAGCTGGAATGAGCATTGGTCTTAGAACTCTTGAACCCCAAGGTTAGCGAACCGTTAGGCTCGACGTAGATGGGCGTTGACTTCAGCGTCTCCCAGACATCGGAAACAGGCAGATCGAAAAAGTCTTTCGACATGACTGGAGTCACAGCTTCGTTATTACCACTCTTCAGATAGCCATGCTGGTCGGAGATACAGAAGTGCTCGGTAGTGCCCTTACACTCCAACTGATAATAGCCCTCAGGCAACCCCGTTACCGTTTGGCGAATCTCCATCGTAGCGGTCTTTGATGTGGTGCTCCACCACGCATTCCAGCAGGTCTTACCAAACTTCGTGGTGGCCTTCTGGTCGCCGTCTTTATAGGTACCAACCTTTGTCTCCCAGCCATCACTCTTCTCGCCAGCAAACGAACCATACTTAGGCTGTTTGGACGAACGGGTAAAAGCAAAATGAGCATCAAGCATCGCCTGAATTTGCTCTACCAGGTCCAGTTTCTTCTGATAGGTCTGAGCAGCCTGTGCTTGAGTCAACAGGTCCTTCATCTGGTCGTAGCCGGGACAGGGTCTATCTTTGATAGCGTCGAGTGTCGTGGCAAAACGAGCAAGACGGTCTATCAAGGCCGTTGACTGGGCGTTATAGGTCTCCTCGGCCTGAACCCTCAGCTGTGACTTAACGGCGTCGTCGGCCAGCGCCTCCTCGCGGGTTGCAAAGAGCTGACGCAGTTCAACGGCATCAATCTGAGCCTTGGCACCCAGGGTATAGAACGATAGGATGCCCTTGTCGTAGGTCTCGGTATTAAACACAAAGCGTTCAAGATTCCACGAGGTTCCATTGGTGGCCTTACCTACCTCCTTGACTAATGTACTGCCATCGGGTGAAAGTGCCATTTTCACATAGTTGCCACTATTGATGGTAGCAATGCGGAAGATATAGTTCTGATTCGGCATCAGGTCCACAATCTTCTTTACTGCAGAAACAGTATTCATACCACCGTTCAGATGTGCCTGCAGGTAAGCACCACCATCATATCCTCCAGCTCCAACCACCTGGAACTGAGGCTCTGTCAAAGCATTGCCCTGTCCGTTAGTCCAATCTGTGAAGCCGAGATCAAACTCGCCATTCACCAAGACGTTACCACCGGCATAGAACACCTGTCCATCTACCTCCACTACATCACCTGCATTCAATTCATCGGAAGTAAAGTATTCCTTGCCATTGAGATCAATAAGATGAAGACGATAGTTAACCGCCTCGTCGGTGTTAGCCACATCATAAGTATAGTTAGCAGCGGTTTCCTTCTGTGCGATGGTGTCAAGAACCACCCAGCGCCCCGAGGAATCCTTCATCTGAACCTCCATCAACTGATTATATTCACCATTGGAATCATGCCAAGTGAGACGCATCTTTCCATTTGTCAGCGCAGTCTTGAACTTCGACGGACCATACTGGCGAGGCGTCGTTGGCACAAAGTCATACTTGCCGTTGTAAGCCATCGGGGCATTCATCGACGAGTAGTACTCGCCGGCGGGTGTTAGGCCGTTATTATAGACACGTGAAATCTCACGCTCTCCATTCCAATAATAATAGCGCTCCACATAGTCATAGCTATTCAGCTTCGAACATATATTCTGGAGAGCCGTCTTTACCTGAGCTTGTGTTACGCCACTGGCAAAGGCACCGTTATTATTCCATGAGGCTCCCCAGCACCACTCTGAAATCCATATAGGACGTTTGTATTTGTTGACCCAGTTGACAATATTACCGAAGTTGCCCTCAGTCCAATAGCAATGCAGGTCAATAATATCGCAACGCCATCCGCGTGCGTCAATAGAGTCCATAAACTCCGCCAGGAAACCAGTAGCATTCCAATAGTCACTGCCATCCCAAGAGGCTGGTGAGCACAGGCGCATACCCGTACGCATCATATTCTCCCAGTTGTTAAGAATGGTTGTAAGGTCCTGAGGGTGATCGTCCGCCGTGTTCTTCGGCTCATTGTTGTTCTTGGTATGAGGAGACCAGGTGGCCTCACCAATTGCCGATGATGATGGCCAATCTTCATAGATATGGTTGGGAATGCACTCATAGTCGGGAGCCTTGTTCTCACCCACACCCCACGTATAGCTACTCTGCACCCTCAGGGCATTCAGCACCGTACTGTTCAAATTGTCGGCAATCTGTTTCTTGGCAGCATCATACCATTTGAACACACGATACGAAGAAATCTTCTGGTCGAGCACAGCAGGCAATTCGCTAATTTCCAGGTCAGCATCGGCTGCAATGAAGCAACGACTATAACCCTTACCACCGCTTAGAGTCGAAAAGGTCACCATATAACCTCTCTTAAGTTTGAACGAACGGATGCGGTTGTTCAGGAGAGCCGTGGTCAACGTGTTCATATAGCCACCGGTATTTCCCAAGCCATAGTTATTGCACGACTCGCCCTCAAAGTTGCGTTCCGTAAAGGTGGTCAGGGGCTTAAAGGTATTACCGTAAGGCAGGATGACACAGCCATTCTTATAGAGTTTTACCTGACAGTTGGTACTGTTCTTGGCCTGTTCGCCGTTGATAAGCACCTTTTTCAACCATTTGCTGATGGCCACCGAAGGCTTCACCTTGTTGATAATCAGCACGGCATGGTCGGTATTCACAATATTCACTTTACCATCATCGGTAAAGGGGGTGTCACCCGAGATGATATAGTCCACATTATCTGTCACAGCCACCGAGTCGGTCACTTGTGTCACTGTTGTCTTGGTGTTTCCACCCATCATTGCCAGAGGCATGCAAAGCATGATGAGCATCCAAAAAGTAGTTAGTTTTCTCATATAGTTACACTTAGTTTGTTTTTTAATTCTTCTGCAAAGATAATTGATTCATGTCAAACAGCCAAATTAATTCATGATTTTTCACGATTGTCTAAACATCTTCAACGATTCATATCTTCTTTCGGAATCTGGGGTTCCAAATCATTGCGATGGGCAAATATATGGGGTGACATAATCTCGACACCAGACTGATGGAAGGCGTCAAGAATGTTCTGATGAAGTTCGGAATAGATGATGGACAGCAGATCCGTATGCTTTGTATAAGCATTAATCTCATATTCCACATAGAAATCATCCAGCGTCGTCACGATGACAAAAGGCAACGGATGCTTCTCAATATGTTTTGTGGCACGGGCAGCACTAAGCAGGAGATTCTCAATGATGTCGTGCTTCACGTCATAACCGATGGTCACCTTCGTATGCACGATGATGCCATAGTTCTCTGCCGACATTGTGTAGTTGGAGGTCTGGGCACTCATCAGGGTGGAGTTGGGAATGGTCACCAAGAGGTTTTTCCTGGTACGCAGACGTGTCACCAATCCCGTCTTCTCTACCACAAACCCCTCTACATCACCAAAGCGGATAAAATCGCCCACTCGGAAGGGGCGCATGTAGGTCATCACAAGTCCCGCCATCAGATTGCCAAATATGGACATCGAACCCAGCGACACAATGACACCGATAAACACTGAGACACCTTGGAATACCTGTGAATTACTACTAGGAAGCAAAGGCCATATCATCACAAGCATAAACGAATAGCACAAGAAACGCAGAATAAAGAACGTAGGTCTAGCCCAGTCAGGATAGAAGCCATTAATCCTGAGTCGTCCTAACGCAACTTCATTTGAGAAATAGCGAAGAATCTTCACAAGATAGTGAATAAGAACAACGATAACAATAATCTTAAATAGGTTAGGTAGATAACCCACCACACTCCAGAAAAGATCCTTTAAAGGATTCCATATATAGCCCAAAATGATAAATGCAAACTTCTCGGTCTCAGGAAACACATAAAACATCAACGGAACACTTACCAGTAATTGTATTAAGACAACAATGATACGAAGCAAGCGATAGATGACAAGAAACAGAACACCCTGTTTATGAACATTCAGAACCTCATAGTCCTTAATCTTCAATGGAATAGCTTTACGTAGCGTAAAACGTGTCAAACTGAATTTCCATCGTTTATAAAGCCAAAGAGTGAGCTTTATCAGTAGTACTTGTACCACGATGATAGCCACTGCCAACGCAATATTTACAAGTTGATCCATAGGCATTCATTATTGGTATTATTAGTAATAACTAAATTCGTTTATTTACGTGTACAAAGATATAAAAAATTGTTCATACCCACAAATGTTTTTTCTATTTTTAGTATTAGTAGAACATAATGCGCTATTAGTCCTTTGTCGTTTCAGACTTTTTTCGTACCTTTGCGCCACATATAGAAATACTGAAGCTAAAACAGAAAACTGGAAATATGCGCCTAAAAGCCCTTATACCAATACTTCTTATGCTGTGCCCGCATCTTTGCACAGCTATTGAATGGAACGAGCGTAAGTATCACGAAATAGAGTTGAGCATTCAGCTACCGCAGTTTGGCAAAAACGCCTACGATGTAACAACATTTGGTGCCAAGCCCACTATTACCCCTGAAGCCAATCAAAAAGCCATTCAAAATGCTATAGACCAATGCTCTACGAAAGGCGGTGGACGAGTAATTATCCCTTCAGGAGTAACACTTACCACAGGAGCTATTCATCTGAAAAGCCACGTCAACTTAGTCGTTGAGAAAGGGGCCACACTAAGATTTGCTTTTAATCCACAACTATACCCCATCGTCGAAACATCATGGGAAGGTATAGACTGCTATAATCTGTCACCATGCATCTACGCTTTCCAGCAAACAGACATTGCAATTACAGGTAATGGAACAATCGACGGAAATGGATCACGACAGACATGGTGGCCGTGGTGTGGTGCCAGTAAGTTCGGATGGAAAGAAGGAATGACAAATCAAAAGACAGAAGCAAGGCCTCGACTACTAAAAAACGGTGAAGACGGTGTGCCAATGATTGACGACAAAGGCCAGCGTATAAAGAGTCGTATATTTGGACCTAACGATGGTCTGCGCCCACAACTCATTGGTATAAACCAGTGTCAACGCATACTAATTGAAAACGTCACACTGCTCGACTCGCCTTTTTGGGTAATCCATCCTTTAAAGTCGGAAGATATAACGGTACGCGGTGTCCATATCAATAACGACGGGCCTAATGGTGATGGATGCGATCCAGAGTCATGCAATAGAGTCCTGATAGAAAGCTGCTATTTCAACACAGGCGATGACTGTATTGCCATCAAAAGCGGACGAAACCGCGATGGACGCGAGCGGGCTATGGCATCACAGAACATTATCATAAGAAACTGTGAGATGAAGAACGGCCATGGTGGTGTTGTCATCGGCTCGGAAATTAGCGGTGGTGCTAGAAACATCTTCGCTCACGACTGCGTGATGGACTCACCCAACCTCGAACGCGTGCTAAGAATTAAGACGAACTCATGTCGTGGAGGTGTCATCGAGAACATTTATATTCGTGACATTAGCGTAGGTCAATGCGACGAGTCGGTAATGAAAATCAATCTGAATTACGAGCCTCACGAGGTATGTTGCCGAGGCTTTTATCCCATGGTAAAAAACATTTTGATGGAACGAGTGACCTGCAAGAAGTCACGCTATGGTGTGCAAATCATTGGGCTCAACGAAGATACTTTTGTAAAAGACATCACAATAAGAGACAGCCACTTTAGCGGCGTTCAACAAGGTAATACTATTACTGGTAAGACATCAAATATCAACTTCGACCAACTCTATATCAACGGCAGTCTTGCGCTGACTCAAATGCCCTACAAGCACTATTCCGAATGGATGACATACTCCGAAATGGCTCGAACCCCGAAATCTTTTCTTCTGGACTTTTCAAAACGGCCAAAATGGTCGTATGTAATGGGCATCGAACTAGAAGCTATGTTCGATACATATCTGCACTATGGCGGACAGGACATCATGAACTACTGTCAGCAATACATCGACACAATGATTAACCGGAAGGGTTACATCCGTGACTACAAACAAAAGGACTACAACTTAGACAATATTCGTACGGGCCATTTCGTGGCCCGTCTCTATACTCAGGCTCCTGAGACGAAAAAGCTGAAAGCCATACGTATACTGATGAACCAACTGGAGCAGCAACCACGCACAAAGAACGACAGTATCTATTGGCATAAAGCCATCTATGCACATCAAGTATGGCTCGATGGCATTTTCATGGGCCTCCCCTTTCGTTGTCTAACGGCATCGATCGTCAACAAAAAGAAAAATACAATCAAGATTTACGATGATGCTGTAAACCAACTCATCAAGACTTATGAACGAACATTGGATAATCGGACCGGTCTAAACCGTCATGCCTTTGACGAGACAAAGAAGATATTTTGGGCAAATGCAGAAACAGGACAGAGTCAACACTGCTGGGGGCGCGCGCAAGGCTGGTACACAATGGCTTTGATTGAGATTCTAGATGCACTCCCCAAAGACTACGCCCGACGCCAAGAGGTAGTAGCACTTCTAAAAAAAGACTTGGCAGCAATTGTAAAATGGCAAGACAAACAATCAGGCTTATGGTATCAGGTAATGGATGCCCCCAACCGCGAGGGCAACTATCTAGAAAGTACATGTTCCTGTATGTTTTCCTATGCATTGCTCAAAGCTTATCGTATGGGTTATGTAGGCACGGCATATCGCGAGGCTGGCATTAAAGCCTACCGTGGCATCACAAGTCATTTCCTTCGCATTGATGAAGACAAGAACTTGTCACTGACTCATTGCTGTTCCGTTGCCGGATTAGGCCCTGACAACAACCGCAGACGTGATGGAAGCTTTGAATATTATCTATCTGAACCACAACGAGATAACGACGCGAAAGGAATAGGACCATTCATCTGGGCATCATTAGAAATGGAGAAAATGGGCTATACCACCGACAATGTGATGCAGCCCATTAATCGACAAGAAGTAACCGAACGCCACAACCCCATCATTACCCAGATTGATCCTTTATCATCGCTCACTGTTGGCAATGGCCATATAGCCACAACTGTAGACGTAACAGGCATGCAATCATTCTACGACGACTACGAGAACGGAATTCCTCTAACCACAATGAGCGACTGGGGATGGCATTCATTTTCAAACACATTAAGATTGAAACGCGAGGAGAGCGAAAAGACATTCAACTTGGGACACGGTCACGACGAGGTGTATGCCATAGAATACAAAAATGAGGAGGATGGACGCAGGAAGGCTGCAACAGCCTATTATCGTGCGAACCCACATCGTCTGAATCTGGGAGTTATCGGACTTATATTAAAAAACAAGAGCAACCTTCAAATCACGCCATACGAATTATCCGACATTTATCAAGAATTGAAGTTATATGATGGCATCATCGAATCGAAGTATAAGGCCGATGGTGTGTCTGTAGAGGTTACTACTGCCGCTCTACAGAACAAAGATGCTGTTATTTATCGCATCAAGACACCTCTATTGAAAGACGGACGTGCCCTGGTTAGCATCCGATTTCCCTACCCCACGGGCAAACATTCCGATGGCGCAGCCGACTGGGACAAGCCATCATTACATGCCTCACGCATCGTTAGTCAGACAACAAACTCTGCAATTATTGAGCATGTAATAGACACCACACGATATTTCCTACAACTATCATGGACTGGACAGGCCTATATCAACAATACGAAACCACACGAATACCTACTGACTTCCTCTAACGATGTTCTGACAATGAAGGCCGAATACACGCAACATATTCCCGCAGAAGCCCCAGTTTTTGCTTTCGAACAGGAACTGGCAAGTGTACGAAAGGCATGGAACACATGGTGGAAGCAAGGAGGCTTTGTTGACTTCTCGGCCTGTACCGATTCAAGAGCCAAGGAACTGGAACGCCGCGTAATACTATCGCAATACCTCACACAGGTGAACTGCGCCAATGCACTGCCTCCGCAGGAAACAGGTCTTACCTACAACTCATGGTTTGGTCGCCCACACTTGGAGATGACGTGGTGGCATATGGTCGATTTCACTCTGTGGAACAGGCCCGAAGTTATGAAAACGGTTATGAACTGGTACGACATATCAGCCGCTCAGGAGGCCAGAGACATTTCAAAGCGTCAAGGTTTCAACGGTCTGCGCTGGATGAAGATGACCGATCCGTGGGCAGGCGAGGCGCCATCAAATGTGGGCAGTTTCCTCATTTGGCAGCAACCACATTATATATATATGGCAGAAGAACTCTATCGAGCCACCCCCACACAAGAAACTCTCAACAAATATGCTGCACTAGTAGAGGAAACGGCACAATTTATGGCCGACTTTGTGAGTAGCCGTAGACGATGTAAGAATGTAATTCCTCTTTTGCCACTTGAACGATTCTGGACCGAATACCACCTTAAGGGATTTACAGCTATGCAGGAAAGCATTTCAAAGGACATAGCCTACAATCAGCCCTTTGAACTAGCCTATTGGCATTACGGTCTCAACAAAGCTAACGAATGGCGTGAGCGTTTAGGAAAAGAGCGTAACAAACAATGGGACGACATCGCCGCCCATCTATCGCCACTTCCTATGCAAGACGGCATCTATACAGCAGGCATCCCCCTCAGCACCGCCCTCGACAAAGAGAAAAGTCATAGCGACCATCCCGCCGTTCTTGGTCCTTTCGCTATTCTACCCTCCTCATATTTAACCAACGACAGCGTTACCGCCCGCAAAACCCTTGCATGGGTAATGGATAATTGGAACTGGCCATCGGCATGGGGTTGGGATTTCGGAATGACAGCAATGGCGGCTGCACGACAAGGAGAACCCGAAACAGCCATTCAAGCCCTACTGATGGATGTTCAGAAAAACACTTACCTTAAGAATGGGCATAACTATCAAACAGCCGACAGGCTGAGACTATATCTCCCAGGCAACGGTGCATTGCTTACAGCTGTAGCAATGATGTGCGCCGGATGGGAGGGATGTCCCAATGTGAGCAACCCAGGTTTTCCGCAAGACGGCACCTGGAACGTGCGATGGGAAGGGCTAAACAGAATGCAATAAAAAGAGACACACTAGAAAAAAGCGAAAACGAGGAAGCAATCAGTCTTCCTCGTTTTCGCTTTTTAATATCGGCAATGCAATATGGTATCGCACAGCCAGCAATCGGATAACACACGTCACCACAAAGCTCAGAATAGCCGTGACGCCCACCGACATGCCCAATTCTATACCTATCCAATAGGCCAAGCCACCAAGGACGCAGGCCATTGCATAAATCTCCTTATGGAATATTACAGGCTCGTTGTTTAGCAACACATCACGAATAACACCACCTGCGGCACCCGTGATGCAACCCATTATGATAGCCACCCAAAAAGCCTGACCAGCATCAAGGCTGCGCTGAATACCTGCGATTGTGAAGAGCGCCAAACCGAAAGTATCGAACACGAACCACGCATTCTTCAATGGTTCCAGCCATCGTCTTAAGAATACAACGGTCAGCAAAGCCACTGCCGTACATATCATATAAATAGGTGTAGTCATCCAAAAGATGGGCACATCAAGGATGACATCACGAATAGTACCACCACCAATAGCCACAGCAATACCACAGACATAGCCGCCAAACCAGTCAAAATGCTTGGCAGCAGCATGACGTATGCCCGAGATGGCAAAGGCAAAAGTACCCAGCAACTCAATTATTTTTATTATGATATCTTGATTCATTCTCGTTATTTATCTCATTTTGCATTCGCATCATTGCGACATATCCAACAGTCAGCTACTCCTCGAAACGTTTTCCCCAGTAGTTCACCATGCGCTGCCACAATTTCTCCTCCTGTGGATTGTGCTGCCCATGCCACAAGCGTTTGTCTTGCAGTTCATCAGGCATATATTGCTGAGGTGTGAAATGCCCAGGATAGTCGTGCGGATACATATAGCCATCGTGATAACCCAGTTCCTTCATCAACTGAGTGGGTGCATTGCGTATAGGCAGCGGCACCGGCTGATTGCCCGTCTCACGAACCAAAGCAAGAGCAGCATCGATACCCAGATAAGCCGAGTTGCTCTTTGGCGAAGTAGCCAAATACACAGCACATTCAGCCAAAGCGATGCGAGCCTCAGGCCAACCAATCTTCATCACCGTATCAAAGGCAGCGTTTGCCAATAGCAAAGCATTAGGATTTGCCAGTCCTATGTCCTCAGAAGCAGAAATAACCATACGGCGAGCAATGAACTGCGGATCCTCTCCACCCTCAATCATGCGAGCCATCCAATAGAGAGCCGCATCAGGATCAGATCCACGAATACTCTTGATAAAGGCCGAGATGATATCATAATGCATCTCCCCATCCTTGTCGTAAGCCAGAGGATTCTGCTGCAGGCGAGCCACCACCAATTCATCAGTGATAACCACATCACCACTCTCCGACTCAACCACCAGTTCTAGGATATTCAGTAACTTACGAGCATCGCCACCACTATAACGCAGCAATGCATCCGTCTCTTTCAGTTCAATACGCCTTTCGCGCAGTACCACATCCTTCGTAATAGCACGCTCCAACAACTTCAGCAGGTCGTCTTTTTCTAGCGACTTCAATACATAGAGTTGACAGCGCGATAGCAAAGGTCTGATAACCTCGAACGAGGGATTCTCGGTTGTAGCACCTATCAACGTCACTATGCCACGCTCCACGGCCCCCAGCAATGAGTCCTGCTGAGACTTTGAGAAGCGATGAATCTCGTCGATAAACAAGATGGGCGAAGCCTCATTGAAGAACCGCCCCTTCTGGGCCTTCTCAATGACATCGCGCACATCCTTAACGCCACTGGTTACAGCAGAGAGCGTGTAGAAAGGTGTCTCCAGTTTATGAGCAATAATCTGAGCAAGCGTTGTTTTGCCAACCCCCGGAGGTCCCCAAAGAATAAAAGAAGAGATGCGCCCCGAGTCAATCATCCTACGGAGCACAGCCCCCTCGCCAACCAAATGCTGCTGACCAATATAATC
This sequence comes from Prevotella sp. E15-22, assembly GCF_023204875.1. Lineage (NCBI taxonomy): Bacteria > Pseudomonadati > Bacteroidota > Bacteroidia > Bacteroidales > Prevotellaceae > Prevotella > Prevotella sp. E15-22. The sequence goes on from NZ_CP096247.1 coordinate 1,947,776, forward strand.
ATCCAGCGTGCGAGGTCTTAGTCTTTCTGCTAACGGTTCAGCCATATTTTTGTCGCAAAGGTACAAAAAAAATCGGAATTCATAATTCAACTTTCACAATAATTTTATATCTTTGCAACCATAAACTACAAAAGAATCAAATATTTATGGAGAAACAGTCTGAAAAAAAAGCACTTACACTCAAAACCCTTACTAAGAGTAGTGTATGGGACGTTCAGGAGAACGATATCTTCCGTATGTGGGAAGGCGCAGACAAGGACGCAGACATCAAAGACAATGTACGCCGTTATGTCGACATTATTCGCTCGGCCTTCATGATTGAAGAGGTAACCAGCGACCAGCCTATTATCATTACGAAATACGAGAAGCAGGGCTACAAGGTAGGACAAGTGAAACTGGACGAGAACAAGCACATCACTTGGGCCATCAAGAAGCGCCCCATCATGCGAGTGACAGACCTGACCTACGAGAACATTCGCCATATCAGTGCTGCCAAACTCATTGAGGTGCTCGACCGTAACTTCGGTGGTGGCTGGGACTCACTGTCGCAGAGTATCAAGGATATCATCGAGAGTGGTTTCGACATCTCTACCACTACTCTGCCCCAGGATCGTCTGCACAAGAAGGGAGGCCTTTATGAAAAGAAGGTGGAAGACGGTTTTGAGGTACTCGAAGTAGCTAAAGGCAGTTGGGTGGAAGCCATCTTTGCCAAGGTGAAGCCTGAGGCCGAGAAGCCCCGCATGAAGTTTGCTTCGGCCATGAACGACGAAGAGGACGAGGATGCCGACGTAGAGATTGAGGACAACTACAACAAGCCCGACGAGGACGATGTAGAGATTGAGGATCCCAATGACGACGATATCAACGAGGACAACTACTCAACGATGATGGATTTGGGCAGCGGAGATCCCGATGAAGAGGCCGAAGGATTGGCCGACTACGGAGAAGAGTAATAGAAAGTGCCATACTTACGAGTCGTAAGTATGGCACTTTTAATATATAAATATGGCATTTACGACTGGTAAATGCCATATTTATTTTTTAGAACGCAGTTGTCAGCTCGTTGTAGATACGCTGAACGGGCAAGCCCATCACATTAAAGTAACTGCCATTGAGACCGGTGACACCCACATAACCAATCCATTCCTGAATACCATAGGCACCTGCTTTATCGAATGGACGATAAGTACGGATGTAATAGTCAATCTCTTCGTCAGTGAGTTGCTTAAAGGTGACGTCGGTAGTCACCGAAAATGCCCGTTGTTTGTCTGTGGTGGTCAGGCAAACACCCGTAATTACCTGATGAGTCCTACCACTTAATTTATGGAGCATACGCCGAGCATCGTCAGCATCAACAGGCTTTCCCATCACCTCATCGCCAGCAACAACGATGGTGTCGGCCGTAATAATCAAATCGGTCTGCTCCATCAGTTCACGATAAGCATCGGCCTTCTCCTTCGCAATATACTCAGCAATCTGAGCCACAGGTAAGTCTGCAGGATAATTCTCCTCAATATCGGGCAGCACCTTCACCTCGTATTTGATTCCAAGTCCGCCCAACAATTCACGGCGGCGCGGCGAGTTGCTGGCCAGAATAATATGATATTTCTCTAAATTCTCAAACATTGTTATTTCGTATTTACCAGCCAAAGGCCTTTTCGTTCATCAGCCACTTACCCTGAGCACGCAACACCTGCTCAACAACATCACGACCACAGCCATAACCGCCTCGGCGATCACTCACATAGATACTGGCTTCACGAACTTCGGTGCAAGCATCCTGTGGACAAACGGGACAGCCTACGCGCTGCATCACCTGCAAATCAGGAATATCATCGCCCATATACATCACTTCGTCTGCCTTCAGTCCGTACTTTTCAAGGAAAGCCTCATAAGTTTTAATCTTTACGGCACATCCCACAAATACATCTTTCACACCAAGTCCTTCGTAACGCACACGGACAGAATCGACATTAGCACCCGTCATAATGGCGATATGGAGCCCCATCTTCACAGCCAACTGAATGGCATAACCATCCTTAATATTCACCGTGCGCATTGGCAGTCCATCGGGAGCCAGCGTAATAGTCTCGGCAGAAAGTACACCATCAATATCAAAGATAATGGCTTTAATCTTCTTTAAATCGTAATTAATCATGGGAAAGTTTGTGTATGCTATTACTCATTAATTCATATATCTTTTGCATCTCAGGCTCATTGTCAAGCAAAGCCTTCTGGGCCGACATCACATTTTCGTCCCAACGAATGGCCGGACCTGTTTGAGCAGGAACAGGATGCATGGTATGCACCTTACGGGCAGTCTCGTCAATCAAAGGAAGCATCACGTCGAAAGGCAGGCCATGTTGCTCAAGCACCTTTGCCGACAATGCATAACAATGGTTAGCAAAGTTGCACGCAAAGACAGCTGCCAAGTGCAGATAGCGTCGTTCGGCCGTTGTTAGCTCGTATACCTTCCGGCTGATGCTCTCAGCAATTGTATGAGCCGTTTGAATCGCCTTATCATCACAACCCTCAAGGAATATGGGCACATCAGCAAAATCCACTTGTCGTTCCTTTGAAAAGCTTTGCATGGGATAAAAAACACCGTAATGGCGAGCGATTCCTTCGAAGACCGACAACGGCATTGAACCAGCCGTATGGAAAAACACTTGTTCTTCTCTACCCCGCACAACACGTCGGGCAACCGATTCGAGTGCATCATCCTTCACAGCAATGACGAAAGCTTCGGCCTCATTGGGAAGACCTTCGAGCGTTCTACTATTCACCACTCGCACTTCGTGCCCCACCTTCTGCAAGGCAGGCACAAGATTAGAAGCCAAGCGTCCAGTACCTATAACAACGATTCTCATCAGAACTTATCTACGTGAACATTCTCCCACTTCAACTTCTCTTCGTTCTGAGGCTGACGTTCATCGGCCTTGTGACCGAAGGCAACAACACAAAGAACATTCAAGTTTTCGGGAATATCAAGAATTCCACGAATCACAGTGTCGGCACTCGTACCATCATTCAGACCTCGGCCACGCATCTGAACCCAGCAAGACCCCAAACCCAGTTCCTCGGCCTGATACTGCATTGAGATGGCTGCAATACTACCATCCTCCACCCAGCAATCGTTCTGCATAGGATCACCCAGTACAACGATAGCGAGCGATGCACCCTTGATAAGCTGACCACCCATCTCCTTGGCATCAGAAAGTTTCTCAAGGTCCATCTTATCGTCAACCACCACAAACTGCCAGGCGCGTTGCCCCTTCGACGTGGGCGACATCAAGGCTGCGCGAAGTATCATTTTTACATCTTCGGCATCAATTTCCTGATCAGTAAACTTACGATGTGAACGGCGCACTTGCACCAGTGTTTTGAAGTCTGTCATAGTCGTTTGCAATTAATTTTTCATGCAAAGGTAATAATTTTCAGCAAAAACAGGCGAAATTTAAGAAAGATTTAGTATTTTTGTCCCCTGATGAGTGATTGGGCCATAAACATATATACCAATAGCAATCAATTGCCGAAGGGACTGAAAGACGATAACATCTTCCATAGCCCGCAGTTGTTCCTATTGGCCAAGAAGACGCCACGACAGAAACCATACATGGTAACCGTCGAGACGTCAGATGGTGTGGTAATAGCCCAAATGCTGGCATTGATTCGCTACCACTCGTCATGGTTTCCCCCTTATCTTTATCGTCATTGTCGCATTCTGGGAGAAGGCGTCTATGCCGACGGCTACGACAAGGCCGAACTTTTCAGCATGATGCTGAAGCATCTCACAGCGAAAGTTGGCCGATGGACGCTCTATTTGGAGGTGAGCAACCTTTCAGGAAAGATGTTTGCCTACAGAGAACTTCGTAAAGCGCACTATTTTCCAGTAAAATGGGTTCACATTCATAACTCTCTGCATTCTCACACACCAGAAGAGCGCATCAACGAACGTATGCAGAAGCGTATCAATACGGCCTATGCCCGCGGTGTGATAACAGACGAAGTGAAGACAGAAGCCGACTTTCTGGCATTTATGCATCTGCTGCGCACCCACAATTGGCTGAAGCCCAAACGATATATCCCTGCCGACGAGTTCTTCCGTGGCTTACAAGACAGTCCCAACGGGCGGTTATTCCTCACACGTTATAACGGCCATACCATCGGATGTTCGGCCGTGGTATACAGTCAGGGGCAAGCCTATCTATGGTACGCCGCCTACAGACGTAAGTCATTTGCTTTCGTACACCCTGACATCCTCACCATATGGAATGTTCTTAAGGATTCTCACCAACGAGGCTATCAGCACGTATTCTTCATGGACGTTGGTCTTCCCTTCCGTAAGAATGCATTTCGCGACTTCATCCTGCGCTTTGGAGGAAAGCAGGCCAGCGCCTATCGTTGGTTCCATTGCTCCATTGGATGGATAAATAACCTGTTTTCGTGGTATTATCGCGACTAGATATAATAAAACGTAGCACACTGCGTTATTACTATTGATGAAACAACGCACCAAACGATATATTTTCACGCTTGTCACATTTCTGACAAGCCTCATGTGTTTTGCTCAGTCATTCACGTTAAAAGGAAAGGTCATCGACGATGAGGGCAATGCTCTGGAGCTTGCCACCGTATCATGCGTCGAGCAGGCTGCCGTAACGATGACCAACCTAAAAGGTGAATTCAAGATGACTTTGCAGTCGGCCGACTCGGTAGTTGTCAAGTTCTCAATGGTTGGCTATAACTCGCGTACACGCGTGCTTCGGAATCCAAAGAACACACAGACTATTCAAATCCAGTTGCACAACATGGAACTGGAAGGTGTCACTATCACACAGAGACGTCGTCAGACAGAACAGATGGAGCAACTGGACATCAAGAATATCAAAGCAACACCATCGGCTTCAGGCAACGCCATTGAAGAACTGATTCAACAGCAAGCCGGTGTGTCAACGCACAATGAACTGTCAAGTCAATATAATGTGCGAGGCGGTTCGTTCGACGAGAACTTCGTATATATAAATAATGTAGAGGTCTATCGTCCACTGCTCATCAGGAGCGGTCAACAAGAGGGATTGTCCATAATCAATCCAGATATGGTCGAAAAGGTAGGATTTTCCAGCGGTGGCTTTGCCGCCCGTTATGGCGATAAGATGTCGAGTGCACTTGATATAACCTACCGTCGTCCCAAAGCCTTCGAGGCTTCAGCCACAGCGTCATTACTTGGTGCCAGTGCCTTTGTGGGAACATCAAACAAGAATTTCTCGATGAGCCACGGTTTGCGCTATAAGACCAATCGATATTTATTAGGTTCTTTAGAGACAACAGGCGAATATCGCCCTAACCAGTTGGATTATCAGACCTACATCACCTATGAACCCAATAAGCGATGGACATTAGAGTTGCTGGGAAACATTTCTGAGAACCATTATAACTTCAAACCAAAAGATCGCGAAACATCTTTTGGAACAATGGAAGACGTCAAGTCGTTCAAAGTATATTTCGACGGGCAAGAAAAAGATATCTTTCGCACGTTGTTTGCTACAGCTGCCATCACCCGTCATCTTGGCGATTCCACACACATAAAACTCCTTTGGTCGGCCTTTAAGACCAAAGAACAGGAATGCTATGACATTCAAGGACAGTATTGGCTTAACGAATCGCAGAATGCTGAGCAATTAGGCGTTGGAACATATGCCGAACACGCTCGCAATTATCTCACTGGCAATGTGCAGAGCCTCAAGCTGATGCTTAACCACCAACTGCGTCAGCACAATATCGAAGCCGGTCTTACCCTGAAATGGGAACACATCAAAGAGCAAAGTCGTGAATACGAGATGCGCGACTCAAGCGGCTATTCTATTCCGCATACAGGCAACCGTTTAGACTTAATCTATGCCCTATCATCCAAACAGGACATCAAGTCAAAACGCATCGAAGGATACATTCAGGACGTATACCGCTGGCATCATGACGAAACGTATTTTACACTCAACTACGGTCTGCGCTTCGCCCATTGGTCGTTCAACAAAGAAACAATTCTCTCGCCACGCTTGTCGTTGGCCATCGTCCCCGCCTTCAATCAGGACATTGTCTACCGTTTTGCCACTGGCATCTATTATCAAGCACCGTTCTATAAGGAACTGCGCGATACCACGACAACAACCAACATCACCGTTGTCACCCTCAACAAGAACATTAAGAGTCAACGCTCACTGCAATTCATTGCAGCAATGGACTATCGTTTCCGCATGAAAGACCGTCCATACAAGTTCACCGCAGAGGCATATTACAAGGCTCTTTCAAACCTGATACCCTATAACGTGCAAAACGTTAAGATAACCTATTACGGACAGAACCTTTGCTCAGGCTATACAGCAGGATTGGATCTCAAACTTTATGGAGAGTTCGTACCAGGAACCGACTCATGGATATCTCTTTCACTAATGAGTACCAAGCAGAAGATGAATGGCCAATGGATTCCAATGCCCACTGACCAGCGCTATGCCATCAACTTGCATTTTACTGATTATTTCCCTGGAACAGAACGATGGAAGATGACCCTACGCCTGGCCTATGCCGATGGACTGCCTTTTGGTGCACCTCATCGCGGTTTGGAATCACAAAATTTCCGTGCTCCAGCCTATAAACGAGCTGATATTGGCATGAGCTATATGGCTTATCAGGCACTTCACGAAAGAAAAACCCTAAAAAGAATCTGGCTAGGAGTCGATTGTTTGAACCTATTTGGCATCTCAAATGTTAACAGTTACTATTGGGTAACAGACGTTTCCAATAATCAATGGGCCGTCCCTAATTACCTCACAGGACGACAAATTAATGGGAAAATAACTGTAGAATTTTGATTAACTTTACAAATTAATCATACATTTCTTAAAAGAAGTTAAATTTGTAGAGAAATTTAGGTCATTGCATATTAGTTGTTTCGTTTTTTATCTATATTTGTAGAAAAATAGAACACTAATTATATGCATATGAAGAAATTTTTTTTAACCGCACTAACAATCGCCATTAGCCTTTGTAGTTGCATGAACCATGAAGATGCTGACGGTTACAACGACACCGCCATTAGAGAAAACGCACAAAAGATCTTTGGAGACATCGATCCCAGCCAGGATTGGAGTTCAATCAACAAAGGAGTTATCAAAGTCACCGCTGACGCAGACCTAAAGGACATTGCCAAAGTTATGATTCTGACAGAGTCGCCTTTTGGCAATAGCAATGCAAAAATCTTAAATACAGCTAATGTAAAGAAGGGCGAAACTGTCCAGATGGCATATGATGCCCCCAACATCTACGACGTATTATTTGCAGCTTGCGTAGACAGCAAGGGCAACTATTTCGTTCAGGTGTTCAATGTTGGAGACAAGGAAGTTAACTTCGCTGAACCAGCCAGCGCACGCATGAACAGAGCAGGTGAAACATTCCCAGATCCCGCAGCCGTCAAGTTGGGCGCTCCCGCTAAGTCGTTCAACACCCTTCGTGCAGAAGACGCGCAAGCCAATCCTGATAAATACACCCTTATTTGGGACCAAGCAGGCTATTCAAACGACGTTCATAAAGGCGCAGAAAGAGAATATCCCCTTTGGGCCGATGGTTCTTGGAAGGATGAAAGACTGTGGACCGCACAGAATGGCTCAAGCAATGGTTGGACTATCTCCAATGGTGCCATCACAAAAGCTGTCACAGACAATATGGATTTAACCACCCTGAAGTGGCTGGTAAATTACTATCTGCCCAAGACTGGCGGTGAAATCGTTACAAAAAAAGGAGGTAAGTCAAACAACTGGAAGAGTATTGTTGAAGGTACAAACTATTTCAAGCAGTACAAGAACCACTTTGTCTGCAATGGTCAGCCCCTGACAATCATTCCTCTCCAGATGAACACCACAGAAGGAGAATACAACAACGTCTACTATTATTATTTCCCCGCATCAAAGTTGGAGGAATACAAAGACGATGACGCTGCATTAGCCAATTACATCAAAACATTGCCAAAGTTCAAAGCCTTTAATGGTAAGGAGCAGAAAGAATTCCAAAGAACCACTCAATATCTGTTGCCCTATTACGGTGATGGACAAATCACGGAGAATATGACAGCTGTTTCTGCCTCTATCCCCGAAGGCTATCTTGTTGGTTTCATGAATCAAAAAGCGAATGGAGAATCCATTCATGAGTGCATGAATGGCTGCACCTATGGTTTTGGTCCGCTTAATATCGAGAACAATCATATCTTTGGTCACTACTTCTCGGCTATGAGTACGGATGTCAGCATGGAATCCGTAAAACACAAGACAGACGGAACCAAAGAAAAACAGGTCAAGTATGGTGAGACACCTTATGGTATGGATTTTGATAGCCCGCGTATTGGTATCTTCAACGCCAACAACAAGTCGTTCATGTGCTTCGAGGATGGTTGCGACTGTAACTTCAGCGACATGATTATTGAAATTTGCAGTGGTGTTGATGCTCCCAGTGAGCCCATCGAGCCCGAGGCTATGGCATACACCATGTGCTTCGAAGACCGTTTGGAGGAAGCCGATTATGACATGAACGACGTGGTACTTCGCGGTGTTCGTCTTGATGAGAATCAAATTGAGATTACCCTGATTGCTTGCGGTGCATACGATGAACTTCAGATTCAAGGATTATATAATTCTAAGAAACTGACAAGCAAAGAAGTACACAAGTTCTTCAATGTAACTCCAGGCACAGAGTTCATCAACACCGAGAAAGGCAAGAAAGTATATCCATATGTTTCTGAGAAATTCAGTATTAACAACTCGGTGAATATGGAGGACTTCATGAGACAGATATATGTCATCAACAAGACCACCAACAAGAAGATTGAAGTTCCCAAGAAAGGAGAACCTCCTTATGCCATCATCGTACCTCAGAACTTCAACTATCCTGTTGAATTCATTGACATCACGAAAGCCTATCCGCTGTTCAAGAACTGGGCACAAAACAGCGAGGTTGACAAGGATTGGTTTAAGACCGAAAACGAAGACAAGACCTACCCCAACAGTTTTGCCAACCCCACAGAATAAATATCAGATATTATTTCATAGAAAAGAGATTATTGCAAACAAGAGATGCAATAATCTCTTTTTTTATTAAAAAAGAATGTAAAAAGGATGGGTATCTCGCATATCTTTTGTAACTTTGCAGCACAATTAAGGTTTAAACGTTTAGCTTTATGAAGATTTCACACATTGAGCATCTGGGCATTGCCGTTCAGAGCATTGAAGAAAGCCTACCGTTCTTTAAAGATGTGCTGGGCTTAGAGTGTTATGCAACAGAGGTCGTAGAAGACCAGAAAGTAAAAACCGCTTTCCTAAAGTGTGGAGAGGTAAAGCTCGAGCTTCTTGAGCCGACATCACCCGAGAGTACCATTCAGAAATGGCTCGATAAAGGTAACAAGGGTGTCCATCACGTGGCATTCTGCGTAGAAGATGGTGTGGCTAAAGCCTTGGCAGAAGTCAGCGAGAAAGGTGTCCGTCTTATTGACGAGAAACCTCGCAAAGGTGCAGAAGGACTGAACATTGCCTTCTTGCATCCCAAATCAACCTGCGGCATCCTGACAGAACTCTGTGAACATCCAGAATAAATTATCATCAATAAAATTAAAAACAAATGTCAAAGCAATTAGACAAGATTAAGCAACTCATCGAGAAGCGCGAACAAGCCCGTCTCGGTGGTGGCGAAAAAGCAATTCAGAAACAGCACGAGCGCGGAAAGTACACAGCCCGCGAGCGTATTGAAATGTTGCTCGACGAAGGTTCCTTCGAAGAGTATGATATGTTCAAGGAACATCGTTGCCATAACTTCGGCATGGAGAAGAAGAACTTCCTTGGCGATGGTGTGGTAGCCGGTTCTGGTACTATCGACGGTCGTTTGGTATTTGTCTTCGCTCAGGACTTCACTGTTCATGCAGGTTCTCTTTCTGAGACCATGAGTCAGAAGATCTGTAAGGTGATGGATATGGCCATGAAGATGGGTGCCCCCGTTATTGGTATCAACGACTCAGGCGGTGCACGTATTCAGGAAGGTATCAACTCATTGGCAGGTTTCGCCGAGATTTTCGAGCGTAACATCCTCGCTTCAGGTGTCATCCCCCAGATTTCAGGTATTTTCGGTCCTTGCGCCGGTGGTTCTGTTTACAGCCCTGCCCTCACTGACTTCACCCTGATGATGGAAGGCACTTCATACATGTTCCTCACCGGTCCTAAGGTGGTTAAGACTGTTACTGGCGAAGATATCGACCAAGAGCACCTGGGTGGCGCATCAGTTCACGCTACGAAGTCAGGTGTAACCCACTTCACCGCTAAGACAGAAGAAGAGGGTCTGCAGATGATTAAGACCCTGCTTTCATATATCCCCTCAAACAATATGGAGGTGGCTCCTCGTAAAAAGTGCGAAGACCCCATCAACCGTATGGAGGACATGCTGAACGAGATTATCCCCGAGAACCCCAACGAGGCATACGACATGTACAAGGTGATTGGTGCCGTAGTTGATAATGGTGAGTTCTTCGAGGTACAGCCTAAGTTTGCCAAGAACATCATCGTAGGTTTTGCTCGTTTCAATGGTCAGAGCGTAGGTATCGTAGCCAACCAGCCCTCTTGCTACGCAGGTGTGCTCGACGTTAACGCCAGCCGTAAGGGTGCCCGTTTCGTTCGTTTCTGCGACGCCTTCAATATTCCTATCGTATCATTCGTCGACGTCCCTGGCTTCCTGCCCGGTACAGGTCAGGAGTACAATGCCGTCATCCTGCACGGAGCACAGTTGCTCTACGCCTACGGTGAGGCCACAGTTCCCAAGATCACCGTTACCCTGCGTAAGTCGTATGGTGGTTCACACATCGTGATGGGTTCAAAGCAGCTCCACACCGACCTGAACTACGCATGGCCCTCAGCTGAGATTGCTGTGATGGGTGCATCAGGTGCTGCAGCCGTACTCTATGCCAAGGAGGCAAAGGCCAAGAAGGAAGCTGGTGAGGATGTGAAGGCATTTATTGCCGAGAAGGAGGAAGAGTACAACGAACTCTTCGCCAATCCTTATCAGGCAGCTAAGTATGGCTACATTGACGATGTCATCGAGCCACGCAACACCCGTTTCCGCATCTGCCGCGGTCTGGCTCAGCTTGCTACCAAGCGTGATGCTCTGCCCGCTAAGAAGCACGGTAACATTCCTATGTAATTGTTAAAAAGAAACGTATGAAAAAGAATGAAGTATATGCTGCCATCGCGTTGGCTCTTCACGAGCATCTGGGCAACAACGTTCACGATGTGGAGCCCGGCATCATCACGATTGCCGAGCACCCCACTCAGTGGAACGGTTACGCTCAGGTAATGACAGCACGTCCCTAAATCACAAAATTAAAATGAAAGAGTACAAGTATACTATCAACGGAACAAAATACGAGGTTGCCGTAGGCGATATTGAAGAGAACATCGTTACCGTCACCGTCAATGGCGAGACCTATAAAGTTGAGATGGAGAAGGAAGCTGAGCCAGAGAAGAAGAAGCCGGTTCTTGGTAAGCCAGCTGCAGCTTCAGCCGACAACACTTCCGAGCCCACAGCCTCAGCTGCCAACATCAATAAAAATAATGCCATCAAGGCTCCGCTCCCTGGTGTTATTACCGACATCAAGGTTGCTGTTGGCGACGACGTAAAGGTTGGCGACACGGTTGTAGTTCTTGAAGCCATGAAGATGGCCAATAACCTTCAGGCAGAGAAAGCTGGTAAGGTAACTGCTATCTGTGTTAAGGTTGGCGAGAGTGTCATGGAAGACGACGCTCTGATTGTCATCGAGTAAACAACCAAATACACTAAATAAAGCAGGTTTCACTTTAAGGTAAATACCTTTTGTGAAACCTGCTTTATTTTATTTCTGATAATAATAGTAATACCAGTAAGATCCCTCATAATGGTCAAACACCCGGTATTTACGTTCTGACAATAGCTTGTACTGTTTTTCCAATTGCTTCAAGTTCTTCCAATCCTCATCAAGCACAGCATGATGATAAACAACAGACGGATTGGTATGAAGATGCCTATAAAGAACTAAAGCTTCCTGATAATGACGAGGCAGAGGCAATGAATCAGCAACCTCATAATACTGAGGTAGCAACCTCACAAAGTCATCCAGGCGGCGATCAATCAGGCAGCCACACAACCTATAATCAGCCACAGCCTGAGTAGCCAATGAATCACGCTCCAGTATCCGATAATACAAATCAGCATCACATACATGAGACGGCATTGCTCCCAAATGTTTCCAAATGCTATCTGCTGAAAGAATTTGCAATGTGGTATGCATCGGCAAAATATCATTACTATTACCTACCACAGGATAGTTAAACAGACGTTCACCCAGCTGTCCCTTCTTAGACAGCGCATACACGCGCAACATAGTTAAACGCTTATCCGTCTCCTGCGACTCGTCCCCTACTCTCAGAGCTTCATCAACATTCCCATGAATCAAGGCCCTTTCCGCATGCGAAGAGAAATGGAACACAGCATTGGTACTACCTACGATAGCCACAAAGAACATCAGCATAACCATCAGCAACAGATTAACCCAGACACGCTGAGAAAGAATGCCCTGAGACCGCCGATTATCATATCTCGACATTTGACTTGCAGCCCAAACGATGACAGCCCATGCAACCAAAACAATGGGAATAAGCCACCACATTCCAATGGACAGTGTGCAGTCAATATCCGAATCAATGTCCGAGATAAAAGCAATCATCAGCATAGAAGGCACATACGTCAATGCATGTACTTTCTCTGGTAACCGAATAAAAGACGCCACCAACCATTGCACAACAAAGAGAACCGATGTGATAATAATAGCACCTGTCAAGGGATAATAGGTTGTTAGTCCTCCGCTTAACGCATGCTGAGCCACAGCAATTACATCGGCCTCAAACACATATAGCCAAAGAAAAGAAAAAAGAATGAAACAAACGGCACACCACACCTTAATGGTGAGAGTGCCGCTTTTCTTATATGAGTTATTATACATCATCAGTTCTTCTTAAGAACCACAGCAGAACGTGCTGGAATATACAATTTAAGCCACTCTTTGCGATCGTTCACATAAAGCGGATCGTAATTCGTAAAGTGAGTCACACTATCATCGGCAAAACCAAAACCACCGAAGTCCTTCGAGTCTGTATTAAGCACCACGTCATAACTACCTGTAGGCACAAGAAAACCATAATCCGTAAATGATTGTGTCGGCGAGAAGTTGAACACAAACAAGAGGTCACCACGCATAAAGGCCAAGACCTGATCACCATCGTTGTGCCAGATTTCCACCACAGGCTTGTCCTGGAAGTTACGCACCCCTTTAACCACCTTAATCATCTCACGGTCAAAGTCACCCAGCCAATGATAACACAGATCCTTATTATCCACAAGGTTCCACTGGCGACGAGCGTATTTGTAACTCCAGCCATTACCTTCGCGAGGGAAATCAATCCACTCTGGGTGACCGAATTCATTACCCATGAAGTTCAGATAGCCACCATTAATAGCTGCCAAAGTAACCAAGCGAATCATCTTATGCAAAGCAATTCCTCGCTCGGCCACCCCATTCACATCCTTCTTGGCAAAATGCCAGTACATATCAGCATCAATCAGTCGGAAGATGATGGTCTTATCACCGACCAATGCTTGGTCATGACTTTCACAGTAACTAATGGTCTTTTCGTCAGGACGACGGTTCTTCACCTCCCAGAAAATACTTGATGGCTTCCAGTTCTCATCAGGCTGCTCCTTGATAGTCTTAATCCAGTAGTCAGGAATATTCATCGCCATGCGATAGTCAAATCCATATCCTCCATCCTCAAACTTCGCTGCCAGACCCGGCATTCCACTTACCTCTTCGGCAATGGTTATCGCATTCGGATTCACCTCATGAATCAACTTGTTTGCTAATGTCAAATAGCAAATCGCGTTATCATCCTGACCACCATTGAAGTAATCACCATAACCACAGAAGGCCTCGCCTAGTCCATGACTATAGTACAACATAGAAGTAACACCATCAAAACGGAAGCCGTCAAACTGGAATTCCTCCAACCAATAACGACAGTTAGACAAGAGGAAGTGCATCACTTCGTCCTTACCATAGTCAAAACAGAGAGAGTCCCAAGCCGGATGCTCATGACGGTCGCCAGGATAGAAGAATTGATTGGGATCACCTGCTAAGTTGCCTAATCCCTCCACCTCGTTCTTCACGGCATGCGAATGAACAATATCCATAATCACCGCCACACCATTCTTATGAGCCTCATCAATGAGCTGTTTCAGTTCTTCAGGCGTTCCAAACCTACTACTTGGCGCAAAGAAAGATGACACATGATAACCGAAAGAACCATAGTAAGGATGCTCCTGAATAGCCATCACCTGAATGCAATTATAACCATCCTTGATGACACGAGGCAACACATTCTCACGGAACTCATTGTATGTGCCCACCTTCTCCGCATCCTGTCCCATGCCTACATGGCACTCGTAGATAAGCAACGGACTTTTCTTTGGTTTGAAGTTCTTCTTTTTGAAATCATATTTCTTAGCAGGGTCCCATACCTGAGCAGAAAAGATGTTCGTCTTTTCGTCCTGCACAACGCGGCGACACCAAGCCGGAATACGCTCGCCCTCGCCACCGTTCCACTTTACCTTCATCTTGTAAAGTTGACCGTGCTTCAGGTCGCGTTCGCGCAACTTCAGTTCCCAGTTACCAGTACCCTCAATACGCTTACATTTAAACTTCTCATCCTCTTGCCAATTATTAAAATCACCAATCAGATAAATCTCCGTAGCATTAGGGGCCCACTCACGGAACACCCATCCACGCAGCAGTTTATGTAATCCAAAATAAAGATGTCCGGCCGCAAAATCCTTTAAAGATTTCTTGCCATTACGTGTCAGTTGATTCAACTTCCACACCGCATGGTCATGACGTCCACGGATAGCCTCCTCAAATGGCTCAAGCCACGAATCATTCTGCACAAGACCAATGTGCTTTGGCTGTACTTCAGCCTTCTTTGTGGTTTTCTTTGTTGCTGCCATAGTTTTATACCTTTATTTTAAATATAGCCTTCCTAATTTGTGGGAACATGGAAATACAAGGCGCATGTCCATCCTGCGGAAAGAACACAGCAAACATGCCAGGTTGACAATCAATAAAATTCTCAGCCATCAAGTCTGGATAAAAAGAGATATCTTTGTCTTTATCATATGCTGCCTCCGGCAAATGTGCTAAAGGTGTATGTCCATAAGTTTCCGGTCCGTCAATAGGTATCTGAACATCAATCATCTTCACATGCGTTTCCAACACAGCCTCATCAGGAGCCTTTCCTGGAGTCGTTGTCAAGTTCAAGAACACATCCTCCCCTTTTATCGGATATTTCCCATCCGCCATCTTTTCAAGATCGTTTTCCTTCAGGAAAGCCACAACCTCGGCAAAGAGAGGGTGTACGCCAGTATATTTCTCAAGATTGTCCAGTGTGTCAATAATCATAATAATTTTGTTTTTTAGTTATTGTTATTCCACCTTACGATAGCCATTGTTATAAGTACCCTTGGCCACTATATTACCATTGCGATCCTTCTCTACGAACGCGCCATCACGTTTTCCGTCGGTATAATTACCCTCAAAACGCTTTCCGTCCCTATTCTCCTCAATGGCCTTTCCGTTCTTCACGCCATTCTTAAACATCGCCTTGAATTTAGAGCCATCAGCCATATGACCGATACACTCGCCCTCAGGCTGACCATTCTTAAACTCTCCCTCGACCACGTCACCAGCTTTAGTAGTGAGTTTACCGTGACCATTAGGTGCATCGGCTCGCCATTGACCAGTGTATGTATTGCCATTTGCCCATACTACGGTACCTTGTCCATGCTTATCACCATTCAGGAACTGACCATTATAGCGGTCGCCATTAGCAAACTTAAAGATGCCCATACCCGAACGTCTACCATTCTGATAGTCACCCTCGTAAATATCACCATTCTGGAATCGATAGATACCCTTTCCATGTTGGACATCATTCAGCCACTGGCCCACATACACATCACCATCAGCATATTTATAGACGCCCTTACCATTGCGCTGATTATCCTTCCACTCACCATCATAAGTAGAGCCATCAGCCCAATCATAAAAGCCCTTACCATTCTTCTTGTCATGCTGCCACTGACCATCATAATAAGCGCCCCCCGAGAACACATATTTTCCCTTGCCCTCACGCATATCCTCGTGCCAGTTGCCCGAATACACATCACCATTAAAATAGTACATCACGCCATGACCCTGCTGATAATCCTTAAACCAGAGTCCGACATACTTATTGTTATTCTGGAAATAAAACGTGCCCTGTCCATGCTGGTGATCCTGCATCCATTGGCCTTCATAGCGTTCGCCATCGGTAAAGGTATAAATACCATATCCCTCGCGCTTGCCTTTCACATACTCACCCTCATACAGGTTACCGTTTTTCCACACCGTTTTACCCTTTCCATGAGGTTTTCCGGCAGTCATTTCTCCATTATAATCTCCTCCATCCTTTGTCACACATGAGCCAAGCGTAATTTTCTGTGCCTGCACATTCATTGACAAGGCAAGAAGAGCTATCGAAAATATATATGGTGTCAATTTCATATTCCATGATAGTTTTAGCACCACAAAGATACAAAAAAAAGGCCAAAGTCACAAGAAAAAGGCGCTTTTACAACCGATAATTAAGAATTATTTGTATCTTTGCGGTCAAAAATCAGACGATATGAAGTTTATTGGAATCATTCCCGCGCGTTATGCATCAACGCGTTTCCCAGGCAAGCCCTTGGCTGTTTTAGGAGGCAAGCCTGTCATTCAGAGAGTATATGAGCAAGTAGTAAGTGTACTAGGCGAAGCCTATGTCGCCACCGACGACGAACGCATATTCCAAGCCGTTGAGCAGTTTGGCGGCAAAGCTGTCATGACGCGTAACGACCACAAAAGTGGTACCGACCGAATTGAAGAAGCAGCCCAGAAACTACACACCACCGCAGATGTGATTATCAACGTTCAAGGCGACGAACCCTTCATTCAGAAGAGTCAGTTAGAGACCGTCAAGCACCTTTTTGACGACCCACAAACCCAGATTGCCACATTGGGAAAACCTTTCGAGACTATGGAGGCCGTCGAGAATCCCAACTCCCCCAAGATTGTTACAGACATCAATGGCTACGCCCTTTATTTCAGTCGCAGTATCATTCCTTATATTAGAGGTAAGGAACAATCGGAGTGGCTTCAGAACTTCCCATTTCTCAAGCACATCGGTCTTTATGCCTACCGCCGCAACGTACTATCAGAAATCACAAAACTGCCCCAGAGTCCACTGGAATTAGCAGAGAGTCTGGAGCAGTTGCGTTGGCTGCAGAACGGCTATCGCATTAAGGTTGGCCTCACAGATGTTGAAACCGTAGGCATCGACACTCCCGAAGACCTTCAGCGTGCCGAGCAGTTTATCCTTGCTGCATCTGTCTAAGCAAATCCTGTTGACGTGGTGACAGACTGGCAGGCAGAGTAACGTTATACGTAATAATCAAGTCAGTACCATTTTGTCCCTTACCACGCAAACGAACCTTAGAGCCTGGCTGTGTGCCAGGCTTTATTCTTAACTTCAGTTTCCTTCCATCTTGGGTTGTCACAATCACGTCGCCACCCAACAAAGCAGTATACATATCAATACTAACATTTGCTTGGGTATCAACCGGTTGCTGACGTCTACCAAACCCGCCTCTGCTTGCAGCACCTCCGCCAAAGAGGTTTTCAAAGAACGAGCTAAAGCCACCAGTTCCACCTCCATTTGAAAAGCCCGAAAAATCGAAACCTTCAAACGGAGAGCCACCACGGGCATTGCCTCCTGAGAAGCCACCAAAGCCACCAGCGTCAAAAGCATCAGCCTGCTTCCATTGCTCTCCGTACTGGTCGTATTTTCTTCGTTTTTCCGGATCACCTATCACATCATAGGCTTCGTTCAGAGCCTGGAACTTTGCTTTAGCTTTTTGGTCGTCAGGATGCAAATCAGGATGAAACTGCTTAGCCCTTTTCAGGTAAGCCTTCTTCACATCCTTCTGCGGAATCGTCTTATCGACGCCCAAAATCTTGTAATAGTCAATGAATGCCATATTAATCTTTGTTTTATATTCTGCATAGCCTACAGCAAATTTCGTGCCTGAATAAAAAAGCAGGAAAACCAATCATCGCCATCACATTTCTTATCATATTGGCGGTTAATCGAGAGTTTTTTTGTAATTTTGCCCTCACAAACATCAATAGTCTATGAAAAATTATCTTATAGCAGCAACATGCCTCATCTTTGCAACCATGCAAACAGCTACGGCACAAACCAAGACTGTCAATCTGCAGTTTATTGAAACCAGCGATGTACACGGATGCTTTTTTCCCTATAATTTCACCACTGGCAAGCCCACGGACGGTTCCATGGCGCGCATTCACCATTATGTAGAACAGCAGCGCCAGGAGATGGGTAAAAATGTCTTATTACTGGACAATGGCGACATTCTTCAAGGTCAACCCTGCTGCTATTGGTCTAACTACGTAATGACCAACGAGCCCAATATCGCAGCCAGAGTCGTAAACTACATGCAATATGACGTTCAGACCATCGGAAACCATGACGTAGAACCCGGCCATGCCGTTTACGACAAATGGATAAACGAAGTAAACTGCCCTGTGTTAGGGGCCAACGTCATTAACAAGCAGACAGGTCTTCCATACCTCAAGCCCTACACTATGTTTGTACGCGATGGCGTCAAAATTGCTATCATCGGTCTGCTAACTCCCACTATTCCATGCTGGCTGAACGAGAAGCAGTTTGAAGGTCTCACCTTTGAGAACATGGTAACCAGTGCAAAAAAATGGGTAAAGCACGTACAGGAAGTAGAGCACGCCGACCTTATCATCGGACTTTTCCACAGTGGGAAGGACGGAGGACTCATACTTGATGGCAACGAAGAAGATGCCTCAGCCCGTATAGCCCACGAAGTACCTGGTTTCGACATCATTTTCTACGGTCACGACCACACAGTCCACAACGATTGGATTACCAACACCAAAGGACAGAAAGTATCGACGCTCGACCCAGCCAACAACGCCCTTAACGTGGCAGTAGCGCATGTCAAGATGACCTACGAGAATGGTCAACTCAAACAAAAAAACATCAATGGCAATATCGTCAGTGTGAGAAAAGAACCCATTGACGAAGCCATGACCAGCTATTTTGCCTCAGACATAGAGCGAATAAAATCGTATGTCAATCGCCGTATCGGCAGATTCGAGAACAGCATCAGCACACGCGATGGCTTCTTTGGCAATTCAGCCTTTATTGATTTCATCCACACGCTTCAACTCCAGCTAACCGGAGCCGACATTTCATTCAATGCCCCATTGGCATTAGACAGCAAAATTGAGGCTGGCGACATCACCGTAGCCGATATGTTTAAGTTATACCGTTATGAGAACCAGCTTTATGTACTCAACATGACAGGACGCGAGATCAAGGGCCACTTGGAAGAGAGCTACGACCGTTGGGTAAACACCATGAAAAGTCCAGACGACCACCTCTTATTGCTCAGCGAACAATCGAAAGGCGACCAACAACGCCTTGGTTTTAAAAACCTTACGTTCAACTTCGACTCAGCAGCAGGCATTGACTATATAGTTGACGTCACCAAACCAGATGGTCAGAAAGTACAGATTCTCAAGATGTCAAATGGTGAGCCTTTCTACGAAGACAAGACATACAAAGTAGTGATGAACAGCTATCGTGGTAACGGTGGCGGCGACCTCATCACCAAAGGCGCCGGCATTCCCCAAGACCAGCTCAACAAAAGAATTATCTACCAATCCCCACTTGACCTTCGCCATTACCTCATGCAGGAAATTGAACGTCAAGGTACCATGACACCCCAAGCAGGCCACAATTGGAAGTTCATCCCAGAAGAATGGACGATACCTGCAGCCAAGCGAGACTACAAACAAATTTTCAAAGAATAAGCACACGCTACATAAATCAACCGGATAAGAAAAATGAAAAAATACTATTTTGTTTTTTGCAAAGACGACCTGATGCTACAGCGACAGGCCGATGGCACTTATACCATTCCATTTGAAGAAGAACCACCCATTGAAGTAAAACCCTGGACCACGATTCTCAACATCACGCCATTAAGTGATATCGAGGTCAAAGCCTATAGCATCGACACCCCCATCACCAATCATCCCACATACGAGATGTGTCCCCTACGCCAGAGCTACTACAAGCTGCCCTACCCCCTTTATCTGAAAGCAGGAAAATGCGCAGAACTACTCTATTGGGACCGCAACACCAAGTTTTGCGGCATGTGTGGCGGACACATGCACTTCCATACCGACATCAGCAAGCGTTGCGAGGTATGTGGTAAGGAAGTGTGGCCCCAACTGGCCACAGCAGTCATCGTACTCATTCGCAAAGGGAAGGACGAGATTCTCCTGGCTCGAGGTCGCAATTTCCGTAGCGACTTCTACGGACTTATTGCTGGCTTCGTCGAGACAGGCGAGACCTTGGAAGAAGCCGTCCAGCGCGAAGTAATGGAAGAAACTGGCATTAAGATAAAGAATATCCGTTACTTCGACTCACAGCCTTGGCCCTATCCCAGCGGACTGATGGTTGGCTTCACAGCCGACTATGAGAGCGGTGACATTCACGTACAACTCGAGGAGCTACAAAAAGCAGGTTGGTTCCATCGTACCAACCTGCCTAAACTTCCTGAGAAACTCAGTATCGCCCGCCGTCTCATAGATCATTGGCTGGACGAAGACTTATCCTAATATTCCAACAAAGTCATTGACAATTTTCCATCCTTTGCAATAAGAACATCCACCAGATAGCAACTGGCGCCATCAGGAATGCACAGCGTAGCATTAAAGTGGCAGCCATGAGCATCTATATGGTCATATTGCATATTGCCCAATATCGCCTGTTCCAAAAACTCGTTTGGAATCATGTCGGAGAACATCTGCTTCTTAAAATCACGTGAGAACAAACTTCGCGAGCCATTATAAAGACTAAGGTGAATAATATTGTCGTAATAGACATTGTCCACCCCTACTCCCTCACTATTATAAGCAGTTTTTACCACACGATACCTTGTTGGATTTACAGCAATATACCAATGATAGCGCTCAGCGCCAAACGACACCACAGAATCCATCTTCAGCACCTCTGTCACCGTCAGGATTTCTGGTCGGCGACTCACAAACGCCAGTGAATCATCCTCCGACTCACTTCTTCTGTACCTCACCTCATCACCATTCTGATTCTGCAGCAAGAACAAGTGCTCTGTTTGTTTCACAATAGCATAACGGCCATCACCCAACCAGAGCGAATCGTTCACAATCATGAAATAAGCAGGCAAACTTGTCGAATCAGGATAGTAAATAGTATCTCCCTTTGCGCGAAACGATACTTCGTCAGTCTCATCTTCTATCCAAATTCCCTGCAACATGGCTTTTGCCTCCAGATTCTCCTCAGGTCGAGAAGTATCTGTAGACCCCGACTGCCATCCACAAGAAGCGAATAACAAAACAAGAAAAAACAGTTGACCAAGTATTTTCATGTATTTATCTCAGAGCCAATGCCCGCAATGGCAAAAGCAAATCCTATACCTCTTTATTAATAATATATTATTCAAAACATTCTGCATCCTTCAACAAGGGCTGCTTTAAATCCTTCTCGCTGGTCAGCACCTCCTTCGGATCAATAGGCCAGTTGATGCCCAGCGCAGGATCATTCCAACGGATGCCAGCATCAGCCTGCGGTGCATACACATTGTCAACCTTATAGGTAAAGATAGCCTCATCGCTCAACACAAGGAAACCATGCGCAAAACCACGTGGAATAAAGAACTGGCGTTTATTCTCACCACTCAGTTCCACCATCACGTGCTGACCAAAAGTAGGCGAACTCTTTCGGATGTCGACAGCCACGTCCAAGACACAGCCCTTGATAACGCGCACCAATTTGGCCTGCGAATAATCACCTTTTTGATAATGAAGTCCACGAAGCACACCACGCGAAGACTTAGACTCATTATCCTGAACAAAATTCACTTTACCAATATGTTCTTCAAATTCAGCCTGTTTCCAAGCCTCAAAGAAATATCCTCGCGCATCTGTAAATATCCGAGGTTCAATAACATATACCCCATCGATTGAGGTTTTCTTAAATTCCATGATACAATTATTATTATTTTTCTGTGTGCAAAAGTATAAAATAAAATTGTAATCCGAAAATGTTTTCCACTTTTTATTTGCCTATCTCAGAAAAAAGGCGTACCTTTGCACTCGTGATTGAACTTGAAAGACATATAGAGATTTTGTTGCTCAGCAACGATTGCGTCATCGTCCCCGATTTAGGTGGTTTCATGGCGCATCATGTTGAGGCACGTTATGACGTAGAAGACGGAACCTTCCTGCCTCCTCTGCGCACATTGGGATTCAATCCACAACTCAAGATGAACGACTCACTTCTTGTACAGTCGTACATCGAGGCCTACGACATCAGTTATCCAGAAGCCTTACGCCGCATTGAAGCTGAGGTTGCTGAAATCCGTCAGCACTTGGAGACCGATGGCCAATTTGAATTAAATGACATCGGTATTCTTCGCTTGAACGAAGAAGGACATATCACCTTTGAACCATGTGAAGCAGGCATTCTAACCCCTAATCTCTATGGATTAAGTTCGTTCGAGATGCCGTTTATCGCCGCAAAAGAAGAAAAAGAGCAGCCCACAGAACAGGAAAAGCCAGCTGAGGTTATTTCGCTCAACAGTGTTCCTAAAGAAGAAAGTATCACTATCAAGATGTCATGGCTTCGCAACATAGCTGCCGTCGCAGCAGCAGTTGTTGCATTCCTCATGATTAGTTCACCCATATCAAATAGTGACATAAACACCCAGGTTCAGCAAAGCGCCTTCTTCCCTATTGGCTCACTGCACACTAAGGCAACGACTGACATAAAGTCTCTTCCTGCAGCCGCCAAACAAGTTACACCTACTGACAGTACGTCATCTGACATCGTAACTGTTTCTAAAGAAGAAGCGAAGCCCATTGTCCCCACATATTGCATCGTACTGGCTAGTCAAGTCAACAGACAGAACGCCATGGACTTTATTAGCCAGCTCAACAAGCAAGGTTATGAGGAAGTTCGCTTGTTGGAGACAAAGATTCTTCGTGTGGTCTATGGCACCTACAACTCTGAAGATGAAGCCCAGAATGTTCTACGCACACTGCGTTCGCAGAGTAAACATTTTGCAGAGGCTTGGATTATGGAAGTAAAACAGTAATCACTTTTTCTAATACATTTTGAGATGAAGCGAGTACGCTGTCCCAAATGTGACAATTACATCACATTCGACGAAACAAAATACACGGCAGGTCAGTCGTTAGTTTTTCAGTGCACCGAATGCGGCAAGCAGTTTGGTATCCGCATTGGCGTATCGAAGTTGCGCGACACCCAAAAAGTTGAGAACAACACACAAACTACCGACTGCGAATCACAGTTCGGCACAATCACTGTTATTGAGAACGTGTTCCATTACAAGCAGGTTATCCCCCTCCAGATGGGCGATAACGTCATTGGCCGTTACCAGAAGGGCAACCCCATCAACACACCTTTCGAGACCGTTGACCCCAGCGTCGACCTCAACCACTGCACACTCAACATCAGCCGTGACAAGAAAGGCCAGCTAAAGTACACACTTCGCGACAACAACAGCAACACTGGCACCTTTGTCGACAATGTAGAGATACCACCACGCGAAAGACGCGTCATTGAGAATGGCACCCTCTTTACTATTGGTGCCACTAGTATTATCTTAAAGACAACAGAAGAGGAATAAAAAATAAACGTTCGCAAGCGACTTGCTTGCGAACGTTCTTTTTAAAAAGTCATCCTTACTTAATTTTTTAATCTTTTCACCAGATTAAACGCCTATTGGTTTTTCTTCAAAGTTTCTTTCCATGCGGCATAAGCAGCAGCATAATCAGCACGATGCTTCTCATCGGGCTCAATCACCTGCAACTTCTCAAGCGTAGCGAAAGCCTCGTTGTTGTCTTTATAGATACCAGCGCCCATACCAGCACCCTTAGCGGCACCCACTGAGCCATCCGTATCATAAAGTTCAATCGTTGCACCGCTAACGCCAGCCAGTGTATCACGGAACAGCGGACTCAAGAACATGTTAGCCTTACCAGCATGAATCTTCTTGATATCCATACCCATTTGCTGCATAATCTCCATACCATAGCAGAACGAGAATACGATACCCTCCTGAGCTGCGCGCACCAAGTGAGCTTGAGAGTGCTTATTAAAGTTCAGTCCATTGATTGAGCAACCAATCTCCTTATTCTCCAACACACGCTCAGCACCATTACCGAACGGAACGATAGTCACGCCCTCGCTACCAATAGGAGCCTGTGCAGCCAAATCGTTCATCTCGGCGTATCCGATGCCAGGTGTAATATTTCTGTGAACCCATGCATTCAGGATACCAGTACCATTGATACACAACAGCACACCCAGACGTGTCTGGTCGGCCGTATGATTCACATGAGCGAAGGTATTTACGCGGCTCTTAGGATCATAGTTTACATCACCCAAAACGCCATAAACCACACCCGATGTACCAGCTGTAGCAGCAATCTCACCAGGATTCAACACGTTGAGCGACAGCGCATTGTTAGGCTGATCACCACCACGATATGTAATAGGCGTACCAGCTTTCAGTCCCAATTCCTTGGCAGCAGCCTCAGAAACAACACACTGCTCACTGAAAGTAGGCACGATGTCAGCAATCAGCGAACGGTCAAAGCCATAATAATCCAACAAGAACTGAGCCACATCATTGTTTTTGAAATCCCAGAACATACCCTCAGACAATCCGCTCACCGTAGTGTTTGCAGTCCCAGACAAGCGCATTGCCAGATAATCACCAGGCAACATCACCTTATATATATTACGATACAAGTCGGGCTCATTCTCCTTCACCCATGCCAGTTTAGCAGCGGTAAAGTTACCAGGCGAGTTCAGCAAATGCGACAGACATTTCTCAGAACCTAAATCCTTAAAAGCCTTCTCGCCGTAAGGCACTGCACGAGAGTCGCACCAGATAATTGAAGGACGAAGAGCCTGCAAATTCTTATCCACGCAAACCAGTCCGTGCATCTGGTATGAGATACCAATAGCGGCAATCTCATCACCTTTCACGCCACTGTCAGCCATAATCTTCTGCAACGACTGCTTAGCGTATTTCCACCACGATTCTGGGTCCTGCTCAGCCCAACCAGCCTTCACAGCCATGATGGGTGCCTCCTTCTCTGGGAAGAAGGCAGAAGACACACACTTGCCATTTTCGGCA
Source organism: Prevotella sp. E15-22 (assembly GCF_023204875.1). Classification (NCBI taxonomy): domain Bacteria; kingdom Pseudomonadati; phylum Bacteroidota; class Bacteroidia; order Bacteroidales; family Prevotellaceae; genus Prevotella; species Prevotella sp. E15-22. Next base: position 1,973,288 of record NZ_CP096247.1, read on the forward strand.
TTGACCAAAGATGCTTTGACAGACGAGCTGCCTACATCAAAACCTAAAAGATATCTTGCCATAATTAATATTAAATTACTTTAATATGATACGAAACAAGCATATATTTCCCTAATTTTATTTGAAAAAAACAACAATTTTGCAGAAAAGAAGATTTTTTTTCAACAACATGTTGGCATTTCAAATATTTTTTTTACCTTTGCAGAATAAAATTGGAATTTAAAGAGTATTTCATATATGAAAAAGAAGATTCTAATACTGGACGACAAAGAGACCATTGCAAAGGTTCTCTCTATTTATTTAATGAGCGACTACGATGTACAGTGGCTCCCCGACGGCTTGCAAGGTGTCAAATGGCTTCAGGCTGGCAACACGCCCGATCTGATTATCTCAGACATCCGTATGCCAGGCATGCGTGGTGACGACTTCTTGGAATGGATCAAGCAGAACGAGTTATTCCGCCACATTCCCGTCATTATGCTGTCCAGCGAAGACTCAACCAGCGAACGCATTCGTCTTCTGGAGATTGGTGCCGAGGACTATATTGTGAAACCCTTCAACCCCATGGAACTTAAGATTCGCGTTAAAAAGATTCTGCCGAATTAACCACAAGTTATGATAGGTGTCGTATATTTAGGAAATAATCCCCAGACAGAAGAGCGTTTAAGGTATCTGCCTGGCAGAGATGTCAAATTCACGAAAAGTCATTTTGAGGCCGCAGAGGAAAGTAAGTCTCATAATAACGGCGACCACTTTATACTTTTCTTGGAGAAAGGTAATCTCACTGACGATATTGCTGCAATAACCTACTTACGAAAGGTTTGCAGCAGCATCTATATTATCCTATTGACAAGTCCGTTAGACCCTGAGGAGCGCAAGGCTTATCAGCAAAGCGGCATTAACGACACACTCGACATCAACGCACCTGTTACGCTCATCAACAAGAAATTACAATTCATCGAAGAACGTGAGTCAGTTCTTTTCGACACCAATATCTCGAAAAGACGCGTCCTCCAGTTTAAGATACCCATTTGGAAGCGCACGTTCGACATCATCTTCTCTATTTTAGCCATTATTATCACGTCTCCCATCATGATAGCAACAGTTATTGCCATCAAGTTGGAGAGCAAAGGCCCTGCCCTATTCAAGTCAAAGCGCGTTGGAACCAACTACAAGGTATTCGAGTTCTTGAAGTTCCGTTCCATGTATACAGATGCAGAAAAACGCCTGAAGGAGTTGAGTGCATCCCAAAATCAGTATGGCAAGAATACTGAGGATAACGACGATGCCGTCTTCACCACCAATTCTCAGCAAGAACAAGTCGAAGAGCCCAAGGACATGGACATGGATATCGAAATGATGATTGGCGACGAAGAAGTGATGCTGATTGGCGACGACTTTGTGGTATCTGAGAGTGATTTCAGCAAAAAGAAGGAAGAAGAGATTAACAACGCATTCGTCAAAATTGAGAACGACCCCCGTGTCACAAAGGTTGGTCGTTTCATTCGCAAATATAGCATTGACGAACTCCCTCAGTTCTTCAATATTCTGAAAGGCGACATGTCCATCGTGGGCAACCGTCCCCTCCCCCTTTACGAAGCCGAGAAACTCACCATCGACTCCAGCATCGACCGTTTTGTGGCCCCTGCTGGACTCACAGGTCTTTGGCAGGTAGAGGAAAGAGGTAAGGGTGGCAAGATGTCGGCAGAAGAACGCAAGCAACTTGATATCCTGTACGCGCAGACATATAACTTCGGAATGGACATGAAGATTCTTTTCCGTACCCTCTTTGCGTTTGTACAAAAGGAAAATGTCTAATTAGTCTTTTTGACAAAACATGTTTAGGAAAATAGCATTTACCCTCGTTGTCTCTGTATTCTGCGTTGGTGCTATGGCGCAGACAGCCGACGATAGTGGCATCAGTGCCGGATTCTTCGATTCCAGTAATGAGAAGGACCTTAATTTCTCAATGTTTAAGCTTCCGCCATTGTCAGTTCTGTTTGAGAATGCCAAGCAGAATCCCAATATTCTGTTATTAGCCAAGCAACAGGAAATGGCACAAGCAGAAGTTGCTAAACAGAAAAAACATATTTTCTCTTACGTCAATGGCAATGCCAGCATGAGTTATGGCCTTACAGATATATGGAGTGGTTCCCAAGGCACTGGCTATGGCAGTGGCATGGTATGGCAGCCCCACTCTTCTGAACAAAGTTTTTGGAACATAGGTGTCAATATAAGTGTTCCTCTTGAGGACATTCTTGATTTAGGGCCATCCGTCAAACGCAAACGAATGGAAGTTGAGCAAGTACAGATTCAAAAAGATGCCGCCTACGATCAATTAAAACTGCAGATTGTCACGCTCTATATCAAAATAACGAACAACCTAACGGCTCTAAAAACTGCAGGTGAGAACGCAGCTGCTTATCAAGGCGCAGCATCTTTGAATGAGGTCGAATTTCACCATGGAAACATGGAAATCGAGTCATATGCTTACACAGGATTACAAGGTCAAGGCGCTGTTACGACATACCAATCCCTTCTCACAGAAATAACAACGGATATCGTCACTTTAGAGATTCTTACTCATACGCCCATCATTACAAATACAACAACAGACATCACGTTAGATTCCTCTATCGAAAAGACAAAGAGACAGATTGCTCGTGAAAACAGAGCTGTTGAGAAGCGCATTAAGAAAGAGGCAAAAGAGGAAGAAAAACTTGAAAAGCAGCTAGAAAAGCAATCCGCCAAAGATGCTTTAAAGACAAGTGAACCTACTACTCCAACTCCAAAAGAATGAAATAATAATAGTCGATATGGATTTATTTAGATATTTAGTTAGATTTCTATATAAAATCAGGTGGTATCTGGTCATACTACCTATGATTGCCATGATTATTGCTTGGTTATCCACACGAAATATGGAACGCGAATACGATGCTAAAACAACCATATACACAGGTATGATTACCGGCTATAATATTGAAGGCGGATCGGGTACAGCAGGTGGCAATCAGCAGACCAACATTGCTAACTTGATGCTTATTATTCAAACCGACAATACCATTCATGAGGTAGCCCTTCGTTTGTTTGCCCGTTGCATGATGTATGGCAATCGAAGCAAGGATAACAACTATATCTCAGCTGAGCATTTCCGTTTACTTGATGCTAGTGTACCAGCTGAAGTCAAGGCGCTCATCAATCACAATAGCGAACAGGAAACCTATCGAAACCTCAAAGCATATGAGAAACCGACACAAGACAACTACCTTTTTGGTCTATTAAACTTCCATCCTTATTTTAGTATTAATAGCATTACAAGTCGCCTGAAAGTTTTACAATTAGAGTATAGTGATATTATTGATATCTCTTATTCAGCTAACGACCCAGGCATTTGCTATAACACGTTGGACATTCTGAATGATGTATTTGCTAAGCAATACCGTGATTTGCGCTATGGCGAGACGTTAAATGTTATCAAGTTCTTTGAAAAAGAGGTTGCTCGTTTGTACAAAGTGCTTACTGACGCAGAAAATGACCTTATCAAATATAACGTTAAGCATCGTATCATTAACTATGGTGAGCAAACCAAGGTGTTAGCAGGACTTGAAGCACAGCAACAAGTTAAGGATAACGAACTGCGCATGAACATTGCGACCACCGAAGCCTTGATTGCCTACCTCAAACGTCAATTAGGCGACCGCACCAGGATTATCGAATCGAACCAAAACTTCACAAATTTGGTTCGTGACATCACCCGTTTGCAATCTCGTATTGCAAACCTAAAACTCATGAGTAGCGAGAACGGCGGCAATAACAATGAAGCACAGATAGAATTGGCAAAAGCAGAACGTCAATTGAATGAAACAACGAAAAAAGTAAAAGAACTGACACAAACCCTAGAAGCCTCAAACTATAGCACTGACACAGGTGTTAAAGCATCTGCTTTGATTGACCGTTGGTTGGAACAAGTACTGTTATTGGAACAAACAAAAGCAGAACTTGGCGCTCAGGACATCATGAAAGAAAATATCAATGAACAGTTTCTTTTCTATTCACCCATTGGAGCTACACTCGACCGTAAAGATCGTCATATTGGTTTCATCGAGACTAACTATATTGAAATGCTAAGAGCGCTCAACTCTGCCCGTCTACGCCAGCGCAACCTTCAGATGTCAACAGCTGTACTACGCATTCTGAATCCACCTGTATTTCCACTTAATGCGCAGCCTACCAATCGTTTAATGACATTGTTAGGCTCATTTATGCTGACATTTGTATTCACGGCATTATACTTTTTTATCATCGAAATGCTCGACCGCACCCTTCGCGACCGCATGCGTTCTGAAAAGATTACAAATATACCCGTCATGGGCTGCTTCCCCAAGGAAAGCACCTTGCGTTATCGCCGATTCAACAAGACCATCAGCGATATGGCTCTACGTCAACTCAGCAAGTCACTCCTGCCCCACTTTAAGGAAGGTCAACAGAACGTGCTTAACTTGTTGTCCACCGATGCCGCCAACGGCAAGAGTTACCTGGCTCAAGAATTAGAGAATTATTGGCTTAGTCTTGGTTTGCAGATTCGCCGTCTTACCTATGATGAGGACTTCTTGGCCGAAGATAGCCGTTACCTTTTGGCAAAAGATATCAAGGACATCTGTCCTGATATAATGCCTAATGAGATTGCCATCATCGAATATCCAAACTTGGATGACAACACCATCTCAAGTTCATTGTTGAACATGGGTACCGTCAATCTGATGATTACCCGTGCCAACCGTACATGGAAGGATGTTGACCAAAAAGCGCTCAAAGATATCGAGTCTCGTCTGGAGAATAAAGAAACACTCTTTATGTACCTCACCGAGGCCAGTCGTTATGCTGTAGAAGAGTTTGTGGGACAGTTGCCACCATACACACGTTTCAACAACTTTGTCTATCGCATCTCTCAACTCGGCCTGACCGCTATCGAGAATAATCATGCCAAGTAACGAATGATAAAATCATTCACATCATACAACAGTAATATCAGAGGAAGAGTCATTGTACTCTTTCTTCTGTTTCTGTTAGCCATCTATCTTCTAGCGACATCAGGGCTTACACCTTTTGCTGCAATATGTATGATTCCCGCTATAGGCCTATTCCTATTTCTTTCTTTTAAGCAACAAAATGCACTTTTTTGGTATATTTTTGCAATGAACTACTTTGTAATGGGGCTACAACGATATGATTACATACCTGTCCCCGTTACGGTAGTCACTGTATTACCACAGTTACTGTTAGTGATGACTCTCATTATAATCCCAAAGAAAGGACAAAATTCCCTCGCCAATCCTATGCTTTTGGGTCTTTTACTTTGGACTTTCTATTTAGGAATTCAAGTCTTCAACGAGACTTGTGGATTGCCAGTAAGTATTGGGGATTGGCTAACCAATATGAACTTTTATGCGTTTTATTTCATCTTTGCATTTGTACTTGTTAGTAAAATCATCAATACTCCTGAGAATATCATGCGTTTTTTACGCATTTGGGCATGGTTCTCCATTGTCGCAACAATTTGGGCTTGGCGTCAAAAAACGTTCGGCTGGGATCAAGCAGAATTACGTTGGTTAATTGGCGGTGCCATGCGTACACACATCATTGGTGGCTCCATACGCTATTTTTCGTTCTTCTCAGATGCTGCCACCTTTGGTTGTAACATGGGCGCGGCTGCCGCTCTTTTTTACATCACAAGTCTCACAAGTAAACTTAGGAAAGATAAAATATTATTTGCTATCACCGGAATCTGTTGCACCTATAGTTTCTTTGCATCAGGAACCCGTTCTGGTTTGGTTTGCTTCATGGCAGGTATTGCCCTATACGTTTTCTTAGCTAGATCTGCCAAATTAACAGCAACAGTCTTGCTTCTTGGAGGAGCATTCGTTTTCATTCTTGCATTTACAAATATCGGTCAGGGCAACATGCAAATACGTCGTATGCGCTCAGCATTCAACACTAAAGACGCTTCACTCAATGTCCGTGATTTAAACAAACAGGCCTTAAAGAAGTACCTCAAAGATGCCCCTTATGGTATGGGTATCAATATTGATGAATCTAGGATTCCAAGATTCAACAAATTTAAAGTAGTATATGAAACCTCCAATGACTCTACATATGTGTTCTTTTGGCAACGTACTGGTATCGTAGGCGTCTACGTATTTGCAGCCATGAATATCATCATCCTATTGGGTGGGTGCTTCATTTCCTTCTTTAAACTACAGAACAAAGCTTGTAAAGGCATTTCAGCGGCTATTTGTTGTGGTTTTATTGGCATCCAAGCAGGAGGATATGCAAACCATATTCTACTTCAATATCCGAACATCATACTATTCTATGGCGGCATGGCCATTGTCTATTTACTTCCTGCCATAGAGCCTGAATATATTGCATACGAAGAAAAAATATATACAAAGCTAGAAGAGAAAAAACGTCTTAAGAAAGAACAGCAAGAAAAATCTAGAGTTAAGAAACTACTGTCATGGACATAACACTATCTATCATCACTATCAATTACAACGGGTTGAAAGATACCTGTGAATTAATTGATTCGTTACCTTTAGAGGATCATTCCATAGAGGTAATCGTGGTAGATAATGCATCGAAAAATGACGAAGCTTCCATCATCAAAGAACGCTATCCAGCCGTCATAGTAATTAGAAGTCATAAGAATCTAGGGTTTGCTGGTGGCAACAACATAGGCATCAAAGCCGCCCATGGAAAGTATCTTTTCTTCATCAACAACGACACGATTCTCAAGCCTCAGGCTTCAGACATCAGCCACCTCGTCTCGCGCCTAGAGTCCAATGAAGAAATTGGTATTGTATGTCCCAAGATTCGCTTTGCGTGGGATGACAATCCCATTCAATTTGCAGGCTACACCCCCCTTTCGCGATTTACCATGCGCAACCGCTCTATTGGCTTTGGAGAAAAAGACCATGGGCAATACGACACTGCCCACCCCACTCCTTATGCACATGGTGCTGCCATGTTGGTCAAACGCAGCGCTATCGACCTGGTTGGCCTTATGCCCGAATGCTATTTCCTCTATTACGAGGAGCTCGATTGGTCGATGATGTTCACTCGTACTGGCTACAGCATTTGGTACGAACCTGCTTGTACCATTTATCACAAGGAAAGCCAATCTACAGGACAACAAAGTCCGCTGAAGGCCTATTACCTCACACGCAACCGATTGTTGTTTGTCAAACGAAACATACAAGGACTGCGAAAATACATCACATACACATATCTAATATTCCTCGTTGCTCCTCGCGACATTTGCAAGTACCTTTTACATGGGCAACTAAATCTGGTATCAGCAACAATAAAAGGGATTATGAATTTAATATTTTAGAAATGGATTTCTGGTGGATACTATATATTATTGATTTCCTACTGTTTTTGCCCGTGGCATTAACAGTAGCATATATCTTTGTTTTTGCAGTCTTTGCGCTATTTAAGAGTCCACGCGAGATCAAAAAAGCAAAGCAGTTCAATCGCTTTATCGTTTTAATTCCCGCCTATAAAAGTGGGAAGAGAGTGCTGGAAACAGTCAACGCCGTCCTTGGACAGACCTATAACCAGCGTAACTTTGATATTGTTGTCATCTCAGATCATCAAAGCGAGATGATAAACATGCGTTTGGCACAAATGCCCATCACCCTACTCACTCCTGACTTCGAAAAGAGTTCCAAAGCAAAATCACTGCAATACGCCATCCTAAATCTCCCACAATTCAAAATCTACGATACTGTTGTCGTATTAGATGCTGGCGACCTTGTTGATCCCGATTATCTGGAATTGGTCAATGATGCCTACGACACATCTGGTTCAAAAGTCATTCAGACACACAAAATGGCAAGGAACCGCGACACGTCCATCTCGCGTATGGATGCCACATTCGAGGAGATTAACAACAATATCTTCAGGGCTGGTCATAATGTAGTTGGATTGTCTGCAGCCTTAAACAGCTCAGGTTCTGTCTTCGATTTCCAATGGTTCAAACAAAACATCATGAAAGTACACTCTGCCATGGGCGAGGAAAAGGAATTGGAAGCCATGTTGGCCAACGAAGGCATCTTTATCGACTATTTCGAAGACATCAATGTCTACGATGAGAAGATACGCCTAATCCACGACTTCAACATGCAACGTGGTCGTTGGACCTATATACAAACACATGCCCTATTCGATAACATCCACTATCTGCCGTCTGCGTTCATTAATAGTAAGCACGACCAGATTGACAAGATTATCCAGTGGGCAATGGTTCCTCGAACCATCATGATGGGTATCATCGCCATCATGTGTTTCTTTCTACCATTCATCTATTTTTCTTTAGTCATCAAATGGTGGGCAATCGCAGCCATTGCTATGTTCGCATTCGCACTGGCAACGCCTGACTATCTGGTGGATAAGAACTGGGATCGTGACTATCTGCGTGCGCCCCTCATCACTGTTGGTGCCATTATCAACATCTTCCGAGCAGGCAGAGACGAGGCAGGTAACCGTTTGGATGCTTTTTCTCATATCATACAAAGACTTAGAAGAGTCATCAGAAACAAAATTCTAAAGAAGTGAGCATTAGAATTATCATAGAAATCATCGACTTACTGTTATGGATCATCATAGCAGGCAATGTTTTCTATGTTCTATTCTTTGCGCTCGCCTCACTTCTCCCCAAGAAGAAGAAAACTCTTCCATCATCCATCATCCACCAGCCATCTTTCCTTGTGCTCTTTCCTGCCTATCACGAAGATGTCGTCATCATCCATTCCATAGAGTCATTCCTACATCAGGAATACCCCAAGGATTTATTCCACGTGGCAGTTATTTCGGATAACATGAGCGACGAGACCAACCAACATTTAGCATCTCTTCCCATCACGCTTTTATGTCCCAACTTCGAAAAGAGCAGCAAGGCCAAAGCTTTGCGACATGCCATCTCTTCCATATCACATCATACATCATCCGCCTACGACTACATCGTCATTCTTGATGCTGATAACATTGTGGCACCAGACTATCTCACTCAGTTAAGTACCATTGCTCATCCCTCAATGGCCATTCAGTGCCATCGTACCGCCAAAAATGCCGACAACGATATTGCAGCTCTTGATGGCCTCAGCGAGGAAATCAACAACAGCATTTTTCGTAAAGGTCACAACCGCATCGGCATGTCATCCGCCCTCATCGGCTCAGGCATGTGCTTTGACTATCATTGGTTTTGTGCCAACGTCAGCAAACTCGATTCTGCTGTCGAAGATCGAGAACTTGAGGCTCTGCTCATGATGCAAGGTGTCCACATCCATTATGCAGAAGATATCCTGGTGATGGATGAGAAAGTCAGTAGTAGCGACAACTTCCAGCGCCAGCGTTTACGCTGGATGACTGGACAGGTACAAGCCTTTCTTCAGATGCTCCCATCCCTTCCAAAGGCTGTCATCACAGGGAACATCAATTATATCGACAAGACCATTCAGCAGGCCCTCATCCCTCGCTCCATCCTTCTTGTCCTCACACCAATTCTTTGCATCATTGCAACTCTTACATCATCCATCTACCATCTTCCATCTATCATCTACCATCTTAAATGGTGGTTCACCCTCGCACTATTCATTATAGGACTCTATATTGCCATTCCAAACCAGTTAAGAACTAAAGTTGTTTTAAAGAAAGCGACAGTTCTTCCAAGACTTGTTTGGCGAATGGCAACAAATATCTTGCATATCAAAACCAGTAACAAGGATTTCATTCATACCGTTCATAACAAATGAAGATTGCAATTATCACATCTGGAATACTGCCAATACCAGCAGTTCAAGGAGGTGCAGTCGAGAATCTAATAGACTACTACCTTGAATATAACAACCAGCACAGGTTGCATAACATCACGGTGTATAGTGTTTGGCATCCAGAAGTAAAAAAGCACGAAGCATTGAAATCAGAAGTGAACCATTATGAATACATCAACACGCATAGTTTATGGTTTCGCCTTTACAGTAAAGTTTATAGCAAGTTACACCCTAATGGCTACTATTTCCATCATTTAGAATACTTTTTTGAACTTGCCTATCGCAAACTCAGAAAACAGCATTTTGACTTAATTATACTTGAGAATCGCCCTGGATTTGCGCTAAAGCTAAAAGAGCGATTGGACACCCCAATTATATCTCACATACACACCGATATCATTAACGCCCTAACATCTCGTGTTGACGAGATTATTAAGACGCACACTGGTTTTATCTGTGTCTCAAAATACATTCAAAAACGAATTTCCGATGTTGGCATTCCTACAAGAACAACGGTAGTATACAACGGCCTTGATACAGAGCAGTTTAAACCTTCGCTAAACAACATCAACCGTCAAGCTTTTGGCTTTAACGAGAAAGACTTCATTGTGATTTACACAGGCCGCATTGTGCCCGACAAAGGAGTCAAGGAATTGATTGAGGCCATAGCACTGTTAAAAGAAGAAAAAGACATCAAGCTCTTAGTGGTAGGCGGAAGCAATTTTGCTGATAGCGTAAACCACAATACTTTCTTAGACGAGCTCCTGGAAATGGAAAGACAATTGAACGGCAAAGTTCATTTCACAGGCTTCGTACCCTACAGCGAACTCCCCAATTATCTCAGCCTTGCCAATGTTGCCGTAGTACCTTCGAAAATCAATGAAGCACTCGGCATGTCAGCTATCGAGGCCACAGCGATGGGATTACCAGTCATCGCCACCAACGACGGAGGGCTCCCTGAAACCTTAATAGGACAGAAAAATATTATCATTGACAAAAACAAGAATCTTACCACACAGATAGCCGAAGCCATATTAGAAATAAAAGGGCATTATGCTGACTATACGGGCAATCAGCTAAACGCCCAATTCACGAAAGAGGTATATACACAATCATTCTATAACTCATTATGCTCTTTGTATGATTAGTAATAAAATATCGTTATACTAATTTGGAAATAACAGAAGTTATTATTATCTTTGCATCAATTAATAACAATCCATTATAAAAACATTCATTAAAAAATATTAGATAGTAGGAAAACAACATCTAAAGCATGTCAGTTTCACGCACAAAAAGAACTATTCAGAACTCAAAAGTATCATTAATACTTTTTGTGATACAAATCTTTGTGGGTTTTTACTCCCGCAAGGTTTTTCTTAACTATCTAGGTGATGAAATCATTGGACTCAATACTACCCTTGGCAATATTCTAAGTTTTCTTAATTTAGCAGAACTTGGCATTGGTATTGCTATGGCGACATCACTATACAAGCCCATTCATGATAAAGATGAAAATGCCATTATAGATATCATGTCCGTGCAAAGAATACTCTACAGACGAATAGCGATTCTTCTATGCGGATTAAGCATCCCAATTCTGATTGCGATTCCTTTTATCTTTCCTTCTACGGAATGCAGTATTATTTATATATACATTGCTTATTTTGTTTTTCTTAGTGGTTCCATTTTTAGCTATCTTTGGAACTATCGAGAAGTACTTATCGAGGCAGACCAGAAGAGTTTCAAACTAACCCCATGGATTCATTGTGTACGCTATATAAAAATAATCACACAGGTTATATTACTCATTTTCACCCCCCTCGGTATTTGGGGATGGATTGGTGCGGAACTCGCTGGCAATATTGCTACAGTATTTGTAATCAACAGTGTTATTAAGAAAGAATATCCTTGGCTACATAAATCCAAAGAGGAAACTTCAATACTGCTACAAAAACACAATATCATTTTAACTAAAACAAAACAGTTATTTGTTCATAAGATTGGTGGTTTTGTTCTATACCAAACCTCACCAATCGTGATTTATGCATTTGTATCTCTCGAGATGGTCACCCACTATGGGAATTATATGATGTTAATTGGATATTGCTTATCCCTTACATCAGTTATCTTCGGCGGAATGGGTGCTTCGATTGGAAATTTAGTTGCAGACAACAACAAGCAACATACTATGGATGTATTCTGGGAACTTTTTTCTTCCAGAATATGGATAGGAGGCATCATTTGTTTTGCCATGTATATATGTATTGAACCATTCATTTCAATGTGGATTGGCAATAAATATATTTTGGATGAAAGTACCCTCTTACTACTTATCCTTTATATGTTTATACAAATTTCACGCTCTGTAATCGAATCATTTAAAGATGCATTCCAACTTTTCGGAGATGTATGGGCACCTATTGTTGAAGCATGTATTAATCTGGGAGGATCAATTCTCTTTGGATACCTATGGGGATTAAACGGAGTCCTAATTGGAGTCAATCTTAGTCTTATCATTATTATCCTAATTTGGAAACCATTCTATATCTTCCGCCATGGTTTGAAATCATCTGTTTTATCCTATTATTATCAATATACATTTCACCTACTTATTTTAGTCGTAGGCGCTTTGATTGCAAAATCGTTAATGACTCAAATAAGTGATAAAGAGAGTAACATATTAATTATAGCATTATCCATTGTTATAGGTCTAACAGTATTCTCTTTAATCACGTTCTCTATATTATACCTCTGCAACAGAGGTATGCGAATGTTCATCGTCCGCATTAAAAACATTATTACGAACAGAATTTAAACAATAACATAATCCCCCATACAATGAGAATCCTATACGACCATCAAATGTTTGCGATACAAGAGATTGGAGGTATCTCACGTTGTTTTGCAGAGTTATATAAAAACATGCCAAGCAATGTTGATGCTCAAATATCTTTGGTTGAATCAGACAATGTATACATCAGGGAAATGAATCTACATGGGATTCGACCTAAAAGAGATGGAATTAATCATTTCATATGTCGCCAAAATTTTCCAGGAAAATGGCGTTTATATGAATTGTATAAAAAGATAACAAAAAAAGATGTAAGACCTGACAACAATCTAATAAATTCTATTGAAATCATTAAGAAGGGAGACTTTGACATTTTCCATCCGACATATTTTGACGACTACTATTTGCCATATCTGAATGGTAAACCTTTCGTGTTAACAATTCATGATATGATTCCAGAACTATATCCACAGTATTTCCAGAAAGATGATTTTCAAATTAGAATGAAGCGAAAATTAGCACCTTTAGCAAATGCTATTATCGCTGTAAGCGAGAACACAAAACAAGACATCATCCGTATTCTAGGTATTCCAGAGGAAAAAGTTCATGTGGTATATCATGGAAGTTCATTAGCTGTTCCACAAAAGAGTAGCTCACCCATTCAATCTCCATATATTTTATATGTTGGAGATCGAAGAGGCTATAAGAATTTCATTCCTTTTGTAAAACAAGTGTCTCCTCTGCTTAAGCAAAATAAAGATCTACGGGTTATTTGTACTGGACATACTTTTAGCAAAGAAGAAAAGACACTATTCCAAGAATATGGTATAAGCAAATCCTTTATCAATATCTGGGCAAAGGATGATGCACAGTTATATTCACTATACCATCATGCAATATGCTTCATCTATCCAAGTGAATACGAGGGGTTTGGAATTCCAATTTTAGAGGCATATCAGGCTGATTGTCCTGTCTTGCTCAATAACGCCAGCTGCTTTCCAGAAATTGCAAAAGATGCTGCAATTTATTTTGAATTAACACCAGAAAGAACCAATCTGAAAGAAAAGATTGAAATGATTCTATCATTATCTTCAGAAGAAAGAAAAACCTTATTATCAAAACAACGCACTCGTCTTAACAATTTCTGTTGGAAGAAAAGTGCCGAGGAACTATCTAAAATATACGAAACGATATGAAATACTCCATTATAACAATTAACTACAATAATCGTGATGGTTTAAGAAATACTATTGAGAGTATCATAAACCAGTCATACAAAGACTATGAATTCATTGTCATTGATGGTGGTTCTACCGATGGCAGCGTTGATATAATCAATGAATATAAAGACAGAATAACTTACTGGGTATCAGAAAAAGATAATGGCATATACCATGCGATGAATAAAGGCGTTAAAGCTGCTCATGGTGAATACTTAAGTTTCATTAACTCAGGTGACATGCTATATAATGAGCACGTTTTGGAAGATTGCCTTCCTTACCTTAAATGGGACATTGTCCATGGTTTTGCAGAAAACATAAATACGCCTGTAGCTACACTTTGCCTTATCAAGATTCCTGGAAAGAAAGACCCTTTCTCACCAACCCTACATCATCAAGCATGTCTTTTCAAGAAAGAACTCTTCGATAATGAACAGTATGATGAAAGTTACAAGATTGTTTCAGACTGGAAGTTTTATATAGAACAAATACTTTTTTACAACTGTTCTTTTTATCGAATGCCAGTAAAAATTGCGATGTGTGAAGGAGAAGGTGTTTCAGAAAAAGGAAAAGCTTTAGGTATCAAGGAACGCATAAGCGTCTTAAAGGAGATAACAACCAGATTAAAAAAGAATGATTTATATGAAATCAATAAAGATTTAATGCATCATTTAATGTTTACCTGCAAACAGGGACTCCTGATAGACAAAAACATCAGGGATATAGACTGCTACATTCACACTTTTCCTGAAGCAAACAACTATTATAAATACTATCCTTTTACAATAAGACAAAGGATTCTATTCTTCCTCGCAAAAAACAAAATGACATGGATACTAAAGGTAATAACTAAACTTCAAAAGGTAACAAAGGACTAGAACATAGGTGATGAGAACGTCATACATTTGTCTGAAACGCGAAGGATATGATCCCTTTATCGATTATCTTAAAGGGATATGTATCTTCTTTGTTATACTAAACCATTGCCTACCATCAGAATTCACAAACAAGACATTCTTTTGTATCTGGGGATCGACCGCCGTTCCGATTTTTCTCATCATTCAAGTTTTTCATACGTACAAGAAAGGTATTGAGAGAATAAATACAAATTACAAAAAAATATGGAATAGAATCATAAAGCCATTTCTTTTGACTGAGAGTATTATCATATGCCTTCACTTTACGAGGCATGTGATATATGGTGATACAAGTACTTCGCAGTTTATTGAAACAACTATTCTATGGGGAGGAATTGGACCAGGCTGCTACTATCCTTGGATATACATTCAATTCGCAATTCTATTGCCTCTTTTTGCTGCCATTTTCAGAAAAATCAAGGGAACAAAACTACTTCTTTTATTCATAGTTTTATCTACAATAATTGAAATCGTAGTCGCAAATATAATTCCAACGCGTATATATAGACTACTATTTCTAAGATACCTTTTCTTAATTTATCTCGGAAACATTATAGCAGTACAAGGAATAAGAATAAACATCACAACATCTATTATTGCCTTGATAGGAATGGGGGCCACCATATTATTCCATTACAATGATATATATATATACCCTTTCACAAATCAAAAAATATCGATTTGTAACTGGATATGCTATTTATATATAACATTTGGATTTCTAAAAATTCTCAAAAAATTATATTCCTACCCTACTAAGAATCTATTCATAAACAAAGGCCTACAATGGATGGGTATACACTCCTATGAAATTTTTCTTATCCAAATGCTAGTTTTCTCAATTATAGACCTATGGAAATCCTAAATAAATAATTAAAAGAGGATTCTTAGATTACATCTTCAACTTCTTTACATATAGTTTTTTGTATATAAACCTATTGATAATTTTGTTAGCATATACAAATATAATATCAGCTCTGTTTCCATCGAAAACTTTTGGATATTGATTGACATAAGTATGTTTATCTTTAATATCATGAGTCTTTAACAGCACAGTCCAAAATCCTCGATGCGCTCTTTTTTGAAGGTAATTCAATTTAAACAAAGAAATCAAGTCATTTACTATTGCGGCTGCATCTTTCATTGCATTATCGGATACCGATCCTCTCGCAGATACCTTGTTCATATGCTGACGAAAAGAATTCAAACGAATGGAAACCTCTATAACATCACCAAGCAAACACATTCTTGCCCAAAAAGCCCAATCACCGCAATACCTAAATTTTTTATAAATATCATCAACTTTACTAAAAGCGGAACGTAAAAAGACAACCATACTTGCATTATAAATATAATTGGCAGTTAGCAGCCGCCTATATGCAAAATAGCGTCCTTTATATAAATCTATATCACCATCCTTAGTTTTTCCATGCCAATCTTCAGAAGTCCTATCTCCATTCTCATTAATCGTCCACGAATGAGAAAAAGCCACAACTGCAGAAGGATTATTCTCTAACAAAGGGATTATTATCGAAAGAAAATTCTCATCTGCGACATCGTCACTTTCGGCGATCCAAACATATTTGCCCCTTGCCAATTCAATACCTTTTTCCCACTGAACAAATGTATTACCAGTATTAACACTATTATATACTACATGTGTAACGTGTGGATCTTGCTCAAATTCTTTTATGATGTCCTTACTATTATCTGTAGAACAATCGTCCAATATAATCAACTCAAAGTTATCAAACTTTTGATTAAGCACACTGGAAATGCGCTCTTGAAGATACAGAGCATGATTATAATTGGGAATTATAACACTAACTAAAGGATTTCGTACCATAAATATAATCAAAAAGCGCTGCAAAAATACAAAAAATTTATATAATACACAAATGATATGATTATTTTATTTCAATAATCTATGTGCTAACGCCATGACTATCGAAATACAAATGAATATTATTTTACCACAACTTTCTTAACGACCTTGCCTTGACGTAATAGATAGATGCCTGATTGTAAACCCTCCATCTTAGCGCCACAATAGCGACCTGAGAGTGTATATACTTGATAGGCTTTCGTCATATCAACCGCTACATCGGCAATGCCGTTAGGAGCAAAGGTATAATTCAGTTTTTTGTCCATCCAGGCAATGCGTTCCTTCATATAAGTACGTACATTTTCTACCTCGGCCTGATAACTACCCCAAATACGCGGATTCTGATGCACGCCCTGATTCATTATAGGCCAGCGGATAAAATTTAAATTCTGAGATTGCTGCAATGCATTTTCTAAAGAGTCAATATAGGCCAACATATATTCCTCTGTCAATCCGCTTTGACGTGCCTCAGCCCAAATCTCTGCTAACAGAGATTTGGCATCAACATCATTCACCACGATTTCATCCACAAAATTACGCATGTTGCCTGTACAACTTCCATAACTTCTATAGATATAGTCTTTCTTACTGTTAATAGGATAGGTACGATTATCATTTTCAAACGCCAAGTCAAAGTCCCAAACGGGACCTGTATACATCATATCATCGCCACGCTCTTTATACATAAACATGCTCCAATAGGTATCTGTGTTACCCGACAATTCCCCCACTAGGAAATGTCGCAGAAAGCTGTTAAGGTCCAAATAACTCTTCCATTGTACCTCCATTTTATTAAAATAGTTCATAATATAATTTTTCTGCGCAATCGTTATACTGTCCTCGTCTGGCGACTTAATAGTGACGGGAGTACCTTTCGTTGATCTGAACCACGAATTTTCCTGGTCAGCATATGCATCAACCTCCACGAAATAACCTCCTGTTAAGGCTGTTCCTTCATTGTCTTGCGAGGTCATTTCGGTGATATTGACGCGGTTCTTATTAATATTCACTTGATCACACAACTGATAACAGCCCTTATATTCACCATTCAATATCACATCAACAGCTGCACCAAAAGGAGTATACGTCATACCTAATCGACGACTCAACTCAAAAGCCAACAAATTACGCATCAACGTTTTATCGCCATAATTATTTATTAATGTCCACTTCTTGGCCTTTGCAGGAGCATCAAGCACACGCTGTTTCTTGTCAAACTTAATACGATATGGTTTCTTGGGAAAAGAGCGTGAGAAGTTCCCCCTCTCACGTATCGTTCCAGACTCAGAAAGTAACTTGGTGCCATTATCAGAAATGATTGTCAATTGCGATACAATTTGATGTTTTTTATCATAAGGAATCTCGTTGTCCTGCGTATGGATGCTTACAGTGGGCAGATTCGTCAACTGATACAGGCTACTATCGTTACCCACTCCCTGATAGCCATAGAACTCCAACTCAGCAATATTGCATCGGGCATCAGAAGGCCCCACATACCTAACATAGCGAAAGCCACGGGAACATTGGACATCGGCATATGACATCAGTCCATTTTGTCCCTTTTCTGTTATAACATAAATAGGTAAGGCATCCATAAAATCCTCACGATTGGCTCCCTCGAAGACACCAAGAAGAATACGTTTATCACCTTGGCCATCTTTTCGTGGCGACCAGCCCACCCTTGTAATGACATGAGATTCACCTAAATCCAACCCGACCCAAGTATAACTTCTTTCCCACGAGGCAAAATACGTATTCAAGTCTCCATCAAAAGCATTCATACAAGTGTTGACCGTAGTCGATTTACTGAAATCACCATAGTCCACAGTTTCCTTGGTGCCTATTACCGCTCCCGTCAACTTTTCATCAGCAAAAGCTATCTGACATATTGCCAGCAAAAGTATTGTACTGTATATCTTATTCATTATTGCCTCGATTCAAATTATTTATATATAATTTTAAATAGCAAGATTAAAGAATAACACCCAGAAAAAAAACGAGTCTATTCCAACGTTTCTCACCTATATTTATATTTTCAATCAACATAATGACCCATTAATTATAAATTCAAATGCAAAGTTACATAATTTCTGTCAAAAAGAATTCTGTTTAGGTAAATATCTTGAAAAAAGCAAAAAAAAAATGTATTGAAATCAGAAAAAGTCAAACTATATCAAGATCAGCATGACAGAGTGTGGAGATCCCAAGGAGAATGCAGTAGCCGAAAGTGTCAACGGCATTGTCAAGAACGAATTGCTTATGGACATGTCGTTTTTCTCTATTGATGAGGTAAAAAGAGCCCTGAAAGTAGCTATTGACTTCTATAACAACGAGCGTCCACATATGAGCCTTGACTGGAAAACGCCAGCTCAGGCTGCTCTCTGTACTGGCGAATTGAAGAAGAAATGGAAGAGTCACAGAGAAATTGCACTCAAAGCTTTGGCTGCATAAAATTAAATAGGTATCTTTGCATCAGAATAGGTGTAAACCCGATTTATAACTAATTCCAAATAGAGTCAACGTGAAATAAAAATTAAGTTTAATTGAGTCAACTCTTATCATTAATTAGACTGGAAGTAGGCAAGTAAAAACGTTAAACTACACCCCTCAAAACTGTTTCAACGTTCGAAACAGAGTGTTTCCTTGTGAGAAACACTTTATTTCGATAATGGAAACAAAGTGTTTCTATAGGAGAAACAAAGTGTTTCCATAGGGGAAACAAAATGGAAACACTTTTCCAATTTATTTCTACACAAATAATTTGGAAAACGTCAGGAAATTTATTACCTTTGCATGCGTATAACAAAAAGTGAAAGAAACCATGAATAAAGTAAACCAACTTAAGCAGAAGGCAGATCATTACTTGCCTTGTTTTATTAATGAATGTAAGCGTCACGACAGTTGCCTGCACTGGTTGATTAACCCTTACGTTAGTGGCGATACGCTGAACGTGATGAGTGTAAATCCAAGGAATCCTGAAGTTAATTCAAACCACTGTCCTTTCTATCGCGAGAACAAGATTGTAAAGAATGCGAAAGGTATGAATCACCTGTTGGACGAGATTCCCTATAATGATGCGAAAGCCATTAAGAGGGAGTTGATTAGAGTCTTCTCGCGCAAACGTTTCTACGAGTATCGCAACGGCACACGCCTTATCTCACCTGAGCAGCAGGCGATAATTGCCCAGATTTGCAAAGCGCATGGCTGGAACAAAAAAGTGACGTACGATGGGTGGGAAGAGGACTATATGTGGTAATCTGTAATATAAATCCAAATAAATTTGGTTTTTTACTCACTTAATCGTACCTTTGATTGCAAATCGAAGGTAGGCTGCATCTCGGAAATAAAAGAAAAAATACCATTTTCTTTGTATTTCGCTCGATTTGCACTACCTTTGCAGGCAAAATCAATGCAAATGATGGCAAACAACTTAAGATTTCAGGTAGTAGAAGAGGCGTTTAAGAAGCACGCCCTTGAGGTAAAGGTGCCCGCAGAGCGCCCTTCAGAGTATTTTGGCAAGTATGTATTCAATCGTCAGAAGATGTACAAATACCTGCCAAAGGACATCTACGACAAGATGATTGATGTGATGGATAACGGTGCCCGTCTGGACCGCTCGATTGCCGATGCAGTGGCTGCAGGCATGAAGCAGTGGGCCCTGGAGATGGGTGTGACACACTATACGCACTGGTTCCAGCCCCTGACCGAGGGTACAGCCGAGAAGCACGACGCCTTCGTGGAGCACGACGGTAAGGGCGGCATGATTGAGAAGTTCTCAGGCAAGCTGCTGGTGCAGCAGGAGCCCGATGCCAGTTCGTTCCCCAACGGTGGTATCCGCAACACGTTTGAGGCTCGCGGCTACTCAGCCTGGGATCCCACATCGCCCGTGTTTATCATCGACGACACACTGTGTATCCCCACCATCTTTATTGCCTATACGGGCGAGGCCCTCGACTATAAGGCTCCCCTACTCCGTGCTATCCATGCCGTGAGCAAGGCCGCCAAGGATGTTTGCCAGTATTTCTACGACGACGTGACCAAGGTGCAGGTGAACCTGGGTTGGGAACAGGAGTACTTCCTCGTGGACGAGGGCCTCTACTCTGCCCGTCCTGACCTGCTGATGACCGGCAGAACACTGATGGGTCACGAGAGTGCCAAGAACCAGCAGATGGACGACCACTACTTTGGTACCATCCCCGACCGTGTGCAGGCCTTTATGAAGGACCTCGAGATTCAGTCGCTGGAGTTGGCCATCCCTGTGAAGACACGCCACAACGAGGTGGCCCCCAACCAGTTTGAGTTGGCCCCCATCTTCGAAGAGTGTAACCTCGCCGTTGACCACAACATGCTGTTGATGAGCTTGATGAAGAAGGTGGCTCGCAAACATGGTTTTCGCGTGCTGCTCCACGAAAAGCCCTTCGACGGCATCAACGGCAGCGGTAAGCACTGCAACTGGAGTCTGACTGCAATGCACAATGCACAATGTACAATGCACAATGAGTCATCTACACTGCTGCACGCCCCTGGCACCACGCCAGAAGAGAACCTGCGCTTCATCACCTTCATCGTTGAGACGCTGATGGCCGTATATCATCACAATGGACTGCTGAAGGCATCGATCATGAGTGCCACCAACGCCCACCGTCTGGGCGGCAACGAGGCACCTCCCGCTATCATCAGCTCGTTCCTGGGCACACAGCTCACCGAGGTGCTGAACCATATCGAGACATCAAAGACCAACGAACTGTTCAACCTGAAGGGTAAGCAGGGCATGGAGATTGACATTGCCCAGATTCCTGACCTCGTGGTGGACAATACCGACCGCAACCGCACGTCACCCTTTGCCTTCACAGGCAACCGCTTCGAGTTCCGTGCACCTGGTTCCAGCGTGAACTGCGCCAGCGCTATGATTGCCCTGAACGCCGCCATGGCCGAGGCCCTGAACTCATTCAAAGAGCGTGTGGACGCCAAGATTGCCAAGGGCGAGGATAAGATTCAGGCCTTGCTCGAGGTACTGAAAGACGACGTGAAGACCTGCAAACCCATCCGCTTTGATGGCAACGGCTACTCAGAGGAATGGGTAGAGGAAGCCGCCAAGCGTGGACTCGACGTGGAGAAGTCGTGCCCCGTGATCTTCGAGCACTACCTCGACGACTCGAGCATCAAGATGTTTGAGAGTACCAAGGTGATGAACAAGAAGGAGTTGGAAGCCCGCAACGAGGTGAAATGGGAGATGTACGTGAAGACCGTTCAGATTGAAGCACGCGTGCTGGGCGATTTAGCGATGAACCACATCATCCCTGTGGCCACCCACTATCAGAGTAAGCTCATCAAAAACGTACAGGGCATGAAGGAAGTGTTTGCCGCAGAGCGAGCAGAACGCCTGTCAACCCGTAATATGAAACTCATCGAGGAGATTGCCGAGCGCACAGAGAAGATTGAGCAGTTGGCCGAGGACCTCACTGAGGCACGCCGTGTGGCCAACCGCATTGAATGCATCCACAAGCGCGCCATTGCCTATCACGACACCGTATGTCCGCTGATGGAGGCTATCCGCAAGCAGATTGACAAGCTGGAACTCATCGTGGAAGACGGTCTGTGGACACTACCCAAATACCGTGAACTGCTGTTCATCAGATAAAGATATAGATTATGGATCAACTGAACGAGGTGCTACAGAGAAACGTAGCAAAGCTGTCGAAACTGTCAGAACGCGAGCACGACATGATGCCCGCTGGCACAGCTCCGATGCCAAGTGTGGAAGAGGTAAGGCGAATTGTGAGCCTGTGTAAGGACATCATCTTCACCGACTATTTCCACAAGCGCCAGAGCGACGAGAAGATGCGCTCTTACCATATCGGCGTCAGCATGGACGAACTATACAACCTGCTGAAACGTCAGATTGCCCGTGGCATGCAGTTTTGCGAGGATTGCAACTGTACGGAGGAGGAAGTGCTTCGCGCTGCCGAGAACCTGGCACTGAAGTTCATTGACCAGTTGCCCGAGGTGAAGCGACTGCTGTATACCGATGTGGAGGCCATGTTCCAGAGCGACCCTGCCGCCACCAACTATGGCGAGGTGATCTACTGCTATCCAGTGATGAACACGATGACGCACTATCGCATTGCCCATGTGCTACATCAGATGCAGGTGCCCGTGATTCCACGCATCATCACAGAGCAGGCCCACTCCAAGACAGGTATCGACATCCATCCAGGTGCGCAGATTGGCGAGTACTTCGCCATCGACCACGGCACTGGCGTGGTGATTGGCGAGACCACCATCATCGGCAACCACGTAACCCTGTATCAGGGCGTGACCCTGGGTGCCAAGAGTTTCCGCTACGACGAGAACGGCAACATGCTGAACATTCCCCGTCACCCCATTATAGAGGACCACGTAACAGTCTATTCAAATGCTTCCATCCTTGGACGCATCACCATTGGCCACCATTCTGTCATTGGTGGCAACATCTGGGTGACGAACAACGTGCCGCCCTACTCGCGCATTCAGCAGAGCAGAGCCATTGACGCCTCGTTCCAAGGAGGCCTGGGAATATAAGAAAGGGTTTTCTTATTTTGCTGCGGTTCTAAGGGTGAAAGATGACAGAATGGTGAGCAGCGATACAATCAACGCCATCACAAAAAAGGCATTATAGCCCATCAACTGCAACAAGGGTCCTGAAGCAAGGCATCCCAACAAAAGTGAAAGCGCCATCAACGACTTGCCTTTCTCACGATGGGCCGTATGCTTAAGGAATGAAAGATACAAGGCAAAGCCGAAGCCATAGGTCAACTGCTCAGCAAGCACGCTGGAGGCAACAACGTACAACTCGCGTGGCTGCCAATAACTGAGAGCCAGATAGACGGCACAAGGTATCAGCATGACGAGCGTCATGGGCCAAAGATAACGGTTGAAGCCAAAGCGGTTAATCGTCTTGGTACCTAAGAGTCCACCAACGGTCAGGGCCGTGATACCCACAATACCCATCACAAAGCCAAACTCCTGAGGAGAGAGTCCCAAGCCGCCATTGCTATAGGAATCCATCAAGAACAGTACACTGACCTTTGCCACCATGCCCTGGGCAAAGGCATAGCAAAGAAAGAAAACAAGTCCACCCCAGTAAGCATGATATAATATTGTGGGCATGGCGTTCTGCTCATCACGATGAGCTGTTCTGCGACGAGGCAGCATCCACACATGCCAAATCATCAAGAACAGATAGAAGCCCGCCAACAGATAGAACAACACGCGCCATGAATAAAGCATGTCGTGACGATAGAGCACCTGGATGTTGCCCACCAGCACCAACAGCATGCCCTGACCTACCACCATTGAGAACTTACGGAACAATTCCTGAACCACAGAATGATGAGAGGCCAGAGGGCGCAGACGAGCAAAGCCATCGGCTGCCACGTTATGCATGGCCGTGAGCCATGACAAGCAAACAAGGAGACACCACATCTGCCATCTCACAGAGAGTGAGAAGGCCAGTAGCGCAAAAGTGAGCGAAAGGAGGAACTGGGTGGTCAGAATCCAATGACGATAAGTCAGCGTGGTGTCAACAAAGGGCTTCCACCACACCTTCAACACCCAAGGCAGGTAGAAGAGTGACACGCCACAAAGAACCTCGGCCACATGGAATCCCATCTGGCGGAACAGCAACAGGGCAATGACAAAAACAACCACGCGAGGCATGCCCTTTGCAAAATACAAAGAGGAAAGCCACATCGTCGTTCTGCCCTGTCCGTCCATCGTTATTTATTTCTTCTTGCCAAACTCAGGGTCAATATTCACAAACCATGCCACCAGGAACGTGACACCACACAGAGCCATCACAATGAGGAAGAAGGTCTGATAGCCCACAGCGTCCTTCAGGTAGCCAGAGAACATGGCAGGCACCTGCAAGCCCAGATACGACAGACCAGTACAGATGGCATAGAAAGAGGTTTTAAACGGTCCCATACTGAAATACAGCATATAGAGCGTGAGCGCCGTGAAGCCAAGTCCATAGCCAAACTGCTCGATAAAGATGCACGAGCTGACAAGTACCATATTCTCGGGCATGGCATAACTCATATAGACATACACCACATCGGGCAGGGTGATGGCGCAGACCATGGGCCACAGCCAGCGTTTCAAACCATCACGACTGGCCAGCCAACCACCAACGATGCCACCAAGAAGTAGACCAATGAGTCCAACGGTGCCATAGCTGATGCCATACTCGGCCAGCGAGAGTCCCAAGCCACCATCCTCCTGCGAACGGGTCAGGAAGGTCTTACTCATAGCATTGAGCAGGGCTTCAGGGAAACGATAGAACATGATGAAGATGACGGCACACAGCAACTCGCGCCAAGGCATACGCGTAAAAAACACCTTGAACATCTCGACAAGTCCGCGAGTAACTTCAGCTGCCGTCACATGATTACGCACATCGGCAGCAGCCTTAGGCATCAGGTAGCAATGCCACAGCCAGAACGCAATGAACAATGCAGCCACACCATAGAACACCAGACTCCACACAAAGGCATGGCGATCAGGATAGATGGTCTGCAGATAGCCTGCCAAAGGCACCAAGGCGCCATTGCCAAAAATAACAGCCAGTCGGTAGAAGGTGTTGCGGATGCCCACGAACCACGACTGCTGATGCTCGTCGAGTTCCAGCATATAATAGCCATCGGCGGCAATATCGTGGGTGGCACTGGCAAAGGCCATCAGGAAGAAGCAGAACATGGTGCCTTGAAACCAGAAGTCGGTGTTCAGGGTGAAAGCGATGCCTGCCAACGACGAGCCCAACAGCAACTGCATGGCGAGTACCCACCAGCGTTTGGTCTTACACAGGTCGACAAACGGACTCCAGAAGGGTTTGATAATCCAGGGCAGGCCCAACCAACCGGTATAAAGGCCTATCTCTGTGTCTGTCAGTCCCATCTGCATATAAAGCACTACGGCGACGGATGTCACAATGACATTGGGCAGACCCTCTGCCATGTAGAGCGAGGGTATCCACATCCAAGGGGATTTCTTCTGTTGCATATCGTGTTAATAGATTTGTTTAATTTCTGCACCTCTATAATAATATAGGAGGATATCATCATAATCATAACCCTTCTCGCCCATCACGGCAGCACCAATCTGACAAAGACCTACGCCATGGCCCCATCCGCGACCATGAAGGATAAAGCGGTTGTCGCGCTTCTCCACATCAAAGGCACTGCTATAAAGGTGGGTCTCACTCAGGGCTCGACGAATCTCGAGTTCCTTACCAATGATAAAGCTGCGCTTGGTGCCCACCAATTGCAGACGCCAGATGCGACCACTCTTACCACGGTCGAGGGGAATCATATCTGTGATATCGCCCAGGTCGAGCTTGGTCTTGCGATTCACCAACTCGCTGAGCTCTTCTTGTGAATACTCTACCGTCCATTCGTAGAAGTCGGGCGTTTCCTGATCATAGTCGTTCAACACCTGCGACAAGATGCGACGGTCGTTGGTATGACAGAAGGGATCGCTGACAGACACGAGATAGGGCTTCTTGATGTTCTCCCAGCAATACTGGAACTCCTCGGTCTGACCACCACAGCACTTCGAGAAACGGGTGTCACAAAGCTCGTTCTCAGACATAAGCACCTGACCACGGGTGGCTTTGATAGCCTCAGCCACAGCAGGCGATGAAGCACGGGTGATGCCCTGATAGCGCTGACAATGGTCGTCGGCACAAACGTCAAAGAGGGTATGGTCCTCACGATCGTACCAACGCAGCAACTCATCGTCCTTCTTCACAAACGAGAAGAAGCTGTTGCCCTTGTCACGACCTTCCTTCTTACGGTTCTCCATCTGGCAGAGCAGCCATGAACGCGAAATAACGGCATGAGCCTTCAAGAGTTCAGGCGACGAGGTGGCACTCATCTCGCTGGAGATAACACTTTCAAGATATTGCTCTACAGGCAGTTCGTTGATGGCCACAACCTTGTCGGCCTCAACCACCAGGCGAAGGGTGCCACGGAAGGTCTGCTTCTCCTGTCGCTCCCAGTGGAAGCCAACACCGATGGTCACATCGTGCAGGGTGAACGACGCCTCCTCGTCCTGTGGATGGAAGCGCAACTCACGATAGTTCTGACCACGCCATAGCAGTCCACCCTCAGCCAGTTCCACAGTCTGCATGCCTACCAGGGACTCACCCTTGGCCATGTAACTACCGTTCAACTCGAAAACCACCTTCTGACCACTGACAATGCCAACGGTAACATCAGGCTCTTCCATCGAGGCACCAGAACGCTGCACGTTAAAGGTAACCTTGGCCAAACGGTCTTTCAGGACAGTCATCTCTTCGTCGGACAGGGCACACTCTTTCAGGATACCTTCTGCCTGTTCGGCCGTCAGGCGCTCGAAATCCTCGCGACGAGGCGTAATGAGCAGACCAGACATATCCAGAGCGCCTGGACTAATCAGCAGTTTCTCGTCATTTTCTTTATAGTAACAATCAGGACGGTGCTTCCTGCGAGGGAACACCACTGAGATATATTCATCGTCAACACGCCATGCCACAATATTGAGCATCGGCTCTGTCTGGTCGGGCACCTTGGGCAGGGCATGATAGAGGGCAGCAAACATGCGCTCACTGCTGCGACGGCCATGAGCCTGAATGACCAATGCGGCACAGGGATAATCCTCCATCACCGACAAGGTGGCATCCTCGCCACGACGAGCCACCTCTGTGAGGTTGCGCGACAGGCGCTGCCACTCGCGCTGCAAAGGCAGGACACCTGAGGTGCCAGCCTGCAAATGGGCATGATCAGGGGCAGAAGCGCCACACAAAGGACCATTATAGAAAACCATCAGATCAGGATAGTGCTTCAGCAACTGTATCATTTCGCCATACATACCACGTATCTGCTGAGGCTGATGGCGTCGCATGGGAATGGTGAAATGCATGGGCAGGATGGGATACGGATTGACCAGCAACTCGTAGTCGGCATTCTGTATCTTGGTCAACTGCTCTGCAGGACGATTGGCCTTACACAGGAAGCAAGGACGGGCGGCCAAAGCCTCCTTACTGATGGTGGCACCAGTAGAACGGATGCGTGCTGGGTTAAACTGCACCTCGAAAGTAGAAGAGCCCACACTCAACTCACGGGTCTCCACATGACTCAACTCACGATAACGGTCGCGGGTCTCAGGCCACAATTTCAGCTGTCTGTCAAAATAACGGTCCAGGGGAGAGAGTTGAGAAATGATTGGTGATTGATGAGCGTTCTTAGCCTGGCGTGCCTTAATCTCCAAAGTGCGCAAACGATCTTTATACAAGTTGTTGGCATTGACCTTGTCGACAGAGAGGGCCGCATCGCTATTACCTCCCCAACGGCGACAAAGATACAGTTCATCATAGATACGTCCGATGCGATAATTGCGTGAAAACCAAAGGCCCATGGCATAGTCCTCACCATAACTTGTATTAGGTAATTGCACCTCACGAAGCAACGGAGTAAAGAATGCACGAGGTGCGCCTAAACCATTGATACGCAATGCGTTATTAGGACCGTTCTCCTCAGTCCACTCTTTATGGGCAATCAGCCCTGGCGGCAGCGTATTCAACTCAAAATCGCACATACGGTATGAGCCAACTACCATGGCTGCCTTTTGATGATAGAAGGCATCAACAATGGTCTGCAAGGTCTTGGGCGATGAATAAAGATCGTCGCTATCGAGTTGTACTGCAAAGCGACCACAATGGGTATCATTGACAGCCAGGTTCCAACAACCACCAATGCCAAGATCGGTACGCTCAGGCGTGAGAACATGGAGTTTGTTGCCATGACTTGACAACAAATCCGACAGGATGTCGGAGGTACCATCAGTAGAATGATTATCAACCACAATGACGTTATAGACAAACGACGCTTCCTGTTCCAAAGCACTCTTCACAGCATCGGCAATGGTCTTGGCGCGATTAAAAACGGGGATAATGACTGAAGCCTCAACATCAAAAGGCTGTTCATTATAATCAATCGTCAGCAGGTTATTGGTATCAACCAAAGCACCAATAGCCTCCAGATGACGGGTGGCCACCTGTTCCATCTCAACCTGCACCTCACGATTGGCAGGGTTGACATAGTCGAACTGCTTCTCACCAGAGGCACGTACATCACGCTCCACCTCAGTATAGAGCATCTCATTAAGATGCAGCAAATCTCCCTGACGACTCAAGAACAGGCGCAAGTCGTAGAGACCACCATATATATAATGCGTATTGGCCGACTCATGGGCCCACTGGCGCAACCATTCGCCACGCACCAGCCACAAGGCACCAAAGTCGAAATCATCACGGATGGCACCCAACTGGTAGTCAATCACAGGATGTCTCTCAACCTTCCATTCGTCATCAATTTTCTTCTTCTCATAACGGTCGGCATAAACCATGGCCGCCCCACTATCAGAGGCCACTTTCACCATGCGCTCTAAAGCGCCTTCGCCTAATTCTAAAGCTGTGTCTTTCACGATTAATGCCACATAAGGAGCTTGTGTCTGATCGGCTATCTGTCGAAGCGCTTCGCTGGAACGGAAAGCATCCACACGAAACACATTTTGTACCAGGGTACTTGTTAGCACTTGTTCCTTGAGGGTCACTGCCCATTCATCGTCAATAGCGGGCAGGAAGATATCAAGATGTTCTTTCATGAGTTTCTTATTTTTCTGCAAAAGTAATAAAATAATGTCAGTCGGCAAAATTCCACAGAAACATTTTGCCATTTCCTTAAAATTTCGTAACTTTGCAACTTAATATGGAATCTACAAAGATAGGGAACATGAACAAGAAAGTGCTACTTGGACTAACGGCTACGGAACTGAAACTGGTTGCGAAGGAGTTGGGTATGCCTGCCTTTACGGGTGGACAAATAGCAAAGTGGCTCTACGAAAAGAATGTCAGAAGCATTGATGAGATGACCAATATCTCAAAACAGAACAGAGAGAAGTTGGCAGAACATTACTGCGTCGGCAACATGGAACCTATTGATTGCCAGCGAAGTATCGACGGAACGATCAAGTATTTGTTTCCTGTTAGGACTGAGGGTTGCGATGATATCGCAACGAACGAAAAAGGACTATTTGTTGAGACCGTATTCATCCCTGATGGCGACAGAGCGACCCTCTGCGTATCAAGTCAGGTGGGCTGCAAAATGAACTGTCTGTTTTGTCAGACAGGCAAGCAAGGCTTTCAGGGGAACCTGACTGCTGGCGATATTCTGAACCAGATTTATTCGCTGCCCGAAAGAGAGCGACTGACCAACGTGGTGTTTATGGGACAGGGAGAACCTATGGACAACCTGGACAATGTGCTGAAGACGACAAGCATCCTGACGGCTGCCGACGGCTACGCATGGAGTCCTAAGCGCATCACCGTGAGTAGCGTGGGGGTGAAGAACAAGCTCAAGCGATTCCTTGACGAGAGCCAGTGTCATGTAGCTATCTCGATGCACTCGCCCCTACCCGACCAGCGCCAGTCATTGATGCCCGCTGAGAAGGGCATGTCGATTACTGACACCGTAGCCCTGCTGAAGCAATACGACTTCACACACCAGCGTCGCTGTTCGTTTGAGTACATCTGCTTTAGCGGTCTGAACGACACATTGGAGCACGGTCGCGAGATTGTCAAACTGCTGCAGGGTCTGGAATGTCGTGTCAACCTGATTCGCTTTCACCAGATTCCTGACGTGGACCTGCCTGGTGCCAACGAGCAGCGCATGGAGCAGTTGCGTGACTACCTGACACAGCACGGGGTATTCACCACCATTCGTGCGAGTCGCGGCCAAGATATCTTTGCGGCCTGCGGACTCCTTTCAACTGATAGAAAAAACAAGGGGCTCAGAACCCCTAAAGACTCTCAATAAGCTCAACAACTATGGAACAAGAAAGAAAAATACGCGTAGCCATTACGCATGGTGACACCAACGGCATTGGCTATGAAGTGATATTAAAGACATTTGCAGACCCTGCGATGCTGGAGATTTGCACGCCCATCGTCTATGGCTCGCCCAAGTTGGCCAGCTATTATTGCAAGACGCTGGGCTTGGAAACGCCATTCACCGTCATCAAGGATGCGAAAGAGGCACATGACGCGCGTTTGAACTTGCTCACTGTGACCGAAGAGGAGATTAAGGTTGACCTGGGTATCTCAACGCCCGAGTCGGGCATGGCCGCAAAGATTGCCATCGACAAGGCACTGGCCGACTACAAGGAGGGACTCTTCG
The DNA here is from genome assembly GCF_023204875.1 of Prevotella sp. E15-22. Lineage (NCBI taxonomy): Bacteria > Pseudomonadati > Bacteroidota > Bacteroidia > Bacteroidales > Prevotellaceae > Prevotella > Prevotella sp. E15-22. Next base: position 2,004,192 of record NZ_CP096247.1, read on the forward strand.
ACGTGCTGGTAACGGCTCCCGTCAGCAAGAACAGTATTCCTGGCTTCAACGGCCATACCAACTACATTGAGAAGACTCTGGCCGACGGCAAAAAGGGACTGACCATTCTGACCAACGACGACCTGCGCGTGGCTCTGGTAACCAACAATGTGGCCATTAAGGATGTGGCAGAAGCTATCACCAAGCAGAAAATTGTTGAGAAGGCGCGTTTATTCCATCAGGCATTGAAGCGCGACCTGCGCGTGGCCAACCCTCGCATTGCCGTACTGGCTTTGAATCCCCGTTGTGGAGAGGATGGTATTCTGGGCGACGAGGAGCAGACGATTATCAACCCTGCCATCAGCGAATTGGCAGAACAGGGCATTCAGGTGTTTGGTCCCTATGCTGCCGATGATTTCTTCGGACGCAGTGCCTATTACCATTTCGACGGTGTGCTGGCCATGTACCATGATCAGGGTCAGACGCCTTTCAAGGCTGTGGCCTATGAGAACGGCGTACGTTTCACCACTGGTTTGGACATCATCCGAACAGCACCAGCTCATGGTGTATGTCTGAACATGGTGGGCAAGAACATGGTGGACGAACAGTCGCTGCGCAACGCCATCTATGAGGCTATCGACGTATGGCACAACCGCCAGAACTACGACGAGCCTCTGGAGAACCCGTTGCCCAAGCTCTATCACGAGAAGCGTGACGACAGTGAAAAGGTGCGTTTCCGTTCATCAGGCGACGACAAGTCGAAAGCGCCTAAGGAAACTAAGTCAGCTAATTATGAATAACGTTGAATTACAACGAATAAAACAGAGATATAACATCGTGGGCAACTGCGATGCGCTGAACCATGTTCTGGACGTGGCGCTGCAGGTGGCTCCTACGGATTTGAGCGTACTCATCATTGGCGAGAGTGGCGTGGGAAAGGAGATTATCCCTCGTGTGATTCATGACAACTCGCCTCGCAAGCGCGAAAAGTATTTCGCCATCAACTGCGGCTCTATCCCTGAGGGAACCATCGACTCAGAACTCTTTGGCCATGTAAAAGGTTCATATACGGGAGCTGTCAACGACTCTCCAGGATACTTCGGTGCTGCCAACAAGGGCACGCTGTTTTTGGACGAGGTAGGCGAACTGCCATTAGCCACGCAAGCCCGATTGCTACGTGTGCTGGAGACTGGCGAGTACATTCCCGTGGGTGGCACAGAGATTCGTAAGACCGACGTGCGCATTGTAGCAGCAACCAACGTCAACATCAGACTGGCCATCAGCGAAGGACGTTTCCGTGAGGATCTCTACTATCGATTGAACAGTATTCCCATCCAGATGCCGCCTCTGCGCGAGCGTGGCGAGGATATCGTACTGCTGTTCCGTCTCTTTGCCATGCAGATGGCTGAGAAATACCGTATGGAGCGTATCACACTGACCGATGAGGCCAAGCACATGCTGATGCGCTACAAATGGCCAGGAAACGTGAGACAACTGAAGAATATCACAGAACAGATTTCCGTTCTGAGCAAGGAACGCACCATCACCCCTGAGATTCTGGCTCAGTTTATTCCACAGGATAAGGAGACAACGCAACTGGCTGTGGTGAATAACAGCAACAGCGACCATTCGTTTGAGAACGAACGCGAGATTCTATATAAGATTCTGTTTGAGTTGCGTGGCAACGTGAACGACATGCGTCGCGAGATGGGACAACTGAAGAAGCAGATGGAGGATGTGCAAAACAAACACACTATCATTGGTGCGCCTGCAACAACGTCCATCACACCGATTCAACCAATCCACCCCATGATGGAGGAAGCTGAGGCTGAGGAATATATTGAGCCGACGCCTGAGCAGGAGAACTTGAACTTAAACGACCTGAGCAGACAGATGTTGGAAAAGGCTTTGGAGCGTAACAAAGGCAATCGCAAGAAAGCGGCACAGGAGTTGGGCATTAGCGACCGTACACTCTATCGCAGACTGAAGCAGTATGGCATGATGATGGTGATTTTCGTGGCATCGCTCTTTATGTCGTCGTGCTACACCTTTAATGGTGCCAGCATCAACTACGACATAACAAAGACTATTCAGATAGCCGACTTCCCCATTCGCTCTAACTACGTGTGGGGACCGATGGCTAACATCTTTAATACAGCGCTGAAGGACCAGTATGCCAATCACACCAAGCTATCGCAGGTGAAACGCAATGGCGACCTGAAGATTGAAGGTGAGATTACGCGTTACGAGCAACGCAACAAGTCGGTGAGCAGCGAAGGCTATTCTGCCCAGACGGAGTTGTCGATGACCGTCAACGTAAGGTTCACAAACAACAAGAACCACGAGCAGGACTTTGAACGCCAGTTCACATCCCAAGCCTCGTACGCAACAACGCAATCACTCAACTCTGTACAGGAGGAGCTTGTGACGCAGATGACGAAAGACATCATTGATCAGATTTTCAACGCTACAGTAGCAAATTGGTAATAGAATGGATATAGTAGAACTGATAGATCACCCTGAGAGAATGGATCGCGACTCACTCTATGAGTTACGTTCCATGCTAGCGCTATATCCGTATTTCCAATCGGCGCGACTGCTACTGCTGCAGAATCTTTATCTGCTGCACGACCCATCATTTGACCAGGAACTGCGCCAGGCAGCCATCTATATCACAGACCGCAAGGTGCTGTTCCAGATGATTGAGGCCGCCCACTATCAATTGAAAACTCAGAAACAGCAGACGGAGAAGAAGGCTGTCAGCGCAGACGAAAGAGACAGTCGTACGCTGTCACTGATTGACGACTTCCTGGACTCACTACCCAAGGAAGAGGAGCCAGAGAAGAAAGCCAAGCGCAAGCCCACACCTGCCGACGCTGCTGTGGACTATGTGGCATATCTGCTTGAGAGTGAGACGGAAGAGGAACGTGAGCAAGCCGCCAAGGTGCCACAACTTATTGGACAGAGCCTTATTGACTCGTTCATAAATAACGACAAAGGCAAGATAGTACTCAACGAGAACCCCACCCTCAAGCCTGAACTCGATAATGACGCATTTGAGAGCAAAAAAGAGGGTAAACAGGGTGAAAAAGGATATTTTACGGAAACTTTGGCCCGAATTTACATCAAACAAGGCAATTATTCCAAAGCTTTAGAAATTATTCAGCAATTAAGTTTGGAAAATCCGAAAAAAAATGTTTACTTTGCAGACCAAATACGTTTCTTAGAGAAATTAATAATAAATAATAATAAAAAATAAACAACAAAATGGGAACTTATTTTCTTTTAGTGATCCTCATCGTGATTGCCGCCATTCTGATGGTTGGCATTGTTCTGATTCAGGAATCAAAAGGTGGTGGTTTGGCTTCAAACTTCGCCTCTTACAACCAGATCGGTGGTGTTCGTAAGACCACTGACTTCATCGAGAAAGCTACTTGGAGCTTGGCTGCCTTCATGGTTGCTGTCAGCGTTATCTGCGCATATGTAGCACCCAAGAACGAAGATGCAGTTAACGCCATCGAGAAAGCCGTCGAGGCTCCTATGACCAGCCCCAGCAATGCTAATGGTCTTGGCGCAAGCCCTGTACAGGAAGAGGCTCCCGCTGCTCAGGCTCCTGCCGAGAACGAGTAAGTCAACTTCCGGACATACAAGAAAGCCCCTACTCTCCTCAAGCAATAGAGAAGATTGGGGCTTTTTTCATGCCATATTAAAAAAAATACGCAATTAGTTTGGTAATATCAAAAAAAAGTCGTACCTTTGCACTCGCTTTTAAGGAAGCAACCAACATGGTGCCCGTAGTTCAGTTGGTTAGAGCGTCAGATTGTGGTTCTGAATGTCGTGGGTTCGAGTCCCACCGGGCACCCTCAAAAAAAGACATCGCTGAAAAGCAATGTCTTTTTTTTGTTTTAGAACACAAGACCTTTTAAGAACGCGACATACTGGGCATAGACAGAAGCCTCATTATATCGATAAACATTCTGACGTGCAGCCGCACCCATACGAATGCGACTTTCCTGATCCTCTATCATACGACAGATCTTCGAAGACATATCGCAAACATCACCATTCTGAACCAGAATACCATCTTCCCCGTTAGCAATGATACTACGAGGACCGTTATCACAATCAAAGGAGACAACGGGCAAGCCACATGACATAGCCTCAATGATAACCAAGCCAAACGATTCCCAACGTGAAGAGCAAACAAGAAAATCACTCTTCATATACTCAGCATAGATATTGGTTGTAGCTGGGTGAATGGCAACACGCTGTAAACGAAGAGAAGACATTTGGGATAAAAGAGCGTTTTTCTCCAAGCCATCACCATAGATATCCAAGAACCAATCAGGATGCTGCTGCTCCACTTCCTGCCAAGCCTGCAAAAGAAGATCCTGTCCTTTCTGATAATCCAAGCGTCCCACAGCAATCACATGTTTTTTTTCTTCTGAAAGATTGACTGCCTGAGAAGGGAAATACGTAAGCGTATTAGGCATTACCACAGTTTTAATCCACGGTTGCCAACAGCGAGCATCCTCTTCTGTCAGTGCAATAAGGACATCATAATTAGATACTGCCAATTTTAATCGCAACAAATCCTTGTAGGCAATCTGCCGACGCCAGAAAAAATTAGTGCGCTGCACTTGCATCTCATGATCTACCATACCCGTATGCGCCTCGACAACAAGTTTCTCGGTAGTATGTGCCTTATACAAGGCTTTCAATTCGTGTGCGTCCTTGTCGGTAGAAATAATGACGTCTGCCTTTTCTTCCTTCAAGAAGACATGCAGGGCCTGCGACAACTTACGACGTAACCTTACCTTCTTATAATAACGCAAAGGATAAGCCGATTTATAGGCAGAATAGAGATGAACATCCAAGTCAACCTGTCGCACCTTAGGCGACAACTCATACGGGAAAGGCTCACCATTCTGCTCATATGTAAGCAGTATCACCTCCCAGCCCATCTGCTCGGACAGGTAATTTGCTTTCATGGCCATCATACGTTCTATGCCGCCTTTGCAATAATTGGCATGATGAAGAAAAATGATTTTCATAGGCATTGATCTACTACTTTCTGCATCTGCACTTTCCATGACAGATGTTCCACTGAGTGGCGGATATCTTGAGGTGTCATCTGAAGTTGTTCTTCGAACGACACGATACGGGCAATATCAATAGGTGATTCGTCTGCAGGAACCTTCAACACATAAGGTTGATGGTCGAAATCACTATCATTTTCGGAATAGACAAAGGGAATACCACGACAGGCATATTCGCGATTCTTCAAGGTCTTAATATCAGTAATACCACAACGATGGCGGGCCAAACTGCCAACAGCAAAATTAGCTTTAGCAAAGACTTCATTCAACTCATCACCAAACAACTGATCATGGAAGAATACCTTATCAAGAATTCCATATTTTTTTGACAGTTCAAAAAAGCCTGGTGCGTGTTCATCATTATACATCTCTGACCTCCATATGCCACCGACGATATGAAAGTAAACAGGCTTCACGTTGGGTTGACGATAGTACTCACCCAAGCCTGCTATCAGTCGATCATAGCCATGCCAATAGTGCACCTCGGCAACACCAATTAAATGAAGTTCCTTGGTGGTATCGACTTTCTGATGCAAAGGCATGCAATCAAAATCCACGCCATTACTGATACGGATGGTACGCTGACCAAAGATCTGTTCAAGATTGGTAAAGGTGACAATAGCCTCAAGATGACGTGCTAACCCTTTACGGAATATCTGATCAATGCGCAGTTGCAGACGCTCAATGCGAGAAAAGCCTTCAAACTCCTGGTCATAGGGATAAGTAGGAATCTCCATCACTGCTTTAATACCAGCTTTCTTTAATCTGGCAAAGAAATGATTCAACCATGGGTTTGCATTCTGGAAGCAACGAGCATAGACCATCTGGATGCCGTTCGACACGCAATAGTCATAAACAGCGCCATAACTGATACGCTGACGAAGACCAGCCATTCGTCCGGTACCATAATCCTCAATAACAGTTCCTTCATCAACCAACCGCTGCCAATGTCCATTCTGCCCCACATCATAATAGCAAAGATGAACCTCGTGACCATTCTGACGAAGGCCCTTCACCTGATAATGAATCTTCTTAGAGATGCCACTTACTTCAGAGAAACCGTGATATACAAGAAATAGTATCTTCATCCCTTATGCTGATGTAAATTTAGTTTGGTTAATAACGCTATCCACAACCTATACCACGCCCATCGATTTTGTTTATAGTCGGTGGCGTAGATATAATGGTCCTTAAAACGTGTCAAATTAAACTGATGGCCACCATCACGGAAGATGGTGTTCTTGGGCAAGATATTCCTCTTATAAAGCGTCTCAGAATATTCCGTCTCACTCAACTTAGTAATCTCCATTAGAGAAACGTTATCACCATAGTCACGATGGCAGTCTTGAGTGACTCGCAGAAGATGACCATTGTAATCTATCAATGATCCGCCATTACGTCCATACTCGTTACTCACACATATAGGAGAACAAGGATGCTTCACAAACGTACCTTCAAGGAGATTGTCCGTCATATAGAGCTCTTGATAGTACATCCAATCCTTCTGATAGGAAGTAAAGAGATAATAGGATTCGCCTTTTTTATAGATATGACTATCGTTCAAGTTATAATGAATGCCTTTTGTACGTTCCTGACGCAACAGTGTACGCACCTTTGAAAAAGAGGTCAGCTCATCGTTATCAGCACGGTAAAGATGAATGGCATCACTTTCCTGTGACTCAGGCACCATATAGACCACACCATTATCCTCAAAAACATAAGGAAAGGAGAGATGAAAGGGTTGTTTAAGAACAACAACAGGCTCTGTCCAAGTTACTAAATCAGATGTTTTCACCATGGCTATCACACCAGGATCATCCCAATGCTGTAATTCGTAGAACAGATAAAGAATATCGTCTTTAACAAAAAGGAAGGAATCGGCCTGATAGAGGACTGGTTTGGGGCGCCACATACCCGTGATATGGCGTTGATAGACAAGATGACGCTCGTCAAAACAATCGAGCGACAACCGACTATCAGCGAAAACGGCTGGAGCAAAAGCACCTTCTTTTCGAAAAAGTTTATCTAACATTTTTATCATTACTACTTGTTATACTAACCAAAATACGATTCAAAATAGTCTTACCAACATATGCCAAAACAAATGACAACAAAATAGCAACTAAGAGAAGTAGCATATTATTATATAAATTATATGCCTTCAAATATAATGACCATATTACAAATTCATGTATAAGATATAATTCTAAAGAAATACTTCCCGTAAAAAAACAAAAATGTCGAAATAAAACAGGAATTCTAGATAGTAATATAATACATCCAATAACCATAACAGGAGTACCCAATGCTGTACAAAGAGGGAGGAAGCAACTAATCCATAAAGGTAATTCTATCATTTTGGCAATTATGACAAGAAGAACAGCGAAGATAAACGCCCCCAAGCACATATATAATCTCTGTTTATAAATTATTTTGGGGAAAAGAGCGAAAAACATCCCAAAGACAAAGACTGGTAGGCGTCCCAAAGTCCATGTCAAGACACCGATAGGACTTCTCCAATTATATCCTACTATAGGAGTTAAAAAGAAGTGGGAGAGGAAATATGCTATAAGAACAGTTAACGCCCCTAATTCAGGATACTTCATCAGAAATCTATATAATAGAGGGCTCATAACATAATAAATGATTATTGAGTGGATAAACCACAAATCAAGACTAAAACATGACCAAAGGTTTATATGAAGTTCTGATAAACATGAATCATCTACTTGGAATATAGACCATTTAAACAACCCAAAAAACAAACAAGCAGGAAATAGACGCTGTAATCTATGATAAAAAAAGATACGAACACTATTTTTAGCAAGAGAGCGAACCATTCCCATTCCTGACAAAAAAAGAAAAATCTCAACCCCCCAATGACCATAGTTATGAAAAAAATTAAATGGAGGGAAACTTGAGAACTCTTGATGTGAAAGCATTATGGAGAACATTGCTAATCCCATAATACCATTTCTGTATTTGCTCAGTTGTGAAAAAAAATCGTTTATCAAGAGTTTCATTATATATTATATTAAAGAATCAAACAATTTGCGCCACTGACTCATGATACGGTCTTTTGAATAAAAGGCCATATGCTGCTTGGCCTTACGTCCAAGTTGGCGACGCAGTTCATCATTCTCCATCAACAAGCAAACCTTATCTGCGAAAGCCTCAATACAGCCATCTTCCACCAGATAGCCATCCTCTCCATCGTTGATGATATAACGCGGGCCACTGGGACAATTGAACGAGATGCAAGGCAAGCCACAGCCCATAGCCTCCTGCAAGACAACGGGGAAGCCTTCGTAACGAGAAGTCAACACACAAAGGGAACTAGTCATATACTCATGTTCCATATCTTTTGTGGGAGGCATAAATATCACTTGCTGCTCGATACCATATTGTTTTACCTTCGTTTTCAGGTCATTTAGCATAGCGCCTGTGCAGAACATGCGCAAGGTCCAATCTGGATGACGCTGAGCCACCAATCGCCAAACATCAATCAAGCGATCAGGAGCCTTTTCGTATTCAGCACGACCAACATATATGACACTCTTAGCCAATAAAAGGTTTTCCTCCTCTGGATAATACTGAACGGCATTGTTGATGACCTTAACCTGACGGACAGAGTGCCATAGCTGTTCTTCCAAAGTGTTCAGTACTACTACCTCATCGAACTTCTTGGCCGAGGCATTCAACTGATGCTCTATATAAGCAGCCAACAGTTTATATACCCCACCCTTCAGTCTGAGATTAGGCAAAGCACGGATATTCTTCTTTGTTGTGTGAACCTCTGCTATAGCAGCTTTGGCATAGCGCTTATAAAGATTCACGAACTTGGCATCGCGACTGAAGGTAGAGATAATTATGTCGGGTTCGATTTGTGCCAAGGTTTGCGTCAAAGCCTTTTTATATGCACGCATCAAACGCAGATAAACCATCAACCTCTTTAATGGACCATACTGATACTGCTGAAAGAAGTTGATGTTTAGGTCGACAAGATGTACTTTCTCTGAAAGAGGAAAGAATGGCTCAATGCCATTTTGAGAATCTGTAATCAGGAACACCTCATATCCCCAATGGTCAGCCATATAATTAGCCTTACTGATGATGATTTTGTCGGCACCACCAATATTGATAAAAGCGGGATATATGTAGGCTAATCGCATAGATTATTCGATTGTATATGTGGCAAAGGTACAAAAAACATAGAGCAAAACCAAATACTTTTCAAAAAAAATTGTACCTTTGCATCAAATAGTTCGAACAACATGAAGCAGAACATTAAATTCAGTGTCACGATTCCTGCCTACAAGGATAAATACCTTAAGGAAACGATTGACAGTGTGTTGGCACAGACGTATCAAGACTACGAGGTTGTGATTGTTAATGATGCATCGCCATACGATTTGGACAGTATTGTGAACCAATACACAGACCCACGTATCCGCTATTTCAAGAACGAGAAGAACTGCGGTGCCAAGAACGTGGTGGATAACTGGAATATTTGTCTGAGTCATGCTACAGGCGACTATCTCATTTGCATGGGAGATGACGACAACTTGACGCCACGCTGTCTGCAAGACTTTGCCGAGCTAATTGAGAAGTATCCAGAATTGGACTTATATCATGCCCGCAGCGAAATTATTGATGATGATTCGAACTTTGTATGTGTACTTGAGGAACGTCCTGAATGGGAATCGGTATATTCACTCATTTACAACCCACGAAATACGCATTTAGGCGACTGGCTCTTTAAGACCGACACGCTCCGAAAGAATGGAGGCTTTTACAAACTCCCCTATGGGTGGCAGAGTGACGATATCAGTGCTTTTATCGCGGCTGCCAGTCATGGCGTAGCCAACACCAAAGAGCCTGGATTTCAGTATAGAGGAAATGGTCTTTCAATTAGTCACGACCTGACATGTATTGAAGATAAAATTGAGGCTGTGCGCTTCTCTATCAAATGGCGCTTGGAATTTGTAGCCGACAAGCATTCAGGCAATGCAGACGATGAGAAACTGATTGAACTTATCAAACGCGATGCCCTATCGAAAGGCAATCAGGATATTGATGACATGGTGGAGTTTGATATTCGCAAACACCTATGGAGTCGCAGTTGGTTCTGGCTATGGAACCGACAGAAGCACGACATATCCATGAAGCGCTACTTGCGCTGCGTATTGAAGACCATCAAATATCGATTAAGATAGTACTTACATCATATTTTCTTTGGTGTCCTCGTAATGATCAGTCGAATGAAAAATACGGGTAATCCCCTTTCCCTGTACTTTAATACGATGCCATAGACTCTGAAACAGGGAACCTTCATTGAGTGTTCCATAACCCGTTACTGGGCGAGCCTTACGATTATACAAGAAGGAAATCTTGCCGAACTTCTTCAATTCAAGGGCTAACGATCCATCCTCACCACGACGGATATCGGTACGAATCTTCACCTGACGGGCATAATCGGCACGGAATGCAAAGGTCATGCCACGAACATTTAGTTCTGGACGCTTAAAATGTTGAATCCATAAAAATGCGTCACGAATGAACTCAAAGAGGAACAAGCCAAAAGCGGAATGCTTTTCATCAGGATAATAGCTCCAGAAAGTGCCAACACATGACACACCTGATTTCTCGAGCTTATGCATCATCAAATCGACATAACAAGAAGGATAGAGCGTATCTGCATCAATAAAGAAATGGTACTTGCCCTTGGCATGTTCCAAGCCACACTGTCTGGCATAACCAGGACTTTGCTTTGTCTCGTTATAATAAGGCAAACCGAAAGACTTATAAACGAGCTCTGTATCATCTTTCGAGTTATTATTAACGCCAAGAATTTCTAATGGATACTTAGACTTTAGATTACTCAGTGCCCACAAACAAGCAGGAAGGCGTGTAGACTCATTATAGGCTATTACAACAACACTAACCAACGGTTCTGAACTTTGCAGCGAAGCCAACCTGGCACGACTTTCGGCAATGATATGATGAGGGACTACGCTAAAAGGCATCCCATAGATGGAAAGATATTGATTGTACCAATGTGCCATACTTATGAATCTAAATCCGAAAAAAGAAGTCTCCACCTATCAGCAATTTGATTGATATTGAATCGCTTCACATTTCTTTGAGCTGCCTGCGACATCGTATTGCGCATTTGTTCATCTGAAATCAGACGAGAAATGGCATTTTCCAACGCATCAACATCACCGTTCTTCACCAACAAACCATCTTCACCATCACTAACAATATCTTTGGGACCACATGGACAGGCAAAGGAAACCACGGGCAAGCCACATGCCATGGCTTCTACCAATACCATACCAAACCCTTCGAAGCGAGAGCTAAAAACAAATAATGAACTGTTGGCGTATTCAAGCTGGATATTAGTTGTTGGTCCATTCAAATGACAACGACCAGCATCAATCCCTAACTGTTTCATCAATTGCTCGTAAGGAACACGATCGCCATCACCAAAGATAACCAACTGCCAATCAGGATGTTCCTTTTCAACTTTCGACCAAGACTGAAGCAAAAGATCAAAGCCTTTCTGATAGACATAACGGCCTACAGCAATGACACGTTTTTCTGTAAGAGTACTGAACTGGTTAGGAACGAACGAGAGAGGATCTGGTATTACACTAACATTTGTCAGTTCCAACCAAGCCAATCTATCCTCATTTGTCAATACAATAAATCTATCTAGTTTTTTCAGCTTTGTAACCAAGCTATGCATCCAGAATTTAGCGAACAAGTTCTTGATGAGATTCGAATCACCAGCCTCAAAGTTTCGATAGTTAGCGCGATTCACATGCAATTCACCAATCTTCTTACTTCCATCCTTAATATCATTGAGAAAGTTAATTTCACGACGAAGCAAACTGATTGTGAAATCAGGATGAATTCGCATTAATTCGGCCTTAACAAGTCTTTTATATCGGCGTTGTTTCTTCAAATAAACGAAGATCTTCTTGAGGAAAGAGCACGTCCACAACTCCTCGAAATTAATATCAAGATTGACAACCTTTATCTTAGGTGAAAGCGAATAAAAGAATGGTTTATCTTTGCCTTCGGTCAGAATAATGGTAATATCATATCCAAAGTGCTCAGCAAAATAATTGGCCTTGAGCGTAAGTACACGCTCTACTCCTCCGGCCATATATAAAGCTGGAGTCAGGTAAACCAATTTATATTGCTTTTCATTCATCGAGTTAGGTTTTATGTTGCAAAAATACAAAATAAAACGGAAACTACTTTGATAATCGAGAGAAAAATATTACTTTTGCGAAAAATATAATTCTACAGATGCCCAAAGTTAGTGTCATATTGCCGGTATATAATGTGGCTCCCTACTTGGACGAGGCACTTAAATCCTTAGAGAATCAAACTCTGAAGGATATTGAGATTATTGCCGTAAATGATGGCTCTACAGACAATAGTGAAGAGATACTAAAAAAACATCAAGAAACAGACCAACGCATAAGATACTTCAACCAAGAGAATCGAGGACAATCGGCAGCGCGCAACTTGGCAATGAAATATGCTAAAGGAGAATATATATACTTCATGGATTCTGACGATGTGATTGACATAGAGGCATTACAAATATGTTACAATCATGCTAAGACGACAAATGCGGATTTTATATTCTTCGATGGAGAAACCATGTTGGATGAAGGTGCTCAGCCTCTGTCATGGGATTATAAAAGAACGAATCTAGTTAGCGACGATAGACAGGATGGACTGAAGTTACTTAATAGGATGCTGGATAAGGAAAAACACAATTGTGTTGTGTGGGTTTTATTTATCAAACATGAATATTTACGAAACATTCAATTAAGTTTTTATCCAGGCATCATACACGAAGATGAACTCTTTACGACCTTATTAACTTTGCAAAGCAGTAACATCTTTGCACTAAAGAAGTCTTTCGTAAAACATCGAGTAAGGAAAGCTTCGACAATGGGCAAGCATTATTCAAAGTATAATCTTAATTGCTATCTGACGGTCATAGATGAACTTTTCAGATTTCAAGACTCGCCCATCATCAGGAAATTTGCTCGCTACACACTGAGTAAGGTATTCTATACTGGCCACGTAATACCACTAAGCGAGAAATTTGGCGTATTTTGGCGCGCGATAAAGTCAGGCTATCTGAGATATATTGGATGGAAAGCGACAATGGTGTTTTGGCTGAAACGATGAAAATAACTATGAATAAAGAAGGATTCAGACAACAAATGAAGAATAGTCCACGGTTCAAGCGCTTGCTGGACTACCTCATAATGAACCAACGGGATGCACGTCCACGATGGTATATCAGATTATTGGCTCCATTGTATCAACATCGGGGACGAGGCTCTAAGATATATTGGTCGGTGAGGATGGACACCCCACCCTATAGAAAATTCTCGTTGGGAAGGCATAGTGTGGTGGAATCGTACACGTGTGTCAACAATGCGGTGGGCGACGTGGTGATTGGCGACTATACTCGCATAGGTATTCACAACACGATTATTGGTCCTGTGACCATTGGAAGTCATGTGAACCTGGCACAGGGTATCACCGTAACGGCGCTGAATCACAACTTTGAGGATAAGAACAAGCGCATTGACGAGCAAGGCGTATCGACCAAGCCAGTGGTCATTGGTGATGATGTGTGGATTGGAGCGAATGCCGTGATATTGCCAGGCGTTACCATTGGAAAGCATGCAGTGGTGGCTGCTGGAGCTGTTGTTACGACAGATGTTCCTGAGAACACCGTTGTTGGCGGAGTGCCTGCCAAAGTCATCAAGAAACTATAAGAAAGAACGAACAACCTTTAATCTAAGAGAGACATGAGAATCGGTATTGAAGCACAGCGCATCTTCCGCAAGAACAAACACGGCATGGACTATGTGGTGCTGCAGGAGATATTGCAACTACAACAGATGGACCATCAGAATGACTACTATGTGTTTGTCAAACCAGGTCCTGATCATTGCGTTAAGGATTCGAGTAAGGTGCATATCATTGAAATTGACATGCCTACGTATCCTCTATGGGAACAGTATGCCTTGCCAAAAGCAGCCAAAGAGATTGGGGTTGACATCCTGCACTGTACCAGCAACACGGCACCAATCCACTGTAATATTCCAATGATACTAACCTTGCACGACATTATATTCCTGGAACCACGTGACAAGAAGAACAAGTCGCTGTATCAGAACATGGGATGGCTATACCGCCGACTGGTGGTGCCACGTATTCTTCATAAGTGCAGACGAATCATTACCGTCAGCGAGTTTGAGAAGAACAATATCATCAACAGGCTGAATATTTCAGAACGACGAATGGCGATGATATATAATGGCTTCAATGATTGGTTCAGACCTATTGATGATGAAGAAGAGAAATATAAGAACTATATGCCTGAAAAGGGCTTCCTATTTTTCTTAGGCAACACAGACCCGAAGAAAAACACGGAGCGAACACTGGTGGCTTATTCAAGATATTTGGAACGGTCGGAAGTGAAACGCCCCTTGCTGATGGCTGATTTGGACAGGGATTATCTGAATGGTATTATTAGCAGGAACCGCATAGATAATGTGCGCGAGAAAATTTTTATGCCAGGATACATACCTAACCAGGATTTACCTTATATATATAATAGTGCGTTTGCCTTCCTGTACACATCGCTCCGTGAGAGTTTTGGAATCCCTTTACTTGAAGCTATGGCTTGCGGCACGCCAGTGGTTACAAGCAACACATCGTCAATGCCAGAGATTGGTGGTATTAATGCGATACAAGTGAACCCAGAGAATGCCGACGAGATAGCAGATATGCTCATCAAGTTGGAGAACGATTCTGAATTCTATCGCCAGCAAAAGGAATGGGGAATGGCCAGAGCTGAACTATTCTCGTGGAGAAAGACGGCCGAGCAATTGCTTGACCTATACCGAGAGGTTTATATGGAAAGATAAACACTCGAAAACAAGGCGGGAAAAAGATAATCAAGAGAAAAATTCGTCGAACAAATTGAGCGAGAGGTCTTGTTGCGATTTCTCCTCTTCTTCTTCATCTTCTGTCATCTCCTCTTCACGGAAATCCAGCATCAGCTGACGGGCAACGGCATTATTACCGGTGTTTAAACGATAATAGCCACGACGACCTGTGCTTTCGATCAGCGACTGTGAAGATTTGGAATTCTTGAGCAGATACTGCTGTACCATACGATACACCTCCTGCATATCGGGCTGAGAAAACAGGGTGCAGTTCATATTATATATGTTCTTGGCCAACATGGACACACTGATGCCACGCTCACCTACCTGAGAAAGAATATGTAATATCTGCTCTTCGTATGTCATATTACTAAAAAAGGTCGGTAAAACACATTGCTTACCGACCTTTTCTTATTGTTAAAATGCTCGTCTCTTAGGCAAGAACAACCTTATTGTTGTCTGCGCTCAGGAGCTTACCCTCCTTGAACAGCCAGCCGAGACCCAGCAAAGTCTCCTCTTCAGAAATTTTTGCAGCCTTAGCAATCTCCTTTACAGTGAGAGCTTTCTCTGCTGCTGCCAGCGCCTGATAAACATCTCCAGCCTTAAAACCAATGTTCTCAGCATTTACTGCTACTGTGGCCTTGTCTGCCTTCACGGCTGCGACCTTCTTGGTTGTTGACTTCTTTGCTGCAGGAGCCTTAACTTCCTTTGTCTCAGCAGCCTTCTTTGTTGTAGCTTTCTTTTCTGCCATAATACTTGAAATATTAATACTATTGAAGTTATATATTCAAATCTGTTGGCAAAATTACTACATTATGTTAAGAAAACTAGCTAAAAGATAACGGTTTCTACTAAAATTTTAACTATTCTTGACGTAAGTCAATCTGCAAATTCAGCTCCTCTAACTGTTTGGGATCCAGTTCTCCAGGAGCATCGAGCATCACGTCGCGACCACTATTATTCTTGGGGAATGCAATGCAATCGCGAATGCTGTCGAGACCTGCCATAAGACTCACGAAACGGTCGAGACCGAAGGCGAGACCAGCGTGAGGAGGTGCTCCATACTTGAAGGCATTGATGAGGAAGCCAAACTGTGCCATGGCGCGCTCGGGGGTGAAGCCCAGAATCTGGAACATCTTCTCCTGAAGTTTGCCATCGTGAATACGGAGTGAACCACCACCGACCTCAACGCCATTGCAAACGAAGTCATAGGCCACAGCACGTACTTTCTCGGGAGCACTGTCGAGCAATGGAATATCGTCGGGGTTAGGCATTGTGAACGGATGGTGAGTAGCCATAAGGCGCTGCTCCTCATCGCTCCACTCGAACAAGGGGAAGTCGACAATCCACAGACACACGAACTTATCCTTATCGCGAAGTCCCAGACGATCGCCCATCTCAAGACGAAGGGTGCAGAGCTGCACACGGGTCTTATTGGCATTGTCGCCAGAAAGGATCAGCACAAGATCGCCATCCTTGGCACCCATCGCCTCTTTCACCTTCTGCCATACCTCGGGCTCGTAGAACTTATCAATTGATGACTTCACAGTACCATCGGCATTGAACTTCACATAAACCAAACCCTTGGCTCCTACCTGAGGACGCTTAACAAATTCGGTGAGCTGGTCGAGCTGCTTGCGGGTGTAATCAGCGCAACCAGGCACACAGATACCACCAATATAGTTGGCCTCATTGAATACGGGGAATGTGCCTGTGCCCTTGAGTACGTCCATGAGTTCCACGAACTCCATGCCGAAACGAAGATCGGGCTTATCGGAACCGAAGCGACGCATAGCCTCGTGCCATGTCATACGCTGAAGGGCGGGCAACTCGATGCCACGAATCTCCTTGAACAGATGACGAGCCAGGTCCTCGAAAATCTGAAGCACATCTTCCTGCTCGACAAACGACATCTCACAGTCAATCTGAGTGAACTCGGGCTGACGGTCAGCACGCAGGTCCTCATCGCGGAAGCACTTGGCAATCTGGAAATAACGATCGAAACCTGAAACCATCAACAGCTGCTTCAAGGTCTGAGGACTCTGGGGCAGTGCATAGAACTGACCGGGATTCATACGACTGGGCACCACGAAATCGCGAGCACCCTCGGGAGTAGAACCGATGAGGATAGGAGTTTCTACCTCAATGAACTGCTGAGCATCGAGGAAGTTGCGGATGAGGATAGTCATCTTATGGCGCAACTCGAGATTCTTGCGAACAGCCGAACGACGCAGGTCGAGATAACGATACTTCATGCGGATATCATCGCCACCATCGGTATTATCCTCAATGGTGAAAGGCGGTGTGAGACTCTCGCTCAGGATATTCAGCTCGCTCACCATAATCTCGATATCGCCAGTGGGCATCTTGGGGTTCTTGGCCTGACGCTCGCAAACCTTACCCTTAATCTGAATACAGAACTCGCGTCCCAGTTTGTTGGCACGGTCGCAAAGAGCCGTATCGCCAGATTCGTCGAATACCAACTGTGTGATTCCATAGCGGTCGCGCAGGTCGACGAAGGTCATGCCTCCCATCTTTCGAGTGCGCTGCACCCATCCAGCCAATGTTACCTCCTGGCCGGCATCGGTGAGACGAAGCTCACCACAAGTTTTAGTTCTATACATATTTTATTTTATGTTTTTTCTATTGAGGTGCAAAGTTACATATTTTTCCGTAATTTACGCCAACTTTAACTGCTAAAAAATAGAAAAAGATTATTCTTCCCAATGTAGTACGGCGCCATTACGACGGGCAGGGTCCGGGCCGGTGTAGTCCATTGAATAGGGACTGCCCGTGGTGGGACTCTTACCAAGATAACGATGACTCGTGAGTGAGAGGAGCATGAAGTCGTGGTCAAGATAGTCCTGCCAAAGGAATTCCTCGGCTTCTTTTGGGTCGGTGGTGAAGCGTACATCACCAGGCAATCCCTCGCCATAGACCTTGATATAACGGCCATCGACACACTGAAGGACAACACGTCCCTGCTGACGGTCAATCACACGGAACTTGGTCAAGTCACTCTTGTCGCCAGCATGGGTATCATATAGCAGGCCATGCTTCAGAGCAATGGCGGGTCGATTAGTTGACTTATTAATGATGCGGATAGTCTTTCCATAAGGAATATTCTCATGGCGATCGGCGCAAGGCTCCTCCACGATAAAGTTGTCAAACTCGGCATATCCGCCATTCTTTCCCTTGACATTAAAGGCAAAGAGCGCATGGCGCGAGCCCTGGAATGTGATGAGCTGATAGGTCAACGGCATCATACGGCCGAGGGTCTTATACTCCTTGCCATCAAGGGAATAGGCGTATTGGGCTTGATCATTATCGTACTCGCCAATGCAGCGAAGCCATAGTTTTGACAGACTGGGAATAGCCACATCGATGGTATCGTTGGTCATCTGTTCGAAGCAACGAAGGGTGAGGTTCTTACCATTCTTCACAACACCAATCCACGAGCAAGGCACGTTGATATTACCAAGACCACAGACATCGCCATCCTTCATTCCCTTGACACTGAGTTCAACGGTAGCGATGCTCTTGGGACCAACAACGCGCTGTGTCAATGTGTTGCGAGCCCACATCAACTGTTCGGCAGGCATTGTATTCAGACGGAGCTTGCCTCCCTTCAGACTCCACATCTTTTCCTCTGGATTATGGTTCCACTGCCATACGCGACCCAAGGTCTTGCCATCAAAGTTCTCACAACGGTTATATGGCGCATGAGTCAATGTTTGTTGCTGTGGCGCAGCAACAGACTGGGTTGCGGGCTTGAACCACGTGCGAGGTGCACGACCGAGATTACCTTCCAAGCCGACCATGGGCCATCCGTCTTTCCATGTCATGGGCATCAGGCAGACTGTTCGGCCAACAGAATGGAAGTCCTGCATAAAGAGGGCCCACCAAGAGCCATCGGTTGCCTGAACGATGCCACCCTGATGGGCATTATCGCAACCTGTGGCATCAGGGCCGGCATGCGACACGCCAAACTTAGTGCCATCGTCACCGATACGATACTTAGTGCCGCGTGGTACTATCGTACGGTCGACTCCATGATAGCCATAGGTCTCGTCGGCCTGGATGACACGTGTCTCGTATGGTCCCCAGATACTCTTAGAGCGTGAGCAGAGTGTACGACCGTTGGGAGAGTAATCGGTAGAGATGAGATAATACATACCGTTAATCTTATACATGTGATGGCCCTCGCCAATGCCTGCGCCTTCGGGTATAATCACACGGTCGCTACCCTCTACAGGACCACTCATATCGGGTTTCAACTCTGTGCAATGTACCTCGCCATACTTATGAATGGCATAAATCTTTCCATCATCATCAAACAGCACGCCGAGGTCGTAAATATTTCCTTGCATGTTGTGATGCTTCCATGGACCTTCAATCTTTTCACTGGTATAGCACTGCAAACCTTTGCCATTGACATTTGAGAAGACATAGAACATGCCGTTGGCATAGCGGATGCAAGGGGCCCATATGCCCTGACCATAAATTTCCTGATGATTTTTTAAGGCAAACTTGTCGTCGGCAAAATCAAAGCGATCAAAGCAATAACTGACGTTCTCCCAATTCACAAGGTCTTTGGAATGAAGAATAACAAGGCCTGGCACTGAGTGCATTGTAGTGCCCGCCAAATAATAGTCCTCACCCACACGGATAACATCGGGATCGGAGAACTCATCGTAGAACAAGGGGTTGGTAAACGTGCCATTACCATTGTCGGCTGTCCACGACGAAGTTTGGGCTGTAGCATTTAGGGCGGCACAAGTCAAAAGACTTGCACACCATAGTTTGAGGTTGTTCATTGTTATGATGTTTATTATGTCATTTTACTGCCACAAAGGTACTGCTTTTTATTTAATCGCACAAACACTTAGACGCAAAATAGCTTATTTACGGATATTATTTGGTGGTTTAAGGACTTATTAGTAACTTTGCGGCACAAAATCTAAAAACTAAAACAAAAATGAGAAAAATAGCTGCTCTTTGGGGTGCGTTGATGACGGCTGCAACACTGTCGGCCCAAAATACGGCTCAACAGGTGCTGAGCACTACCCAGAAGGTGAACGACTACTTCATGTCGAAATACGCCGACCCTACCCTACCAACGAATGTTAAGAAGGTGAGACCATCAAGTTTATGGACACGCGCCGTCTATTATGAGGGACTTATGGCACTTAATGATATAGACCCACAGCAACGCTACATGGACTATACCGACCGCTGGGCCTCGTTTCACCAATGGACACCAAGAAATGGCATCAAGACTTGTGACGCTGACGACCAGTGCTGCGAACAGACATACTTGATGCGTTATACACAGAACAAGAACGAGAAGATTCTATCCACCACGCTGCAGAACTTGGACCAGCAGATGGAGAGGGCTAATCCGAAGAATAGCTCTATATATGGCTGGTGGACATGGATAGACGCCATCCAGATGGCAATGCCTGTATATATGCAGGTTTACAAGATAACGGGCGAAGAGAAATATCGTGACCACGCCATGCAAATGTATCGCTGGAGCAGAAACGAGTGTGGCGGTGGACTCTTCAACGAAAAAGACGGACTGTGGTGGCGTGATGCCGACTATGTGCCTCCTTATAAAGAGCCTGACGGCAAGGACTGCTATTGGAGTCGTGGCAATGGCTGGGTGTATGCTGCCTTGGTGCGCTGTATGAACCAGTTGGACAAGAAAGATAAGGCTTATAAGGAACTGAAGAAGGATTTCCTTATGATGAGCGAGGGCTTGAAGAAATGCCAACGCGAAGATGGTTTCTGGAATCCTAGTTTGGTGTCTACAAACTATGCCATGACGGAAGCAAGTGGTACTGCGCTTTTCCTCTACGGCATGGCATGGGGCATTCGCAACGGACTACTTAAAGCGAAAGACTATCGCGAAGCCTGCGACCAAGCTTGGGCTGCCATGGTGAAGACCAGCGTTCATAGTGATGGTTTTCTTGGGTGGATGCAGGGCACAGGAAAGGATCCTTCTGACGGTCAGCCATTAAGCTACACCCGTGTGCCCGACTTCGAAGATTATGGCACAGGATGCTTCTTATTAGGAGCGACAGAGTATTATAAACTACTAACTAAATTTAAAAACTCCTAAATTAGCACTTTGTTTTATTAACTTTTTTGTACTTTTGCGTCAAATAATTAGAAAACATAAACGAAAACGATATGAAGAAACTCATTCTCTTTACAATGATGCTTATTAGCGGCATGACCGCAATGGCACAGCAGCCAGCCGAGATTAAGTTCGACACGCTGACTCATAACTTTGGAAAGTTCTCAGAGAAAGAACCCGTGGTAAACTGCACCTTCAACTTCACCAACGTTGGCGAGCAGAACCTGATTATCAATCAGGCTATTGCCTCTTGCGGATGCACAGTGGCAGAATACACAAAGGATCCTATTAAGCCAGGCGAGAAGGGACAACTGAAGGTAACTTACAACGGAACAGGCAAGTTCCCTGGACACTTTAAGAAGTCTATCACCGTTCGCACGAATGGTAAAGTGGAAATGACGCGCCTCTATATCGAAGGTGATATGGAAGAAGCAAAATAAAGATAGAATAAAAACAAAAAAATCAGGCAGTCGTTTGACTGCCTGATTTTTTTATCAACTAAACAATTGCTTATTACTTTGCATAAGCAACGGATCTTGTCTCGCGGATAACGGTAATCTTCACCTGACCTGGATAGGTCATCTCATTCTGAATCTTTGTTGCAATCTCTCCGCTCAGTGCCTCGGTCTCAGCATCGTCCATCTTGTCGGCACCGACAATGACACGAAGCTCACGACCAGCCTGGATAGCATAGGTCTTGGTAACGCCAGGATAGCTCATGGCAATAGCCTCAAGGTCGTTCAGACGCTTGATGTATGCCTCAACAATCTCACGACGGGCACCAGGACGAGCACCACTGATAGCATCACATACCTGTACGATAGGAGCCAACAGCGTCTGCATCTCCATCTCGTCGTGGTGTGCACCAATTGCATTACAGATATCAGGTTTCTCCTTGTACTTCTCGGCAATCTTTGCGCCATAAAGTGCGTGAGGCATCTCACTCTCCTCATCGGGCACCTTACCAATATCGTGGAGAAGACCAGCACGCTTAGCTTTCTTGGGGTTCAAACCAAGTTCTGAAGCCATCACTGCACAGAGATTAGCGGTCTCACGAGCGTGCTGCAGCAAGTTCTGGCCATAACTTGAACGGTATTTCATCTTACCGATGATACGTACCAACTCAGGATGCAAACCATGGATACCCAAGTCGATAGCTGTACGTTTACCAGTTTCGATAATCTCGTTGTCAAGTTGCTTCTTCACCTTGGCAACCACTTCCTCGATGCGAGCGGGGTGGATACGTCCATCGCTCACCAACTGATGGAGTGCCAAACGACAAACCTCACGGCGAACAGGATCGAAACCACTGATAACGATGGCCTCGGGCGTATCATCAACCACGATTTCCACGCCGCAAGCTGCCTCAAGAGCACGGATATTTCTACCCTCACGACCAATAACGCGGCCTTTCACATCATCGTTGTCAATATGGAAAACAGACACACTATTCTCGATGGCTGTTTCTGTAGCCACACGCTGAATGGTCTGGATAACAATCTTCTTGGCCTGAGCATTGGCGTTCAACTTAGCCTCGTCCATGATCTCGTTGACATAAGCGGCAGCATCGGTACGAGCTTCGTCCTTCATGGCTTCCACCAAGCGGTTCTTAGCCTCCTCAGCGCTCAGTCCAGAAAGTTCCTCCAGTTTCTCACGCTCCTTCTGCTGCATCTTTCCCAACTCTTCCTGCTTCAAGGCCAAAGCCTTCTTCTCGTTGTCAATGCGCTGTTGCAGGTTGTCAAGCTCGTTCTTACGGCGTCCGAGTTCATCCTGACGCTGATTCAGAGAGATTTCACGCTGCTTCAAACGGTTCTCACTCTGTTGGATGTGCTGGTTGCGCTGCTGCACCTCCTTTTCGAGTTCACTCTTCTTGTTGAGGAACTTCTCCTTAACCTCCAACAATTTCTTTTCTTTGATGACGTCTGCCTCTTTTGTGGCAGCATCAACCATGGCGTTGTATTTTCCCTTGATAACCTTCAGAAATACAACATATCCGCATCCCACGCCCACAATAAGCGTAGAAACGGCTATTAAAATAACATAGATAATGTCCATAAATAATATATATAGGTTGTTAATATTCTACATCTTTGTTTACTTCAACGCGTCCTCGATTTCGGAAGTTAACTGAGAGAGAATATTATCATAAGGCTTAGTGTCGTTCTTTGCCAACTCCTTTTCATAGCGCAAAGCAATCTCAATAAGAGTCATCAGAGCGATGGTATGATCACTCTTGCGGCCACGGTAAACCTGTGCATAAGCACCATAGCGTTCGGTGATAAGTTTGGCCGCTGCACGATAGTACTCCTCATCCTCACGGTTGTGGAGCTTCATTGCAATTTCTTCGTCGTAGACGTGCAACTTTATATTGAGTACACTTTCCTCTGCCATTTATCGTCTCGTCTGTTACTTCTCGTCACTCAGGACGGTAATACATTTATTGACCTCGCGAATCAACTTAGCCACCCGATCCTTGGCACCTTCCAAGTCTCCATCGGTGATTTCCATCATGCGGGCCATCTTCAACGACTGATAGTCATGCTCCTGCTGTGCCAGTTTTGCCTCGAGCTGCTTGATGCGCTTATCGCTCTCGTCCATCATCGCATACAAATCTGAATTCTCCTTTTTCAGTTCTTGAAACCGAAGAATCATCTGCCGTATACGGGTCTGAAACGTGGCTAAAACCTTTTCATTCTGAGTCATGCCTATACTTTTATTCCACAAAAGTAAACAAAATTAATTAAAATGCCCACTTTCGCTCTACATATTTAATATTTATTAATCATTTGTCGGCTGTTTGAGGCTGCTTTTCTTTCTTTGCCAGCATCACAACACGATAAACAAAATCTGTGGTCCACTTCTCTGAGAAGCCAAGACGCTTGTCAATCTCACGAATTGAGACGATTGTTTTCAGGACGCCTGCGTCCTTATAATCGTTCTTATTAAAGATATCGTGAACGGTCTTCTCTGTTGCTGCATAGATGGCCTTCTTGAAGAAACCAGGCAAACGGAGTTTAAACTTCATCAGATTGCCCGACAACATCATCACATCCTGAACAAATGTCTGGAACTGCAGCAGATAGGTCTGCACATCTTGAATCTTCTTACAACGACGATGGATGCTTTGATCAATTTCCTTAAAAAACTGATCATCCATCTCGTAGAGTTCCTTCAGCATCTTCTTGCAACGTGCCTTCTCACCAATACCCAGTTTTCCGCCCTGAGTAGGCACACGAAGTGTTGTTTTAAATACACGCAAGTCGGGCAATGCGTTTAGATTCGTGATGCCCAAATCGGCCGCCATCACAGCCTGAAAATATACACGGATAAGTGTCATGAAATCCTCCATGCCACCTACCTTCTGTTCCTCCTTTTTTCCTAGGATTTTACTTATAATACTCATTTCTTTAACGTTAAATTCTAATATTTGCGTGCAAAGTTACGAAATTATTCAAATATTTCGTATATTTGCAAGCGAAATTGTACTAAAAACGAGAAAAAATGAAAGGCATCGTATTAGCGGGAGGCAGCGGCACACGCCTCTACCCCATCACCAAAGGCATATCGAAGCAACTAATTCCTATCTTCGATAAGCCGATGATTTACTACCCTATATCGGCATTGATGCTGGCTGGCATCCGTGACATTCTTATCATCTCGACCCCCTACGACCTACCAGGATTCCAACGCCTGCTGGGCGACGGTCGTGATTTGGGCGTTCACTTTGAATATGCCGAGCAACCATCGCCCGACGGACTGGCTCAGGCATTCATCATTGGCGAGGAGTTTATTGGTGACGACTGCGCCTGCCTAGTATTGGGTGACAACATCTTCTATGGTTCAGGCTTCAGCGGTTTACTACGCGAGAGTGTTGAAAACGCCGAGAAGAATGGATTGGCCACTGTCTTTGGTTATTATGTCAACGACCCTGAGCGCTATGGCGTGGCGGAGTTTGACAAGGAAGGTAACTGCCTGAGCATTGAAGAGAAGCCACAAAATCCGAAATCAAACTATGCTGTAGTAGGTCTCTACTTCTATCCAAACAGTGTGGTAAAGATTGCCAAGAACATCAAACCAAGTGCTCGCGGTGAGTTGGAAATCACCACCGTCAACCAAGAGTATCTGGCACAGAAGAAGCTGAAGGTACAGACACTTCAGCGTGGCTTTGCATGGCTCGACACTGGCACACACGATTCTCTGGCCGAAGCTAGCACCTTTATTGAAGTCATCGAAAAGCGACAAGGCTTAAAGGTGGCATGTCTGGAGGAGATTGCCTACAAACAAGGTTGGATTAACAAGGAACAAATAAAAGAACTGGCCAAGCCGATGCTAAAGAACGGCTATGGCCAGTATCTGATGCAACTCGCAGAGGATTAATCTGCAGTGCTTATCCCTATAGAAGGAAGGTCTTTACTTAATGAAGACCTTCCTTTTTTCTTGTCCCTGATGAATGATATAGAAGCCAGGCTTCGTCATATTCTGCACACGACGGCCATCTAGAGTATAGATAGAGGTCTGCGTATCATTATTTTCAGAAAAGTTAATACTATTCACGACAGATTCTACGGGTGTATTCAACAACGCAAACTCTTTATACAAGACTCCTTGATGGTTACAAACAGTCAGGATTCCCGTAAAATCATATTTCTGACTTGTACCTCCTTGGGGAATAGTTACATCATTCAATCCAAAAGTATTGAAGACACGCAAACTATTGGTACCATCAGTAATAAATGACACGCCTCTCATATTGGTCTTAACCTGTCCTCCAACAATAGTAATTAAATTTGCATAATAATCATCTGTGACATCTCCAACATTCAAGACAGCAGGTTGTGGTACATTCTCCTCTTCTTTACATGAAACAAAATTCTTGTTTGTATCAATTAAAAGCATAAGTAGCATATCTGCTCTTGTATCTTTATAGCCGTAAAGAGAACCATTTACGACATCCCCCTGCTTCAAGTTCATTTGATTACCTACAACCACAAGACTACCTGTTGAATCACGCAAATATACATCAGACCCATGCACATACAAAACCTGAGCATTATTAAGTTTAAGTACGCCAGCATTATTAGCCATATCCTTGAACAACTGGATGCTATTAAATTCTTCCATATCACGAACTTGCACAACTACAGAGTCTGTCAACTGTACATTATTATTTGCTACGATAGAAATAATAGCCGTTCCTGCGCTTTTTCCTGTTACCAAGCCATTCTCGTTGACAGTAGCCACATTCTCATTGCTGGAAGTCCATACTAACGAGCATGGAGCTTCCTCTGGATAACATTCCACAGTCAACGCATAATCCAGTCCAACATTTACGCAGACAGTATCAGGGAGATTCACACTGGTAAGCACGTTTACGTCAACCACATCAAACGAAATTACACCATTAACTTCGGCAATATTATCTAGTCCCCAAGGAGATTCCCTGCCAGCCCATGTTTTGAGATTCGCTGGCGAAGTCGTGTTATTAAGTTTTCGCACCTTTTTTTTACCAGGAAAAGGATCCGAGGATGAAGCGGAGCCCTGTACTCCTCCTGCACGTAACAACTCAAAATAATTATGCACAGGATTAACATTAACTTTATTGTCATTCCACACACCAACATTCGTTCGATCAACACGGAACACCAACATACCATGTCCAGGTGCATACAGATTCCATTTATCCTTTTGGCGATTCTCCAAAAGGAAATACTCGTTATTCTGACGGGTATTTAAACGAAAACCTGTATTGGAAGATACATTCTGCAAAGTATACGAGCCTTCGCTATCTATCAGCACCGGTTCAGCAAAACCTATAGCACTGCGTTCATAAAGCGTATAACCCACAGGGGTGCGGCTATAATTGTGGTAACTACCACCAGCCATAATATCCCAATCATCAGGATGATTACTCTGGCCGCCACTTCCCTCGTAGTCCGTATCATAGAAATCCGGCAGACCTAGTACATGACTAAACTCATGGCAAATAGTTCCAATACCGTCAATAATGTTTTGTGTTTGCGTAGAAGGGCCATACAACTCTGTTGAACAAGCATAACGTCCCATCCACACACCATCCTTATTCACATAAGAGTATGTCTGAGGATTATACACTTGACCAGCATGAGGCCAGATAAGACGTTCATCACTTCCGCCGAAATTAGAGCCATGACCTGCAAAGATGAAATATATCATATCCACCATGCCATCTCCATCACGATCATAATCACTAAAGTTCACTTTAGAATCAGCAGCGGTTAATGCATCACAAACCACCTGAGCAGACTTTTCCGTTTGCCTTGGATAGTACTGGCTTCTATTGATTTTCACAGGTCCGACCACATCAAACTCAGGTTTAAAAAGGCCACCTGAAATATCATTGAAGTAGTCGCGAACGCTACCTGTAAACGGATATTGCGTACTGAAGCCAGAATAATTCTCTGCATTAGCGATATCGTTGGCAATAGAATCATAGTCCGAACGCGAGAAACTCTTATCATTGAATTCCACCAAAATAATAAGTCCACGAAAATTGTTATAATCATATTGTGCTGCACGATTATGAGTCTTCTGAAGAGTTTGAGCTCGTCTTGACAACTCCCTACTTTTTTCCTCAGCAGCATTTTTTGTCATCTCAGGAGCAAGATACTTCTTAACGCCATCTAGATATGCCTTTTCTGATAAAGATCGTTCATTTATATCATGAGCAATAAGTGCAGTCGGTAGCAATTGACCATTTTTTAAATCCGCATAGACATAACCACCCTTATCATTCTTCGTAATAGAATAGCCATCCTCAGTCGTATAGTAATTCATATACTCATCACCATGCAAACTAATAGTAACAGTTGTACCATCAGGTTGCTTAATCTTTACTGCACCTTTATATGCAGGAACAGCTCTCACATTTTGAATGCCAAATGTGATGGCCAGAGCAAAAAAAATGAATATTTTCTTCATAAATCTAGTATTTCGGCTGACAAAGGTAACACTTTTTATCAAAATAGCCAAATAATAAGTTCAAATTGTTACAAACATACAATTACAAAAAGGGAAGACTTATAAAAAAGCCTTCCCTCATATATAAAAAGGTAGTTTATGATTACTTCACAAAGAACTTCTTGCCATCGCGAACAACAAAACCCTTCTGATTAGAATTAACTTTCTGACCATTCAGATTGAATGTTGCGCCAGCATATTTAGCATTCTGCTCTTTAGCGATATCATTAATACCTGCATAAACGGGTTCATATGTGATAGTGATTTTCATATCAACACAGTTCATCATTCCTCCATTACCATATGCAGCATCCTCAAAGACATAATCACCATAGCATGTTCCTGCGGTGTTCTCAATCGTGGTAGTCTCGTCTGCATTATCTGTAATCTTATAGGTTGAAACATAATCATTATCCTTATTGAAGCCAGTAAGCTCTCCATTTGTCTGAACAAGACCAACAGTTACAACATCTCCAGGATGTGTTTCTGTTCGAGATTCATCATTATAGAAATTATATCGAGCAACAAACTGATTTTCAATTACATCTGCAACAGACTGATCATCATCTCTTACATCAAACTCAATCCATGCTTTCTGGCTCTCAGGGTCACAACCTTTTATGTTATATACGCCATCACCCAGATATACTTCCACATTACCAGAGTAATTATACTGTGATCCGTAATAGCTGGTGCATGACACAGTACCTTTAGAAATATACTGATTCATATCATCTTTAGGAGTCAGATACAAACGACGTGCTACATAATCCTCATCAAAAATATCGGTCTTGGTTTCATCCTTCTCAAACAAGGCGACAGTTGAGGGAAGATAAAGCTCATTTGTTTCTGCAATATAATAGGCGCCAAATGTCTTCTCACCCAAGCGATAAGGAGTGTAATTACTAATATAGCAGGGTTCAAGTACTAGTTCTACTTTTTCTTGAGTCTCTTTATTAGTATAAACAGCAATCTGACTTGCAGTGAAAGTAATTGAGTCAATACCCTCACCATATTGACTAGGAACAGTCTCTACTACACCCTCTACATAACCCAAGTTTGCGAAAGGTGCAAGATAAGCCTTACCATCTTTTACAAGGAAACTAGCGTCACTATACATAATTTGAGGAATAAAACCACCCAAAAGGGTTGTATAGTGATATGTCCAACTTGAATAAGAAGGAATCAACTGAGGCTCTGCTTCCTCTGCACGATTTGATTTCAAAATCTGTCCTACCTTACGCGTCATGTTGTCCGTAGAATAGAAAGCATTCATTGCTGCCATCTTCTCTGACATATTCTTAAATGCGCCAGGAGTAGTCATTACAACCTTTTTGTCATTAATCAAACCATTTTTTGAATCATGGTTACGATTCATTGCTGATGCACTTACAGCTACAAGTGCGACAGCGGCAACAAGTAAAATCTTCTTCATAATTACTTTGTTTTTAAATTAATAAAAAATATCTAAAATGTTCATACGCGTTATTCCACAATGGGTTGCAAACGCAACCTGATAGCATTACCACTCTCAACAGGATTCAAGACAGCACTTGTCGGACGGAAATAATCATTTGGCACAATATCATACGAGCCATAAATGGTCTCAGCAAACTGCTCACACAATTCTTTCAGATTCGTATCCTTAAACATTTTCATATTCTCCGTCATGTGCTCATTACCAAGATTAACAAACTCCACCTTACCAAACATTTGTCTATTAATTGCCATATCAATATAAGGCTTATACTGTGGTACACGTCCCATCTTCTTTGGACCATGAACATACAAGAACAAACCAGGACAAACTTTTGTGGTATTATCGTCTTGGAGTTCATTTGCATGACCTATCAAGATACTATCTAGAACGTAAGCATTATTAACCTTTTTAACTTCTGCTTCCATTTGTTGATAAAGAGCTGTTTGCTCTGGCGTAAAACTTTCGGGATCAATACGCCAATCTGAAGGACCATTAATGATATAAGTATCCCAGCATGCAATAACTTTCACCTTTTTATCCTCACTCTGTAAGCAAGTCTGATCATCAGATATTGAAAATTCTTGGAAAGCAGCATCTCCCAACGAATCTGGACGTTCAAGACGGAAACCCTTAGGTGTGAATACACACTTAAGCGTCTTTTTCTGAAGAGGGTCTTGAATACGCTCTGCATAGGTGAACAATCCCTTATTAAGCTCTGTAAAGAACAAAGTATCTGCACCATTAACAACATAATAGTCATTCAAAGTTGATGTCGTAATACTTTTCTTCATATCCTGAGTATCGTTAATATACTGCTGCCAGGGACGATCACAAGGAACAAAACGAGTTATAGCACCATGACGTTCGCCATAAAACTGAATATCTGTGTCACCAAGTTTCTTCAGAACAAGATTCTGGTCACCATACATACCCTCACCATTATTAACAAGCTGACCAGGAGCCTTAGTAGGATCCACAGGGTCGACAAAAACAGTAAGAATATCGTTCCATGTGTTAAACGCAAGTACAGAACCTTCTTCTGCCAACATATCATAATAACTGGTATGCTCAGTGTATTTTCCGGCATTACCATTACGCAAGAACTTATGGTCACTTGCCAAAGTAACAGTACCATTATTATTAAAACGACCAAAGAGGTTGAAGCCCTCAAAGTTATAGTCATCGGTACCTGCTACAAAATACTGGATAACCCAACCATACTTATCTGCAGCACTCTGAGCAACAAGACGATTTTTGATAGTTTCATTCTGATGGGTAACGCGCAACGATGCACTCTCATCAAAATACTCGTCCTGTTCAAAAGAACAACTAGTCGTGAGAGCAACCGTCATCATTGCGACCGGAAGTGCGAGAAATAATTTCTTATATGTCATAATTATCTTTCTTTCTGTGATTCAACGTTTATTTCAAATCATAAATGGTCACATTGTTCTTGACGTAGTCATTCACCTTGTCCTGACGTTCGCGAACCTCTTTACGAAGTTGGAACAAATCCAATCCCCACTTCTCCTTATGCCATTTCTGGGCAATCGATATTTTCTTAAGGATTGCATTAATACCTGCAGCCTTATCTTCTTTATCAAGCTGTACCCATTTATCCAGATAGTCCCTAAACGAAGTAAAATCCTTAACTTTCTCAAATTTCAAAGAAACCTCACTCTTTGAACGAGCTTCGTCTAGATGGAAACCTGGAACAAGACGAGTACTGTCATATTCACCTGTCTGTTCATTCAATGCACTCTCTTTATAGATTGAGAATTTATTCCATACCATATTAGGATCGTCAAAGTTGCGAATACCAAGAGAGTCTATCAACTCATACACGGCTTCCTTATCACCAGTCTTTACGCCACCATTCAGACAAGCCTCGATAATAGTGGTCATCCAACGGTAGTCGGTGTCAGTAATTGTGCAAGACAAAGTCTCCACAAAATCCTCATAGGTTGCAGAAGAACCATAATGAGTCAAATAACCCAGCATATGAGTCTCAATAGAATCACGTTTCTGCCAATCGCGAGGCTGATAAGTACCAGATGTAACCTGACCGAAAGCAACAGGATAACTCTTTGTCTGATGCAGGATATGCGAGAACTCATGGTGCATAACGTGGAATTGGTCCTTATTCAATTGATCCATATCAGCATCTGTATATGGTGACTCAGGAGTCCAATACTTCATGTTGTTCACATTAATCAGCGTAATCTTTACACCTGCCGATGCATAACCCAACGTCTCTGTACCAGTAGACGGAGCATAAGCAGCAGAACCAATGTAGTGGAACATACGCGGGCCATACTTCTTCATGAAGTCATCACCACCATACTTATTATATACATCATAGAACAAGTACTTGATAAAATGACTTAACAACTGCGACTTCTTGTAATCGGCGGGAGTCAGCTGATAATCCATACTCGAAGCCGGAAGATTAAACTTATACTGAATCTCCGTGTTATAAGGCACCACGAAGTTATCGTAGAGCCACTGATCAAAGGGAGCCGTAGCAGAAGTTGTATCAACAGCCCCCGTTGTTGTATCAAAGATGGTGCTTGTAAAATCATCATCATTGCTACATGATGTCATGACGACACCCATGCTAGCAGCCAGGAAAAAATATAATATCTTTTTCATCGTAATCTAATTATTATTTTGACTGAAAAGGAAGAGGTGTTGACTCAAGAGCATGATTCTGGTAACCACCACCGCCAGATCCACCCATAGCACCTGTACCACGGTTTGAAGGATAGCCAGCCTCCATTACATTGTTAGGCACCTGAAGTACACGGCGGGGGTCATTGTAAGTCAAGGAATCTGTATGGATTTCATCCTCATTAGCACCACGATAGTGGTGATAAACAGTTATACCATAACGCTTGATATCATACCAACGCAAGCCCTCAAACATAGTCTCAATACGACGGAAGTGCAGGATACAATCAAGTACTGCCAGATCATCGCCTGTCAGAACCTTCTCAAAGCCCATCTCTGCAGGATGAATAGCGCTGACATAATCATCGTGCTTACCATCATGAGCATACTTGCCCTTAATTCCTGATAAACTCAAAGCACTCGTTACACCATGATAGGTTGTCCAAAAGCCAAGGTCTTGGATAGCACCAGCCTGATCTCCCTTATAGAGCTTTGCCTCAGCACGGCAAAGCAGGGTCTCATCGGCAGTAAACGGCTGATAGAGCATGTGAACATATCCAATACCAGCAATCTTGTCGGTATACTCGAAATACTCGTAAACGCGGAACAACCAAACGCCAAATTCCTGACCACCAAAGATGAACAGGTTACTGTCGAAGGCGGGCAACTGACCACTCCAGTTTGGACCACCACCATCGATGAGTGACTTCAACGTTGAAGGAACAGTCCACTTACGTCCATCATTATCAGTAAACACTTTACCATTATTGATAGCGAAACGACATGCAGACAACATACGGTCCTGAACAGAGTATGTAGACTGAATCAAGAAGTTACAGGGAGCCTGATGATCATTAAACCAGTTCAAACGAGAGTCCATCGTGTTGGTATTAATGGTATTCCACTTACGCAACATAGATGAAGGATTTGTACCCAATGCCTGATCAGCATAGTAGATAACCTTATCATAATCACGCTTATACAGATAGAAACGAGCTGCAAATGCATTAGCTGCATTTCTGTTAAAGTGATATGCTACCACCTTATACTTAGAATCATCAATCAAGTCAATACCCTCAAGAAGATCCTTCTCAATCAAATCATAAGTTTCCTTCACACTGTGCAAGAACTCAGATGTCGTATAGTCCACATGCACCGTAGTCTCTGGTTTTGTTACATAAGGAATACCACGATCAGCAGCACTCATTGTCTCATCCTTATAAGCCTCAGCAAAAGTATTCACCAAAACGAAATGCAGATAAGCACGAAGCACGTGAGCCTCACCCCATGAATGAGCCAATTCCAAATCGTTGGCAGGATCGTCACTCATTTCAAGCATAGCACGAATAGCGTGATTACATACTGAGATACCAGCATAATATGTCTCCCACACCTGATTAGGCGTATCCTGCTCACCCATAGAGTAGTTATTAATATCCTTCCACTGGTAAGCCTCTTCATGCCATTTACTTCTTGCGTCATTGTGAGTGGCAGGAACCACCACGTTATCGTCAATGTAGTTATCACCCGAAAGCTCACACAACAGAGCCGGTGTCTCTTGAGGATAAGCCGACACAAGCAGTAATCTTACCTTTTCGGGACTATCAATTTCTGTACGGTTATCAGGCACCTCGTCCAATGCATCGAAGCAAGAAGTAAGACTTGCTACCATCAAGAACAGAGCGATGGCCTTTATACCTTTATATATATAGTTCTTTTTCATAATTAGTTAAATGCTGATTTATTTTAGAAAGCCAGACGAACGGTTGCTGTGAACTGTTTAGAGATAGGTGATGCCACACCACCAGAGTTAACAAACTCAGGATCCTGACCGTTCAAATTCTTGTCGGCATAGAGCAGGCATAGGTTGGTGGCAGCCAGTTTCACAGAAGCATTGCTTAAGAAGCCACTCTTAGAAACCCACTGTTGGGGGAAAGTATAAGTAATAGCAACTTCCTTCAGGCGAACAAAGTCACCCTTAGCAATACGAGCCGTAGAATAGTTATAGGCATTGTATGCCTGTGAAAGGGTTGTACTACCATAACGATCAAGCTGATTGCGTGAAGCAATAACAGGAATGTTGGTTGTCAACTCATCACCAGGAGCCATCCAGCGGTTTTTAAAATCACGAGGCAGCGCTGAAAGATCTGAGTAGCTTGAACGGAACACAGGGTCCAGACGCACCACATTACCACCAGAATAGGTGATGAATACATCCAAGTTCAACTTACCAGCTTTATCAAAGGTATAGGTAAATGAGTTATTGAACGAACCATACCAAGTTGGATCAGTTGGCCCCTCGTAAACCAAATACTTAGTAATATCCTGTGTCTCCTGGAAGTTAACATCTCCCATAGTAGATACACCTTTCTCGTTAATCACCTTAGGCAGACCCTCTGAAGTCAGACCATCAAACTGATAACTAAAGAGCGCACGTACGGGATAACCCTCTACGCCATAACCCGTACCAGTTACCAAGTCAACCACACGACCAGCGGTCTTCAAGTTAGTAATTTCGTTCTTAGCCTTTGAATAAACCAGGTCAGAGGTCCACTTGAAGTGGGCATTCTGAATATTCACTGTAGAAAGACCAAGTTCCACACCATTAGACTTCATGTCGGCAACGTTGGCATACTTAAAGGTTTCGCCACCACCACCTTGTGTAAAGGTCTGACCAATCAGGTCGAAGTTATTACGCCAGTAGACATCAGCAGTCAAAGCAATACGATTATTGAGGAAACCTAAGTCTACACCAATATTAAACTCGTGCTTCTTCTCAAAAGTAAGCTCAGTGTTTGCAATCTGATAGATATAAATCTCGGGTTCACGAGTAGCAGTTGTTGGACGCCATCTATTACGTGTTTTATAGATAGCCGTAGCATTTGTCACCCATGAAGGACCTGTATCGGCAGTCAAAGAGTAGCTTCCGCGGAACTTAACCTGTGACAACCAACTAGAGAACTGCTGCATAAATGGCTCACTTGTCATGTCGTAACTGGCACTGACATTCCATGTAGGCAACCAGCGAGAAGATGTTGCCTTACCCAAGCGGTTGGTTCCCTCATAACGCAATGTACCGTTGATGGTATAACGCTGCATCAAGTTATAAGCCAACTGACCATAGAAAGCCAAGGTATTATTCTGTGTGAAGTTCTCACTGAAATAATCAGTATTCTCCAAGTTCATCTGCTTCATCCACAGATATGGCGTATCCGTGATACCACCATAATCATAACGGTATCCCCAACCAGTCCAGGTATTTGCAGTACGGCGCACCTTTGAAAGCTCCGTTCCAGCCAAGGCGTTAATTTGGTGTTTATCGCTGAAATTGCCACGATATTCTGCCATAGCACGATAGAAATACGAACGCATCACATCATCGTTCTGATACTTGATACCACCATTAGGAAGTATAGATACAGGCAGAGCCAAATCATCTTCAGGATCCGTGAACAACAGACTGTTGTTATCACGAACAGTTGAATTATCGTCAGTTGCGTCAACACCTGCACGATAAGCATTTGCCTGGTTTGACTTGTCCATCACATTATGATGACGACGAGTATGAGAGATACGTGTTGAAATCAAGCCACTCAACGTCAAGCTGTTTTCTTCAGTCTGAATAGGCTTATACTCAACCTCACCACGATACATCAACTCATTCACAGAAATATCATTGTAGTTGTACTCCAACTCATCAAAGATATTAAAGCCTGTATAGAAACGAGTATAATTAATATTAGGATCCAAGCATCGGCTAGTATTCAAGGCGTAACTGAATGGGTTAATATCAAAGTCACGCTTTACCTCACCAGTAACAACGTCAGTTGTTTGATTCAAAGAACCTGGAGCCTCCTGAGAACGATGGCTACCCTGAGCAGCCAACTTCACTGTCAAATTCTTACGAATATCATAAGAAGTATTGGCATTAAAGGTATAACGTCTTACTTTACTGCGGTTAACATACTGACCAGGATCATTCATTAATGACATAGACAAGTAAGTCTGAGATTTCTCTGTACCATTTGAAACAGAAACTGAGTGATTCTGAGTCACGGCACTCGAGAAAAGCAAATCAAACCAGTCTGTGTTACGGAATTCAGCCTCCTGCAGATACGCATTACGTGCTGCTTCAGTATTAATAAGACCAAACTTACCAGAGGTCTCATCATACTTACGAAGCTGCTGGAACATATAGCCATAAACACCTGTGTTCTGTGCATTGGCCATGGTCTCAATCTGCAACCAACCCTTGTCAGCCATTTCCTTATAAACACCCATCATCTCCTGAGAGTTCATAATGTTATAATCACGGTAGCTGGGTTTTAAACGAGTAGAGAACTCACCTGTATAATTAACAGAAGCACGACCCTTCGCACCACGCTTGGTTGTAATAACAATCACACCAGCCATTGCGCGCGCGCCATATATAGAGGTAGCACTACCGTCCTTCAGAATCGTAAATGACTCAATATCATCCGAGTTAAGACCGGCTACTGCTGATGAGATCAGGGTTTTAGCATCACCAGAAGAAAGTTCGTCTGCTGACACGTCAACGTTATCCTCGTATATCACATTATCGATAACCCAAAGAGGCTTTGAGTTACCATAAATAGATGTTGCACCACGAACACGAATTTTAGGAGCAGCACCAAAAGCACCACTCACATTGGTTACCTGCACACCTGCAACACGACCTTCCAAGGAACGACTGACATCAGCCATACCTGAAAGCTTTGCCTTATCAGCGTCAATTTTCGTAGCAGAACCGGTAAACATACGCTTATCCTGCTTAATCACACCTGTAACAACAACCTCGTCAATAAGTTTAGCATCAGAAACAAGCGTTACCTTCATGCCATTCTTAGGTGTAAGGCGTTGTGGTTTATAACCAATGTAACTAAACTCCAACTTTTTACCTGCTGGAACTGAAATAGTGAACTTACCGTCAATGTCGGTAGTCAATCCCTGTGTACTGCCTGCCACCTTCACAGTGGCACCGATAATCGGTTCTCCGTCATCCTGCGAGACGACCGTACCCGAAATCTTGTTCTGCGCTATTGTAACTCCCAATGAGAGGAATAGGCCTACCAAGAATGCTGTTAGTCTTTTCTCCATAAAATCTCAATAAATCTTTTCAATCTTTTACCGTTCTTATGTTTGTTTTTAAAATCTCTTAGTTTAAGGCCATTAAAAATGACACATTTCTACGTTTCTTTCAATTTGAGTTGCAAAAGTAATACATTTTTTTATAAATTCAACTTTTTTTTATTAAAAAACGCATTTAAAACGCATTTTTTTTACTTTTATCAACGAAATAGCAACAAAATCACACCAAATCGGCTATTTTTGCAACAATTATGCAGAAATGACCTAAAGAAAACGACATGGTTGTCACAAACAAAAAAAAAGAGAATGTACTTGCATACATTCTCCTTAAATCATTCTAAATAGAATCTTTTACTTTACCTTCTCAACGATAGCCTTGAAAGCCTCGGGGTTGTTCAGAGCGAGGTCAGCGAGCACCTTACGGTTAATCTCGATACCAGCCTTTGACAGAGCACCCATCAGCTTAGAATAGCTCATACCCTCCAGACGAGCGGCAGCGTTGATACGCTGAATCCACAGTGCGCGGAAGTTACGCTTCTTATTACGACGATCGCGATAAGCGTAGGTCAGACCCTTCTCCCAGGTATTCTTCGCTACTGTCCAAACATTCTTGCGGGCACCAAAGTAACCGCGAGTAAGTTTCAGGATTCTCTTACGTTTTGCTCTTGATGCAACGTGATTTACTGATCTTGGCATAGTTTCTTTACTTTAAATGTTAGACAATAGGGTTAATTAACGGAGACACAACAGGTCACGAACCTGCTTCATATTGGTCTGATCAACGATTGTTGAACCAACCAAGTTACGCTTCTGCTTCTTAGTCTTCTTAGTCAGAATGTGACTGTGGTAAGCGTGGTGTCTCTTAACCTTACCTGTACCGGTGAATGAGAATCTCTTCTTGGCACCGGAATTTGTCTTTACTTTTGGCATTGTTTTTAAAATTTAAAATTGTTATTAATAATCGGCAGCTACGCATATACCGGGCGCGCCACCTTCTTTTTCTTTTTATTATTACTCGTCAGTCTCAGTCAACTTTTTCAGTGCATCGGCACTAATCTTGGCATTTGCAAACAACCCACCATTTGCGGGTGTTTCCACATCAACCTCTGCCTGAGATTTCTGGCTCTTCTGTTCTGCTTCAATAGCTTCACGGTCACGAGCCTGCTGACTCTTCTTTGCCACACCAGCTTTCTTAGGAGCCAGATAAAGGAACATCTTCTTTCCTTCAAGGCTTGGCATTGACTCAACCTTACCAACTTCTTCCAAGTCGTTTGCGAAACGCAGCAACAGCACCTCGCCTTGTTCCTTAAACAGGATGCTTCGACCACGGAAGAACACATACGCACGAACCTTATTACCTTCCTCAAGGAATTCCTTTGCGTGCTTCAGTTTAAACTGATAGTCATGCTCATCGGTCTGAGGTCCGAAACGAATTTCCTTCACCTCCACCTTCACCTGCTTGGCTTTCATTTCCTTTGCACGTTTCTTCTGCTGGTAGAGGAACTTAGAGTAGTCAATGAGACGACACACAGGAGGATTAGCATTAGGCGAAATCTCCACAAGGTCAACACCCTGCTGACGAGCCATATCCAATGCTTCTCTTGTAGGCATCACCGTGGATCCGCTCTCGCCTACAATGCGGACCTCTCGTACACGAATCTGTTCGTTAACGCGGTATTGGTTCTGTTTCTTGTCTGTCTTCATTAAGCTATTTTAAGCAAATCGGCTGCAAAGGTACAACAAATCAGCGAAATAGCAAAACTTTTTGACCTATTTTTTTCCATTATATAAAAAAAAGGTGTACCTTTGCACATACAAAACGAGACATTAACAATGGAGAAGCAGAAAGTCATCATCAGCGAGGCACTAGAGTCAGAGCTCAGTAAGGCCATTGCCATGTGCAGCAAAGATCGTCTATTCATTTTAACAGACGAGACCACCGAGCAATTATGCCTGCCCGTTATCAAGAACTATAGCGCCATCAAGGATGCCGAGATTATTACCATCGAAGCCGGCGACACACACAAAGATCTCGAGTCTATTAGTCATGTATGGGGCGAACTGCAACGAAAGGGTGCCACCCGTCACTCACTCATGATTAATTTAGGCGGTGGCATGGTCACTGACTTAGGTGGTTTTGCAGCCTCAACCTTCAAGCGTGGCATCTCCTTTATCAACATTCCCACTACCCTACTCTCAATGGTTGATGCATCCGTAGGTGGCAAAACGGGTATCAACTTCGGTGGGTTAAAGAATGAGATTGGCGTCTTTAACAATGCAAACTGCGTGATTCTCGACACCATTTTTCTCCAGACGCTTGACGAAGAGAACATACTCTCTGGCTATGCAGAGATGCTAAAGCATGGTCTCATTTCAACAGAATCACATTGGGCCGAGTTGATGAACTTTGACATTGACAAGCCTGACTTCAAAGAATTGGGACAGTTAGTAGCAAAAAGCGTGCAGGTAAAAGAACATATTGTTACTGAGGATCCAACAGAGAAGGGCATTCGAAAGGCATTAAACCTTGGACACACCGTAGGACACGCTTTCGAATCGCTAGCCCTGCAACGCAAGCCTGTCCTTCATGGTTATGCAGTGGCATGGGGATTAATCTGTGAACTTTATCTGAGTGTGGCAAAAACAGGATTCCCTGTTGACAAGATGCGACAGATGACGCGCTATATCTTTGAGCGTTATGGAAGAATGCCCATTACATGCGACGATTACCCCACGCTTTTGGAATTGATGACACACGACAAAAAGAACACAGGCAATGCCATCAATTTCACGTTACTTGGCGGCATTGGAGATATCCGCATTAACCAAACAGCAACAAAAGAAGAGATAGAAGAAGCATTAGATTTCTATCGCGAGGGTTGCTAAGCGCTCCGCTTCCCTACGAGCAGGCTTTCCCGTTTCTGTCATCGGCAAAGAATCAACATGCAAATAGCTACGCGGCTGCCAGTATTTTGGTAATACCCGTTGACAGACATCTCGCACAAAACACATATCATTCGATTCGGTGAGCAAGACAACTTGTTCACCAAATTTTTTGTCTGCCCGCTTCGTAATCACGAATGCCGTTGAGATATGAGGCCGTAGTATCCTTTCCACCTCCTCTATTTGGATTTTAATACCACCAGAACAAATAACATTATCCTTACGTCCAAGGATACGGAACCCTTTATCCGACAGCTCTGCTATATCGTTGGTTACCAATGGCCCATCATGTACTGCAGGTGCATCAATAACAAGACACCCATCTTCCGTTAGCGAAAGCATTACACCCTCAAAAGGCATGTACCATTCACTCGCTTCATCCCCATTCAGTCGACGCAAAGCGACATGCGAAAGAGTCTCCGTCATGCCATACGTGCTCCACACAGCATTTGGAAATGATCTTAGTTTTTCCGCCAACTCATCATCGATTGCGCCACCCCCAATAATCAAATGTCGTATAGCCATCAGTCGACGACGTCCATCCTCAGTTAGCAGAAGATTATACACCTGCATTGGTACCATTGCCGCAAAATTAATATCGCCATCCCACGAAGGACATCCACAAGGTGCAATGCTCACCAGACGTAATCCACGAACCAACGAGCGAACAACCATCA
The DNA here is from genome assembly GCF_023204875.1 of Prevotella sp. E15-22. Taxonomy (NCBI): domain Bacteria; kingdom Pseudomonadati; phylum Bacteroidota; class Bacteroidia; order Bacteroidales; family Prevotellaceae; genus Prevotella; species Prevotella sp. E15-22. The sequence continues at coordinate 2,045,285 of NZ_CP096247.1, forward strand.
TCTTACCAGCGATATAATCGAGCGACATACAAAGCAACGCCGTATCACCAGGCTTCAGTCCTAAGAAATCACACGTGATACGCGCCGAAGCCTCCATGCGCCGTTTTTCCACAAGCATCGGCTTTGGTTTTCCCGTAGAGCCACTGGTGTGTACCAGCACCGTAGGACTATCACTATGCCACTCGGCTAAGAATTCCTCGAGATCCATAGCTTATCCCCCCTAATCTCCAGCGGCATAGGAATATTATCTGTAAAAAGCTGACCAGTTCCCAAGCCCTGAGGAAAAGTAATCTCATCACCATATACCTCGCTACAGAACTGTGCAATGGCATTCAATCCTACATTACTCTCCAAGGCAGAGGTAATCCAAGAACCGATACCCTCCTCACGAGCAATATCGATCCATTCCCGACAGCCCATCATTCCACCATGCAAAGAAGGCTTCAACACAATATAAGCCGGCTTGATGATACGCAACATCTGGCGTTTAATCTCAGGATCGTTTACTCCAATAAGTTCCTCATCAAGTGCAATAGACAATGGAGCGTCACGACAGAGTTCTGCCATCTTAGCCCACTGCTTTTGCTTAATTGGCTGTTCTATGCTATGAATAGCATACTGCGACAACAACTCCAAGCGATAGAGCGCATCCTCAGGTTTAAAGCCGCCATTTGCATCGAGTCTCAACTCCACCTCATGGTGCGAGAAACGTTCACGAATACGCTTCACCAAGTCAAACTCATGCTCAAAGTCAATGGCACCCACTTTCAGCTTTACGCAATGGAAGCCCTGTGCCAGTTTATCCTCCATGCGCTGAAGCATCTCTTCATAAGATCCCATCCACACCAATCCATTGATAGGAATACCTTGAACGCCATGTGCAAAAGGTGTATCAAACAGAAGACAGCCTCGACGCAGGTTCAGCATAGCCGTCTCAAGTCCAAAGAGCATCGATGGGTAGTCGCGCAAATCCTCATAAGGAATCTCACCCGTCTGCTCCACCTGACGACAGAAATCACCCAACACCTTATTATATATATAAGGCTCCAAGGCATCACAACTCAGGTCAGGCAACGGGGCACACTCACCCATTCCGACAGAAGAGCCATCGGACATGCGAACCAGCCATATACGACGTTCCGTATAGACACCACGGCTTGTGCCTGCAGGTTGCTTAAAATGGAGTACACGCTCCTCGACGTCTATCTTCATGGAATCTTAGGATACTGATCGAAATTAGGCTTACGCTTTTCAAGGAATGCCTTACCGCCCTCTTGCGCTTCGTCCAAGAAGTAATAAAGCATGGTGCAATCGCCAGCCAGTTGCTGAATACCTGCCTGTCCGTCAAGCTCTGCATTCAGTCCAGCCTTGATCATACGCAGTGCTATAGGCGAACGCTCCATCATCGTTTCCGCCCAGTTCACACACTCATCCTCCAGTTGTTCAATAGGCACCACCTTATTCACCATGCCCATCTCCTCGGCCTCCTTAGCAGAGTACTGTCGACACATGAACCAGATTTCGCGCGCCTTCTTCTGTCCCACGATGCGAGCCAGATACGAAGAGCCGAAGCCTGCATCAAACGAACCTACTTTAGGTCCCGTTTGTCCAAAGATGGCATTCTCAGAAGCAATGGTCAGGTCACATACAAGATGAAGCACATGACCACCACCAATGGCATAACCGTTCACCATGGCAATAACAGGCTTAGGCAGACGACGAATCTGCATCTGTACATCAAGCACAGATAGACGAGGCACGCCCTCATCATCAATATAGCCACCACGCCCCTTCACATGCATATCGCCACCAGAACAGAAAGCATGCTTCACATCAGCCAGTGTTTTTCCCTCAGGCACTTCACTCATAGCGCCCGTCAGCAGCACCACACGAATGCGCTGCAACTCACGACACATAGCAAAAGCCTGACTCAGTTCCAGCGTTGTCTTTGGCGTAAAAGCATTGCGGTAGCGCGAGCGATTGATGGTTATCTTCGCAATACCATTATACTCTTCGAAGAGGATCTCCTCGAACTTACGAATCTCTTTCCATTCTCTTTGTGCCATATCTTTATTCTTTCTTTATTTCATTACAACGTGATACCCTCAATGCGCAACTTCATCAGACCCGCAGGTACGCGCACCTCCACCACATCACCAACACCCTTGCCCAGCAAAGCCTGAGCAATGGGCGACTTAATAGAGATTTTCCCTTCACGGAGGTTTGCCTCATGAGGACTTACGATGGTGTAAGACATGCGACTATTCGTATTCATGTTCGTCATTTCCACCTTACACAACAGGCCCACACTACCATCACCAAGCAGAGACTTATTGATGACACGTGCATTTTCCAGGACCCTTTGACGAAAACGTATCTGACTCAGCAAGCGTCCCTGTTCACGCTTAGCCGCATGATATTCAAAGTTCTCACTGAGGTCACCTTTGTCGCGAGCCTCAGCTATTGCATCTCTCACCTGTGGCAGTTCCACCGTTTCCAGGTGATGAAGTTCAGCCACGAGCTTGTCGTAGCCTTCTTGTGACATATATTCCATAACGTATCTTATATGCTGTTTTAAAGACGATGCAAAATTAGCAAAAAAAAAGCAATTCCAACTACATATTTGGAAGATTCGCAGAAAGTTTGTATCTTTGCACCAAAATCTTATCTACGCTATGCTTCAAATACGCTGCAAGAACAACAACGTCACAAAGAGTTTCCCCGAGGGAACCTCGTTGCTCGACGTTTATCAGGAGTTTGCCGATGAAATCAAACTGCCCTTCCCCGTCGTTTCCGCAAAAGTTAACAACGCCTCACAAGGACTAAAATTCCGTCTCTATCAAAATCGCGACGTTGAGTTTTTGGATGCTCGCGAAGGCAGTGGTCATCGTGTGTATGTACGTTCATTGAGTTTTGTGCTCTATAAAGCGACACAAGACCTTTTTCCTGGCTCAAAACTCTTTATTGAGCATTCACTCTGCAGGGGCTACTATTGTAACTTCAAGAAGAAAGATGGTAGTCCACTGACCGATGATGACGTAGAACAGATTAAGCTACGCATGCAGGAAATCATTGACATGGACATGCCCTTCCGTCGTACGGAAGCCACCAACGAGGAAGCTATTCGCGTGTTTGCCGATCGAGGATTCTCTGACAAAGTAAAACTCCTGGAGACCAGCGGCCATATCTACTCCGACTATTACACACTGGGCGACACCGTAGACTATTACTATGGTCCCTTGGTGCCTTCAGCTGGTTATCTGAAGATATGGGGATTAGAGCGCTATGAAGAAGGTTTGCTGCTACGCGTTCCTGATTGGAACAATCCAAACCAGTTGGCCGAGAAAGTAGACCAGCCCAAAACCTTCGAGATGTTTGCTGAGAAGACACGCTGGGACATCATCATGCGACTGAGCAATGCTGGCGATGTGAACAAAGCCATTATGCGTGGCCACGCCTCGGAATTGATTCAAGTGTCTGAAGCCCTGCAAGAAAAGAAGATTGTTAAGATTGCTGAAGAGATTGAACGTCGGTTCCATCGTGAGAAGGACCCTGTAAAACTTGTACTCATCACAGGTCCTTCATCGTCGGGCAAGACCACTTTTTGTAAGCGTCTGAGCATTCAACTACTGGCTTGTGGCCTGCGCCCTGTATCATTCTCAACAGACGATTACTTTGTAAATCGCGTTGATACGCCCAAACTACCCAATGGCGATTACGATTTCGACAATATTGAGACCGTAGAGTATTCATTGTTGGAGGACCATCTACTGCGACTGATGCAAGGCGAGCGCGTAGAGATTCCTGAGTATAACTTTGTCACAGGCAAACGCGAATGGAATGGCAAGAAACTCAAGCTATCTAACGATACCGTACTGATTATTGAGGGTATCCACGCGTTGAACCCACTGCTCACAAAGAAGATTCCCGATGCCTTAAAGTATAAGATCTATATCTCGGCTCTTACCAGTATCTCGTTGGACGACCACAACTGGATACCCGTACGTGACAACCGTTTGCTGCGTCGCATCATCCGTGATTACAACAAAGGTGCGTTTACTGCCCAGGAAACCATTGCCCAATGGAAAAATGTGTGTGAAGCAGAAGACAAATGGATATTCCCCTTCCAGGAAAGTGCCGATGTGATGTTCAACTCAGCCCTCAACATTGAATTTGCCGTACTGCGCATCCACGCCGAACTCATCCTGGCTTCCGTTCCCAAGAACTGCCCTGAGTATGCCGAGGCCCATCGTCTGATGAAGTTCATTCACTTCTTCCTGCCCGTCAGCGACAAGGAGATTCCTCCCACATCTATCATGCGTGAGTTTGTGGGCGGCTCATCATTTAAATATTGATAGACAATCCCTATAAGTCTGTTCATCAGCAGGCGCATCAGTGAGCACTTCCAACAACAGGGGGTGCTCACTTTTTGTTGCAAGGAGCCAGTCAACACCCTGTTGCATCTGTTCCATATTCGTCGCCCGACGATAAACAACATGATTCTGTTGGCAGATGCCTTCAGCAGTTGTCTGATGTGTTGCAGCCACATACTTATCACGTGCAGCACTCTGTTCCAGACCAGGCAGCATGTCAAAGATACCACCTTTACCATTGTTCATGAGTAGGATGCGCAAGTTTCCACGCAGATTCTGATTCCACAAAGCGTTCTGATCGTAAAAGAAGCTCAGGTCGCCAATGACACAGAACACATTGTCATCCGTCACACACGAGAAACCAGCAACCGTTGACAGCGAACCCTCAATACCATTCACGCCACGATTACAGTAAACAGGCGTCTTAGAATAAGTATTGGCCAAACGAATAGCCATGCTGTTAGCATAATGCACGATGTTCGTTCCACGTTTCTGCTCAAAGTATTTCACGACAGCAGACTGTGAGTAAGAAGGTTCGTAGGCCTCCACCTTCTCACGTATCTGAGACAACAGCACTTCCCATTTCTGAACGAAAGGATGCGGCATCTCCTCTAGATTAGAACGAATCAGATCCGCCACCACCTCAGGATTGCCCTGAACGACATGCGTCAAGTTCATAAACGTATCTGTCACCTCACCCTCACGGTTCACCACCCACGTTTCCTTAGCTTTACGCAGGAAACGCTTCAGTCGCTTACTCACAATAGAGCCACCCATATACAATACAAAGTCGGGCACGTAATCAGCATCGTCACCTATCTGTACGACAGCCTCGTCCATCAGCGCGTTCATGGGTTGTCCAGCAATAAGCATAGGTCGCTTGGCCTGCATGAACATACGACACACGTGCGACATGGTGATATTAGAGGCATCAGCCGGAGTAAAATCAATCTTACGTTCTGCAGGTAGCTCTGTCACTGAGAATGCAAACAAAGGCTCCGTAATAGGCACATTGATATGTACAGGTCCATGTCGTTCAATCAGCGCCTCGTTAATCAGTCGGTTACAATACCAACGTTCCTCCTCATCATGAGGCTCTGGCAGGGAAACAGCCTTACGCACAAAGCGACCAAGCGCATCAGGTTGTGGCAGGGTTTGCCCATCAAGCTGATCTATCCACAGTTGCGGACGATCGGCACTGACCACCACCACAGGCTGATGCTGATAGTATGCCTCAGCCACAGCGGGATAAAGATTCAGCAATGCAGTGCCACTGGTGACACAAACCACCACAGGCTCCTTCAAAGCCTGCGCCATACCCAGCGCATAGAAACCCGCCGAGCGTTCGTCTGTCACAGAATAGCACTGAATATCCGGGCACTCGTTCAGATTATGAACGATGGCAGCATTCCTACTGCCAGGACACACCACTGCATGATGAATGCCATGAGCCACTAACAAGCTCGTCAGTATGTTTACATTCTGCTTATTGCTATACATGAGTATGTTCTTATGTTATTCCGTCAATGATAAGTTAATCTGCCAGCACCCGTCGCATCGTTTCCAGTTTAGCCTCCGTCTCCTGCCATTCCTGTTCCTCAACGCTATCTTTCAGCAGTCCACCGCCAGCATACAACCTATACTGACTGTCTGTTATCTGCATACAGCGCAGAGACACATACAGATGAGTGGCCGACGACATGTTCAGAGGTCCCATAAAACCGCTGTAATACTGGCGAGGCGTATGCTCGTTCTCGAGAATAAACTGATAGGTAGTCTGCTTGGGGAGGCCGCAGACAGCTGGTGTAGGATGCAATTGCAACAAGACATCGCCCACCCCTGCACCCTCCGAGAGGCCAAAAGTAAAGTCACTGCGCAGATGTACCAGATTGGCCGCACGCACTGTGCGAGGACCTTCCTCACGGATATTCGTGGCAAACTGCTCCAGACAGTTCATCAGATAGGTGGCCACATAGCGCTGCTCCTGGATATTCTTCGTGCTCCAGGTAGCGTGCTCACCCTCGCCATTCAGGTCTTCATCCTTCAACTTCATGGTGCCTGCCAGCGCAATGGTACGCCATTGGTTGCCAACGCCCTCAAGCAGTATCTCAGGTGTTGCCGTCAGCCAACAGCCACTCTGTTCCGTACAAACCAACGATATAAACATTCGAGGATAGAGTTGACAGGCCTTGCAAAACAATTCCAAAGGATGGTCTTCACCATCTCGCGGCGTCACAGAGCATCGGCTTAGCACAATCTTCTGAAAACTCTCATCCTTCAGCCGAGCATGAAAACGAGCAAAATCCTCCGCATATGCCGAACGTTCCTCGTAAGTATGCCATTTCCTACCCATAAGTATGGCATTTACCATCTGTAAGTATGGCATTTGCGAGTTACAAATGACATCCTTAGCCTCAGTAACATCCGAGAACGACTTAACGACATCCGGCTTAATCAACAAGAGAGGCTCTTCCGAAGAAACGAAAAAAGGAGCCAACACAAAGCCCGACCGTCCGTTAAGCTCGTTGATAGACGGCAGTTTCAACGGCTCGCCCTCATTCTGTGCCACCAGCGTCACCTGCTTTTCGTGTGGCAATCTATACAGAGCGAATCCTGTCATTTCTGTTTGATGATATAGTTTGTGACACGCACATTAGAAATCAAATCACCTGCAGTATCCTTGATATCCACATTCCAAACGTGGAGTGTGGAGCCTCGATGCAGCATACGGGCATATGCCGTCACAGTGTCACCCTCGACCACAGCCTTTACATGACTTCCGCTCACCTCGATGCCCACGCATGCACAACCAGGACACAGGGCCGACGAACCCACACCAGCCACATTCTCGGCCAATGCCAATGAGGCGCCGCCACTCAGGAAGCCAAAAGGCTGGCGATTACGCTCGTCTACTTTCATACAAGCCATACAAGTATCGTCCTCGGGAGTGGAGATAAACTCCATCCCGAGGGCGGTACTCAGATTTGGCTTTGATTCTATAATCTGTTTTATTCTGTCTACGTTCATTCTTTTTGTTAGATAAACAACGAATATTCCTTCACGTTCCAAGCCAAGGCGCTGGCACCCAGCACATCGCGTTCTGACTCATTCAGATTCGAAGTCAGGAACTTCACCTTACCCTTCACGTTATGGAACACATGCTCCTCAAATGAAGCTTGAGCCGGTTCAATCAACCACTTACCAGCATGAGCAATACCACCAGCTAGAATAATCGCTTCAGGATTCAGAACTGATGCATAGTTGGCCAATCCAACACCCAACATCTCGCCTGTACGACGGAAGGTCTCAATAGCCAGTTCATCACCCTTCTCGCAACATTCAAACACATCCTTAGGTGTTTTAATCACCATTTCGCGCATCAGAGAAGGACGCGAATCTGTTTCCAGCAACTCCTGTGCTGTCATGACAATACCACGAGAGCCTGTGTAAGTCTCCAGACAGCCTGCCATACCACAGCCACACACACGCCCATTAGGAACGATACAGGTATGACCTATCTCGCCAGCGAATCCTTCTGCGCCCAGATACGCCTTGCCATTAGTAAAGATACAGCTTCCCACACCATGTCCCAGGTTGATATACAGGAAGTCCTTCAGGCCATGTGCACTACCAAAGACATATTCGCCCAAGGCTCTCACATGGGCATCATTGCCCAATGCCACAGCCAGACCCAGTCTGTCGCGCAGCATCGCAGCCATAGGAATCTGTCCCTTCCAACTCATATTGGGAGAGTGTTCAATACACCCAGACTTGAAATTACCACTAGGTAAGCTGATGCCTACAGAACGAATGGATTCATATCCACCGTTGGCCTCAACTAATTCTATAATGCGGTCACTCAAAAACGTAATAAAGTCGTTCGCATTAGGAAAGTCAGTAGTAGGAAAACTGTTCTTCGCAATAATGTTACCACGCACATCAACGATGGCATAGACTGTTTCGTCGATACTCGTACCGACACCAACGACTCGGGTTTTTATCACATTTTGTATCATAGATTAAATTCCTAAAGACAGGGCAAAAATAGTAAATAATTTGTTAAAACCAAAGGATTCTTTGATTTTTTTTATTCATTTCAACATTTATTTCTTAATTTTGTGGCCGAAAAAGTGAATTTCAACCAATTTAACAGGACAATTAGATATGAGAAAGCTTTTCGTGAGCATCATTGCCTGCATTGCAGGAACCCTTTCCATGAGTGCCGTAGAGGACAACACCGTGGAGATTGTTTTCAATGGCAATACGGCTTCCGTCACCATTGCAAACAACATCAGTAGCTTTGTGACAAACCTTAGCAACGGCAGCTCGCACGTCAAACTGGTGCAGAGTGAGAGTTTCAATGGCGTTGATGCCAATGCCGACAATGAGGACGGCGAGATTATCTATGTCCTCTCGGGCAACACCAGCGACGGAGAGTTCTTCCTGGAGGGTGCGTTCAAGTGCAGTCTGGAACTCGCAGGCGTATCCATCACCAACCCCAGCGGCCCAGCCATCAATATTCAGAACGGCAAACGCATCTCGGTCAGTGTGAAGAAAGGCACCACCAGCAACTTGACTGACGGTGCCAATGCTGACTATAACGGAGCTTTCCACAGCAAAGGACACACCAAGTTTAAGGGCAAGGGTACGCTAAACATTGCTGGAAACAGTAAGCATGGCATCTATAGCAAGGAATATCTGGAGATTAAGAACTGCAATATCAACATCACCAAGGCTGTCAAAGACGGCATCCACTGCAAAGAGTATTTCCTCATGGAGAGTGGTAACGTGAGCATTAGTGGTGTGGGCGACGACGGCATACAAACGGAGTTGAGCGGCACAGCCTCAACAGGCGCCATGCCCAACCACGAGGACGAGGACAGTGGCAACTTCTACATGCTCGACGGCGTTCTGACAATCAGCAACTACGAGGGTAAGGCCATCACTGCCGACGGCACCATCACCTATAATGGAGGTACGCAGAACTTCGACACAAGCGACACCAAGATACTGGCTGGCATTCAGGATATAAGCGCCTCACAGTCGGCAAGGATTATCGATGGCATCTACGACCTTCAGGGCCGCCGACTCAGTGCTATCCCCCAGCACAGATGTATCTATATCATCGTAGAAAACGGACAAGCAAAAAAAGTTATACGCAAATAATACTAAACTATCACTGTGAAACGTATTTTTCTTCTCATCACTGCTGCCATCATCACCTTGGCAGCAAAGGCCCAAATGGCCGATCCTGTACATTTTAGTAGCGAACTCAAGATGCTGTCAGGCAATGAAGCCGAGATTATCTTCAAAGCCGTCATTGATCCAGGCTGGCACGTCTATTCCACCGATCTTGGTAACGACGGTCCTGTAGAGGCAACCTTCAATATTGACAAGATGGAGGGTGCCGAGCGCGTGGGCAAGTTGAAGCCCATTGGCAAGGAAATCAAGAAATTCGACCCTCTGTTTGGCATGGAGCTGCGCTATTTTGAAAAGACTGCCACGTTTAAACAGAAGATTCGCTTCACGCAGAAGCACTACAATATCGACGCCTATCTGGAGTATGGTGCCTGCAACGATGAGAGTTGCATGCCGCCCACACAGGTCACCTTCCGCAAAAGCGGCAATATTGAACTGAAGGACGCCGCCGTTGAGAACGCACCCAAGGAATTGGAAGCGACTCCAGCTGAGGAAGTACAAGACACGACGACAACCGATACCGTGGCCGTAGTAGCAACAGCCGATGTGCCTGGCAACGCCGACCTTTGGCAGCCCGTTATCAACGAGTTACAGAACATGGGCGAAAACGATGGCATTGCAGGCAAGTCGCTGCTCTATATCCTGCTCATGGGCTTTGTTGGTGGTCTGCTGGCCGTCTGCATGCCCTGCATCTGGCCCATCATTCCCATGACAGTAAGCTTCTTCCTAAAGCGTTCTAAGGACGACAAAGGAAAGGGTATTCGCGATGCGTTCACCTATGGCATCAGCATCATTGTTATCTATCTGGCCCTGGGTCTCTGCGTCACAGGACTCTTTGGAAGCGACACGCTCAATGCCATGTCTACCAATGCCGTGTTCAACATCTTCCTGTTCCTGCTGCTCGTGGTCTTCGCCCTGTCGTTCTTCGGCTGGTTCGAGATTAAGTTGCCTGAGAGTTGGGCCAACAGTGTTGACACCAAGGCATCGGCCACCAGCGGACTCATCAGCATTTTCCTCATGGCCTTCACATTGGTACTGGTATCATTCTCATGCACAGCACCCATCATCGGTCTGTTGCTCGTTGAGACAACCACCAGCGGCAACTGGCTGGCACCAGCACTCGGCATGCTGGGCTTTGCCGTGGCTCTTGCCCTTCCCTTCACCCTCTTTGCCCTCTTCCCCTCTTGGCTTAAGCAGGCTCCGAAGTCGGGCTCATGGATGAACACCATCAAGGTGGTGCTGGGCTTTGTCGAGTTAGCCTTCGCCCTGAAGTTCTTCTCTGTGGCCGACCTGGCCTATGGCTGGCATCTGCTCGACCGTGAGGTATTCCTGTCGCTCTGGATCGTCATCTTCGCACTGCTGGGCGCTTATCTCTGTGGCTGGCTGAAATTCCCTTCCGACGAGATGAATGGCGAGAGCAAACCCATGCCTGTGGTCTGCATCATGGGCGGACTCGTTTCTCTGGCGTTCGCAGTCTATATGATTCCTGGTTTGTGGGGCGCTCCCTGCAAGGCTGTCAGTGCCTTCGCACCTCCTATGAACACACAGGACTTCAACCTGAACACCAAGACCGTTGAAGCCCGTTTTACTGACTACGAGTTGGGCATGGCCGCCGCCAAGGCCGAAGGCAAGCCCGTATTGGTCGACTTCACAGGCTTTGGCTGTGTGAACTGCCGTAAGATGGAGGCCTCAGTATGGACCGACCCACAGGTGGCCGACCTTATCACCAAGGACTATGTGCTTATCTCACTCTACGTTGACGACAAGACACCACTCGCAGAGCCATTGACTGTCACTGACGAAAAAGGAGAGACCAAGACGCTCCGTACTGTTGGAGCCAAGTGGAGCTATCTGCAGAGTCATAAGTTTGGCGCCAACGCACAGCCCTACTACGTCATCCTCGACAACAACGGCAAGCCTCTCTGTGGCAGTCATGCCTACAAGGAAGATGTTCCTGAGTACGTACAGTTCCTGCAAGAAGGACTGAGTCGTTACGAGTAAGCAATATCACAACACGAGTAACCATAAAAAAAAGTGAGCTGCATTGTTTGTAGCTCACTTTATTTTTGGTTTCAACTCATCAGGCGAGTCGTTCGTAAACATGTTCACCTGTGGCGCCTGCTTCTCGTAGAAATCGCGGATGGTCTGAACATCGAGCACCAGCGATGGATTAAAGTCGCCACTCTTCATATAATCAAGAATCGCCTTGCGCATCTGACGAGCCACGATGCGATGCTCCAGATCGCTATTGATGTCCATGGTGGTCATCAGCAGTTTTCCTTTCAATACCCTGGCCTCAATAAGCATACCCAGCTTCCTGCTGACATGCCACGTGTCTATAGGCTGGATGGGCGACTGATAGTCTTTGGGCAGTTCCATCAGGTTCATCACCTGCGCCTTGTTCAGCAGTTCCCACCAGTTCAGGTTACTCCAATCGTCGGTAGGAAAATCGTACTTAAACAAAGGATGCTTACTGTCGATATAAGCACCAGTGGTATGAGGCGGACGCATCTTAAACCATGACGTATTCCAGAACACAGGCAGATAATGCTGCACCACATCGTTGCCCAGCGTCACCTTTCCTGCCGCCGTCAATAGCACAGTGCCTCCTTTTCTTAACGCTTTCAAGCATTTTTCATCGAGCGAATCAGACACAACTATCTGGGTTTCAGCAAGCAACGAGCCACTCGTAGATTCCAAAGAATCTGGATAAACCCAGAAATCCCAATGGTTCATAATCGCATTTTCCAGTTGCACGTCAAGGGTCAACTTCGTTGGTTTATTCACACCACCAAGTGGGAAATTAATTCCTTTTGCCAAAGCATTCTTTCCAACAAACACAGTATCAATCTTCATATCGCCCGATGTAAGAACACGAAGCGAGTCGTCCGAAATTTGATAATGAAGATTGACAGAAGAGAAGCGTCCATAGAATGCATTATAGATATCCAGCGGCACATCAAGCGTTTCATTATTCGTATAAACAAACTTGGGGAAACGCGCCAACACCACCACCGAATTACAGAACTCACGCCAATCGCGAGCCGTGCAATAGCCCTTCTCACGCCAATGCACGTTCAGCGGTCCAACCAAGGCCGTGCCCTGTCCACTATAATCATTCAGTCCCAGCAACTGAAAACCAGCATAGTCCTTTGTGCGCAGGTTGCGCTCAATCTCATATTTATAGCAAAGCGTCTGCAGTTTACCACTGGCCATCAGGAATTTTTCAGCCATCTGCTCCATGCCATTGTCACGCAACAGATCGCGAAATATCTCAAAGTTGCGAGGCTTGTAAACACCCGTATACTGCGACATCTCCTTGAAATCAGGGAAAGCACACCATTGTCCCTGCTCATGCGCTATGATGGGCGACAGATTATCATCCGTTCCTTTATAGTTGCGAGGACGCAGGATGCCAGCCAAATAATCATCCGTCGACTGAGGCGCACGACTGTCCCAGTCCAACCCACGGGCGCCACCCTTCACATGATACTCCGACCCATTGTCCCAGGCCCATCCGCCACCAACAGAGGCGCCACAATACACCTTCGAATCGTCGTACTTATGCATCTGCTTCACCCAGTCGTTACAGTAAGTCACCCAGTCGCCTGCAGGTTCATTACCTGCCGCCATCATCACAAACGAGGGATGATGCCCATATTCATCAACGATGCGTTTCGACTCCTCCAGCAGATACTGGTCAATCTTCTGACCACGACGCAACCTCACGCCATGATTAGGCCACGACGGGCCCTCAGGCTGAAGATAGATACCTACACGGTCGGCAGCAGCAAAGGCAGCCTCTGGTGGACAATAACTATGGAAGCGCACATGGTTCAACCCATATTCCTTGCATTTCTTGAACAGATACAGCCATTCCTCCTCATCAGTAGGCGGAAAGCCAGTCTCAGGAAAGCAACAGTTCTCCACTGTGCCACGCAAGAACAAGGGACGCTGGTTAATAAACATCTGGCGATCTCTGATGCTGATCTCCCTGAAACCTACGAGCGTCTCCACCACATCCTCGCCAGCCTCAATAGTCAGTCGATAGAGGTTCGGATGAAACTCGTCCCACATTCCAATATCCGTATAGATAGGAAGTTCGGCCGTAATCTCATTCCCCACTGCATCCATCGAGCAGCCACCAATCACCTTTCCAGCTTTAGGACCAAACGCATATCTCAGCGTCAGGTTCACCACATACTGATACTGGGGCATCAGTTGCAGCCCATCCGTATGGTTTTCCAACAGCACCTTTATCCTACCCACCTTTTGCCATTTCGTTCCTCCAGGAACCAATCGGCCATTCTTATACGCATCAGGCAGGGCTACCTTGACACTGTCCACCTTCACGCGGATACCCTTCACATTCAGTTTCTTCCATTGCGCCTGCAGTTCCATTCTGCCAGCAATACCATTCCAGTTGCCCTGCGTCTGGTCGGTCACGCTGTGCGAGTCTTGTCCCACACACACGTTCTCTATACCGTTATACACACAGATCACAATCTCGTTGCGTGCACCCTTCTTGATATACTTTGTCACATCATAGCGATGAGGCACCGACAGCGACATCTGATGACCCACCTCATGCCCATTCACATAGACCGTTGTCTCAATATGTGGACGCTCCAGGAACAGCGTGATGCGCTGATCTTTCCAGTCCTGCGGCACATACACCGTACGCCTGTACCATGCCTTTCCCACATAGTGTTTCTCTGGCGTCAGGAAGAAAGGAAACTTCATCTGTCCCTTCTGCCTGTAGGGCTCCATATAAGGATTAAAGTAATACGACGAATCATAGAGCGAGCCCGTCCACTGCGTGTGGATATCCACATCATAGCCCTTGTCGTTGGTCAGCATCGAGCCAGGCAGCATCACATAGTCAGTATAACGTGCCGAGTCGCCCATGGCAAAGTCCCACAAGCCTGCCAAGTTAATGATTTGCTGAGCATTCACTTGAGCCGCAGTCACCAGCCAGCAGCCAACCAAGATAGCAAAGATTCGTTTCATATTTTTAGTCCGTGATATAATGTACTTCAATTCTTTCCACGCCCTCGCCAAGCGTCTTGTCAGCCTCTTTCGGCAGATAGACAGGCATATCCTTCTGCATAGGCAGTATACGCAGCTCCAGTTCCTTGGTGCCCTCAGGCAGTCGCCACAAGCCATACAAGAACGGACGGCCATACTGAAAATGGTCGGCCACGAGTTTTCCATTGGCATAAAGGCGTGCACAGTCACCCTTATAATAGAACCTCATCAATGGTTCTTTAGCATTGGCGGGCAGTTCTGGGAGCGTTATCCGATAGACGGCAGCCTGTTCGAAGTCGTCATCAGAAGGCTCCTCCGCCACGCGCTGCGCCCCCATCGTTATCTTTCTGAGTAGTCCTGCCTCCTTCACCTTACGAATCGTGGCCAAGTCCACCATCACCGTCGACTCAGGCTGCAAGAACAAATGCTCAGCCTCCTCTCTACTCAACAGATAGAGATTGCCATAGACAGGCCTTTCCTCTCCACGTGCTTTCACGTTCCTCAACACCTTACCGTTCTGCATACAGATGGTCGTTGAGATGCCAGGAATCTGCATCAGATAGATTTTACCATCGCGCTTAGCCACCAGCTGCGCCGTGGCGTATCTGATGCCGTCCACGTTGATGGGGAATACAGCCATACATCCACTGGGAATGGTGAACTTAGGCAGCTTAACGCCACAAGTCTCCAACTGCACATGCCCCTTCGCCGAAAGCTTTTGCAGTCGCTCGTAGTTGTTCACGAAGATAAAGCCACTGTTGCCCTTCGAGCGCACAGCCCAGCGCAGACAGCTGTCATCACCTTTCTTCACGTCCTGTGGTGCAGGGAACGACGCTTCCATCTCGGCCAGTGTCTCGCCCCAGTCCTGCATAAACAGATGCAATGGGCGTAGCATATAGTAATGCGCATTCTTCTGACCAAACTCGCCCAAGGGTGCCTGGAAATCGTAGTTCTTCACAGGCATATCGTTGTAGTTCGTGCCCCTGGTGCGCTGGTTCTCGTTCAGGTAGGTCTTGCCCTCAGGGTTTGTGCCACCATGATACATATAATAGCCCAGCAGGTTCGAGCCAGAGCCCAGTTTCACCAGCGCCATCGAATAGGCATCCTCAGCATAGACATACGGTCTGCGATGATAGGCCTGCATCATGCCGCCACCCAGTTCGCAAGTGAAATAGGGATAAGCCTCGTCGCCGTCGTTCATCTTGGCCTCCTGCTTTCCCAATTGCTCTGTGGCAATGGCCGTCGACGAGCGGAAAGTCTTGAAGTTGAAAGCCTTATAGTAGTTGCCGTCAGTCTCGCCCAGCGTACGGTCCCAGAACCCATCGGCATAGTCGCCATACAAGGGAATCATCTCGCCGAAGGGCACAGGCGTAGCCAACTCAGGCCAGCCAGTGCGCGTATAGAACGGCAGGTCGAATCCAATCTTCTGCGCCATGCGTTTCAGTTCCATCAGATACTCGCCACGTCCACGATACTCATTGTCAAACTGAGCAGCGATAAGTGGGCCGCCGTCCTTCCATTGAAGGCCCTGTACCTGTGTAAAAATCTGGCGATAGAGCTTTACCACATACCCCATAAACACAGGATTCCTGTCGCGCATCTTACAGCCCTTGTCAAACATCCAGTCGGGAATGCCGCCATTGCGCACCTCGCCATGACAGAACGGCCCCATGCGCAGAATCACAGGCATATTCTCCTCCTTGCAAATCTCCAGAAAGTGGCGCAGGTTGCGCTGACCGTCCCAGCGGAAGATGCCCTCTTCCTCCTCCACATGATTCCAGAACACGTAGGTGGCAATCATCGTCACCCCACCCTCTTTCATCTTCTTCACCTCCTGGCGCCATTCGCCTTCAGGAATACGACTATAGTGCACCTCGCCCATCACAGGCACCACACGATGGCCGTCGATGATCAGGCTGTGACGATCCCACCTTACTTCATGTTGAGCCATAGCGACACCACACGCCAGCAGCATGGCGCACAGCAATATCGTCTTTTTCATGTTCATTTGCATGTTAATATGTCGACAAAGATACAAACTATTTTTCATTTTCCATCATCACAAACGAGTAAAATGCTTGAATACCAACATGATTAATGTCCAAGCTCTTTGCTTCCGACAGATAACGCATTGCTTTCTCCTTGTCGCCCAGGCCATAATAGCCTAAGGCCAGCATATACAGACAGTGAATGCGATTCTGCTCGTCGAGATCACCATCCCATATCATCAAGTCGGGCAACGACACAGCAAAATAATCCATCGTGACATGGTCGAACAAATGCTGTTTGCCATAGTTCACCAGCTTATAGAACAGTCCACGTGCCTTGTCCTCCTGTCCCAGTTTTCGATAGCACTGTGCAGCATAGAAAATCTTGTCTGGCTTTGCATCGTTGTAATACATCGCAGCCACAGGTTCCGTAGGCCCAACGGTTCCCTCTTCATAACGTCCAAGGAAATACAGGAAGTCATTATCCTGAGCACCATAGAGTTTTCCCTCACCAAGATGCGACGGCAGTACCAGACACTCCTCCAGCAACTGTCTGGCTCTTTCGTTCTCGCCATGGGCAAGTGCCTGCTTGGCAAGTTCCACACGGCACAACTGATATTGCCCACTCACCTTACCTTCACCACCTTCCCACGGATGAAACTGGTGCGCATCAAGCTTGTGCATAGCCTCCTCATGGCGTCCCAACTGATTAAGAAGGGTTATCTCCTCCAGCACCAGATCATCACGCTGGGCAACCAACTGCGGATACTTCTGCAGGCAATCCAGGCGCTGCTGGTGTGGTTTCTGCATGCGCTTGTAGAGTTGATCGAGTTCCATCAGCACGCGCGCGTCTGTCTCGTCCAGATGGAAAGCCTTCTCCATATATGCCACGGCCTCCTCCTTACGATTCTGCTTGTTAAAGCGGGCCAGTGCCAGATTACGCCAAACCGTAGGGAACTGTGGGTCGAGTTTTGCTGATAGTTCCCAGTTCTCGATGGCCACATCATACTGGCGCTTGTCATAGTACAGGCATCCCAGATAATAGGGTGCCTTCGCACCTGTGGGATTCTGCTGTTTTGCCTTTTCCAAAACCACCACAGCCTCCAGGCGGTTGGGGAAGCAGAGGTATGGCGACACAGCCTCTGCACGTTCGTAGTCACCCATGTAATAATAACTCATTGGGCTCACTGCGTCTTCACGCTCTGCTATTTTCCATATGGCCTTGGCGTCTTCACGCAAACCTGCCTGTTCATATTCCAATGCCAGCTCCTCGTAGTTCTCGCTACTCTTGCGCATCAATGCTGTCAGCGTATCCTCGCCTGTCAGCAAATACTTCTCATAGCGACAGCCATAGTTAAAATGGTCTATTGCAAGACTCACTTCTATCCACTCCTGCGCCTCTGTCTTACGACCCATTTTTCTGAGCACCACGGCTTTCAATGCCCGTGCCTGATGATTGCAGGCGTTAAAAATCAGACTCCTATTCAACTCGTCCAGTGCATCGTCATAGTGGCCTTGCGCCACACTGATTCTGGCTGCCTCAAAATAGCCGGCATCAGCCCACGCCTTGTTCCAGGTCGACTTCCAGAAATAGTCATAAGCCTCCTCCCAACGACCCTGACACTTCAACGCAAGGGCAAGGTTAAAGATGGCCTCACCATCGTAGGGGTTGGGATTTCTCTTCTGCCATATCTTCACAGCCTTGCGCAGATAGGTCTCAGCCTTGTCAAAACGTCCACGACGCAGGTACCACAATCCCGTCTGATTCAGACAGCGCACATCATTGGGATCGCGGCGCAGGGCCTCTTCATAATAATCCAAAGCACTCCAGGTGGCATGGCGATATTGCTCCAGGTGCAGACCCGTCAGATAGAGCTGGTCGTTTGTTTTCGTATCCTGAGGCGACAGAGCAGCCTCTGCGGCATCAGGTATCGGACGAATCTCATCCGACTCTGCCTGCCAATGCAAGTCGCCAACAGATAACAGTAAGTTATTCATTCCCAGGTTATTACACGTAACCATCTCAACAAACACCTCTTCAGGCGAAAGCGTTACCTCCTGATCGAAGTAAGTCTCTCCGTTCTTGTTCCTGAGCCACACGCGTGCCGACTGCTTCGACGTGGCCAGCACCTTAAAACACACGCCTGTCTCCGTCTCCTCGATATTCACAACGAAGTCCTTCGAGGCCTGTTTCACAATACCAATCTCGCGATAAGGCATGAAATACTGCGTAAAATGTTTTTCCTCATAGGGCATCAGCCAGGTGAAGTCGGGCTGGTTTTCCGTATACACGCCAGCCATCAACTCGATATAGGGACGGAAGCCTGTACGAATAGAACCTTCTGGCAGTCCATCGTTCTCTGTGGCCTCGTCTGTCAGATTCCTGTCCCATGCTCGTCCAAAGTCACCATTTCCCCATGTCCACTGCTTCTTGCCTGGCGATAAATGATGACTGGCCACGTGCAGCATGCCTCCCTTTGTATCATTCTCATAGCCGCCCTCGAAGTTATATTTCGAGTTCACTGCCATATAACTCGTTGGCACCTTGATATTCTTATAGTTCGAGATGTCCACACCAGCCGAATAGTCCATCTTATAGTATGTACCTGTGGCAATGGGGAAACTCGACACAGCACGTTTTCCATGGTCAAACACGGCATTAACATCAGGTGGGAACACACTCTGATAATCGTCGTTCACCTCCACGGCAGGATTGGCCCACCAAAGGAACGTCTGCGGCAGTGGCGTGCGATTGCTCACACGACCCCGAATCTCCAGATAGGCGCAACCAGGACGCAGTGTAAAGCCTGCCATGCCCTTCTGGTGGAACATGCGCTCCATTTCGTTCACCCATACCGTCACACTGCCGTCCTCGTTCTCCACGATGTCGCAGTCCACAGGCAGATAGGTCGACGGACGATGGTGCTGTGGCCAGTTGAACTCAATACCGCCACTGATCCAGGGGCCTGCCAAACCCACCAGAGCAGGTTTGATGACGTGGTTATAATACACAAAATGACGCTTCTTTATCTTGTCGTAGGCCATCTGGATGCGACCACCCAGTTCAGGCATCACCATCACCTTGATATAGTCGTTCTCCATGAACACCACGTTCCAGTCGTGTGGTGTGGGCTCATTGGCTATCGACTCGATGACGGGATAGGGATACACCACCCCACTCGAGCCTTGATACACGCGTTTTTCCAGGAATATCGGATTCTTCTCAGCCCTTCCTATCTCGTAGGTAGGAATGGTCACGGTTTCTCTCCAAGCTTTAATCATTGTAGTTTGTTATTTGATGAGTTCTTTCTCTAGTTCTTCAAGTGATTTTCCTTTCGTTTCTGGGCAGCGGTTCCACAGGAAGATGAAGGCCACCAGGCAGATGCCACTATAAATCCAGAAGGTGCCACTGGAGCCAAGGGCGGCGTTCATCGAGGGAAACGAGAACGTCAGCGTGCAACAGCCCACCCACAGGGCAAACGTGCAGGTGGCCATCGCCACACCACGAATGCGATTGGGGAAGATTTCTGCCAGCAGTGTCCACGTCACAGGACCCAGCGTCATGGCATAGATGGAGATGGCCGTCACCACCAGGCAGACCATCACAACACCCTTCACCTCCAGGAAGTAGCAGGTCCCCAACGTCAGGTAGATCAGTCCCAGTCCGCCAGCGCCAATCAGCATCAGCGTTCTGCGTCCCCACTTCTCAATGGTATAGAGGGCCACAAACGTGAAGGCCACGTTGGCAATGCCTGTGATGACGATATCGATAAACATGCCGTCCACATCATAGCCGGCACCCGTAAAGATCTCCTGCGCATAGTTAAAGATCACGTTCGTGCCACACCACTGCTGGAACACGGCAATCACCAAGCCCAGCAAAAGCACCTTGCCATATTTGCTTTGCAGCAGTTCTTTCAGTCCGGCCTCCTTCCCTACACGCTGCGACATTGTCGCAGCCTTCATCTTTAGATACACAGGACTCTCAGGAATCATGAAGCTCATCACCAGGAACAGCGCTGCAGGCACTGTCTCGGCCCAGAACATCCAGCGCCATCCCCATGCCACGTTCCATGCCATGTTTTCTGCCACGCTGGTGTCTCTTGCCAGCAGCATGTTGACGATCTGCGCACCCAGGATTCCCAGTACGATGGTCATCTGGTTCAGACTCACCATACGTCCACGAATCGCCGTGGGACTCACCTCTGCGATGTACATGGGCGACAAGGCCGAGGCCACGCCAATGCCCACGCCGCCAATAAAGCGGGCTATGTTGAACAGCGAGAAGTCGTTAAAGACGCCCGTTCCCACAGCCGACAGGGTGAAGAGTACTGCCGCCGTTGTCAGAAGGGGCTTTCGACCATAGCGGTCGGCCAATGCGCCTGCCACCATGGCACCCACCAGACAGCCCACCAGGGCCGTCGACATGGCCACACCCTGCATCACGGGCTGGTCGGCTATGCCAAAGAAGAGTTCATAGAATGGCTTCGCGCCACCAATCACCACCCAGTCGTAGCCAAAGAGCAAGCCTCCCATGGCCGATACTGAGCAGATGAAATACACAAATGATTTACTGTTATGTTGCATGTCAATATTAGGTTTTTAAATTTGGCGGTGCAAAGATAATACATCTTTTTGAATAAATAATTAGATTTTTTCGCCAAAAAGATGGATTATATTATTATCTTTGCACCCATGAAACAAGGTTTTACTGGCGAACGGGCCATCGTCCTGCCCGCCATGATTATTGAAGCCCAGCAACAAGACCCGCTGGCTTCCAGTCTTTACATCACTGACATAGGCTATTATCCCCATGCCTATAGTCATTATCGTGAACGACTGCAGCCCATTGCCGAGTATGTCCTCATCTATTGCATGGAGGGCGAGGGCTGGTGTCGCATTGACCATCAGACGTTCGACCTGCATGCCAACCAGTATATCATTCTGCCTGCCCAGCATCCTCATGCCTATGGGGCCAACAAGGAGCATCCCTGGACCATCTATTGGATTCACTTCACTGGTCAGCATGCTGCCGTCTACAGCGAAGGACAGCAGCAGCCATGCGACATCCTGCCCACTCACAACTCGCGCATCAGCGAGCGACAGTTGGTGTTCGAAGAGATTTTCTCAACGCTCGAGCAGGCCACCGACCGCGAGTCGCTGCGCTATGCTTCCAGTCTGCTGCACTATTACCTGGCCTCCATGCGCTATCTCCACCACTATCGCAGCACGTCTGAGTCGACTGGCGTCAGCGAGATGACTTCTGCCGTCAAGCACTATATGCACGAGAATCTGGAGCATCGTCTCAACCTTGAGCAACTGGCAGCCTATGCCGGCTATTCGCCCAGTCATTTCTCGCTTCTCTTTCGTCAGCAAACGGGCCAGAGTCCTTTAGCCTATCTCAACAGCATGAAAATAGAGCGCGCATGTCAGTTGCTCACAACAACCAACATGCGCATCAATCAAATCTGCCATAAGGTGGGCATCGACGACAGCTATTATTTCTCGCGACTGTTTAAGAAAGAAACAGGACTGTCGCCCAAGCAATATCGCATGACCCACTACAAGGCGGCTTCCACCTGACTGGCAATCTGCTGCATGCCCTTCACTGAGGGGTGACCAGCCTTCTTGTCGATGGCCTGCAGTTCTATGCACTTCACGCCATAGTGCTCGCAGATGGTCTTCGACGACGTCGTCACCTCCTCACTCAGTCCGTCGTTCAGCAGGAAATATATCTCGCTTTTGGCATAATGTTCCTTCATCCAGCCCAGCATATAGGCCATGGCCGGACGGAAGCTCCACAGGTCGTCCTTGGTGATATCCTCATACTTAAACTCGCCGATGGGCGCGTGTGCCCAACTATCGTTGGTGGCGCCAAAGATAAAGATGACGTCAGGGTTGCCGCCCAGGTTATCCATGCGCTTCGTAAACGAACGGTCGCTATAGTCGGCCTTGCCATAGCCTGTGTTACAGATAGTCGAGCCGCTATACGAGTTGTTCATCAGCAGTGTCCATCCCTGATGCTTGGTCAGCAGTGTCCACCACGTCTGTTCCACGCTGTTCACATCCGTCTGGTTGGGGTTGTTCTGTTTGAAATACCAAATGGCGTTTCCTTCAGGGATAGCCCCTTCAAAGGTTGAATACGAGTCGCCCAGCACGGCCACACTCTTGGTCTGAGCGCCTGCCACCAGGCACAGCAGCAGGAAGGTTGAAAGTAAAAATAGTTTTTTTCTCATCGATTTATTGATTAATCTTTATTTTCGAAGTGCAAGGAGTGAGAACGCCCGTCAAACCGTCTCCAGGAATCGCAGTTCTGCCTCCAGCATCTCCAGCTTCGGCATGCGATAGCCTGCCTCACGTGCCATCTCCAACGGACGGGTGTACAGGTAGTATATCTCCATGGGGCGATGGAAATCGTAGTCCAGTCGCATGGATGGCGAATAGGGCGTCATCGCATCGGTGGTCTCAATCATCTTGTCCACAAACGCCTCGTCCACGTTCTTCACGCCCAGGTGCTGGGCAGCACCCACCACCTCCATCATCTGCTCGCGAATCAGCTGGCGTGTCGATGCGTTCTTCAGCAGCAGATCTGTCTGCGTGTGCAGCGCCACCGTCATACCGTTGAACGGCATGTTCCACACGGCCTTCTTCCATCGTGCCTCATGATATTCCACCAGACCCGTCTCTATGCCGGCCTCGCGAAACTCGTCGACCACGGCCTGCATCAGTGCCTCGTCACGGCACGAGTAGTTGGCCAGGTTGATGCTGCCATAACACTGGTGACTCACCAGGCCTGGCTTCGTCTTGGCCGAGCAGATAAAGGCCAGTCCTGCAGCCAGTTGCACCTCAGGAAACATCTTTTGCACATCCTCTTCCACGCCAATGCCGTTCTGGATGAGCACCACCAGCGTCTTGGCCTTCGCAGCCTTGTCGTGGAGCAGTGGTGGCAGCAGCGCTGGCAACTTATCGTTGTTCACAGACTTCAGTCCCACCAGCACCACATCGCACGCAGGCATGTCCTTCGTCTGCCTATAAACGTTCACGTCGTCCAGATGAAACGAGCCGTCGCACGAGTCCACCTGCAGTCCATGCTGTTTCACATACTCATAGTCACTGTGCAGCAGGAAGTGCACCTCCTGTCCTGCATGCGCCAGCTTTGCACCATAATAGCCGCCAATGGCACCAGTGCCGATGATTCCGTATCTCATATTTTTTCTTTAGTTATTCTGCCGTCTTTCCAAACTCGTTGTACGACACGTTTTCAGGTTTCCATTTATCCTTTGCCTGAGGCCGTTCTGCAGGGTGACCGATAGCGATGACACACATGGGAACGATGTTCTCAGGCAACTTCAGCGCCTTCGACACCTCGGCCACGCGATCGTCCATTGGATAGCAGCCTGTCCACACGGCACCCAGTCCCAGTGCATTCGCTGCCAGCAGGATATTCTCTGTGGCTGCCGAGCAGTCCTGCACCCAATAAGCCTGAGCCTTACCAGGCAATGCCTTCTCCATATTGCCACAAACCACGATGGCCACGCCAGCCTGCTTAATCATCCCTCTGGCGCCAGCAAGCTCGGCCAACTTCGCCTTGTCTGTGACGGCCACAAAATGCCAGGGCTGACGGTTCACGGCCGTAGGAGCAGCCATGCCAGCACGAAGCATCGTCTCGATGTCGCTCTTCGACACGGGCTCGTTGGTGTACTGTCGGATGCTGGTGCGCGTCATAATGTTGTTGATAGCCACCTGCGCATCGTTTTTCTCTACTTTCTGCTGGGCCGAAGCAGTCATCACGCCCATCAATGCCATCAGGCAAAACAAAATCTTTTTCATATCAATGTCCATGTTTAGTATTTATCTTTGTCCATGCTTAGTAATTCTCTTTGTCCTTGATCAGTAATTCTCTTTGTCCTTGATCAGTAATTCCGCTGCGAAGATACAAATAAAATTTCAAACCAAAGCCTTTTCCCCCCGCTATTTAACATTCGTTGAGCACAAGCTCTGAGCTTTCTATAGCTTCTATAGCATCTATAGCATCTATAGCATCTATAGTATCTATAGCGTCTATCGCCTCTATCGCCTCCGCTTCAGCTCCTCAATCTCCTCCTTCTGCTGATAGTAGGCCTTCACGGCTCGCTGCTTCAGATCATCGTAGGCAGCCTTCCAGCGGGCAGACTCTTCCTGGGCTGCGGCCAACTGCTGCTGAAGCTGGAGCACCATGCGTTCCAGCTCTGCCAGGCGCTCGTCCTGCTGTCGGCGATAGTCTGTTCTCGCCTTGTGCATCCGCTCCTTCACGCCTCCCTCCTTGATAAATATCTCTTCAACCCCCTTCAGATATTTGTTCATCATGGCATCCACCTGATAACACAGGGTCAGACCCACGTTCGCCATCTCTTCGGCAGTCCACTGCTGGAAATAAGGCTCATAGTCACTGAGGAGATTGTGCTGCTTGGTGAAGTCCTGCATGGGTTGGAAGCGCTCGTCAGCACGCGTCCAGATGGGTAGATGACGCGATTTCAGATAATCATCGAAATCCTGACGCAGTTCGCCGATGCTGGAGCGAGCCACATTAAGGAGGTTGACCTCCATAGCCGTAGAGGTTTTACCATCCTCCGACCCCTCCACGATATTCTGCTTGCCCGATCTGGCCGCCTGCACCATCTGATCCACCGTACGGTCACCATGCTTGGGCAGAAAACGTTCGCAGAACACAAAGGTCATCTGATAGAGCACCTCCGACTTCTGATAGAATCGCAAGTCCTGCCACTTAGGCACACTGCGGAAGATGCTCGGCGATGCAGCCTTCTTCTCCTGCTCAGACTTTTCACTTGCCATCTTAAAAAATTGCTAACATTATTTTATGGTTACCTGTCATTTGCGCAGTTGCAATTAACAGCATGCAAAGTTAATAAAAATGACACAAAGCACCAAATAAAACAAGCATTTTTTAGATAGAATCTATTGTTTCCATAGCAACTATAGCAACTATAGCAACTATAGCATCTATAGCGTCTATAGCATCTATCCCATCTATCCCATCTATCGCCCTTAACATTCGCATCAAGTTGCACCTGCCCCTGCAGACTTCAGTCCTCTTCTGGAGGTAATATTGGCTCTGCAGCCATGGGCAGTTGCTCTTCGTAGTCATCGTACCTCACCTCCTTGTGTACAGGGCTGATATATACCTCTTCTGTCGTACCCAAGAACTTCATCAGATATATCTTCAGTTTCTCGAGCACCGTCTGCTTCTTCTCACCACTTTCAGGCAGGAAGGGGTTCACAGGTGGCAGAATCTTAGCGATGCCTGTACCAGTCTCTGTGACGTAGCCATCCATAAAGGCACGCTCCATAAAGGCAGTTGTCTCAGCAGGCTTCAGATGCTCCTCGCTGATAATCGCATCCAGTTCTGCTTTCTTCTCGCGCTCAATATATTCGTTCCATTCCTCGCCCACATCAGCACCCTTCTCTGGTGTCATCTGGTCGATGAACTTCTCAATCAGTTCACGTTTGTCACGCATGTCAGGACTGGCATCAATCTGCTTCCTAATCTGCACGATAATCTCCTTGTCCATACAAGCTTTATCCTTGTATTGCTGAATCAGCTGCAGGATATAGTGGATGTTTATCTGGTCGTGACGCACCAGTTCTATCTCAAAGACGATATCGTCGTTGATGGTCTCCTTGCTGTTGTTATTGGGTTTACGGAACTCCTCGTAGTAGGTGTAGTACCATCCCTTATAGTCCTGATAGTCCATCTCGCTGATAAGCTTGGCTTCCTCATCAAAGGCATCAAAGACGTTCAGCACGTTTCTCAGGCGCAGAATCTCACCCAGCAAACGGATGAACTCCTTCTTCTGCTCCTCGTCTATGATGTTGCCCATCTGCTCCAGCGGAAACTCGCTCAGCAGGCGTGCTATCAGTTCTGTATAGGGTTCGTGATGCCTACCCTTCACGTCGTCGTAGCCCTCGCTGTAGTATTCCTCATACGATTTCATGAAGACCATGCCTTTGGCATTGGGATCGCCAAAGATACGCAAGCTCTCGTCTGTGGCCTCCTTCAGGTTACGGAAGCAGACGATATTGCCACAGTCCTTCACAGAGTTCAGTATGCGATTCGTACGACTGTAGGCCTGCAACAATCCATGCAGTTTCAGGTTCTTATCCACCCACAGCGTGTTCAGCGTCTTGGCATCGAAACCAGTCAGGAACATGCCCACCACTATCAGGATGTCAATCTCCTTGTTCTTCATGCGAAGCGACACATCCTTATAGTAGCTCTGGAAGTTGTCGCCATCTGTCGAGTAGTTACAGCCAAACATCTCGTTATAGTCCTTGATGGCTTTCTCCAGTGCATCACGACTCTGCAAATCCAGGCCCTCTGTTCCCTCTGGGTTCTCGTCATCCTCGAAACCCCATTCATCCTGCTCTGCCTCGTTGGCCGAATAGGTATAGATGGTGGCGATGCGCAGGTTGGGTGTGCCAGGCTCTGCCAGTTGCTTCTTGAATTCGTTATAATACAGGATAGCAGCCTTCACAGAGTCCACAGCAAAAATACTATTGAATTTACTTTGCTTGGTCTTCTCACTAAAGCTCTTGATAATGTAGTTTGTCACGATGCTGATACGACGATGGTCGTGCAGAGCCTCTTCCGTATCGATGCCCCATACCTGCTTACGCTCCACGTCGTTCTTCATTTTCATCGTCGAGTCGTAGTCCACATGGAAACGCAGCACGTTGTTGTCGCCAATAGCGTTGATAATAGTATAAGTATGCAGAGGCAAGGTGGGACGTCCGTCCTCGTCGGGCTCTCCTCCAAACAGCTGTGCTGTGGTCTGATACTTACTGCTGGCGCTGGCGTTCTGGGCCTTGATGGGTGTGCCCGTAAAGCCAAACATCATGTACTTCTTCACACGCTTCACGATGAGCTTGTGCATGTCGCCAAACTGACTCCTGTGACACTCGTCGAAAATCATCACGATATTCTCCTTTTGCAGTATCTCGCGCAACTTCTCGTCCTTATCGTAGATGCCAGGCTTCATCAGGTTCGACAACTTCTGTATCGTGGTGATGATGATATGGCAGTTATCATCCTTCATCTGGCGTTGCAGCACCCTTGCCGATGTGTTCGAGTTGGCACACTCAGGCTCGAAGTTGTTATACTCCTTCATGGTCTGATAGTCCAAGTCCTTTCTATCCACCACAAAAAGCACCTTCTTCACCTGGTCCATCTGCGATGCCAGTTGGGCAGTCTTGAAGGAAGTCAGCGTCTTGCCACTACCTGTGGTGTGCCAGATGTACCCACCAGCCTTTGTCGAGCCCTGCCAGCGATTGTTGATGGCCGTTTGTATGCGCAGTAGAATCTTCTCAGTAGCCGCTATCTGGTATGGACGCATCACCAGGAGCTGTTTGTCCACATTAAACACGCAGTATTTCGTCAGCAGGTTCAGGATGGTGTGCTTCGCAAAGAACGATGTGGCGAAGTCGCGCAGGTCAGTCAGTCTGTTGTTCCGCTGGTCAGTCCAGTACGACGTAAACTCAAACGTGTTGCCATCCGTCTTTTTCTTTCGTGAGACATCCTCCGCCTGCTTCTCCTTGGCATAGCGTGTGGTGTTCGAATAGTATTTCGTCTCTGTGCCATTAGAAATCACAAAGATCTGCACAAAGTCAAACATCGCCCTGCCTGCCCAGAACGAATCCCTCAGATAGCGGTCTATCTGGTTGAAGGCCTCCTTGATGGGCACGCCACGCTTCTTCAGCTCAATGTGCACCAATGGCAAACCATTCACCAGTATTGTCACATCATAGCGATTCCTGTAGGTGCCGCGATTCTCCTCATACTGGTTGATCACCTGCAGCCTATTGTTATGTATGTTCTGCTTGTCAATCAGCTTGATGTTCTTCGTCTTGCCATTATCCAGTTTTAAGTCCAGAATATAGCCCTTGCCCTGTATCATCTCCGTCTTGTCGAGGATGGTCATCTGCTCGTTGCTTATCATGGGCAGCAGTCGCGCCCACTCGCTGTCGCTCAGCTTGACGTCGTTGAGTGCTTCCAGTTGCTGGCGCAGGTTCTCCAGCAGGGCTTTTTCGTCCTTTATCTTGGTATATTCATACCCTTGGTCTGCCAGTTGCTTGATGAGCGCATTCTCCAGCTGCGCCTCACTCTGGTAGCCCTCGCCAGACTTTGGCTCCACCTCATAGCGGGCCATCACCGTTTGCTTCTCTTCCAGTATGATTTTATATTCGTCCATAGGCTTAATCGAACGTTAGTAGTTTATTCCGATAATATTCATATTGCTTCTCGCGCTGGGCAAGTTGCTGCTCTAGGTTACGGATTGCATCTGTAAACGCGTCCAACTTACATATGATTGATTTCTGTTTTTCTTTTGAAATAACAGGAATTGAGAATTTAGACAGTAGGGCTTGTGTCAAGTGTTGTATAGAGCCCTGAGTGTGATTATGCTTCATCCAATTAACAAAATAAAATGAAGTCAAATAATACATCAAGAATTTCTGTAAAACACGCCCACTATTGTCCCTTACAACAAATACGCCCCCATTAAGTGTTGCTGGCATGTCCAATTTATCAACATAAGCAATTTTCCCAAGCGTACCGTCTTTAGTAATTAAAACATCATCTTCTTGTATCTGGATATACGGATCCTGATCGTACCTTTCTTTATCAACGAATACGCAATTATCAAAATCAATTCTATTATATTTCGTAAAATCCGTGCCAGTGATTAATTTATAGTCACCTGACTCACGATATTCTTTTTTTGTTAGGCCTTGCCATCCAATTCTCGCCTTTAGCATAAAGTCTTTACCAAAAGAAAGTTTTTCTATGATTTCACCATCTTCGAAACTAAGGAGTTGGTCACGATAATACTCATACTGCTTGCGACGCTGGGCGATTTGCTCTTTCAGGTTCTCAATGGAACTTGTGAACGTATCTAAGATGCCCACAATCCGAGTCTGCTCTGAGAGAGAAGGGATTGGGATAAGGATAGAATTTATAATCTTAGCAGAAAGATGCTTTACAGAACCTCCTGCTGTTTCTTTTTCAATCTTTTTAAAAACAGGCCCCATATAATGGAATAAATAACCATCGATGCTATATCTGTCTTTACCCTTTAGCTTAAGCACTCGTTGATTAAGTAACCCATCTCTGTCATCCCATTTCCCAAGATTAAACTCACCATCCATTCCAACAAGAATATCGCCTTTCTTTATTCTATATGCCTCATTGAACTCACCAGAATAATATGTACTAGCTTTTGCAGGTTTTACATCTCTTATTCGTATTAATGGAATATAGGTTGAGTCTTCTGAAAATTGAGAAGACTCAAAAGGATATCCGTATAAGATATCTGCGATAGCGACTAATTTCTTCCACTCCACCATACCCACTCTCCTAATTCTTTGATAATGGCTTCAATCTTCTTGTTCAACTCGTTACCCTCAGCAACAAGGGTTTCGAGTTTGGCATTAACCTCTTTGATGTCGATGACCTCGCGTGTGTCTTCCTGCTCCACATAGCTTGATACGCTGAGGTTGGCATCGTTTGCGAGGATATCGTCGTTCTTCACTAACTTGGCCAGATACTGCTCGTCCTTACGATTCTGGAAGAGCTCCATAATCTTTGCTTGATGCTCGGGCAGGAGGACGTTCTTGTTGCCGTCCTTCTGGAACAGTTTGCTGGCGTCGATGAAGAGCACTGAGCTGTCGGTCTTGGCACTCTTCTTCAACACGATGATACAGGTGGCAATGCCTACGCCAAAGAAGAGGTTGGCAGGCAACTGGATGACGGTGTCCACGCGATTCTCCCTAATCAGATACTCACGAATCTTCTTCTCGTCGCCTCCACGATACAACACGCCAGGGAACTCTACGATGGCGGCTGTGCCCTTCTCTGACAAGTGCCACAGCATGTGCATGGTAAAAGCCAGGTCGGCAGCACTCTTGGGTGCCAGCACGCCTGCAGGGGCATAGCGCTCGTCGTTAATCAGAATGGGATTCTCCTTGCCATCCCACTTCAGCGAGTATGGAGGATTGCTCACGATGGCATCAAAGGGCGCCTCGTCCATGTGCTGAGGTTTCAGCAGGGTGTCCTCCAAGCGAATGTCGAAGTTGTCGAAGTTCACATTGTGAAGGAACATGTTGATACGACAGAGGTTGTAGGTAGTGGGATTCACTTCCTGACCAAAGTACTTCAGATTGGGATTCTGCTTGCCGATGGTCTTGGCAAACTTCAGCAGCAGCGAGCCTGATCCACAGGCAGGGTCGTAAACCTTGTTGATATTCGCGTTGTTCCATGATGCCAACTGCGCCAGGAGTTCGCTGACCTGCTGAGGGGTGAAGAACTCACCACCACTCTTGCCTGCCTGCGAGGCATACATCTGCATCAGAAACTCGTAGGTGTCGCCAAACGTATCGTTGTTGGTGTCGTTGTACTTCGAACCTAAGTCCATCTGGGAAACAGCCTGCAGCACGCGTGCCAACAACTGGTTGCGCTTGATGACGGTTGAACCCAGTGCTGAGTTATCTACAGTGAAGTCGCTGAACAAACCTCGCAGGTCATCCTCTGATGGTGTGCCAACGGCAGAAGCCTCAATACTGCGGAAGATATTGGTGAGTCGCTCGTTCAGGTTCTCGTCCTTCTCGGCTGTCTTCACCACGTTCTGAAACAGCTGTGAGGGCAAGATAAAATAACCCTTCTCTTCCACCATCTTCTGGCGAATGTTCTCAGCAAAGTCATCGCTGATGGTGGTATAGTCGAAGTCGGGCTGACCAGCAGCCGCCATCAGCTGGTGTATATAGTCGCAGATATTCTCTGAGATGAAGCGATAGAAGATGCTGCCCAAGACATACGCCTTGAATTCCCATCCGTCAACAGCACCTCTCAGTTCGTTGGCTATCTTCCATATTGTCTTGTGCAATTCTGCACGCTCTTGTTGTGTTGCCATATATAGTTTTAATATTTTCTCCAGGTCAATAATCTTATCTTCCATAGCACCGTTACAACTGCTAAAACGCTTAAGGTCTTGGTCGCATCCACGCATGTATATCGCGCGCACAGGAAGATGACTGCAAAGTTAATATAAAAAAGGTGAATTTGCAACATTTTTGGGGAAAACATGGGGGGACACAGTCACTTTTGTCATGTCGAGCTTGTCGAGCGCTCGGCCGAAGGACGCTTGCTACCAACGGGACGCAAGACTTCTCTTCGTTGTCAGGAATAAATCAATAAAACGATTGGGTGGTTTTTCGGTTTGTGGCATAACGGCATAACGGCATAACGGCATATCATTTGGGAAATCGATATTTTTATGGCGCATCGACGGAAAATATATATATATTCTATATTTATATATATTATAATATATATTAAATATAGTTATTATACTACCCTTCTTCACGCTCCCTATCATGAAAATGAAAAATCGAAATGATATGCCGATATGCCGATATGCCGATATGCCATAAATAATTATACATGTAAAGAAAAAGTGCCAAAAATTGGGGGGTCTGAGAATGGACAAACTAGAGCGGCGAAAGGGGGTGTGTTTGGGGTGGTTTCGGCTTGATTTTCGTTGTTTTTGCACCCCTATCGATTTTACGATGCAACGGAGGCTGAGTTACACCCTAACGGAGGCTGTTTTACATGGTAACTCAGCATGAGTTGCAGGGTAAAACAGCCTCCGTTGCACCCTAAACGAATATGCGAACGCTTTCTGATTCTTTACACTTTTGGAGGTGTTTTTATAAGCCTCTAACTGTCAATACCTTACTAATATGCGCGTACGTGGGCTGTACGCGCGCGAAAATTTTTTGGTGGAGAATTTTTAAATCTCAGAGGGGCTTTTGTTGGCTATTTTACTACTATGTCCCCCCATGTTTTCGCCAAAAAACTTGCATTTCCATCTGAAATTTTGTACCTTTGTAGGGAAATACAGAGAGACATGGAACAAGGACAGAATAGCATGAGAGGACGCCTGACCAGCGAGGAGTTGGACCAGCGCGTAAGTAAAGCAGTAGACAACTTCATGGCGGGCTACGGCTGCTGTCAGGCCGTGGTGGCAGCGTTTGCCGACCTCTACGGACTGGACGACACGATGGCCAAGCGCATTGGCGCCGGCTTTGGCGGCGGCGTGGGCAGAATGAGGATGATGTGTGGCGCCGTGTCGGGCATCGTGATCCTGGTGGGACTGGATTGCGGCCAGACGGAAGGCAGCGACCGCGAAGGGAAGTCAGCCTGTTATAAGGTGGTTCAGGAACTGCTGAACAAGTCGAAAGAGGAGAACGGCAGTATTATCTGCGCAGAGCTGTTGGGCATTCAGGGCCACGAAAAAGCCCATTCCAGCTATGTGGCCTCGCCACGCACGGCAGAATACTACAAGACACGCCCTTGCGCAGCCAAGGTAGAGAGCGCAGCACGTGTGTTTGCAGAATATTTGAAAGGATAAAGGTTAGTTTTGCATCGAGCTAACCTCAGAGCAAATCAAGCTCAACAGGACAGTGATCAGAGCCCAGAACCTCTGTGTGGATCTTTGCATCGGCCACACGCTCCTGCAGGCGATTGCTCACCACGAAATAGTCGATACGCCAGCCAGCGTTCTTCTGGCGCGCCTGGAAGCGGTATGACCACCACGAATAGGTGACCTGCTCAGGATACTTCCAGCGGAACGTATCGGTAAAGCCAC
Organism: Prevotella sp. E15-22; assembly: GCF_023204875.1. NCBI lineage: Bacteria > Pseudomonadati > Bacteroidota > Bacteroidia > Bacteroidales > Prevotellaceae > Prevotella > Prevotella sp. E15-22. Next base: position 2,078,570 of record NZ_CP096247.1, read on the forward strand.
TGGCCAAGAGCGTTGAGAACTTCTCGCGCTCCTGATCCGTGAAGCCAGCATTCATGCGGTTGGTCTTAGGATTCTTCAGGTCAATCTCCTGATGCGCCACGTTCAGGTCGCCACAAAGGATGACAGGCTTCTGCTGGTCAAGACGCATGAGATAGACACGGAAAGCGTCCTCCCACGTCATGCGATAGTCCAAACGACGCAGTCCGTCCTGCGAGTTGGGCGTATAGCAGCACACCAGGAAGAAATCGGGCATCTCGAGCGTGATGACACGCCCCTCATGATCGTGCTCGTCGATACCGATGCCATAGGCAACGCTGAGCGGCTTGTGCTTGGTGAAGACAGCTGTTCCGCTGTATCCCTTCTTCTCGGCCGAGTTCCAATACGACTCATACCCATCGAACTGCAGATCCAGCTGTCCTGGCTGCATCTTCGTTTCCTGTAAACAAAAGAAATCAGCGCCCATCTCCTTGAAGATGTCGCTGAATCCTTTAGACTCGCATGCACGGAGTCCATTAACGTTCCAACTAACGAGTTTCATACTGTTAGGTGTTAAAACTTTGCCATCTTGATGGCCACCACAGCACATTCGTCGCCCTTGTTGCCCAACTTGCCGCCTGCACGGTCGAGCGCCTGCTGCAGGTCGTTGGTGGTCAGGAGACCATAGACAACGGGAATATTGCTGGTGGCATTGAGGCGAGCGATGCCAGCGGTGACACCCTGACAGATATAGTCGAAGTGAGGTGTCTCGCCGCGAATAACGCTACCTAAGATAATCACGGCATCATAGCCGTCGTTGAGAGTCATCTGATGGGCGCCGTAGATGAGCTCGAACGAGCCTGGCACCGTTTTCACATGAATATTCTCGGGCAGCGCACCGTGCTTCTCGAGGGTGCTTACGCAACCCTCAAGCAGTGCACCTGTAATATCTGGGTTCCACTCTGCCACCACGATGCCGAAGATCATGTTCGACGCATCGGGCACAGCATTGAAGTCGTAGTCGCTCAGATTATGAAGAGCAGTAGCCATAGATTACTCTTTAACGCGCTCAATATAGTTATCAATGGTGTTGTAACGCTGCCAGTCAACGTACTTCTCCTTGATCTGCTCGTACAGCTTCAGAGCCTCAGCCTTCTTACCCTGGCTCTCGAGAATCTCGCCAGCCTGAATGAGGAACTGGGGTGACAGGGTGTTGTTGTCGGCCTGCTCGGCAGCCTTGATCAGTGTAGCAGCAGCCTCGTCGAGCTGACCCAGAGAAGCCTTCACATTGCCCAGGGCACCCAGAGCAGCAGGTGAGATCATAGCGTCGTCCTTAGAGTCGAACTGCTCGAGGTAGTTAGCAGCCTCCTGCATGTTGCCCAGACGAGCGTAGCAGATACCTGCATAGAGCTTTGCGAGGTTTGACACCTTGCCAGAACCGTCGTTCTCAATCACAGTGAGGAAACCAGCGTTGATGCTGTCGCCCTTCAGAGCCTTCTGGAAAGCCACGCTATCGTTGGTCATCACAGCCTCGGCGAAATACTCCTGAGCCTTAGCCATATCGGTGCTGGCCTCGTTGAAGTTAGTGGTAGAGCAGTTCTTGACGAAGAAACCGATACCTACACCAGCGATGATGGCGATGAGACCACCGATAATCACGTTCTTGTACTTGAGGATCAAAGCCTCGTGCTTGTTCTGCTCGCCAAAGGCGGGAGCAGCGTTGTTGTTTTTAATGTCTGCCATTATTGTTTTTGTTTTTAGATTCGTATATTAATTGCGGCGCAAAATTACAGAAAATATTGCACATGATGAAATTTATTTCCGACTTTTTTTGTTTTTAAGGTTCAAAAGCAGTAATTTTGCAGCAAATTTCAGGAGCCAAGGATGATATTAGAGCGTCTTTCCATCATAAATTATAAGAACATTAAGGAGGCAACACTCGAGCTGTCGCCAAAAATCAACTGCTTCATTGGTCACAACGGAGCAGGCAAGACCAACGTGCTCGACGCCGTTTACTTCCTGTCGTTCTGCCATTCGGCACAGACCACGCAGGACTCGCTGGTGATTAATCACGACGAGGCCTTTTTCATGCTGGAAGGAACGTATGACTCTAAACTCATGATCCACTGTGCCATGAAGCGTGGCGCCAAGAAGGTGTTTAAGCGCGACAAGAAGGCGTATCAGCGACTGTCGGAGCACATCGGACTGATACCCATCGTGATGATCTCGCCAGCCGACTCGTACCTCATCGAGGGCAGCAGCGAGGAGCGAAGAAAACTGATGGACGTGGTGATTGCGCAGCTGGATCGCAGCTATATTGAGGCCCTGAACCGCTATAACAAAGCCCTGCAGCAACGCAACGCCCTGCTGAAGATGGAAGACAGCGAGCCTGACCCAGAATTATTGACACTGTGGGAGGAACAGATGGCGCGCGAGGGCGAGAAAATCTATGCGAAGCGCAACGAATTTGTGGAGCATATCATCCCCCTGTTTCAGGAGTTCTACGAGACTATCTCGGGCGGCCATGAAAAGGTGTCGCTCAACTATACATCGCACTGTCAGCGAGGCCCCCTGCTGGAGGTGATTCAGCGCGACCGTTTCAAGGACCGTGCCGTGGGCTATTCGCTGCATGGCATCCATCGTGACGACCTGGAGATTACCATCGATGGGCACGCCATGCGCCGTGAGGGCAGTCAGGGCCAGCAAAAGACGTTTGTCATTGCCCTGAAACTGGCCATGCACCACCTGCTGAAAAGCAACGACTCGTGCCCCATCCTACTGCTGGACGACATCTTCGATAAGTTGGACTCGCAGCGTGTGGAGCAGATTGTGAAGCTGGTGGCCAGCAACCAGTTTGGACAGATTTTTATTACGGACACCAATCGTGAACACATAGACCAGATTTTGCGTCATGGCGACTTTGACTATAAGCTCTATGACGTGAAGGACGGAGTAATTAATTAACTAATTAATTAACAAAAACTAAATTTTATGTTTAAAAGAAAAGAAAAAGTCGTAAGCGAACTGGTTATGCGCAACCTGCGTGCCCAGGGACTGGAGACACCACTGTTGCAGAAACGTTTGATTGAGGCATGGCCCGTGGTGGCCAGCGAATTCATCGCGCGCTATACCACCGACGTGAGCATTCGCAACCAAACACTGTATGTGGGTCTGACCTCGCCTGCCCTGCGTGCCGACTTAAGCATGCGCCGTCAGGAATACGTACAGAAATTAAACGAATATGTCGGCAGTCAAGTGATTGCCGACATAAAATTCTGCTAAGCACGGGCGATGACCGTATGCGATCGGCGAACAGACCGATAGTCATAGGTCATCGCTACTTTTTTCTTCTGTTTTTTATCTGTCAGATTGGGGGTCTTGGGGAAGGCCTCGCCTGCTTTGAACACGTTCAGGGCTTCCTTAATGGCTGGATCGTCCTCGTTGAGGAACATGAGCCATGACTCCTCGCTCAGCATGTTGTAGATCACACGACTGTAGATATACTGCTCCAGGAGGTGGCGCGACTTCTGAATCATCAGGTTGCGACGCTTCAGGCCGTGCTTGTCGGCATACTGTGCAAACTTCTCAACGAGGTTCTGCTTCTTCAGATATTTCAGTAGCGAAGCCTCGTCGTCGAACTCCTGCAACAGGCCACGGTTCTGGTCGGTATAGTCATAGCCAAACTGCAGAATAAGTCCAGAATAGGCTGCCTCCTTATAGTAAGAGGTATAGTCGACTGTATCCTCAGGCACAAAGATATCGGGCGTGATGCCACCACCACCATAGACCACGCGGCCATTGTTGGTGTGATACTCAGGACCCACGTGCTTGATGCTGTCCTGCGAGAAGAACTCGCCATGCTGATAGCGCATGAGCAGATCCTCCTCATAGTCTTTGTCCATGCCACTGGTATAGGGTTTCTGGATGCAACGGCCTGAGGGCGTGTAATAGCGTGCGATGGTGAGGCGCATCATAGAGCCGTCGCCAAACTCAACTGGCTTCTGAACCAAGCCCTTGCCAAAGGAACGGCGACCAATGATGGTGCCACGGTCGTTGTCCTGAATGGCGCCTGCCAGAATCTCGCTGGCCGAGGCAGAGCCCTCGTCGATGAGGATGACCAACGGCATGCGCTGGTAACTGCCACGTCCGTCGCTGCGATACTCCTCGCGAGGCGAACGGCGGCCCTGGGTATAGACAATCAGCTTGTTCTTGGGCAAAAACTCGTTGGCTATCTGTACGGCCGACTGCAGATAGCCGCCCGTGTTGCCACGCAGGTCGATGGTGAGCTGCTGGAAGCCCTCGTCGGCCAGCTGTGCCAGTGCCACCAGGAGTTCCAGATAGGTGTTCTCGCCAAAGTTCTTAATCTTGATATAGCCGGCCTGATCGTCGAGCATATAGGCGGCTGTGACACTCTTCATGGGTATCTCACCACGCGTCACAGTGACATGGCGCAGCGACTTCTCGCCATAGCGCAGGATGCCCAACTTCACCTTGGTGCCCTTGGGACCCTTGAGGCGATGCATGGCCTCTTCGTTGGTCAGACTCTTGCCTGTGAAGACAGAGTCGTCGACAGTGACAATCTTGTCGCCTGCCAATACGCCAGCCTGCTCGGCAGGACCCTCGCTGATGACGTTCTGAACACGCAGGGTGTCCTGGCGGATGGTGAACTCGATGCCAACACCAGAGAACGAGCCTCGCAAATCGTCGTTGGCAGTCTGCACATCCTTGGCCGAGATATAGGTGGAATGCGGATCGAGCTCAGACAGAATCTGCGGCATAGCCTTCTCAACAAGGTCTACCATATCGACGGTGTCCACATACTGGTCGTCGATGATATACAGCAGGTTGTTCAGCTTGTTACTGCCTGAGTTAATGATACTCAAGCGGTTACCTGAAAAATGATGGGCGTAGAAGGTGCCGATGACAATACCTACCACCACGGCCAACGCCAACCAAAGGGGTGAGAATCTATTCTTGGTGTTCATACTTCTAAATATACAACTTCAATACCTGCGCGCTCCAACAACTCGATGCCATCCGTGAGACGGTACTTCTCGCCATAGACCACGCGCTTAATGCCTGCCTGGATGATGAGTTTGGCGCACTCGATACAAGGCGAGGCTGTGATATAGATAGTGGCGCCATCGCTGTTGTTACTGCTACGGGCCAGTTTCGTGATGGCATTCGCCTCGGCATGAAGCACATATGGTTTCGAGACGTTGTTCTCGTCCTCGCACACATTCTCAAAACCCGTGGGTGTGCCATTATAGCCATCGCTGATAATCATCTTGTTCTTGACCACCAGCGCACCCACCTGACGACGCACGCAATAGGAGTTCTCGGCCCAGATGCGAGCCATGCGCAGATAGCGCGAATCGAGTTTTTGTTGTTTTTCGTTTGCCATCACGATTAATGATTTATTTGACTACTAATTTATTCTTGGTCTTGATGCCATTGCGCCTGAGCAGCGCATCGATAGTGGGCTCACAGCCCCTGAAGCGCTTGTAGAGCACCATGGGATTCTCTGTGCCACCCTTCGACAGCACATTATCGCGGAACGACTGGGCCGTGGCCTGGTCGAAGATGCCACGACGCTTGAACACTGAGAAGGCATCGGCATCGAGCACCTCGGCCCACTTATAACTGTAATAGCCGGCGGCATAGCCTCCTGCCATGATATGCGAGAACTGCACCGTCATGCAGGTATCGGGCAACTGCTTGCCAATGATGGCCTTTCGCCAGGCTTCCTTCTCGAAGGCGATGATATCGTCAGTGAACTCTGTCTTCTGGGTGTAGTAGGCCATATCGAGCAGGCCGAACGACACCTGGCGCAGACAGGCTGTGGCTGCCATGAAGTTGCGACTCCTCACAATGCGACGGATGAGCTCGTCAGGAAGGGGCTCGCCCGTCTGGTAATGGAAGGCGAAGGTGCTCAGGAACTGCTTCTCGACGGCATAGTTCTCCATGAACTGCGAAGGCAACTCTACAAAGTCCCACCATACGTTGGTGCCACTGAGACTCTCGAAACGCGTGTTGGCAAACATGCCATGCAGCGAGTGGCCAAACTCGTGAAGGAAGGTCTCCACCTCGCCCAGGGTGAGCAGCGCAGGCTTCTCAGGGGTGGGCTTGGTGAGGTTCATCACCACAGACACATGCGGACGCACGTTCTCGCCCTTCTTGTCGATATACTGTCCCTGATACTGGGTCATCCATGCCCCACCCTGCTTGCCTTTGCGTGGATGGAAGTCGGCATAGAACATAGCCAGGAAGGAGCCGTCCTTATCGAACACTTCATAGGCCTTCACATCAGGATGATAGACAGGAATGTCCTTGTTCTCCTTGAACGTGATGCCATACAGACGGTTGGCCAGGCCAAACACGCCATCGATGACTTTCTCCAACTGGAAATAAGGACGGAGCATCTCGGCATCGATATTATATTTTCTCAGCTTGAGCTTATGCGAATAGTATGAGATGTCCCATGGCTCGAGTCGGCTGCCCAACTGCTTCATCTCTTTCTGAGCCGTGGGCTTATAGGCGTCGATCAGATTGTTGAGCAACTTATAGACGCTGCGCACATTGCCTGCCATGCGGTTTTTCAGCACATAGTCGGCATAGGTCTTGAAACCAAGGAGCTGGGCAATCTCGCGACGCAAGTTGATGAGACGCTTACAGATCTCAAGATTGTTGCAGTCGTTATCGTGAATACACTCGGTGTTCTTGGCCATATACATCTGGCGACGAAGTTCGCGACGGGTGCTATAGGTCATGAAGGGCGAATAAGAGGGGAAGTCGAGCGTGAACACCCAACCCTCCTTGCCTTGTGCCTTGGCCTCGGCGGCAGCAGCCTCGCGAGCCGTATCGGGCAGTCCGTCGAGATCGGCTTCATCAGTGATATGCAGGGTATAGGCCTTGTTTTCCTTGAGCAGGTTCTGCGAGAACTGCAGACTCAGCATACTGGCCTCCTCAGTGAGTTGGCGCAGGCGTTCCTTTCCTTCCTTGTCGAGCAGGGCACCACTGCGCACAAAGCCGTCGTAACAGTTGTCGAGCAGACGCTTCTCCTCCTTCGACAGCAGACCATGGTAACGGTGTACGTACTTCACACGCTCAAAGAGTTTTTCGTTGAGGCGCACATCATTGGCATGCTGCGTGAGGATGGGCTGCATCTTCTGTGCCAGGGCGTCCATCTCGTCGTTGGTCTCGGCACTCAGCAGATTGAAGAAGACGGTTGACACACGGTCCAGCAAGTCGTAATAGCCTTCAGTATCATCATCGATATTGATAATGGTGTTGTTGAAGGTGGGCTTGGCTGGATTGTTGATGGTTTTCTCTATCTGTTCGTTGTCGCGACGAATGCCCTCCATAAAGGCTTCCTCGAAGTCCTCAAGGCGGATACGGTCGAACGGCACCGTATCGTGGGGTGTGTTATATGACTCGAAAAATGGATTTATTCTTTTCTCTGAATGTTCGTTCATATCTGATTCTATGCTTTTGGTTTGCAAAAGTACGAAATAAAAAAGAAAAACTTTGTTTTTTACAAAAAAAAACGTACCTTTGCCCCCAGAAATTATAAATCATTAATTAAAACCTCAAAAACATGAAAAAAACATTAACAATGTTGGCATTGGCCTTGGCCATTTCTCTCAATGCCTCAGCACAAAGCGACAAGGAGTGGACACTGAACTCTCGTGCATGGTGTACCAACTACTTTACAACCCTTATCTTTGCTGCAGCCGAGTCAATGGTGAAGGAATATGCAACAGATGACGACAGTAAAGCAGAAAAGGCATTTGATCATATCATCCCTGATCCTGACCTGGTGTTCCCCATCGGCATGGGTAAGAGTGGCTTCAACGACGATGGTGTCTATGGCGACATCTACGGCCCTTATCATCGTGCTTTCAGCAACCCCTTCAAGCACATTGGCGACTATGCCATTGGTGTGGACGCTTCTTGGAAGCAGTCGGCCCTGGGTTTCTATGCTGGTACCTACTTCAAGAGTCAGGAGGTGGTGTTGAAGGAGACTGACGATAACATCCGTGGCTTCTATGTTCAGCCTCGCGCTGGTTTTATCGTGGGTGGCGAGAAGCATGCTTTCGAGGCTGGCGTGTTCTATGATATCGTGACTGGTTGTGGCGGCAGCATTGCCAACAAGGATAAGGATATGCTGAAAGGCGGTCTGGGCTTGGACTTCGCTTTCTCGACCACTGACAAGAAGGAGAAGAACAAGTTGTTGCTGCAGTTCTCAATGCCCTTGCACAACTTCTTCAACACCAGCTTTGCTGGTCAGTCGGACCTGAAGCGCAAGGTGGGTTACATCATGCTGACACAGCGCGTCATCTTGTAATCGCCCAACTAAGAGCAATAAAAAAGAGGCCCACAAGCCTCTTTTTTTTGTTTGTATCACCAGTCATCTTATTTCACCTTCTCGTCGGCATCATACTCTGAATGCGTATGATTGAAGATGCGATGATGCAGGAAGTTCATGCCCTCAAGACAGACGATGACCATCACCGTGGCTGCGACGGCCACGCCATACATGCCCACACCTGCCGCCATGCCAATGGCCGAGGTGACCCACAGGCCAGCAGCCGTGGTGAGTCCCTTCACCACGTTCTTTCGGAAGATGATGGTGCCTGCACCAATAAAGCCAATGCCACTGACCACCTGGGCTGCCATACGGGCAGGGTCGCGCTGGATAATGACACCAGCCTGTGTCTCGATGTCGTCGAAGCCATGCAAAGACAACACCATGAACAACGCTGAACCCAGTCCTACAAGGAAATGGGTGCGAAAGCCGGCTTCCTTGGAACGATACTCACGCTCGAAGCCAATGGCACCACCCAAGATGGCACCAACGAAAATTGTCAACACATACTCCCAAGCCATCACAAAACGATTTAAAATTACAATAGTTATATCAAATGGATACTCATTTCGAGTATTTCTCAATCAGCTCGTCAGCCTGGGCATCGCCCAGTTCCTTGGCCTTCTGCAGATTCTTCACGCCCTCGGCCTTCTGGTCTTTCAGGCACTGGGCCAGTCCAAGGAACAGATAGCCATCACTGTGTTCTGGCGCCAGCTGGATGCAGGTCTTGGCCGTCTCAACAGCCTCATCATAGAGTCCTACGCGAATCTGCAGCGAGGCCTTCTCGGCATAATACAGATCCGACTGTGGTGTCATGGTGATGGCCTTCTCGATATCGTTCAGAGCCTGCTGAAACAGGCGTCCCTCCGTCTCGACACGGAAGCGCATATAATAGAAATTTGAGTTCACCTGAGCCTTCATCACTTCCTCATAGTCGTTGAGGTCGCTGACGGCCTGACGATGGCGCCCCAGGTCCATGAGCAACTGGGCACGCGAAAGCAGATAAGGGGCCACCTCCTTGAGATAAGGACGCGAGAACTGGGCCACACAACTATCGAGCAGGGCCAGCTGGGATGTGGAGTCCTTTAACTGCTGCTTGCACAATGAGGCAGAATAAAAGAGGTCGGCAGAGCGCAGGGACGACTGGAACAGACTCTCGTAGATGTCGTAGGCCTCGGCATAGTTCTGCTGCACATAGCGCACAAAAGCCTGCTGCTGACGGTAGGTGGGCTGCGCATTGAGGCGATAGGCCTCGGCTGCCTCGTCGAAGGCACGATCGAACGTCCAGGCCTTGTAGAGGGTGTCTGTGCTATAGACCATCTTCTGAAGGATGAGGCGCGAATAGCTGTAATGCACTTCATCGGGCTTCTCGGCCACCTTCAGCGCCTTCTGCATATCGCGGTCGGCCTCAGCAAAGTGATGACCGTCGGCCAGCATCTGGGCGCGATAGGTATAGCCATCGGGCTCCTTGGGGAACTTAGCGATGAAGTCCTCAATCAGGGTGACATAAGCCAGCGAATCCTGCAACGAGCCTCCCATATAAAGGGTGAGCTGCGCCTGGTTCAAATCGTCGGGCAAGGCTTTCTTGATTTGCGTAGAGCGCAACACGGGGTCGTTGATGCTCAGGCCATTCACCTTCAGACTATCGGCAAACAAGGCACTCACGGCAAAGCTCTTGGCATCGCCAACAGCATTGGGCTGCTGCATCAGTCCGATGACCTCGCCATTGGCATTGAGCAAGGGTGTGCCCACGCTGTTATCGGGCATGGTGAGTTCAAGGGTATAATAGGCATAGTTGCCATTAAAGGTCTCTGTCTTTTGAACGGTGCCCTGGGGCACGCGCTTGGTCTCGCGATAAGGCAGAAGCCACACGGTCTCGTCCTTAGCGGCCGACTTGCCAGCAAGAGCGAGGGGCTGGACCTTGGTCTTGGCCACCTGAAACTTCACCACGTCGTAGGTCTCGTTGGCACCCAGGATGAGCGCAACAGGAATCTCCTTGCCAGAGGCATCAATGACAACGGCACGCGAGGCGCCTTTGAACGGCGAGAAGCAGCTGACGGCCTCGCCATTATCTCGCACAAAGAAGCCGTTGGTGCTGGCTATCAGCGTACCATCGGCAGCAAAGGTCTTCAAGGTGAAGACCGACTTAGAGGCTTTCTTGGCCCAATCGGGCTGAGCCATCGCACATACAGCCAGCATCAACAGGCTGGTCAGGATATAAAGTCGTTTCATAGTTTCAACAGTTCTTTTGCATTTTGAATGGCGGCATCCGACACGTCGCTGCCGCTAAGCATCTGGGCAATCTCAGTGATTCGCTCGTTGGGCGTCAGCATCTGCATGTGACTGGTAGTGCCCTGTGGTGTCTCTTCCTTATAGACCTTATAATGGGTGGTGCCCAGGGCTGCAATCTGAGGCAGGTGGGTGATGCTGATGACCTGACGGTCGCAGCGCCCCATCTCGGCCATGATCTGCGCCATCTGCTCGGCAATCTTACCACTAACACCTGTATCTATCTCGTCGAAGATGATGGTGGGCAGTTTCACAGCGCCACTGATCATGGCCTTGAGCGACAGCATGACGCGTGCAATCTCGCCACCAGAGGCTACCTGAGCCACAGGCTGCAGGGGCGTTGAGGTGTTGGCGCTGAAGAGGAACGACACCTTGTCTTGTCCTGAACGGCCAAGGGGCTCCTGCTCTATCACAATCTGGAAACGCACATGGGGCATGCCTAAGGGTACCAGTCTGCTCTGCATCTGCTTCTCGATCTCCTGAGCGGCCTTCTGACGTTTCTTCGTGAGTACATCGGCTTTTGACTGCACCGCTTTTTGGGCAGCTGCCACCTGACGCTCTAACTCGGCCAGCGCCTCGTCGCTATTCTCAATGTTCGACAGCTTACGCTCCAGGTCGTCTTGGATAGCGAGCAAAGCAGCCACGGTGTCGACCTTATATTTCTTCTGCAGGGCGTAGATACGGTCCAGACGGTCGTTCACAGTATCGAGTTCGGCAGGATCAAAGTCGACGGTCTCAAGTTTGGCGCTCACCTCATCGGCAGCGTCCTTCAGTTCTATATAGCAACTGTTCATGCGCTCGGCCAACTCGGCCACGTCTGGATAGACGCGCTCTATGCCCTGCAGCGCAGAAACAGCATGTTTAAGGTTGCTAACCAAGCCATTTTCATCACCTAACAATGCTGTTTCGGCCTCGTAAAGAGCCGACTTGATGTCCTCGGAGTGCGACATGGTTTCGCTGCGCTGCTCGAGTTCTTCCTGCTCGCCATCCGACAAGCGGGCGCTAGACAGTTCGTCGTACTGAAACTGCATGAAGTCTACAGACTGACGGCCTTGTTCTATCTCCTCGCGCAAACGCTGCTCTTCCTTCTTCAGTTCCTGATAGCGGGCATAGGTTGTGGCGTAATCGTCGAGTTCCTTAGCGTCGTTGGCAATAACATCGACTACACTGAGCTGGAAGTCCTGCTTGTTGAGCAGCAGATTCTGATGCTGTGAGTGGACGTCGACCAAGCGCTCGCCCAACTCCTTCAGCATGGTGAGCGCCACAGGGGTATCGTTGATAAAGGCGCGACTCTTGCCTGCTGCCGTCAGTTCACGACGGATGATGGTGTCGTCGGCATCGAAGTCGATCTCGTTTTGCTCAAAGAAGTCCTCCATCTGATAACGGGAGAGGTCGAAATGGGCCTCGATGACGCAACGGTCTGTGCCCATCTTGACACTTTTCGAGTCGGCACGCTGGCCTAACAACAGACCAATGGCACCCAAGATGATACTCTTGCCGGCACCCGTTTCGCCCGTGATGACAGAGAAGCCGCTATGGAATTCCATGTCGAGCTCGTCGATCAGCGTGAAGTTCTTGATATATAGTTGCTTCAGCATTCTTCTTTATATGTTTCTTTTCTTATGTTCTGTTCATTGCTTAATCTTGTCCCACGAGGAACTCTGCGAGGCGTTGATGCTAGAGAGGACATCGTAGACAGACTCTTTTTCCTTCTGGGTGCCCTTGCCTTTATAGATGTTGGCCAACTCGTCTTTCTTATAGTCGGTCCAAATCTGGGGAAGCATGCTCAGGGGCTTATCCTCGTGTGCCTGCTTGAGGAGGGTTTCCAGGGTTGTCGTCACATTGGTTCGGCCACGCTCTGCATTCTGTGCCATCTCGTCGAGCCCTTTGCGATAGTAGTCGTACTGCAACTGGCGGAAGGGCTTCATGGCTTCGTCCAGATAGTCGTTGATGAATGCAAAGCGATTGCGTGAGTCATCAAACGACTTCCAACCAGCGAACTCGAGGTTCTGGGCATTGTTCACCAGGTTCATGCAGCGCTGCAGGACGTCTGTCCCACCCATGGGCGAGAAGCTGTCGAGGTCGATGCCAATGATGAGATAGGCATAATAGCCCATGAGGGCCATCAACTGGTTGTCGATGACCTCCTCGTTGAAGTTCAACTGGTCGAACTGTGCGTATTCGAAATCGAAGTTCTTGTCGCGATTGCTATACAGGGCCGTTGTATAGGCTGAGTTGTACACAGGACGGTTGGCCTGAATGAGTGCCGTACAGGTGAAATGGTTGTTGGAGGCATCGTATTTGGTCACAGTGATATTAAACGTACACTGAATGCGCTCGTTCTCCTGAAACTGCAGGGCTGTCCACTGTTTCTCGTTGACAAACTGTTGGAGGGTCTCTTGCAGGTTATCGAAAACGGACTTGTCCGTGCCCTGAATCTGCTGGTGATTAATATTAATCTTCACCTGCAGTTCCTGAGCCTGCATAACGATAGGCAGGAAAAGGGTCAAGAGGAAAAGAAGTCGTTTCATTGTGTAATGGATTAATATTAATAATTTGATAGTCGTTCTATTAGTCTGCAAAAATACGAACTATTTTCGAATTGTACAACTATATCCTAAACATTTCAATGTATTTTTTTGTTATCTAACAATTTTTATTTATCTTTGCAAAAGAAACCTAATGGAAAACATTACTAACCTGACATAACAGGATTTGATTTATTAACTACAAACAGAGTTTTGGCATCGTATGAGAAAATCACTAGCAATCGTTGCAGTTTTTTTGATCACTGCCGTAGATCATAGCATCTGGGCACAGAACAGTCCAGTGGGAATAGTCAGTGTGCAAGACTCCGTGAAGAGCATACAGTTTGGTGTCATCTCGACGGTGGCTCCTGATGGTGGACATGGGGTTCAGCTGGCTGGTGTATCGAACACGGCAGCCCACAGATTCAACGGCCTGCAACTGGGTGGTGTGAGTAACATCACGCAGGGCATGGAACGTGGTCTGCAGCTATCGGGCATTCTGAACGTGTCGACAGAGATGATGCGAGGATGGCAATGGGGAGCCGTCAACTATGCCGACTCGCTGGACGGCATACAGGTGGGTGTGTTCAACGTGGCTCGTAAGCGCCCTGAGGGATGGCAAGTGGGACTCATCAACCTGTCGTACGACACCATCGGCCATAAGATTGGTTTGGTGAACGTGAATCCCACGACCGATATTGACATTATGATGTATGGCGGCTCGTCGACAAAGGGAAACATTGCCGTGCGCTATCGCAATCGCAGTACTTATAATATCCTTGGCGTGGGAACGCACTTCATGGGATTAGACTCGAAGTTCTCTGGCGCTGTGTTCTATCGCTTGGGACAATATGCGCAGGTGTCGCCCAAATGGAGTCTGAGTGGCGATATCGGCTACTATCACGTGGAGACGTTCTCGAAGAACAACAACGACAAGCCGGAACGCCTGTATTCGCTGCAGGCACGCATCAATGCCGACTATCAGATAAGCAGGAAGTTGGGGGCTTTTGCCTCTGTGGGCTGGGGACTGACACGCTATTACGACCGTAACGAGACTTACAGAAACAGACCACTGGTTGAGATGGGACTGACGTATCGCCAAGCTCGCGACCAGCATGACTCTTGGAAACGGGCATGGGAAGAGAAGCGGAGGGCCATTGTGTTTGCCGACTCGACCATGGCACTGCCTGTGAAAAAGCGCTACTGGCAGGCAGCGGCTGAGGCAACAGCCATCAACGTGGGTGTGCAGTTGTTCGACCGCTATGCGCTGAAATCGGACTTCGCACAGACCACACTTCGCACCCTGAAGCGCAATTTTACTGATGGCATGGTGTGGGACAACGACTTCTTCATCACAAACTTGTTTGCACATCCTTATCACGGCAATCTTTATTTCAATGCAGCACGAACCAACGGACTGACATTCTGGGAGTCGGCGCCTTATGCCTTAGGCGGATCGCTCATGTGGGAGTTCCTGGGCGAGACTGAGCCTCCTGCCATTAACGACGTGATTGCAACCTCGATGGGTGGTATGGCTATTGGTGAGATGACGCATCGACTGAGCAGAACTGTGCTCGACGACCGTGATCGCGGCTTCAGACGATTCGTGCGAGAGGCTGTTGCTACCATCGCCAACCCTATTCAGGGCCTACACAGAATTATCAGTGGCGACGCCTGGCGTGTGCGCAGTGATCATTATCGCTATCACGACTATAGTAAGATTCCTGTTGACGTGGCGTTTTCGACTGGCTGGCGCTATCTGGCAGACGATGGAGCACTGTTCCGTGGGGTGCACGCACCTTATCTTAACATGGTTCTGACGTATGGCACGTCTGTGGACGGCGAACGACATACGACACCATACGATTTCTTTGACGTGGATGCCACCATCAGCATGGGTGGCGGACAGCCATTGGTGAACAACCTGCAGATTGTGGGCCGACTGTGGAGCACGTCTATTCTCGACAAGAAGGATATGGCTGGTGAGTTTGGTATCTATCAGCATTTTAATTACTTTGACGCAAAACCGATTGAGGACGGTTCTGAGCTGACACCCTATCGCATCAGCGAGGCAGCGGGCTTCGGACCTGGCTTCATCCTGTCGCTGCCGCAGATGGGAGGACTGTCGAAGTTGGAACAGCGCGTGTTCTTGAGCGGCATCCTATTGGGTGGCACCAAGAGTGACTATTTCAACGTCATTGAACGTGACTATAACATGGGTAGCGGCTTCAGCATTAAGTCGAAGACGCAACTCGACTTTGGTAAGTTTGGACGTTTTATTCTTAATGCCAAGTACTTCCGACTCTACACATGGAAGGGATATGAAGACAAGGACTTGCAGGCCTATGCCGACGGCACCAAGGACCTGCACTACCTGAACGTGCAGGGCGACCGTAGTAATGCGGCCTTGCTGGTGGTGAACCCCATCATGGAGATGCATGTTAACAAGCAATGGTCGCTCACGCTATCAGGGGCTTACTACTCGCGTCGCACATTCTATAAATACTACGACAAAGTGCATGCCAACACGTTTGAGACCAAGATAGGAATAACCTGCCGCCTATGAACATCAGAATAGTCACATCTGTCATCATGCTGTGGATCATGGCGATTGGCGTGAAAGCTCAGGAAGTCACGGCTGACAACATTGGCAACGACACGATTGAATAACAACTACAGTCTGGCGGCTAGTTCGTCAATGATATCGCGTGCCACGTCGGCCTTTGGCTTCTTCTCGTAGTCGTGCTTGGCATCACGAGAGATGATACTAACCTGATTCTCGTCGCTCTTAAAACAAGTACCTTCGTTGCGCAATGAGTTAAGGACAATGAAATCCAGATTTTTCTTCTCTAACTTATGCTGGGCATTCTGCTGTTCGTCATTAGTTTCAAGGGCAAAGCCTACCATCACCTGATCAGCACGCTTCATCCTTCCTAACTCTGCAGCAATATCTGGATTAGGAACCAGATGAATATCCATGGTCTGCCCTACCCGCTTGATCTTTTGACCGGCCACCTCTGCAGGACGAAAATCGGCCACTGCAGCACAAAGGATGGCGGCATCCATCTGTGGGAAGTTCTCTATCGCGGCATCGTGCATCTGCTGACAGCTCTCCACGTCAATACGCTGAACATTGTTCATTGTACATTGTACGTTGACGGGCCCTGCTATCAACGTAACCTCGGCACCACGACAAGCACACTCTTCGGCCAGGGCAAAACCCATCTTTCCACTTGAGTAATTGCCAATAAAGCGAACGGGGTCGATCTTCTCGTAGGTTGGACCAGCGGTAATCATGATGTGCTTACCCAACAAGTCCTTCTTCTCGAAAAACATGTCAAGGGCTGCCACAATCTTCTCTGGGTCTTCCATACGTCCCTTACCCTCAAGTCCTGAGGCCAAGAAGCCGCTCTGGGGCTCAATGATATGATTTCCAAAGCCCTTCAGACGCTCCATGTTCTGCTGCGTGGTGGGATGGGCATACATATCGAGATCCATGGCAGGAGCAATGAACACAGGCGCTTTCATAGACAGATAGGTGGTGATAAGCATATTGTCGGCAATGCCATTAGCCATCTTGCCTAATGTTGAGGCCGTGCAGGGCGCGATGAGCATGGCATCGGCCCAAAGACCTAAAGCCACATGACTATGCCAGGTGCCGTCGCGCTGAGAGAAGAAATCGCTGATTACTGGCTTTTGTGTCAGAGCCGATAGTGTGATGGGAGTAATAAACTCTTTACCTGCAGGTGTGATAACCACCTGCACCTCAGCTCCCCGTTTCACCAACTCACGAATAATCAAGCACGACTTATAGGCCGCTATCGATCCTGTAATACCCAGTACGATTTTCTTTCCCTTCAGCATATTTTATGATATCAAACTGTTTTTTCTTCAGACATCCCACATGAGACATCTCACATCATTTCTGCGCTTCGCGCAAGCGAATTCTTGTCAACACCTGTTTGGTGTTATAGGTAAAGTCGCCTGACAGAATCCAAGCATAATAGCCTGGATCAAAACGCAGTACATCGGCAACGGTCTTACCCTTATGTTTTCCAAAGTTGAAGTACTCAGTCATCTTAGGCTGACCATTCTCATCGAGCACTACATTTCCTTTGGCATCACGAACCTCACCCCACACGATGCGACCAGAAAAGTCTACATTATTATTGGTCTTCGAGAATTCTGCCAAACAATCCATATCGTTTGTCAGCACTCGACCCTCAGGATCCTCGCCCAATGCGCGCTGCTTCTCTTCGGTATAGTAGTCCAACTCACCCATCAACACACGATAAGTGGCCTCCGTATCCTGGTCGGCACGGTGAGCCTCGAAATCGTCCTCCATCCTACGACCACAATAGAACTTGTAGGCTGAAGCCAGGTTGCGACGTTCCATTCTCTTAAAGATGGTACAGGCGTCAATCAGTCGACACTTAGAGAAATCGAAGTCAACACCAGCACGCAAGAACTCCTCGGCCAGCATGGGAATATCGAAATAGTTTGAGTTGAATCCTGCAAAGTCGCAGCCAGTGAATTTTTCCTCAAGTGTCTTAGCTAACTGCTTGAAGGTGGGTTTATCCTTCACATCCTCATTAGAGATACCTGTCAGTTGGGTGATGACAGGCAGAATATAACACTCAGGATTTATCAGATAGTCACCACGCTCTTCTTTTCCATCAGGATAAACCTTGATGAACGACAGTTGGATAACACGGTCCTTTACCAAATCAAGACCGGTCGTCTCCAAATCGAAGACGACCAGTGGCTTATTTAAATTCAGTTTCATGAAAAATCAAGTTCAAATCTCAAATCAATCGTTGATCAGCATAGGCATCATCAGCATCAGCACATCCTGATTCTCAGGCTGCTCCAAGGGCAATACCAGTCCTGCACGACTGGGGTCTGCCAACTGAATGACTACCTGATCGCAGTCAAAGTTGTTAAGAATCTCTATGAACGACGAACCCTTGAAACCAATGCTCATAGGCATGCCGTTATAGTCGCAAGACATCTTTTCGGTTGCAGTCTTTGAGAAATCATAGTCCTCAGCATCAAGCTGAAGCGTACCATTCTCAACATGGAAGCGAATCAAATTGCTGGAATCGTTTGAGAAAGGCTGCACACGACGCAAAGCTGCCAATAGGCCCAAGCGGTCGACTGTCAACTGGTTAGGATTGCTCTGAGGAATGACTGAGTTGTAGTTGGGATAACGACCCTCAATCAAGCGGCAGATAATGACACCCTCTTCGAAGTTAATCTCAGCATTGCGCTCATCAAAACGAATAACCACGTCGCCACCCTGCTTGCCGAGTACACCTTTTAGCAATGAAGCCGGCTTCTTGGGCAGGATAAAGGCAGCAGGCTGATCACTCTTAATGCTTAGAACCTTATTGCGCACCAACTTGTGGCCATCGCTTGCGACAACAGCCAGATAGTCAGGAGTCAAATCAAAATAAATACCATTCATTACAGGACGAAGCTCATCCTGTGCAGTTGCAAAGATTGAACGGTTGATATTCTCAGCCAATGTGGCAGTTGCAATATTAATGGTAGTAGCGCCATCATCAATCTGCTGAGGCTGAGGAAATTCATCGGCATTCTCAACAGGCAAAGAGAACATACCATTCTGGTAACCAATCTTAGCAATATTAGCTGCCTGGTCCACATCAAATGTGATAGGCTGTTCAGAAATACCCTTCACAGCCTCTAGCAAATCGTGGTTACCAACACAGAAACGACCATTTCCATCGTTTTCAGTCAGCTCAATAGAAGTTTTCATCATCACCTCACTATCAGAAGCTGTCAGATTCAGACGTCCGTCAACAACCTCAAACAGAAAGTCACCCAAGATAGGCAACGAGTTCTTACTATTGATTACTCTAGACAAAGCCACCAATCGGCTGCTCAGTGCTGTGCTTGATACAGTAAATCTCATATTATTTATTATTGTTTATTATTCTCAATTTGGTGTACAAAAATACAAAAAAAGTACGTCAACAACAAAATATTTGCAAAAAAATTGCTTGTTTTTCAAACTATTTTAGTAATTTCGCATGCGATTTTGCAAAAATACAAACAATAATAACATTTTCAGATATGGATTTAACAGGAAAAGTCATTGCCATCATGGAGGCAAGAGGTGGTGTTTCTGCCCGCACAGGTAACCCATGGATGACTCAGGAATACGTTATTGAGATTCCTGGTCAGTATCCCCGCAAAATGGTGTTCAACATCTTTGGTGAAGATAAGATTAAGCAGTTCAACATTCAGCCAGGCGAGGAGATTACCGTTCAGTTTGATATCGATGCCCGCGAGTACAATGGCCGCTGGTTTAACGATATCCGTGCATGGAACATCCTGCGTGGTCAGGCAGCTGGTGCAGTACCCGCAGCTACACCATTCGCTGGTCAGCAGAACGCAGCTCCTCAGGCTGCCAACGCTCCCTTCCCTCCTGCACAGGAGCCTGCTGGTGAGAGTGCGGCTGACGATCTGCCTTTCTAAGATAGTCGAGCAATATCACAAAAAAGCATCAGTTCAATCGCTGATGCTTTTTTTATTTGCAGGAATTAAATTTCAATTCTTTTTTATCTGATAAAGTTGGTACGTTGCGGACTTTCCAACGCAGGATGACCATCTTCATTCACATTCAACTTTCGAATCATCCAAGCCATATTACGAGCAAGCGTACGCATCGTCTGCATGCCCTCCTCGTCCTGGGCAGCTTGTCCAGGAGTCTGACCATAAACCATATTCCAATACTGCGAGCTCACCAAAGGCATATTTGACATCGTAAAATATTTATTAAGCCTGTCAAAAGCAGCAGAAGCACCACCTCTGCGGCAAACAACAACACTAGCTGCAGGTTTGAATCTCAACTCACCTGAAAGCGAATAGAACACGCGATCAAGCAAGGCACAAAGTGAGCCGTTAGGACCACCGTAGTATACTGGTGAGCCTACAACCAAGCCGTCGACACCATCCTTGACAGCACGCCATACCTTTGTATACAAATCATCATGAAATGTACACCTGGCACCATTACGGCCGCACATTCCACAAGCAATACACCCCTGCACAGCATGTTTACCAATATTGATTATCTCAGTATCAACACCCTCGGCATTTAATGTTTTTGCCACCTCGCTCAAAGCAGTGAATGTATTGCCATTCTCTCTTGGACTTCCGTTAATCAGTAATACCTTCATATTATTCTCCTTCTTTCTTATAGAGAAAAAGAACCCTTCTGTATTGGCAGAGCTCTTCTTTTATTATTGTATGGAATTATTCCTTAATAGCAGCCTGGGCGGCGGCTAACACTCACAATCGTTAACTGTAAATGTTTCATGTATTCTATAGAACCATAGCCCTTAGAAACACTCTGCAAACCTTGTTTGCAAAGTTAATGATTTCTTCTGACTTTACGCTCATTTAGCACGTTTTTTCTTGCAGAATGTGTTTGTTCTTTAACATATATGTACGAATTGATATCCCTTCTTAATACAATTTGTCTCAGTTAAAAGAAAAACTGATAGATTCTTGCGATGTAAGTTTAGGTTTAAGTTTAGATGTTCTTATATATATAATAAGGTAAAGTAAACTCTAACCATAAAGATTGAGTCTACATTGAGTTTCTCGAGGGTTAGATGTTTCATAATCATCTAACCTACTATTAACCTACATCTTTATGGGAACTAAAGATGCAGGAAAAATCTGGGACTTGAGTTATCGAAACCAAGTCCCAGTGATTTTATTCCTTGTTCTTCAGTATTTCTGCGAAGATACCATTGGCTACGCTTACGCCATCCTTATTATTCAGTCTGGCAGCGCGATAGTCTGTGTTTAGATAGCGTGAACCATGCTTTCTGTAGTAGTCCCATTCTGTAAATGTGGTCTTCTCCAAGTCGAACTGTACTCTACGGTCAGAAGCGTTGTAGATATAGCCATAGAAGCTGTTGCCTCTCAACTGGTAGTCTACGATATATGTGGGATTCCACTTGTCGTCGTCATAGATGATGGTGATGTCGCCATCTACGATAAACCACTTAAAAGTACAGAAGGCATAGTTCTCTTTGGGTGAAGAGGTCTTGTAGTCCAGTTCATAGCCTCTTCCACTGGTGTAGTGATAATCTTTCGACTCAAATCCCATCACAGTAGAATATTCTGAGCCATTAATGCCCCAGCGATTCTGATAATATTCTGTAATCTTACCTTGCCAGTCGCTGCTACGCAGACTTGAGGCGATATAGTCGTCCTCGTTTTTTGTGCAGCTGGTGAATACCGCCATGGCAGCCATGGCAACGAACATTAGTTTTTTGTAAGTGAACACTGTTTTCATAAAGTTTAAATTGTTAATTGTGAATTATTAGTTATGTTGATTATTCTCTTCATATATTATAAGGATATGACAGCTTCCAGGGCGAATCTTCCAGCTTGAACTTCTTGGCGCCCTCCTGTGTCTTTGGTGTGCGTACAAGTGGTAAGTCTGAGAGATCCATCAGGTAAAGATATTCATGGAACAGCGATTTTATACCTTCTCTTACCGACCAGCGTGCAGAAATGTATTCTTTTGTTATAGGATCATTACCACGGATGGCCTCTACCTCTTTGTTCCATGCTATCAGCTTGAGCATAGCTGCTTTATATTCTGCCAAGAGCGATGCTGGCGATTTCTGCATCCAGCGCTGTAAAAGCTTACGGTTGTATTCAGCCACAATCTCTGCCTCACGCTTGCGACCCTCCACAAACCAATCGGGTGTTTTCTTGGGATTTTCAGCGGCCACACGTGCACGCAATTCGTCCTCTATGACCTGCACACGCTTACACTCGTCAGAGCCAAGCCACTCTTTAATTATCTGCTTTACCAGTGGCGAATAAATGTTAAAGTAGAAACGAGGCGCACCACCTTGCTTCTCGAGCAGCCAGCATCCTCGGTCATGATCTGGCGTCTCGTTATAATGTACAATGTCTCTATCTAAATCGTAGAACTTTGTGCATGCAGCCTTCATTTTATCCAACACCTTATTATATTGTGGCCACTTCTTGTCTACAAAGAGGGTGTCGAAAGGCTGTCCTTTGCGTGCCTTCTTGGCATTGTCCATCATGATTTTATTAAATCTGTCACTTTCTGTTTTCAACTCAGGTTCTGGCTCATAGTTATCAACGGCTTCAACGCGTGCCTTTAATTCGCCTGCTGAGTATTCTGTCATCTTTTCACGTGTATCAACTTGCGATGGATCGGGCAGCACAGGCAGATTCTTATAGGCCTCCTCAAAAGTCTTATATGTGTACTTTTCTACCATCTTTTTATAATCCTCTTTGCTTATCTTCCAGTCTGTTAGCAAGGCATTACCTTCTCTGGCTGTATAGTCCCAAAACATGTGGCCACCCAGATTCTGTGCATAGTTACGGTCTTCTGGCTCCACATATAGTATCTTTGCTGTCGACTTTGTGGTCGCTTTATTGCTTGTTTTCTGACTCTTGGCCTTTGCCTGTGTCTTGGCTTTGGTCTTGTTTTGTGCCTGCATAGAGGCTGTTCCAGTTAGCAGCATTGCTGCAAGAGATAGGTAAATAAATGGTTTCATTATATATAATATAGATTACTTATTTATTTTGGGTTGCAAAGATACACATACTTTTCGAATTAAAAATACCGATGATACATGTCGAACATATAATGTTACTTATTGAACATAGTTTTTTCGTTTTTTATGTCTACTTTTGCATCCGAAAAAGAGAAGAACAGAACATTATGGATATTTTTGAGTTCAAACCAAGAAAGGGAGCAGGAACTCTTCGCATGGGTGATAGCGACGAGTTGGTGCTGGTGGATTGCTTTGGCGGTATGCCTGCTGGCAGAATAAAACCTATGGACCATGGTATCATTGTTATCTGCACGGCAGGAGCTGCCCAGTTCGAGTATGACGGTCAGACCATTCAGCTGAACAAGAATGACCTATTTCTCTACATGGTAAGTTCTGTTGTGGAGAAGTTTATGTCTACTCCCGACTTCAATTGTCGCCAAGTATGGTTCTCTCGTGGCGAAATGTGGAACATGAACATGTTCACTAAAAGCAGCCTTGCCGACGTGCAGCTATTGAAGCAGAATCCCAAGGTTTCGCTATCCGATACCGATGCTACACTGTTTGATTCTTACTTTCAGCAGCTCAGCCATCACATGCGCAATAGTTCCTTGGTGCTCTATCCCGACATCGTGCGCTCCATTGTCAGCACCATCCTCTTAGAGACGCTTTCTGTGCTGCGTAGAGGAGAACAACGAACAAAGTGCGAAACAACATATGGCGATTCAAGACTGCATGGCAAGAAACTTGCCGACCGCTTTATGCAACTGGTAGAGCAGAGCGATGGTCGCATACGTCGCGTCGATGAGTTTGCCAAGATGCTGCATGTCACTCCTAAATACCTCTCAAAACTGTTGATGGAGACTATGAATAGGCGCCCCAGTGAGATGGTTCATTTCTTCACGCTCCAAGCTATCGAGAACCGTCTGCGTTTTACCGATATGACAATGCAGCAGATTTCCGACGACCTGCAATTCCCCAATGCCTCCTTCTTCGGCAAGTATTTCAAAGAGCACTCAGGAATGACACCTATGGAGTATCGCGTGAAATATCAGAATAACAACGAAGACGAATAATTCCACACACACAAATAAAGTAACCATAACACAATATAATACACGCTTAAAATCATATGACACTTATCAAATCCATTTCAGGAATCTATGGCACCATTGGTGGGTGCCCTGGCGATACGCTGAATCCCCTTGATATTGTCAAACTTACCTCTGCCTTCGCTCAATATGTTCATGGCAGAAAGATGGTGGTAGGCCGCGACGGTCGTATGTCGGGACTGATGGTGCGCAACATTGTTGTAGGCACACTCATGGGCATGGGTTATGATGTCATTGATATCGGCTATGCCAGCACTCCTACCACTGAACTTGCTGTACGCATAACTGGTGCTGATGGTGGCATTGTCGTTACAGCCTCCCACCACCATAGCCAGTGGAACGGCTTAAAGTTGCTTAATCGTGAGGGCGAATTTCTCATGCCTTACGATGCAAAAGAGCTGATAGCACTTGCCGAATCCGGAAATTTCTCCTATAGTGAAGTCAACCAACTAGGCCAACTCTCTATCGACGAGACCTTCAACCAGCGCCACATCGATGCCGTCTTAAATCTGAAGTTAGTAGATGTCGATGCCATTCGCCAGCGAAAGTTCCGCGTCTGTGTAGATACCATCAATTCTGTTGGTGGCATCATCCTTCCCCAGCTGTTTCAAGCTCTCGGTGTAGACTATGAGGTTTTGAATGGTGAATGCACGGGCGTCTTTGCCCATAAACCAGAACCCACAGAGAACAATCTGCTGGGAATTATCGGTCGCATGAAGCAAGAACACTTCGATCTTGGTATTGTTGTTGACTCTGATGTAGACCGACTGGCATTCATCTGCGAAGACGGTACGATGTTTGGCGAAGAGTATACCCTCGTCAGTGTGGCAGACTATGTGCTCAGTTATACGCCAGGCAATACTGTTAGTAATCTCTGTGGCACTCGTGCCTTGCGTGATGTTACTCTGCAGCGAGGTGCTCTCTATTATCCCTCTGCCGTTGGTGAAGCGAATATTACAGCCGAGATGAAAGAGGTGGGTGCTATTATCGGAGGCGATGGCAATGGCGGCGTCATCTATCCTGAGTGCCACAATGGTCGCGATGCCTTGGTAGGCATTGCCCTATTCCTTAGCAGTCTTGCTCAAAGGCAGTGCACCGTTAGCCAGTTGCGAGCCACCTTTCCCGACTATCAGATAGCCAAAAACTCTATCGACCTCAACCCCGACACAGATGTTGATGCTATTCTCAAGAAGGTGAAAGACCGCTTTTCAAAGGACAAGAGTGCCCACATCAGTGAGACTGATGGTCTGAAGATTGATTTCCCCGACCGTTGGGTACATCTTCGCAAGTCTAATACCGAGCCTGTGGTGCGTGTCTATAGTGAGGCGCAGTCCATCGAGCAGGCTGACCATCTGGGCAATGAGCTCATGCATTACTTCTACGACATGCAGAAAGACTTGGTACTTAATAAATTTGGATTAAACAATAACTTAATATCACACAATTTTAGAACATCACAAACATTATGAAAAAAAAATGAGAGTTTATGAGACGCCAGTAGTGCAAGTAGTCAACCTTTCCAGTTGTGCACAGTTGCTAGCAGGTAGCATGTTGCCTGAATGAAGGCAAGTCTGCCAGTTTCACAATGACTCTAACTGACCCTCAGGAAAACATTGGATGTCTTGTAACCTATCCAGCCGAGAGAGCAGGAGATAATGGATTTGTCGACCTAGATTTTATGCAGGCCCAAGATGGCACGTTTGCCTCACTGGCCAATAATGTCGAGTATGCTCAATATAATGGTAATTTAGATGGTTACAATTTGCCAGGCTCGATGGTTCTGTCTCCCAAAATGTCAATCTTCGTACTCAAGTTCAAAATCGGATTTCCCTAAGAACTCGCTGGGCGTAAGTCCCGTGATGCGCTTGAAGAGACGAGTAAAATGGTGGGGGAAATCGAATCCGAGCAGGCGGGAGGTCTCGCTGATGTTGTGACCCTGCATCAACAGACTTTTCGCCTGATTGATAACGTAGTTGTGGATGTAGCCAATAGCTGTGCCACCAGTTGCCTTGTGGACAATATCGCCAAAATAACGAGGCGAATAAGCCAGTTCGGAAGCGCACCAAGCGACGGTAGGCAAACCCTGCATCAGCTGACGGTTCTCACGAAAATAGGTTTGAAGCAAGTTGTGAAAGCGCTTCAGCAGGTCAGCCTCTCCCCTGTCCTCTTCGAAAAGCTGGCGCTGATAGATACGATTACAGTATTCCAGTATCAGGTGCAGATAGCCAAGCAGCACATTTCTCAAAGACGGGGAGTCCTCGTGTGTCTGCAACTCTTGTCGCATCTGGGTCACCAGTTGCGTGATACAGAGCCATTCGTCGGGCTCCATGCGCAGCGAACCATCAAAGAAATACGAGAAGAACTGATAGCGGTCTATCTGGCGTTCCAGTTCAGTGCCGTTCAACAGTTCGGGCGACCACAGCAGCACCCAACCACATAACGAGATGCGTTCGCCGTTGTCCTCCAGTCCACCGATCTGTCCTGGTTCCACTGCAATGATAGAACCATCGCTCACCTGCCATTTCCGCATGCCGTATGAGAGATTACGGGGGAACTGCCGCTGAATGAACAGCCCATACACGCCATAGTTGTTCAGACTGTGACGGAAGGGTGCCAGCTCGTCGTAATGGATGATGCTAATTAATGGGTGCAACACTGGTGCATCCACAAAACGAGCGTAGTCGTTAGGAGTTTCAACCTTCAGAATATTCTTCATATCGGTGGCAAAGGTACGCAAAATAGTCTAATAATGGTAGAAATTTAATGGTTTTTTAGCGTTTTCTGCGAAATTGGTATATAATCAGCCAATTTGTGTAATAGTTATATAATATATAATGTGTACCTTTGCACCCAGAAACTTAAAACAAAGAGATTTGAAAACAAAAGCATTATTGCTAAGTCTTATGATAGCAGCAAACGGTTTCGCTCAGGGCGTGATTGATGTGCACTCACACCTCATCACTCCTGAGTTTATGTCGACTCTTGAAAACGAGGGACGACTGATGGACGAGGGATTCCCCTTGCCAAAGTACAATGTGAAGAATCATCTCAGATGGATGGACGAGGCTGGTGTGGAGACATCGGTATTGACATTGGCGGCTCCACAACCTTCGTCTGCAGAGGTGGTGAGACAGACCAATGAGGCTGCCGCTCGCATCAAGAAGGAGCACCCTGGACGATTCCTGTTCTGTGCTGCCCTACCCCTACCCGATGTCTCGAAAGCCATTGAGGAGGTGAAATATGCACTTGATGTATTGAAGGCTGACGGCATTAAACTGGCAACAAACGTAAACGGACAGTATCTGGGTGCACCCGAACTCGACACGCTTTTCTCAGTCTTGAACGAGCGCAAGGCTGTGGTGATTCTGCATCCCCATCGCCCAGAACCGGTCAATAAGCAGGTGATGCAACAGACACCGCTGGCTATGCAGGAATATCTCTCAGAGACTACCCGTGCCGTATCGAACATGATCAGTCGCAACGTGTTGGCCCGCTATAATAATATAAAGGTAATAGTGCCCCATTGCGGTGCCTATCTGCCACTTGCCATCCCACGCATGAAGTCGCTGACACCCGTGATGCAGACCAACAAAATGGTAGGTGAGATTGACTACGAGGCCAACCTCCGCACCCTCTATTACGACCTTGCGGGGACACACTCTCCAGAGGTCATCCACATGCTGCTCACCATCACCACGCCCGACCACCTGCTCTATGGTTCCGACTATCCCTACGTGGCCCCACAGGTGCTCACGCAGAGTCTGGCAAGGATGAAAGACTATCTCTCGAAAGAGCCCGACCTGGCACCATTCAAGGAGATGATTCTGTGGAAGAATGCGAAAAGTCTCACCCAATCACTATCTACTCCCCTCCATACAAGGGAGGGGCAAAGAGGAGGGTCTCTGATTGCCCGCATTGCTGAGATTGAGGTCTATCCGCAGTATATGAAGGAATATCTCGCCTTTGCTAACGAGGTGGGTCGCCTGAGTATAGAGCGCGAGCCTGGTGTCATCTGCCTGTATCCCATGCAGAGTGCCGAAGACTCATGCCAGATTCGCATCCTCGAAATCTATGCCTCCGATGAATCCTATCAGCAGCATCTCAAGACCGACCACTTCCAGAAGTACAAGCAGGGTACACTCCACATGGTGAAAGACCTCAGACTGCCTACCATGAAGCCACTCGACCCAGAAACAATGAAACTGATATTCAAAAAGCAGAGATAACGATGCATAAGTATTTATTATTTTTAGCCGCCATGCTGTTCTGCAGCTGTTCTGCAGACAATGAAGCGAAAGCAGAAACACCTACTATGAATAAAATTTATATTACTATCGATGGACAAACGCAAAGCGCGACACTTGTGGACAATGATGCCACACGCGAGTTGGTTGCTGCACTTCAGAACGCACCCATAACAGTGACTCTCAACGACAACGATTTTGAGATATGGGGTTCTTTAGGCAAATCGCTGACAACGAAAAACGAGCAGATGACAACCCTACCTGGAGACATCGTTCTTTATAACGGCAGCAACATATGCATCTTCTACGAGTCAAACTCTTGGAGCTATACTCGTTTAGGACATATCGACGGACTGTCAGAAAATGAGCTTCGCACATTCCTCAAAGCAGGCGAAAGCAACATCAGTGTTACCCTGTCGCTTGCACTGTCCACAGGCATCAATACAGTTAAGTGTGAAAAGTTAAAAGATAAAAAATGCTATACTCTACAAGGCACATTAGCTCAGGCTGGACATAAAGGAATCATAATTCAAAACGGTAAAAAGATAATTAGAAAACAATGAAAAAAGTTATAGTTATTTCCACAAGTCTGCGTCACGGCTCAAACAGCGACATGTTAGCAGACAAGTTCGTTGAAGGAGCAAAGGCTGCCGGAAACAAAGTAGAGAAGATTTCTCTTGTAGGTAAGAATATACAGTTTTGCAAAGGCTGCTTCGGTTGCCAAAAGCTGGGCCGCTGTGTCATCAACGACGATGTGAACGACATCATGGCAAAGGTACTGGAGGCCGATGTAGTATGTTGGGCTACACCTATTTACTATTATGAGATGAGCGGTCAGATGAAGACCCTCATAGACCGCATGAACGGTATGTACGAACAGGATTATCAGTTCCGCGATGTCTATATGCTGTCAACGGCAGCAGAAGACGAGGACGATACTTCGACGAGAGCAGAAGCAGGCCTGAAAGGATGGGTGGATTGCTATCCTAAGTCACGCATGGCTGGCACACTATTCTGTGGAGGCGTGAACGAAGCTCGTGAGATAATGGGTAATCCCAAACTCCAAGAGGCATTTGAATTAGGAGAAAAGGTATAACATAGAAAGTAGAGAAAAATGAAAAGGTCTTTTTTCGCCACGATACTGATATGCAGTATCCTCGTAGCATGTAACAACAAACAAAATACTAATAACGATATGGAACAGAAGTTAGAATTGACGCAGGAGTGGGACAAGGTGTTTCCGCTGAGCGAGAAGGTGAACCACAAGAAGGTGACGTTTAAAACACAGTATGGCCTAACACTAGCAGCAGACCTCTATACGCCTGCGGCGAGTGAAAAGTTAAAAGTTAAAAGTGAAAAGTTGCCTGCCATTGCCGTCTCTGGTCCTTTCGGAGCAGTGAAAGAACAGTGTAGTGGACTCTACGCCATGAAAATGGCAGAGCGTGGTTTCGTAGCACTCGCTTTCGACCCTTCATATACGGGTGAGAGCAGCGGTGAACCGCGTCGTACAGCTTCGCCCGACATCAATACCGAGGACTTTATGGCTGCTGTCGATTTCCTGTCGAAGCAGGACAATGTGGATGCCGAACGTATTGGCATTATCGGTATCTGCGGTTGGGGTGGCATCGCACTGAATGCTGCCGCTACCGATACTCGCATCAAGGCTACCGTAGCCTCTACGATGTATGATATGACTCGTGTCAGTGGCAACGACTATAACGATGCTTTCGACAACGAGCAGTGGCGTCATAGGAACCGCGAAAACCTTTCAAAGCAACGCCTCACCGACCCCAACGCGATGGCTGGAGGTGTGCTGGACACCGTTCCCCCACAAGCGCCTAACTTCGTGCACGACTACTACGACTATTACAAGACCCCACGCGGCTACCACAAGCGCTCCGGCAACTCTAACGACGGCTGGCGCGTCATCGGTACACAGGCCTACGCCAACAGCCGTTTCCTCTACTACATCAACGAGATCCGCTCTGCTGTTCTCGTGATGCATGGTGCAGATGCCCATTCACGCTACTTTGGCGAGGCTGCTTATCACTATATGGTGGATGGCAAAGCCGATGGTTATAAGTTTGTTGGCGAGCCAAATCCCAACCCCGAGAACAAACAACTGCTCATCATACCAGATGCCTCTCACTGCGACCTCTACGATGGCGGCTACGAGGAAAAGGCAGGTCAGGGTCAACCCAAGAACATGATTCCGTGGGATAAGCTGGCAGAGTTTTTCACCAAGAATTTGAAGTAATATGAGAAGATAACGGACCGGGGGGACATGTCAGTGTCTCAAGATTTTATCCAATCTAAAGGATATCGTGTGAAGCGTAAAGGGCTTTCGTACAAGGATGTGCGAAGGCCCTTTTTTGTTTTCAAAGATGGGGTGGCATAGCTACAAAAAAATAATTTGAAAAATTTTATCGCGGTGGCGGTCTAAAAAATCACAGAAAGGGGAATTGGCTAATGCCAATTCAGGGCACAGGACTGCACGCAGAGGGTGCCGGCGATGGTGGTGATGATGGTGGCGATGATCTGGAGCAGCTGCTTCCAGGATGAAGGGGATAGTTTCATTTTTAAAAAGGATTTTTTAGTTAAACATATTATTTTTTTATTATCCGGATAGTCTCTTTGACTTGTTCGGGTTATCTCAACGGGGCGTTGAGATTATTCGAACAATTTGTTCGGGTTATCTCGATACCCCCTAAGGGGTTATCTCGATCGTTCGTTCGAGTTATCTGAACGAGGCGTTCGAATTATCTCGATGGGGCGAAACCTGAGTCCCTTGTGGGGCTTGATTTCGTTTGCAAAGGTACTACATTTGGAAAGGGTCTTGTCCCTTTCTGTCCGCTTTACAAACCTAAATCTTTAAATTATTTATTAATATTTTCTTCTACGTTTCTTCGGCGCGAAGAAAGTAGCAAAGAAGCATTCCCCCATCCAAGGCCTTCCCCCAAGGGAAGGATGCAAACGGGAGTCGCGGACGACCGACGACTCCCGTGCCTTTTTGGTATCGCGGGACACGCGATATTCTTTCCTACATCCCTGCTCTCGCCATCCCTTGGAAAGGGACTCACAGGACACGCGATATTCTTTCCTACATCCCTGCTTGCGCCGTCCCTTGGAAAGGGACTCACAGGTCCGCGATGAATCGTTTTTATCGGCTGGCGCGGTGGGTAATCCGTTAAATCCGATAGATCCGTGGTCGTTTTGTTAGATAGAGTCGCTGTGTTATCGGGGATGTCGATGCAGTAGTCCTCAGAGATGTAGTGGACGGCGGGAGGGGGAAGTTTACGGGCGAAGGGACTGACGCCCATGGCCGTGAGGATGGGACGACGGGTGGCGAGGTAACGGCGGAAGGTGCGGGGGGGAGACCCCGGCTAGCTTGGCTAGCTCACTTTTGTACATTGCTTTCATTTTTCTTTTTATTTTTGAACACGGATTACTCGGATTGTACGGATTATTATTTTCAGTTTATCCGTTTCATCTGTTAGATCCGTGTTCGTTTATTAATTGACCACGGATGGTTCGGATTAAACTGATTCTTTCAAATGTATAAATACATTTGTGTAATGAGTGTAATGAGAAATGGGAAATTGCGTTATGGAAATGCATTTGGATGGAGGTGAATATATTTCTTAGAAGGGAAGGTCTAATTCTTCGCTACATTCGTTACACTGGTCGGAGGCGGAGAGCATGTCGGAGATGACGCGCTGCGACTCGTTGGTGTCCATCTCGAAGAGCTTGTAGTAGCAGCCCTTGCTGTTGCGCTCGGAGTGGAAACCGATGGCTTTCATGACCAGGGAGACGCGACGCGAGGTGATGGGCTGACGACCGTAGGAGATCATCTGGGCGATGGTGGCTGCGTTGAGGCGCTTGAAGGGCTCGCCGGGCTTGGGCTGGCGGAAGCGACAGCGGATCAGCTGTTCTTCGTCGGACACAATGCGGAAATACTCGTTCTGCTGCTTCATGCGCTCTTCTTCATGCTTGTTGAACCAGTAGCTGAAGCCGTCGTAATACTCGTCGCGCAACTGGGCATAGAGCTGCTCGTAGTCGAGGTCCCAGGCGCGGGGGTTGTCGATGTTGTTCACGCGGAAACAGAGCCAGCGACGGTTGCCGGTGTCGTCGGTGAGGAAGCGCTCCTGGTTGCCGGTGGCGCAGAGCGAGGCCAGGCATTGATGACACCCGGCTCAAACACGACATAGTGAAGACCTGGAGCACCCGCTACGTTTTGAGCATCCAAAGTATTCGCCAGACGAATCGGACCGTTGAAAGTCGGCAGCGTCATTGTCGTGTCTGGGGCAGTGAACATCAGACTGTCAATAGCCCGCTGATGTGCATACTCCACCATATCCAATCCATTGTAGTACTCGTCCGAAACAGAATTGTCGCTGTCATCAGATGCCTCTGTGAGTTTCCAAGTCGAATCGTAGATTACCACCTGCGAAAACCAATTGTCTTTTGTGGCACCATGCCAGTGGCGTACCCCTGCGGGAATCTGCAGCACATCGCCCCGACGCAGAATCTGTGCGGGTTTGCCATCCTCCTGATAAAGTCCCACGCCAGCCACCCGCTACCGTTTCTTCTATCCCATCACGCATAACGGGAAGAACATTATGCTCATAGCAGAATATGAAATGAGATGACATGGGAGGTCAGGGGTGCTACTACTATCCTTGCAGTACAATAAAAGCAGTAGGTTTTCCGTTTATATTTATGGATATAACTTAAAATATAATGAAGAGAAACGTTATCATATTAGCAATGCTTGCAATGCCGTTGATTGGCAATGCACAACGAGAAGTAGGTAGTTGGACACTGACGCCAAAAGTTGGTATCAACATCGCCAAGTTGACAGATCCGGACATCTATGTCGGCATTGACGGGGAGAAAATGGAATACACCAGCAAGGCTGGGCTTGTGGCTGGTGCAGAATTAGAGTATCAGCTGCGCGAAAGGTTCAGCCTGTCGGGTGGACTCCTTTATTCCAACCAGGGAACGAAGATGAAAGACAATTCACAATTCCATAACTCTTCATCCACGCTGCATTACCTTAATATCCCCTTGACGGCAAACTTCTACATCACTCCCGACTTTGCCTTTCACTTGGGCTTACAGCCAGGCTTTGCACTGAAGAAGCACATCCATGAGGAAATGCTTGATGAACATGGCAACTGGACTGTGACATCGAGCGATGACACCTGGTTCAAGACCTTTGACCTCAGCATCCCTATTGGCCTGTCGTACACGATAGGTGCCATACGGATAGATGTCCGCTATAACCTCGGCCTGACGAACGCTACAAAAATTGATGCAGTCAAGATTCACAACAGGGTCGTTCAGTTGACCGTTGGGTACAGATTTGAGCTATAACAAGGAATAGCCAAGATATGAAGAAAACCATCATCACCTTCCTACTAGCTCTTGTATTTCCAATTACTGCATCGGCACAACTTGAAAGCGTGAAGGAGTACCGAAGACATAAGAAATGTGGTGGTTATAAAAAAGTCTAAATTGAAGTGTCTACAAATGACCTTTGGAATAATAAATGTTGTGCAACACGCGTTTTTAATTAAAAAAGGAACGATGAAATATTCTCTTGTCATTATCTTCGTAACGTCACTGCTGGCTGCCTGTTCCAACAATGACGAAATCACTGTGACCCCTGACCATCCTCACACGTACCTCAATACAGGAAAACTACTCTCAATGGACGGCGGTAACGAGCACCTCGCATTTTCCTACGACTCAGAGGGAAGGGTCGCCTTTGCAGAACGAGTTGATTCCGGGTTGTTCCTTGTGAAGCAGCAAGCCGATTACCTCTACGACAATGATTGCATTTACGTCACGTTCCGGGAGTTCGCCCAACTACCAAACGGTGAGCACGATTCCAACTATACACGCGATTTCTGCCATTACGACACTCTCTTTCTTGCCAATGGAAGGGTAGACAGCTTGGCTGGTCATAGACCGTCATCAAGACATGTGCAAGCGAACCGATTCTTTTTCAAGTTCCACTACAACGAGCAGGGACAACTCATCTCCATAAGGAACGACAACTTCAATTATATTTATCAGGACAAAATAAATGAAACGCCTTGGTACACGGAACTATACACGCTGGAATGGCAGGACGGGAACATCACGAGACGAACCTGCACCATTCCACAGCAAAAGAAGACGATGATATGGAACTATTGCTATTCTGAATTGGTTGGCACAATGCCAGGCAGCGACCCCAGAGACATCTTATTCGACCTCATGCCGCTCTTCTCTACTGGTTTCTTTGGTTTCGAACCGTACAACTTGCTATTAAGCATAGAATCTGACGAGATTAAAGAGCAGATAGGCTACTTGCTTGACGAGCAGCAAATGGTCTTTCATGTGAAATCTACAGTTAACTTATCTGATGGATTACCACAACTATATGACTATCAAATCAAGTGGCAGAGTTCGTCCGTTCATTAGGCATAAATTTTAATTGCGGGATATGAGATGAGATGGGAAGACATAGGTTAGTAATATTAGAAATGACATTTATGAAACATTGGGGAACTATATTAAATTTCGTGCACTTTGCATTTATCTGTTTGATTATATGCGTAGCAGTGTGGATGTTGAGTGGTGACATTCAGAATTGGATGAAACTTGTCATTTATGCCATAACATTTGCAATACTTTTCCCTCTTATCCGTTACATAAAAAAGAATAAGAGTGAAAAGACGTGAGGTGTTATTCTTAGTGCTCATGGTCTGTGCATTACAAGCCAATGCGCAGACAGAGCAGGACGACAAGGGAATCTTGTCGGGGAATGATGCTGCCCTACAGACTATGGGATTTGTCAACCACCTGATGATAGACTCGGCGAAGTATGCCATTGATGCAATGAAGCCGAACTTACTGCCGACACCTACGGAAAGTTCCGGACTTTCTTACCTGAATATAGTCCACAATTTCCTTGACCGTCCAGTCTTGTGTGTCAATCCTATTCAGAGTGTTGTAGTACTGATCAATCAATTTTGAGGTTTGTTGAATAACGAAAGGGTCAAGAATATCCTTTTTGTTCCGACTCAGCCCCTTATCGTTAACCATCCATGATGTTCTCAGATAAGAGACTTTACGATTGTGGGCAAAACGTATGTACACGACATACATACCATCTTTCCTTTTTGATTTTACAGTAGCTTTTAATGTTGCCATATCAAATGTATATTATATGATTATACGCAATAGTGCGCATTCATATAATATAATTCAGGTTTCATAAGGCTCGCTCAAATCTAGGTAAATTTTACTATAGACCGACCTATTGACACACGGAAAAGTGTTTGCACAATGGTATGTACATTATGCATATAAAGCAAAAAAATCAGCCGCAATAACCGCACTCAAATTTTTGGTAAACAGGCTCGTTTTTTGGTAAACAAATTTGAAGCAGAACTACCTATTGGCACACGGAATGGCATTTCTCAAAAATATAATTAATTGTATATCAGTCATTTGTAATTTTAAAAATGTTTCCAGAAAAAACACGCTTTGGGGGAGACGCAAAAAAAAACGCAAGTACTTTGTTATCAAGCACTTGCGTTTTTAAGTATCTCAAAAATAAGAAATTTATTCACATTCTACGGCAGCCTGCGCGGCGGCTAACGAGAGCTGATTATCAGCACGTTACGGCAAATTGGGGAAACATTTGGGAAACATTATGAGCATGTACTGCACATTCTGCACCCGATTTCCTCAAAATATCCGACCATTTTTGCCACTTCGACTACTTTTCGATATTTTAATTGTTAAACACTATTGTTAGAACACAGATTGCATTACGACTTTTCAGCACGTTCTGCAAATTTTGCTTGCAAAATTAATAATTTCTCATGACATTACGTTTGTTTTGCACGTTTTTCTTGCAGAACGTGTCTGTTTTTAATATAAATTAAGGCAATAACCACATCCATTTACCAATTTCTTGTTTCGATTAAAAGAAAAATGGATGGAATTCAATGCCATAAGTTTAGGTTTAAGTTTAGATGTTCTTATATATATAATAAGTTGTAGTAAACCCAAATCAGAAGATTGAAGGTTTAATGTTTAAGTTTAGAGAGGCATGTATATATACATGGGTAAACGTAAACCTAAACTTTGCAGAATGAAACGACTTGATGTTTCCCCAAAAATCACATTTTTCTTTTTACTGAAGATGAACCGATTTATTCTCTCCCCTTCTCATTCCACTTTCCTTTTAACTGAAAAAACTGATCTCTTAAATCTCCCATTTCTACTTTCGTGAGACGATGAAATTAGGTTGCAATGGTAACTATTGTGCCTTCATCTACCCAAGGTAATCCGATTATATGACTCAAAATCTCCACTATTCGGTTTGTACTTGGTACCATAACCTTCATCGAGCACTTCACTGCCGAAGAAATTGCCCGCCTGCTGAAGCGCGAAGACCTATCGATTACGGATGTAGCCTATCAGCTGGATTTCAACACCACCAATTACTTCACCCGCTACGTGAAGCGCGTTCTTGGCATGACTCCCAGCCAGTATAAGGCAAAGTTTAGCGTAAAAAAATAGGGAAAATCACCCCATCAGTAATTTGTATACACCTTTCAGTAATTTGTTTAGCGATGGTTCGGTGAAATCGTCGTACCTTCGCAGCCGAGAATAAATAACAGTATTAATAACTTAAAAAAATTGCGGTTATGAAGAGAACAATTATCATTACGGGTGGTACAACAGGTATCGGTAAGGCTACGGCTTACCAGTTTGCAAAGAACGGTTGGAATGTGGTTATTACAAGTAGAAGTGAAAAGAAGGGTCAGGCATTCGTCGAGGAAGCCAAGAACGAGGGGTTGGATATGACCTTCTTCCAGTTGGATGTGACGAACGAGGAGCAGGTGGCTCAGGTCATCGAGCAGACGGTGGCCAAGTTCGGCAAGCTGGACAGCATTGTCAACAACTCTGGCATCTCGCTGGGTGCCGCACCGCTGGCTGACACCGAGACGGACGAGTTCAAGCAGCAGCTGGACACCAACGTCCTGGGCGTTTATTACGGCATGAAGTATGCCATCCGCGCCATGCTGAAGACGGGCGGTGGCACGATTGTCAATCTGGCATCTATCGCAGGACTCAACGGACTGATTTACACCGCACAATATTGCGCAACTAAGCACGCCGTGGTGGGACTGACCAAGGCTGCTGCCATCGACTACGCCCAGCAAGGTATCCGCATCAACGCCGTTGCTCCCGGAGCCATCAAGACCGACATCCTGAAGCACGCTATCGAGGCTGGGGCTTATGATGAGAAGGGCATTGCTGCCATCCATCCGATGAATCGCATGGGCGAGGTGCAGGACATTGCCCTGGCTATCTATTATCTGGCTAGTCCCGACAACAAATTCCTGACAGGTACCATCCTCAACGTTGACGGCGGTTATAATTGTAGATAATATGGAACTGATTGACTATACCAACAAATGGTTGACTGGCGAAATTCAGGAGGATCTGGCAATGGTTGCAGGAGGCGTGGTATGCCTCCTGCTGGCCCTTGTGGCATGGCGTTGGGGCTCGTCGGAGTCGGCTCGCGCCATCATTCTGCCATTGACGGTGGTGGCGGTAATCTTTATCGGAGGAGGAGCTGCATTAGCCTATAATAATCATCAGCGGAGCAAGCAGTTCGTGGAACAATACCAGGAGTCGCCTGAGAAGTTTCTGGAGAGCGAGAAGGCTCGCGTGGCTGCTTTCATGAAGATCTATCCGCAGACCATCATCGTCTCTGCCGTCATGATGGTCATCGCTGTCTGCGTGTTCACCTTCTGCGATAAGCCCTGGCTCCGAGCATCTGCCCTTGCGCTCATTCTTGTAGCCCTCGCCGCCCTGACAATTGATTTCTTCTCGAAGGAGCGTGGCGTGATTTATCAGCAAGAGTTGGACACCGTGAAGATAGAAAATGTAGGATGATAGTCATTATCTGCGAAAAAATTTGTATCTTTGCGCCATGAAGATAAGACAAATCCATTTCCCCACCGTGTCGGCATTCATGCATGCCCTCGGACGTGACGATGTCCGCCATCCGCTCATTGAGGTCATCCATCTCGACGACCTTGCTGATTGCAGCTCGTTTGGCAACACCCGCTATACGTTTGGCTTCTACTGCGTGGTTTACAAGGATGCACGCTGCGGCACCGTGCGCTACGGGCGCAACGAGTACGACTACGACAACGGCACGCTGCTCTTCTTCGCCCCCGACCACGACGTTGAGCTGGGCACGCTCGAACAGAGCTACCAGGGCGTGATGCTCATCTTCTCGCCGGCACTGATGCAGGGATTATCGATGTCGCCCTACACCTTCTTCGGCTATTCAGTCAACGAGGCCCTGCACGTATCGGAGCGTGAGCGCCAGCAGCTGCACGACATCCTCGGCAACATCGAAACAGAGTTGGAACGCGGCATCGACCGCCACACCCGCCAGCTGATAGCGCAGAACGTCGCCCTGATTCTGAACTACTGCGTGCGCTTCTACGACCGCCAATTCATCACCCGCGAACCCGTCGACAGCCAGCTCATGCAGCGCTTCACCGTCCTGCTCGACGACTATTTTGCCCGAGGCCTAGCCGCACGTCAGGGAGTGCCCACCGTGCGCTACTTCGCAGACGCGCTGAACCTCTCGGCCAACTACTTCGGCGACCTCGTAAAAGCCCAGACGGGCAATAGTCCGCAGCAGCTCATCCAGCAGCACCTCATCGCTCAGGCCCGCCACCGCCTCACCACGACCACCGACACCGTCAGCCAGATAGCCTACGCCCTCGGCTTCGAGTACCCCCAGTACTTCTCCCGCCTGTTCAAAAAGCAGATCGGCCAGACCCCGCAGGAGTTCCGAAAGATAGGATAATGCGGGGAACATACTTAGCATGTTTCTTCATCTAATACAACTCAAATTCCAAATTTGAGGATTTCTGGGTTTCCGTGAGGTCAATCGTACCAACGTTTATGTGTCTATCACTGAATTAGCCTCTGATATAACTGCGTTTGCTTCTTATCAAGATTTGTAATCTTTATCTGAACCTTGGATGGACGTTCTAGCTCGTCAGACAAAGATGAAAGTAGTCTCGTTATTACCTGTTCAACATTTGTAAATCCTGAGTCCTCGATTATAGAAACACATTCACCACTGATGAATGCCTCGCCTCTGATAAGATTGTACTTAGAAATCCTCTCAAATGAGATACTAAAAAAAGGGACCTGCCCAAACGGACAGATCCCTTCGCTTATTGTCAGAGAATTAACTTATTCCTCTACGGCTGCCTGGGCGGCGGCTAACGGGAGCTGATTATCAATGACTTACGAAAGGACTGGTCAACATTCCGAATGCAAATCATACACGTTCTGCACGTTCTGCACGTTTCTGACTCGTATTCTTCTGCAAAAATTGTCACTTACGTAATTAATTCTGTCATCATCTAATCCTATCTTAATCTTTAGAGTTACTTTTATATTTGGTCAACAATCTGGTCAACATCTTGACTGACCATTTTCACTGTAGTTGCATCACATACTCAGTAAGGGAAATAATCCCCAAAGCACGCTCTGCAAACTATGTTTGCAAAGTTAATGATTTATTCTGACTTTACGTTCATTCTGCACGTTTTTCTTGCAGAACGTGTATGATTTTAATATAAATTAAGGTGGAAACGACATTCTGTGACCAAATTTTTGTTTCGATTAAAAGAAAAATGGATGGAATTCAATGCCATAAGTTTAGGTTTAAGTTTAAATATGCTTATATATATAATAAGGTATAGTAAACCTGAAGCAGATGATTGTAGGTTTAATCTTTAAGTTTAGAGGTGCATGTATATATACATGGGTAAACGTAAACCTAAACTTAGCGAAACGGGACTTCCTCGTGTTTCCCAAAATTCACGTTTTTCTTTTAAAAGAGAATGAACCTTCTTATGCCCTCCCCTTCTAATCCTCTTCTCTTTTAACTGAGAAAAACTTTTGAAGTCACAGACGACATTAACTTGATGCTCGTAAAAAGTTATCTTCCGTGATTTAGAAAGAAAACTCACAGATTTGCAGAAATTTTGCAAATTCACGAGTTTCCTTTTGAGATTTGGAAAGATAACCTTTCTTCATCTTTTTATGACCGACATCGTCATTACAGATTAGGAATGATGATATGTGTTTACACTTCGAGACTTTTGCCTGGGTTGAAAAACTCATGCTCACCATGAAAGACATATCCCAATTGATTAGACACACACTTGGTATTGCCGATCTTGACATCCACATTGTAGTGAGAGTGTCCATATATCCAGTAATCGATACCACTATCCTTGATATAGTCTTCCAGTTCAACCGTAAAGGCTCCGTTGGCTTGGCTATCGGCAAACTTGGGACATTGCATCTGGAAGGATGGCACGTGGTGGGTTACAACAATCTTTCTTCTGGCTCTACTGTTTGAAATGGCATCCTTCAGGAATGCCAAGCACCTTTCGTGTTCGCCATTGAAGTCCGCAAACGTCAGAAGTTCGCCATTGAAGATGATACGTCGGAAGTCGCTTACCACTTGTTCAGTATAATATGACTCCTTCAGAGGAATCTTGGCCCACAATGTTGTTATGATGAAGTCAATGTCCCCTATGTGTACGACAGCATTATAATAGCTGTGGACATTCGGACGTATTTCAAGGCAATAGCCATCGTTAAGCTTGGCGATGTCGTAGAACTTATAGAACTCATGATTGCCCATACAAACAATCACCTGACGGTAGTTCTCCGAAGCCCAGTCCCAGAATGGATGCTTACTATAGTTCTCATCTCCCAAGTAGCCAATGTCACCAGCCAGGACGAGAACGTCCCCTGTTACTTGCAGGGGATTCTCCTTCAGATATCTCCAGTTGTCGGCAAACTCTAGATGGAGGTCAGAGGCATATTGTATCTTCATTGCTGTTCTGTGGCAAATAATCCGTCCAATTGTTCCAGCAAGGCTTCGACGAATGATGTATCCTGGTCAAGAGCCTTGGAAAGTGGTTCAGAAAGAGTATTCCATTCTTTCTTGATTGAAGAGACAAACTCCCTTATGCAAGTTACTATCGGTTCTGGAGCAGTAATTTGACTATCTTCTATGATGACCACGTTCTTCAGCACATCAGAACGATGCTTCTTGATGTCTTTGCTGTTGACATGCTTTCCGTTTGCCTTGTCTTGCAGAAGATTGAGGTATGCTCGTGACTTCAGAGCTATGAGCGCAGCAGAGTCTGCATGGCGTAGTCCATTGGTCAGTTTGCTGTGCTCGATTGTGAAGTGGTAGAAATCATCGTCCATGATGATTGCACTCAGACTGGATGTGTCCTCGCTGGTGGGAATTGGTTCAATGGTCAGCCCCTTCGGTTCGCCGAGGATGTCAGGGTGCCGTGACAGCAGTTCAATCATTTCGGGATAGTCAGGTTTGCCATTGACAAAGCGGTACAGTTCGTACTTCGGAGTCTCGCCCTCTTCCTGTTTGCGTCTCTCAGGACGATACCCACCTTCACGCACGAATTGCCAGAAATGCTCAGCGAAGTCGGTTGTCATCTTTTCAACGATGACTATCATGTCGATGTCATGCGTGGCACGAGGGCGAACAGCCGTGCCGGTCATGGCAATGTCACAAGCCGTGCCACCGATGATGACGTAGTTCTCAGAGTAGGCTTCAAAAGCTTCACGGAATTTATCTAACCCTTCCATGCTGTTTCATTTATTAAACGTTCAACTTCACCTTCCACCCGCGGATCTGCATCCTCACGTAGAGAAATGACCAATGATAACCTGTCCACCCATTCGGCTTTTTCACCATTATTAATTACCGGTGGGTATTTCCAGGCTTCGATGAGAATGTTGCCATCATACTGATTGGGGCGTACTATGACACCTGATACCATGAAGTCTCTAACTTGTTTGGCAGTCATCATGATTATCCTTTCGGGATCAGGATTGAGCATTGTGTAATGTGCCAGGGCATTGATGCCACATATCACAAAATGGTCTTCAGTCAATAGTTCATCGCAGTAGATGCGCTCTTCAACGGGATTAATCAGGAGTGGTTGAGCTTGATCCCATAGATCCCTCCCCTTCTTATGGAAGTGTATGACCTTTCGTTTTGAGCCTTCTGATTCTTTCCGGCACAGCCCTAAGTCTTCAAGGCAAGTAATGCCAAGTGTAATGCTTGCGTATGAATAAGGAATCCTATCCTCTATGTCTCGTGCTGCCAATCCATCTATGCTTTCTATCTGCAGATGATAGAGCAGCAGGTATTGGGCTACCGGTGTCATAATTTTCGCCTGTTTTGTTTTGCGTATGCGCTCATTGGCCAGAAGCATTGGCAAATGAACGTATTTGTCAGAGATGACGAAATAAACGTCTTTGTCAATAAGCCTCTGTCGTTCGTATGCAGGACATGCAGGCAACAAAAAGACTACAGGAAGCTGGAATAATGAAGTAAGATTGCTTGCCGTGACAGACAAGATGCGAGGTGCAGCAACTTTACCTTTGGGTTCAGCGAAAAGCAATGGCATACCATGAAACTCTCCATCGTAGAACTTGTACGATAGCGAGTCTCCGATGGTGACACCTTTCATCTGCGCCTTGCTTCGTTCTTGCAGCTGTATAGGTCTGCCCAATATGAAGACATCTTTCGTTTTAACCATTCTGCTTCATTTTATATACCATTAAAACGATGCAAAAGTATTAAAATAATCTGATATAACCAAAGGTTTTCCTGATTTTCTTGATTTTAGCAATAAAGTTTGAATACTTAATGCCTCAATTGGCAGATATACAGTTCAAAAAAGTGTTTCACTTTGCACTTTCGTTCAAGTAGGTAACTATTATTTGGTAAACCTCTTTACCCTTACATCCCATATACAAATGAAAGTAGCGACGCTATAGAATTAACGCCGCTACTTTTTTCTCAGATTTAGACAGAACGTCTATCTGTCCCAAATGCTGCTGCCACCGCCCTGGTCACTGATGTCCAGTTCGTCTTCAACATCACTCCAGCCACTGGATTTCAGACCAGTCACACTTGATTGCAGAAGTTGTGTCAGATGCTGCAGTTCTATCACCTTCATTGAAGGCTTCATATATTCTTTCTTCATATCGCTTACTTGACAAGTATTTTTTTACCTTTATTGATATACATTCCGCGTTGTGTCGGCTTTCCGCTCAGGCGCACACCGTCCAACAAATACCATACATCATCCTTTACTTCATTAGAATTTGCAGAGACTTCAAAAATGCCTGTTGTTTCTTCACCGTCAAAGCTTAATGCAAACGCACGTGCCTTAGCTTCAGCGTGTCCATTGATGTACGGCACAGAGAAATAGGCACGACATGAGCGAATCTGGCGGTCAACTGTTGAGTAGTACAATGTGTTTGCGTCACCCAAGAACAGAATGCTCTTGTCATCAGCAGTCACACTGACTGGCGAGTACGTACCCACCATCTGCACCGTTTCCAATCCAGTAGTTTCACTATCCATAGTCTGAGCCGTCGAGTTGCTGATGGTCACGCCCTCGAATACTGGATTGCTGATGTCGTAGCTCGCCTCATTGCCCTCGTAGTCCGCCGCCTTTTCCCATTTTACTAAATAGGGCACTCCGGCTTCAATCTCCGTCGCCGATTTGAAATACAGATACAGCGTCCCGTCTTCTGCATCGAAGCCGTTCTTCTCAGTCACGTCCATAGTCATCAGCGTAGCACCTGCAAAGTCCGCATTGGCAGCAATCTGCGCTGCACTCAACGAGAATGGCAGGCACAGCGTGTTCCAATTACCGTCCTTGTAGAGCGTGCGATCAGAGAGCGTCACGTCGGCTTTACTGTCATAGTTAGTAATGATGTTGCTAATGACATCGGAATTGTCAACAATGGCAGCCAGCGAAGCATCGAAATAGGTGATTGTCACCTCGATTGTCTGCGCTGCAACCGCATTCCAGTTATCGCTGCCCTCCACCTTGTAATATACGGTGTAGGTTCCGGCATCCGTTCCTGTCGGGATGTCATCAGAATAGTTCTGGCCGTCAAGGCTGTAAAGCAAGGTTCCAAAGTCTGTATTGCCTGCATTCACAAGCGCCTGTGCCGAGCCGTTATATATAAGGTTTTCAACAGCAGTCGGAGTTGTGACAGTGGGCGTAGCTTTAGCGATGGTGAATAAAACCTCTCTTGAGCCCGAGTAGTTGCCCTTGCCGGTAATGGTAGCAGTGGCAGTACCCACATTCACATTGGCAGAATACCCGATAGTGTAATCTGTTCCAAGCGTGAGGGTTGTTCCTCCATCGGTTACGGTTACTTCTGGTTCGATGGCAGATCCAGTGTAGGTCCGGTCAGCGATGGCGGCAATAGTGATGCCATCATTGGTCACAGCCTTCGGGATGATAGTGAACGTCGCTGCGGTCTCGCCCGAGTAGTTGCCCTTGCCGGTGATGGTGACTGTGGCTGTTCCTGCGTTGACGTTATTGCTGTAAGCCACCTCGTAATCCGTGCCAAGAGTGAGCGTTGTTTCTCCATCTTTAACGGTCACGTCAGGTTCGATTGCCGAGCCCGTATAGACCTGGGTGGGTATAGATGCCACGTCGCAGTTCAGCATAGACTTCAATATCGACACAAACCAAC
Source organism: Prevotella sp. E15-22 (assembly GCF_023204875.1). Classification (NCBI taxonomy): domain Bacteria; kingdom Pseudomonadati; phylum Bacteroidota; class Bacteroidia; order Bacteroidales; family Prevotellaceae; genus Prevotella; species Prevotella sp. E15-22. The sequence continues at coordinate 2,123,327 of NZ_CP096247.1, forward strand.
TTTCACCGCCCATGTCCGTCAGAGTGAACACATAGAATCCGCTTTGAGCAACACTTATCTCACTTATGTTATGGTCGAATGTGGATGCTCCGCCGGTGTAAGGCACATTGATATCTGGAATAGGACTCCAATAATTGTAAGAGTTATCGGAAATAACATATCTTTCCGTCGTCGTTTCGTCGAGCCAGACAATGCTCTCGCCTTCGTAGAGGATGCTCACAGGCTCAGGACTGCCGCCCTGCCTAAGATAGAATGTCGTTTTTTCTTCGCCCCATTTCGCATAAAACGTCATATCCTCGGTTGCCGTGGAGGGAATGGAGTAATAACGGCTGCCTGTGAAGTCCTCCGTCGTGTACCAGCCCTCGAACGAAGCACCGACCTTCGTCACATATGTGGGAAGTACCGTTGTTTCCCCCTCAATGTAATGGTCGATTTCTCCGCTTCGGATTGTGCCGCCACCAAGGGCAAACGACACAGCGTGACTTCTTTCAAATTTTGCCCAATACTCCTTGTTGCCGGTTTCGGAAGAAGAAATGCTTGTAACGGCATCGCCTTCAAGGTCGGCATTGTCGTACCAGCCAAAGAATGTGTAACCCTCACGCTCTACGTTTACGGGCAGCGGCGTGGTATTCCCAACAATGTATTTTGACGAATAAGCCGTTGCATCACCGTCAAAGGTGTGTAGGGTAACGTCGGCTGTTGTAACGCTCACGCCGTCAATCGTGCCGGAGAAATTCGTCTTGCCACCACTCAGACCAAACATCGAGCCGTCGGCAAGCGCGTCCTGATAATAATGCAGAGCCGCAGCCACTGTGCCGTCGGAAAGTTGCCCTGCCGTAACCGATGTGCCATATTGCGAAGTACCGAGGACAAAAGCGTTGCACACAGTGAGAGTGGACCTGTCAAAATCGCCCGCCACAAGATCGTCGTGGTGAGAGCCGTATTGTCCGGATAGGAAATTTGCACTTGTCTTTCCTGCAAAATAGGAATTGACGACAGAGACGGAGCCATCGCCACCGCCCGCAAGCCCGCCAATCCAGTTGTCGCCCTTTACGGTACTTGTGCTATACACATTGGCGAGAGTAACGGAAGAGTTATTAGCGACTCCACCTACTATCGAACCAAGTAAGTTGTTGGAACTGCTGAAATACGAATCCACAATGCCGAGGTTCTTGACGACGGCTGAACCGCTTACTGCACCAATAAGTCCGACACGCCAGCTACTGCCGCTGACATAGAGTCCGCTGACGGTGTGTCCCTGCCCATCGAATGTGCCGGAATAAACCTTGCCCTCAAAATAATCATTTCCTATCGGCGTCCATTGCACGAATTCGCCCGTGTAGGCTTCGCCGTTGGCGTCCAACACGTTTTCATTGACCACAATGTCAGCGGTCAGTTTGGCGTTGGCTGTTGCATTGCCATTGTTGACAAGCTCCGCAAAACCATAGAGCTCTGCAGCAGTGCCGATGAGGTAATAGCCGTCGTCATCCTGCGAAGGGGGGGTTGGCGTAATTGTGGTTTGTGCCCATGCCGTTGCAGTCGTGAGCATCATCACAAGCAGCAGCATGGCTGCCCGTCGCGTTGCGCCCCGCCCCGTGGTCGAGGGCGCGAAAATGTTTTTCTTAATTCCCATTGTTATTGTTTATTTTTGATTATTTATTTGTCTCGTAGGGTATAAATAACACAGCGGCCTTCCTTGCATTAATGCAAAGAAAGCCGTATATTATTTACGCGGGTGCCCGCGCCTTTTCAATCGCGCGTGACTTAGAGTGAGTGAGTGAGTGAGTTAACGAATTATTTGGAATCACCAAACAATTCGCGTTAAACAATGTTATCACTTCAATCCTTCTCATGCCTAAATTCTCAAAAAAACGCTACAAAGTTACACTTTTTCTTTCAATTATTGTTCATTTCCATCGACAAATTGACAAAAAGTGGTCGAATTCCTGACATTTTGCTATCTTTGTACATCAAAATTGTAACCATCAGCCACACACTATCACCATTTTCATAGTTCCTCAGTAGTCCGTATAGGCCGACACTCGCAGCTCTTTCTTACTGCAATATTCTCTGATACAATTGAGTCTGCTTCTTGTCCATATTAGTAATCCTTATCTGTACCTTGATTGGACGTTCGACATCCTCAGGGAAGGCCGAAAGGAGTTGTGTAATTACCTGTTCAACATTTGTAAATCCAGAGTCTTCGATTATGGATACACAATCACCACTGATGAATACTTCACCTCTGATGATATTATACTTCGACATTCTCTCAAAAGACTTTGTTGAGTCTTCATTGTTATCCGGTTCCTTATTACTGAAGAAAATATAATCAATAACTTTCTCATTCAATTCCCATGCCGGTGAGTAATCAATCTTCGTATATACTCTTGCCATCTTGTAGGTAGAGTGATTGAGGGCAAAGTCAATGTCGCCAAGCGACGCACCGCAACCATTCTGTGCTATCGTTGCCCACGAATGGCGGAAGGAATACAGGCTGGCATGGAAGTCTGGCGAGACTTTCTTACAGATTTGGCTGATGCCTGCATTTACATTGGCATTGAATGAGTCTGATGTGCTTAGACGGTCTTGAAAGTCAAACAGCCAGGGAGATTCTATGTTTTTGGACAAGTACTTCTCGAATGTGGGCTTTATAAATTGTGGCACCCTTATCTCAAAGTATGCATTATCGGAACGGGATTTACTTGTTTTTCTTCTGTTATAGTGGAAAATGCCATTGTGATACTGGATCTTTTTCGCATAGAACAAATCAATGCTGTTGATGCCACACATACAGAAGCTTATCAGCGCAATATCCTGTCCAAGTTCCTGGAGCGGATGCGTGAATCTACTGAAGTCGGGAACAACGGCGAAGAACCTGCGAAGCATATTGGGGCTTATTGCTCTCTTGTTTGGTGTATCTTCCTTGGGGATTGTAATTTTGGGCCAAGGGTTTGTGATTAACTGAATACCTCTTTCTTCATCGTTGTATTCCAACATAGCAGCTTTGTGAATCTGTCTGATGTTGATTGGGTATTTGTTTTTAGACCTTGCCGTCTGGGAAATAGAGTCTATCCATCTGGAAAGAAATGAGAAAGTTAGTTGTGAAAACATCACTTCGTTACCACCAGCGAACTTTTCCAGATTATAAAGTGCCCACTTATAATCACGTGAAGTTCTTTCTTGTCCTCTAACTATCATCTTCTCAATATGCTTACGAGCGTACATTGAGAACGATATTCCATCCTTACCTTTCTGAATATAGTCCACAATTTCCTTAATCGTCCAGTGTTGTGTGTCAATCCTATTCAGAGTGTTGTAGTATTGATCAATCAATTTAGAGGTTTGTTGAATAACGTAAGGATCAAGAATATCCTTTTTGTTCCGACTCAGCCCCTTATCGTTAACCATCCATGAGGTTCTCAGATAAGAGACTTTACGATTGTGGGCAAAACGTATGTACACGACATACATACCATCTTTCCTTTTTGATTTTACAGTAGCTTTTAATGTTGCCATATTAAGTTTATATTATATGATTACACGCAATAGTGCGCATTCATATAATATAATTCAGACTCTGGAAGACATTCTCTATTTAACAACAAATTTGGTATAATGTTACCTATTGACACATAGAAGAGAATAACTAGCAAAGGTACATCTGGTACATATCAGCATTATAATATTGGTTTCAAAAAATGTAATCAGATTTTTGGTAAACAGGCTAAATTTTTGGTAAACAAATTTGATGCAGAACTTCCTATTGGCACACAGAAGAGCATTTTACAATTTTTCAACTACCTATATATCAGTGGTTTACATATTTAAAAAGTGTTGACCAGAAAAACACGTTTTCTCAAGAGAAACAAAAATGCAAGTGCTTGATAATAAAGCACTTGCATTTTTGAGTATCTCAAAAATATGAAAATTATTCACATTCCAGAGCGCCCTGCGCGGCGGCCAGACGTGCGATGGGCACACGGAAGGGAGAGCAAGATGCGTAGTTCATGCCAATCTTAGCACAGAACTTCACAGAACTAGGCTCACCACCATGTTCACCACAGATACCGCAACGGAGCTCAGGACGAACCTCACGACCACTCTTAACGGCGTGCTTAATCAGTTTACCAACACCCTCTTGGTCGAGAACCTGGAATGGATCAACCTTCAGGATCTTCTTGTCGAGGTATACAGGCAGGAACGAAGCGATATCGTCACGGCTGTAACCGAAGGTCATCTGCGTCAAGTCGTTAGTACCGAATGAGAAGTACTGAGCCTCTGAAGCAATCAGATCAGCTGTCAGGGCAGCACGAGGAATCTCAATCATAGTACCAATCTCGAACTCAACCTCAACACCCTCAGCAGCGAATACCTCCTTAGCAGCACTCTGGATAACTTCCTTCTGCTGCTTGAGCTCGTTGATAGTACCAATCAGAGGAACCATGATCTCAGGCATAGGATTCTTACCCTCCTTCTTCAGCTCACAAGCAGCACCCAGAATAGCCTTTGTCTGCATAGCAGTGATTTCAGGGAAGGTGATACCCAGACGGCAACCGCGGTGACCAAGCATTGGGTTGTTCTCAGCGAGTGAGTCAACACGACGCTTGATATCCTCTACGCTTACGCCCATTTCCTTAGCCATAGTCTCCTGACCAGCCAAATCGTGGGGAACGAACTCGTGCAAAGGAGGATCGAGCAGACGGATGTTCACGGGCAGACCGTCCATAGCCTCTAGGATACCCTTAAAGTCAGCCTTCTGATAAGGCAGCAACTTAGCCAGAGCCTTCTCACGTCCGGCAACGCTGTCAGCCAAAATCATCTCACGCATAGCAACGATCTTCTTATCCTCGAAGAACATGTGCTCAGTACGTGTCAGACCAATACCCTTGGCACCGAACTCGCGAGCGAGCTGAGCATCACGAGGTGTATCAGCATTTGTACGAACCTGCAGCTTGGTGTACTTGTCGCACAGGTCCATCAGCTCCTTGAAGTCACCAGACAGCTCAGCAGCCTTGGTAGTAACCTCACCAGCATAAACCTGACCAGTAGTACCATTCAGAGAGATGAAGTCACCCTCCTTATATACCACGCCGTCAATCTCAACGGTCTTATCCTTATAGCTTACGTTCAGAGCACCTACACCCGATACACAGCACTTACCCATACCACGAGCAACCACAGCAGCATGAGAGGTCATACCTCCACGTGCAGTCAGGATACCCTCAGCAGATGCCATACCAGCCAAGTCCTCAGGAGAAGTCTCGATACGAACGAGTACTACCTTATGACCATCATTGTGCCAAGCCTCTGCGTCGTCAGCATGGAAAACAATCTGACCGCAAGCGGCACCAGGAGATGCAGGCAGACCCTGAGCGATAACCTTAGCCTGTGAGAGGGCCTTCTTATCGAATACAGGGTGCAGCAACTCGTCGAGTTTCTGAGGTTCGCAGCGCATGATGGCAGTCTTCTCATCGATCATACCCTCGTGGAGCAGGTCGATAGCAATCTTCACCATAGCAGCACCTGTGCGCTTACCGTTACGTGTCTGGAGGAACCACAGTTTGCCCTCCTGTACGGTGAACTCCATGTCCTGCATATCGTGATAGTGGTGTTCCAGCTTATCCTGGATGCTGTTCAACTCAGCATAAATCTCAGGCATAGCCTCCTCCATAGAAGGATACTTAGCTACGCGCTCAGCCTCTGAGATGCCAGCACGCTCTGCCCAGCGCTGAGAACCAATCTTAGTAATCTGCTGTGGAGTACGGATACCAGCAACAACGTCCTCACCCTGTGCGTTTACCAGATACTCACCATTGAACAGGTTCTCACCATTGGCAGCGTCACGGCTGAAGCAAACACCAGTAGCAGAGGTATCACCCATGTTACCGAATACCATAGCCATCACTGATACGGCTGTACCCCACTCGTCGGGGATTCCTTCCATCTTACGATAGAGAATAGCACGCTCATTCATCCAAGAACGGAACACAGCGCAAATAGCGCCCCACAACTGTTCGATAGGATCGTTGGGGAAGTCCTTACCAGTGCGCTCCTTGATGGCAGCCTTGAACAGCTTAACCAACTTCTTCAAATCTTCAACAGAAAGGTCCTTATCAAGTACAACACCGCTTTCCTTCTTCACCTTCTCTATAATTTCCTCGAATGGATCGATGTCGGTCTTGTTGACGGGCTTCATCTCGAGCACAACGTCACCATACATCTGTACGAAACGACGGTAAGAGTCGTATACGAAATGAGGATTATTGGTCTTAGCAGCCATACCCTCAGCCACTTCATCGTTCAGGCCCAGGTTCAGGATAGTATCCATCATACCTGGCATAGAGGCGCGAGCACCTGAACGTACAGAAACCAGCAAAGGATTCTTGGCGTCACCAAACTTGCAGTTCATCAAATTCTCGATATGCTTTACTGCTGCCATTACATCGTCATTCAGCAGTTCCATAATCTTCTCCTGACCAACTTTATAATATTCATTACAACAGTCAGTAGTGATCGTGAAACCTGGAGGAACAGGCACACCAATGTGGTTCATCTCAGCAAGGTTAGCACCCTTACCACCGAGTTCCTCACGCATCTTTGCATTACCTTCGGCCTTACCATTACCGAACAGGTAAACTCTTTTTTGACTCATCAGTTAAATTATTTAAGATTAATATTATATAAGTATTGTTCAATATCTCGGTTATTGTTCGATTTTTCCTTTGGAATTTTGCAAAGTTATAAAAAAGTTTGCACTCAGCCAAAGAAAACGCGCAAAAAGTGCAAAAAAAAATAATAATGACACGCGAATCGATAATTTTTTGTAACTTTGCAAACTAATTATACATATCTTTTATATAATATGGTAAAACACATCATTCTTTGGACGCTCAATCCCGAACTCACGGTAGAGCAGAAACAACAAGTCAAAGCCGGCATCAAAGAAGGCTTAGAAGGTCTTGTAGGCAAGGTTCCTGGACTCTTAGACGTCAAGGTAAATATCAGTGGACGTTTAGCCTCATCAAATGCTGACGTAATGCTCGACTCCACCCTCGAATCTGAAGAGGCATTAAAAGGTTATGCCGTTCATCCAGAACACGTAGCAGTGGCCAATGACAAGGTACGTCCTTACACCATACAACGTGCATGCTTGGATTTTGAAATTTAATTGATAATCGAAAACAGAAAATTGATAATGGCGAGAAGCAAGAAACCATTACCCCTATTAGAAAACATCACCATTGAGGCCGTGGCAGCAGAAGGAAAATGCTTGTTCCACTGGAACGATTTGGTAGTATTTGTGCCGTTTTGTGTGCCTGGTGATGTTTGTGATATTCAGATTCGCCGCAAGAAGCATTCGTTTGCCGAGGGCGAAGTGGTACGCTTTGTAGAATTAAGCAAAGTTCGCGCTGTACCTTTCTGCAAGCACTTTGGCGTTTGCGGTGGCTGCAAATGGCAGAACCTACCCTATGATGAACAGCTAAAGTTCAAACAACAGCAAGTATTTGACCAGCTGCATCGCATTGGCAAGGTTGAGCTACCTAAGTTCCGTACCATTCTCGGATCAGTGAAGACTATGGAATACCGTAATAAGTTGGACTTTGGCTGTGCCAACAAACGCTATTTGACAAAGGAAGAGATAACGGCCCTACCCAAGGACGAGAGTCAGAGTCTGAAGGACATTCCTGCAATTGGTTTCCACATCACAGGAGCTTTCGACAAAATACTGCCGATTGAGAAGTGTTGGCTCATGGACGATCTGCATAACAAGATTCGCAACGACATTCGCGACTACGCGATGGAGCACGGCATCTCGTTCTTCGATTTACGTGCTCAAGTGGGCCTATTGCGCGACATCATCATTCGCAACAGCGCCAGCGGTGAATTGATGGTCATCATTCAGTTTCACTACGACGAGACGGGTGGTGAGAAGGAGGCCAAAGACCTGTTGCAGCACATTGCCGACAGTTTTCCACAAATCACCTCCCTACTCTATTTGGACAACCAGAAATGTAACGATACCATTGGCGATCAGGACATCCTCGTATTCAAAGGCACAGATCACATCTTCGAACTCATGGAAGACCTTAAGTTCAAGGTTGGTCCTAAATCGTTCTACCAAACCAACACCGAACAGGCCTACCATCTTTACAGTGTAGCTCGCGAGTTTGCTGGATTAACAGGCAACGAGATGGTTTACGATCTCTACACCGGCACAGGTACCATTGCCAACTTTGTGGCCAAGAAAGCCAAGCAAGTGATTGGCATTGAGTATGTTCCTGAAGCTATTGAGGATGCAAAAATAAACTCTGAAATAAACGGCATCGGTAACACCCTGTTCTATGCCGGAGATATGAAGGATATACTCAACGACGACTTCATTGCCGAGCACGGACGCCCAGATGTCATTATCACCGACCCTCCACGCGCAGGTATGCATCCTGATGTTGTGAAGACCATTCTTCGTGCAGCTCCAGATCGTATTGTTTATGTATCGTGCAACCCTGCCACACAGGCACGCGACCTGCAAGACCTTGACGAACAGTACAAAGTTGCTGAAGTACAACCTGTGGATATGTTTCCCCACACACCACACGTGGAGAACGTCGTATTATTGATCAAAAGATAGAACAAAAAGATAATAACAATAAAAAAACAATGAAAAAAGTTTTAATCGCAGCCCTCATGATGGGCGCAGCACTGAGCACACATGCTCAGAGTGAATGGTTCCAGAACGTTAAGTTCAGCGGATACGGTATGGTACAGTATCAGGCCAGCGACAAGGACGGCGCCGAGACCAATGGCTTCAACCTGCGTCTGGTGCGTATGGCATTGGAAGGTCGTGCTCACACTGATTTTTATTGGAAGACTCAGATGCAGATTAACGGTAATGCTTTCGACACCAAGGCCGATGGAAAGACGAAGAACAACATGACAATCCGCCTGGTAGATCTCTTTGGCGAGTGGCAGAAGTACGAGTTCTTCAAGGTGAAGGCTGGTCAGTTTAAGCGCCCCTTCACATTCGAGAACCCCATGCACCCTATCACTCAGGGCTTCATGAGCTACTCACAGAACGTCAGCAAGTTAGCTGGTTTTGCTGATCGCACAGGCGAACACGCCTCTAATGGTCGCGACATCGGTTTGCAGTTCCAAGGTGACTTCCTCAAGAATGCCGAGGGCCGTAACCTACTGCACTATCAGATAGGCGCATTCAATGGTGAAGGCATCAATACAGGTGATGCAGACAACCGCAAGGACATCATCGGTGGTATGTGGGTAATGCCTGTCAAGGGTATGCGCATTGGTGCCTTCGGATGGACTGGCAGTCGTGCAGGCGTTGGCGAGAAGAACCGCTACGCCCTCTCTGGCGAATACACACAGGACGACTGGACTTTCCGCACAGAATATATCCACAGTCAGGGTTGGAACGCAGCTCACACGAGCGACAAAGCCGATGGTTATTATGCTCTCTGCATCGCACCTATTCAGAAGAACAAGTTCCATGTAAAGGCCCGTTACGACCTTTATCGTGAAGCCAAGGAATGGGGCCAGTCAAAGACTCTTTATGAGGTTGGTGCCGACTATATGTTCACAAAGAACCTGCAGATAAACTTTGAGTATGCTCGCGTTAACGAACGCACCATCGCTGACCCTGACAAGCATAACTACAACATGGTTGACGTGGAACTGGATTTCCGTTTCTAACCCTAGTTCAAACTAGTATAACTAGTCTCGCTAGCATATATGACCTCAAAGATACTATTGATATACACAGGTGGTACCATCGGCATGAACCAAAATCCACTGACAGGTGCTCTGGAGCCATTTGACTTCGAGCACCTACTCAGTCGCGTGCCCGAGTTAGCGCAGTTCCAGACCGAGATAGCCACCTATCAGTTCAACCCACCCATTGATTCCAGCGACATGTCGCCAAAGCTATGGACGGAGTTGGCACATATCATTGCTGATCACTACAACGAGTATGATGGTTTCGTCATCCTACATGGAACCGACACAATGGCCTATACTGCCTCAGCATTGTCGTTCATGCTTGAAGGACTGACTAAACCCGTCATCCTCACTGGTTCACAGTTACCCATTGGCCAGCTGCGCACCGACGGCAAGGAGAATCTTATCACCAGCATCGAGATAGCTGCAGCCAGAAGAGCAGACGGCACAGCCATGGTGCCTGAGGTAGGCATTTACTTCAATGGCCATCTGATGCGAGGCAATCGCACCACCAAACAAAGTGCCGACGAATTCAACGCCTTTGAGTCGTTCAACTATCCCCATCTGGCTGATGCAGGTGTAGAGATCACCTACCACGACGAGTTCATCCGTCGCCCCTCAAACACCAGTCTTCAGACATCAGTTCAGCCAAAGGACGCATACTATCAGCGGTACACAAGAACACTCACCCCTCAGTTCCGTCTGGACAATAACGTAATTATCTTCTCGCTGTTCCCAGGCATCCGAGAGGACCTCATCCGTCACATCATTGCCACGCCTAATCTGCGCGCCATTGTCATGCGAACCTATGGATCAGGTAATGCACCGCAAAGTCCATGGCTCATCAATGCCTTGCGCGAAGGCTACCGCCGTGGAAAGATTATCATCAATATCAGTCAATGCCTGCAAGGTTGCGTACAGATGGGACGCTACGATACAGGCTATCAATTGCAGGAAGCAGGTGTTATCAGTGGATACGACGGCACCGTAGAGGCTGCCGTAACAAAGCTGATGTATCTTCAAGGAAAATACGATGATCCTGAACAAGTACGCAAATACATGCGACAAAACCTATGTGGCGAGATTACTGTTTAGAATGATTCATTCTATATTAAATTAAATAGGTGATGTGCTTACGTACGCCACCTATTTTTTTATTATTTTTACACACTTGCAAAGCACGAACTAAAAGAAAAACCTATCAAAACGACACATTTACTACTTTTCATGTGCATCTTTTGTACTTAAACTAGATGTTTTTATATCGTTTTGAAACTTTTTTGGCCAAAAATTTGCTTTTATTAAAACAAATACGTAATTTTGCACCCCGAAACACAACTTAAATCTAATTTGAGGAATAAAAAATACACAAAATTAATATTATTTTAATTCAAAAACGAGAGAGAGATTTATGGAAAAAAGACTCATGACATTGTTGATGGGCCTCTTCCTGTTCTTGGGGGGAGTATTTGCCCAAACCAAAGTCAATGGTACCGTTGTATCTCAAGAGGACGGAGAGCCCGTAATCGGAGCTTCCGTTTTGGTCGTTGGGACACAAGTTGGTACGGTTACAAACATTGATGGTCAGTTTTCACTGACCTGTCCTGCTGGAAAGAATATGCTGCGTATCACCTACGTTGGCATGGAGACGCAGGAAGTAGTAGCCCGTCAGAACATGCGAATTGCACTGAAGAGTGACTCTAAGGCTCTGGACGAGGTTATCGTTGTAGCCTATGGTTCTCAGAAAAAATCATCATTTACAGGTTCTGCTGCTACGATGAAGGCAGAGAAGATCCAAAATCAACAGGTCTCTAACCTGTCGAAGGCACTTGAAGGTCAGGTCGCTGGTGTTCAGATTGCCTCTGAGAGCGGACAGCCTGGTTCTAGTGCAAGCATCATCGTACGTGGTATCGGTTCTATCTCAAGTTCACAGTCACCACTGATTGTTGTTGACGGTGTACCTTATGAGGGTTCTTTGAACTCAATTGCCTCACAGGATATTGAGTCAATGACCGTTTTGAAGGATGCTGCCGCCAACTCAATGTATGGTGCGCGTGGTGCTAATGGTGTGATTATCATCACAACAAAAAGAGCAAAGACAGGTGATGCCAAGGTAACATTTGAAGCTCGTTGGGGTATCAATGATCGTGCTGTAGGCAACTATGACATCATTTCAAACCCTGGTGACTACTATGAAATGTATTATGAGGCTCTGCGTAATCACTTGGTGGGCGAAGATGGCTATAGTCTTGCTGATGCAAATTCAATTGCTGCCAGCGAGCTGATTAGCGGAGACTACGGTTTGAAATACAACATCTTTGAGGGTGTTGCCGACGATGCACTTATCAATCCCCTGACCGGTAAACTCAATCCTGCTGCCACCAAGCGTCTGTGGAACGACGATTGGACCAAGGATCCATTTGAAAATGGTTTTCGCCAGGAATACAACGTTAACGTAACTGGTGGTAATGATGTTACTCAGGCCTATGCTTCATTGGGGTATCTGGGCGACGAAGGTTATATCATAGGCTCTGACTTCGACCGTTATTCTGCTCGTGTAAAGATTGACCAGAAGATTGGAAAATACGTAAAGATTGGTGGAAACCTGGCATATGCAAGAACCGACCAGCGTAACTTCACATCAGCCAGCAATTCTGGTTACACCAATATCTTTATGTTCTCACAGAACATTGCCCCCATCTACCCTATCTATCTGTATGACAAGCAGGGCAAGCGCATGTATGATGAGAACGGAGCCACTCTCTACGATTTCGGTACTGAGTATAACCGTCCATACGCCAGTGAGTCGAACCCTCTGGCTGTTGCCAAGGTTAACTCAAACAAGATTGGTACAGATAACCTGAGCTCACGTGGCTATTTTGAAGCCACCTTCCTCAACGACTTTAAGTTTACTGCCAACATTGCTTATGACGTGTTCAACAGCAGCCGTTCATACCTTTGGACTCCTATCGGTGGTGATGCCAAGAGTGTTGGTGGACGTATCTACAAATATAACACACGTTATGGTGCACTCAACGCCAACCAGATTCTGGATTGGAATCACACCTTTGGCAAGCATGATATTCATGTGATGCTGGTACACGAGAACAAGAAGGACAACTATAACTATCTCTATGGTCAGATGACAAATCTGTCTGACTATAGCATTGACGAGTTCTTCAACGCAGCACTCTATCAGGACTTAAATAGTAACAGTTCTGAGTATGCACTCGAAGGCTACCTTGCTAAAGGTGAATGGAACTACGAGGACAAGTACTACATGACTGCCAGCATTCGTCGTGATGGTAGCTCACGCTTCCACAAGGACAACCGTTGGGGTACATTCTGGGCTGTAGGTGGTGCATGGCGCATTGACCAGGAGCAGTTCATGAAAGGTATCAAAGAAATCAGCTCACTCAAACTGAAGGCCAGCTATGGTACACAGGGTAATGATAATATCCTGGATCCGGACGGCAACACCATCACCCACGCATATAGCGACCTTTATAGCATCAACCGCCTGGCTGGTGGTGACGCAGCTTTTACAAAGACCATGCGCGGAAGCAAGGAGTTGACCTGGGAAAAGCAGGCCATGTTTAATGCTGGATTCGAACTGGGTCTGTTCAGCCGCATCAATATCAACTTTGACTTCTTCATCAAGAACAACAAGGATATGCTGTTCCGCAGTCCTCTGGCCACATCAGAAGGTCAGCCCAGTTGGATTTACCGCAACGAGGTTGACATGAAAAACACTGGCTTTGAAATGGAGATCAGTGCCGATGTCATCAAGAATCAGGATCTGAAATGGAACGTAGCCTTAAACTTCTCTCATTACAAGAATGAGCTGACCAAGCTTCCCGCATCAAAGCCTAAGGAAGAATATCCTAATGGTTTCCAGCGTGGCAACTACTGGTGGAAAGAAGGCAGCAGCATCTATAGCTGGGCTGGCTATGAATATGTTGGTGTAGATCCTGAAACAGGTAAGACTCAATATAATAAATATGTGCCCGTGCTCGATGAAAATGGTAACGATACTGGCGCAAAGAAGGCTGTAATTGTTAACAATGCTTCTGAAGCTACTGTTGTCGATTTGAACAAGAGCGCAATTCCAGACCTTGTTGGTGGTTTCAGCACTTCTGCAGAATACCGCGGCTTTGACTTGTCAGTGCAGACAGCATTCCAACTTGGTGGCTATGTACGTGACTCACATTATGCCACCCTGATGAATAGCGGCTTAAGTGCCGGCGAAAACCTGCATAAGGACATGCTCAATCGCTGGACACCAGACAACCGTTATACTGATATTCCTGCTCTCTATGCCAACAATCAAGGCGCAGGCATTGATAACACATCTGACTACTTCCTGACAAAGGCTAACTACCTGAGCTTGAAGAATGTGACACTGGGCTATACCCTCCCCGCCAAACTGATTAGCAAAATTGGTATCAGCAAGGTTCGCGTCTATGCGACTGGCGACAACCTGTTCGTATGGTCAAAGCGTAAGGGTCTCGACCCACGTCAGAGTTTCGATGGTACAACCAGCTATGTATACTCTGCTCTTAGCTCATATTCACTTGGTTTGAATGTGACATTCTAACAGTATCAAAACACCACACTTAAATAAAGAAAACAACAGATATGAAGAATATAAAAAACTTGGTTATAGGACTGCTGATTGTGACTGGGTTCAGCGCATGTAGCAGTGACTATCTGGACACCGAAGATCATGAGTATCTGGACAGCGATGCTGCCGGCGTTGCTGCAGGCCACAACCCCGACGTATTCCTGAACGGCATGTGGTCGTTCATGGTTGACACATATAACGGCAGCCACGACTCATTCAACTATATGGCCAGTCTTCATGCCATGGACCTGATGGGCGAAGACATCGTCATGGCTGGCAGCACATATTTTATCTATGACTACCAGCACGACAACCGCATGTGGGACTACCGCAGAGTAAACGTCTACTGGGGAACATTCTACACGCTGATTTCTAAAGCCAATGAGATTATCAGCCTCTACCCCAACGGTGCCACTACCGATGGTGAGAAAGCATTGCTTGGTCAGGCCAAAGCCATCCGCGGCTATTCATACTCATGCCTGATTCAGCTGTTCCGTAACTATATGAATGCCGATGGCACCATCAACATGGAACAGAAGGGTCTGCCCATTCTGCTGACCGAAGCTGATGGTTTATCTAGTTCAGAACTGGAAGCCTTAAAAGGCGTAAACACTGTAAAGGCTGTTTTTGAGCAGGCAAGAAAAGACTTGGAAGAGGGTGCACAGTTGCTGGAAGAAGCAAATTACGAGCGTGCTAACAAAGACTACATCGATGCTAACGTTGCCAATGGTCTGCTTGCCAGATTCTATCTGACCGCGCAGATGTGGGACAAAGCTGCCCAGGCTGCCAATAAGGCCCGCAATGGTTATCAGCCCATGGATAAGGATGAACTGATGGATGGTTTCTACAACATCAAGAACAACGAGTGGATGTGGGGCTTTGACCACTCAACCGAGACATCTACTGTTTACGCATCATACTTCTCAATGATTTCTAATCTTGCTCCTGGCTATGCCGGTCTTGGTTACGCTCCAAAACTGATTGACGCCAGACTTTACAGTAAGATTCCCGCTGACGACTATCGCAAATCTCATTTCAATGGTCCCGAAGGCGACCCCACACAACCCACTGCTGCTGCTCAGCGTCCTTATGCTAACGTAAAGTTTGGCAACGACGGTAACTGGACTATGGACTATGTGTATATGCGTGCTGCCGAGATGTATCTCATCGAGGCCGAGGCACTGGTACGTCAGGGTAAGGCTACCGAAGCTGCAGCTGTTCTTAAGGAATTGATGGTTTATCGTCAGCCCAGCTGGAACAAGACCACTGTTACCCTGGACGACGTTCTGCTCCAGCGTCGTATCGAACTTTGGGGCGAGGGCTTCAGCTACTTCGACTTGAAGCGTAACAATCTGGGGATTGACCGTACTTACGAGGGTAGCAACCACATGACAAAGATTGCGGTTCCCGCTCAGGACGTACGCTGGACCTACCAGATTCCGCAGACCGAGTTCAACGAGAACAAGTTGCTGAATGTTAATGAGGACCAGAACCCATAACAAGTGAATAGCTAAGAAAAAACTATTTCAAAACACTTATAAAGAGATGTACCACATTAGCTGGTACATCTTTTTTTATGCCATACACTTGTTGTTTTCAAAACTTTTTCGTATCTTTGCCAAAGAAAGGAGAAGTTAACCCATTTTATAACTAAACAAACGCTTACAACAATGAAAGAACTGAAAGGAACAAAAACAGAGAAGAACCTGCAAGAGGCTTTCGCAGGCGAAAGTCAGGCACGCAACAAGTACACATACTTTGCTTCTAAAGCCAAGAAGGATGGCTATGTGCAGATTAGTAACATCTTCCTAGAGACTGCTGCTAACGAGAAAGAACATGCTGAAATCTGGTTTAAATACCTGAATGGTGGCAAGATTAGCGACACCATGGCTAACCTTGAAGATGCTGCCAACGGCGAGAACTTCGAGTGGACAGACATGTATGCTCGCATGGCTGAGGAGGCTGAAGAAGAGGGCTTCAAGGAGATTGCAGCCAAGTTCAGAATGGTGGCCAAGATCGAGAAGGAACACGAGGAGCGCTATCGTAAGCTGCTGGATAACGTTAAGAAGGAATGTGTATTCTCGAAGGATGGCGACGTTATCTGGCAATGCTCTAACTGTGGCCACATCATCATCGGTAAGAAAGCCCCAGAGATTTGTCCTGTTTGCGACCATCCAAAGGCTTACTTCCAGGTTAAAGCAGAGAATTATTAAGCAATAAAAAAGCTACGAGGGGAATCCTTCGTAGCTTTTTATTATTATCGTATCACAACTATTTATTTATAACTTTCTTGTTGTCAGTAACAATAATACCCTTGTCCTTGAAATGGGCTTTTTTGCCAGAAAGAGTATAGTGTTTAGAAGAGCTATTCATATGATTGACAGATGGATTCAACACATTATTAGGTTTGCTAACAAGAGTCAGTTTCATGCAGTCAATATCGGGCATCCAACTAGAGTTATTATACAATCGCACTGTATTCTCACCTGCCTCCAAGTTAATCTTAATAGTTTTCTTACCCACCTTACTATAACTACCTGAGTTCAGAGTGTAAGAACCGACCCTCGTACCATTCACCTCGACAGTCACACTGCGACTCTCGCCCGTCTGATAGTACAAGTCCATAGAGTACTCTCCCCCATCTAGGCTATAAACATTGCGCCACTGCAGGTCATTCTTGGCACCATTGCCCAGCCAACCAGCCTTCATACCACCAGAGCAGTTGTTATCACTAGAGTAAGTAGCAGTACCACCACCTGCGATTTCCTGATAGCTCGTCATATAGGCCGTCTCAGCCTCATAAAGTGTACGTTCCAAACGCTGCTCGCCCACCAGGGTATAGATGCGTGTACCATGAGCAGGAACGTTCACTGTGAAAGCCTGCTCGGCATCAGCGATATCAGTTTTCTCAAAACAGTCGTGCATCTTGATGACGCCGCCCAACTCGATATCAGAAAAATCAATGGAAATATCCTGTGCTTCGTCAGTAGAGTTATAGAATGCCACTGCACGCTTCAGACCATATTTCTGCTCCAAGTCCTTCACCAGCACATAGCAACCACCACTGCGTTTAGCCACATAAGCCTGTAGATAAAGCGTGTCTTGGTTCAGAGCAATTAGATCAGCGTTCGTTAGCAGCTTAGTTGTCTTATTGCTCAACGACAACTTGGTCATATCACATCCAATGAGTAGCGGACTAGACATGATACACCACATACCAAAGTGCGTCTTGTCTTCCTCTGTGGTAAGTCCTCTTCCCACCTCCAGCATGTCCATATCGTTGTAACTACCGTTGATACAGTAGGCCGAAAGATAGAGATTCTCCTCAATGATGTTTCTAACGGATTCCCAGCTGGCATTGATATCACCCGAGATACGCCAAGAAGTACTCACCTCACTAGCCCAAGTGCCAGGATAGGCCCATCGACAAATATTAAAGCGCACATCAGTTCGACCAGTATTCTGGATAGCCTGAGAAATGGCGGTATAACGCTCCTGCTCATCAAGTTTCAAGCGATCTTCGTTATGAATAGGATCACCACCACAGAAATCCACCTTAATAAAGTCGAATCCCAACTCTTTAAAGAAGTAATTTGCATCCTGTTCATCGTGCTGATAGAGGCCAGTATTCTTGCCCGTTGTATCACCATTATGATAGCTGCCACATGTATTGTATCCAGCATCACTATAGATGCCAGCTTTCAGGCCCTTACTATGAATATGGTCCACCACCGGCTTCAGACCGTTGGGGAAGCGCGTTTTATTGATGAGCAACTGACCAGTTTGACTATCACGTCCACCCTGAAAGCCGTCGTCAATATTAACATACTGATAACCAGCGCTCTTAAATCTGCTCGACATGGCATTCGCCTGATTTTTAATAAGCGATTCAGAGATGTTACAATAGTAGGTGTTCCACGAACTCCAGCCCATCGTAGGACCTTTTGGAGAGGTCTGCGCCTGGGCAGCCTGCGTTAGCATGGCCAAGGCCAATGCAGAAAATAGTTTTAGTTTCATTGTTATTATTTTTAATTGATTCAGTTTCGTAGTATTACAGATGCCCTAGCCTAGCAATATCTTTACGATACGCTCGGCCGTACGGCCATCCCAACGATCGGGCAATGCACACTTCTTCCACCTGCCCTGCAGCAAGTCATCCAGTGCCTCAGACAGTTTCTGTGCATCGCCATCCACCAACACATTAGAGCCCACGCTCACGGTCTCCTGATGCTCCGTATAGCTATTCAGCGTGATACATGGCACACCATTAAACGTAGCCTCCTCGGCCACATTACCACTATCAGTGATGATACCCTTAGCATTGGCCGTTAGCCAGCCAAATTCCAGATAGTCGAGTGAAGGAATCGTATGGATAGGTAATTGGAACGACGAGACAAGCTCCAAGGCATGACCGCGAAGTGGAGCGATGACAGGCATATTACCAACAGCCTTGACAAGCGCTTCAAGAAGCATACGCAGATGCTCCTTATCGGCTAGCAACACCTTTCTGTTTAGCGTCAACACCAAATATTCGCCAGTCTTCACATCAAGCTTTGGCTGACGCAGACGCTGATGGTTAAAGCGCAGCGTATCCATCAGGATATTACCCACCATATAAGTATTCGAGCCCTCAGCCTGTTCACGCGTAGCCACACTGTTGCTCTTGATGCCAGCCGTGAAAAGATAGTCAGAGAGAGCGTCGATGACCAAACGGTTCACCTCCTTGGGCATATTCATATCAAACGAGCGCGTACCAGCCACCAAATGCGCCAGTTTCACGCCACGTTTCTTGGTAACGATGGCAGCCGCCATTGTTGAAGCCAGATCGTCAACCACAATGACCACATCGGCCGGATGCTCATCAAGATAAGTATCGAAACAAGCCATGACCATGCTTGTAATCTCGTTCAGACGTGTGCTGTCCACCCCAAAGAACACCGATGGACGAGGCATCTGAAGATCATCAAACAACGACGCCTCGAGCGTGGGGTCATCCTCACGGCCCGTATACACCAGTTCATATTCTACGCCCTCAGTCGCTTCAATAGCACGAATCAGTGGGGCAACCTTCACAAAATTCGGGCGAGCGCCCGCAACGATACATATTCTTTTCATAGCAGATTTATTTCTTATTAAGCAGTTTGTCTATCTCGTCAAACTGTTTTCCCATATTCAAATTCAAATAAATACGATAAAGCACTGGTGCCCATTTATTTTTCTCATCAGGCATCAGCTTTCGATACGTCTCCAGATAAGGAAGCGCCTTCTGATAAGCCTGACGCATCTGTTTCTTGTCACGCTTCTCTTCGTGCGTACCAGCTATGTTAACATATGCCGACCCAGCATTAAAGTAAGGCTCAGCCATATTGGGATTCATCCTTATGAGTCTGTCACTATATTCTATACTCTCAGCATATCGCTCCATACGAAGCAATGTGGTGGACTTGGCAAAAAGGAACAACTCGCTCGAATCGTTAACAGCCAATGCACTGTCGGCCAGAGCAAGCGCCCTATCAAACTGTCCTTTGTTGGTATATACATCCATCAGGCGAGGGAAGAAATAATGGAACAAGGGATAGTGCTTGAAGCCCTCCTGAAGGGTTGAAAGATACAGCTCATCATCCTTCAGCCACTTACGAGCTTCCGATATGAAGAGCAATGTAAAGTCCATCTTGGTTGTATCTGCAAGTGCCATTCTGCTGTAACGAAGCGTCAGTACAGGGTCGTTCAACTTATAACCACAGTAGGTGGCCCAATATGCAGCCTCGGGCATTTTCGTATCCAGAGAATCATAGTGATAAGCAGAGAACAGAGGCTGACGGGCGCAGTCGATATATGCCTGATAATAATCATAAGCCTCGCTCCACTTTCCTTTTCGTAGCAAGAACGAGCCACCCCCAAACAGATTTGGACGATAACCATTCTGTTGTTCTGCATGACTCTTTCTGTATTCTGGTGCCAGACTATCCAATGTCTCAGCTATTGAGAGCATCAGTCTGACGTTATGAAAGAATGTAGTTGTATCGTAGTTTTGTTTTAAATATAATTTCTCGTTGCCCTGCTCGTATTTTCCACGCACGGCATCGTAATAGGCCAGCCAAATGCGCTTATTCGCACGGTTGGTCGAATCTTTTAAGAGGTTTGTTAGCGTCCTCTCCGCATCGTCGTATCTGCCGCTCTTGATAGAAGACCGTGCCTGACTCAGCTCTTGACGAACCTTTTTCGCATTCGTCTGAGCCATCAGGCACGGTGTTGTCATCAATAAGAGAAGCAAAGTCGCAATGAGTTGCTTCATTCTATCGTTTCAAAGATCTTTTTATTTTCCAGCGTTCACCAGTTTCTCCATCTCATCACTCTTGGCCTTATCACCAATTGAGTAATAGATCTGATAAAGAGGATATGCCCAGTTCACCTTCTCACGGTCAGGATCCAGTTCCTTGGCGCGCTCCAAGAACTCTCTTGCATCATGCAGGATAGCCTTCACCTTGTCAGCATTAGCTTTGGTAAGTCCACCAGTGTTCTTATCGGCCAACTTATCCTTCAGGTCAATAGCCTTACCGTTAAGACATACACCAGCATTGAACACACACTGAATGAAGGTTGGGTCAATCTCGAGAGCCTTCTTATAAGCCTCTACAGCGGGATCCCAGTCACGAGCGTTCATCAAAGCCTCGCCACGCAGAGCCCATGCCATCTTATTCTCAGCGTTGATAGCAATCTCCTCGTCGGCCCAATCGCTCAAAGCCTTCATGTCGTTAGCGCGAGTGTAGTACTCCATCAGCAGGTTGAAGTAGCGCTCCTCCTCAGGATTCTCCTTGTGAAGGTTCTTCACCATAGCCACGTAAGCCAATGAGTCTTCCTTGGTCTTCATGGTCTCCTTCTTAGAGAAGAGCATGATCTCGTTAGCCTCGGCAGCCTTCTTGGGATCCTGAGCAGCCATTGTTGCAAACTTCTCGGCGTTAGCGAAGTCCTTCTTCTGATAAGCAACCAGACCTGCATAGTAAGCAATCTCAGAACGGTACTGGTCCTGAGCAACGTCAGATACAGCAGCCAGACCAGTGAAGAGGTCGGATGCAGGACTTTCCAGATAGAGCGCCCACTTAGCCAAAGCGCCATCCAGGTTCTTGTGGTTATAGTCGTACAAACCAGCGTTAATCAGGTTCAAACGAACGTTCTGCATACGCTGTTGGTTAGCCTGGCGGAAGCGAATCTTCACCTTACCCTTCTCGTTGGGCAGTACGTCATACTTATCACACTCAACAGCAGCCTTCAAAGCTTCATAGCAAGCCGTGTTCATGGCCAGTGTATCGAAGGGAACAGCTTTCTGGTTCATCTGGTTCTGCACGTTCTCGTTCTGGATAGTTGAGAACTTCTCAAACTGGATGTCAGTCATCAGATTCCATGCAGCAGCCTTGTCGAGGGTCTCGCTTGATGTAAGCGCAGGCGTCAACATCTGAGCAGCAGCATCAAAATCCTTCTTGGTTAAGAGTTTCTTGGCCTCTTTTACCACAGTTTCTTGTGCAAAGGCAGTGGTGGCAGCAGCTGCCATCAAGGCCATCATCATTACTTTTTTCATGTTTTTATAAGTTAGTTAAACAATTATTCGTTTGTATTACCATCCTCAAGATTCTCCTGAGCCTCAGCATTCTCTTCGTCCAGTTCTTCCTCGGTGGCTTTCTGCACCTTGCAGACACTGGCGATAGTATCATTCTTCTTGGTAAGGTTAATCAAGCGGACGCCCTGAGTAGCACGACCCATGACACGCACCTCGCTCACGTTCAGGCGAATCAGGATACCACTCTTATTGATAATCATCAGATCGTTCTCGTCGGTCACCACCTTGATAGCCACCAGACGGCCAGTCTTCTCAGTGATGGCAAGCGTCTTCACACCCTTGGTACCACGGTTAGTGATACGATAGTCCTCGATATCCGAACGCTTACCATAACCGTTCTCGCTGACCACCATGATGGTCTCGGTCTGAGGATCGTTCACGCATACCATGCCTACCACCTCGTCGTCGCCGCCATCCAGACGCATACCAATCACACCAGTTGACACACGGCCCATGGTGCGAACAGCATCCTCGTTGAAGCGAACGGCACGTCCGTTGCGATTAGCCAGCAGGATCTCATTATGACCATTGGTCAGACGTACGCCTACCACCTCGTCGCCTTCGTTGATATTGATGGCACGTACACCAGCGGCACGCACATTTCTATAGTCATACAGACAGGTCTTTTTGATGATACCCTGCTTAGTGGCAAACATCACGTAGTGTGACTTCAGGAACTCCTCATCGTTGAAGTTCTTAATACGCAGCACGGCGTTGATAGCGTCGTCAGGCTCAATGTTCAGCAGGTTCTGGATGGCACGACCCTTTGAGTTGCGGTCGCCCTCAGGAATCTCGTAACATTTCTGCCAGTAGCAGCGTCCCTTCTGCGTGAAGAACAACAGCGTGTTGTGCATCGTAGCAGGATAGATATACTCTGTAAAGTCGTTATCGCGATGACGAGCGCCCTTGGCACCCAATCCGCCACGGCTCTGAGCATGGAAGTCGCTCAGCGGTGTGCGCTTGATATAGCCCATATGACTGATGGTGATCACCACAGGATCATCGGGATAGAAGTCCTCGGCATTGAACTCGTGGTCGAAGGGGATAATCTCCGTCTTACGCTCGTCGCCATACTTCTCCTTCACCTCCAAGAGATCTTCCTTCATCACCTCCTTACAACGCTCAGGGTTGTTCAGGATTTCCTCCAGATCGGCAATGAGTTTCATCAAATCGTCGTACTCCTGATGCAGCTGATCAACACGCAGGCCGGTCAACTGACTCAGACGCATGTCGACGATTGCCTTCGACTGAAGCTCGTCCAAATCGAAGCGCTTCTCCAGGTTACGCTGAGCATCGGTAGGTGTGGCCGACTGACGGATGATATGAACCACCTCGTCGATATTGTTCACAGCAATAATCAAGCCCTCCAGGATGTGAGCACGCTCCTGAGCCTTCTTCAAATCGAACTTAGTGCGACGGATGGTCACCTCGTGGCGATGCTCAATGAAGTAGCGGATGCACTCACGCAGGCTGAGCAGCTTTGGACGCATTTTGCCATGCGTGCCAGGGATGGGCACCAAAGCAATATTGTTCACAGAGAACGAGCTCTGCAGAGCTGTCATCTTGAACAACTTATTCAGAATCACATTGGCATTGGCATCGCGCTTCACGTCGACCACGATACGCATACCCTGACGACCAGATTCATCATTCACATTTGAGATACCCTCAATCTTATGCTGTGAAGCCAAGTCGGCAATGTAAGCCACCAAGTCGGCCTTGTTCACGCCGTAAGGAATCTCGGTCACAACAATCTTATCATGGGTCTCGCCGCTTTCAATCTCGGCCTTGGCACGCATCACAATACGGCCACGACCTGTCTCATAGGCATCCTTTACGCCCTGCAGACCATAGATATAAGCACCTGTGGGGAAGTCTGGACCAGGAATATACTGCATCAAGCCCTCACAGTCGATCTCAGGATTATCAATAAAGGCGCAGCAACCGTCGATCACCTCACCCAGGTTGTGGGTAGGCATGTTCGTTGCCATACCTACGGCAATACCGTTACCACCATTCACCAGCAGGTTGGGCACCTTCGTAGGCATCACGCTGGGCTCCAGCAACGTATTGTCGAAGTTGGGATCCATGTCCACAGTATCCTTCTCGAGGTCGTCCATGATATGCTCACCCATTTTTGACAGGCGGCACTCAGTGTAACGCATGGCGGCAGGAGAGTCACCATCCACTGAGCCGAAGTTACCCTGACCATCAACCAGCATGTAGCGCATGTTCCATTCCTGACCCATACGCACCAGGGCACCATATACTGACGAGTCGCCGTGGGGGTGATACTTACCAAGCACCTCACCTACGACACGGGCACATTTCTTGTGTGGTTTATCACTGGTATTACCGATACCCATCATACCGTAAAGAATACGGCGATGTACGGGTTTAAATCCATCACGAACATCAGGAAGGGCACGAGCCACAATAACGGACATCGAATAGTCGATGTACGAAGACTTCATCTCTTCCTCAATGTTAATCTTTAAAATTCTGTCGTTGTCAATCGTCTGATCCACTTTTATCTAATTTTATAATTTCTGATTCTTAATGCTAAATTCTGCTAGGCAGAAAACTGATAAAATTGCGCTGAAGGCCATTTTTAAGCCCGCTGACGCATTTTTGCCATTTATTTCAGCGCACAAAGATACAAAAAAAAACTATAGAAAAAAAGTAAAAAGGTAAAAAAGAAAGGAATTCCTATCCATTTTTCACTTTTTTACCTTTTTACCTTTTTTACTTTCTTGTCTTTTCACCTTTTTTCACCTTACGGTCATGTGGAAGCAGCCCTGTTTCACCTCGTATTTTACATAGCATCTGTTCTGCTGTCTCATATCGTTGAGCACCTCACTCAGGATATATTTTAGCGAGTCGTTGCGCACTTGTCGGCGGCTGGGCCCATCTGGATCTTCCACAGTCTTATAGCGGTTATAACAGATGTCGATGGTTGTTCCGTACAGATGACAGGAATTCTCTGTAGCATTGCCATTATGGCGACGCAACTTGACCACATCGTCCTGCGTGCGCAGTACACTGGTAACAATGAAACGATGCAATGGAACGCCCTTCACCTGAAGACTATCAAAGAAGGCCTGACCTATATCCTGCAGCAGTATGGCCGCACGCGGCGTCAGATAAGGAATACTACTGTACAGGGGGTCAATATAATAATATGGTGAACAGTCTATATAAACCAGTTCATTCTTTCTCAACTCAGCATCCCTACGGTTCTTCACAGGCTTCACACCCCAGCGGTTGGCGGCAGTCAACTGCACATCGTTATTATCAGGGAAGGCATTCTTGTAGCTGGGCACACTCTTAATTCGATGAAAGCGCTCACCATCGGCCACATAGCGCGTAGCCTCGGCTGGCACCACCTCAACAGGTTCTGCTTCAATAGGTTCCGTCTCAACAGGCTCCACCTCAACAGACGCAGCCTCAACTGCTATACTATCCAAAACCTCGGCCGTCTCAGACTTTTGTGTACTGATATCAGGAAAGGCGCAACGCACCAATGCCAGCACGATGACCACGATGCCAAAAGCCTCTACAAACCGATGTTTGCGTAATTCTTTATCCATACCTTCATTTTTCACCGTGCAAAGTTACGAAAAAACGAGTGAAACACAAAAGGAAAAACAACATATTTCACAATACTCTTCCAGTACCAATCCAGTACCAAAGTTTGGTACGCACAGTACCAAGGCTTGGTAGCCTCCGTACCAAGCCTTGGTAGCCACACTACCAAGCGTTGGTAGTCAGGCTACCAAACGTTGGTAGTCACGATACCAAAATTCGGTAGTATAGATACCTCCCATCGGTAGTCCACTTGAAAGAAATGAAAGAAAAACAAGTTTTCCTTTTGCATTTCACTCATTTATTCGTAACTTTGCACCCAAATAGGAAATATTCGAATATAAGATATGAACATACTTGAACTGAGTGAACAAGAAATTCTTCGTCGACAGTCGCTCGACGAGTTGCGCAAGATGGGCATTAACC
The DNA here is from genome assembly GCF_023204875.1 of Prevotella sp. E15-22. Taxonomy (NCBI): domain Bacteria; kingdom Pseudomonadati; phylum Bacteroidota; class Bacteroidia; order Bacteroidales; family Prevotellaceae; genus Prevotella; species Prevotella sp. E15-22. The sequence continues at coordinate 2,149,309 of NZ_CP096247.1, forward strand.
CCTACCCTGCTGCAGAGTATCCCGTAAATGCATGGAGCACAGATATTATTGAGAACTTCGAGGATCTGCCCGTCATTGGAAAAGACGAGGAAGGCAACGATGTGCGCGAGACAGCTACACCAGAGAACAGTCGTATGGTGAGCATCGCAGGTCGTATCATGAGCAAGAGCATCATGGGTAAGGCCGCCTTTGCCAAGTTGCAGGACTCTAAGGGTCGTATTCAGGTTTATGTGCAGCGTGACTCTATCTGTCCTGACGAGAACAAGGACCTCTATAACATTGTTTTCAAGAAGCTTCTTGACCTGGGCGACTTCATTGGTGTGAAGGGTTATGTGTTCCGTACAAAGACTGGCGAGATCAGTGTTCATGTGATGGAACTGACAGTTTTGAGCAAGAGTTTGAAGCCACTGCCTGTGGTTAAGACCGACGCCGACGGCAAGGTATACGATGCCTTCGACGATCCTGAGTTGCGCTATCGTCAGCGCTATGTCGACCTGGTAGTTAATGCCGGCGTAAAAGAAACATTCCTAAAGCGTGCCACCATCATCCGTACCATGCGTCGTATTCTTGACAACGCTGGCTATACTGAGGTTGACACACCTATCCTTCAGAATATTGCTGGTGGTGCATCGGCCCGTCCGTTCATCACCCACTTCAATGCCCTGAACCAGGACATGTATATGCGTATTGCCACAGAACTCTATCTGAAGCGCCTTATCGTTGGCGGCTTCGAGGGCGTTTACGAGATGGGCAAGAACTTCCGAAACGAGGGCATGGACAAGACCCACAACCCTGAGTTCACCTGCATGGAGCTCTACGTGAGCTACAAGGACCTACTGTGGGGTATGACCTTCACAGAGAAGATGCTTGAGGAGATCTGCACAGCCGTAAACGGTAAGCCTGAGGTTGAGATTGATGGCAAGGTTATCTCGTTCAAGGCGCCATTCCGTCGTCTGCCCATCCTTGATGCCATCAAGGAGAAGACTGGTTTCGACTGCGACGGCAAGAGCGAGGACGAGATTCGCGCATTCTGCAAGTCGAAGGGCATGGACGTTGACGAGACCATGGGTAAGGGTAAGCTTATCGACGAACTCTTTGGTGAGTTCTGCGAGGGCACCTTCATCCAGCCTACATTCATCACTGACTATCCCGTTGAGATGTCACCTCTTACCAAGATGCACCGTTCTAAGCCAGGCCTCACAGAGCGTTTCGAGCTGATGGTTAATGGTAAGGAGCTGGCCAATGCATATTCTGAGCTCAACGATCCAATCGATCAGGAGGAGCGCTTCATCGAGCAGATGAAGCTTGCTGACAAGGGTGATGACGAGGCTATGATTATCGATCACGACTTCCTGCGTGCTCTGCAGTATGGCATGCCTCCCACCTTTGGTATTGGTATTGGTATCGACCGCCTGGTGATGCTGCTTACAGGTAAGTTCGCCATTGGCGAGGTGATGCTGTTCCCACAGATGAAGCCTGAGAAGAAAGCTCCTCAGAGCAGTATTCAGGAATGGGCAGCCATCGGCGTGCCCGAGGACTGGGCATACGTGTTGCGCAAAGCCGGCTTCTATCTCATCCAGGATATCAAGGACGAGAAAGCTCAGGGCCTGCAACAGAAGATTGGCGAAATCAACAAGAAATTCAAGCTCGGTTACGAGAAACCTTCGCTGGACGAGGTTCAGAGCTGGATAGACAAGGCAAATGTATAATTGTGGTAAGATAGCGATAATTGGCGGAGGCTCGTGGGCCACAGCCATTGCCAAGATCGTGGTGCAGCACACGCACCATATTGGATGGTATATGCGTCGCGACGACCAGATCGAAGACTTCAAGCGACTGACCCACAACCCCAGTTATCTGACCAGTGTCCACTTCAACATCAAGGAGATTGACTTCAACAGCGATCTCAACAAGATTGTCGAGGCCTACGACACACTTGTATTTGTGGTGCCTTCACCCTACCTCAAGAATCACCTTCGCAAACTGAAGGTAAGACTAAAGGATAAATTCATTGTGACGGCCATCAAGGGTATCGTACCAGACGAGAACCTGATTTGTACGGAATACTTCCATCAGGTGTTCGACGTGCCCCACGACAACCTGGCGTGCATTGGTGGTCCCAGTCATGCCGAGGAAGTGGCACTGGAGCGTCTGAGTTATCTGACTGTGGGATGCTCTGACATGGAGAAGGCACAGTCGTTTGCCGATATCCTGAACAGTCAGTTCATCAAGACCAAGACATCGACAGACGTTATAGGCATTGAGTATTCATCTGTATTGAAAAATGTCTATGCTATCGCAGCTGGCATCTGTAACGGTTTGAAGTTTGGCGACAACTTCCAGGCTGTGCTCATTGCGAATGCCGTACAGGAGATGGCACGCTTCCTGAACACCGTCCACCCTATAGAGCGCAATGTCTACGACAGCGTTTATCTGGGCGACCTGCTGGTAACGGGCTATTCAAACTTCTCGCGCAACCGTGTCTTTGGAACAATGATTGGCAAGGGCTACAGCGTGAAGTCGGCACAGATGGAAATGGAGATGATTGCCGAGGGCTACTTCGGCACCAAATGTATGAAGGAAATCAATCGCCACTGGCATGTAAATATGCCTATCCTCGATGCCGTATATAATATATTGTACGAGCGCATAGCACCACAGATTGAGATTAAGCTGCTCACAGACTCGTTCAGATAATGAACACGTGAGACAAGAATAGCAAAAACGTGCGCCATAGTAGTTATATCACTATGGCGCACGTTTAGCATATAATGGCATAATGCCTAATACATTATTATTAAATGGGGATGGACACTCTGAATACTGAACCCTCGCCCAACTTTGAGTCGACAGTTATCTCACCACCCAAGCTATAGGCCATCACACGACAGATGCTGAGACCAAGTCCTGCGCCAGGCACAAACTCGTCAACCTTAAAGAAACGTTCGAAGATGCGCTCCAGATTCTCTTCTGCAATACCCTTTCCTGTATCGCGAACCCAAATCACAACACGCCCATCCTGCGGCTGGTCATACCCCACCTCAATGATGCCTTGCGTGGTAAACTTCGTAGCGTTAGAGACGAGATGTTTGGCAATGGTGCTCAAGCGAATCATATCCGTGGTAATCGTAAGACTTTCCTGAGCGAAGCTCTGCTTCATTTCGACATTCGGATTAACCTTCGATGCGAAATAGTTCATGACCTCAATCAACAAATTGTTCAGGTCGAAGGTGGTCATCACAAGTTGCTCCTGACCAGACTCAATCTTTGAGATACTCACCACATCGTCAACAATACGCAACAGTTTCTGGGTATTCTCGTTAACCAAATCGAGCAAGCCCTGACGTTCAGCATCATCTGTAATATCGGGCAGCAAGCTAGTGAAGCCTACAATCGCATTCAATGGCGTACGTATCTCATGACTCATATTGGCAATAAAGGCCGTTTTCAGCCGGTCACTCTCCTCCGCACGATTACGAGCCTGCACCAACGCCTCTTCCATCGCCTTACGGTCATCTATGCGCATGGTAGTTCCAATAATCTTTGTTGGCTTACCATCGGCATTACGATCAGCCACCGTAGCATAGCTCTCTTCCCAATACACAGAATTGTCGTATGGCACCTTGACGCGATACATCTCATGGTATGACGAACGGCGTCCCTCGCAGAGGTCAATCAGAGCTTGATTCACACGATCGGCATCACGAGAATCAAGAGCCATGATCGTCTCTTGAAAAGTCATACCATCAGCATTCGAGAAATATTTATTACCCTTCTCTCTGAAATCCTGCTCAAACGTTAATTGGCCCGTCGTAGTGTCAAGATGCCAGATAGACAAGCGCATCACGCCTAACACAAATTCATACTCAACATTGTGTTTCTCTAAAGATTTTAGTAAGTTAAGCTCAGACTTTATTTGTTTTGCATGACGCACCTGCATCCGAAGAAAAAAGATGAGCGCTACCATCACAAGGCCCATCAGGACGAAAGGCATCACTTCGAACTGTTGAACTTCAAGCAATATATTGGCAGCAGGTATTAGTAGCATGTTAATCAATCCTTTAGGTGTTCGTTGTTGCAAAATTACAAATTATTTCCGAAACGCAAAAATAAATCGAAATTAATTTTGTCCGCCCCTCATTTTTTAGTAAATTTGCAGACGAAATCAAATAGAAAATGGAAAACGAATTCGAACTCATCGCCAAAACGTTCATGGGACTGGAACCTGTGCTGGCGAAAGAACTGACCCAATTAGGGGCGAACAATGTACAAATTGGTAGACGCATGGTGTCGTTTACGGGCGACAAGGAAATGATGTATCGTGCAAACTTTTCTCTTCACACGGCCATCAAGATTTTAAAGCCCATCCACCGCTTTAAGGCTCAGAGTGCCGACGACGTCTACGAAGAAATCATGAAAATCGACTGGAGCGAATACTTAGACAACGACCGCACTTTCTCTGTTGACTCTGTGGTATTCTCTGAGGAATTCCGCCACTCAAAGTTTGTAAGCTATAAGGTTAAAGACGCTATCGTAGACCAGTTCCGCGAGAAAACAGGCAAACGCCCCAACATCTCTGTGGCCAATCCTGATTTGCGTCTGCACATTCATATTGCCGACGTGGCTCCTGGCAAGAGTGAGTGCACGCTCTGCCTCGATTCAAGTGGTGAGTCACTGCATCGCCGCGGCTACCGTCAGGAAAGTGTCGAAGCACCCCTGAACGAAGTTTTGGCTGCTGGTATGATTCTGATGACAGGTTGGCAGGGAGAGACCGATTTTATTGATCCCATGTGTGGCTCTGGCACCCTACTCGTAGAGGCTGCCCTCATCGCCCGCAACATGGCTCCAGGTCTGTTCCGCAAGGAATATGCTTTCGAAAAATGGCCTGACTTTGACGCAGACCTTTTCGACAAAATCTACAACGACGACTCGAAGGAACGTGAGTTCAAGCACCATATCTACGGCTACGATATCGATATGAAGGCTGTGAACACGGCTCGTCTGAATGCCAAAGCTGCAGGACTGACTGCCGACATCACTGTCGAGCAGCAGGACTTCAAGGACTTCTCACAGCCTAAGGAAAAGAGCATCCTCGTATGTAATCCTCCTTACGGCGAGCGCATCTCAACACCCGACCTGCTGGGTACCTATCGTATGATTGGTGAGAGACTGAAGCATCAGTTCTTAAACAATGATGCATGGATCCTGTCGTACCGTGAAGAGTGCTTCGAGCAGATTGGTCTGAAACCAAGTATCAAGATTCCTGTATACAATGGTTCTCTGGAATGCGAGTTCCGCAAGTACCAGATCTTTGACGGAAAGCTGAAGACCTTCCGTAGCGAGGGCGGCACCGTAAAGACTGAAGAGGAAAAGCGCCAGATGGCCGAGAAGCACCGTTTCAAGAAAAACCGCGAGTTTAAGCAGCGATTGGACGAACAGGAGGAGAATGAAGATAGCGACATTCGCTCGTTCACCTTCCATCGTCACGAACTAAGTTCAAGAGATCGCGACTTCAAGGAAACCAGAGGTCCAAGAAGATCCAAAGACTCAAGAGGACCACAAAGAGACCGAGGCGACCGCGAGCGTTTTGACCGTAAGGGTGGCAAAGGATTCAAAGGCAGCAAACGAAACAACCGATTCAACAACGATGAAGATTAATTTCAATAACAAATGGACGCGCGCAGTCGCGTCCATCCTTCTTTTTTCTACTACATCTATGATGTCTGCACAGAAACAGTTTACCCTCGAAGACCTGAATTTTGGTGGCACCAACTATCACAACCTGCAGCCAGAGAACATGTGGCTCACATGGTGGGGCGACCAACTCATTCAGACCGATGTGGAGGAATGTTATGCCATTGATGTCAAGACAGGCAAGAAGAGTCTGCTCTTCACACTCGACCAGATAAACAAGTGGGCAAAGAGTGACGATGTGAAGCAAGTGCGCCACCTGATGAATGCCACATTCCCCTATGCAGACAAGTCGCTTGTGCAGGTAGGCAACAAGCATGCTGTTCTGCTTATTGACTTCAAGAAGCATCAGATAATATGGCAAGACAGTGTTTCTGGACAAACAGCCAACGACTGGAATGCAGCATCGAAAGCGACGGCCTATGTTCAGGACCATCAACTGTTTGTTGCCGATGTTCAGAATCGCACACAGCAGCTGACTACGGATGGCTCACGAGAGATTGTCTATGGACAGAGCGTACATCGCAACGAGTTTGGCATTGAGAAGGGTACATTCTGGAGTCCCAACGGTCAGTGCCTGGCCTTCTATCGCATGGATCAGAGCATGGTGACGGATTACCCACAGGTAGACATTTTCCCACGTTCAGCCAGTTATGAGCCTGACAAATATCCTATGGCCGGCATGACTTCGCACAAGGTTACTGTGGGAGTCTATGATCTGAACACCAACAAGACCATCTATCTGAAGGCAGGCGACCCCACAGACCGCTACTTCACCAATATCGCATGGAGTCCTGATTCTAAGACCATCTATATGTTTGAGTTGAACCGAGAGCAGAACGACTGCCGACTGGTGAGCTACGATGCTGCTACAGGCGAGAAGATTGGTGAATTGTATCGTGAAACCAGCACGAAGTATGTGGAGCCACTACACCCCATTGTGTTTCTACCTTGGGACAACAGTCTGTTCTTGATGCAAAGTCAGAAGGATGGTTACAACCACCTGTATATATATAATATAAAAGGTGAATGTGTTAAGCAACTGACGAAAGGTGCATGGGTTGTAATGGAAGTACTTGGTTTCAACAAGAAGAACAAATCTGTTATCATTGCATCAAACGAATGTCATCCTCTGCAGCGCAACCACTATGCCGTTGACACCAAGACTGGCAAGCGCACGCTGTTGGACAACGGTAAGGGTGTTCACTACGCCACACTCTCAGGAAACGGAACACTGCTCTACGACAAATACACAGAACCTGACGTACCACGAACCATTGATGTGGTAAACATCCAAACAAAGAAGAACATCCGACTGCTATCGTCTAAGAATCCCTGGGACGGTTTCGTGATTCCCCAATACGAAAGCGGAAGTATCAAGGCTGCCGACGGCGTAACTGACTTGTATTGGCGCATGGTGAAGCCTGCCGATTTTGATCCAAACAAGAAATACCCCACCGTGGTTTATGTCTATGGTGGCCCACACGCCCATAACGTAGAAGCCTCATGGCACTGGGCCAGTCGCTCGTGGGAGACATACATGGCTCAGAAGGGTTATATTCTCTTTATTCTCGACAACCGCGGATCAGAGAACCGTGGACGTGACTTTGAGCAGGCCACGTTCCACCAACTTGGACAAATTGAGATGCAGGATCAGATGAAGGGAGTTGACTATCTGCGCACCCTACCCTATGTCGACATGAACAGACTGGGCGTGCATGGCTGGTCGTTCGGTGGCTTTATGACAATCTCACTGATAACCAACTACCCCGATGTGTTTAAAGTGGGCGTAGCCGGTGGTCCTGTTATCGACTGGAAATGGTACGAGGTGATGTACGGCGAACGCTATATGGGTACACCACAGAACAATCCTGAAGGCTATGCGAAAGTCAGTCTGATAAACAAAGCAAAAGATTTAAAAGGAAAGTTACAGATTATTACTGGATATAACGACAACACCGTTGTGCCACAACATTGCTTGTCGTTCCTCGACGCATGCATCAAAGCAGGCACACAACCAGACTTCTTTGCATATCCTGGAGAAGAGCACAACATGCGTGGCCACGCCAGCGTGCACCTGCACGAGCGTATCACCCAGTATTTCGAGGATTATCTCAAGTAAAAAAAATGCGCAAACCCTTGGTCGTTAAAAATTTATTGCTTATATTTGCAGTCGATTACTAACCAAAACATAACTAAAACGCCAATGGATGTTAAACGTTGGGGGTTAAGCGTTATCTTAACTCTGGGTACGCTTTTGACCGCAGAAGCCAGGGACTGCAGGAACGACGAGACATTTCATGCTCTTCGCGACTCTATGAGTCGTGCCTTTAACACAGGTGACAGTGCGCATTTCTTCAGTGCTATAAAAAATCTGGAAGATTATCTTCTTTCTCAGGACGATCTACACAATTATTACACCCAACGGTGTAATGAGATTGTATTCCTGATGAACAGACAGAAGATCTGGGAAGCCTACAAGGCAGCCAGACAATTGTCAAAGGAATTGCGCGAACGCGGACTAGACAAAGAGATGTATATGGCCATCAACATGATGGGACATATCTATCGCTATTGCGGAAACTTCGACGCTGCCAAGAAAGCATTTCGCGAGGTCATCGCGCTCATGGAGAAGTACGGCTACTATGAAAGTATGCCTCCAATCTACATGAACATTGTTAATGTAGAAATGGGCGACGACCCTATAGAAGCTATTGAAATGCTAAACAGAGCTTCTGAGATCGCAAAGAAATATTCGCCAGAGAGAGTGTTTGATATTGAGACGAGACGCGTATTAAGCTACTATAACCTGGGAGATACGGAGAAATTCGAGGAAGGTTATAAATACTACAAGGAAGGTGTTAAGAATGGTCTTTCCTCTGTTCATGGCCGAACCATTGAGATTTATCATGAAGCCTATCTTGGCAATATAGACAAAGCCATAGAGATGGCTCGCGCAGAGATGGGTGAGCAAGGCACCGATATTATCACCAATCTCTACAAGAATGCAGGCATGTGGAAAGAGGCCTATGAGTCGCTCAGAAAGGAAAAGGCCAGCGATGACTCCATTAACAACGTCATCCTGAGCAACAACATGCAGGGTATTCAGGACGAGATTCGTATCTTTGAGATGGAACGCGAATCGGCGAAGAACAGAATGATTGGAATGTCAGCAGTCATCGTGCTGCTTTTGTTGCTGATTGGAGCACTTACCTATATTGTTATCAGCCGACGTCGTCACGAACGCCAACTCAAAGAGGCTTACGAGCACGCATTGGAGTCTGACAACATGAAGACGGCCTTTATACGCAATATAAACCATGAGGTGAGGACACCATTAAACATCATCTCAGGTTTTGCACAGGTTATCTCAGACCCCAATATTGACTTGAGTGTCGAGGAGCGACAGAACATCTCGCAGATGGTTCTCAAAAACACGAATTTGATTACCAGTCAATTTGACGAGATGATTGAATTATCGCTCAACGAGAACAGCGGCGAGGCCGTAAAGACCGAGGATTTGGATGTGACACAAGCACTGGCAGACATCATCAACGAGCATAAAGAAAAGGTGAGCAACGGAGTGGACCTTCATCTGCACAGCATGCTGCCAGAAGGCTTCACCACACAGATTAACAAGAAGATGCTATACCGCATGGTGAACATTCTGCTGGACAATGCTATCAAAAATACCACTTCTGGCTATATCATTGTTAAAGCCGACGCTGATGACAAGCACTTAAAGATAACCGTTGAGGATACAGGCTGCGGCATTGCGCCAGAGGAGGCTGATCGTATCTTTGAACGTTTTGTGAAGCTGGACAAGTTTAAAGAAGGACTCGGATTAGGATTAACCCTCTGCAAGATGCTCGCTCATCGCATTGGCGGAGACGTTGTCCTTGACACGACCTATGCAGGTCCTGGCGCCCGATTCGTAATTTCACTTTCCAAACAACATTAAAATCGTTATTGTTTTCTTTGCAATGACAAAAAATATGTTTACCTTTGCAGACAAATTTTGAAATCAATTGTAAAGAGATGAAGATTTTACTGTTGGGAAGCGGCGGCCGCGAGCACGCCTTGGCTTGGAAAATTGCTCAAAGTGAGCGAGTGGAGAAACTGTTTATCGCCCCTGGTAATGCAGGAACCGCAGACTGCGGAGAGAACGTAAACATGAAGGCCGACGATTTTGAGGCCATCAAGCAGTTTGCCGTAGAGAAAGGTATCAACATGATTGTTGTTGGTCCTGAGGACCCATTGGTAAAAGGCATCTACGACAATCTCAAAGCCGACGAAAGAACGAAGAACATCCCTGTGATTGGTCCATCAAAAACTGGTGCCGTACTCGAAGGTTCAAAGGACTTTGCCAAAGGATTCATGCAGCGCCACAACATCCCAACAGCGCGCTATGCCACATTCGACGGTGAGCATCTCGCAGAAGGTCTGGCTTTCTTGGAAACATTAGAGGCACCTTATGTTCTTAAGGCAGACGGTTTGTGTGCTGGTAAGGGCGTATTGATTCTGTCCACACTCGACGAGGCTAAAAAGGAATTGAAAGACATGCTGGGTGGCATGTTCGGCAATGCGTCAAGTCGCGTCGTTATCGAGGAATTTCTGAGCGGTATCGAATGCTCCGTCTTTGTTCTGACAGATGGTGATCATTATAAGATTCTTCCCGAGGCCAAGGACTACAAGCGTATTGGCGAAGGTGACACAGGCCTGAATACTGGCGGCATGGGTAGCGTTTCACCAGTTCCGTTCGCCACAAAAGAATGGATGAAGAAGGTGGAAGACCGCATTATCCGTCCAACGGTTGAGGGGCTTAAAGCAGAAAGCATCGATTACAAAGGATTCATCTTCTTCGGACTCATCAATGTCAAAGGCGAACCCATGGTCATCGAGTACAACTGCCGCATGGGAGATCCTGAGACAGAAAGCGTGATGCTGCGCCTGAAGAGTGATTTAGTTGACTTACTGGAAGGTGTTGCTGAAGGCAATCTGGATCAGCGTGCCATCGAATATGACGAACGGGCAGCTGTATGTGTCATGCTGGTAAGCGGTGGCTATCCTCAGGAATATAAGAAAGGCTACCCCATCAGTGGTATTGACCAAGTTGAGGGTTCTGTTGTATTCCATGCAGGTACAACCATGAAAGACGGTCAGGTTGTAACGAACGGTGGACGCGTCATTGCAGTTTCGTCTTATGGAAAAGACAAGGAAGAAGCTTTAAAGAAGTCGTTCACTGAGGCTCAGAAGATTAAGTTTACCGATCAGTATTTCCGTCGCGACATCGGTGCCGACTTATAATTCACATTAAAAGGGATTAGTATACATATTACCACCTTGGAAAAGCGCCTACAGAACCGTGTTGCTGAAAGTATACTGACAATCTATGTCTGTTCCATCTATGGTCTGATTACATGGATCATGGCAGGACTTTTCTCATCTCATCTTTGGTGGCAACTGGCATGCTTTGTTGCCACCAACTATTTGATGATAGAAATGAACAAGAGTCTCATCCTACTACGTATTAGAAGTTGGATGATCACTTCAACATTCATCATGATTGCGGCATGTTGCGGATTCAATTACGCTTCAACAGAGGCAGGCGTCATTGGTCTGTGCGTAGCTTTTTCGTTTTTCATGATATTTCTCTGCTACCAGACACCCGATGATGTGGGGAAGACTTACAATGCATATCTTTCCATAGGAATAGCGAGTCTATTCTTTATTCAAGTCATATACTTCATCCCTTTGATATGGCTCCTGTCTGTATACATGCTACAATCGCTAAACTGGCGCACGTGGCTCACCTCCATACTCGGTGCCATCACACCATACTGGCTGGCCCTACCCTTTTACCTGTACAGACAAGACTACGATGGCATCATCAGGCATTTCGAGCCATTGAGACAGTTACCCGAAACCAACATCGCTCTGTCGCCAATACAGACTATTGTATTCGTACTTATCGCGGCACTTGCTATAGCTGGAGCCATCAACTTCTGGAGACGAAGTTATGAAGAGCGCATCCGAACACGCCAAATATATGCATTTCTTCAGTGGATCGGGCTGGCAGTGGGCATTTTCATCCTACTGCAGCCTCAGCACTACGACATACTTATACGTGTCATGATTATCTGTGCGTGTCCCTTTATCGCCCATTTCTTCACTTTTACAAAAACAAAAGTCACCAATTACCTCTTCATCGGTATCGTCATATTGGTTATACTGCTTTCAATAGTTAGCACCAACACATCACTGTTAGAATTAAGTAATCAAACGATAGTCAACTATGGATGGGGTTATTGAACTACTCACCGGCTATGGCTATTGGGGCATGCTTCTTGCCGCTTTTCTTGCAGGAAGTGTGTTTCCATTCTCGAGCGAAACGGTCATGCTCATTCTGTTAGGGTCAGGATTGGATGGCTGGCAATTAGTTGTCTATGGCTCCATCGGCAACACCTTAGGCTCAGTTTTCAACTATTTTGTTGGACGACAAGGAAAGATTGAGTGGATTGAGAGTTTCCTCAAAATAAAGAAACAAAATATGGAACGCGCCCAGCGATTTATGGCTGGGCGTGGCGCCTGGATGGGATTCTTTGCTTTCCTTCCTATCTTGGGAAGTGCCATCACGGTAATCCTTGGATTAACACGAGCTAACTTGCTCATATCTTTTGTCAGTATCGCCATCGGCAAATTTCTTCGCTACTGGCTACTCGTCTATGGGACAGGATGGCTCTTTTGTTAATTAATGTAGAGTAGTAGAAATTTCTTATTTCTTGGCTTTCAATTCTCAATTATAATTGTTACCTTTGCAGGCTGAATGAAGTTTTAACGTTAATAACAAACCTATAAAAATGAAACAATTCCGCCTCGTGGACAATATCTTCGGATGGCTTACTTTCTTTATCGCAGCCTTCGTATATTGTTCAACCATCGAGCCGACAGCCTCCTTCTGGGACTGCCCTGAGTTTATTACCACTGGCTACAAACTTGAAATCGGCCACCCACCTGGTGCACCGTTCTTCATGCTGACAGCAAACCTCTTCTCACAGTTTACAAGTGATCCCACCCAAGTGGCGCGCATGGTAAACACGATGAGTGCGTTGCTCTCGGCAACATGTATACTTTTCCTTTTCTGGAGTATCACGCACCTTGTACGCCGTCTGCTCATCGACAAATGGGAGGAGTTGTCTACATGGAAACTCGTCACCATCGAAGCATCCGGTCTTGTTGGCGCGCTCATCTACACCTTCAGCGACACCTTCTGGTTCTCGGCTGTTGAAGGTGAGGTATATGCATACAGTTCAGCCTTTACCGCCGTGGTATTCTGGCTTATACTGAAATGGGAAGATCACGCAGACGAGCCTCACTCTGACCGCTGGTTGGTGCTCATCATGTATATGACAGGCCTTTCTATTGGCGTTCACCTGCTGAACTTGCTTTGTCTGCCCGCCATTGTGTTGGTATACTACTATAAGCGTTTCCCCAATGCCAACATCAAAGGAAGCATGGTGGCACTGCTCATCTCATTCCTTTTGCTGGCAGCCGTTCTCTATGGTGTGGTGCCAGGTATCATAACTGTAGGCGGATGGTTTGAGTTATTCTTTGTCAACACATTGGGCATGTCGTTCAACATGGGTGAGTATATCTATCTCGTTCTACTCGTTGGACTGGTTATCTGGGCCATCTATGAAACACAAATGGCCAAGGACACCAAGAAAAGCTGGGTGCGCCAGAACGTTGCATTCCTGCTGTCTATTGGCATGTTGGGAATACCCTTCTACGGTTTTGGTTGGAGCGCGTTCTTTATTGGAGTCTTCGTATTAGGTCTCATCGCAGTTATACTGTTTGCGCCTGGCATGAAGAAGCAGATCATCTCTCCACGTCTAAAAAACACCACTCTGTTGTGTATGCTCATGTTGATGATTGGCTATTCAACTTATGCTGTCATCGTTATCCGTTCATCGGCTAACCCTCCTATGGACCAGAACTCTCCAGAGGATATCTTTACCTTGGGTAACTATCTGAGCCGTGACCAATATGGTTATCGTCCGTTGGCTTATGGCCAATCGTTCAGTTCTGAGTACAAGATTGACCAGGACGGCCATGTACAGATGGACGAAGGTCAGCCCGTTTATCAGCGCAAGGAAAAGAAAGACGCCAACGAGCCCGACACATACTTTATCGTTAGTACAAAGGACAAGCCTAAGTATGCCCAGAACATGCTGTTCCCACGCATGTACAGCAACAACCCCCGCCACATTGCCCAATACAAGAGTTGGGTCGGTGGTTTCAAGGGCACTCAGGAGCCTTCAAACTATCGTCAAGGCAACTATGTTACCGTTCCCACACAATGGGAGAATCTGAAATTCTTCTTTGCGTACCAATGCAACTGGATGTACTGGCGTTACTTCCTATGGAACTTTGCCGGTCGTCAGAATGATATCCAGGGCCATGGCGAACTGGAGCACGGCAACTGGCTGTCAGGTATTCCTTTCATCGACAATGCCCGACTTGGTAATCAGTCGTTACTACCTGATGACTTAAAGAACAACAAAGGACACAATGTATTCTACTGTCTGCCATTGCTGCTGGGTATTCTTGGAATCTTCTGGCAGGCCATGATGACAGGTCAAAAGGGTATCAAACAATTCTGGGTGGTATTCTTCCTGTTCTTCATGACAGGTTTAGCCATTGTTGTCTATCTGAACCAGACACCAGAACAGCCACGCGAACGTGACTACGCCTATGCAGGTTCATTCTATGCCTACGCAATATGGTGTGGCATGGGCGTTGCAGCTATCATCAGCATGATTAACAACATCATGAAGAAGAACATGCTGGTGCCTGCCATCCTCGTCTCGATTGTCACCCTACTGGTACCTATCCAGATGGCCTCACAGACATGGGACGACCACGACCGCTCTGGTCGCTACACCTGCCGCGACTTTGGCCAGAACTATCTGATGTCAATGCAGGAAGAAGGCAATCCAATTATCTTCACCAATGGTGATAACGACACATTCCCTCTTTGGTACAATCAAGACACGGAAGGTGTACGTACCGATGCCCGCGTATGTAATCTCTCGTACCTGCAGACCGATTGGTATATAGACCAGATGATTCGTCCTGCCTACGACTCACCTGCACTTCCTATCTCATGGAGTCGCTTAGAGTACTGCTCTGGCACCAATGAATATATCCGTGTGGACAATAAGATTCGTAAGGCCATTGACATTCTTCAGAAAGAGTTCCCACAGGAAACAGCACAACTCTTCGGCGATGATCCTTATGAACTCAAGAACATCCTGAAGTATTGGGTTCGCAACCAGCGAGACAGCGAGTTAAAGCGTCGCCAGGCAGAAGCCATCATGTATGCTCAGATGAAGATGCCTGAGATTGCCAACGACCCGTACTATCAGCTGGATCAGTCGCTCAATGTCATTCCTACCGACACTCTGTATATGACCATCGACAAGGAGGCTGTCAAGAAGAGCGGCATGCTCATCCAGGGCGACTCTATCCCTGACCGCATGGTCATCTCACTGGAAGGACTCGGTGGAGTTGACAAGAGTAAGCTCATGATGCTTGAGATGCTGGCAAATGCCAACTGGACCCGTCCTATCTACGTAGCATATACCGTAGGTCAGGAGAACTACATGAATCTGGGCGACAACTTCGTTCAGGAGGGTTTGGCCAACCGTATCACGCCATTCACAACCAACATCAACGAGAAGCCGCTTCCAGGTATGACAAACTTCGACACGGACAAGACTTACACCAACGTGATGAAGCGATTCAAGTTTGGAGGCATCAGCGAGCCTGGCGTCTATGTTGACGAAACTGTTATGCGCATGTGCTACACCCACCGCAGACTGTTTGTAAAGTTAGCTATGAATCTGGCTGCCAAGGGCGACAACAAGCGTGCCGCAGAAGTATTGGACCGTGCCGAGAAGGAGTTCCCCGACTGTAATGTTCCCCATGACTATCAGTCCTTCTCTATTGAGATGGCTCAGACATATGCTGCCATAGGCAACAAGGCTAAGGCCAAGGAACTCACAGAGAAGCTTTGGAAGAAGTCGGACCAGTACATGACATACTATCTGTCACTCAACAAGGATAAGTTCCAGACTGTAGAACGCGACTGTCAGTTGCACATGTTCTATATCATGCAGAACCTGATTAGTGTTGCAGACAGCATCGATAGTAAATTGGCAAATACATACTCAAGCAGACTATATGCGCTCCTTGAGCAGTACACATCAAAGGGCGGTCATCTGCCTCAACGCTAAAAAGATTATATGTTTATAGAGCAACCCGCCGTCTATCTCAGGTGGCTATACCCTAAAGCCCTATGGCGAATGGATCGTCACGAACGTGCAGTATACCTGACGTTCGATGACGGTCCCATTCCCGAGGCCACCCCATTCATTCTCGAAGTATTGAGAACAGAGGGCATCAAGGCAACATTTTTCGTCGTAGGTGATAACGTACGAAAATATCCTGAACTATTCCAGCAGATACTTGATGAAGGGCATTGTGTTGGTAACCACACCCACAATCACATTGGCGGATTGCGTCATACCATCAAGGAATACAGCTACAACGTAGAAAAGGCCAACGCCTATATTCACAGTAAGCTGATGCGTCCGCCCCACGGATGGATGCGCCTCAGTCAGTATGCATGGCTTAGCAGAAAGTTCAAGGTTGTCATGTGGGATGTTGTCACACGTGATTACTCCAAATGGCTCACCGCTGAAGATGTGGTAGACAACGTTAAACGTTACGCTCGCAACGGCTCTATCATCACCTTCCACGACTCACTGAAGTCGATAGATAAGTTACGCACAGCCTTGCCCCAGAGCATCAAGTGGCTCAAAGAGCAAGGCTATGCGTTCAAGACATTTAATATATAATTTATATCTTTTAGATAGTGATCTCGCCACTGCCGTAACAACGGTGGTGGCGATTGTCGTATATAACACAGAACTGACCAGGAGCCACACCATGAATCTTTTCCTCAGACTGTATCTCATAGCGTCCATCGCCTAACGGTATAAATCTGGCGCGATGATATTCTGGTGTATGTCGAATCTTGAAAGTAATATCCACCTCAGGCATCTCGCCATTGATGCTATGGAAATCATGAATAGCAAAATTCTGCTTATAGACCGTTGACGGATCATAACCATGAGCCACATAGAGGATATTCTTCTCCACGTCCTTCTTCACGATGAACCAAGGACCACCACCAAAGCCCAAGCCTTTACGCTGACCGATAGTATAGAACCAATGACCATTATGACGACCTATCAGTTTGCCCGTCTCCAGTTCAATAACATCGCCCTGTTGCTCTCCAACGTATCTTTTCACATACTCTGTATAGTCAATCTTCCCCAGAAAGCAAATACCCTGCGAGTCTTTTCGTTTGGCGTTGACCAAGTGTTCACGCTCAGCAATCTGGCGCACCTCATCCTTCACATAATGTCCAATGGGGAAAATCGCTTTCTGCAACTGCCAGCCATAGATTTGTGCCAGGAAGTCCGTCTGATCCTTTACTGGGTCAGGACTCGTTGTCAGCCACTTCTTTCCATCAATGATCTCCGTCTGAGCATAGTGTCCTGTAGCTATAAGATCATAGTCATGTCCGCGTTTCTCATGAAAAGCGCCGAACTTTATCAGACGGTTACACATCACATCAGGGTTTGGTGTCAGACCAGCGCGAACTTTGTCCATCGTATATTTCGTCACCTGGTCCCAGTACTCATGATGACAGTCGATTACCTCCAAGCGACAGCCATATTTATGAGCCACCGCTGTAGCCATCTCTAAGTCCTCCTCACTACTGCAGTCCCATTCCTCTTCTTCCTCTGGACCGATTTTAATGTAGAAGCAATCAGGATGGAGGCCCATACGTGCAAACTCATAGACCACCACACTACTATCCACACCACCCGAAAGCAGTACAGCAATACGCTTGTTTTCCAAATCAGACATATTCATGGGTGCAAAGTTACTAACTTTTTTCGAGACAGGAACAAAATCACAGTTTAATCGTAGTCTTACTACGAATATCGGCACTACTAGCTCCAATTTGAATGGTATAAGTGCCAGCGTCCAACTGCCATCCATGCGAAGCCTCACTCCAAGAAGCCAAATCAGACTTCTTCATTGACATACGAACCGTTTGACTCTCGCCAGGCTGCAACAGACGTGTCTTGGCAAAGGCCTTCAGTTCCTTTACAGGCTTCTCCATCTGCTTGTTTTTGGGAGCAGAGACATAGACCTGAGCAATTTCCTTGCCAGCCATCTTACCCGTATTCGTGATAGCAGCCTCAACAGTAATCACATCATTATCAATACGAACAACAGGCTTCCCATACTGGAACGTCGTGTAGCTCAAACCAAATCCGAAGGGGAAAAGAGCCTTCACCTTATTGAGTTCAAAGCCACGATAGCCCACGAAGACATCCTCCTTGTAATAAACCTGTTTGTTCACGCCAGGATAGGCCTCCTTCCCATACTTCACATAAGGATAATCCTCATATTTCTGAGCAAACGTCACAGGCAGTTTGCCACTGGGGTTAACCTTACCCGTCAGCACATTAACAAGTGCATTACCCGACTCACTGCCCAAATACCAGCAGTGAACCAGAGCCTTCACCTGAGAGAGCCAGGGCGTGGCATACGGATTACCGCCAAAGGTCACCACAATCGTGTTAGGTTGAATCTTAGCCAGTTCTGTGATCAACTCATTCTGGCCAAAAGAAAGGTCATACGACTCGCGATCGCCATTCTCGCAGTCCTGACGCGTGTTCTTATTCAGTCCACCAATGAAAACAATCAAATCAGCATCCTTAGCTTTTTCCAAAGCCTCAGCCTTCAGTCGAGCCTGCTCTTCAGGATTAACCCTATCCACGCGGTCGTAAATAGCACGACCAGAAGCATAACCCTGCGCATAGTCCACACCATTACCATTAAGCGTGAAGTAACGCTTCAAAGCATCCAAGGGTGCCTCATCTTTCAAAGTCTTCAACTCAGAAGAACCACCACCCTGCGTCAACGATCGTGTAGCATTCTCACCCACAACCAGCACCTTCTTATAGCTAAAAGCATTTAACGGCAGAATATTTTTCTCGTTCTTCAGCAAGACGATACCCTCCTCACCAATCTGACGACAAGCCTCATAGTGAGCCTCGCTACACTGTGAGCCAATCACTTTGTTGGGATTCATCGCCGTTCGGAAGATGACACGCAACACACGTGCAGCCTTCTCGTCGAGCACAGACATAGGCACCTTTCCCTCTTGAATAAGCTTCTCAAAGGGCTTAGCCAGATAATAATCATCATATGTAAACTCGCTCTCCCTGAGTTTACCATCCGTAAAGGTACCCATCTCAATATCCAAGCCGCCAAAGACAGCCTCTTGCGTATTCGTCGTGCCACCCCAGTCGCTCACCAGAGCACCATCCCAGTTCCACTCTTTCTTCAGTATACCGTTCAGCAACTCATCATTATGACAGCAATGCACATTTTTCCACAAGTTATAAGAGCCCATGATACTCCACACATGAGCCTCATCAACAGCCTTTTTGAAAGGATAGAGATAAATCTCGCGCATGGCCCTCTCCGATACGTTAACATTGACAGCAAAGCGATCTATCTCCTGATCGTTCAGTACGAAATGCTTCAGGCAGCAAGCCACACCATTCTTCTGTACCGATTGGATATAAGGCACCACCATCTCGCCAGCCAGATATGGATCCTCGCCCATATATTCAAAGGCACGACCATTGAGTGGTGTACGCTGGATGTTCACGCCTGGGCCAAGCAGCATATCCTTGCCACGGAAAGCAAACTCCTCGCTGATAGCATTACCATAGACCGCCGAAAGGTCACGGTTCCAAGTAGCAGCCAGACACGTGAGTGATGGGAAAGCCACCACATAGTCATTCGTCCATTTCGCAGGACTCCATGAGTTCCACAGCAGTTCCTCGCGCACGCCATGAGGTCCATCATCCATATTCAACTGACGAATGCCAAGACGAGGCACGCCCGCCGACGTGAACTTGCTCTGCGCATGCAGAATCTGAATTTTCTCATGAACCGTCATGCGACTCAGCGCATCCTTCACACGTTCTTCAATAGGTGCTTTCGCGTCAAGATAAACCTGCGCTTTTACTGTTGAAAACGCCATTATCGCGAAAAGCGACGTTAGTAATAGTCCTTTTTTCATCTTTATGTGGTGTTATGTTATTGAATACTCACAATCATTTCCTTGCCACTATATTTCACCATCTGTCCCACAGGATTATCCAGATTCAGTTCACGTGCATGATCCTTATCAATATAAACGATATTGAATCGGCGGTCCTTCAGCATACCTTTAAACGAGCCTTTTCGCTGCCCAAAGGATAGTGTCTTCCTACTGTCATCATACCGTATATCGATGGTGGCATATTTTCCTTTCTCATAGTTATAGTTCGTTCCCTCATCCTCATAGAGTTGGAACTCGCCATCCTGTCCAGCATAAACATATAAGTGAATGAGTTCAGCAGGCTTCTCGTCACTCCACTGCATAGCAGGTCCAAAAGGAATGATGGCTCCTTCGCGCACAAAGACAGGAATACGCTCATAAGGTGCATCAACCACAAGTTGACGACCCTCATTGCTAGCGGATGCTATAGGATCAGCATCTATCACCTTCTCTCCAGTATACAAGTTATACCAGCCACACTGTCGAGGGAAATACACTGAACGATTGCGAGCTTTGTAGTAACCCACAGGACAGGCCATCAATGCAGGTCCGAACATCCATTGATTACCAATACTCTCCACGTTCTGGTCTGTTTGGAAGTCCATCACCAAAGCACGCATCAGGGTATAGTCCTTGAAGTGGGCCCAACCGGCCAGCGAATAGACATAAGGCATCAGTTGATAGCGCAGGCGGTCGTAATAGACAAACGACTGATAGGCAGGATGATTATCAGGCGCAATGTTCCATATCTCGCGCAAGGGCCATTGACCATGACTGCGGAAGAGAGGGATGAATGCACCAAACTGATTCCAACGCGTCTGCAACTCACGCCATTCCTTCAGGTCCTCGTTCTCCTGTCCTGTACGATCGAACAACTGCTGAGCCCTCACGTAGCGGTTCTCCACGCAGAAGCCACCCTGGTCCATTCCCCAGAAAGGAACGCCCGACAACGAGTAGTTCAGTCCTGCAGTCATCTGCGCCCTCATATCCTCCCAACGCGTGCCAATGTCCCCACTCCATGTAGCCGTAGAGTAGCGCTGCAAACCAGCAAAGCCACTGCGAGTCAGCAGAAACACACGCGGCTCATCACTCCTTCCTTTCCACACACTGCGCTGGCCCTGATAGATAGCATCCGCATTCACCAGGGAATAAGCGTTAAAGTATTCCGTTGATGTGCCAAGAGCCGTAGGACCACAAAGAGCCTTGCGATACCACATTGGCGTACAGTCTCTGACATTCGGCTCAGAGGCATCCATCCACCAGGCGTCAACCATAGAGGTGAGAGACTGTTTCTTACTCAAACCCGTATAGAGTTTCTCATCCATCTGGCGCCAGAACACCTTACGCGCCTCTGGGTCGTAGGCATCATAAAAGCCATTCTTATAGCCACGTCCCACCCAGTCGTGAATATCATCCGTGGGACTCTGGTTATACATCCATCCCTTGGCATCCAGTTCCTTATAGTTATCAGTGTTCACATAGAACTTAGGCCAAACGCTTATCATAAAGCGACCATGCATCTGGTGAACACTGTCGAGCATCTGCTGCGGATGGGGATAGCGAGACGCCTCAAACTCATGACTTCCCCACTGATCCTCAGGCCAGTAGTTCCAATCCTGCACAATATTATCGATAGGAATCTGACGCTTGCGAAACTCTGCCAGTGTCGACACCAGTTCGTCCTGCGTCTTATAGCGCTCACGACTCTGCCAGAAGCCCAACGCCCACTTCGGATAGAGCGACGCCTTACCCGTCAGCGTGCGATAGCCACTGATCACCTCATCCAGGTTCTGGCCAGCAATGAAATAATAATCCATATCCTTGGCCATCTCACACCAGATAGTCAGTGCGTTGCGCTCTGCCAATGAGCGAGGCTCTGCCACACGCAGTCCACAGTAACTCTCGCCACCATCAGGCTGCCATTCTATGCGCAAGTGAGTCTTCATTCTCGACGTCAGCTGCGCCTCAAACTTATAGGCGTTGGGATTCCAGGCCGTACGCCAGCGCTCAGGCACCACTTCCTTACCATCGATATACACCTTGATATAGCCTGCATAGTAGAGGATAAACTGATAGCTGTTGGTCTGTGGTGCTTCGATAAAGCCCTCATACACCACATTGGCACCAGCCAATGAAAAACCCTTCGGCAGGTTCTTGATGCCGCCATTGTCAGTCTTCAAGGCAATCTCCGACTTCTCAGGCGTCCCATATTCATAATAGATAGAGTCCTCGTCGCGCACCAGCCTTCTTCCTCGAGCATCTACATAAGTACCCGTCAGATGCCCTTCCCTACCCTGTTTATCATAGAGTTTGAAGGCACAGTTCAACTGCATATAGTCATTGGGATTACCAAAACGACAATACGAATAGGCATCCCACAACAGTCCGTAACAACTGTTAGTAGCTTTGTCGGTGGCGAGCACAAAAGGAATCGACACCTTCGTGTTATACTGAAAGAGGTCCTCGTTCTTGCCCCTCATGTTAAACTCCTCCGACTGGTGCTGTCCCAAGCCATAGAAGGACTTTTCGCCCTGATTGTTCTCAAATGTCAACTGCCACGACAAGCCGTGCTTCTGCTCCTCAGTAGGCTGCTTTCCTCCTTTTATGCCCAACTCTCGCTCAGGCACACGAAAATCCCAGAACCGCTTGCAGTCTTCGTTAGCCAGACTCGCGTTCTTCCTGTCGAAGTATTCAACATGTCCTGTTTTCTTGCTAACCACAGCACTAACGTTCCTGGCCTTCACCCTTACCGTCTCAGCATCCTCCTCTATCGAGTAGCTCCCCTTGGCAGGCAACTGTTGCTTCACGACAATCAGACTCTGCGGCTTCACAGGCAGTTCGTCTTTCGACGTGGCCCTTACACGGATGATATTGTCATTCATCACCTCCAGTCGAATCACCTTTGCCTGGCCACCATCAGGACGAATCGTAACGACATGCCCTTTCTTTTCCACGGTGGCAGCCACCGCAGAAAGAGACAAGGCACAAATAAAAAAAATCAGGATTTTCAGTCGTTTCATATCTTCTATTCCATCGGAAAGAGTCCGAATAGCTTTGCGTCAATCATATCAGTCACCTGCTTGAAGTGCTCAGGATTATCACCAAACTTACAGTGGTCGCCGTCAATCACAATGAGCTGTCCTTTGTACGTAGCAATCCAGTCCTCATAGCGTCTACTCAAGCCCTCCAGATAATCCAGTCGCATGGTCTGCTCGTATTCACGCCCACGCTTCTGAATCTGTGCCACCAGTGTGGGAATACTCGAACGGATGTATATCATCAAGTCGGGCAATTTCACCAGCGACATCATCAGGTCGAACAAGTCCTTATAGTTGGCAAAGTCGCGATCGCTCATCATCCCTTGTCCATGCAGGTTGGGTGCAAAGATACAAGCATCCTCAAAGATCGTACGGTCCTGAATAATCGTATCTTTAGAGTTGGCAATCTCCACCACCTCCTTGAAACGCTTGTTCAGGAAATAAATCTGAAGATTGAACGACCAACGTTTCATGTCGGCATAGAAGTCCTCCAGATACGGGTTATTGTCAACGGGTTCAAACCTAGGCGTCCATCCATAACGATGGGCCAGCATCTTTGTGAGCGTGGTCTTACCACTTCCAATGTTTCCAGCTATTGCAATGTGCATATTCTATGTTTGTTTTTATTCTGGGAAGAGTCCAAAAAGGGTGGCGTCAATACGGTCCACAATCTGTGCGAAGTCCTTAGGATTATTCTGATAATCCAGTCCGTCCTTCTCAATGATCATCACGCGACCCTTATACATTTTATTGATAAAATCGTCGTAACGACGGTTCAGGTTCTCAAGATATTCCAACTGCATCGACTGTTCATACTCACGTCCGCGTTTTTGAATATTTCCCACCAGATGGGGAACCGACGCACGCAGATAGATCATCAAATCAGGATAGCGAACCACCGTCATCATCTGCTCAAAGAGTTCCATATAGGTCTCAAAGTCGCGATCACTCAGGTTGCCCATGGCTTTATTATTCTGCATAAACACATAGACACCCTCGAAGATGGTGCGATCCTGAATAATGGTATGATCAGCCTTTGATATATCAATTAAATCTCGAAAGCGTTCTTTCAGGAAGAACACCTCCATATTAAACGACCATCGGTGTATATCCCGATAATAATCTTCCAGATAGGGATTCCCGTCGACCGACTCGAAGCGCGCCTCCCATCCGTAATGACGGGCCAGCATACGCGTGAGTGTCGACTTCCCACTGCCAATATTTCCTGCTACTGCTATATGCATTTTCTAAGGTTTCTGATGGCAAAGGTACAAAATAATTACGAAACAACAAAATTCTCAACTCCTATTTCTTCATTCTTAATTTATTAAAATTATTAACCCTTAATTCTTATTTCTAAATTTAATTATGTACCTTTGCCCCAAATTACTTTAACTATGGGTATTATAATAGGTATTGACGTGGGCATCAGCACCACAAAGATAGTAGGATTGATTGACGGAAAACCATCGGCACCAATACGTATCACGGCTGCCGACCCCATTACTTCACTCTATGGAGCATTTGGTAAATATCTTCACGACAACAACCTGCAACTTGAGGAGATTGAGCACGTGATGTTGACTGGCGTAGGTGCTGCCTACGTTAAGGGCGACGTCTATGGTGTAAAGACCAGTCGTTGCGACGAGTTTGTGGCCGATGCTCTGGGTGCCCGCTACGAGAGCCGCCTGGACCACGCCATTGTCGTGTCGATGGGCACTGGCACCTCGTTTGTGATGTGTCATGGCGATGAGTTCCGCCATATCGGCGGCATTGGCATTGGTGGCGGCACCCTACAGGGTCTCAGTCGTATCATGCTGAATACCAGCGACATCAAGCAGGTGTCTGAGTTGGCCAAGCAGGGCAACATCAAGAACATCAACCTGCTCATTGGCGACATCTCGGCCCAGCCCCTCCCTGGTCTACCCATGGAAGCCACCGCCTCACTCTTTGCCCACGCCAAGAACGATGCCTCGCGCGAGGATATTGCCTGCGGCATCATCACCATGGTACTTCAAAGTATTGGCTCGGCCTCTGTCCTGGCAGCCCAAGGCACCGACTGTCGCGATATGGTACTCATTGGCAACCTGTCGCTCCTGCCCCAGAGCAAGGAGATTTTCCCAGCCTTGGAAAAGCTCTACAACGTACGCTTCCATATCCCCAAGTATTCACAGTTCTGCACTGCCATTGGTGCAGCCTTAGCCTACGAAAAGAAATAATAATAAAAATAAACCAATAACAAATGAGAACAATTGCATTATTACTGGGACTAACCTTGGCCACCACAACCATCCAAGCCAGAACGTCCTACGTCGCTAAGTCCGACACCATCAAGCAAGACACCGTCAAGCACGACAGTATTGCTGCCGACACGGCTAAAGTGGAGAAACCCAAGAAAGAGACGGAATACGAGAAGATCGTCAAGAAGGGAGGCACTGTGATGAAAGGCCTCTTCACCGTACGCCACATCGAGGATAAGTATTACTTCGAGGTGCCCGACTCGATGCTGGGCCGCATGATTCTCTGCGTGAACCGCTTCACTGCCGTTCCTCAGAACTTTGGCAAGTTTGCCGGCGAGGAAGCCAACGATATCACCTTCTATCTTGAGAAGCGCGACACCACCCAGATTCTGGTTCGCCAGTACGTGTTGACCCAGATTGCCAAGGAGGGCGACAACATCCGTCGCACCCTGCAGCAGTCAACCATCAACCCCATTGTGATGGATCTCAAGATTATTGGTCACAACGAGGCCAACGATGCCCATCTGGTGGAGGTAACGCCCATGTTCAAGGGCAACAGTAAGCTGACCGACCTGGCCAGCAGTCTGAAAACCAGTCTGAAGCTGGGTGCCCCTCAGAACAACACCACCTTCATCGACACCATGAAGGTCTATCCCAACAACATCGAGATTGTCACCACACGTACCTATGCTGCCCAGAACGGACAGTCGCCTGCCTCGCAGACTGGCAACATCACCCTGGGCATGAACACCAGCATGGTACTGCTGCCCAAGGAGCCCATGCGTGGCCGTCTGTGGGACGAGCGCGTTGGCTATTTTGTCAATGGCGTCACCCTGTTCAGCGACGACCAGCACAAGACGCAGCACGAGTCGTTCATTGCCCGCTATCGTCTGGTGCCCAAGGACAAGAAGAAGTATCTGCGCGGCGAGTTGACTGAACCTGAGAAGCAGATTGTCTATTATATCGACCCTGCCACGCCTAAGAAGTGGCTGCCCTACCTCATTCAGGGTGTAAACGACTGGAACGTGGCTTTCGAGGCTGCTGGCTTCAAGAACGCCATCGTGGCCAAGGTGCTGCCTGAGGACGACCCCAACGTGAGCATGGAGGACGCTCGCTATTCTGGCCTGCGCTACCTGCCTGCTGAGATCGAAAATGCCTATGGCCCTCATATCATCGACCCTCGCTCAGGCGAGATTATCGAGGCACATATCTGCTGGTATCACAACGTGATGAACCTGCTCACCAAATGGTATATGGTGCAGTGTGGTCCTCTGGACAAGAAAGCACAGACCATGAAGTTCGACGACAAACTGATGGGCGAGCTCATCCGCTTTGTGAGCAGTCACGAGGTGGGCCACACCCTGGGCTTGCGCCACAATATGTGTGCCTCTAACGCCACACCCGTCGAGAAGTTGCGCGACAAGTCTTGGGTCGAAAAGAACGGTCACACCTCTTCTATCATGGACTATGCCCGCTTCAACTATGTGGCTCAGCCTGAGGACCATGTCTCAGAAAAGGGACTCTTCCCTCGCATCAACGACTACGACAAATGGGCCATCAAGTGGGGCTACCAGTGGCGCCCTGAGTTCAAGGACGAGTACGAGGAGAAAGAGAAACTGATGAAGGAGACCTCAGAGGTGCTGCGCAACAATCGCCGCCTGTGGTGGCTGGGTGGCGAAGGCTGGGGAGAAGACCCACGCGCCCAGACCGAGGACCTGGGTGACGATGCTGTGAAGGCTTCAGAATATGGCATCAAGAACCTGAAACGCGTGATGGACAACCTACCCAAATGGACCAAGCAGGACAACGACCAGTACGACGATCTACGCGAGATGTGGAATGCTGTCGTTGATCAGTACAGCCGTTATATGAACCATGTACGCAACAATATCGGTGGTCGATATAATAACAACACACCTGGTCTGGAGCCCTACGTCGGCGTACCTAAAGAGCGTCAGAAAGAAGCACTGCTATTCCTTGGTCGTCATGTGTTCGATACACCCGAATGGCTTTTCCCCGACAACATCATGTCAAAGAATGGCACCAACGTTCTGATGACCATGAGCAACCGACAGGAGAACATTTTGTCACAGCTGATGTCAATATCCAGGCTGAACGGCATCGCCAATACTGGCTACCCCACCGAGGAATTCCTGAATGATCTCTTTGCTGAGGTGTGGCAGAAGGAGGGCGATACCGACCTGAAAAAGAAGTTACGTCGCAGTCTGCAGCGCTCATACGTTCAGAATCTGAACGATCTGCTGAACCCCACAGCACAGGATCAGAAGAACTATGCCATTCAGTATCACACCGATGCCATACTCTATGTGATGCAGAACCTACAGAAGGTCGAGGACTACTGCAAACAGCAGGTTCAGGCCCAAAGTGGCATCAACAAGCTGCACTACGAGGATCTGCTTCGCGAGATAAAACTGATCCGTGACCGTCGAACCACAGTAAAATAAACATAAAGACATGAAAAAACCTAAGTTACTATTCGCTGGGGTACTGGCATTGACGCTGCAATCTGCCAATGCACAGACCGACCTCTACCCCAAGCACTTCGCACTGCACGAGGTGACCCTGACCGACGGCCCTTTCAGGACGGCCCAGGACAAAAACATCGACATGCTGCTGCAGTACGACACTGACCGTTTGCTGACGCCTTTCGTACGCCAGTCAGGGCTCTCGGCCACCACCAATGCACAGAGTCCCTACTACCAGTGGGAGCAGCGCCATCCCAACTTCAAGAACTGGGGCGGCGATGCAGGCTTCGACCTCAGCGGCCATGTGGGCGGCCATTATGTGTCGGCCCTGGCACTGGCCTATGCTGCCAGTCACAACGAGGCCCAGCGCACCAAGTTGAAAGAGCGCCTGGACTATATGCTGAAGGTGATGAAGGACTGTCAGGACGCCTACGACAAGAACACTGAGGGCCTTTATGGCTTCATTGGCGGACAGCCCATCAACGAGTCGTGGAAAAAACTCTATGCTGGCGACCTCTCAGGCATCAGCAAGAACTGGGGCTGGGTGCCCTTCTATTGCGAGCATAAGGTGCTGGCAGGCCTGCGCGATGCCTATCTCTATGCAGGCAGCAAGGAGGCCAAGGAGATGTTCCATAAGTTGGCCGACTGGAGTGCCAACCTCATTGCCAAGGTCGACGACCAGGCCTTCGAGGGCTTCCTCAACTGCGAGCATGGCGGCATGAACGAGTCGCTGCTCGACGCCTATCAACTTTTTGGCGACAAGAAATACCTCGAGGCAGCCAAGAAATACACCCACAAAGCCATGCTCAACGGCATGCAGACGCTCAACACCACGTTCCTCGACGGCAAGCACGCCAACACCCAGGTGCCTAAGTTCATTGGCATGGAGCGCATTGGCGAGCTGGACGCCACAGCCCATAATTATATCACGGCCGCAGAGAACTTCTGGCAGGACGTGGCACAGAACCGTACCGTTTGCATTGGCGGCAACTCAGTGAACGAACACTTTCTCACTGCTGCCAACAGCAACCGCTACATCGACCAGCCCGATGGCCCAGAGTCGTGCAACACGAACAACATGCTGAAGTTCTCAGAGATGCTGTTCGACCGTACTGGCGATGCCAAGTATGTGGACTTCTACGAGCAGGCCATGTGGAACCACATCCTCTCAACCCAGGACCCCCAGACAGGTGGCTATGTTTATTTCACCACACTGCGTCCTCAGGGCTATCGCATCTACTCTGTGCCCAACAAGGGCATGTGGTGCTGCGTGGGCACAGGCATGGAGAACCACTCAAAGTATGGCCATTTCGTGTTCACCCACGATGGCAAGAAGACACTCTACGTGAACCTCTTCACGGCCTCAAAACTCCAGAGTAAGGATTTTGTGGTGACACAGACCACCCAGTTCCCCTACGAGCCCAAGACCACCCTCACCATTGGCAAGAGTGGCAAGTATAGCATTGCCATCCGCCATCCTGAATGGGTGGACAACGACTTCAAGGTGACTGTCAATGGTCAGGAGATTAACGGTCTGACAGCCATCGCAGGCGAGGCCAGCTACGTCACCATCAGTCGTAAGTGGAAGAAGGGCGACGTGATTGAGGTGAGTCTGCCCATGGTTCTGCGCTATGAGGTATGTCCCAACTACGAGGACTACATTGCCTTTAAGTATGGCCCCATCCTGCTGGGTGCCAACACCACCAATGGCAGCGAGAAACTGCAGAACGAATATGGCCTCGAGGGGCGTATGGACCACTCGCCTGGCGCCATGGGCAAGCAGATGAACCTCCTGTCGGCTCCCCTGCTCATTGGCGCACGTGCCGATGTGCTCAGTCGCGTAAAACCTCAGGACCTGTCAAAGCTCACCTTCACCATCGACGCCAATCGTCCTGGTGTGGGCAGCTATAAGTGGCACACGCTCACCCTGCAGCCCTTCTATCAGATTCACCACGATCGCTATATGTGCTACTGGTATCAGCAGACGCCAGAGAACTTTGCCAAGAGCGACATGGCCAAGACTGAGGCTCGCAACGAGGAGCTGATTCGCCACACTGTCGACTTCGTGGCTGCTGGCGAACAGCAGAGCGAGGCTGGTCACGAATACAACTACAGCAGCGATTCGAACACAGGTCTCTATCGTTCAGAGCGCTATCGCGATGCACGTGCCAACGGCCATATCCAGTACACGCTGGTCAATCAGAACGACAGCAAGAACCTCTGCGTCATGCTGCGCTTCAACCTGGCCGACAAGGGTCGCATGGCCGTGCTCACCATCAACGACAAAAAAGTGGCCGATATCACGATACCAGCCACTGTCGAGGGTGCAGAACCCAACGGATTCTTTGAAATGAAATATGATATTCCAGCCGAGATGGTGAGCAGCACCAAGCGCTTTGTGGTTCGCCTCACAGCATCGCCCACCACGCTCTGCCCAGGCCTCTACTACCTCCGTTTGTATCAGAAGTAGTTTTCGCCTCGTTTCAGTTTCACCTTTTTTCGCTCACCGTTCATCAGCAGCGTCACCACGCAAGACTGTTTGGCGGTGAGCGATAGTTTTTTCACCTTGCCGTCCTGCCACGTCATGCCCACGGTGATGCCACCACGAGCCCTCAGTCCACTCACCTCGCCGTCTTTCCAGTTGGCAGGCAGGGCAGGCAGCAGTTCAATGCTAGTCTGGGCTGTACCCTCCCCCACGGCCAGTTCGCTCTGCATCAGCATCTCGACAACGCCAGCACAGCCACCAAAGTTGCCGTCAATCTGGAAGGGCGAGTGGGCATCCAGCAGATTGGGATAGGTGCCACCACCACGACGGGCATCAGGGCCGCGATAGCCGTCAGGACTCACATAGCTCAGCAACTTGCGATAAATATGATAGGCGTTCTTAGCGTCGTGCAGTCGCGCATAGAGGTTCACACGCCAGCCTGTGCTCCATCCTGTGGTCTTGTCGCCCTTCAACTCCAGCGTCTTGGCGGCCGCACGATGAATGGCCTCCTTGGTGTTCACACCATCCTCCAGTTGGTGACCAGGATACACGCCAAACAAATGGCTCTGATGACGATGGTGAGGATCTTCATCCTCCCAATCGTAAAACCATTCCTGCAGGTTGCCCTTCCTGCCAATCTTATAGGGTTGCAGACGATTCAAAGCCTCGCGAGCCTCAGCCACAAACAACGGGTCCACGCCCAGCACATCGGCTGCTTGCACAGCATCAAACAGGCACTCACGAATCATGGCCAGGTCGGCAAAGCCACCATAGCACGTACGACCATGATAGCCCTTATCCGTTACAAACACATTCTCAGGCGAGGTCGAGGGGGCTGTGATCAGATATTCCGTGCCATCCACACCCATATTCTTCGTCGATACGAGCCATCCCAGGCAGAACTCAGCCGCCCCCTTCAGCACAGGATAATATTCGCGAAGGAAGTCCTTGTCGAGCGAGAAGCTGTAGTGCTCCCAGATATGCGTTGAGAGCCACGCTCCACCCATGTTCCAGTTGGCCCACATAGGGTCGCCCGTATGCAGTCCCACAGGACAGGTCATTGCCCATATGTCCGTATTATGAGCCAGGCACCAGCCGCGATCCACGCCATAGTAGGCCTTCGCCGTCAGTTCGCCAGAGCCCTGCAGCTCCTTCATATAGGAAAAGAGCGACTGGTGCATCTCAGGCAGTGCAGCCGTCTCGGCCGCCCAGTAGTTCTCCTCCACGTTGATGTTACTCGTATAGTTGCACGACCATGGCGGCAGTATCGACTCGTTCCACAGTCCCTGCAGGTTGGCAGGCACGTTGGGCGTGCGCGAGCAACTGATCAGCAGATAGCGGCCATACTGAAAATAGAGGGCTTCGAGTTCAGGGTTAAAGCGACTCTCGTCGATGTACTCACGCAACTGTATGTCAGTAGGACGTTTGTCGTTACCACTGCCTAACGACAGCTTTACACGGTTATAGAGCGACTGATAGTCCTTGACATGACGGTGCCAGAGCTTGGGATAAGGGATGGAGGCCAGGTGCTTCAGTCGCGCATCGGCCAGTGCCTTGTAGGGCTTTCCCTCCTTCACAGGGTCCTTGTCGTAGCCATTAAACGAGGTAGCGTCAACAATAAAGAGCGTCACCTCCTTGGCGCCATCCACCACGATGCTCTCGCCCTCGGCCCTCACGTTCTTGCCCTTCACCAGCACCTTGGTGCGAAAGTGGATGCCACGATTGGCGTCGTAGGCAAATTTTTCCTTGGCCTCGTAATAGCTGGGCAGCGAGGCATAGCCTGCATAGCCGTCAGTAACGAGGGTATTGCCGTCCTGTGTGCTGCGACTATGTCGCAGCTTACATGACAAGGAGAAACGGGCGCGAATGCCTTTGGGGTTGTTCGTCGTGATGCGCACCACCATGCCTGAGTCAGGGTTCGAAGCAAAATAATCCGTGGTGTAGCGATAAGCCCCACGCTGATAAGTGGTCTGTGCTGTCGCATTGCTGATGTCCAGCCAACGACGATAGCCAGTGACTGCCTCAGTCGTGTCCAGATACTCTATCGTGAGTTGTCCCAGCGGCTGATAGTTCTGCGAGAAATGGCCCTGCACCTCGCGCTGCAGTTGGTCGGCCTTCTGATAGTCGCCCTGGCGTAGTGCCTCGCGAATGGCAGGAATCGTTTTATGGGCCTCAGGCGAATAGATGTTCATGTTGCAGGGCTCGCCCGTCCACAGCGTGATGTCGTTCAGCGAGATGCGATCGGTCTGCGTACCGCCATAGACAATGCCGCCCATGGTACCATTACCAATCACCAGTGCTTCCTCAAAATAAGTGGCAGGTTTGTCGTAGTGTAAGGTTTGCGCCATGACAGCCGCAGTGGCCATCAGGCACAGCATCGTTAGTTGGATTCGTTTCATATATAGTCAGATTTTTCGTTATATCACTTGGTAGTGCCTCAGAGCATTCATAATGCCGTCCTCATCGACCGATGTCGTCACATAGTCGGCCTGCTCTTTCAGCGCGTCGATGGCATTACCCATGGCCACGCCGATGCCAGCCTGGATGATCATCGACATGTCGTTGCCCCCATCGCCAAAGGCCATCGTACGACTGGGGTCGAAGCCCTCGTGGCGCGCCATGGCCAGGATGCCCTTTCCCTTGTCGGCGCCATTGGCCGTGATGTCAGTAAACTCAGGATGCCAGCGACCTGACACGCACTGCGGCATGCGTGCCATCAGTTCAGGCTCGTAGTCGGCTGGGAAGAAGGGCGTCAACTGCAGGATGTCCTGCTCCAGCACCTCGTCCAGCGGAGCAGCCTTGTCGAGGTTCTTCACGGCCAGCATCTGGCGGAAGATGCGATCCACATCGCCCTTGGGGTCAATCACGGCCACATCCTTGCGTCCCACCACAATCAGACTGTTGCCCTTGGCCTGGCAATCGTCCACGCAGGTCATCACATCCTCCTTGGGTATGGCCTGACAGGTCACCATCTCATTGCCCACATAACACAGGGCGCCATTGGTGGTGATATAGCCGTCAATCAGCCCCTCGATGGCTCCCAGGTTGGTGATGATCAAGGGCGGACGACCCGTGGCTATATACACGCGCGAGCCGTTGGCCTTGGCCTGCGTGAGTGCTTGGATGGTGGACTGTGGAATCTCGTGGGTTTTAAAGCTCACCAGCGTTCCGTCAATATCGAAGAATAATGCGTATTTCTGATTCATAACTGCTTGCAAAGTTACGAAATAATCCTGTGAAAAATGAAAGATAATTTGGTTTTTCGCTCTGTATGCAGTACCTTTGCCGGCCGTATGGACGACAAGCGATTTCTTCTCAGTCTGATTAAGGAGGGCGAGCATCAGCAGCAGGACTTTAAATACCGTGTGGCCGATGCCTGCAAGTTGGCCAAGTCTGTATCGGCCTTTGCCAATACGGATGGGGGCCGACTGCTCATTGGCGTGCGCGACGATGGCCATCTGTCTGGCGTTCGCAGCGAGGAGGAAATCTATATGATGCACCAGGCGGCCTATAAATACTGCCAGCCAGAGGCCAGCATCAAGTTCGACACCTATCATGCCGTTTCGTCCGACTCGGCCAACGCCACGCCCTGTCTTCGCACCATTGTCGTGGCCACCGTGCCGCCATCCACCAAGCGCCCCATCTGTGCCATCGACAGCGAGGGCCGCAAGCGAGCCTATGTGCGCATCAACGACGAGAACATCGTGGCCTCGCCCGTTCACCTGGCCCTTTGGCGCGAATCGCAGAAGTCGCGAGGCGCCATGATCACCTACGACGATGACATCCGCCACCTGCTCAGCGTCATTCAGGGTCGCCAGACGCTCAACCAGATTGTCCGTGCCTCTCGCCTACCCCGTCATAAGGTCATCACCCTCCTGGCGCGCCTCATCCGTTTTGGCACCCTCCGCTGCGAATATGCTGCCCAGCAGTTTCTGTTTAGTTTGCAGTAGACTTCTCCCATTCCTGATGCATGTCGTGCCAGTCCTTACTATGGAATCCCAAACCACCTATCTGGCGTGGATGAGCAAGAGGAAGAACCTTAATCGTTCGACCTTCGATTATAGTATTTGTGGCTTTGCCATATCCATACAGATTGACATATTCCTTTAGTGACTTATATGGAACGTTGGCAACCTCATTCAAAAATTGCGAAATGGGAATATCCCCAAGGAGTATTAACAAGCCAGCTTGCGACTCCTTCAGTTCCTCAAGAATCTCCATGCAGCGCGCTGAGTCACAGAACACTGTTGGGCGATTAGGAATGGTAACCTCATTTAACCCATACTTGGCTATTTGTGGGTTATACTTATCTTTTATAACCTTCTTTTGGCTGTCGTTTATTCTGGTTTCTGGCAGAAGGTCGCAAAGCCAAGCATCTTTACGGCTGAAGCCAAGAGGCGCCAGTATGTTTTCGTCGAGTACTTTGGCTGATGGCCCATTTAGATTACTACCTGCAGGCTCTAAAGTTCCCAACTCTTTTGGAATTTTTATTTTGCTGATTATCTCGCGAGCTTCGTCGATATTGCCATCCCAGAAGATACGAGGCTCACTTGCTACAGCCAAAGCTGCACAGACTGGACGTGATTCACCAGGTTTAGTCCAACGAGCATGCACAGCGCTTGCATATACGCCAAGAACAAACACCTTCTTAGGAGTTCTATCTTCTTGTCTGAGTGGGCGAACAATCTGCCCAAAAGGAAATTGGTATGCCATAGTTTTATAATATTTATAGAGTTTCAAGGTATGTCAGGTAGCAGTATTTTTACACATGCAAAGATAATAAAATAATTCAGTCTATGCACATTTAATTTGAAAATATGGTCGGAACAAGAAAAAAGTGTTGAGGGACTGTCCCTCGACACTTTTGGTTTTATTATCTATTTCCTTTTCTGCTATTACATGCTCTACATACTAGTTGAGCATTAGATAAAACAGTTCTGCCTCCTGTACTCCAGGCATCAATATGGTCTACAGTCAACTCATCAGCAGCAAAGTGCTGATTACATACAGCACACTCATATCGTCCATTTTCATCAGTTTTAAGTTTCGAAAGCAACTCCACTTTATCATCAGCAGTAAATAGTCGTTTAGGATCTACTCTTAAGTTCCCTACTATACCTAATATCATCGCCTCTATATCTTTATCTTTAGTTGACGACAACTTATATCCCTCACTTTTTAAAAATTCATTGCAGTCTTTGCTAATATCATCTTTATGTTGTAGCCAAATAGCCCTATCCTTCAAATATTCAACTGAGAGCTTAAACTTCAGGTCGACTTTTATTTTTGATGCATCACCAAATACATCACGAATAAAGCTAATGTAGGGCTTTATCTTTTTAATTTCATCATTAAAAGATTCATCCTTATGTTGCTGTACATAGTCATGCAGTTCGCTTCGTTTGGGGAACGCCCCTCCCTTACGCACATAATATATATATTCAAGGAGATGGTACTTGTTATCACCACGGTCAACAGTTGCATTTGGCAAAACTCTGCGTACATTTGCATCATGAGCAAAGTAATCGTTCAAGCCTTCGATGTAGTCGCCGTGATATAAACCATTCAGAACTTCGAACTTTGATAGAGCAACTCCTAATGTATTGATACGATTGAATATCTCACGTTTTTTTTCTTCGGTGCCACTACAAATGATTGTTGTCAGTTTTGTATCGTCAACTACTTGCTGCAGGTCACTATCATATGCGTAATTCTTCCAGGTTTTACCTTTGTAGAGTAGATTGCCTTGTTTAAACTTCTTGATAGCTTCAATTCGTTGTTTACCATCAAGTACCTCTAGCTTACCATCCTCACGTTGCCATAGATAAAAGGCTGGCAAAGGGATCCCATGATAAAGACTGTCGATAACTAATGCCTGCTTGTCAGCATCATAAACTATGGCACGCTGCAATTCAATGTCGCTGATGATAATGCCGTTTACTACTTTCTCATATAACTCCTTTACTGTCATAAGTTACTCCTCCTTTCTTCGTTTAATGACCATTCTATCCCAAAGTCGACGATAGTGCTTGTTTCCTTGCGCTAAATAGAAGCGTATACCTCCTTTTTCGTATACAGCATCTTTCTCAACGCAATCTTTAATTGGTCTTCCTAATTGTATGCTCGACCCAATTATTTCAAATTGCTTAGGATTATATTTCTGCATAAAAGTTATGGGTACGCCCATCTCTCCATAGTAGTCATTGGGAATTTCTGCTACAGAAGGTACCTCAATAGCATCATAATTTACGTACTTAGGATATTTCTCAGGATTCTCTTCGTATGATTCAGTTAGAGTAAGTTCTTTGGATTGAGGGTCAACCTGCAGATTGGTATACCACATACAACTACGAGGCGTATTATGTTGCTTTGGTAGTATGGTTCCGTCAGGACGTTTAAAGCCACTCAAATGATAATGGTAGCCAATGCGAATATTACCATCTTGAAAATGTCGTATAATACTTTTCTCTGTTGGTGCAGTCTGAGGTCCTATCACCAGGAACTCCTTTCCATTCTTTATCAACAAATCGATAAACTCATCAAATTGGCTGAATGGCGGATTAGTGATGATGACATCGTAATGACTGTAATCTATGTCTTGGAATCGCACACCCTCGTTTGTTCTTGGATTATATCCACTTACACTGATAGAACGTATTCCACACTCTTCTGCCTGATTCAAGAGATAATAGACAAACTGGCATTTTACCAAGTCCATACGTTTCTCTATCTTTTCACGAGTTTTAGCTATATCAATGTTCTTGATCGTACCTTCCGCTGCGAACAAGTCTCTATCCAAAACATACCCTTCCTCCTTATAAACAATCTCCTCATTATAGCTTTCATCCCAGTCGCATGGGCACAAAATACGCTTACCACGTAGTTGTGGCAAATATAAGCATACTTCGTCCGCAATGTCCTGAAACAGCGTATAATACTCATCGTCCCGTTTCTGTTTGCTACTTTGCAACCTTGCTGTACGTTTAACCATTGGTTACTATTCGGTTTATAGCACTGCTGACTTATCGGGATTTTAACGGGCTAAACTAACAAGGCCTCAGGACATAGAAAAAGCGTGAACCGCCTTATCTTTGTCTTGAGGCCCTAGGAAAGCCCGAATTACCAGATAAGTCATGTCCACGCCATACGACGCAGACATCAGTGACTAATCATCGGTAATTCTATCTGTAAAATTTCCTAGGTTTCAAGACAACCGAATAATCAGCTAATGCTGTTATTATTCACCCTCAAAAATCGCACCAGCCACCTCCTCTGAGGTTCAACGCCAGTACTTGATTGCAAAGATACGAAAAAGTTTGGAAATGAAGAGCAATAAAGAAAATAAAATGATAATAAGCGATAATTTATAATACTGCAGCCGTCAAATCATTACCTATTTTACGAATTGCCTCCAAAATACGTTTGACTTGATCTGGCCGAGCTTTTTTGAGTCCATTAGCATATTGTGAAAGCTGATTCTGATTAATTCCAGAAACGCGACTAATGGCTGCGAGCGAAACATAAGGACTATAGGCTCTCAGCAACGATGTTGCATCAAGGAATCTGTACTCAAACGCATACTCTTTGTTTTCAAGCCAACTTGGTACACTTTTACCATCAGAAGCCATAACTTTTATTACGGAATCAAACCACTTTTCTATCTCTTTCTGTAATCCCATAAAAGTTTCAGCCGTAAACACAAGAGTTTCTGGTACAATAACTCCAAGCGAAGCTGAAAATTTATTCTCGCGCCAAGATACTTCCACCCTAAATTTTTTACCTAATAGATTTCTTTTAGGAAGAGAAAGTAAACCCAGAGCAGATAAGTACGTTTCGATTTTCCATGCGAAATCTGTTAGAGAGAAATCTAACGCCTCACAGTAGTCTATCAATTCAAGAATATCAATCCTTCTTGCGCCTGATTCAATTTTGGATATGTATTCCTGTCTCGCACCTAATGCTCGAGCGATATCTTCCTGCTCCAACTTCTTACATTTACGTTCATGTTGAAGTAGGAGTCCTAAATGTTTCCTTCTTCTATTTCTTATTTTTCCTTTCATCTTGGATGCAAAGATAATAAAAATATTACTACAACAAAGAGAAATATGCGAAAACTGACATAAAATTATTACGGTTGACCTAAAATGATAATATGCACGTATTGTAATCGAACGTGTTCGGGATGCGAGGTGTACACGAAGTCCCTTGTATTATTAATTTATTTTTTTTCTTTATGAAAAAAGAACTTTTTATTCCATTTAAGGAAGAGACGCAGCTAATAACTGCACATTATGGTAATGGGGAGAATCATCAAATCATTGTTCCTCCTCAGTTACAACTCAACCAAGGTATGTTTCTACCTGATCATATCATTGAACAGGAGGAATTTCACCCTAATTATGGTTTAAGGCCTGAGGATTTAATTGGCTTCAATTATGCAAAGGCAGAATATAATAAAGGAATCATTTCTAGTAAATGCGTACACTTTTACCTATATGATTATATGTTTCAATGTATCAACAATCACCCATTGCGTTATACGTCAATGTTAATGTCCTATCCCATGGTTATCAGCCCTGACAATTCAGTATATCTGAACTGGACTGAGCATGAAAGAAGACAAAGCGCATGGAGAAATCAGCAGATGGCTCGTCTATGGCAAGCCAATGGTATACCTGTCATCTTCAATGTGTCATGGGCAGGTCCAGACAGCTATGGCTATTGTATCCATGTTTACCCCAAACATTGTGTGATAGCAATTAATTGCATGGGCATAAAGGGCGATCCTGATGCCTGTTACTTTTGGCACCTCGGCTATGAAGAGGTCCTGAAGACTTTGGAGCCTTTATTAATCATACGGTATGGTGACAAGATGGAAGGAGAAAATGAAGAGATAAGTATTTATTTTAATAACCCTATAATAAAAAGAATGAAATATGGGAGGTAATGGAGCATCAGATTATCGTCGCAGATACGCACTTGATATCTATGGTGGAGATCGTTTTAAACAAGTTGGCATGATTGGAAACAATAAAGTCGTGTCCACTTCCGTTAATGATAATACAAGTATACCTATGAACAACTTCAGCTCGAAGATGTACTATGTTGCTTCACCAAAAAATTCGACTAAAATAGTTGCTATCGCATTCTATAGTGGTCGGACACATAAAATCGTTAAGTCTATCGACCTAATCTATGACAAGTCGGGCAACCTGGTTCCATTTAAACAAGTGAAACGAAAAGGTAAAATCCACAAAACGGGTACCCATACTCACATTTGGTCAGGTTATACAGAAAAAGGAAAAGTAGGAAGAAAATCCCATGATAAAAAGAACTACTTTGAACCCACAAAAATCGATATGAAGTATATCAAGAAGGCTCTTAAGTATAATCAAGAACATCAAAAATGAACTGTATATGGCACGAAAAGTTCTAAAAAATAATTTTTGGTATCCTATACCAAAGCGAGATAAAGATACCAACTTATATGAGGATGAGTTAGGATGGAATGATGCCAATCAATCTGATGCCCACTCCACTGACTCATGGAACATCTTAAAGTATTATCTGAAGCACATTGGATTTGACCTGGCGCTATATTTGGTGGAGGCTGATGAGTTTTACTACATTGACAACATTCAGAACAATGAGGTTTGGAAGCTCAAAGACCGTGAGGACTGGGATGGCAAATATATCATGGAAAGGGTGGAATTCGCCCATTGTCCTGAACCAGAACCTGAGGTCATCTATGAATATAGTGACATCCGTGACTTGTGGGTAAACCTAAGGATAAATGGTTTGACGCTGAAAGAAGTAATTGAGCGTTCTGTTGTTTTCATAGAACATTAAGACACGCCACATGTCAACGAATTCTGGAAAAGACAGAATGACTGGCGCCTTAGGAAAATGAAAAAACGAAATGATATGCCGATATGCCAGTATGACGATATGGGTAGGCAGGAAACGGCATCTGACATTTCCTAGAAGAATCAAAGACCTGTCCTTAATCTCCGTTTTGATGGATGTAAGTATCTATCTGAGCGGCAATCTCGCTGGCCAGTACGGCGCCATAGCCTACACGGAGCTCAATAGTGGGACGAAGCGGGTCGTTGGTGCCGATGATGACAGCATACTCGTCGACGGTGTAGGGCGTGGCCATGTTCTTCGGCATCACACTCATCAGACTACTGAGCTTCAGTTCCTCGCCAGCAATAATCGCGAGGTCACGGTTGGGATAGAACAGGATGAGGGCAGGAAGCTCGTTGGCCCTCGAGGCATCGAGCACCACCACATCGTCGGGCTCGCCGTACCTCTGCATCGTCTCCTCCACAGTGGCGTAGGTCACCCTTGGAACCTCCGTCCTCTCCTTGCGCTTGATGATGAAGTAGGCAATGGGGATGATGGGCAACAGAAGCAGCAGGTAGGGTCCAAAACCAATGGCTAACAGGGCGATGGCAATGATGGCAAGAATCGTGTTTCGTTTCATATATAGTTCGATATTTACATTCTCCGAAAAAAAAATTACGACTGGGCAGTTTGGCGAACGGCGAGCTTCATGGCATCGGGGGTGCCGAAGGTGCGACGGAGGAGGGTCTCGACGTATTTGCGGACGAGGGTTTCGTCATTAATGGGGGTGAAGAGGCGCAGACCTCGGGTTTGATTGTAGAACACGAGCTTGACGTCGTCGTTCAGCGTGCGACTGCGGCCGGCGATGCTGAGCATGCCGTGCTTCTGAGCGGCCAACAGGACGTCGTACTGCTGCCAAACGCGAAAACCTACCTGGCCAGACAGGTGGTCGATGGACTCGATATAGCTGTCGTCGTTGATAAACGTCTCGATGGTCTTCTTCGCTTTACGATTGTGACGGATGATATAGAAGGTGTAGAACAACAGAATGAAAACTGCTATGGGAAGGATTGATGCTAATGGTGACATAATTACTCGTTAAGTTATTAATGATAGTGCAAAGGTAATAAATTTCATGTGATAATGCAACATTTTTGATGAAAACATGGGGGGACATACCTCAATTGTCATGTTGACCGTAGTAGAGTTCTCTACATTGTCAGGAATAAATCAAGAAAACGATTGGGTGGTTTTTCAGTTTATGGCATAACACATAACGGCATATCGGCATATCATTTGGTAAAATCAATGTTTTTGGCGCATCAACAAAAAGGGATATATATTTTATAGATTATATATATATTATAATATATATATAATCTATATATATTGAATACCCTACTTCACGATCCCTATCATGAAAATAAAAAATCGAAATGATATGCCGTTATGCCGTTATGCCGATATGCCATAAATAATTATACATATAAAGAAAAAGTGCTAAAAATTAGGGGTCTGAGAAAGGACAAACTAGAGCGGCGGAGTGGGTGTTTCTGGGGTGTTTTCGGCTTGATTTTCGTTGTTTTTGCACCCCTATCGATTTTACGATGCAACGGAGGCTGAGTTACACCCTAACGGAGCCTGTTTTACAATGCAACTCAGGCTCCGTTGCAGGGTAAAACAGCCTCCGTTGCATCCTAAACGAATATGCGAACGCTTTCTGATTCTTTACACTTTTGGAGGTATTTTTACAACCGCTTAAATATCAGCACATTGCTTATTTGCTCATATTTCGCCTGTACGCGCGCGAAAAATTTTTGGCGGAGAATTTTTAAATCTCAGAGGGGCTTTTGTCCGAAAAATTCCTTCTCGTCTCGAAACCTAAAAAAAGGATGCAACGCTGTCTCACGACAACATTGCACCCGAACTTATATAATAATACACGTATGCACATGCCTGTGCTTTATACCAACACAGAGACAAAAAACATCATCATGACATGTAGCCAACAAAAATTTTCTGATGCCGCACGCCCTTACATCGAGGGTCGTTCGACTTGCTAACCGTACAAGGCTGGTCTTCAGACTTTACTCCACTCTCAAGCGCCTTCTCACCCAAATGGGCAATGGCTTTCTGCTTAAGAGCCATAATGGAGCTCACTGCTGCGGGACAGTCGGAGATTCGCACTCACATTCCCAATTAAGCACAGCTAAGTGCACCTTTACGGGCAACTCTTCTATGGAATTGCGCTACAAAGGTAATACTTTTTTTAGAACTACATGCATAATAAGGGATTTTTTTGTAAATTTGCAAACGAATGGTATGCATCGACTACCTGGAACATAATAATTATATTTGTGATATGGAACCAACCCAAACCCGTGAACGCATCCTCTGTTCGCTGTTGCTGTCCGATGCAGGCACGGCGAAAGTCGCTTCACGAGTTCGCGCAATATCTTTTTAAAGAATGATATCTTATCTGAATATCGAAAATATAGAACGCAGTACAGACGGAGTGGAATATCATCCGCTCCGCCCGTTCTTACCTGAAAATGCGCGTGTGCTGTTCCTGGGTAGTTTTCCTCCACAGCGCAAACGATGGTGCATGGATTTCTATTATCCTAACTTCATCAACGACCATTGGCGCATTGAGGGACAGGTGTTCTTTGGCAATAGGAATCACTTCGTTGACACGAATGCCAAGTGCTTTAAAATCGACGAGATTGTGGCCTTCTGTAAGGAGCGTGGTTTGGCTTTCTTCGACACGTCTACGGCTATCAGACGGTTGCAGGACAATGCTTCGGATAAGTTCCTGGAGGTGGTAGAGCCTACAGACATTCCTACGTTGCTACAACAGCTGCCGCTCTGTCGCGCCATCGTCACTACGGGCGAAAAGGCCACGGACACCATCTGTCAGGCAATGCACATTCCTGCAATCCCCAAAGTGAACAATGCTATCGCCATTCCTGAAACATACAACAGCCACGGCGAACAGATCCTGCTCTATCGCCTGCCCTCCTCTTCGCGCGCCTACCCTCTGTCGTTCGACAAAAAGGTAGAGGCATATCAAAGGATGTTCTTAAGTGTGCTCAATAATGAAGTATAGCCTGTTGTCCAGACAGACAACAGGCTATATAATTCAGGCATATAAAAGTCGTTCTT
The DNA here is from genome assembly GCF_023204875.1 of Prevotella sp. E15-22. Lineage (NCBI taxonomy): Bacteria > Pseudomonadati > Bacteroidota > Bacteroidia > Bacteroidales > Prevotellaceae > Prevotella > Prevotella sp. E15-22. The sequence goes on from NZ_CP096247.1 coordinate 2,192,520, forward strand.
ATTCCTTAGACATATCGCTTCTCTATAATACTCCAGTCAATGATCTGCCAAAGGGATAACAAATGGTCTGGACGGCGATTCTGATAATCCAGATAATAGGCATGCTCCCAAACATCAAAAGTCAACAGCGGTTTCAGGCCTTTCTGTACTGGATTAGCGGCATTGGCTTCTTGGGTAATGACTAGCTTTCCATCCTTATCGGCTGACAGCCAAACCCAACCTGATCCAAAGAGTGTGGTTCCCTTCTTGTGGAACTCGTCTTTAAAAGCCTTAAATGAACCAAAGTCACGCGTAATAGCTTCGGCCAAGGGGCCCGTTGGCTCCGTCTTCATAGGTTTACCTGCAAACTGGCCGAAGTACATTTCATGATTAAGAATCTGTCCAGCATTGTTTTGTAGACCACCTGTTGCCTTACAGACAATATCAACAAGAGACGAATTCTCAAACCCACTGCCTTCGAGCAGTCCATTCAAATTATTAACATAAGCCGCTAAGTGCTTCCCATGATGAAAACCAATGGTTTCAAAACTAATCACTGGCTCTAAAGCCTCTGGTGCATATGGTAACACCATTAATCTAAACTTGTTCATAATAAATTAATTTCTGGTTAGCATTGGCAAAGATAAAGAAAATATTTCATTTAACAATGGAAAATGAAATATAAAACACAAAAAAGACCCTGACTCATTTCTGAATCAGGGTCGTGCTATAAAAGATGGCGGCCTCCTACTCTCCCGCATTGCATTGCAGTACCATCGGCGCAAGCGGGCTTAACTTCTCTGTTCGGAATGGGAAGAGGTGGGACCCCGCCGCAATAACCACCTGAATATCTCTGGACTAGGATTGCCTAGGACTGCCTAGGAAAAGCCTATCCGTATAAGGTTGGCATATCAACACAAGAACTGTAGCACTTACCTATATAAACCAAACCGCTCACAGTTGAAAATATGCGCTTCACAGCGAAAGATCTCGGGCAATTAGTACAGCTCGGCTTTGACGTCACCGTCTTTACACCTGCTGCCTATCAACGTGGTAGTCTACCACGACCCTCAATGGAGCCCTCATCTTGTGGCCGGCTTCGCACTTAGATGCTTTCAGCGCTTATCCGATCCCGACGCGGATACCCGGCGGTGCACCTGGCGGTACAACCGGTAAACCGGAGGTCAGTCAAACACGGTCCTCTCGTACTAGTGTCCGATCCACTCAAGACTCCTACGCCCACGATAGATAGAGACCGAACTGTCTCACGACGTTCTGAACCCAGCTCGCGTGCCACTTTAATGGGCGAACAGCCCAACCCTTGGGACCTTCTCCAGCCCCAGGATGTGACGAGCCGACATCGAGGTGCCAAACCACCCCGTCGATATGAGCTCTTGGGGGGGATCAGCCTGTTATCCCCGGAGTACCTTTTATCCTTTGAGCGATGCAGTTTCCATACACTTGCACCGGATCACTAAGCCCAACTTTCGTTCCTGCTCGGGATGTCTCCCTCCCAGTCAAGCGCCCTTATGCCTTTACACTCTATAAGGCCGGTTACCAATCGGCCCGAGGGCACCTTTGGAAGCCTCCGTTACGCTTTTGGAGGCGACCACCCCAGTCAAACTACCCACCAAACAGTGTCCTTGTATCCACAAGTTAGACCTCAGGCAGCAGAAGGGCCGTATTTCAACGGCGGCTCCATGAACGCTGGCGCGCCCACTTCATAGCCTCCGGCCTATCCTACACATCCGATGACCAAGGTCAGTGCTAAGCTGTAGTAAAGGTTCACGGGGTCTTTTCGTCCCATCGCGGGTAATCGGCATCTTCACCGATACTACAATTTCACTGAGCTCGTGGCCGAGACAGCGTCCGGATCATTACACCATTCGTGCAGGTCGGAACTTACCCGACAAGGAATTTCGCTACCTTAGGACCGTTATAGTTACGGCCGCCGTTTACTGGGGCTTCAATTCAATGCTTCATCCGAAGACTGACATCTCCTCTTAACCTTCCAGCACCGGGCAGGTGTCAGGCTGTATACCTCATCTTTCGAGTTTGCACAGCCCTGTGTTTTTGTTAAACAGTTGCCTGGACCTATTCTCTGCGCCTCGCCGAAACGAGGACCCTTTATCCCGAAGTTACAGGGTCAGTTTGCCTAGTTCCTTAGCCACGAATCTCTCAACGCCTTAGTATATTCTACCCGACTACGTGTGTCCGTTTGCGGTACGGGTACCACACGGGTTAAGCTTAGCGGTTTTTCTCGGGAGTCTGATTACCTGCACTATTGGATTCTCCCGAAGGAGACTCCATACTCTCACGTTCGGCTCGGAGTGTGGATTTGCCTGCACTCCTCAACACCTACACGCTTCAACGCGCTATTCCGTCAGCACGCGGCAGTGTCACTGCTCCGTCACCACGTCGCCCCGTATGGTAGTCACGGAATATTAACCGTGTCAGCCATCGCTCTCGCCCTTCGGCTTAAACTTAGGACCCGACTCACCCCGGGGTGATTGACATCGCCCGGGAAACCTTAGTCTTATGGCGGGGGTGAATCTCACACCCCTTATCGTTACTTATACCTACATTTGCTTTTCCATAAGCTCCAGTGAACGTCGTCGCTCACCTTCGGCGCCGATGGAATGCTCCCCTACCGATACTTTTTAATGCTATCCCGCGCCTTCGGTACCTGCCTTATACCCGATTATTATCCATGCCCGGCCTCTCGACTAGTGAGCTGTTACGCACTCTTTGAATGAATGGCTGCTTCCAAGCCAACATCCTAGCTGTCATCGAGGCCAGACTTCGTTAGACTAACTCAGACAGGATTCCGGGACCTTAGACGGCGGTCTGGATTCTTCTCCTCTCGGGGACGGACCTTAGCACCCGCCCCCTTACTGCCGGACTGCAGACCGTGAGCATTCGGAGTTCGTCAGGTCTCGATAGGCGGTGAAGCCCTCTTGACCTATCGGTCGCTCTACCTCTCACGGTGACCATCCGACGCGGCACCTAAATGCCTTTCGGGGAGTACGAGCTATCTCCGAGTTTGATTGGCCTTTCACTCCTACACACACCTCATCCGGAAGCTTTTCAACGCTTATCGGTGCGGACCTCCATCCCGTGTTACCGGGACTTCATCCTGGACATGTGTAGATCACTCGGTTTCGCGTCTACCCCATCCAACTAAACGGCCTGTTCAGCCTCGCTTTCACTGCGGTTGCGTTCCATAAGAACTTAACCTCGCTGGACATGGTAACTCGTAGGTTCATTATGCAAAAGGCACGCCGTCACTAGATATACTAGCTCCGACCGCTTGTAGGCGACTGGTTTCAGGTACTATTTCACTCCCCTCATAGGGGTGCTTTTCACCTTTCCCTCACGGTACTCGTTCGCTATCGGTCTCTCGGGAGTATTTAGCCTTACCGGATGGTCCCGGCGGATTCGCGCAGAATTCCTCGTGCTCCGCGTTACTCAGGATACCACTAGGCCCCCTCTGACTTCGCGTACTGGACTATCACCAACTATGGTCGGACTTTCCAGACCGTTCTGCTCGTCATCAGGATACCACGACGTGGTCCTACTACCCCGCATATGCATTGCTACATATGCGGTTTGGGCTCTTCCCCGTTCGCTCGCCACTACTAGGGGAATCATTGTTTATTTTCTCTTCCTGGGGGTACTAAGATGTTTCAGTTCCCCCCGTTTGCCTCATTACCTTTGTAATGATAACCGGCCTTCAGCCGGCTGGGTTGTCCCATTCGGAAATCCCTGGATCAATGGTCATTTGCACCTACCCAAGGCTTATCGCAGCTTATCACGTCCTTCATCGCCTCCGAGAGCCAAGGCATCCACCAGACGCCCTAACTTTCTTTCGCCTACCTCATTCCCGACTTGCGTCGGAAAGAGATGCTCATACTTTCAGCTGTAATTTTGAGATTTATTAATCTACTCAGTTTGACTCTTATAAGTCTTTACTTACAGTCTTGTGTGTCAATATGTCAAAGATCTCGTTCCAGATGAGAGATGAGAGATGAAAGATATGGTTACCTTTACCTTCAAACTCACCGGAGTAGTGGAGAATAACGGATTCGAACCGTTGACCCCCTGCTTGCAAAGCAGGTGCTCTAGCCAACTGAGCTAATCCCCCAGTAGGAGAATTGATAATTGAAAATTGATAATTGACAATTATCGTTTGAGGTAGTCCCAGGCAGACTTGAACTGCCGACCTCCACATTATCAGTGTGGCGCTCTAACCAACTGAGCTATAGGACTCTGTCGTCGGTCAGAGGGGGTGCCTCTGCCCAGCCTCATACATTCTCTTATATTATAAACAGTGCGTAGTAAAGAAGCTAGGGTTGAATCAAACCTCTTCTTTTTTGCTTCCGACTGACTTAGTGTCTGTCGTGATAGTCATCCTCTCCAGAAAGGAGGTGTTCCAGCCGCACCTTCCGGTACGGCTACCTTGTTACGACTTAGCCCCAATTACCAGTTTCGCTCTAGGCCGATCCTTGCGGTCACGGACTTCAAGCGCCCCCGGCTTTCATGGCTTGACGGGCGGTGTGTACAAGGCCCGGGAACGTATTCACCGCGCCATGGCTGATGCGCGATTACTAGCGAATCCAGCTTCATGGGGTCGGGTTGCAGACCCCAATCCGAACTGAGGATGGCTTTCTTGATTAGAATGTATTTGCATACACCCGACTCTCTGTACCACCCATTGTAACACGTGTGTAGCCCCGGACGTAAGGGCCGTGCTGATTTGACGTCATCCCCACCTTCCTCACACCTTACGGTGGCAGTATCACCAGAGTGCCCAGCATTACCTGATGGCAACTAATGAAAAGGGTTGCGCTCGTTATGGCACTTAAGCCGACACCTCACGGCACGAGCTGACGACAACCATGCAGCACCTCCACAGCAGCCCCGAAGGGAGTCACTATCTCTAGATCCGTCTGCTGCAGTTCAAGCCCGGGTAAGGTTCCTCGCGTATCATCGAATTAAACCACATGTTCCTCCGCTTGTGCGGGCCCCCGTCAATTCCTTTGAGTTTCACCGTTGCCGGCGTACTCCCCAGGTGGGATGCTTAACGCTTTCGCTTGGCCGCTGACACTGTATCGCCAACAGCGGGCATCCATCGTTTACCGTGCGGACTACCAGGGTATCTAATCCTGTTCGATACCCGCACCTTCGAGCCTTAGCGTCAGTAATGCCCTGGAAGGCTGCCTTCGCAATCGGAGTTCTTCGTGATATCTAAGCATTTCACCGCTACACCACGAATTCCGCCTTCCTCGTGCACACTCAAGCCCGCCAGTTCGCGACGCACTTCCACGGTTGAGCCGCGGCATTTCACGTCACGCTTAACAGGCAGCCTGCGCTCCCTTTAAACCCAATAAATCCGGATAACGCCCGGACCTTCCGTATTACCGCGGCTGCTGGCACGGAATTAGCCGGTCCTTATTCTCATGGTACATACAAACGGGGACACGTCCCCGACTTTATTCCCATGCAAAAGCAGTTTACAACCCATAGGGCCGTCATCCTGCACGCTACTTGGCTGGTTCAGGCTCTCGCCCATTGACCAATATTCCTCACTGCTGCCTCCCGTAGGAGTTTGGTCCGTGTCTCAGTACCAATGTGGGGGACCTTCCTCTCAGAACCCCTACTGATCGTAGGCTTGGTGGGCCGTTACCCCGCCAACAACCTAATCAGACGCATCCCCATCCCTTAGCGATAAATCTTTAATCCATTTCAGATGCCATCGACGGATAACATAGGGTATTAATCCGACTTTCGCCGGGCTATGCCCTACTAAGGGGAAGGTTGGATACGCGTTACTCACCCGTGCGCCGGTCGCCATCAATCAAAGCAAGCTTCGATTATGCTGCCCCTCGACTTGCATGTGTTAAGCCTGTAGCTAGCGTTCATCCTGAGCCAGGATCAAACTCTTCATTGTAAATTTGTATCTCTTGACATCATCAAAACAACAAAAGTCGAATTAACGTGTCATATAATCTGTACTCAGAATGACTATCCAGTATTCAAGAATTAAACGGTTTGTTTCAATTACCCAAGCACCTAAAAAAATTAAGTGCTCGCTTCTTGTACTACTTCTGTCTATGTAAATCTTTCAAAGAACTCTTTCTTTATTCGCTTGCCCCAAGTTTTGAGGCGAAAGCGGATGCAAAGGTACGGCTTTTTCTCGAATCACCAAACATTTCCCATGTTTTTTTAATAAAAAGACTGCAAGTTTTCGTCTTTATTGACAAACTTGCAGTCATACACCTTATTATATAATACTTATTTATTCTCTTCTTCCAAAAATCCTCAATAGGTAGAGGAACAGATTTATGAAATCAAGATAAAGGGTAAGTGCACCTAAGACGGCATATTTTTGTGTAGCTTCACTTGCATCAGGAGCCATCAAAAACATTTGTTTGATTTTCTGAGTATCATATGCCGTCAATCCCACAAAGATAAGTACGCCAAGATAGGTCATTAGTACTTCAAGACCTGAACTAGCTACAAATATGTTAACCACAGAAGCAATAATCAAGCCTATAAGCGCCATCAGAAGAATTTTTCCCATAGACGAAAGATCTGCCTTGGTAAAGAAGCCAACAAGCGACATGGCACCGAAAGTGCCTGCTGTGATGAAGAATGTAGAAGCCAGGCTCCCCATTGTATAAACATAGAATAACGACGAGAAGGTGACGCCATTCAATGCAGCATAAGCAACGAACATGAGTGTAGCAGCCGACAAAGAAATCTTCCTAATGGCAGCACTCAATCCGATAACGAGTCCAATCTCAGCAAGGAAGAGTATCCAGATGAGTTGCGAATGCATAAAGAGAAAATTACTGATGGCTGCATTGGTTGCCACAACATATGCCGTAAGTCCTGTAATAACCAGCGCCATTGACATCCAAAGATATGTTTTCCGCATCAATGCAGGAAAAGCATACGAGGCTTCAAGTTGTCTATCGCGCGAAAAAGATTGATAGTTCATTTCTTCGTAATCCATAATTATCTGTTTAAAATTAAAGTATCCATTCGTAAGTATCGTACATCACAGTACGACCACCATAACCCTCCTTATGAGCGATAAGTCCCTCGTTGAGAATAAGTCCTCCCTGCTCATTAGAGGTTCCAAAGTCCAAATAGCGCATGTGACGATAATCACGATACATCACTTGATCGTAAATTGCCTCCATAGCACCCAAACGTTTCCCTTCATCCGTTGTGCCGCTATACTGTCCGTGAAGGACATGTCCCATCACATAGAACGTGATGCCCCCTATCACCTTATCGTCCAAATAAGCATTATACTGAATAATCTTATCGGGGAAGCGCGACTTCAGAAGTTCTATCTCTTGAAGTGTATGCACAGACTGTGCCTGAAATTTCTTTTGAAGATTATCATTAAGAACAGGCCAGAATTCTGCCAAATTGGCATCACGTTCCACCCTAACGCCTGCCACCTGAGCCTGTTTTAGACGGCGACGATGATCTTTTCGCCAACGCAGATTGGCATCCAGGAAGATGACCGTGCCAGACATACGCTGTTGCAATCGAGCACCACATTTCCAGAAGATGGCATAGAGGTCTTCCTCTGATGGCAGTCGGTGATAGACCCAAGGGATAGCACGATAGAGCACTTTCTTAAATCCACTCTGACGTAGATAGGTATTAAGCTCCTCAAAAAGTACTAGCACATCAGCGGTGGTTACATCTTCATCCATCAACAACCCACCATAGGTCAAACCACGATGAGAACAGAAAATATCCCCTACCTCATGAGCAGGAAGAACTGAGTGTAGATGATTGCCAATATAAAACAATAATGAGTGATCAAAGAAACGGTCACTATGATAGTCCATATATTCACGATAGAACAAGAAGGTGGCATTACGCGACTTTTCCACATAATGGTTCCACACATCGTGATGGGCTGGAGTATATCTAACAATCGTAAACATTACTTTGCTGTCAGTTTCAGGAACTCATCGTAGTCGTAGATATATTCATCCTCATCAAAGAGTTCAGATGCCAGCACCAGACAAACAGCGCCACTTGAGAAATCCTCCAACGTACGCCACACATTAGTTCCTACATAGAGTCCCTGATACGGATGATTCAGATGAAAAGTTTGACGCACCTCACCGTCATAGACCTCCACATCAAACGATCCACTTACTGCTATGATAATCTCCTCGCAAGTGCGATGAGCATGACCACCACGACGCTCACCCGATGGGACATCGTAAGTCCAATAGACACGAGCAATATCGAATGGAATATTCTTCAACTGCTCAGCTACTGTCAAATTGCCACGAGGATCGACAATCTTAGGCAGGTCAATTATCTTGGCCCTATCCATCTTTTAATGTTCGAATTTAGTATACGGATCAGTGCCAAGGACAGTTTTCGCCAAGCGCTTGGCCTTATCTCGAAGAGCATTGACATCATCACCCACCTCACCATAGCAGAGGACGACACCCATACGACGCCCCTTATGAGCTTCTGGCTTACCAAAAATACGAATGCGGGTGCGATCCTCCTTCAGAGCCTCCTCCAGATTATAATCGAGCAGAGAACGATTAACAGGTGCCGACGCCTCTTTAGGCGAGAGAATTACTGCCGACGCACCAGCATGCTCCAGATGAATAGCAGGAATAGGCAACCCCATCACAGCACGGAAATGCAGTTCAAACTCACTGAGATTAGTAGTATGTCCCAAGGTCACCATACCAGTGTCATGCGGACGGGGAGACAACTCAGAGAAGATGACCTCGCCCTGCTTGGTCAGGAAAAACTCAACACCCCAGATACCTGCACCAGTCAGCGCCTTGGTCACCTGGTCCGCCATATACTGGGCCTTCTTCAACGCCTCGTCACTAATCTTATAAGGTTGCCAAGACTCACGATAGTCACCAGCCTTTTGCACATGTCCAATGGGAGGACAGAACAGTGTGGGCCAGCCATTCTTCTGAGTGACGGTGAGAAGGGTGAACTCAGAGTCAAAGTCAATAAACTCTTCAATAATCACCTCCTTCACATCACCACGCGAGCCTTCCATAGCCTCCTTAAAGGCCTGCTCTAACTCATCGTCGTTATGAACATAACTCTGACCATGACCAGAAGACGACATCAGCGGCTTGACTACACAAGGGAAGCCAATCTCATCGGCAGCTGCCTTAAATTCTTCGAAGGTCTTTGCATAGAAGTATTTGGCTGTACGCAGACCGAGCTCCTTAGCAGCAAGGTCGCGAATGGCACGACGATTCATGGTGAAATTGACAGCGCGAGCCGAAGGTACGACCTGAATGCCCTGTTCCTCAAATTTAAACAGACGCTCTGTACGAATAGCCTCAATCTCGGGCACGATGATATCGGGCTGATGTTTTTTCACCACAGCCTCCAACGCATCACCGTCGAGCATAGAAAAGACTTCACGCTCATCGGCCACCTGCATGGCAGGGGCATTATCATAACGATCACAGGCAATAACATACTGACCTGCCCGCATAGCGGCAATAACAAACTCCTTACCCAGTTCTCCTGAGCCTAATAGCAAAATCTTTTTCATCTGTTAGCGTACATGTTATCGTAATACTTCTGATAGTCTCCACTAGTCACATTATCCAACCATTCCTGATTGTCAAGATACCAACGAACTGTTTTCTCAATTCCTTCTTCAAACTGAAGTGATGGTTCCCAACCGAGTTCCTTCTGGAGTTTTGAACTGTCGATGGCATAACGCAGGTCATGTCCAGCACGGTCGGTAACATATGTAATGAGATCCATATCCTCGCCTTCTTTACGACCAAGGAGACGGTCAACAGTATTGATAAGCACCTTGATGATATCGATGTTCTTCCACTCGTTGAAACCACCAATATTATAGGTATCGGCAATCTTTCCCTTATGGAAAATCAAATCGATGGCACGTGCATGATCTACCACATAAAGCCAGTCACGCACGTTTTCACCCTTACCATAAACAGGCAGGGGCTTACGATGGCGGATATTATTAATAAAAAGAGGTATCAGTTTCTCTGGGAACTGATAAGGACCATAGTTGTTAGAGCAGTTGGTTACCACCACCGGCATCCCATAAGTATCATGGAAAGCACGTACAAAGTGATCACTCGAAGCCTTTGACGCACTATAAGGAGAGTGAGGATTATACTTCGTTGTCTCCAAGAAGAACTTATCGCCATAAGCCAGATGATGCTCTGCTGAAGAAGCCGTTGTTGTGAATGGAGGCTCTATACCCTCTGGATGTGTGAGTTCAAGTGCACCATACACCTCATCAGTAGAGATGTGGTAGAAGCGCTTACCTTCATACTTCTCTGGCAGACTCTCCCAATAGAGTTTGGCAGCCTGAAGCAGTGACAAGGTACCCATGACATTTGTCTTGGCAAAGGTAAACGGATCCTTAATAGAACGGTCCACATGACTCTCTGCCGCCAGATGAATGATACCATCCACCTTCTTGTCCTGCATCAACTTGTAGAAGGCATCGAAGTCGCAGATGTCCATCTTCACAAATTCATAGTTGGGCTTATTCTCAATATCCTTGAGATTTGCCAGATTACCTGCATAGGTCAACTTATCCAGATTAATGATATGGTAGTCTGGATACTTGTTCACGAAAAGGCGCACCACATGACTTCCAATAAAGCCTGCACCACCGGTAATAACAATGTTCTTCATTTTTATGATGTTACTTATTTCTATTTTTCAGTTTACTAAACAGCGTTAATGCTATATAGATAACAAAGCAAACGCCATAGGTCTGAGCAGCCTCATCCCACGTTTTATCGAATCCTACGATATATGACAATAACGTAAGAACAGCAGCTACTATTGTGCCCGTAACGAAATCTACAATATATTCTTTCATTTTCTACGTGGGTCTTCTAAAGTTATAACCTCCGCATCCTTAAACGCAGAACCATCTATCGTAAGACGTACTATAGTACGCTCTTTATGCCATCCCTGCAAGCCAGCTGCCCCAGGATTGATGTGAAGCATCTTCAAGGTCGCATCATATTTCACCTTCAGAATATGAGAATGGCCTGCAATAAATAATTGAGGAGGATTAGTATAGAGCGTACGGATAACGGACGGGTCGTATTTTCCTGGATAGCCTCCAATGTGTTTTATCAGCACATCTACATCCTCACATTTGAATCTGTTCAACTCCCGATACATCAGACGGAGGTCCCCTCCATCACAATTGCCACATACAGCACGAAGCGGACGAAATTCAGCTAACCGTTCAGCCACCTCTAAGTTACCAATATCGCCTGCATGCCATATTTCATCACAGGGCTCAAAGTAATGTAGATACTTAGGGTCCCAATAGCTATGAGTATCGCTGATAATGCCAATTCTTTTCAAGGTTAGAAGTCTCTTTAGAAATTTATAGTTTTAGTTTCTTTCTCACAAATTCTGCAATAAGACGAGCCGTTTCCTGGGAGCCTATAGCAGCAGAGTCAATGCAAAAGTCATAACTGGCGGCGTGCCCCCATTGTTTGCCAGTGTAGTAATTATAATAGGATGCTCGTCGGCTTTCCACATGTTGTATTCGCCTAATTGCTTCCTCATACGTCACATCTTTTTCCTTCATAAAGAGTTGGGCACGAGATTCTATGGGAGCAGTAATAAACACATTAACAACATTGGGAAAATCACGCAATACATAATCGGCACAACGACCAACGAACACACACGAACCCTCTTGGGCAGCCTTAATGATAGCATCACTCTGGAACTTAAACAAGTTCTCCTGCGAGAAATTGTTCTGATAGAAATTACTGCCACCGCCCCAATTATTGAGGTAAGGAAGATGGAGAAAAGAACGAAAGAAGCCCTTACGTTCATCACTTTGTTTAAAGAACTCTTCCGAAAAGCCGCTTTCCTTAGCAGCTAAGTTCAGCAGCTCCCGGTCATAATATTTGGCCTGAAATTCATTGGCTAGCAGCTTTCCGATTTCCAGTCCACCAGCACAAACCTGACGACCGACGTTAATGATGATATGTTTGTCCATAAGACTTAAATTTTCTTATATGCCACAACAATATGGGAATGGTGAATGCAAAAGCCAAGAAATCACTGGCAGGCATAGAATACCACACACCATCAAGCCCCCATTGCAAAGGGAACAGATATGCCATCGGCAACAAAAGTATTAGCTGTCGAGACAAAGAGAGGAAAATACTAATCTTAACCTTACCTATACACTGGAAGAAGTTTGTAATGACGGCCTGCGAACCAACCACAAAGAATACCAGCATTGCCAACTTGACACCACGCGCTGACATATCAAGCAGTACGGGGTCGGAAGTAAAAATCCCCGCAATTTGACGTGGGAAAAGCATAGAAACAGACCAACCAAAAAGCAGAATAGACGTTGCAACAGCAATAGACATCCACACACATCGCATCATTCGATCGTATTTCTGCGCGCCATAGTTATAGCCCACTATTGGCTGCATGCCTTGAGTAACTCCCATTACGAACATAAAGAACACCATAACCATGGAGTTGGCTATCGAATACGCTCCTACAGCCATATCGCCACCATAGCTTACGAACTGGTTATTCATGAAAATAACAATGATGCACGAAGTGGTTTGCATCAAGAATGGAGATATACCAATGGCGACAATATTACGAACCAAATCGGTCTTCAGCCGGTAGATTCCGCGTTTCAAATGTAATAGCTCACGTTTATTACTCAGTATCCACATCTGCCAGCAAAGAGCAAGCGACTGCGACAAAACTGTAGCAAGTGCCGCACCACGGATTCCCCAACGGAACCACCAGACAAAAGTCATCACCAGCACAATATTACAACCAACAGTAAACAATGTGGCATACATAGCATGGCGTGGCTTTCCAGCAGCACGTAAGACTGCATTCATGCCAAAATACATATGGGTAACCATATTACCTAGCAATATCACCTGCATAAACTCACGGGCATAAGGAAGAGTCGCTTCCGAGGCTCCAAAGAAAGTCAGAATCGAATCAAGAAAGACCAAGCTAACCAGCATAAAAAGAAAGCCGACAATAACATTGAGGGTAATGGTATTGCCTAAAAGATGCTGTGCTGTACCATAATCACGCTGACCCAATTTTACACTGATACAGGTTGACGCGCCAACACCTACGGCTGCTCCAAAAGCAGCACTTAGGTTCATAAAAGGAAAAGTGATGCCTAAACCAGCGATAGCCTCTGGACCCACCACCTGGCCAATTACCGAGCGGTCAATAATATTATAGAGAGAACTGGCAACCATAGCCACCATAGCCGGCAATGCATATTGCCAAAGCAACTGTCCAACAGGCTTTTGCCCAAGTTCTAAAGCTTTCTGTCTATTATCCATATTTCAATTTGCAAAGGTAAACCATTTTTCCGACATTGCCAAATTTTAAAGCTACCAAAGTTTGGCTTTTTCAATAATTATTCGTACTTTTGTGCCCGATAAACAACTTCGGATCTGATGAATCGCACAATCATATTACTAGTGTTGCTCATCACGAGTATTACCACAGATGCCGCCAAGCACCATTTTCCTGGCGGCAAATGTTATATATACCGATACAACCTATGCGATAAAGCGGCAACAAGCTATTCACTCAACGCCCCCCAACTATTTTTATCAGAAAAAAGCATAGAGCGTAGACAGCGCCAAGGGTTGCCCATCGATTCTACTGACCTACCAGTTTGTCAATTATACATCAAACAGTTTAACGTAAGGGGCGCACAAGTAGTTGGCACCAGCAAATGGCAGAACACAGTCCTCGTCCAATCAAACGACTCAGCAATTCTTAACAAGCTCGGTCATCTGGACATTGTACGCAAAGCCACCTGCGTGTTCATCGCACCAGACTCTATCGACAGCCCCGGTGATGTAAGATGGAATGTCCACCAGGAGTTTAACCGCTGGGACTCTGTAAAAAACGACCCATACGGCATGGCACGCAATCAGATTGAAATGTTGAATGGCATCAGATTACACGAGTTAGACTGTACTGGCCGTGGGATATCTATTGCAGTTATTGACGGAGGTTTTCAGAACTACGACCGTATTCCGGCTTTCAAAAGCACGCATATCAAAGGAACTTTCAACTTCGTCCCCAGTCGCATAGACGAGATTGTAAAAGATAAAGAACGTGGCCCTTTCCATGTTATTGACCACGGAACAAAGGTACTCTCTGCTTTGGCTGCTAATGCGCCTGAAGTACACATCGGAACAGCACCCGATGCCGACTATTGGCTTCTGCGCAGTGAAGCAGAGCAGATTGAGCAGCCTGTTGAAGAAGATTTATGGGGCATGGCTGTAGAGACGGCCGATTCTGTTGGCGCAGATATCATCAGTTCGTCGTTGGGCTACTATGCCTTTGACGGAGGTCTTGGAAACTATCGACTACAAGACCTGAACGGGCAAACAGCTTTCATCTCACGTGAAGCATCTATGTTAGCAAATAAAGGCATGGTTCTATGCAACTCTGCTGGCAATTCAGGCATGGGTCCATGGAAAAAGATTGGCGTTCCTGCCGACGCAACTGACATTATCACTGTTGGAGCCGTAGACAGAGAACAGCGATTAGCATCATTTTCAAGTATTGGTCCATCACAAGATGGTCGCGTAAAACCAGATGTAATGGCCCAAGGTGCTCCTGCGGCACTTATCTCCGGTCGAGGCACATTAGTTCACGACATGGGCACATCGTTTTCAACGCCCATAGTTTCTGGTTTAGTAGCATGCCTTTGGCAGGCACTTCCGAACAAGACTGCGCACGAGATCATCGAGTTAGTACGCGAAAATGCCAGTCAGTATCATGAGCCAACCAACATATTCGGATATGGTATACCCGATTTTTGGAAAGCATACACCTCACAACAAAAACAATGAGAAAGGCCACCTTTAGTCTCTATGAGCTAAACTCTCTGGTTCGCCAAACGATTGATCAGACCCTAAACGAGGAGTATTGGGTCGAAGCCGAACTGGCAGAATGCAGAATCAACAGGGGACATTGCTACATGGAACTCATTCAAAAAGACGAGCAAAGCAACACCCCTATAGCGAGAGCACAAGCCAAATGTTGGCAAAGCTCATGGGCCATGCTTGGCCCTTATTTTGAGAAGACTGCAGGACAAGCGCTACACGCAGGGCTAAAAACGCGTCTGAAGGTATATCCACAATTCCACGAAACTTATGGTTTTTCATGGATTGTAACCGATATAGACCCAACATATACCTTAGGCGATTTGGCCAGGCGAAAACTCGAGATTATCCAGCAGTTAAAAAGCCAAGGAGTATTTGATCTACAAAAAGAACTCAAGCTATCACCTTTCTGCCTCAACATCGCAGTCATATCAAGTGAGACTGCCGCGGGCTATGGCGACTTTGTTAACCAGTTAGCCGACTCGTCCTACCATTTTCAGACGCGTCTCTACCCTGCCATAATGCAAGGCGAACAAGTGGAGCACAGTATTATAGATGCTCTAAACAGCATCTACAATGAGATAGAAAATTATGACTGTGTTGTGATTATTCGTGGGGGTGGCGCCACGGCCGATCTTTCAGGGTTTGACACACTCACCTTAGCCGAGAACGTAGCACAGTTTCCCTTACCAATCATTACAGGCATTGGACATGATCGCGATGAGTCTATACTCGACATGGTGAGCCATCAGCGTGTCAAAACACCAACTGCTGCCGCACAGTTCCTTATTGGCAGCATTGACACCACCGTTCAACGAATAGACAATTGTCAAGAACGCATGATACGATACATTACCTCCAGAATGGAGGCCGAGCACTTAAAAGTTACCCGATTGGCTGATCGCATACCAGCTCTTTTCTCGCTAGTCAGGACTCGCCAAGAAGCACGTATCGATACCCTATCAACACGCATACAATCGGCCCTTACACTTACGTTCGAAAAGCAGCGACACCAATTACAATTGTTGCAACAACGCGCTAAAGCATTAGACCCCACCCTGCTTCTAAAACGTGGTTACAGCATAACTACACGCCAAGGGCGCGTCATAAAGAACGCAGCCGAGATTAAACCCGGAACAGAAATAGAAACCCGCCTAGAACAAGGCATAATCATCTCTATAGCAAAATGACCTACGAAGAATCATTGAAACAACTGGAGGACATCGTCCAAAAGATGGAAGCTGGCGACTACAGTATTGACGAGTTGGCAGAAAAACTGACGTTGGCACAACAACTTATCAGCAAATGCAAAGAGAAACTTGACAGAAGTGACACTGAAATCAAGAAAATTTTAGAAAATCGATAGAAAAACTTGTGAGATAGCAGAAATTTGTTTATCTTTGCCGAGCATTATCAAACAACAGATACAATAAAGAAAATGAAAGAATTAGATTGGAAAAATCTCTCCTTCGGCTATAGACCGACCGATTACAATGTCCGCTGCTACTATCGCGATGGAAAATGGGGCGAGATAGAAGTATGTTCTGACGAGTATCTTAAGTTACACATGGCTGCCACCTGCCTGCACTATGGACAGGAAGCATTCGAGGGTTTAAAAGCCTATCGCTGTAAAGACGGCAAGGTACGCACATTCCGTGTAAAAGACAATGCCGAGCGATTGCAGAGTACTTGCCGTGGCATCATGATGCCAGAGGTTCCCACAGAGTTGTTTACAGAGATGGTTAACAAGGTTGTTCGCCTTAATCAGGAATGGATTCCCACTTACGAGAGCGGTGCAACATTGTATATCCGTCCGTTACTCATTGGTACCAGTGCGCAGGTTGGCGTTCACCCCGCTAAGGAATATCTGTTTATGATTTTCGTCACTCCCGTAGGTCCATACTTTAAGGGAGGCTTCTCAACTAATCCTTATGTAATCATCCGCGACTATGACCGCAGTGCTCCTCTTGGTACTGGCAAATATAAAGTTGGTGGAAACTATGCTGCGAGCCTTTTTGCCAACAATCTTGCACACGAAAAAGGCTATGCTTGCGAGTTCTATCTAGATGCCAAAGAGAAGAAATACATGGACGAGTGTGGTGCCGCCAACTTCTTTGGCATTAAGAACAACACATACGTCACACCAAAGTCAACCTCTATCCTCCCCTCAATCACCAACCGTTCATTGATGCAGGTTGCCGAAGACTTGGGAATGAAGGTTGAGCGTCGTCAGATTCCTGAAGATGAGCTCGAAACCTTCGAGGAAGCAGGCGCTTGCGGAACAGCAGCTGTTATTTCGCCAATTTCATATATTGACGACCTTGACACAGGCAAGCGTTATTCATTTGGCGACCAACCTGGTCCCGTATCAAAGAAGCTCTACGACACCCTTCGCGGCATCCAGTATGGCGAGATTGAAGACAAACATGGTTGGACGTCAGTAGTGATTGATTAATCATAATTAATACCCAAAAAGAAATGGAATACAATTATCAAGGAAACATTTCCGAACAGCAACCAAACGACTATAAGACATGGTCGTTAGTAAACCTCATCGTATCAATCGTTTTCTGTTGCTCATGCACAGGTGTCATCAGCCTCATCTTGTCAATCATTGCTTTCATTTTCTCTAACGATGTAAGCAAGTACTACTTGGCTGGCGAGACTGGAATTATGTTGGCAAAGAAAAAATCTGAGCAAGTCAAGACGCTCAACATCATCTGTTCCGTTCTATTGGCCATCGGAATCATCATCACTATCGTAAGTATTATCGCCAATGGATTTGGATATTATGCACATGCATTACAACTTTTGCAGCACTAAAGTGTAATGGTTAGCAAAAAAATTGCATTAATCATACTGGGTATAACAGCATCAACTATCATATTGGTGCTGTTATACTTTTTTAATCCAACTGACACCCCTTTTGCTCCCAAATGTCTTTTCAAACAACATACAGGATGGAGTTGTCCTGGATGCGGCCTGCAAAGATTTCTTCATGCCTTCATGCATGGACGTTTTAAAGAAGCTATAAGTTATAACTATCTTTTAGCAATCCTCATCCCATATACATCCCTTCTACTTTTCGAGCGTTTGGTTTTCAGAGGAAAGATTCAAAAGACCATTAAAAAAGTCATTGAGAGCAACTTTCTTATATACGGATTAAGCATTATTACAGTATTTTGGATTATAATTCGAAACTATTTTGGCATATAAAACTTCAATTCATTACCAAAAGATACATATTTTTCAAAAAACATTTGCATATTAAAAATTTATATACTATCTTTGTCCCGTCCAAGTCAACATAATAACCTAACACAAAAAAACGGCAAGGACACATATTGAAGGAAGAGCGTATTCTATTTCTCCATAGATACTGTTGCCCCGTTCTTTTATTCGTATGTCAAGAAACCATTAACAACCAATATTTCTCAAATGGGCAGCATTGAGAGCATCAAAGAATACTACTATGACCGAGAACAACGAATTGAACGAAACTGCACAAGTGAATGAAACTCCAAATCAGGAGCAGCCAAAGAAAGCTTTTTGCAAACATTGCGGAGCCGAAATTGAACCTGGTAGTGCATTCTGCCCTGCTTGCGGAAAACCAACAGGAAAAAGTCCTATTCAGCAACCAGACCAACAAGCACAACAGCCACAACAACAGTTCAACAACACTAATCAAACAAGCACTACGACGACAGTAATCGTAGAAAACAAGGGATCTCACTCTAACGGACTAGGAACTGCAGGATTCGTCCTTTCCTTAATTGCATTCTTAGTCTGCTGGATACCCGTTATAGACTTCGTCGTGTGGTTCCTTGGAGCATTATTCTCCTTCATTGGCATCTTCAAAAAGCCACGTGGCCTTGCTATTGCCGGTTTGGTGATTTCATTTATTGGCATCATTATACTACTCGCATTCTTTGGTGCTATTATCGGTTTAGCTTCAAGATAAACACAAAAAACTCAATATCAAAAAAAGCGCGTTGTATTCTATAGCAACGCGCTTTTTCTAATATCATTTTCAAAGTAATTCAAGAAAAAATATTTGGGCATCTCGAATAATTTTCGTACTTTTGCATATCTATATAGGAAAAACAGAAAAGATGAGCAAAGGAAAACTGGCCAAATTTGCCGACATGGAAACATATGAGAATGTCTTTCAGTATCCGTTTTCGGTAGTGAGCGACGTCCCGTTTGACATGCGCGGTCATTGGAACGAACAATATTTCAAGAACAACAATCCAATTGTTCTGGAATTAGGATGTGGAAAAGGTGAATATACCGTAGGATTAGCCAAGCGCTATCCACATATGAATTTTATCGGCGTCGACATCAAAGGTGCACGAATGTGGACTGGAGCCACACTGGCACTGCAAGAAGGACTAAAAAACGTTGCATTCCTGCGTACCAACATTGAGATTATCGACCGATTCTTCGCTCCCAACGAAGTACAAGAGATATGGCTCACCTTCAGTGATCCACAGATGAAGAATCCACGGAAGCGTCTTTCAAGTACCTTTTTTATGGAACGCTACCGCCGATTCTTGAAAGACAATGGAATCATCCATCTAAAATCCGATTCCAATTTTCTTTTCACCTACACCAACTATATGGTGGATCACAACCAATTACCAGTAGAACTCAAGACAAACGATCTCTATAAGCAAGAAGACCAAGTCTATTCTGAGGCAGCATCTATTCAAACTTATTACGAGACCATGTGGTTAGCTCGTGGTCTGAACATAAAATACATTAAATTCCACCTACCCCACGAGGGAGTATTAGAAGAACCAAATGTTGAAATAGAGTTGGACGACTATCGCAGCTACCACCGTACAAAACGAAGTTCGTTGGAAACCGCGAAATGACAACTATGAGGATATAACAGATAATCATGAATGATATGAGAAACGTTCGTCACACAAAGGGAACTGTAAGATGGTTTATTACCTCCGCCTTATTTGCTATGCTCCCCATTTCCATGGCGGCACAGCACTTAACAGTTACCGTAGAGGCAGAAGGTCAGTTAGGAACGCAACTGCCTGACAGCATCCGCTATACCATGACAGACTTAAAAATATGTGGTCCACTAAATGCGAACGACTTTAAAATCATTCAGGCACTTACCAATAGAACGAAAGCAAAGAAAACAACAGACCAAATTCTAACATCACTCGATCTTTCAGAAGTCGACATTAAGGAAAGTAAAGGTATTGTTCGCACACGTGCTAATGTACTACCTGCATCCATGTTTCTGAATTGTAAGACACTTGAGCGCATCATCCTACCCACCAACCTGACAGAGATCGGTCGCAGTTGCTTTAGTGGTTGCATCAAATTGAAAGAAGTAGTTATGTCGGGAAACACCGAAATCATCGGCGACTACGCATTCACCAATTGCATCAGTTTGGAAAAACTAACACTCTCTGATCAATTAAAAAGCATTAAGAATCATGCTTTCGACGGTTGTGTAAAGCTCAGTGAGGTTTATCTTCCTGAGACTACCACTCAAATTGATGCCTTTGCATTTAATAACTGTAAGACACTGGAAAGTATCAATCTTCAGGACACCGAGATCAAACGTATCAACGACAACACCTTTACAGGTTGTGAACATCTTGATAAAGTAGAACTACCTCAAACAGTAACGGCCGTAGGCAATGACGCATTCCTTAATTGCACCAGTATGACATCAATCAAGCTGTCTGATGCTATTTCAGAAATTGGCAATAATGCGTTTGAGAACTGTGTCAATCTTGACAGTATAACTATCGTTACTGTAGCACGAATTGGCAGTGAAACATTTAAAGGGTGTTCCAAGTTAACTTTCGTAGAAATTGGAACTGTATCACGTATTGGCAATGCTGCTTTTCAAAATTGCAGCAACCTAACAAACATAACAATGAGCGGAAATCTACAGGCTATCGGCTCCGAAACGTTCTCAGGATGCACTAATCTGAAAGCGTTCTGTACACCCAACACCGTTAAAGCCATAGGTACTCGCGCATTCTACGACTGCCGTTCGTTAGAAAGGATAGACATGCCGGAATCACTGGCACGAATCTATGACCATGCCTTTGAGAATTGCACTAGCCTAAAAACACTTTACATACCCAAATTTACTAAGCAATTAGGTAGTGCAACCTTTAAAAACTGCAACACACTTGATAGCGTTACCATCCAAGGGTTTGTTGAAAAGTTAGAAGACGAGCTTTTCCGCTACTGTCGTTCACTTCGCAACATCGTATTACCAGTATCGATCAAGAGTATTGGTGACAACACCTTTGAAGAATGCCTTACATTGCCAAACATTACCCTACCCATCGCTGTAGGAAGTATTGGTGATAATGCCTTTGAGAAATGTGTTTCCCTTTCCGACATCATCATTCCGGCAGCATGCACGACAATTGGCAATGCAGCGTTTCGCGACTGTAGTGCACTCACCCGATTGGAACTCCCCGCAGCAATCAAGAAAATCGGCGGAAATGCATTTGCCAAATGCTCAGCACTCTATGAGATAGCTGTTGGTTCTCCCCTGCCACCAAACATCACAAACAGCACTTTCAAGGGCATCGCCAACAATGCATGTCGTATCATTGTACCACGCGGTGCAAAAAACAAATACCAGAGTGAAAAGTCATGGAAGAAACTGGCACAAATAGTTGAACAAAACTAAGAATCATATATAACAGGATAAACAAGTAATACGATGACATTATATCCAAAACTCATTATGGATGCGCTAGCAACGGTAACCTATGCTGGCACAAAAAAAAATTTGGTTGAAAGCGAAATGGTTGCCGACACGCCAAGCATCAACGGACAGAGTGTAAAAGTAATCCTCGTGTTTCCCCGCGATACCGATCCGTTTCTTAAGTCGACCGTTAAGGCTGCTGAAGCAGCTATCAAATATCACTGTGGACAAGATGTAGAAGTAACAATCGAGACTGAGTTCAAATCCAAGCCTCGTCCAGAAGTTGAGAAACTACTTCCGCAAGTTAAAAACATCATTGCTGTAAGTAGTGGAAAAGGAGGCGTCGGAAAGAGTACCGTAGCAGCCAACCTAGCTATTGCATTGGCACGTTTAGGTTATAAAGTCGGTCTTTTAGATACCGACATTTTTGGACCATCAGTACCCAAGATGTTTCATGTTGAGGATGCACGTCCTTATGCCATCAACAAAGATGGCCGCGACCTCATTGAACCTGTAGAGCAATATGGTGTCAAACTGCTTAGCATTGGATTCTTTGTCAATCCAGATACTGCCACACTATGGCGCGGCGGAATGGCCACCAGTGCTTTGAAGCAACTCATTGCAGATGCTGACTGGGGAGAACTTGACTATTTTATCTTAGACACCCCTCCAGGTACTAGCGATATTCATCTAACCCTACTTCAAACGCTCAGTATCACAGGTGCCATCATCGTATCAACCCCACAACAAGTAGCCTTGGCCGATGCTCGTAAAGGTATTGACATGTACCAC
Source organism: Prevotella sp. E15-22 (assembly GCF_023204875.1). Taxonomy (NCBI): domain Bacteria; kingdom Pseudomonadati; phylum Bacteroidota; class Bacteroidia; order Bacteroidales; family Prevotellaceae; genus Prevotella; species Prevotella sp. E15-22. The sequence continues at coordinate 2,214,954 of NZ_CP096247.1, forward strand.
AATGACAAGGTCAATGTTCCTATCTTAGGTCTTATTGAAAATATGGCATGGTTCACACCCGCAGAGTTACCAGAGAACAAATACTATATCTTTGGAAAAGAGGGATGCAAACAACTAGCACAAGAAATGAACGTTCCACTCCTCGCACAGATTCCCTTAGTACAAAGCATCTGTGAGAACGGCGATGAAGGAACACCCGCTGCCACGAAAGTTGATACCATCACGGGGCAGGCCTTTATCAACTTAGCTCAGGCTGTTGTAACCGTGGTTAACCGCAGGAACAAAGAAATGCCAAAAACAAAGATTGTCGAAATGAAAGGTTAATCATAATAACTTCATAAACAGAATGCCCGCAGCCATTTGACTGCGGGCGTTCTGTTTATGAAGTCTCACTTGTTTCTTGCCAAGACACTTTTACGTGCTTTCATCTCGCGGTAACGCCAGAAAGCATCGTATCTGGTAACATAGATTTGGTATCCGTACACCACGCATGCTAGCCAGAAGTACAAAAAAGTATGCAGCCAAAGAACCATTATCTCTGTCGACACATCACCAACACAAGCACCCATAGAGTTCAAGCGCACATAGGCCTTTACACCAAAGGTTGACGGAAATACCCATGATACTCCCTGCCAAAAGCCTGAAATATTTGACAAAGGCCAACTAACACCCGTCATAAAAAGCAAAGGAACAGACACGAACACCATGAGCAGCATCACATTCTCACGATACCTTACAATACATGACACCACCATACCAAAGAAGATACAAGCTAATGTGTAAGGTAACATCAACCACAAAAGAGGTTGCCACGTAGCCAACTGCGGGAAGTGGAACAGGCGTGGAACAAGAATAACCAGCCAAGCCCCCATAAGAGCATATATCATAAAGTAGCATAGTGACTTACCAAAAACTATGCGGAAAACATTCTGATATGGCCTACTAATTGGTATTAGCTGACGATAGCGATTACGTTCACGGGCAGTTCCCGCCGACATACCAATACCTAGGATCAATGTCTGCTGAAGAATCAATATCAGCACTCCAGGCAACACAAAAGAGCCATAACCACCCGATGGATTAAAAATGGGAACCTCGTCACAAGCCAATGGACGTGCTGCAATAACCTCTTCACGTTTTGTATAGTGCTGCCCAAGTTTTGTCTGTATGGCAGACCCCATCTGCATGGACACCAACTGAGCTGTTTGGAAAATTGCTTTATATGTCAGCATCAGGCTCATGTCACAATACACACTGATTGTAGCTTGCTCCATCCGATTAACCTTCGTCTCAAAATCACTGGGAATCAAATAAACTCCCCTCACAAGTTGCCTACTCACCAGCGACTTAGCCTCATCCAGATCCTGAGCGTAATACGCCACATGAACATCTGGTGATGCGTCACACATACGAATAAATTGTCTTGAGAGACTTGTATGAGAATCGTCAACTACAACCACAGGCACCTCATGCACAGTCTCGTTATTATAAATCCAAGAATAAAGCAGAGGATAAACCAATGGAACGATGATGAAGAAGATAAGCACTCCCTCATCCTTGAACACCTGCAGCATCTCTTGTCGCCAAATATACAAGGTGTCGTCAATCCTTCTTCTAAAACTATTATGGTATGTAGACATAAGTCAGCATTGCATTCTTAATTTTCCTTATTACCAGCCAAGGCAACAATGTAAAGGCTGCCAGTCCAGCAAAATGGAACCATGCCTCAAGAAGCGGGAAGCCATTAAAAACCGATATCTGGTAAACCATATAGTAATGACGTAGGGGAAACAGCCATGAGAGCGACTGTAACGGACCGTCCATACCCATCACTGGGAAAGCAGAGCCTACCATTGAGAAACTGAGTACTGCCCACAGAGAACAAACACTCATCGACATACGTAACGAAGGCATCAAACCAAAGATAAAGATACCGAAACCCTGAGCTGCTAACACCTGCATAAAACCCAGCAACAAGAGCATCCAAGGACTACCCAGATGGGGGAAGTGAAGCACATAAAAGACGTAAAACTCATAGCCGTAGACAATCGCTAGCCATATGAGCGTTTGGGGCAGGAACTTACCTACCAAAGCCACCACAATGCGATTATCCGCCAACTCGAGCCATTCCTTCGATGTACCGAACTTTAACTCTGTACCCAAAGAATAGGCCGATATAAGAAATATAAACAGCATTATCATTCCTGGCACCAACATCGTTGACAGATAAGAATTATAGCTTGTCCATGGATTAGCTATCTGATGTAAGTCTATCTTGATAGGCTGCAAGAACGTTTGAATCTGACTATCTGTATAGCCCTTCGCACGCATAGTGGCTTGACCGACGGCAGCAGACCCTAACGTTGAAATGGTCTTTAGATCCTTCATCAGCAAAGCACCGGATGCTAGCGTCGTATACGAGTAATAAAACGACACCTTAGGCTGACGACTAGCCAGCAAATCACTGGTCGTTCCTTTGGGAATATAGAAAAATGCATATATTTCATTCTTCTGAATCGCCCTTCGAGCTTCCGTCACACTTGGATAATGGGCAACTACTCGTGACATTTGAAAAGCATCAAGACGATGAGTCAACGAACGCGATGTCGACGTATTATCCAAGTCCACCACGCCTACAGGCATCTCTGTTGGCAGTCCATCATCCATCAGTGAGGTAAAGAAAACCATCACCATGAGTGGGAATACCACCATACAAAACCCATAGACACGGTTGCGCTTAAGAATCAACAATTCACGCAAACCTATCTGATATAATAATCGAATCGTCTTCAATGGTCTCTTATCTTATTATCAGCGACATACCTGGACGCAGGCCCTCAAGAGTCTCTGTTGGGCGGGCCTTGACTTCGAATGTCTTCAAATCATATTGGCCATTAGCTTTTGTAGCCTTCCACACAGCATACGATCCCTGGTCCTTCATATGGTAGACCTTCATCTTCACCTCCTTATCAAATGCAGGCACATAGGCAGAAAACTCCGTACCCACCTGCATCCCATTCAATTGGTCTTCGCGAACATTAAAGGTTCCCCAAAGATCATTCATCATCGAGATTGTCATGATTGGGCTACCTGTTCCTACCAGCTCACCGATTTTGGGATAGATACTACTTACCTCACCGTCCATCTGAGCTATTTGAACCGTTTCACCGACATAGGCATTAACCTCTTGGACTGCGCCCTTGGCGCGATCCAACTGAGCCTGAGCAGCCAATCTCTCTTCTTGACGAGCGCCATTTACAGCCATATCATACTGACTCTGTGCAGCTTTCACCTGTGCCTCAGAGGCTTTGAACATAGCCAAAGCCTCGTCACGTTTCTGAGCACTCATCACACCCTCGTCAAACAGACGTTGCACACGATTATATGATTTTTCAGCAATCTCCAAGCCTGCTTTTGCTTGCTGTAGCAACTGGAAGGCGCCTTGTACCTGCTCCTTACGTGCTCCATTCTTTGCCATTTTCTCAATCGCTGCTGCCGCACCTTCTGCACCCTGAGCCTGCTGCATCTTAGCTTTCACTTCGGGGCAATCCAATATAGCTAGTGTATCACCGGCATGTACATAATCACCCTCTTTGACTCTAAGTTCCAAAATACGACCAGGCACCTTACTTGACACTCTATATTCCGAGACCTCTACCTGGCCCTGAATCAACTCAGGATCACGACCCAAGACAAAGAATCCAATCAGTGCCACTACAATAACAACACCTGCAAAACCCATGATGGCATACAGGATGTTATGATGCTGTTTTTTTGCTTGATTACTCATATCTTATATTCTCCTTTTTCGTTTCAATTACCATATTCCAAAGCACCAAGTGCCTTCTGCAACTCCACCTGACTGAGTTTAACAGCTATCTGCGCGTCGATAAGTTGTGACTGAGCTTGCAACCAAGCCGTCTGAGCCTCCATCACAACTGTCGGCGAGATAACGCCTTCACTAAAACCTAAATTAGCAGTACGCAGATTCTCGTTAGCACGTTCAATGCCTGTCTGTGCCATTGCCAAGCGTTTGTTCGACTCGTCCACTTTGAAAGTATTCTGGTTCACCTGCAACTCAATTTTCTCACGAGCCTCTGCTAGTTCAAGATGTGCAATGGCCGTGGCCCCCTTCGAAGCACGTACCTTATAAGCCACATCTCCCCAATTCCACAGCGGAACGCGCACCAAGACGCCAACATTCCAAAAACCACCAAATTTCTTCTCAAAACCATTTAGTACATTTGGATTACTTACAGCATAACCGCCCATCAGTGCTACTTGAGGTAAATTTGCCGCCTTCAAGATATTCGTAGTCTGCTTAGTCATATCAACTGTATTGCTGAGCATTTTCAGTTCTGGACGATTTTCAATAGCCCGCTCCACATCCAATTGGGGCTTCAACGTAACGACAGCCAAATCTTCAGAATCCTCGTCAACCAGTGTAATCTGTTCGTTCATAGGCAATCCAATCATCTGGCAAAGGAGCATCTTCGACAGCACCAAGCCATCGTTCACACGCTGCAGAGTCATCTCAGCCTCATTAACTTTCACACTAACGCTCAAGCCATCACTCTTTGTGGCTACACCCTCGACTATCATCTTTTGGACATCACCATCAAATTTCTTAATCAAAGACAAATAACTTTCGGCTAATCGCTGCTTATGCTTCAAAGATACCACCTGCCAATAAGCCTGATCCGTAGCATAAACAACAGCCTGACGGCGAGCGGCAGCAGAATTAGCAGCAAAATCCTCATTGATATCCGCTAGTTTGTTTAATGCAACGATACCACCTCCCATAAAGACAGGCTGTGTCACCAGAACCGACCCGGCAAAAATATTTCTTGTATCCGTACGAAAAGCATCAACAATCTTCTGTCCCTCCGTATTCAGCAATCCTGCCGTATTAGTGATGCCCTGCTGCATATTCTGCTGAAGATTACCTGCCATTTCCTGAAATGACGCAGCAGGCACTCCCAGTTGAGTTAGCATACTTCCTATCTGGGCCATCGCACTGTTCAGACCGTTACCTAAGCCCTGAAGGCTACCTGCCATCGTAGTACCAAGGTTGCTTAGCGAGGACTTCTGTTCATTATTAAGCAATGACACTTCCTCACTAGTAAACTGATACGAGCCAATAGCGCTGACATGAGGCAGGTACTTTGTACGTGCCGATTTTCTCAAGTTAACGGCCACCTCCTGTTTCAATTGTGAAACACCCATTTGCTTATTGTTACGCAGAGCCATAGCCCTACAGCTATCCAAGCAAAGCATCTGCTGTGCTCCGATATTCTGTATACCAACGGCAAAAAGCAGAAGGCCAAAAGCAATGTATTTCTTCATATCAATTAAAGGTAAATGTTTTAGAACCTATCATATTGCCGTCGGCAAAGATACTAACACGATACTGGCCAGCTTCCAGATATTCGCCCACCTGCCAGAAAGTCTGCACCCCAACTTCTTCGCCAGCATATTCTATAACCTTCTTCATTGAATACTCCAGTTGGCGATTCTCGTAAGGGAATGAACCTGCCGTAAGCACCTGTCCGGCAGGAGTCTGAATACGTACATAGAGAGTACGGTTACCATTCTCAGCCGTCACGTTGCGTGCAATCGTAAAGTTTACCTGAATAGTCTTACAGTCTTTAATTTTCTTGGCTGTCTTCTGACGTTTGTTCAGTAATTGCATTGAGATACCCGATGCATCCAACTGAGCGGCAATAGCCACTTTCTCTGTTAGGTTCTGCTTCTCTTGGCGCAATCCTTCATTGGCCTGATTTGATTGAGCTAAAGCATCCTTCACACGATCATTCTCAGCCATCAGGCTCATATTAACCTGATTAAGAGAATCCACCTGACGAATATACGAACGTAAAACCTCACGCACCGTAGCCAGTTCTTTCTTCAAGCGGGTAATCTCACGAGCATCACTCGCCTTCACATTTTTCAGTTCTTGAAGTAACTGCTGGGTGCGCATCTGTTCCTGTGTCAACTGTGCAATGATTGAGTCATTGTTTATTTGCGTCATCATTTCGCTATACTGTAACGACAGTCTTTCGTAGTCATTCTCCATCTCCTGCTTGTCCAGCTCAGCAAGTTCCTGCATCTCCAGTTTCTCCTGTTCCAGATTTCTATTGTCCATCAACAAATAAAAGACTACAGCTGCCATCGCCAAGATGACTACTACCGCCACAGCAATCAAAACTTTCTTCATAGTTACCTTATAATATGTTATATAACGCCTGCAAAGATAATGGTTTTCTTTTAAAACGCCAAAAAAAATACCACTTCAAATTTGGTCATTAAATTTTATTTCACTATCTTTGCCCTTGAAAACATTTTTTTGTTCTGCCTATGACTAAAAATGGTTTTTTGTACCGTGCCTTCAACCTGTACTACGAAGGTTTCCGCAATATGACACTGGGGAGAACCCTTTGGGTCATAGTCCTCATCAAGCTCTTTATTATCTTCGTCATCCTTAAAATATTCTTTTTCCCAAACTATTTAAAAGAACACACACCCGATGGAGGAGAATCAGAATATGTAGCCAACGAGTTGATAGAACGAGCATCGTAATTGTCATGAAAACCACCAAGACGAGCCCGAATTTCTAAAGTAAATCTAATAACAATAATAAATCTCAAGTAGCATGACTAACCTATTTTTAAGTATTGATGCCGGTACCATTGATTGGTCGAGAGCACAATTTGCTCTCACGGCCATCTATCATTGGCTTTTCGTACCACTGACACTCGGATTAGCCATCATCATGGGCATTGCAGAAACCATCTATTACAGAAAGAGAACCAGTTTCTGGAAGGAGACGACCCAATTTTGGCAACGGCTCTTCGGTGTAAACTTTGCCATGGGCGTAGCAACGGGTATTATCCTCGAGTTTGAGTTTGGCACCAACTGGAGCAACTACTCTTGGTTTGTAGGCGACATCTTTGGTGCGCCATTAGCCATTGAGGGTATTGTAGCATTTTTCATGGAGTCAACCTTCGTTGCGGTTATGTTTTTCGGATGGAAGAAAGTTTCAGCAGGATTCCATCTTGCTTCAACATGGCTCACAGGTGCAGGTGCCACGATTTCGGCCTGGTGGATTCTTGTGGCCAATGCATGGATGCAATATCCCATAGGTTGTACTTTCAATCCCGATACGATGCGAAACGAGATGACGTCGTTCTTCGACGTTGCTCTATCACCATTTGCCATCGACAAATTCTGTCACACCGTCATTTCTTCCTGGATCATTGGGGCAGTCTTTGTTATAGCTGTCAGTTGTTGGTTCCTGCTCAAAAAACGTCATGTCTGTATGGCTATTCAAAGTATTAGGATAGCCGTCGTAGTAGGACTTTTTGCAGCTCTTGGAGCAGGTCTTACTGGTCACAAGAGTGGACAAACCATCGCACAGGTACAACCAATGAAACTTGCTGCTATGGAGGCACTCCATGAAGGAGGTACAGAACAGGGATTAAAGATAGTGGAAGGTATCGAAATTCCGTATGCCCTATCAATGATGGCCACCAACACACTTGACGGCTACGTGCCAGGCATCAACAACCTACTTAATGGATATATAAAAAATGATGGAACAATTGAGCCCTCGGCCGACGAGAAAATTCATCGAGGTAAGATTGCCATCCAAGCATTAGCCAATTATCGAAAAGCCAAAGCCGATGGTGCAGACGAAGCCACACTTGCCGAGCAGCTTGCTCTCCTGGAAACAAACTATCAATACTTTGGGTATGGTTACGTCAAAGATAAAAAAGACCTAATTCCATCGATTCCAATTAACTTCTGGGCTTTTCGCATAATGGTAGGTTTAGGCTGTCTATTTATATTGTTCTTTGGACTCATCTATATCCTTATTTACGACATTCCATATCTTTCTCAAATATGCCGTCGATTACTATCTGCCATTGGCTTAATACCCGAGACAGCATCCGACAAAGTATCAGGTGCCGAGGCCATGCCACGATGGCTTTGTTGGGTAGCCATCACTATGGTTCCATTGGCATACCTGGCATCAGAAAGCGGATGGTTAGTAGCCGAGTTTGGCCGTCAGCCATGGACCATACAAGACATGCTGCCTACATGGGTAGCCGTCAGCGACCTCCAGTCATCGAGTATCATGGCAACGTTCTTTATCTTCCTTATTCTCTTCACCACCATGCTGGTGATAGAAATCAACATTCTCATTAAACAAATAAAGAAAGGGCCTGCATTATGACATACACATTCCTACAACACTATTGGTGCTTCATCGTATCGCTACTAGGAGCCATATTAGTCTTCTTGCTTTTTGTTCAAGGAGCCAACTCCATCATATTCTCTTTAGGGGACACAAAACAAGAGCGTCGTCTACTTGTCAATTCAACTGGAAGGAAATGGGAGTTTACCTTCACAACGTTGGTAACTTTTGGCGGAGCGTTTTTCGCCTCTTATCCCCTATTCTATTCCACATCGTTTGGTGGCGCATATTGGCTATGGATGCTCATACTTTTCTCGTTTGTCCTGCAAGCCGTAAGCTATGAGTTTCAGAATAAGATTGGAAATATCATAGGTACCAAGACCTTTCAGTTTTTCCTTGTACTAAATGGTATTATCGGACCACTACTCTTAGGCGGTGCCGTAGCAACCTTCTTCGAGGGTTCCAATTTCATCGTCGAAAAGAGTAATCTTATCAACGACTACGCCGTGACACCCGTCATCAGTCGTTGGGCCAATGCCACGCATGGTCTTGATGCTCTGCTCAACCCATGGATACTAGCATTTGGGCTGGCAGTACTTTTCCTTGCTCGTACATTAGGCATTCTCTATGTACGCAACAATGTAGCTGACAAAGCCATCCATCAGCGCAGCCACAAACATTTATTGATTAATGCCTCCATCTTTGTAGTACTCTTTGTAATCTATCTAATTCATCTACTCACTAAGGACGGCTACGCCTTCGACGATAGCGGTATAATTTTTATCGAGCCATACAAGTACCTTCACAATGCCATTGACATGTGGTACCTCACCCTTGTGATGCTCGTCGGAATTGTTCTCGTTCTTTGGGGTATAGCCAGCGACTATCTTAAAGATACCAAATGCGGCATATGGTTCGCTGGTATTGGCACAGTGCTGACTGTTACGCCACTACTGTTGTTGTCAGCCTGGAACCACACCGCCTACTATCCCTCCACGGCCGACCTTCAATCATCACTAACGCTTGAGAACTCCTGCAGCAGTTATTTCACCCTCAACACCATGTTCTGGGTTTCACTCTTGGTGCCTTTTGTTCTGGCTTATATAGTCTATGCATGGCGCAAGATTGACAGCCAAAAGATAGATATTGAAGAGATAGAGAAAGATGAACATGCCTACTAAATATAAAAAAGCGGGAGCCACAAACAATTAGCTCCCGCTTTTTCTTATGCCTTCAGCGACATCACGAAACGAGCACCTTCCGTATAGCTAGTGTCGAGCACGATGTCTCCCCCTAATCGACGGGCTATTGAACGGGCAATAGTAAGACCAATACCCGTGCCATTGTAATAGTTATCAAGTTGCACGAATTCTTCAAAGATGTGTTCTGCCTCCTCTGGTGGAACACCAATACCAGTATCCTCGACAGTAAACAAGATGTTATGTTCTGAAGCCAACGACTGAATAGCCACACGCAAAGTGACTCTTCCCTGTTTCGTAAACTTCAACGCATTATCAAGCAGCAACGACAATGCACTCACCGACTGCTGAAGATTGGTATGAAGCATGATTGTTTTAGCTTCGTCGTCAACCTGAAGATCAAAGACTATGCGCTTTGCCTCATTAATCCCTGCATCACTAGCCGCTTGTGTAGCAATCTGCAAAGGCGACACATCGTCGTTTTGCTCAATAACCATCTTACTGCCCGCATCGCTAAGTGCCAGCATCTTATTCACAAGTCCCGTAATACGATTCGTATTCTCAGTTATCTGGCGATTAATATCACTACGTGTGTTTTCATCAATATCCATACCCGTTGATGTAAGAACCTGCGTGAAACCAGAAAGGATGTTCAATGGTGTACGAATCTCATGAGAGATTTGCTTAATAAAGTCAGACTTCATCTCTGACGACTCCTTTGCACGGGCATTGGCCAATTTAAGCTCAGCATTCTTCTCTGCCAAGCGGTGCATAGTATTACGACGATAAAGGATATAGAATATAAGGAACAATGAAAGAAGGCCCAGAATGATTCCTATGGCGAGCAAACGAGCCTGTTTGATGTCGGCCTGCTGGCGAGTGATGGTGTTTTCCTTCTGTTGCATATCATAAATCGTGGCTAACTCAGCAGCATCGCTATGCTTCTGCCAATAAATAGCAGAATCGAGCGACTCGCAAATCTGTGCAGCCACAGCATAAGCAGAGTCGTGACGACCAGCCCCTACATTAGCACGGAACTTCGGCAAGAAATAGCTCTGCAGACAATCAAGTGTCAGATCATAGTCCCATTCACCAATCATACGGTCAAGGTCTGTGAGGATGTCGGCAGCCTCATCATAACGATGAGCCGCAATAAGATATTCACAAGCATCAAAGCGACCATCGTCACATTTTGCATAAACGGAACCTGTGAAAGCATCATATTCGGCAGCAGCTTCCTCGCTACGTCCTAAACTCTCAAGAGCATAGGCACGATAGATATGGAGACGTGCCCGATACTCCGTAACAAAAGTCTCCTCACCGTGAAAACGCACTGCCAACTGATCAAGTAACGTCTCAGTACGGTCGAGCCACATATTGGCTGATGAGAACGATTTCGCGTTAAGGAAACGTATACCAATATTGGCCGTGTGGACAATAGCATTACGCAACGAAGAGCGTGTAGAGTCAGCCTTGATAGCTTGTAGATTACGCTGATATGCTTTTTCAAAAGTAACAGCAGCCTCGCCAACACGGTCCAACTTCATCTGACAACGTCCGATAGACGTGAGCAACAGAATCATTGCATCATCCGATTGGCAGCCACGCTCCTCAATTTGATGCATCAATGGTACTGCCACGTGGAGTGCACCCTCATAGTCATGCTTAATATAATATAGGTCGGCCAAATAAGCAGCAGCATCTTCATAAGTCTCCTGTTCAAAGACTGTAGAGATATTAGATGTTAACACCTTATTATAATACTCCTCAGCCTTATTAAACTTCCTCATCTTGTGATATGCCCAGCCTCGCTTCAGGTTCGCATCAATCTCGCGAATATCACCTTCCGACTCAAGACTGTCAACCATCGTAATCATGCGATCGAAATCACGCGTGTTAGACAACTCGTCAAGCAAACTGTCAACAGCATTTTCCCTAGCAGGTTGAACTTGATCATGGTTACAAGACGTCAACAGACACACACACGATAAGCCAACGAGCCACTTCTTGGCGCATAAAAGATGTATATTTATCATTTTCACTAGAGTATCTTTATTCAATTCGGGCGCAAAGATACTAAAAAAGGGACAAAAAAGCGAATATATTCAGTTTTTCTTGCTAACTTTGCAGCATAAAAATAAAAAAAAAGAATGATTGTATGCATTGCAGAGAAGCCAAGCGTTGCAAAAGACATTGCAAGAATTATCGGTGCAACGACCTCGCACGACGGCTATATGGAGGGCAATGGCTACCAAGTGACATGGACTTTTGGTCACCTGTGTGAGTTAAAAATGCCCGAAGACTACACACCCGTTTGGAAATCGTGGAGTCTGTCGGCACTGCCAATGATTCCACCCAAGTTCGGCATCCGACTAAAGGATGACGAAGGCATCAAGAAGCAGTTTGCCACCATTGAACGACTGATGTCGAAAGCCGACAGCATCATCAACTGCGGTGACGCCGGTCAGGAAGGTGAACTTATTCAGCGTTGGGTGATGCAGAAAGCACAAGCAAAATGTCCTGTTCAACGTCTTTGGATTTCATCCATGACCGATGAGGCTATACGCGAAGGTTTTGCTAATCTGAAAGATCAGAATCAATATCAGTCGCTATATCTTGCAGGACTCTCACGTGCCGTTGGCGATTGGCTTTTAGGAATTAACTGCACGCGCCTATATACTATTAAATATGGTCAGAACCGACAGGTACTGAGTATCGGTCGTGTTCAAACCCCTACCCTGGCACTCATCGTCAACCGCCAAAAGGAGATTGACAATTTTAAACCAGAGCCATATTGGGTGCTGGCCACTGTATATCGTGACACGACATTCACAGCCACCTCTGGGAAATTCACATCAAAAGAAGAAGGCGAGCAGGCCTTTGCCACCATTGAAGGGAAGCCCTTCGAAGTAACAAAAGTTGAGAAGAAGAACGGCAAAGAGGTGCCACCATCACTCTACGACCTAACCTCATTACAGGTAGATTGCAACAAAAAATACGGTTTCTCTGCAGAGATGACGCTGAACCTTATTCAGCAGCTCTACGAGCAGAAGTTGACCACTTATCCTCGTGTGGACACAACCTTCCTTCCTGATGACGTCTACGGCAAATGTCCACAAACCATGAACGGACTCTTCCAAGTAAAGTTTGCAGGACAGTCGCCTTATGCAGAGTTAGTACGCCCTTTGGGCGGCAAACCACTGCTCAAGTCAAAGAAAGTATTCGACTCTTCGAAGGTCACCGATCACCATGCCATTATTCCCACAGGCATTGTGCCCCAGAACCTCACCGATTTGCAGCGCAAGGTGTACGACCTCATTGCGCGAAGATTTATCGCGGTCTTCTATCCTGATTGCAAGTTTGCACAGACAACGGTATTAGGAGAAGTTCGTTCTGCAGCAACAGAGTCGCAACCCACAGAGCAAACCGTCGAGTTCAAGGTAACCGGCCGTACCATTCTGGATGCCGGTTGGCGTGCTGTCTATGCCAAAGACACGCAAACCGACGACGAGGACAAAAAGCCCGATGAAGAGGAGCGCACACTACCCGATTTCCAGAAAGGCGAGAAAGGACCACACACGCCAACCCTGACCGAAAAGATGACTACACCTCCAAAGTTCTATACAGAGGCCACTCTGCTGCGCGCCATGGAAACAGCAGGAAAACTGGTTGAGGACGAAGAGTTGCGCCGTGCCATGAAAGAGAACGGTATCGGTAGACCATCAACACGAGCTGCCATTATCGAGACCCTCTTCAAACGCCGCTATATTAAAAAGGAACGCAAAAACCTGGTAGCAACGCCCACAGGCATAGAACTCATTGACTTAATTCGCGAGGAGCTCCTCAAAAGCGCCGAATTAACAGGTATCTGGGAAAAGAAACTGCGCGACATCGAAGCTGAGAAATACGATCCAAAACAGTTCCTTGATGAACTGAAACAACAGGTAAGTGATATCGTGATGCAGGTGATGGGCGACCAAAGCAATCGTCGAGTACCAATAGAGGTGGAACAGCCCAAGGCTGACAACAAATCTAAAGCCAAAGGTGAGACAAAAAAGCCAAGAACATCACGCAAAAAAAAGACGGAGCAATCAGCCGCGCCCACCGATCCTCTGATAGGAAAGCCCTGTCCCGTATGCGGTCAAGGCACTATTATCAAAGGTAAAACAGCCTATGGCTGCTCACGCTGGAAAGAAGGATGTACGTTCCGTCAACCGATAGAAGATAAATAAATGGAAATCATAGAACAGGTACTCGTTGCCAAGAATCCCAAGAAGAAAAGCGAGGACGGCATTGTCGTCACGAAAGATTATATTGCCGTTATTGACGGTTCAACATCGAAGACCAACCGACGTTATAGCCTTTTTCGCAGTAATGGTCGTTACGCCATGCAGATTATCAGCCGCTTTATCCGCCAGGCCAAAGGGAATCTCACGTGCCAACAGTTCTGCAATGATGTCTCGCGTGCTATTGCCAGCCACTATAAGAAGAGCGATATTGCACATTTAGCCGAGCATCCTGAAGAACGACTCACGGCATCGGTTATCGTGTTCAGCCGACTAAACAGAGAGATTTGGATGATTGGTGACTGTCAGTGTTTGGTGGGCGATACGTATTATGACAACCCCAAACCCTATGAACAAGAACTGGCCGAGCAGCGAGCTGCCATCATTAACCAGCACAAGGAAGCAACTGAACAATTCCTGGAACACGACACAGCTCGCGAAGCCATCATTCCCCGCATGCTTGAAGCCATGAAACAGCAGAACAAAGATTATGCTGTAGTCGATGGATTCTCCATTCCGCCACAGCATGTCCGCGTCATCACGCTCGACTTCCAGCCATGGGACATTGTGTTAGCCAGTGATGGCTATCCTTTTCTGGAGTCAACCCTTGAGGCCTCAGAATCACGCCTAGACTGGCAACGCAAGAACGACCCCTTGAACATTGGCGAGTTTAAAGCCACAAAGGCCTTTGCCTTAGGCAACAACTCATTCGACGACCGCGCCTACATCCGCTTTCGAGTGTGAGTTTCGCTCGAACACAATAAAAGAGAGTGGCCTACGTTATAATAAGGTATGCGCAAACTATTCAATATCATATTTGCAGGCATGACCTGTCTCCTCATTATGGGATGTGGAGCCGATGCGGCCATGAGAAAGGGCGACAAATTCTTCGCCTTAGGAGAATACTATGATGCTGCCACGCAATATAAGAAAGCCTACTCGCAAACAAAATCAAAAGAAAAGCCCCTGCGCGGTCAACGTGCGCTGAAGATGGCCGACTGCTATCGTCGCATCAACTACACACAGAAAGCCATTGCATCCTATAATAATGCTGTACGCTACAAACAGGTTGACTCAACAGCATTATTACACCTAGGACGTCTGCAACTGAAGAACGGTTCATACAAAGAAGCCGAGAAAACCTTTGTGATGTTGCAAGACTCCATGCCCCAGAATATTTTAGTAAAGAACGGACTACAATCAGCCCGCATGGCTCCCAAATGGAAGTCAGAAGCACAATATTCTGGCTATACAGTGAAGAAACAAGAGTTATTTAACTCTCGCCGTGCGGAGTATTCACCCGTATTGGCAGGCGATGATTATAGCCAATTATATTTCAGTAGCACACGTAACCAGGCCAAAGGCGATGAATTAAGTGGCATCACAGGTACGAAGAATGCTGATATTTTCTTCTCACAGAAAGACGACAAGGGGAAATGGTCGAAGCCAGAACCCATTGAAAGTGAGCTAAATACAGAACTTGACGAGGGAGCCTGCGCCTTTACGCCCGATTCCAAGACCATGTATCTTACACTCTGTAAGACTGATCCCAGCTATCCCCGCTTTGCTCAAATAGTCACTGCCCAACGAAGTGACGCCTCATGGAGCAAAGCCACACCCCTTGAAATAACCAAAGACACATTGTCCACTTTCGCCCATCCGGCAGTATCACCAGACGGCATGTGGCTCTATTTTGTCAGCGACATGCCTGGCGGAATGGGAGGCTACGATATATGGCGCATACAGATGACCAGTCATGGACTTATCGGACTGGAAAACCTTGATGCCCCCATCAACACGCCAGGCAACGAGATGTTTCCAACCTTCCGCCCCAACGGCGACCTCTATTTCTCAAGCGATGGTCACCCTGGCTTTGGAGGATTAGATGTCTTTATTGCCAAACCAGACAGCACTCACTGGGAGTTGGAGCATCCAGGTGCACCACTAAACTCTGCTGGCGACGACTTCGGCATGACATTCGAAGGTCTGCACAACCGCGGTTATTTCTGCTCGAACCGTGGCGATGCACGCGGCTGGGACCACATCTACTCGTTTGAGAAGCAAGAGGTGGTGCAAACGGTGAAGGGCTGGGTGTACGAGAAAGACGGTTATGAGTTGCCCGAGGCATTGGTTTATATGGTAGGAAACGATGGAACAAACCTCAAGCTAAGCGTCAAGGGCGACGGATCGTTCACAGAATATATTAAACCTGGCGTAGACTATGTATTCCTTGGTACCTGTAAAGGATATCTGAACCATACTGAAGAGTTGCGCGTAGAGCCCGTGCTCGAGTCAGAAGAATATGTCTTGCAGTTCCCATTGGCCTCGATCACTGCCCCCGTACTCATCGACAATATATTCTACGACTTTGACAAAGCCACACTGCGACCAGAATCTACGGAAGCCCTCGACAAGCTAATCAGTCTGCTTAACGAGAACCCCAATGTCACTATCGAATTAAGTGCACATACTGACTACCGCGGTTCGGCATCCTATAATGAGCGTTTGTCACAGCGCAGAGCCGAGAGTGTGGTAAACTATCTTATAGAGCATGGCATCGCAGAAGACCGTTTGTCGCCCATGGGCTATGGAAAGATGAAGCCCAAGGTTATCAAACGCAAGTTAACAGAAAAATATCCTTGGCTGAAGGAAGGCGATGTGCTGACAGAAGAGTTTATCCGCGCCCTTGACGACGAGGAGAAACAAGAGATATGCAACCAGTTGAACCGCCGTACAGAGTTTATCGTACTACGTACAACCTATGGCATGGCTGTTACACCTGCATCCGCTCCATCCGATGCACCAGCTCAAGCAGAGCCAAACAAGTAATCACCCCTAACGTCATGAAGCATGGAATGGGATGAATATCACTCCATGAGAAAGTGTATACCATCTTGATAACACTTACCAGCAATGGCTGCCATCCCTCAAAGACAAAGAAAAGGACAATGCCAAGGACAGCACAGAAAAAGGTCCACCAATGCGACAGGCACATAGCCCTATCAGGGAGTTGACGCATCACCTTCTCTGTAAAACCCTCGTCATCGATATGCTGCTGTCGGGCAGGTTCAAAGAATTTCTCAAGTAAACTATTATCTATTTCCGTCATATCCATTAGCTTTAAGGTAATTTGTTAGTTTCTCCTTTCCCCTGCGAAGATGACTCTTCACAGTATTGGCAGGCATTCCCAGTATATTCGCTATCTCATCAATCGAATAACCATCAATCAACTGCAGGGTAACGCAGGCGCGCTCATCTTCCTTCAACTGAGCCAGCGCTGTGCGGATATCCATTTTGAGCGAGGCAGAAGAGGTATAAGAGGACGCTGGCTGCTGGTCGTGCGTCAGTTCCGTCTTCTTTCGCTTATAGTCATAGAACACATTATATGCAATGCGAAAGAGCCACGTTTGAAACGAGGCTATACCCTTGAACTGCGTGATGTGCTCGTAGGCTTTCAGGAACGTGTCCTGTGCCAAGTCGTCGCTCAGCGTTTCGTTGCCCAACGTAAGGTTAAGCAGGAATCGGCGCACAGGCGACTGGTATTTCCTAACCAGTTGATCGAACGCCCGCTGGTTGTGGAACACCGCCACCTGTGCTACAAGAGTGATATCGCTGAACGACTTCATTGATTACTTCTGTTCCTCTGAAGTTGTTTCTTCTCTGTTCTGACGATAATATTGGTCACGCAATTCCTGCTCCTTTTTTCTCTTCATGACATTATGTCCAATGGCCATATTGCCAAAGCCCAATATCATCACAAAGCCACCGATGGCCAATCCCAGTCCATCAAGAATGAACCACAGCAGAAGGGCGAGACCAGCACCCACAAATACCTGCCTGATACCTTTGTTCCACAGATAATCGTCGCCACCAGCACAAGGTGTTCCCATGGCATCCAAAGGGATCGTCTTACCATTCTTGATAGCCATCTCCATAAGTTTCATTTTCTCCCTGCGGTTCCTAAAGACAAAATAGAGAATAATGCCTATCAAGGCCACAGGCGCTAATATAAAGATGATGATAAGCACCACAATCACAAAAAACATGCCACCGATGCCATCTAACAGCACATTCTCCACGCCCATCTTCTCCATCAGCGAGGTAGAGTTAGCATGTTCCCACTCATCCCAATCGTCCCAATCATCTGCATCGTCCCAGTTACCCATGGCAGCAGTCATGGCAGAATCGAGCGAGGTTGTGTCTGAATAGGCCACCACCTGACGGCTAGCAGAGTTCTTGGGTGCGGCCTGAACAGAAACGGCCATCACTTGAAAGGTGAATACAAGCGCTAAAGTCCATAAAATCTTTTTCATATCCATATCCTTTTTTGTTTTATTTCCGTATGTTTGACGTATCTTTTTCCTAATAAGTTGCAAAGGTGCGTTTTTTTTTTTAATTTTGCAAGCAATTATGCAATTACCTGCAGAATTCATACAGACCACAGAGGCCTTGATGGGCCGCGAACGCTTCGAACAATACCTGCATTCGTTCGAAGAAGACACCCCAGTGAGCATACGTCTGAACCCCAAGAAGACATCGGCAGAAAGATGTCTGAAGGATGATATGGTGCCTGTTCCATGGTGTCGCAATGCCTTCTATCTGAAAAGCAGACCCAACTTCACGTTCGATCCGCTGTTTCATGCCGGATGCTATTATGTTCAGGAAGCCGCATCCATGTTTCTCGACCAGGCCTTGCGCCAGCATCTGCCGAATACCGTTAACATGGCACTTGACCTTTGTGCAGCACCAGGCGGCAAGTCAACCCTCCTGCGTGCAGTATTACCAGAGGAATGCGTGCTCTATAGTAATGAGCCCATGCGCAACAGGGCCAGCATTTTGCTGGAGAATGTCCAAAAGTGGGGCTATGCTAACCATCACGTCACGAACCTCTTTCCCAAGGACTATCGGAAGTCAAAGATGAAGTTCGACGTGATTCTGTGTGATGTTCCCTGCTCGGGCGAAGGCATGTTTCGCAAAGACGAGGCCACCATCAAGGAATGGAGCACACAAAACGTGGAGAAATGCTGGCAGTTACAACGTGACATTGTGAGTGAAGCCTGGCAGTGCCTCAACGAAGGTGGCTTACTTATATATAGTACGTGTACCTTTAATACAAAGGAAAACGAGGAGAACGTCCGTTGGATGATGGAAGAACTGGGTGCCAAGGTACTGCCCGTTGACACCAAGACGGAATGGAACATCACTGGTTCGCTACTCGATGGTTTCAACGAACCCGTATATCGCTTTATCCCAGGCATTACACGAAGCGAGGGACTCTTCATGTGTGTCCTTCAGAAACAACAGTACCAAGATGAGTACCAAACTTTGGTAGCGTCAGTACCAAGCCTTGGTAGCCAGGCTACCAAGCGTCGGTACTCAGGCTACCAAGGCTTGGTAGCCACACTACCAAGGCTTGGTAGTGAGGATACCAAAAGTGGGTACCCACAATACCCATTATCTTATCAACAGGCAATGGCCTATCTGCGTCACGAAGCTATTATGTTATCACCTGACACGCCTCGCGGACTGGTGGAGGTATGCTTCATGAATCACCCACTTGGTTTGGTAAAAAACATTGGGAACCGTGCCAACAACCTCTATCCTAAGGAATGGCGCATCAAGACAACGCACGTACCTCAGGACTACGAGCCTGTGCTTCGTTTCATGGACTAACCCTTTGCGTAAAATCATCGAACGAGGCCTTTCCACTGTTTCCATAGCAGAAAAGTCCCACACGGATGCCTTTCCAATAGCCAGAACGCATGGGGAAGGCATCGCCTACTTTTACGAAATGAATTCCATCGGTGCTATAGAAGAACTGATGCCTATTGGCCACACAATCATTTTGAACGCGCACCCAGAGCTTCTGGAACTTGCCCTTTTGGATGACCTCGCGCTGTCCTTGAGACTCAACAAAGACACCTTCTTTACACAAGCCAATGCCCCTGAAGTATTTCCCACTACAACAAAGACCAGCATAACAATGGCCCGCAATGGTGAGCAATGTGGTACTCTCACTCTGATAGCCCACAACTTTCTGCGTTAGCATATTTCGACAGAGTTTCAAACTGTCGGCAGGAAGGGCTTTCAGCGTCAACCAACCCTTTTTCTCCTTCAGGCTCCAATGAGTGTCAACAGAATTGTGGTTCCACTGCCATTGCAGTCCCAGGTCAGTTCCATTGAAGTCGTCAGCAGTCTGGGGCAGGAATGCTGACGACGATGCTATGGGCTTTTGCCATTCCGCCACAGGTTCACCAACACCATTGCCGTCATAGTCTACACCCATCAGGGGCCAATCGTCCTGCCAGCGAACGGGTTGCAAGTGGACCACACGCCCTAAGACTGGCGTCTCCTGAAAATGATAAAACCACCAACTGCCGTCAGGAGCATCGACCAGAGCGCCCTGATGAGGACCATTAACATTGGTAGAGCCCTGTTCCAGCACGATTTTCCGTTCGTATGGTCCATAGATATTTTTTGAGCGAAGCACCGTTTGCCATCCTGAGGTAACACCTCCCTCTGGAATAACCAGATAGTAATAGCCATGGCGTTTTAGGAATTTAGTACCTTCGGCCACAGGCCCCTCATAGACAGTGATGCCGTCGTCAAGCAGTTGCCTGCCGTCGGCCGACATACGGTGAATGATGATGGGACCTGCGCCATAGCGACTACGGCCAAGATATGCACTGCCGTCCTCATCCCAGAAAGGACATGGGTCTTCCCACTTCTCCACACGCTTAACCAGATGCAAAGGGGCCCAAGGTCCATGCGGATCTTTCGCCGTGCTCATATAAAGACCTTCTTCTGGGGTACAGAAATAGACGTAGTAGAGGCCGTCGTGATAGCGAATAGCAGGCGCCCACGAACCACCTGCATAGTGTTTATTATCATCCCATCCTGGTGCATCGAAACGATGGTATATCTGACTGATATACTGCCAGTTGACCATATCTTCAGACTCCAGCACCTGCATGCCCAGGAAATGAAAATCGGAGGCGACCATATAATATTTCTCACCTACGCGGATAACGTCAGGGTCTGAGAAATCAATATTAAGCACAGGGTTACGGTAGGTGCCGTCGCCCTGATCGCCCCACCCCTCGGCATCCACACGAACAAAGTCCGGACGGGCATCGGGGGCTTCCGTTCTGACTTCGACGTTATCGAAGTGTATATGACGGGTGTGACGCAGATAAAAACCCTTGGCAGGCAGGTTGCCCCACATCGTAGCCTCTGGGTAGGCCTTTTCTTTCTCATTGACAATGGAATCATTGATGGCTTTGAGGTCACCTTCTTTCACGCCTCCCTGATGATGGATGGAGATATTCGAGAGCCACACGTTGCGCACAGGATAGCCAGGCAGACCTGTGATAGAACAGCCCACAGCACCTGCATTTCGAATCTGAAAGTTATCCAAACGGATACCGTCGATACGGCCCACGTGGTCAATAGGAATCAGTTCTGAAATGGTATCATCATTGCCTTTTCCACTTAGTCCTTTGGCTGTTTCTCTCAGTTGATAGCCTCGTCCGCGATTGCCCAAGCGAATGAAGATGGGCGACTCAGTGCCTTCAACGGTGAAGTCTGAAGCACTGACATTCTCGAGCAAGCCACCATCAACAATCTCGAGCGAGAGGGCGGAAGTGCCTATTTTCGAAGGAGCGCCAAAGAACTGACTGGACTGGTCGCTACTGGGTTTCACCACAATACCACTGATATTGATATTGCGGAAGCCACCGTTGGTCTCTGTGCCCAGCTTCACGGCATTGCAATGACTGGATATCACGCAGTCGCTAATAAGAATATTCTCGCAAAGACGGGGCGAGGTACTCTTCAGTGCGATACCATCATCGTCGCTGTCGGCCATGACACCCCTGACGATGACCTCATGACAGCCATCGATATCGACTGCATCGTTGTTATAGTTGTTGCGATTGAATACCTTGATGCCGTCTATTCTCACACGGTCGCAAGCCAGGTAGTGCTGCATCCAGCAACCAGAGTTCTTGAGGGTAACATCTTTGATAATGATGTCCTGACTCTGGATAAAACGAATGAGATGTGGACGAGTGATACCCTCATCGTTCCAAGTGAGTTTTTTGAAGGCGCGTCCTCGTCCGTCGATGGTGCCAAAGCCATCAATCACTACATTCTTCACCTTATCGGCATAGATCAACTGAATGGTTGATGTCTGTGTGCGCAATGAGATGTAGTCGGACTTCATCGGCAGGTAGTCCTTCAGGTCTGTACTGCCATAGAGCGTAGCCCCTTGTTCAAGGTAGAGGTGAACGTCAGACTTCAATACGATGGAACCTATCTTATACTGGCCCGTGGGCACCACCACTCTGCCGCCTCCCGCCTTCGCACAGTCGTCTATCGCCTGCTGCACGGCTTTCGTACTGAGCACCGTGGTATCCGCCTTTGCACCATACGCCACAATATTATAATCGCGTGCCTCTGCCTTTCCTGCCCATATCGACAGGACGAGCATAGCCATCAAAAAAGGTTTCCTCATCATCATAGTTTTGGTTTATGTGTGCAAAGATAGTATTAAACAAAAGAAATGCAAAAGAAAAACGAACTTTTCTCTTGCATTTCTTATCGAAAATTGTTTTTATAATTACTTACTCCTCTACGATTGGATAAAGTTCGATGAACTCACCCTGATGGTTTTGTCCGTCATTAATCAGTTCGGCAGTTTTCTGACCTACTGTCTCGATATCGTGGAAACCAGGCAGAGACATATTGCCATTCAGGTCGGTGGTGGTAGGACCTGGATGTACTGAGAAAATCTCTACGGACGTTTTGCTCTGCTGGAATTCTATAGCCATCACCCCCATCATGGCATTCTGGGCTGCCTTACTGGCTACATAAGCCAACGGATGCCAGTAGGGACTGATTTCTGAAGGCACGGTGATATTCACGATGCGACCATTGTTGCTGGTCAATATTGGGAGCAGGGCTTTCGTCAGCGCCCATGTGCCAATGAAGTTCACGTCCAGTGTCTCGCGAATATCGCTCAACTCCGTATGAGCACTATCCACACTCATATCGCCAGGAATGCCGGCATTGTTGACAAGGAGTGAAAGGCCAGGATATTTCTCACTGATTTCCTTTGCCGCCTGACTGACACCATTCAGGTCCTTCAGTTCGATATTCACATAGCCCAACACATTGATGCCTGCTGCCTTCAGTTCGCTGATAGCCTTTTCTGCACGCTGCTCGTTGCGCGCACCAAGAATCACGTTCCATCCGCTTAATCCCAGATGCTTTGCAATGCCAAAGCCGATGCCCTTGTTGGCACCTGTCACCAAAACAATCTTTTCGTTTGCCATTTCTTTGTTTCTGAATTAAAAAACTTACTGCAAAGGAACTCATTTCTCACTGCACCACCAAACATTGTTCCTATCATGCAAAAAAGAACTGCAATTTGGCTAAGTTAAATGAAATAAATGCCTTTTTGTTTTGCATTTCAATTGCTTTGCACTACCTTTGTACCATAAAAACAAAAAACTTAAATGAAACAATACCTTGACATACTGGACCGTATACTGAAAGAAGGAACGCAGAAAGGCGATCGCACTGGTACGGGCACATTGAGCGTCTTTGGCACACAGAGTCGTTATGACCTGAGCAAGGGTTTCCCTCTGCTCACCACAAAGAAGTTGCATCTGAAGTCTATTATCTATGAGTTGCTGTGGTTTCTGAATGGCGACACAAACGTGAAGTACCTTCAGGACAACGGTGTAAGAATCTGGAACGAGTGGGCCGATGAGAATGGTGAGCTGGGGCCTGTCTATGGACATCAGTGGCGTTCATGGCCCGACTACGACGGAGGCACGATAGATCAGATAAAATATGTGGTGGATCAGATTAAGAACAACCCCAATTCGCGTCGTATGATTGTGTCGGCATGGAACGTGGCTGAAGTGAATAAGATGGCGTTGCCTCCCTGTCACACAATCTTCCAGTTCTATGTAGCTGATGGCAAGTTGTCATTACAGCTCTATCAGCGTAGTGCAGATACCTTCTTGGGTGTACCCTTCAATATCGCATCGTATGCCCTATTGTGTATGATGATGGCGCAGGTATGCGGATTAAAACCTGGTGAGTTCATTCATACCACAGGCGACACGCATCTGTATCTAAACCACCTGGAGCAGGCCCGCCTTCAACTGACACGCGAGCCACGACCACTGCCCACAATGAAGATTAATCCAGATGTGAAGAGCATCTTCGACTTTAAGTACGAGGACTTCCAATTGGAAGGCTACGATCCGTGGCCCCACATCAAGGCAGAGGTATCTGTTTAAATTTAAAATGTAACGAAAATGACAATTTATAATTTAACATCATATTGCCATGAATAAGAGAATCTTTGTTATACTTTTCGGTCTGCTCGTTTGCGGTATTATCAGCGCACAGGAAAAGAGCGAGTTGCAGAAACAAGCCGAGGCTGTTGATGCTAGTCAGAACATAGCGAAGGCACGTTCTTTGTATATCCATGCCTTCAACGATTATGCCAGCAAAGGCCAAACCAAGCTGGGAGTAGAGTGTGGCGTTAAGGGCGCTGCCATGTACTATAAGGAAAATTTCTACAAAGAAGCTTTCGACCTGCTGCGTCGTATTGATCAGGTGATTAATGCCGACTCCAAATTGGCAAACAGCGAGAAGGCTGCCATGCACTATCTGGCAACCAAGGAACGCATGCAGATGTACATGAAGATGAGAAGAAGCGAGAGTGCAAAAGACCAGCTCAACATTTTGGAGGGACTTACCAGACAAGCTGGTGACGAGAGCATTGACAACGACCTGCTGTATAGCAAAGCTATCTTCTATTACACTTTCGGCCAGAATGCTCAGGGCAATGCAGTGTTCCAAGAGATGGCTGCCAAGCTCACAGCATCAAAGGAATACGATAAGGTTGACGAGGTATATCAGACGCTGATAGCTAATGGTCGTCGTTCTGGCAATGCCAACATGGTGGCCCAGTCGTATAGCAACTATATTGCTTGGAAAGACTCTGCCAATGCCATGAAGGTGGCCGATCAGATTGGCGCTTTGAATAAGCAGATTGCCGACCACGAGGCCACTATCGAAGAGAAAGACAGTTCACTGGCCAGCCGACAGGCCATCATCATCAGTCTTGGCGTTCTGGCAGCCATCCTGGCAGGTGCGTTGGTGGTGGGTACCATCATCCTGCTGCGCTTCATCGTATTGACACGCAAGCAGAAGAAAACGATTCAGTTGGCCAACGAGACCAATGCTCTGAAGGCTAAGTTTATCAGTAATATCTCGTCTCACCTGGAACCAAGCCTTAAGAAGTTGGATGCTAACAATGCCAACGTAAAGGCTATGCTCAACTTTACCAGTCATATTCAAACATTGTCTGAGTTGGAGAACACCCCTCAAGAGGCTGTGGTACTGGAAGAGACACAGATTCACCCGTTCTGCGAGTCTATCATGGAACAAATCAAGGATAAAGTGAAGAGCAATGTCTCTCTGTCGGTGAATGCTCAGAAGATGAGTGTTAGCATCAACAAAGACTATGTCACACACATTCTGCTCCACTTGCTGAACAATGCTGCAAAATACACATCAGAGGAAGGTGTTATCAGTCTGGAGTTTAAGAAACGCAGTCCACACACCTATCAGTTCCTTGTATCAAACACGGGCGAGGCAATTCCCGAAGAGAAACGTGATGACCTGTTCAAGCCGTTTGTAGAGATGCATGATCTGACCAAGGGTGATGGTTTGGGCCTGCCCATTTGCAAACAGATGGCACTAAAGATGAATGGTGATTTGGAACTTGATCCTAAGTTCACCAAAGGAACGCGATTTGTTTTAGACCTGCACGTATAATGATGCTTTGCGCATAAAAAAACTACGCATAGAAAAATGATTAATATGATTGCTGCCGTGGCTCGTAACAGGGCCATCGGCTTTGAAAACAAGCTGATATACTGGCTGCCCAACGACCTCAAGCGTTTTAAAGCCCTGACAACAGGACACACCATTGTTATGGGACGAAAGACATTTGAGAGTCTGCCAAAAGGTGCGCTACCCAACCGTCGCAACTGCGTGCTGACACGCAGCCTCAATGAATTGCCCGGCTGCGAGTGTTTCAACGATTGGGACAGTTTCATCAAGTCATGCAAGGCTGACGAGGATATATATATAATAGGTGGAGCAAGCCTCTATCGCGATCTGCTGAACAAGGCCGACCGTCTGTGTCTAACCGAAGTAGACGACACGCCCGCACAAGCAGACACATTCTTTCCTGACTACAGCGAATGGAAAGAGATCTGGCGAGAAGAGCATCCTATAGACGAACGTCATGCGCAGGCCTACAGTTTTGTTGACTACGTCAAATAGATAACAAAAAAGCGTGAGCAGGATGCTCACGCTTTTTCATTTGTCTTTCACCCAAAATTAATCGTCCATATCCATCATCTCCATGATAGGCAACTGACGCTCGAATGCTGAATGGAAAGAGATCAGTGTCTGTGAACTGCTAAGACCTAAAGGCTGCAGTTTATCATGAATAATGGTGAGCAGATGATGATTATTCTGCGCATAAATCTTAATGAACATATCAAAGTTACCAGTGGTATAGTGACACTCGGTAACCTCAGGAATCTGCTTCAACTCTGCAACAACGGTATCGAAGTCCTCAGGGTTCTTCAGATTCAGCCCAATAAACGCACAGGTTTCGTAGCCTAACTTCTCGGGCTCAATAATAAACTGCGAACCATTCAACACACCCATATTCGTGAGTTTCTGAATACGCTGATGAATAGCTGCACCACTAACATCACAAGCTCGTGCCACCTCCAAGAATGGGATACGAGCGTCGGCTGCAATAAGTTTTAGAATTTGCTTATCTAATCCGTCAAGTTTTTGATTTGCCATAATACATTTTCTTTTATTGAACATGCAAAGTTAACAATAAAAAATGATAATAGCAATAATTTATGTAGAAAAAACTTGTAAAAAGCGACAATTTGTTACTTTTTTGACGCAGAGTAGTTGATTTTTAAAGCAAATGACTCTTGTAATGCCTGTTTCACCCCAGAAATAATAGCATATGGTACATCGCGGTCGGCCTTAATGGAGACTGTCATACGAGGCTGGTCTTCCGATGACATTTGCGAGCGTTCCTGCTCAACATAGGCTTTGATATCATCAATCGTAGCCAACTTGTTGTTCAACTGGATATAGAAACTGTCAACGGGTGCACCTGTCACACGGCCGATATAGACATAACTGACAGCAGACTTATGATTCAACTTCTGAAGTTCCGTACCCTGAGGCACTTGATAACGCACCTGAGGATCCACATCACGCATATGAGTGACAATCATAAAAAAGAAGAGGACGGTAAAAATCAAGTCGGGCAAGGCTGCCGTATTAAGACCCGGCATTTCACGGCGACGACGGCGGAACACTCCTCTTTTCATCTGGCACCTCCTTCCTGACTGATTGTCTGTTCACTAATACGCTGAGGATAGACCATACCAATGGCATCGCGCTGTTCTGTACTACAGGCATTTAATGGACGTCCAAAACGACGCATAGCCAATTGATTACGCAGGTTGTTATAACCCTGAACAATAGCATTCTGCATTTGAAAATAGGCATCATAAGTAGCTTCAGGATGAACATCAATCATAATCACATGACGATCGCTAACCTGACAAAGTCCAAGCAAATGAACCTCACGCTTACTTTTCTCTGGAAGAAGAGGATCATTCTTTGCGTTGTCCACAAATTCCTCCACACGCATTGACAAGTCATCAATCTTAAGAGATTCACCATTGCATGTCAACAAGCCATCAGCACCAAGTACAAGGCAAAGTGCATTGCGCTTTTTGACAACAACCTCTTGTTCTTGAGTATGATCTTCAGGAGTTGGCAACTGACGGGGAAGTCCCCAGTCGCTATCCATTGAGGAAGTAACAAGGAAGAAGATCAACAGCATGAATGAAATATCGGCTGTTGAAGTCGTGTTCAGACCTGGCATCTCTCTTCTTCTACGTGCAAACATCAGCAAACGACTTGTAATCCTATTAGCTTAATATGCTTAATCGTTATGCGTGGTATACTGATGAACAACAGACCACACAACCAGTACCGCCAGCACTGCCATCAGCACATATATCGTATAGAGCAGAACGTCAATCATAATACTTTCTTTTATGCGTTTGATGTTTTATGCTTTGCAATGATATCCATGAGGTTAATGGCACCTTCCTCCATCTGCATGGTAAGGCGGTCAATACGAGTATTGACAAAGTTATAAAACACCTGCAGGATAAGTGCCACAATGATACCGAAAATTGTAGTAATCAACGCCACTTTCATACCTTCGGCCACGATAGTAGGACTGATATCACCTTCTGCCTGAATCTGATCGAAAGCCATAACCATGCCAATCACCGTTCCAAGGAATCCGAGCGAAGGAGCAACCGCAATACATAGTTTAATCCATGAGCATCCCCTTTCAAGACGTGCAGTAAGAAGACTACCATAACTAATGATGCTACGTTCAATGTCCTCTGCACTTTCGTTTATATGAAGGAGGCCCTGATAACAGACACTGGCAACAGGTCCGCGTGTATCACGACAAATAGACTTGGCGCCTTCCACATCGTTTGCTTCTACCTTCTTTTCAATATCGGCAAGCAACTTCTTCGTATTGATCTCCGAGAGTGTCAAATAGATAATACGTTCAACACAAAGGGCCAAACCTAACACCAGCACAAAAGCTACCAATGACATGTACTTAGGATCACCCTCAACAAACTTGTTTTTCAGTTGATCATGAAACCCTAACTCGCCATCATTGGCCATAGCCTCTATGGCTGCCATATCATCTGCACCAACTAACGAGTCAATGGGCAACGCATCCTGCGCCTGCATTGTCATTCCCAGTATCAACATAACAGTTAACACAAGGACCATTTTCAGTCTATTCATCTTACTCATTATAAAATCAGGGGAAGAGCGGAGAGAACATTTCGCCTAAAAGCTTTGAACCTGTTCTTCCTGGCGGAGAGAACATTTCGCCTAAAAGCTTTGAACCTGTTCTTCCTGGCGGAGAGAACAGGATTCGAACCTGCGAACCGGTTTTGCCGGTTACACGCTTTCCAGGCGTGCCTCTTCAACCACTCGAGCACCTCTCCTTACTGTTAAGCGGATGCAAAGGTAATAAAAAAAGTGAAGAGAGAAGAGCGTAGAATGAAGAATGTCGATTTTTTAATATTCTTTATATTTTTACATCAAAGACACGTACGACATTCTCGTTGGTTTTTCTTGCTAATTCTTCCTCGTTTATACCATAAGCTTCGGCCATGCGCTGCAGTACATACTGAACATAGGAAGGCTCATTACGCTGTCCACGCATCGGCACGGGTGCCATATAGGGAGCATCCGTCTCAAGAACAATACGATCAAGAGGAACGACCTGCGGAAGGACATCAGGCAGGTGACTCTTTTTAAACGTCAACACCCCGCCAACACCTAAAACGAAACGGTCAAACCGCAACAACTCCGCAGCTTCCTTCTCATTGCCTGTGAAACAATGAAATACTCCTCCTGGCAAATCTTGGGCATACTTCTTGAGTATGGAAACCATCTCGTTCTGTGCTTTGCGACAATGAATCATCAAAGGCAACTGCATGTCAATAGACCAACGGACTTGTTCCTCAAAAGCTTCCAACTGCTCTTTCTCAAACTCACGGCTCCAATAGAAATCTAGCCCCACCTCACCTATAGCTATTACCTGAGGTGTAAAGAGCTGTTTGATGGCACCCAACTGTTCGCGCCAATCACCACGAACTTCCTCAGGATGCAAGCCAACCATAGGATAAAGGTAATTAGGATATTGCTGGCAAAGATGCAAAATACGCTGAGAAGACGGCATGTCTATGGCAGGAAGGAAGATTGCCTGACAGCCAGCCTCACGCGCTCTCTGCATCACCTCTTCCCTATCCGCATTAAATTCTTCGCCATCCAAATGGCAATGCGTATCAACATACATCACAGCCTTCTCCATATTACTTCTCGCGATGCATCATAGCATTTGTATATTGACGAAGCACTTCCTTGCGATCACTTGAAACATTTACCTGCTCCAACAACTGTTTGCCTTGTTCAAAATAGAAGTTAATCTTTTCCTCGCAAAGTTGGCGAATTCCTATCTCATCATAAAGGCGCGTTACAGCTGCCACCTTCTCGGCACGGTCAAACTGTTTTGCCTCTATCCATTTCAACAATTCGGCACGCTGAGCATCGTTAGCACGGTTCACAGCATTAATGAGCATGTAGGTTTTCTTATTGGAAGTGATATCGCCACCAATAGCCTTTCCAAAAACTTTCGGATTGCCATAGACATCCAGCAGATCGTCTTGCAACTGAAAGGCTAGACCAATTTTCTCTCCAAACTGATAAAGCAAATCAGCATCCTTGTCAGAAGCGCCAGCAAGAAGAGCGCCCATTTTCAGCGCACAAGCCAGCAAAACACTTGTCTTCAGACGAATCATCTCAATATATTCATCTTCTGTCACATCGCAACGCGATTCAAAATCCATATCAAATTGTTGTCCTTCACCTATCTCCAATGCTGTTTCTGTGAAAAGATGAAGAACCTGTGGCAAGAACTGCGCCTCACACTGAGCCACACGCTGATATGCCAATACCAGCATAGAGTCGCCACTGAGGATAGCTGTATTTGCATCCCATTTCTTGTGAACAGTAGGACAGCCTCGACGTACATCAGCATTATCCATCAGGTCGTCATGGAGTAATGTATAGTTATGATAAGTCTCTAAACCCAAAGCAGGCATTAGGATCGTCTCAGGATTATCCTTAAAGAGATTATAACTCAACAACATCAATACTGGACGAATACGCTTTCCACCCAAAGAAAGCACATAACGGATAGGTTCATAAAGAGATGTTGGCTTACGATTGTAAGACAAGGATTCCAAACCTTGATTCACCACTTTTAAAATCTCAGCAGAAGTCATCATTACTATATCGGTTTTAAGAATTACATTTTAAAAACGACAGGAATACAAACCTTTGTACGACAAGGCTGGTCGTTTTGTACGCCTGCAGTCCAACGAGGCATCATACGTAACACTCGCAACACCTCACGATCACACATAGAATTGAGTGATTTAACAACCTTGAAATCAGTCAAAGACCCATCTTTATTGACAATAAACTCAGCAACAACCTTGCCCTGTATCTTACGTTCCTGAACTACAGGAGGATACTTCAGATTGCGTTGCAGCCATTTCATCATCTCGACAGCGCCTCCAGGAAACTGAGGCAAGTCTTCCACCACACGGAAACTAATCACCTCGTCCTCTTCTGGTTTGGAATTATCCTGTTCTTCATCGTCCAAGGCACTCATATCGTTGTTCATATCCGTCTCCACAGGCTCGTCATCCGACAATGGTTCGCTTTGCTTCTCCTCGTCAGCAACCACTAGTTTCTTGGCGGGTTCTGGTTCTGCTTTGGGAGCCAATTCCAGTTCATTTTCCGGACGCATCAATGACGACAGGTCCTCGTCCATAGAGAACATATCCAACAAATCCGGATCGTCCAAAGGGTCGTCGGGTTCGACGCTGTAGTTTAGGCCTACAAACATGCATGAAAGCGCAACAATCAGGCCTAACGCGAATCTTCCGAACCATCCGCGCTCCAAATCAGCTTTTCTACTTTTCTTCGCTTCCATCGGGGTGCAAAGGTACGAAGAAGTGAGCAAAACACAAAACGAAAAATTACTTTTCTTTTTGTAATATGTGGTTTATTTCGTATCTTTGTGCCCGATTTCTTACAGAAGAAGATGAAGAAAGTAGTTCTTACCACAGCCATCACGTTGCTTGCACTTCACACAGAGGCGCAGGACAGCCAGACTGTTTTCAACTTTCTAAGACTACCCATCAGCGCCCATGCCGCAGCATTAGGAGGCGACAATATTTCATTATGCGACGATGATGCGTCACTGGTGTTCCATAATCCCGCACTTGTCAACAATGTCAGCGACCGCACTTTAGGTCTCAATATGATGACATACATGCAAGGATCTGTCACTGGAAGTGCATCTTATTCACAAGCCTTTGGAAGCCGTGGTACTTGGGGACTTCAAGGGCGTTTCATCAACTATGGCGAAATGAAGGAAACGACCTACGACAACCAACAAACAGGAACATTTAATGCTAAAGACTTTGCCGTTGGCGGAACTTTCGCATACGGACTCACAGAACATATCAATGGCGGCATTACTGCCAAAATGGTTGCCTCGTATATCGGTCATAACAATTCCATAGCGGCAGCTGTAGACTTAGGCCTCAACTACTACGACGCCAATACCGAATGGAGCATTGGAGCCGTAGCCCGCAATTTGGGCGGACAACTAACGGCCTATGAGGATGATTTTGAGCGCATGCCCCTTGACCTCCAAGTAGGTATCACCAAGCGCCTCATTGGCTCACCTTTACGTTTCTCCGCTACATTAGTACGCCTAAATGATTGGCAATACGGAATAGGAAAACATCTTGTATTGGGAGCTGACCTGATGTTATCTAATCAATTCTACATAGCAGCTGGATACAATGCTATGCGAGCCTCAGAAATGAAGATTGCAGACGGTCAAGATAAGAGCGGAGAAAGTTCTGGTGGCAGTTCTCATGGCGCAGCACTTTCGTTGGGTGCTGGCATGACGCTTGAGCGACTTTCCCTTCACATTGCTTATGGAAAATACCATGTAAGCAGCGCATCCTTGATGATTAACTTCTCGTATATATTATGAAAAAAATTACTATAGCTATTGATGGTCATTCGTCGTGCGGAAAAAGCACAATGGCCAAAGACTTGGCCCGCAAAGTGGGTTATGTATATGTTGATACTGGTGCCATGTATCGTTGTGTCACGCTGTTTGCCTTACGCAACAATCTGTTTAATGCCGACGGCAGCGTACTTGAGGAGCAATTGCGCCAGGCCATGCCAGAAATTAATATTGACCAGCGACTGATTGATGGCAAAACCACCACGTTTCTTAATGGCGAGAATGTGGAACTTGAGATTCGTAATCTTGAAGTAAGCAATCACGTAAGTCCCATCGCTGCCATCCCTTTTGTACGTACAGCACTCGTAGCTCAGCAACAGAAGATGGGATTGGAAGGTGGCATCGTGATGGATGGTCGCGACATTGGCACCACTGTATTCCCCAATGCCGAACTGAAAATCTTTGTGACGGCCTCAGCAGAGGTACGTGCCCAGCGCCGTTTTGAAGAGTTGCAAGCGAAAGGCATGCCTGCCGACTATGCTGATATTCTAAAAAATGTGCAGGAGCGCGACTACATCGATTCACATCGTGACGTATCTCCCCTCCACCAGGCTGACGATGCCATTTTGCTCGACAATAGTCACATGACCATTGAAGAACAGAACAATTGGCTGATGGAACAGTTTGAGAAAGCTTCTAAAGCTTAATCAATGTTGATCCATCATATTTTGAAGAACCATTGATTTGGACAGCATAGATTCCAGAAGGAAGATAACTAACAGGAACGGCATAGTCCGTCTGCCCTGCATCAAGAGCGGTTGCCTTCACAAGGTGACCGCTCATATTATATATACATATATTTAAAGGTGCAGACAACAATTCTGGCAACACAACACGAACTTGTTTTCCAGAACTAAAGACACGGGCCTTCGTATGCTGCTGCGAAATAGCAGGAACGCCATCTATACCTAATATATATAATAGTCCACGATAAACATCTATCTCACCATAGCCATATTCGTTGTTGGGCCATAACAATGACTCATCATAATGACGGGCGGTATGACTCAGCACAGTCTTTATCTCGTCAGGAGTCAAATCCGGCTTTGCCTGCAACCATAAAGCGATTGCACCAGCCACAGCCGGACATGCCATTGAAGTGCCACTGTTACTGTTCCAGGCATAAGTACGTCCTTTAAAATCAAAGCACTCCACATTCCACGTCAAGTCTCTGTTGTTTGGATGACTCTCCATATAATAAGAACTGTATGACGAGATAATATTATTACCAGGTGCCATCACGTCCGGCTTCATACGTCCATCAAAAGTAGGACCGACCGACGATGGCTCCACACGCACACCTCCGTGTCCTGGCCAGTACTTTTTCCACTCGCCATTTAGGTTTTGAATACTATCGCGATAAGATGTAGCACCTACACAGATGACACATGGTGCACTAGAAGGCGAAAGGATGCTATGTGATCCATCTCCCGCATTGAGCAAAGGATTCAAATCGTTAGCCACCATTTGACCATTCATCCGATAGCACTCCACATCGGCCTCACGTCCGAGCACTTCGACAGACACAGGACACTCCATACCGACACCTTTTGACGAGGACAACGTAACATCATAACAAACTTCCTGGGAATCATAGCATGATGGATAAGCC
This sequence comes from Prevotella sp. E15-22, assembly GCF_023204875.1. Classification (NCBI taxonomy): domain Bacteria; kingdom Pseudomonadati; phylum Bacteroidota; class Bacteroidia; order Bacteroidales; family Prevotellaceae; genus Prevotella; species Prevotella sp. E15-22. Next base: position 2,249,107 of record NZ_CP096247.1, read on the forward strand.
TCCGTCATAACAGAGAGAACCTGTTCTCCACTCTGTGAGGCAACGTAAAGCACGGAGTCTGGCTGAGCCAAAACATCGGAAGTACTCACTTCAAGTGTATCACGTTGGGCAGAATAGGTAACGAAGCGTAAACGGAAATGACGTGAAGCTTTAAATGTCAGCAACATATCCTGTTCAGGATGAATAACGAACGTTCCCATAGAGACTTGGCCTACTGGTTTTCGAAACCACGACTTCAGCCACGCATTGTTTCCTGCTGCCGACACAATGATACGTCCTGGTCCTACAAGACTATCAAGCAGTTCATAGTACAACTGATCATAGCCCCAAAAATCCTGCATAGACCCTTCACTAAATGAGACCACACAAGGTTTTCCGACACTGTTAGCATAATCAAACAGATACTTAAAGCCCAATGCGTCTGTGGCAAAGGTATATTTATAGATATCAGCAGAATCGATATAAACATAATCGTCCACGACAGCATTCGCCACCAAACAAATATCAGCTTCGGGCGCCATGCCGCGATAGGCTGATTGCCAGCCGCTACCAGCCGCAGTACCTGTAGTATGTGTGCCATGAGTCAGATCTAGACCATCGCGCGAATGACCTAATGATAAGAGCGCATCACGACCAACATAATCACGGCCGACAAACAACTGACTACCAATAGTGTCCTGTGTCACCATATCCCACAGTCGGTGGATACGGTATTGTGTGGTATCATTACTAAAGAATGTGGGATGAGTCAGATCGAACCCCACATCCATCACACCAACAACAACCCCTTGTCCAGAAAAAGCCTGAGGCAGATTCTGACCGACGTATGCAGGCAAGGCATTCAGATGGGCAGCCATCTGGTCGTTCGTCAGTTGTGTGCCCTGCCTGGCCTCCATTCTCAGAATGCGACGATCGAGCGAAAGAGCACCCAACTGACTAATCGGTATATTCACGATTCGTATCTGTCCGACACGAGTCAGTATCTGGCATCCTTTCTGCTGGAGAACTTCATCACCGCCATCGTCCACCTTCACGAAGGCACAGACAGAGGTAGGCTGAACGGAAGGAGAAAGACGTCTGACATTTGTCGATGAATGCGTCAAACGGCGTAATAAAGGTGACATCTTCGCATACTGAGGTCGCTGGGCAAAAACAGTCATGCTCAGCAACCACAACAGGACAATCAGATATCTATTTTTCAATGCTCAACAGTTTATCACGGCATTGTTCCATGAGCCATTTCGGTGTAGAAGTAGCCCCACAGATGCCAACAGTTTCAATATTCTTCAGCCACAACGGCTTTATCTCCTCAGGCCCTTCTATCAAATGGGTATTAGGATTCACGCGCAAGCACTCATTGTACAGTACTTTTCCGTTACTACTCTTTCTTCCACAAACAAAGAGAATCAAGTCATGACGCGCTGCAAACTGCGAGATATTCGGCATGCGGTTTGCCACCGATCGGCAGATGGTATCAAAACTCTGGAATGTAGCATCAGACGAGATATGACTTTGGATATACTCCGTGATACGATGAAACTCATCAAGCGACTTCGTTGTCTGACTATATAGATAGATGTCGCGAGAGAAGTCAAGTCTTTTCACCTCATCGAAGTTCTCTATGACAATGGCAGACGACTCCGTTTGTCCAACGAGTCCCAGCACCTCAGCATGACCTTTCTTACCAAAGATCACAATCTGTGCGGCACCTCGCTCATACTGTTGTTTGATACGATTCTGCAACTTCAACACCACAGGACATGTAGCATCGATAATTTCGATATTATTCTTCCGCGCCAGCTCATAAGTTGCGGGAGGTTCACCATGCGCACGCAGCAATACCTTCACATCGTGTAGATTCTTTAAATCCTCATGGTTAATAGTAACAAGTCCCATCTGCCTCAGCCGTTCACACTCCATGCCATTATGAACAATATCACCTAAGCAATAAAGCGTTTCTCCCTGTGCCAGTTCCTCCTCAGCTTTCTTGATGGCAGTGGTCACGCCAAAGCAGAAACCACTACCCGTATCTATCTCTATTTGTATCATCCTCTCAAACTATCAAAGTATTGTTTCAGCAAATCACCTGCTGCCACGAAACTCGTCTTGTGCCCTTGTAACACCATCTGCTCTGCCACTCTCAACTGCTCCTGTATCTGGGCGTTCTGGTAAAAGTCCTGACGTAACTGCTCGTTGATGGTCTCATACATCCAGTACTTAGCCTGCTCACTACGACGATAGTCAAAATAGCCATTGGCTTTCACAAAGTCGAAGTATTCATAAATCATATCCCAGATCTCCTTCACACCCGTACCATAGAAACCGCTATAACACAACACCTTGGGCAACCACCCACTCTCGGGCATCGGAAAGAAATGCAGGGCATTGCGGAAATTGGTTGCCGCCATCTGACAGCGGTCCACATTATCGCCATCACACTTGTTTATGACAATACCATCCGATATTTCCATAATGCCACGCTTGATGCCCTGAAGTTCATCACCAGTGCCAGCCACCTGAATAAGCAGGAAGAAATCAACCATCGAATGACAGGCCGTCTCGCTCTGGCCAACACCCACAGTCTCAACGAATATCTTATCGAAGCCAGCTGCCTCACAAAGGATAATGGTCTCACGTGTCTTGCGAGCCACGCCACCCAATGAACCTGCCGACGGACTAGGACGGATAAAGGAATCGGGATGAATAGCCAGCTTCTCCATACGCGTCTTATCTCCCAAGATGCTTCCCTTGGAACGTTCTGACGAAGGGTCGATAGCTAATACTGCCAGTCGTCCACCCTTCTCCTTCAGTAAATGAATACCAAACTCATCAATAGAAGTAGACTTGCCTGCGCCTGGAACGCCACTGATACCAATACGCACGCTGTTTCCACTATAAGGAAGACATTTTTCTATGACCTCCTGAGCCTTGGCTTGATGACTGGGATTCATGCTCTCTATCAGCGTCACCGCCTGACTGAGAATAGTAACATCACCTTTCACGATACCCTCAACCATATCAGCCACCGACAATTCACGTCGACGGAATCGGTTACGCTTCAGATAAGGATTGACTATAGAAGGCTGTTCGACGCCACTATTCACCTGCAGACCTGCATATTCACTACTATTCTCGGGATGTTCCATATTCTATATCTGAGAAATTCAAATTCTGCGTTATTTCACATTAACCTTTATCACCACCTTCGAATGGTCTGGGTCGTTGGTTATCATTAACACACGTGGTTTCTGACGGGCCTTCAACAACTGGTTTCTATCGGTCACGGCAATCTTCAGCTTTGCTGTTTCGCGAGGTTGCAACTCACGTTTATCAAGCGTCACCTTCATACCCTTAGTAAACATCTGCAGCGATGAGATATTAAGAGCCGTGCGACCGGTGTTTGTAATTGTAATGACACCGCTCTTACGATTCTTACCTCCCAGCCTGCCCAATGAAAGCGAGTCAACGGACAGTTCCATCTTTGGAGCATACTGTTTGTTTCCACCCGCATAGAGCGTGGTATTAGGCGATAGTACAACCGACACAGGCAATTCTGTTTCAGAGCTAACCTTTTCTCCAAGTCGCTCTGCCAGATAAACTGTAGTCTGCGTCAGTCCAAAGTCCTGAACTTTTTCGGTGTTCAATGTTAGGATCACCTTACCCGTCTTACCTGGTGTTAATGTCTCGGGGGTAGCCATAGCTGTGAGATAAGGAGGCAAATGCTGGATATTAGGCGTCATCACCGAACTACCACTATTCAGCACACGAATCTCAACCTCTGGATGATCTCCCTTATTCACATTATCGAACTCCACGTTATTCACGTCGGCCAACAAATCGCCAAACGCATAAGGATAGTTTTTCGAATAGTCCGTCATCTCGGGTACCACAATGCCTTGCATTTTCAAGATAACTGGTTCTTCAGACCCTACCCTATACACCGCCATCTGTTTCGTAAAGTGGCCCAGCAGTCGCGCATCATAGGTCATCGAGATTGTAAACCGATCACCGCCACTAATACTTTTCTTCGGATAATCCACCTGCGTACAGCCACAATCAGTCTTCACCTCACGAATAGTCAGATGGCGACTGCCCCTGTTTCTCAGTTCAAACGTGGCTGTTACGGGAACTTCGAAACCCGTTTTTCCTACGTTGATGACTGGTGTCTTGGTAACTATTCTCTGAGCATTAATAGCAATGGTGGCCATACTGAGGCCCATTATAATAAAGAGTTTTTTCATTTCACTTCAATAATTTGCGATTTAGCCACGCCACGGAACTCAGGACTGTAGGCACAACTGGCAGTACAGGTGCCTGTCTCGTAGGTTCCCGCGCGGTCAATATAATATTCTGTTTCAATCACGTGCTTGCCTTTCGACAGACGGTTGAAATAATAGTTCGTAGAACAATCCTTGGGCGTGATATAGTAACCCCAGCGATAACCACTCAACTGATTCACAGGCTCCATGCAGGCAGCACGCTTATCGACGACTTGCACGAAGTCATAGTCACGGTCTGCCTCAATGGTGATGCGCACCTTGATGCGGTCGCCCACTGAGAGATTTGAGATTTGAGGCTTGAGGCTTGAGGTAAGTATCTCACGCTTCACCTGAATACCACTGCTCTGAGCCTCCACCTCGCTGGTCTGCTGCATAAACTGCATATAGACAGCACCCCACGACGTACCCTCAGAAGTCTTCTCGGCGGTAAAGGTCTGCTTATCATCACCATCCATAGAACTCTTCACATAGCCAATGCCAGCCGTAGCCTTCGAGGTCTCTACTGTCTGTCCGTCCACCTTCAAAGTAGTAAGAGAGGTCATCGCACTCAGCGCATTCTGAGAACTGGGTGTATTCATGAATGCATATACCGCATTAACACTATTGATAGGCGTGTCCCATGCCTGGTTACGCTTCTCCTGAAGTAGCCAACGCTGCATCTCCTCGATGGTCTGAGTCTCTTCAGGAGTCAACAATTGGATAGCCTCCATGGCTGCCACCTGTGTAGGAATACGATAGTCGCGCCATGAATAGAGTGCACGTGGTGTGTCATAGTAGCGCCCCATATCCTCACGATAGACGGTATACTCTTTCAAGCTCTTGGCATAGGTTTTATTGTTCAGCACGATGGCCGACATCGCCTTGTCATAGATAGTCTGGTTGCGTGTCTCCTTCTTCAGTAGGTTCTTCAGATAAGCATTAGCACTCTGCACATTAGCAGGCAACAGTCGTCCATCGAGTGTACAGATATAGAGCCATTGTAGGGCCATGTGACTGGGGAACGTAGGTGTCCAACCCTTCTTGGCGTTCTTTTTCATCTCGTCCACCAACTTCACTATCTCCTTACCCATATAGCCAAAGGCATTATTGAGCATCTCCTTGGTATCTTTCTGTGGAGAGGTCATTCTATTCAGGCGTACCAGCATCTCACTAATCTCCACCGTCATATACATTGAGCCTTCCATACCAGGCCACCAGCTCCACGAGCCGTCAGCATTCTGTAACTTACCAAGAGACTCGCGCGATTGATTTATGCGCTGGTTTATCAGATTCTCGTCAAAGAAGTCCGACAAGCGTGCCTTCTGTTCCTTCTCACGGTTAGCGTCAGCCACCCAAGGAGTCTCGGCAAGCACCAGATCCTTCAGCTCCTGATTCTTCTCCAAACTGCTCATCAAAGAAGTCTCGTCGCTCTGTTCTCTGCTCCATGCCTCAAAGATGTCTTCCACATGAGGGTTCTGATCCAGAATATGACTACCAATGGTGTTTGCATAATAACTCGTTGCCTGACAGACAGCACAATTATCATAGGGATGTCCCACTGTTGGCAATGCCTGAATCATCAGCCAAGCAGGGTTGTTCGTATATTCGATGGTCAGTTTTGCATTCTTGCCCGTGCTCCTCAATGCAGCCAAGTCAATAGTCTTTGTACCCGGCTTTGTCTGTGTGAATGGAACGGTCTTGGTAACGCGTTCCTTGTTGGGCAGGATGGGCAGGTAATGCTGTTCGCCGTCACTAAAGTCCTTGCCGCTAACCATCATCTTTGCAATCAGCAAACCATATGTTTCGTGATTGCATTCATAGGGGAAAGCAACGCCAAATGTACTGTTTGCAGCAAGCGTTACATCTTGTTCCTGAGCATATACAACTTGCAGGGTCTCGGAATCAATCAACTCCAGGCGAGCCTTACCGCTAATTGTATTATCTCCAGTATTCACAATACGTGCCGAGATAGTAGCATGGTCACCTTCACGAACGAAACGAGGAACATTCGGCATAATCATCACATTCTTACTTGCCACAGCCTCATCCTCCAAGAAACCGGTCTTCATGTCCTCCGTATGAGCCACACCCATAAAGCGCCAAGTGGTCAAGCTCTCAGGAAAAGTAAACTTCATTGTCACCCTACCCTCGCTATCCGTCATCAACTGCGGATAGAAGAATGCCGTTTCCTGCAAATTCTCACGCATCTGTGTCTGTTCGCCCATAGCAGATTCTATGGCCAATTCTTCTTCAGAACCATCATCGTAACCCGTCAACGTCGATAGAGAAGATGGAGCTTCATAACTCTTAACTTTAATCACATCAAGTCCAGCAATTCTTCCTTGCAAACTCTCATCAACAGAAGTCACATCCAAACCTTCGTACTCCGCCATATTAACAGTAGCGGTAGCATAGGTTACTTTAGGAAGTCCACTAAGACGTCTTGTTCTGCCATTTCTTCCAAAGGTGTAACTTGTTGGATAGATGGTATGGTCAAAACGATTGAATTCCAAATCACGCACATCGAGCAAGTTCTCCATCCATGTGCCTTGACCGCCCATAAACTGATAACTACCAAACGACCATTGCGTGTGGGGTACTATCAACGAGATATAAGGATTCAGCGACCAGTAATGCGGAGTCAACTGATCCAAACTCTTGTCATAAAGCGTAGCCAGCAGTTGAGCCTTTGCCGGTTTGCCGTCAGGCCCCATCACCGATAATGTCCACTCCTCTTGCTGTCCAGGCTCCAATCGATTGCGGAAGGTCTGCCACTTCAATGTAAGATTCGAGTCGGGAACAGGACGAGTAATCGTGACTTGATGTTCATAGGCTTTTCCCTCTTTCATCCATGCGAAAGCAAGTAACACGCCATGTCCATACTCCTCTTTATAGGTAAACTTCCTATTCCACAGTTCGTTAGACAAGTCAAACGTACCACTTTCCATCACTGTTTGGTCGTGAATGATACTATAAGCCACATGCACATCACTGGCCGACGAGCCAACCTGCACCGTAACAGGTGTGCCATCATTGGGGAACTGGCGATCTGATACATAGAACCAGTCATCCGTCTCAGCAGCGGGGCGCTTATCATCCAGTGAGAACACCACAAAATCGTGCTTCAGTGTATCCTCATCACAAATAGCCTCGATACTATAGCGTCCACTCTTCAACTTAGGCAGAACAATCTTCTTATTCGTATTTACATTCTGCCATTTACCTTTGTCAATACGATAGCGCAACTGCGCATCAACATCTATACCGGCAGCATTATATAGATGGAAGGTCATCTGCCCACCTTTTTCAACCAGCACTTTGTCGGACATATCTATGCTAAGGGCAGTCTTACGATTACCCAATGGCAATGATATCTCGCCATGATGGGTCTCGCCAGCCTGGTCTGTCACATCTACCGAGACAACAAAGTTATAGAACATCGGATAGCGTGTCTTAGGCAGCACCATCGGCGTGGGCACCGTAAAGCTACCATCGTCGCCAGTTGTCAACTCGCCCTCTGCCACCAGTTCGTTTTCCAAATCGCGAGTAACAACACCCTGATTCCAATAATACGAGTAACTCATCCACCAGAGTGCGCGTCTACGCTCCACCTTATATTTCACGGTAGCTCCCTGCACAGAGACACCAGCATACGTACGGGCCGTGCCCTTCACCTGCAGTGTGTCGCCATCGGCATAATCAACAGTCACCTTGGGAATATCCACCTCAAATGTCGGACGCTTGTATTCCTCTACGCGGAAGAAACATCGATTAGCATCAACATTAATCATATACTGCCCCGGCAAAGCCTTGCGCGGCAATGTAAACTGGGTGGTGCAAGAACCGAAATCATCTGTGATCAATTCCTTCTCCTCCACTATTTCATGGTTTGCATCACGAAGTTCTACCTCCAGTTCCTCACCCTTTAACACATGATTCTCATAACCATTCTGCATCTTATAGGCCACGACGGACACATTGACCGTCTGGCCAGGGCGATAGATAGCGCGATCAGTAAGGATGGTAGCCAACTCAAGCGGTCTGTTGTTCTTATAATATGAGAAATAGCCGTAGCCATTCATTTGCGGGCAAGCCTTATCATCAGCTGTGGTCACAAAGATTGCATTAGGACGACGGGAACCGGAGTTAAACATATACTCTCCTTTATCATCCATTGTCAGTGTCACATCCTGATTGTTAGACTTCAATTGTATCTGCGCGCCTTTAACGGGCTGTCCCGTTGTAGCATTAACAACCGCATAACGAATGATATTGTTTGGCATCATCATGGTGAGTAAGCGAAGATCACTCACATAATAAAATACACGCACATTATCCTTGGTTTTTGGCGAGCTCTCAAACTCCAGCATATAAACACCAACAGGCAGAGCAGACAATACCAGCGAGTCCTCAAAACTCTCATAGGGAGCATGCATCTTGTAGGTTCGCGTCTGCTTCAGTCCCGTCTGTTCCGTTAACTTATGCTTAATCTTGTTATAGCCTTTTTCTGTATTGACATAAACATCCTTCAGTTCCTTAGCAGTAGCATTCACACGATAAACACGCATGGTGAGCGACTGAATGCCGCGTAAGAATTTTAATTTAACGGGGAACGCCTTGTTTGGAAGAATCGTAGCATCCGATGCTATCACAAACTCCAACGCCTTCATCTCTTTCTGCTTGTTACGAAGAATATCCATGCGGTCCCATGTTCCCCAACGCTTCAGGGCATATTCAATATATTCCCATTGGTCACGAAGGGTAGCATTGGTGAACGACTCCATGTAATTAAAGCGGGCGATGGCCACCTCACCCACCTCAGACAGGTCGGCATAAGCCTCAGCCAGGGAGTCCAAGCGAGCCAAATAGGCTGAATTGGAATAATCTTCAATCTCCTCTGAGGCCTGCTGACGCAACCATTCCAGACTACTCATCATCGCAGCCACGCGGTTGTTTTTCTTTAGATAATAGTCTCTCAGCACGTCAAAGCGCTTGGTTTCATATCCAATCACACTCAGCAAGTCGTTATTGAAAATACGACTATCCTTTCCTTGTTCTACGAAGGGTTTATAATCCACTGCCTTCACCGCAGCCAGTTGCTCCGGATGCAGCAGAGCCTGCTGATAATACTGTTTTGACAGTTCTCGATGATTATCATCCAATGCAGGATTATCCTCATAGACAGCACCCAATACGGTCTGATAAATAGCCTTCAGCACTGGGTCTTTCATCGTTTGCTCGCGCTGTTGCAATCGTGCCACCGCTGGTTTCAGTGAATCAGGACTCACACTACACTGAGATTGTGCCGACAGCAGTTCTGCTTTCAGCAACTGACCATAGTTTTTCTCCTTCTGTGCCTTGTCAGCTATCTTGTTTAACACCTGTAGTTCCGTTTGCGGCAAATCCTTCTTTTGAGCATTCTCAACCTGCTTCCATAAGGACTCATAAGTCTGTCCAAACAGAAACGCCGGCATCATCAACAGGATGGCTAAAGCAATCTTTTTCATACGCGATACATTTTAGAAAGCAAAGATAACAAATATTAGTGACATACGGGCGTCTCACATCATATAAATATGAAAGTTTAACGCATTTTTTCAGATTTCTCTATTCATAAGACCATCCAATGCCTCAATCCAATACTCCCGTATCAAAGAATTAACGCTTTTTACATATTGCCATTCTGTCATCACTACCCGTCATTTTGTCAGATTTATTTCTGCGGCACACTCTTTGTTCGCTCATGGTCAGAACAAAACAAAAAAGAAAGGAGTTAATTATGACTATCGACAAATTTACAATCAAGGCGCAGGAGACCGTACAGCAGGCAGTCAACATTGCCCGCCAGAACGGTCAGCAGTCCATCGAGCCAGTACATCTGCTCAAGGCCCTGATGGACAAGGCGCAAGACATTACCGCATTTATTTTCCAGAAGTTGGGCGTCAACGTCCAACAACTCGACATGTTGGCCTCACAAGAGATGCAGCATCTGGCTCGCGTTCAGGGCGGCGAGCCCTATCTTTCAAATGACTCACAAAAGATTTTGCAGAAGGCCGAAGACCTTGCTCACGAGATGAACGACGAGTACGTTTCGTGTGAGCCAATATTGTTGGCTCTTCTCGTTGTCAACACTACCGTGAGTCGTATGATGAAAGATGCAGGAGCCAACGAGAAGGACATGCGTCAGGCCATCCTTGAACTTCGTCAGGGACAGCGCGTACAGAGTCAGAGTGCCGATGACAACTATCAGCCGTTGGAGAAATACGCCAAGAACCTCGTCGACTTAGCCCGTCAGGGTAAACTCGACCCCGTCATCGGACGTGACGATGAGATTCGTCGTGTACTGCAAATCCTCTCACGCCGCACGAAGAACAACCCCATTTTGATTGGTGAGCCTGGTACAGGTAAAACGGCTATCGTTGAGGGACTGGCCCAGCGTATTGTACGCGGCGACGTGCCCGAGAACCTAAAGGACAAGCAACTCTTCTCGCTTGATATGGGTGCACTCGTGGCAGGCGCCAAGTATAAAGGTGAGTTCGAAGAACGCCTGAAGAGCGTTATCAACGAGGTGACAGCCTCTGAGGGACGCATCATCCTCTTCATCGACGAGATTCACACGCTGGTTGGTGCCGGCAAAGGCGAGGGGGCCATGGATGCCGCCAACATTCTGAAACCCGCATTAGCACGAGGCGAACTACGCTCTATCGGTGCCACCACGCTCAACGAATATCAGAAGTATTTCGAAAAGGACAAAGCCCTGGAACGTCGTTTCCAGACGGTGATGGTTGACGAGCCCGATGAACTCAGTGCCATCTCTATCCTCCGTGGTCTGAAGGAGCGCTATGAGAACCATCACAAGGTGCGTATCCAGGATGATGCCTGTATCGCTGCCGTCCAACTCTCCGAGCGTTATATCACAGAACGATTCCTGCCTGACAAGGCGATTGACCTGATGGACGAGGCCGCCGCCAAACTCCGTATGGAGCGCGACTCAGTGCCTGAAGAACTCGATGAGATTACTCGTCGTCTGGCGCAACTCGAGATTGAACGCGAGGCCATCAAACGCGAAAACGACAAGCCTAAGATTGCCCAACTCGACAAGGAGATTGCAGAACTGAAGGATCAGGAACGTGAGTTCCGTGCAAAATGGGAAGGTGAGCGCCAGCTCATCAATAAGATTCAGCAGGACAAACAAGAGATTGAGAACCTGAAACTCGAGGCCGAGCGTGCCGAGCGCGAGGGCGACTACGGCAAGGTGGCCGAGATTCGCTACTCAAAGTTGAAGGTCCTTGAGGACCATATCACTGACATCCAACACCAACTCGATAGCGCCGGAAAATCCGGAGAGTCTGGAATGTCCGCTTCAGTCTCCCGCCTCGTTCGCGAGGAGGTCACTGCCGATGATATCGCCGAGGTAGTCTCTCGCTGGACAGGCATTCCTGTCACCCGTATGATGCAGAGCGAACGTGAAAAACTGCTCCACCTCGAGGAGGAACTCCATCGCCGTGTCATCGGTCAGAACGAAGCCATCACAGCCGTCTCTGATGCTGTACGCCGCAGTCGTGCAGGTTTGCAAGATCCCAAGCGTCCTATCGCCTCGTTCATCTTCTTAGGCACTACAGGCGTGGGTAAGACAGAGCTAGCCAAGACACTGGCCGAATACCTGTTCAATGACGAGACGATGATGACGCGTATCGACATGTCGGAGTATCAGGAGAAGCATACCGTCTCTCGTCTGATTGGTGCGCCTCCAGGCTATGTAGGTTATGACGAGGGAGGACAACTCACAGAGGCTGTACGACGTAAGCCCTACTCCGTGGTTCTTTTCGACGAGATTGAAAAGGCACATCCCGATGTCTTCAATATCCTCTTACAGGTATTGGACGACGGTCGACTCACGGATAATAAAGGACGTACGGCCGACTTCAAGAACACCATCATCATCATGACCTCGAACGCCACTCGCGAACAGCTTCGCATGACTATGCGTCCAGAGTTCTTGAACCGTATCGACGAGATTATCACCTTCACGCCACTGTCAAAACAGGAGATTGCCGATGTTGTAAAACTGCAACTCACACGTGTTCAGAAGATGTTGGAGCCACAGGGCTTCACACTGGAAGTCACACCTCAAGCCATCGACTGGTTGGCTCAGGAAGGCTACGACCCCGACTATGGTGCGCGTCCAGTAAAACGTGCCATCCAGCAGTATCTGCTCAACGACCTGTCGAAGAAGTTGTTGGCCGACGAGGTAAATCGCGAGAAGCCCATCATCGTCGATTCGTTTGGCGACGGACTGGTATTCAGGAACTAACCTATCGGCACAGCGGTGCCCACACCCCATAAGTAATGTCCCAGGTACGAATTGGTTTCGTGTCTGGGACTTTTTTATTTCCAACTAATCTTCGAAAATATTGTTATTTTTCTCACCATTTTCTTGTCAGATTGAAATAAAAGCAGTACTTTTGCACCGCAAAAACAAATATTCGGGGTGCTGAGGCATGTGCCAAAGCTGAGAAAATACCCATAGGACCTGACACGGGTAATGCCGTCGGAGGAATGTAATATGACCATCATTATTAACAACAAACAACAAGAGACGCAAGCCTCTACTGTATCTGAGCTTGCCACCCTATTGCAGTTGCCGCCCAAAGGTGTGGCAATAGCCATCGATAATCAGTTGAAACCACGCAGTACCTGGGACGACACACCGCTCCATGAAGGCGCCAGTATCACTATTATCAAAGCAGCATGTGGGGGGTGAGGCAGATGGTACAGTTTATTTCCCACTATTCCGAGCGATATAATTATCTGGACTCCATCCAACTGGCCCTTGATGGCGGTTGCCGATGGATACAGTTACGTATGAAAGACGCGACCGACGATGAGGTGCGCCCCATAGCCATCGAAGCCCAAAAGCTTTGCCGTACCTATGGAGCCACGTTTGTTATCGACGATCGCGTCTTTCTCGTACACGAACTGCAGGTCGACGGCGTTCATTTGGGCAAGAACGATATGCCCATCCGTGAGGCCCGACAGATTCTGGGGCCCGACTATATCATCGGAGGTACTGCCAATACGTTCGAAGATGTGAAAGCCCATTACGAAGCATCAGCCAACTACATCGGCTGCGGTCCTTTCCGCTTTACCACCACCAAACAGAAATTAGCCCCCGTTCTTGGTCTTGACGGCTATCGCCACATCATCAGTCAGATGCGTGCCGCCAACATCAACATCCCCATTGTAGCCATTGGCGGCATCACCGAATCGGACATCCCAGCCATCTTGCAAACAGGCATCACAGGAATAGCTCTGAGTGGCACCGTATTACGTGCCGCCAACCCCATAGAAGAAATGAAAAGAATCATAAATATCACCAATCATGAGTAAACTAGTTATTGCTGGACGGGAGTTCAACTCTCGTCTTTTTTTAGGCACAGGAAAGTTCAATAACAATGAACTGATGGCTCAGGCCATTCAAGCTTCTGGCACCGAAATGGTCACCGTAGCCATGAAGCGCATTGAACTCGACGACAAAGAGGACGACCTCCTCACCCATATCACCCAGCACAAGAACATTCAGTTGTTACCCAACACCTCGGGCGTGCGCAATGCCGAAGAGGCAGTCTTTGCCGCCCAGATGGCACGCGAGGCCTTTGGCACCAACTGGCTCAAACTCGAGATTCATCCAGACCCTCGCTATCTGTTGCCCGATTCAGTAGAGACACTAAAGGCCACCGAGCAACTCGTAAAACTCGGTTTTGTGGTGCTGCCCTATTGCCAGGCCGACCCCACGCTGTGCAAACACCTGGAAGAAGCTGGTGCAGCCACTGTGATGCCCCTGGCCGCCCCCATCGGTACCAATAAGGGTCTGCGCATGAAGGACTTCCTGCAGATTATCATCGACCAGGCCACCGTACCCGTAGTCGTTGATGCCGGCATAGGCGCACCCAGTCACGCCGCCGAGGCCATGGAGATGGGTGCCGACTGCGTTTTGGTGAACACCGCCATTGCCGTAGCAGGCGACCCCGTCAAGATGGCCGACGCCTTCCGCATGGCCGTTGAGTCGGGCCGTATGGCCTACGAAGCCGGCCTAGGTGCCATTGCCGATTGTGCCGAGGCTTCCAGTCCACTCACCGCATTCCTTAATGTTTAATTCTACATTTTTCATCTTTCATGATAAACGATCACAAAGCTTACGCACAGCGTGAGAAACACTATATGCAGGGCAATATATACCCTGATCTGAAGGTGGGTATGATCAAGGTCAACCTCACCCCTACTGTAACCCGCGACGAGCAGGGCAATTCGCACATGGAGAAAAACGACTCTGTCTTTATCTACGACACCAGCGGTCCTTATACCGATCCCAACTACAAGGTCGACCTCAAAAAAGGTTTGCCCCACCTGCGTCAGCAGTGGATTGACGACCGTGCAGCAAAAGGTCAGGGCATCACCCAAATGGCTTGTGCCAAGGCTGGCATCATCACTCCAGAAATGGAGTATGTGGCTATCCGTGAGAATATGAACTGCGAAGCACTGGGCATCAAGAGTCACATCACCCCAGAGTTTGTTCGCCAAGAGGTAGCTCGCGGCCGTGCCGTCATCCCTGCCAACATCCATCACCCTGAGAGCGAGCCGATGGTCATCGGTCGTAATTTCGCTGTTAAGATCAACACCAATATCGGCAATTCCGCCACCACATCGTCAATCGACGAGGAGGTAGACAAGGCTGTATGGTCGTGCAAATGGGGAGGCGACACACTGATGGACCTCTCTACTGGCAATAATATCCATGAGACACGCGAGTGGATTCTGCGCAACTGTCCTGTTCCTGTGGGCACCGTACCCATCTATCAGGCTCTGGAAAAGGTAGATGGCAAGGTGGAAGACCTCACCTGGGAAGTCTATCGCGACACACTGATTGAGCAGTGCGAGCAGGGTGTGGACTACTTTACCATCCATGCCGGCATCCGTCGCCATAACGTCCATTTGGCCGACAGTCGTCTGTGCGGCATTGTCAGTCGTGGTGGCAGCATCATGAGCAAGTGGTGCCTGCTGCACGACAAGGAAAGCTTTTTATATGAGCATTTTGATGATATCTGCGATATCGTTGCCAAGTACGATGTTGCCTTGTCGCTGGGCGACGGTTTGCGCCCTGGCTGCACGGCCGACGCCAACGATGCCGCCCAGTTTGCCGAGCTTGACACCATGGGCGAGCTGGTTACTCGTGCTTGGGATAAGAACGTGCAGGCCTTCATCGAGGGCCCTGGTCATGTGCCCATGCAAAAGATTCGCGAGAACATGGAGCGCCAACTGGAGAAATGCCACGAGGCACCATTCTACACCCTCGGCCCTATCGTCACCGATATAGCCCCTGGCTACGACCATATCACCAGTGCCATCGGTGGTGCGCAGATAGCATGGCTGGGCACTGCCATGCTCTGTTATGTCACTCCCAAAGAACATCTGGCCCTGCCTAATAAAGACGATGTACGCGCAGGTATCATTGCCTATAAGATTGCTGCCCATGCTGCCGACCTGGCCAAGGGACACCCTGGTGCTACCATCCGCGATAACGCTCTGTCGAAGGCACGTTTCGAGTTCCGTTGGCGCGACCAGTTCCACCTGTCGCTCGACCCAGAGTTGGCCCTGCAGTATTTCACTGAGGCTGGTCATACCGATGGCGAGTATTGCACCATGTGCGGACCTAACTTCTGCGCTGCAAAACTCACGCACGACCTACGTAAACTAAAGAAATGATGATACTCACTCGTGAACAATGCAGGCGCTATAATCGTCACCTCATTCTCGATGGCTTCGGCATGGATGCCCAAGAGCGGTTGCTGCAGTCGAAAGTGCTGTTAGTGGGTGCTGGAGGCCTGGGCTCTCCCATCGCCCTCTACCTGGCAGCAGCAGGCGTGGGCACCATCGGCGTGATCGACGGCGACACCGTCAGCATCACCAACCTGCAGCGCCAGGTGCTTCACAGCACACCCGATGTGGGACGTCCCAAGGTTGAAGTGGCTAAAGAGCGCATGCAGGCCATCAACCCCGATGTCAAGGTAGAGACCTACGAGACCTACCTCAGCGCAGCCAACGCCATCGACCTGATTCGTCCTTACGACTTCATCATCGACGGCACCGATAATTTCGCCACGAAATACTTGGTCAACGATGCCTGCGTGCTATTGGGCAAAGCCTTCTCCATGGGCGGCATCAGTCGCTATAATGGTCAGTTGATGACCCACGTACCAGGCACGGCCTGCTATCGTTGTCTGTTCCCTGAGCCTCCTGCCAAGGAGGACGTCGAAACCTGTGCCACCGTAGGCGTACTCGGCTCTATCGCTGGCATGCTGGGCACCGTTCAAGCCACGGAATGTATCAAATACCTAACTGGTGTTGGCCAACTGCTCACCAATAGTCTTCTCACCTTCGATGCCCTCTCGATGCAGTGGCAGCGCTTCGACTTCGTTCAACGTTCCGACTGTGCCCTCTGTGGCAAAGAACCCACCATTCACGAACTGAAGGAATATGCCTTCCAACCTTGTAAATCCAAATAAAACGATATGTTTTCCGACGAACTAAAAAATATCAGTTGGCAGGAGACCACAGAACGTATCGCCTCGATGACCGATGCCGACGTGCGTCGCGCCTTAGGTAAGAGTCATTGCGACGTCAACGACTTCATGGCCCTGCTCTCGCCTGCTGCCGAGCCATATCTGGAACAGATGGCCCGTCTCTCGCGCAAATATACAGAGGAACGTTTCGGCCGCACCATGTCGATGTTCATTCCCCTCTACATCACCAACTCGTGTTCCAACTCGTGCGTCTATTGTGGTTTCCATCGCGAGAATCCCATGGCGCGCACCATCCTCACCCCTGAACAGATAGAAGATGAGTACAAAGCCATCAAGCAGTTGGCCCCCTTCGAGAACATCCTACTGGTCACAGGCGAGAATCCTGCCAAGGCCGGTGTGCCCTATCTGGCCAAGGCCATCGACATAGCCAAGCGCTATTTTTCGAATATTAAGATTGAGGTGATGCCACTGAAGATGGAGGAGTACAAGGAACTGACCCACCACGGACTGAACGGTGTCATCTGTTTCCAGGAGACCTACAACCGCGAGCACTACCAGCTCTACCATCCACGTGGCATGAAAAGTCGCTTCGAATGGCGCTGCGATGGCTTCGACCGCATGGGGCAGGCTGGCGTCCATTCCATCGGCATGGGTGTGCTTATCGGACTTGAAAAGGAGTGGCGCACGGATGTCACCATGATGGCCTATCACCTGCGCTATCTTCAAAAGCACTACTGGCGCACCAAGTACTCCATCAACTTCCCACGTATGCGCCCTGCACAGAACGAAGGATTCCAGCCCAACTGCTTCATGACCGACCGTGAACTGGCGCAGGCCACATTCGCCATGCGTATCTTCGACCACGATGTCGATATCTCCTACTCTACTCGCGAGCCCGCCTATATCCGCGATAACATGTGCACGCTGGGTGTCACCACCATGTCGGCCGAGAGTCATGTCAATCCAGGCGGCTATCACACCTACCCCCAGGCACTCGAGCAGTTCACCGTCAGCGACGAGCGTACTGCCAAGGTCATCAACGCCCGCCTCAAGGAACTGGGTCGCGAGCCTGTTTGGAAAGACTGGGACGCCTCGTTCGATCTCTTTAAAAAATGCGTATGACCATCGTTATTACTCGCCCCGACTTCTTTACTGGCGAAGCTGAGCGTATCACCACCCTGCTCACCAGTGGAAAGGCCGACTTGATACATATCCGTAAACCTCAATCCAGCCAATACGAGGTAGAGCAGTTGCTTGAAGAACTCCCAGCAACGCTCTATCCTCGCTTGGTTTTACACGACCATCATCCCCTGGCCATCCGATACGGACTTCGCGGCGTACATCTCAACAGCCGCAACCCTGAGCCGCCAGCAGGTTGGAACGGAGCCGTCAGCATCTCGTGCCATTCGTTCGACGAGTTGGCCGATTGTCTTCGTCAGCCATACACCTATATGAGTCTTAGTCCCATCTTCGATAGCATCTCGAAGCAAGGCTACCACTCAGCTTTCACTCGCAAACAGATTGAAGAAGCCCGTCAGCAGGGTCTCATCAACAATCGCGTGATGGCCCTTGGCGGCGTCACGTTCAACAAGATAGAAGAAGTAAAACAAATGGGCTTCGGAGGAGCCATGATCCTCGGCGACGCATGGAAATAGTACTGACCATAGCCGGCAGCGACCCATCGGGTGGCGCTGGCATCCAACAAGACCTCAAGGTAATTACGGCCCACGGCTGCTATGGTGCCACTGTTATCACCGCTCTCACCTCGCAAAACACGCAAGGCGTACAGTCGTCCATGGCTGTACCTACTGAGGTGGTAGCCTCGCAACTGCAGTCCGTCATCAGCGACCTCCGTCTATCAGCCATAAAGATTGGCATGATACCCAACGAGGACGTGGCCCAGGTCATTGTCGAGGCCATAAAGGATGTTCATGTCCCCATTATCTACGACCCCGTGATGATCTCCACCAGTGGCTATCAACTCATGTCGTCAGATGCCATCGACTTTATCACCTCCTATCTTTTCCCCATCTGCACGCTCGTCACGCCCAACCTGCCAGAGGCCGAGCGACTGCAAGCACAGTTGGCCTATCCACAGACGGCCTTTCTCATCAAGGGCGGCCATGCCCACTCCACGCTGATGACAGACAGGCTCATCATGCCCGATGGCACCGTCAGCGAGTTCACCACCGAGAAGATTGCCACCAACAACCTCCATGGCACAGGCTGCACTCTCTCATCCGCCATTGCATCAAATATGGCCCTGGGCGATAGTCTGCCCAAGGCCATATCCAAAGCGAAGGAATATATCACCGCAGCCATTCGACGTTCCGTCTGCACCAACATTGGCCATGGCAACGGTCCATTGATTATCCCTTAATAATCCTCATCCTCGTCCCAATCAAAGTCACGAGAAAGGTTATTGCCCGTTTCTGTTGTTGCTTCATCAAAGTCCTGCTGATCAAAGATTAAACCTTTGTGTCTAAGCAGCGAACCTGCCAGCAACTGAGGGGCACCAATTGTTACCACATTCATTTTGGGCGAATTATATGTCTTTTTCATTTTTCCTTGTTTATTTAGTTCAAATACTTTGTTTCTGCTCACTTATTTGACCACCACTTTACGGCCATCCACGACGTAGAGCCCCTTTGCAGCCTTAGTCACCTTGCGCCCCTGGAGGTCGAACATGCGCTTCGCATCCTCCTTCTGAGTATTCACCTCAGCGATACCAGTTGCCTCGTCATCGAAGCCGATGAAGGCACGAGCGCCAGCAGTTCCCACAGCCTCAGCAGGCAGATAAGCAGAGTTTGCACGAAGCGTAAACGCATTCGAGTTCTTATAGAAACCAATGCCCTTAGAGCCATTCATCAGTACGAAGATGGTGTTAGCATCCTTCACAGTCTCTGTAGTCACGCCAACCAGCAGATTATCCACAGGGTCAGCGCTTGCGCACACAGGCACATTCGTTGTCTCGCCGCTCACCAGCAGACCAGTGTTAGCAGGCACCTTACCCTCCACCTTATTGAACTTAATTACATTGTCTTCCACAGAAGCAGTATAAGCTGTCAGGGTTGTGATACCAGTGAAGTCAAGAGGATGATTAGAGCAATATGTTGCATAACCTGCAGAAGAGATAGTGATTTTTGCATCCGTAGGAAGTGTTGTCACATAACCACTTATTGAATATATTATCGCATCTACAACGACCTTGGTTGCACGAATCTGATTGCTACCAGCAAATAAAGAGACCTGCTCATATGCTCCTTCAACATTTAATTCAGAAACAGTTTCTGAAGTCGTTACAGAAGAAGTCAAATCTACACCTGTATTATCGTTATTATTCGCATATGCCTTATACTTTGCCACTGCATATGTTGAGCCAGAGACAGTAACTTCAACTCTCTTAATACTAGCATTTTCTCGGCTAACAAGGAGATAGTTCGAAGCACCATTATTTACAGTCCAAGTATTTGGTGTTCCATTAGTATAATGCTGACCAGAAGAAATATAAATTTCAATTTCTGTATCATTTTCCTTCCAAGTTCTTGTTCCTACAGAAGTAAGGTTAGAAATGTCAGAAGCATCGAATGTTGCAGTGACTTCCCTCTTCTGCACATCACCATAAACAGCATAGTAGTTAATGTCTGCATCACCCATGTTAGCCTCAGTTACTGTAGAAGGCTTGACATTTGCAGTACCATCAATAGCAGCAGATGCCCATCCCTCAAACATAAATCCGCCTACAGTAGGAGTAGGATTAGTTGGGAATACTATAGCAGCCTCTTCCTCTACATTTTCTTCACTAATCTTTGTACCATTATCATAGAAAGCCACGGTATGAGAAGGATTATTCACTGTAATCTCAATGCTCTTACTGAAGGTTGTTCCCTTCTTATAGTTAGCATCATCCTTATCTACATTCAATGTAACAGTAATGTTTGCAGTACCCTTTCCAACGGCAGTAATCACGCCATCAGCAGCTACAGTAGCAACATCTGTATTATCAGAAGCATAGGTATAAGCAGCAGTCCAGCCAGCCTGGTCGTTGGCAACAGCAGTAGCAGTCGTATTACCCTTAATCAACGTGGTCTCAGTTGCAGTAAAACTTGTGATATTAACTGCCTCACGAGTGTCAGCTGCAACGGTGGTGCAATAGTCTGAATATGTATCAGGAGTACCTGTAGTCCAATCTATAGCAATCATATCAAGATACAAGGCACCATCATTAGAACGAATTCCTATAAATGTATAGTCTCCCACAATATTCAATTCTGTACTTGTCCCATATTCAATACTACCTATTTTTGTTCCCAAGGTAGCAGATTCTGAAGAATAAAGATTTGACGAGCTAGCGTATGCTGTATTCTTACCATATATATCCAATGTTCTACCTGTGGATGTATTACTATTCCAAGTTACAGTTATTTTCTTGGCCTGTCCACCTGATACCGTGGTAACTATACCACTATTATCTTTCGAACGCAACTGTATTGCATTGTTACCTGCTGCACTATTTCCTGCATATACAGCACTTGAAACAACAGTTTTACCTGACCAACCAGAATAAGACGTTCCAGAAACTCCTGTTGTCATTTTAGTCAGTTCATCAGTCTTTGTCGTCGAACTTCCTGGAGTTACATCTGCATAACAAGCATAATAAGTAACATCTTCTTCACCCATTGTAGCAGAAGAAACAAATGTTGGTGCTTCATCTGTTGTACCTGTAATGGTTGCAGCAACCCAACCCATAAACACTTTTCCTTCAACAGCGGCAGGCTTTGTAGCAGGGAATACGATAGCTTTTCCGACTTCTGTAGGTACAGTAGCATGTATCTCACCACCATTCTTTTTGAAAATTGCATTATGATATACTTTAGCAGCAAATGTTGCACTTAACGTAACATCATGATCCGTCATTGTATAAGAAGTAACTGACGTGTAGGTATGAGTTGACACATCCACAGCCTTCCAATTCACAAAATTATAATCATCAGCAGGAGTAGCAGTAACAGAAAGTACAGTACCTGCAACAAACTTATCTCCAGAAGTAACCACATCATCTCCATTCTTAACAAGAAGAGTTCCACCTGTTGGAGCTGTGATTGTAACTGTATACGTTGGGATTTCCTCGAAGTTAATTCGAACCGTACAATCTTCTGTTGCCGTGACAGTAAATATATTACCAGACTGTGATACTGTTGCAGAACCAGCGATTATTTCATAAGGTGTCACTGAACTTATACGGCATCCTGCTGCTGGAGTTGCAGTTATTATGTTATTCTCGACCGAAACTGTACCCAAAGAAGTATTATTCGACTCACCAGTAAGAGTAAAACTAACTGCTTTTACAACTTTATAGAAAAAAGCCATGGTACCGGTTGTACCGGCATAAGAACGCAGTCCACTTGTTCCGTTTATTCGAAGATGTCGTGCTGTTGTCGTTTTATTAGCAACTGCATAATTTGTTCCAGAAACTTGCGTAGTACCAATGATAAGATCAGTATTTGTACCCGCAGAAGTTGCCATACTAAAAGTATTTGAAGTAGGAATCTGCAGATAATATTTCTTACCACCAATTGTAGCCTCAGCAGTGAATGAATTACCATCATTAGCTTTCTTTAAGGTATAATAGATTGGTGTCTGCGCAGAAGGTAACGCTGTCTTACCCCAAGAGGAAGTTCCTTCATAATGGAATCCAGTCCCATCGATTCCCAAAACATACTCTGCAGATTCATCAATATTTGCAATTGAAGTCAATTGCTCATATGTATCTGCCCAAGCACTACTTCCCCCTCCCACTACTAGGGCAAATAGTAGGAGAAACGTTTTGATTAAGTTGAAATGTTTCATTTTGATTATTATTATTGACTATTTAGTTAAATTTCAGGTTACCTTATGATTGATGCATAGTTAAACTACACATGTTATCCGATAAAATGAATATTCGATGCAAAGTTATAATATATTGGTGAATTGGCCAAACAAATTGGACGACAAATTTTCAGAAACGTCGCCTCATTGTTAAAAGAGTTAAAAATCAGTCGATTATTACAATTAGATTCTACAGATATGTATAATATAATTGTTCATTTTGAGTATAAAAAGCAAAAAGAAGACGCCATAAAAAACAAAAGAATGGAGAAAAAGACGAGAAATTGGCCAAAGCGTTTAAAAAACGTTCGAAATGGTTTAAACTGCGATAAAAAATGCTTTTTAAACCATAAATAACGGATTTTCGACCTCCATTTCAGATTTTAGTTCTATTTTTGCATCAGAAAAGAATTTTAATGGTTAAGGTTTATGGTTGATTAATTTAGTTAAGTACGAGAAAGATTCGTTGTGAAACGAGTCTTTCTCTTTTTTTTGTTCCAATTCTAATTCATTATTCCACCACCATCTTATCGATGTCAGGCATCCATGCCACGTCATTGCTCAGGCAGATGCTATTGCGTCCTTTGCGAAGCTTAACGTTGTATGAAATAGTGGCCGCACGGTTCCAGTCGTGCGAGTGAGTCTGCAGCGTTGTCACCTTTTCGCCATTCACGATCAGGTCCATGTCGCGATCCTCTGCACAGAAATAAGTAATGGTGACGCGATGCATGCCAGCCTTCTTCACATAGACATCGTTCCACTGCAACTGGTTATCGCGACCACTGCCCAGCCAACAAGCAGCATAGCCTCCTGAGCACTTCTCATTGGCGCTGTACATGCCGGTCTTCGCATTCTGATTATTGCGAAGTTCCTGATAGGTAGGAATATAAGCCGTCTCAGCCTCATAAACCTTACGCTCCAAGCGCTTCTGACCCTTCACACGGAAAATTCTGGTGCCATGGGCAGGAACCTTCACAGGAATGGGGTTCATATCATACAGATAGTTGGCCTGAGCAAAACAGTCATAGTACTGCACAGCACCACCAAGTTCGAGGGTGTATGGATCCAGTCTCACCGTCTGAGCCTCATCGCTGGGGTTATAGATAGCCACGGCACGCTCCTTGCCCTGCAGTTTCTTGATATCCTTCACCAAGATAAAGCACTCACCCTGCTTCTCGGCCACATAAGCCTGCAGGTGCAACTTATCCTGATTCAGTGCAATCAAGTCTTTGTTACACAGCAACTTCAGTGCCTCAGGACGAATATTTCTTGTATCACAGCCAATGAGCAAGGGCGAAGCCATGATACACCACATGCCAAAGTGCGTCTCGTCCTCCACCTGCGTCATCGAACGACCCACCTCCAGCATGTCCATATCGTTATAGTGACCATCGTGGCAGTAAGCACTCAGGTAGAGGTTCTCAGCCAAAATACCTTTCACACTCCTCCAGGCATCATAGATGTCACCCGTTGTGCGCCATGAGTCGGCCACATCGGCACCCCATGTGCCAGGGAAGGCCCAGCGACACATATTATATACAATATCCTTCTTACCACAGTTCTTGATGGCATTAGAGATCTTCGTATACTGCTCGCGCTCATCCAGTCGCATGTGCGCACCACCACAGTAGTCCACCTTGATAAAGTCGAAGTCCCAGTCCATGAAATAGAGTTTGCAGTCCTGCTCCTCGTGTCCAGCAAAACCCACGCCCAGGCCCCACGCATGCTTACCGCCACTGCCGCAGGTATTGTCGCCAGCATCACTATAGATACCAGCCTTCAGTCCCAGCATGTGAATATAATCCACCAACGAGCGCATACCGTTTGGAAACAGTTTCGTGTTCAGTCGCAGATGACCGTCGTCACCACGTCCATCCCAGTAGCCATCGTCGATGTTCACATACAGATAGCCAGCCTCCTGCAAGCCATTCTTGTGCATGGCATCAGCCTGTCCCTTAATCAGTTCCTCGTTGATGTTCAGTGCAAACGTGTTCCACGAACTCCATCCCATTGTTGGAGTCCTTTGGGCAAAAGCAACCACTGCCAAACAAGTCAGCATTGCCAAAATCATTGTTCTACGCATAGCGATAATCAATTAAAAGGTTATAATTTGTCGATTTATAGTTTTCAGACTTGCGCGCAAAGGTAAAGAGAAAAACCGAAAGAGCCAAATAATTCAGGAAAAATATTTCACATCACCACCCTGGTGGCAGGACGATGTTCTCTATGCCATGAGCGGCCTTGAAGAGGGGAGAGATCTGTTCGTTGGTGAAACCAGCTATGCCACAGCCGATGCGAGTGACGAGGAAGGAAAGAAAGAAACGATCATATTATATATAATAAGGTATAGGGAGGCCTGAAATGTTTCAAAGTGTTAAATATATCGTTTTTCGATAAACTTTTATTGTTTTTCCTTGCACGATATCGAAAAAAGATATACTTTTGCATATCGAAAATCGATAAATCTATAAATTAAAACAATAAAAACGATGAAAAAGAAACTCAATTTTCTCTGCATTATGCTGCTGGTACTGATGATTGTAAGCGCCGTGTTGGCAGTTATGGCAGGAGCTAGCGACTTCAGACAAGGTTGGGAAGATGGTGCTGAGACCCCAGAAACCACAGCTTTTGATATTGTCAGAGCCTTGATTATTCTTGGTGGCGCAGTAGTGTATCTCTACGCTTTCGCCTGCTTCGTACGCTTCATCCTCTGCGTTAATCATGGCGAGGTGTTCACCTGGACCAATGTCGATTTGCTGCGAACGGTGGGCCGATGCATCGTTTTCACAACAATCGTAACGTTTTCTTCCATGTCGTTCGACCTGGGCAACCTGCTGGATGTGTGGTCTGACGCCTTCGGAATCATTGCTGAAGGTATCTTCATTCTGATTATGGCCGAGGCTTTTTCTATCGGTCTGAAGTTGAAAGAAGAACAGGATCTAACGATTTAAGTGCCTATGGGAAAGATTATTGTAAACCTGGACGTGGAGATGGCCAAGCGCAAAATGTCGCTGAGCGAGTTAGCCGAGCGTGTGGGACTCACACTGGCCAATCTGTCGATCCTTAAGACGGGCAAAGCCAAGGCCATACGCTTCAGCACACTTGAGACCATCTGTCACGAGTTGGGTTGTCAGCCTGGCGACATCTTGGAATATCGCGAAGAATAAACTGATTATCAACAACTTAAAATCAATGATTATGATTACCATTATTTGCACCGCCTCCATATTTTGCTGTGCCATACTGATGTCTTCAATCTTTTAATGAACATAAAAGAATTCCTATCAATGAAGCGCATTTGTGATTTCATAGCCCGATGGATGGGAGCGATGGTGGTGCTGGTGGCTGCACTGGCACTGATGATGCCAACATCGCTCTCGTGGATTGGCACCTGGGCCATCAACCCCATGCTAGGCGTCATCATGTTTGGCATGGGACTGACACTCTCGCCGCAGGACTTCAAGATTGTGTTGAGCAGACCCAAGGACATATTGATTGGTTGCCTCACGCAGTTCACCGTGATGCCCCTGCTGGCCTTAGGACTGACGTGGGCCTTCTCACTGCCCGAGGAACTGGCCATCGGCGTGATACTCGTGGGTTGCTGTCCTGGTGGCACGGCATCAAACGTCATCACCTATCTGGCCAAGGGCGACCTGGCCCTCTCTGTTGGTATGACGGCCGCCTCTACCCTGCTGGCCCCACTGCTCACACCCTTGCTGGTATGGGCACTGGCTGGCACCATGGTCGACGTTAATGCACTGGGCATGCTGATGAGCATCGTCTATGTGGTCATCGCGCCCATCGTTGGCGGACTGCTCTGCCAGCGATTCATCCCCAAGGCGACCAAGCGCGTGATGCCCTATCTGCCTGCCTTCTCGTCAGTGGTGATAGCACTGGTGGTGGGCATCATCGTGGCACATAATGCCGACCGACTGCTGACAGCTGGTCTGCTGGTGATGGCCGTCGTCGTGGTTCACAACCTCCTGGGACTGGCCTTCGGCTTCACCGTTGGGCGCCTGCTTCATCTTCAGAAGCCCAAGTGCGTGGCGCTCAGCATCGAGGTGGGCATGCAAAACAGCGGCCTGGCCTCATCGCTGGCCGTACTGCATTTCGCTGCCTATCCACTGGCCACCATCCCTGGTGCCGTCTTCAGCGTTTGGCATAACATCAGTGGCGCCCTTGTGGCTAAGCTGTATTCACTGAAAAAGGAGGATAAATAAAGTTAGATTCCAACCAAAAGGTGCCGAGCAACAATTGCTCGGCACCTTTTGTCATTTATTGCAATAAATATTTCTCTCCATTCCATTTATAGAGCCATGCATCATCGCATAACACCAAAGGAATTTCGCCCTCTTCTGGCTTTACAAAGGCAAATTTTGTAGCCACCAGTCCTAACTCCTCATGACCAAGAGGGAAACACCAATAAGAACCTGTCATATCCTTCAGTAGCATTTTCTTGCCCCAGTCGAGGACATGACTATTGTCGTGATAGAACACCACCTCGTCCTTCACGCCATCAATATCTATATCAATATGTATAGTCTTTTCCTCCATCTCTTCACTTGAACCAAACACCTTGTCGACAGTTATAGTAGAAAGAATCGTGCCGACTTCAGGAGCAATGCGTTCAGCCAATTTCACCTCGTGATTTACGTAAATATACCTATCCTTTCGCAAGCCAATATCTCGTCTGAAAGATGTTTTTCCTTCCCAGTTTTCCACCATGATATTAGGGTTCATGATTGCGTCCTCGAAGCCCAGGGCTTTTTTAAACTCCTGCGCTTCTTTATCAAAGTACACGATATATGGAGGCTCTACGGAATTTCCACCACCCCATTCAAACACCAAAGCTTCGCGTTCACCATCATCATCATAGTCAGCCTGATTCAGAATTACCACCTGTGCGCCAGATATTCCAGTACTTCTCTTCTCGCCATCCATCACAGCATAAAGATACATAGACTCATCGTCCTGCTCAACTTCGAAACTGAACCCAGTAAACTCTTTCTGATCCTCTACATCGTCGATATTGGCAGACGACTGACTACCTGAAACATTCTGGTCAAAGGTGATCAAATGAAATTTGTCTATCTCAGGGAAGTAATAAGAAACCTCCTGAATATACGACTGAGAAGTAGGAATAGATTCGAACAAGTATGTCAAATTGATGCTCTTATTCTTAGCTTCCTGAGAAATCTTTCTGGTGTCGAGCGTATAGTTTTCCGCCATCGATGAACTATAATACAAGTTAGGATAGCCATCATCGTAGGATATCTCAAGCGGTTCAGCATCTTCGTTTTGATTTGCCTGAATAGAAATACGTTTGGTTCGTGGATTAATCAAAACACCATCATACAGGACAGCCACGTCGAGCCACTCACCCTCCATTTCACTCAATACTGATATAAAGCAAAGGTTCTTAAATATATCGTCTGTTTGTAGTCCATAGAAAGCAGTACGCCATTTGTAGTTATTCATTTCTTGTAGAAGCTCTGGTGTAATGGGTTCTGGCTTAATCTCTCTGCAATAATGCTTTTGTATATAGCAATCTACAGGTTGCAAATAATCCTCAGACACTGTGACCTTATACCAATCACCTTCTTCACTGACAACGGGCAATATTCGGTTTCGACTAAGTACATAATTAAAAGAAGAAAAGCCTCGTTTATCTGCCGTATCACTCCACTTGAAATACTGAACGACAGCATCTGTTTCCAGGTTCTCATCCATAATCTGCAATTGGGGACTTAAAGTATTCGCCTCCTTGAACAAAGGAACATTATCGTTCAGAACAACCACGAATTTCTCCCATGCCGGCTTTTGTACTGGCAAGAGCCCGTTACCCTTTTTATCGGAGCCCAAAAACATTATTGCGCAAATGATGATAGGTACCAAGATAGCCACTGCACCAACAGGCAACACCCATGCCTTGTTCTTCGAGAACCAAGATGTCTTATCAACCTCTATGGCAGGTACGGCAGGAGTCACAACCTGATTCTCAACAACAGGCGATTCCATTGGTTGGGCAGGAGACACATCCACTTTTGTGCCACATTCTGTACAGAAATGTGCATCATCATCTAATTGTGCACCACAATTTCTACATGTTCTCATACTCTATAAAACGTTATAAATCAAAAATCTGTTTGTCGCTAAATGGTTGTTATATATGCACAAGCAACTAAGACATTGCAAATATAGATAAACTATTTTAAACAGCCAAATAAATTATGATAAAATTCTATATATCAGCACTTTGCAATCATCCTTATCTATTTTACCATACTACCCAGGCTTGGTATCATGACTACCAACATTTGGTATCATGACTACCACCATTTGGTAGCGTGACTACCAACCTTTGGTAGCCTGGCTACCAAGGCTTGGTAGTGTGGCTACCAACGCTTGGTACGGAGGCTACCAAGCGTTGGTACTGAGAGTACCAGAGGGGTTGGTACTGAAAATACCAAGGGGGTTGGTACTGAAAACGAATACTGTTTTTGTCTGTCGAGTTGCCATTTTGGGCCTAATTCCTTTTGCATTTTACTCACTTTTTCATACCTTTGCAGAGATGGAAAAGAGAGCAATTATCGTAGGGGCCAGCTCGGGCATTGGCAGGGAAGTGGCTCTATTGTTGCTGGCCGAAGGCTGGCATATAGGTGTAGCGGCCCGCAGAGAGGAGTCGCTCATGGAACTGAAAGCCGTGGCACCAGAGCATGTGGAGGTGAAGACCATCGACGTGACAAAGGTGGATGCGGGTGAACGACTGCTGGCTTTGATAGAGCAACTGGGCGGCATGGACCTGTATTTCCACGCATCAGGAATCGGTAAGCAGAACCGCATGCTGACAGAAGACATCGAACTGAGCACCATGGACACTAATGCCGTGGGCTTCACAAGAATGATTGGCACGGCCTATCGCTATTTCGCCAATCGGGGCGAGGGGCATATTGCTGCCATCACTTCGATAGCAGGCACCAAGGGGTTAGGTCCTGCGCCTGCCTATTCTGCCACCAAGGCCATGCAAAGCACTTATCTGCAGGCACTGGAGCAGCAGTCACGTCAGCGCAGACTCAATATCAGGTTTACAGATATCCGTCCTGGATTCGTGAAGACGGCCCTGCTGAACGATAACTTCCCCTACCCCATGCTGATGAGACCTGAGGCGGTGGCACGCGATATTGTGAGGAGTATTCATTGTGGCCGCCACGTGCGAATCGTCGACTGGCGCTATCGGGTGCTGACCTTCGTATGGCGACTGATTCCCAACTGGCTGTGGCGAAGATTCAAGATATAACAAAAATCCTCTCGTCCGTTTTGGACGAGAGGATTTTTTATGTGTATCTTCAAATGTGATTATCTTCTGGGAGCGCCAGGAGCACCACCGCCGAAACCGCCAAAGCCGAAGCCCTGACTCTGAGGTGCCTTCTCTGGTTCGCCAAGGAACGAAGCCTCAGCATCCTTGTCGTTCAACTTAAAGACCATGAACTTAGGACTCTTCTCTGTGCAAGGTGTCCACTGACCACCCTTAGGACCATTGGGGTCGCTATACTTCACGAAGTTGGTCCATGCGGTGAGCATCTTCTCAGAAAGATCCCAGTCGCCCTTGGTCCAAGGACGCCAGCAGTGCTTCAGACTCTTGAACACAAACCAAAGGTCGCTTGAGTGGAAAGCACCCTTCAGACGCTGGGTGACCTCAGGATGTGAACCATCGTCGGGCAGAGGACGGGCAAACTGATAGGCCCAAGCCTTGCCACCCTTCTCGGCGCGTACCTTACAGAACTCTGCAATATTAGGAGCCATGTTGCCCATATCGTTCAGGGTGAAGCCAATCATATAAGGCACATCGGCCAGGGTGCCCTGTCGTGTGGCATCATCAAAGCTCTTTTCGCTGACATAGCCATCAATCATTGGCATGAAACCCATACCCATGCGCATCATGCCACCCATGCCGCCCTGCTGACCAGCGCTGTTCACCTGACCATAGAGAGTGGGCAAAGCAAAGACGGTCTCGGTAGATGCCTGACGCATCTTCTGCAGGTCGGTCATGCCGGCCCAGTCGAACATCTTCTTGGCATTGGCTTCAGCATCTTCGATAGAGCCGCCACTGTAGCGACCACCCATCATACCACCACCATTGGGATTGGGAATGCTGAGACCTTGGGCACTCATGATGACAGCCTTGTGGAACAGACCGCGAGCCAAAGGACTCTCGCAAAGGGTGCGCACGCTTCCTCCACCAGCACTCTGACCAAAGATGGTCACGTTATTGGGGTCGCCGCCAAACTGCTCAATATTCTTCTTAATCCACTTCAGCGCCTCAATCTGGTCGAGGATACCATAGTTACCTGAAACATGGTTGGGACTCTCTTCCTTCAAAGCAGGATGCGTAAGGAAGCCGAAGATACCCAGACGATAGTTGATGGTGACGAGTACCACATCCTTGGCACCCCACTCCTGTCCGTCGAACTCGGGCTCTGAACCGAAGCCCTCGCGATAGCCACCACCATGAATCCAAAGGGCCACGGGCAGTTTTTTACCTACCTTGCCAGGCGCCTTGGTCCACACGTTCAGGTAAAGACAGTCTTCACTGAAAGCAGCCTCCTTGCCGTAGCCCCACTCGGTATAGTAGCCACCTGTATACTGGATGGCCTGGTAGCTGGGACGACCGAAGGTGTCGCACACCTTCACACCCTTCCAGGGTACAACGGGCTGCGGGGCTCTCCAACGGTTTTCCTTGATGGGAGGAGCAGCATAGGGAATGCCACGATAAACGAATACTTCAGGATGATCGTCGGCCAAGACGCCTTGCACCTGACCACCTTCAATGGTTAACACTGGATTGTTGTCTGCTGCCTGGGCAGACACTGCTAACATGAGCAGTAGAGGCAAAAATAGCTTTTTCATACTAAGTTGTAATAATGCATATAGTTAAGGGGTTTCCTCGTTATTGTCTTGCATGACATTCGGCGTTTTTCCGAACCTCGGGTGCAAAGATAAAAAGAATACTTGAAACTTCCAAGCAATAGGACAAAAAAATAAGTGCGACTCCGGACGGATTCGCACTTGCTTGGTGTTTTTGTGAAGTATATATAATTTAAGGTAGTATATTAAGTTGGATGTACCATCATTCTATGTGGCAAAGATAGATTTTTTTTCAATATCTTCCAAACGTTTTGCTATATTTTTTTCTACTTTTATGCAAAAAAATTGCTGTTTACGAACACAACAGCATCGGACATTCTGAAACTTCGTTATAAAGATGAAAAATATTTGTGCGTGAGAGGAATATTTCGTAAAATTGGAAGAATTAGCAAACCTTTGTAAATAAAGGCAGTCTGAGGGATTGAGAAAAATCGGGGTTACGAATAAGAGACCTTTCTAATTTCCTCATTCTGCTATGATTTGCGTATCAAAGAACTCCCGACGCTGAGCCACCAGCCTGTTTCAATGGCTCGTTGTCGGGGACAAAGGTAATGCTTTTATTTGGAATCACCAAATCTTATACACACAAATTAACGCGATTTTACCGCCATATCGGCTCCTTACGCCAGTCGCCTGTAAATCCGTATTTGTAATAGGGAATGCTTGCACTGTTATCAATTAAGGCAAGTAGTTTCTCCTTTATCTGGTTGTCTGGATACACGGCATTGCAGAGATAGAGCATAGCGGTAATGACACCATACGGTTTCTTCTTCTGATTGTCTGTCAAAGGATTCTGCAACCACTTGTCTCGATGACCTTTGGGATTGGTCACTTGTTTGGCAAGGCTTCTGTTCCAGAGGCGTGAGTGGTGGGCTATGATGTTACGAAGCACTGAAATAGCCTCCAACCAACTTGATAACTCCTTTGCAGAATACAGTCCGAAGTCGTTGGCAATGGCAGCACGCTCAGGCAACTGGCTCTTCAAGTTTTTGTACATCTTCGAGAGTGTTCCGAAGGTTGCGCTTTCGAGTATCATCCATGCATCAGGATTATCTCCCTCCATTGACTCCCAATCCCAATTGGAGTGCTCTGCAATATACTCTTTGGCAAATGGCTCGGTGCTGCGGTCAAACTCATACTTGAGGTCAAGCACGAACTCCTCATAATAGTCTGACCGTTCAAAGAGAGAAGCATCCAAATACCAAAGTCCACTATCCTTTGCCTGTGAAAGATGATTGATAATCTTAGCCCTAAGTGCCACCTCAATAATCTCAATGGCATCAAAGAGTATAAGCCGAAGACTGCGGTCAAAGTTGTATCGGGCTATCACATTGTCAAACAATGCACCATCCTTGAAGTCGTGCTCTGTTTCCTCGTCTCGCATATCCGTCCAATAGTATTTCAGACGGAAGTAACTGATGTGCGCCAAACACTGCTTGGCATCCTCTTCATTGCTGAACGCCATTCCCCTTGAACGGAGTAGGCGGATTTGCTCATCTATTGTTCGTGGTTTCTGATTGCTCATTGCTTTCTAAATAAAAAGGTGACCCGCCAGCAGATCTACGGGATGCCGACGGGTTCTGTTATCGTTTGATTCGGACTGTCTTATCCGAGAATCTACTTAATTTCGTGGGCAAAAATAACATAAATTTTTGAATTATGCAAGATTTTCATCGGTTTTTTGAAGAAACAGCATCGAATATGCTATTTTTTTTGTATTTTTGCAGCGTGTTTCATAAGAGACTCATTTTACAGAAGAAATAAGTAACAATGGACAGTTTGACTAAGTTTCTGTTGGTGATTATTGCATTGATATTTGGGGACTCTGGTAATGATTGTGGATGGGCAGCGATTGTTATGTCATATAGTATTGTTGTTGGACTTATGCTTCTAACAAGGGAAACCGTAATCCTTAATCAGTTCCCAAATCAAACATTTTAATTTGTAATATGAAGAAAGTTTTATACCTATTAACATTGTGCATAGTGATAGTTTCATGCAAGAGTGGGTCCCAGAAAAGAGTCGAGAAAATTAGGCTTGACCTTCAAGCAGAAAAGGAAAGAATAAAGGCAGAAAAAGATTCTATCTGGATAGAAGATTCTCTTAAATTCTCAGAAGCGTCTAAGGTCTTGTATGAGAAAGAAGGTGATCATATTATTAATAATTTCTATTTTGGAATGTCGCATGAGGATTTTGACAGCGCCGTAGTTGACTTGTCAAAAACTGCTTCAGGTTTGATAAAAATAGGCAATCAGGACTTCGTTATTAAATACAAAGACTTTTACGAGAATAGACTTTATCAGTTTGTGTTATTTTCTGCAAACACATGGACAAGGTATTATTATACTGATTGTTTCGAATATGATGATATTGACGGTGACGATGATGGCTCTGAAAAAGTAGAAGCCGTCAGAAATGAATTAATAAAAAGATTTGGAGCGCCTAATAATGGAGATAATTGGTTTTTCCTAAATAAAAATGTTTCTGTGAAGGCAACTTCTGTAGATGAAAGAACCGAAGGCCTTCTTAGAACAGAAAGATGGGCTGTTGTAGTCTCATTCAATAATCCTCTTATATACAGATAATGGTTTTCAAAATAGTTAGAAATTTGCACTAAAATTTGAAATCTAAAGTTCGGAAATTGCACTTATCTCATCAGGGATTCGCTATTAACATTTACAGATATCGATTATTAGGGCAATTAGGGTTATTAGCATCGAAAAGACAGCAATAACAAATGCCCATTTGGCAAACCTTCTATTTTGTTTTGCATAATACAAATTTGCTGCTGTTGCGTGAAATGATTGGTTTTTATAAGCATATTTACCATCTTCTGTTAGAGTATAAAGAACTTTGTTGTCTTCATTTTTTTTGCTTCAAGTAATCCCATCCAATTCATAAATAACAAATTAAGTTCGACCTGTGCAATAGTCATATTACTTTCAGTGTCAAAGTTTGAAAAATTCTCAAAAAAGACTGCTGATATTTCCTTTCCATCAACCCACTCCTTCTTTTCAAAATAAAGCTTATAAATCATTATTTCAATTGCACAACTAATAAAATAATATCGAGTTCTATATTCTAATAGAATCTCACCCTCTTCTTTGTATTCTTTCTCCATATTTGTTATATAATTAGGTCGTTGTCGTTTCTTCTTTTCCCAATGGGACGTAGCAAGGCCAGTGTTACACATTTGTGTTCCAATCCGTGCTATGTTACCCTTATGATGTCCAGTTGATTCCACTTGATAATAAGCGGGAAACGCTCAGAGTGACGGAGACTGTCGATTTCAATGTCTACGTCAAGTTCGGGTCACTCATGGCTTCGCAGCCACTTGGAATACTGGAATCATAATCACTTGTTATTCGGGTGCAAATTTACAAAAAGTTTCCAAGATGACAGGCATTCCATAAGGAAAAAATGCAAAAATGGGATCTATAAGCCCAAGTAGGAACAAAAAGAAGGGAGCAATTTATAAAAATCTCGTACCTTTTACCAGTTTAACGTCGACTTCCTCTCTGTTGTTCTTGCCTTATTAAGAACTTTTCCTTGAACCAATGAGCAATGGGTGTTTGGTTGATACGTAGGAACAAGTTTTGTTTCTCGTCCATGATCACTTGTGCCGTGATGTTATTGGCAAGTACATTACGCCTATACTCGTTTGAGTGAAGCCATCCACGATAATTGATAGTCTGCCCGTGTAGCAGTCTGTCTGCCTGTTTCTTTCCCTTGCATAAATCTTCCCTGCGTAACCATACAATGGTTATCATGCATTGAAAATGTATTGAGCTTTTAATATCCTTCTTGCCAACTTCGGAGGCAATTCCTTTTGAGTTACTTGAACCGTTTCGAGTAACTCAAAAGACATCTTGCTATGTTCATTCGAAAATAAAATTCACATAGAGAGCCCAGTTTCTTTCGTTTATTGGTTATGAAAGTAGTATATTGATAAAACGTTTAATCAACAAATCAATCAATCGGTAGTTCTATCAATCATGCAATTATTAGAAGGTACGTTGGATTGTTAGAACGTTAGTACGTTCCAGCGTTAGAGCGTTCCAACGTACCATCTTTTGCAAGAACCGTTTTTTGACTAACTTGTTATGCCATTGATTGCTGTTAGTATCACCTCAAACGGCTTGTGGTCACGGCTGATTCGCTCCATCAGTCCCCTGCGGACTTCCCTTGCCTGATAGGTGTTAAGGCGAAAGGCAAGCAAAAGAACGACCTCCATATTATATACGGTGACATATAGGTTGTCTCTCTTCTTGATAGTTTTCTCTGCCTCGTATGGCTTAATGAGTTCCTCTTTGTAGAGGGCTTTGATGATGTTTCTCAACTTGGGGATGAACACTCCGAACAAGTCCACCAGTTCGGACTCGCTCATCCAAATCTCTCCACTCGGTATAGTCAGTTCTGTGTACTCACTATACTCACTCCACTTGATGATATTTCTCTCTTCCATGTCTCTATGCTATTTTGATATTGTTGAATGATGCGTTTAACTTATTACCCAGCATCGTCAGGTCGTTGTCTAACTTCTGCGTTGTGATGCGAGCGTAAATCTGTGTCGTGACGATATTGGTGTGCCCCAATACTCGGCTCACGCTCTCAATGGGCATCCCATTGGTTAGAGCCATCGTAGCGAATCCATGCCTTGCGCAGTGAGCCGAAATGGGCTTGTCAATGCTACACTCCTTCATTACTGGCTTCAACTTCTTGCAGACACTCCAATAGTTGACCTCGCCAAAGACTGATTTCGGATTCTCCTTTGGGTAGTCACGGTAACGCTCGATAATTTTCAGGGGAACTTCCAGCAGTTTCGCTTGATAGGGTACTCCCGTTTTATGACGCTTGCCGACAATCCATTTCTCACCATTCACTTCAACGATGTTGTCAGTAGTCAGTTCCTTCAAGTCCACGAAAGAAAGGGCGGTGAAGTTCATGAACACGAACAGGTCACGGACAAAGGCAAGATTAGCATCCGCAAACTCATGTGCCATCACCGTCTTCAGTTCTTCTTCTGTCAGAAACGGGCGTTCCTTGCATTTGGGGCTGATGTGGAACTGCGCGAACACGTTGCGCTGAATTTTGCCGTTGTCGTGTGCTCTGCCTACGACACCTTTCAGATGCATACACGACAGCCAGATGGTGGACTTGGCTAAGTGGCGGTCATTGGCAAGGTACACCGCAAACTCCTTGATGAAGTCGGGTGTTAGTTCCTGCATGGATATGTCCGAACGCCTGTAGTACATCTGTAGAAAGTCGGCCACGTAGTTTCTCGACCTCATTTGCAGTTTGTATGTTCCCAAAGCCCTGTCCTTGCCGACACGTCACTTCAGACTCTCACAATCCTTGTCAAAGGCACGAAGCAGTGTCTCATACTCACTGCCGAAGCCTTGAAAGGAGTTGCGCACCATCTCAGCCGTAACAAATGCCTCACGGTCTGACAAGTGCTGGTAGTGTTTGATAATCTGTGCCTTGATGTTGTCAAGGTCGCGGTTCAAGTCCAGTGCCTCCCTCGTTCTGGCTTTGGCGCAGTTGCCCTTGGCATCCCATAGTGATAACGGGATGCTGCGCTTACAACTGAACTGGCTCTGTGTGCCGTTGATGGTGATTCTGCCCATCACTGGCACGATACCGTCCTTCACCTTACTCTTGTTCGCGTAGAACAAAACAGAAAATGTTGCTCTTCTCATTCTTCTTTCTCAGTTTTAAAATTCGGGCTGCAAAAGTAATACCTTTCTGGGAATAAATCACTACGCAAATCACGTCAAATTTCGGAAGTTGGAACAGGAAGTGTTAAAGTGGTTTGTACTGCTGCGATATGTCACGGATTGCGTAGGTCGTTAAGAAAGTTTAACTTTCAGAGTTAGCCCTATCGGGTTACGAATAAGAAACCTAATTCGTTCCGCAATCTGCCTTGATTTGCTTATTGGCCTCTTACGAATTTTCCTCGTTATGCGCTCAAATGCCTTTATTTATGGGGTGAACTGCGTTAATCTTCCAAAATAGCTTCCGTATGTCAGCATTATTTTGTAACTTTGCCACAGAAATGCTAACTAAAACGAATTATAATGAGAAAAATGTACTTTCATCTTAGAATGCTGCTCGCTACATTCGTGGCATGTTTGGTGTCTGTTGAGATGATGGCCGACCCCATCACCCGTGAACAGGCCAAGCAGAGAGTCGTGGCATTCCAGAAAAAACTGGGCGACACTCACCAAATCAAAGCAGTGGTCAGCGAAAAACGACTGGCACCACACAGAAATGCTGCTACCACAACGGTAACGGAACCCTACTACGTGTTTGATCGCGGCAATAATGAGGGCTATGTCATCGCATCGGGAGATGACCAGACCATCGACGTGCTGGGCTATACCACCAGCGGTTCGTTCGACTATGAGCAACTGCCGCCACAACTGCAGGATTTGCTTGAGGCTTACGAACGTCAGATTACGGCCATCCAGGCTGGAGCACCTGTGCTGAAGGCCCCCGCCAACCACCCCAAGGTGGAAACGTTTATGAGTTGCAAATGGAGTCAGGGGGCGCCCTACAATAATCTCTGTCCGCTGGACGATGGCAAGCGTTCTGTAACAGGTTGTGTAGCTACAGCCATGGCTCAGATTCTTTACTACAACCGCGAAAAATCAGTGACCGAGACAATGGCTGATATCCCTGGATTTACCACAAACACAAAGGGTATTGCAGTGCCTGGTATCGAGGCCGGTGCCCC
This sequence comes from Prevotella sp. E15-22, assembly GCF_023204875.1. Taxonomy (NCBI): domain Bacteria; kingdom Pseudomonadati; phylum Bacteroidota; class Bacteroidia; order Bacteroidales; family Prevotellaceae; genus Prevotella; species Prevotella sp. E15-22. Next base: position 2,287,479 of record NZ_CP096247.1, read on the forward strand.
CATCGACTGGGACAACATGAAGGACACCTATAGTTCGGCCACTGAACTGCAGAAGCAGGCTGTGGCGCAACTGATGCTCTACTGTGGTGTGTCAGTCAAGATGGACTACACCAACTCATCGTCTGGAGCCCAGATCTATGAGGTGGTGACTGCCTGTCAGAAGTATTTTGGTTATGGCAACTCACTGAAGTTCGTTGAGAACAGCGGCAACGAGGACGAGTGGGACAAGATGGTGTATAACGAACTGGCTGCAGGTCGCCCTGTTTACCTAGGAGGCTATACAGGTGACTGGAGTGCAGGCCACGCCTTCCTAACCTGCGGCTACGAAAACCAGCGCTACTGGATTAACTGGGGCTGGGGCGGACAGAGCGATGGCTATTATTACCTGACCAACCTGACGCCTGGCAACGGACAGGGCATCGGTGGCAGTGATGATGGCTATAACATAGGACGCACAGCCATCATCGGCTTCGAACCTGAAAACTTTGGAGAAAAGACCATGAGTTTCACCGATGCCACGGTTAAGAGACTCTGCGTAGAGAACTGGGACGCCAACGGCGATGGCAAACTGACCTACAACGAGGCGGCTACAGTAACATCGCTGGGTGAGGTGTTCAAAGGCAACACTACCATCAAGAAGTTCCCTGAACTGTATTACTTCACTGGCATAAAGAGCCTGAACGATGATGCCTTTAACGGTTGCACAAACCTAAACACACTGCGACTGCCTAAGACACTAAAGACCATTGGGGCACGCGCTTTAAAAGATTGTAAGAAACTGCCGCTAGTGAGTCTGCCAACGGGCGTCAACGCTATTGGCGAGGAAGCCTTTGCTGGTTGCGCCCTGATGTCTGAGATGGATTTATCGAACGAGGTGACAGCCATCGAGAACGGCACGTTCAAGAACTGCGCGGCACTGAAGGAGTTCAATCTGCCTATCAGTGTGAGCAGCATTGGCAGTGAGGCGTTTGCTGGTTGCGCCAAACTCAAGGCCGTTACTGTCAATACGTATCATCCTGCCGACATCACACTGGGCGACAATGTGTTTGGCAATGTAAGCCTGAGCGAAGCCACCCTGAACGTGATGCAGGGCACGAAGAGTTTCTTCGAGGCAGCCGACCAATGGAAGGACTTTGGAACGATTGCTCAGATACGTGACATATCGGGTGGACAGTTTACGGCAATAGAAGCAGGCAAGACCTATTATATATATAATGTGGGAACGGGTCGATATCTGACCAAGGGCGAAGCTTATGGCACGCAAGCCGTAGTTGGCAAGGAGCCTATGCGCTTCAAGGCTGTGGCCAAGGCCAATACAGAGGATGTGTTCTACTTCAGTTCGCCCGACACGGGTAAGGACGGTAAATTCCTATTCCGCACCAGTAGCGACGGCAACGTAGGACAGGGTGTGAAGGCAGTGTTTGTAGACGGAACAGCGCTCACCAACGCCTATTGGAGTGTGAAGCAGGTAGGCGACTTGCTCTATACCATCCAGATGCCAGCAACGGATACCAACTACAAGGAGGGCGAGATGCTGGGTATTCAGACCGACCATCAGAGTAATGCGGCCGCACCCACTTATGGTGCATACTACGATGTGGAATACAATACGCATAAACTGAACTGTCAGTGGCAGTTTGTGCTCTATGATGAGGCACAGACCGAGAAGTTCCTCGAGGCGCAGACACTGGAGAAACTGTTACAGACAGCCAAGAGACGTAACGTCAAGTGCGATGAGGAGCAGGCGGTGTTCGACAATCTGGAGAGTACGACAGAAGAACTGCTGGCAGCCCAAAGTTCGCTGCGCAAGAAGTTGAAGTTCATTGAGTTCAGCAATAAGAACATTCGTGAGAAAACCATCCTGTATTTCGACTCGGACGGCGACGGTGAGATGAGCTATAAGGAGGCTTCGGACATTACTGACTTCGGCTGGCTTTACAACTTCAACGGTGACAAGACCATTGTGAGCTTCAACGAGTTGCAGTACTTCACACACGTGCAGGCAATCCCAGGCACCTTCCTGCAGAACTGCATCAACCTTGAGAGTGTCATCGTACCCGAGGGCGTGGAGAACATCTACTACTATGCCTTCAAGAACTGTAAGAAACTCACGAGCATCAATATTCCTGAGTATGTAAACCTGATTGGCGAACAAGCCTTCGAGGGATGTTCGGCACTGCGCGAGGTGACTATCATGAACCCCACACCAGCAGCCATCAACATGGGAGCAGACATCTTTAAGAACGTGCCACTTGCCCAATGTACACTCTATGTACCCTTCGGCACTAAGGCACTCTACGAGCAGGCCGACGTATGGAAGGATTTTGGCACCATCATCGAGGTTCGTCCCACACACAGTCAGCCTAAGTTCTCACCCATTGTCACCACCGAGCCGGGCTATATCTACAACATTGGCACGCGCCAGATGATTACCATGGGCGAAGCATACGGCACTCAGTCGGTGGTTGGTTCGAAGGGCCGTCTGTATCAGTGGATGAAGAACGCGGCTAAGGACGAGGGTGTGTATGCACTGGTTGACGTCACCACAGGAAAGATACTCTTCCGCACCTCAGCTGACAAGAAGGTGGGCGAAGGTGTAAAGGCCTGCTTCGGAGACGGCGAAAGTTCTAAGACATCGGTGGCCTACTGGACAACGACACTCGTTGGCGAGAACATCTATACACTGGCAGCATCGGGCTCTGACTACGTCGAGGGTGAATACCTGGGCACAGACGCCAACCACACTAGTGCGGCAGCCTCGCCCACACACGGCATCTATTGGGACGTACAGGGTGTAAAGGAGAACACCATGTGGGCATTCGTCACTGAGAACGACTATAAAAACGCGCAGGCCATCGACGAAGTGGTGGCAAAGTTGAAGACGTATCTGGCTGTGGCTAAGGAGCAGAACGTGGACGTCAACGACGAACAGGCTATCTACAATAACCCGCAAAGCACATTAGGCGAGCTGATGGAGGCACTCAGCTCAGTGCGTGCCAAGTTGCACTTCATCACCTTTGCCGACAGCAAGGTACAGAAGATCTGTTTGGAGAACTGGGACGTCAACAATGATGGCGAGTTGACCTTCGAGGAAGCTCAGGCAGTGACAGACATCGCAGAGATCTTCCGTGGTCAAGATTTCAGTCTCTTTGAGGAGTTCAAGTACTTCACCTCTATCACAGCCATTCCTGACAATGCCTTCCGCAACGTCAGCGACCTGCAGAGTATCTATCTGCCAGCAAGTGTCAGTCAGGTGAGTGGCTCAGCTTTCGTGGCTTGCAGTAAATTGGACTTCATGGTTATCCTCAACGACCAAACCAAACTCGACTGCAACATGTCGTTGCGTCCACAGACCACCTTCTTTGTGCCCGCTGCCGTTCTGCCCGCATACCAGGCAGACGAAAACTGGAGCACCAAGAATGTCATTGAATATACGGGTAAGCCAGTGGTAACTGCCGAGGCAACACGTATCTATGGCCGTACCCTTGGTACCATCAGCACCAAGGTAATGGGCGCACCCGTTGTTGGCACACCTGAAACAGAATGTGAGTCGATGAGCATTGCCACCTTGCCCGTGGGTACATACCCCATCACCGTAAAGTTAGGCACCATCACTACAACCGGTGTGGAACTGCGCGAGGGTGTGCTCACCATCACACCTGCTCCGCTTACCATCACAGCTAAGAGTTACTCCCGTAAGGTGGGCGAAGCTAATCCAGAGTTTGAGCTGACCTATAAGTCGTTCCGCAACAAGGAGACTGACACGGTATTCGTGGTACGTCCTGTGATTGAGTGCGACGCCACCATCGACAGTCCTGCCGGTGAATACGAGATTCGTGTGTCAGGAGCAGTGGCTTCGAACTACGAGATAAGCTATGTGAACGGTGTGCTGACGGTGGTCGACGATCCCTCAGGAATCACAACCGCCAAGAACGATGATATCGATGCGCCTGTGTACGATATGACAGGACGTCGCGTGAGCAAGCCTCAGCGTGGCATCTATATCAAAGGAAATAAAAAAGTCGTTGTCCGTAACTAGGACAACGACTCTAAGAGTATTTCTATCAAGCGGGGCTTGGCGTAATCGTCGAGCTCCGCTTCTTTTATCCAGATATAATCGGCAGGCAATGCAGGACGCTCAGTGGGTTGCCATAACCAGAAGTCGGCCTTAAGGATGCGATGGGTAAGTACATGCTTAACACCCTTTTTAAGGAGCAAGGGGCGTGGAGTAAGATTCGAGATATCGGATCCATCCTCTATTAAAAGTGGTTCGTAGAGACCTTGCCAGATATCACCACTACCACGCCGACGGATGGCCGTCTCGTCGTTATAGCGCACATAGACATAGGTCAGATTGCGTTCCTTCACCTTCAAGGTCTTGAGCTTTACCGGCAAATCGCCGACCCTTCCTTCACGGAAAGCAACGCAGGTCTCCATCAAGGGGCAACTGACACAGTTGGGACTGGCTGGTGTGCACTGCATAGCACCGAAGTCCATGATAGCTTGGTTATAAAGTCCCGCCCCTATCCCATCTCTATCAAGAGAGGGAAGAAGTAATTCTTGTGCCAACAAAGCAAACTCTTTTTTGCCTTCCGTCGAGTTGATGGGAGTACTGATACCAAAGTGGCGGCTGAGCACACGATAGACATTACCATCCACCACGGCTGCAGGCAGATTAAAAGCAATAGAGCCAATGGCGGCAGCAGTATAGTCGCCTACGCCCTTCAGACTCTTTATACCCTCTAAGGTGGTTGGGAAGGCACCCATCTCTACTATCTGGCGGGCTGCAAAATGCAGGTTGCGAGCACGGGAGTAATAGCCCAGCCCCTGCCAGAGGCGAAGAACCTCATCCTCTGTGGCAGCAGCCAACTGCTCTACCGTGGGCCACTTCTGCATGAAGCGTTCCCAATAGGCCCATCCCTGCTTCACCTGAGTCTGCTGGAGGATGATCTCCGACAGCCAGATGGCATATGGGTCGCGAGTCTGGCGCCAAGGCAAGTCGCGCCCATTGTCATGGAACCAGTTTAGTAATGTCAGCGAAAAAAAATTATTCATTGTACATTGTTCATCGTTCATTGAACATTCCCCTCATCGTGTCAGCGAGAATTTCATGGATACGCCAAAGTCCTGTGTGGTGGTGGGATAACTGCTCGACGAGAGTAACGGGGTGTTGGTCTGACGGTCGTAGTAGGCCGACACGGTGAGCAGACGTGACAAGGTATAATCGGCAGCAAGAGAAATCTTCAGTGCAGAGTTGCCACTGCTGGCCGACGATACGCCAGAGGCAATATCACGGGTGATGGCAGCCTGTTTACGGAACGAGATATCCAAGCGGGTGTTCAGATCGTGATTCACGCCCTTTCTCTTAGTGGTCTGCTGCTTATTCTTACTGTCGTCGTTATTATTCTTCTTACTGCCCTTCACCTTGCGTGACTTAGTGGCACCGAAGAAGTTGAAATCACTAATCTTATAGCCCATACCAATAACCCAGTCCTTAGAGTTCGACTCGTTAATCTGAACGCTAGTCATCGAGAGGTTCAGCACACGCGTAGTGCGATACTCCACCTTACAGGTCATGTTGTTATTAAATGTCATGTCGATACCAAGTAGGGGCGAGAAGGCCTCGTTGATACTCACTGTTGAGATGTTATAGCGCGAAGAGGGGGTGTAAGAGCCATCGGCTGCCTTCACATAACCCAAATCACCCATATACTCCAGCCAAGAGCTGTATGAGGCGTATGAACCTACGGAATAGATGCTCTTATAACTGTGATTGATATTGAAACTCTTGAAGACGCCCTGCATCCACGTAAGCTTTGACAAGCCAGAATAACGGATGGACCAGTTGGGTAGCAGACGCGTAATAGCTGGGAACACATCAAGTGAGCCACCCGCACCCATGGTATAAGTGTCGAGGAAGGCAGGGATAAGCACATCGGCACTATAGGGGTCGACGTTATTCACGCCAGCGCCACCCACTACCTTCGAGGCGGCTTCGCCCGTGGGATACTGTGCCTGCACCCTATCGCGGAAAGCAGCCACCTTGCCACAGAACTCATCGAACGTATGACTGCTATAGCCATTATTGGCGTCGCCCATACCCTCAAGAGCACTGCGAATAGAGATGGTGGTCATGTTGAACGAACCGCTATAGGTAGTAGGCGAACCGACATACATGAACTGTATGCTGCGGGCCTTGTTCACAGTACGTGAAGCATTGAGGTCAATCTTCAGGTCGCGCATGGGCTCGAGGGTGGCACGGACCTGGAAGTCCTCGGTGGCCGAGGTAGTGGCGGGCGTAGCCACGTTATCATCACACATGAGCCATCCGTTTTCGCGGGCGGTCTCCACATAACTGTCGCCAGTGAGACCAAAGGCAAAACCTAAGCCTGGTGCCAGCACACTACCATTGCTCTGTCCAAAGGCATCGCCAACGTTAGGCATAAAACCAGGCAGGGTCATGGCATACTGGTTACGATAGGAGAAGTTGACATTACGCAGCATCATCAACAGGCGAGCAGCCTGCTGGGCTGGATTATACCACCACTGCTTATCGAGAGGTTCTTTAGGTGTGATGCTAAGTTTCAGCTGCAGCGAGTCGGCACCATAGACCTTGATCTTATTCTCGTCAACAACCTTCCATTTCACATTCACCTTGCGTCCATCCTTATTACGCGCCGATACTAACAGGCGCTTTGACTTCTTGCCGTGCTGAACCACAATCTGCGTATCGGGCAGAAGAGTAATCTCCTTCTGGAAGGTATTCTTGTTCTTGGGCAGTTCAGCAGCTTCTTTTTGTTGAGCCTTAGCATCCTTGGGATCCTTCTGGTTCTTCGTATCTTTGGAATCCTTTGATTCATTAGAAGTTGTTGTTGTCTTCTTAGCAGGTTTCTTGGGCTGCGTGCTTATTGCCTTTTTGAAGCGTTCATTAGTCTTCTTGAGGAATGGTATGTGGTTATAAAGCGTCTCCATGTTGAACGTGCCATTGACTGTGAGGTTGCGGTTGTTCGAGATAGTATTACCCAATGATGTGCCATCGTCGAGTTCTGTGCCACGCAGCCATGAATAGGTAGCAGTATAGGATGCGTCCGACTTCACCCAATCGAGGATGGGCAACTTATCAAGTGGCAACTGATAGCTGGCCGAGAACGACTGCTGATAGTCGAGCGGTGTTCCCCAGTGCTTGATACTAGTCCAAACAGAGTCTTTCCATGCGGTATAACGATCGGGATAGAGGTCTTTGTTCACAGGAGTATAAGGCTCTTCGATCTCGGCATGGGTGGCACTCTGGAAACTCATGTGGAGGTTCTTGGTGAAATCCCAACGTAACTGAAACTCACGGTTCCAAAGGAACTGCTGACTGAACGTCAACGGGAGACTTGGATTCTCGGTATTCTCGAGGTCACGCTCCTGAAGTTCATAGTAGTTACGCATCAACTCTGAGTTGAATGAGATGTTCTGTGGCAAGTAATTGAAGCCAAGAGCCTTGGGGAACTGCATCCACTTAGACTTACTCTTAGAGTTCTTAAAGGGCTCCCAGGTCTTATAGACAGGCGAATAGTTGTAATTGACAGAGCCGCGCCACTGGTCATCGTTTTCATAAACGGTGGTCTGACCCGTGGTGTTACGATGGGCATGACTATACGAGAACGAGAAGTTGGCAGGGTCGATGGGCAACGGGAAACGTTTGTTCTTGATATCAACACGCATGTTGCTCAACGAGAAATTACGCGAGGTGTGTTTAGTCACAGCGATAGACTCGATAGAATCGCGCTCACGCTTATCGGCAGCCGACTCAAGAGCATCGTCGAGTTCCATATCGGTATCCAATGGATTGTACTTAGGACTGATAACCTCTTTTGTATAAGAATAATAAAGAGGTGCAGACACCTTGGCCTTTTCAGGGAACAGTTTTCCAAGTTCGAGGTTGGCCGTCACGGCATATGACTTCTGTGTATCAGTGGAGCGCTGAAGGATAGACTCTTCCAGTCCGCCAAAGCCATCGGTGATATAACGACCTGTCATGTTCACACTACCGAAGTCAGAAAGTTGTACGTTCAATGCGCCAGAGGCAGCCCAACCGCCTTCGTTGTTCGACTCACGCAGGCGCAACTCGTTGACCCACACTTCGCCCGACTTGATAGAACTACTGAGGTTGCGCACACCAATGACCATGGTCTTCACCTCGGCTAAGGAGGGGTTACCCACGATACTCACCTTGTTATTAGGTTTGTTTGGATCGTATTCAGAATACACCGCATTATAGCTGGCCAAGCCCTGACCACGTGCTTTATTTCTGCTTTTCTTCACTGCTGTGAAGATGCTCATATCAATATCGAGCATATTTTCCTCGGGCCATACCAAAGGACGGTCGGAAGGCACGTTCCATCGGTAGTTGCCCTGAGGAGTGAGCTTCAAGGGAATGAGGTATTCGTAGTAGTTATTCTTGTAGTCGGAACCCAAGCGGATGAAAACGGCTAATTGGTTATCCTCCAACTGGGTGTTGTTGGGCACCAAATGATTGGCATGGACAAACATCTGTAGGCGTTTGTACTGACGCAGGTTCAGATTCTGATTCTTATAGACAGCCTTCGACTCGTTCTGTGAGAGGTTCTTTACAGTGAGACACAGCGCCTGTTCATTGCTCTCGGTGAGCTGAGGTTGGTTGGGGTCGGTCATACGAGTGATGCCTGGAGGCAGCACATAGGCCACAGGCTGGCGGTCGGTATTCTCCTCGACATTGACGGCACTCATCTCCAGCAAGCCTGTCTCAGCACCTGCCGAGGTCATGAGGTTCTGTTTGTACTGGCGCCACTCACCACGAACGAGGTCGAGCGAACCGAAACGGAGGACAATAGGAGCCTCGAAGTTGGTAAGGAACATGCGCATATAGCGGATGCTGGTGAAGCCATTGATAGAACCAATCTTATCGTCGAACTCCGCCAGGGGAATGCGATACTGATACCAACGTACGGTGAGGGTGTCGCCATTGCGCAACTTGGCGGTGTAGTCACGGTGGTCTACGATGTGCGAGTTATCAGACTTAACGCCATGGTTGTAGGCCTGGAGCTCATCATCGTTGATGGGAATATGATACTGATAGTAGCGCTCATACTCATTGAGGGTGTAGTCCTGATTAATATCCTCAACATCGGGCCCCGTTTTATAAGAGGTGTCATAGCCCTCGGTCTGATTATCGTTAGCAGGCGAGTTACCTTGGGGGTTGTTGATACGCTTGTAGCGCTCGAGGATACTGGTCTGCTTAGCATCGAAGTCGGAGCCACGGAAGTAATGATAGTCATCGCCAGCAGGATCCTCACGCCAAGCCTGAAGGAGTGAATCATTGCTCACAACAGAGCTAACACTGTTGAGCCAGTTGGCATAGCCACCATAGTGGCGCTCTTCTTCGTCGGTAAGTCCGTTTAAACCCACATCCTGCTTTTCGCGTGAGCCACTGGTGGTGGCAAAGGCATAGGTCTGTGTGGCCTGCACGGGAATCTTACCCCATTGAGTCTCTTCAAACTGTGAGGTGCCGTCAACAGGCATGCCGCTCTCGTAGAACTTCTTGCCATCACGCAGTACATCCTCACTCACCTCACCCAGGTTGATATACAGGTCACCACTATGTTTTGCAGCCGTACCTTCCTTACGGGTATAAATAAAGGGATCGAGCAACCAAAACTCCACATATTCAATATTAGCCTGTTCGAAGTCGGTGGTCTCAAGCCGACGCATCATGCCACCCCACTTTTGCTTAGGATTGCGCAGGGTACCATCGGCATTATAGTCGAGAGTCAGATTATAAGGACCTCGCTCCTGGGGATAGTATGCCAGGTCGAGGATGGGCAGTGTGGACACAGCACCATTATAACTTGACTGGTCACGGTTGGGATAGAGCTCACGCACATAGACCTCACGAACATAGTGGTTAGACAGCTGATCCAAGTCGTTCTTAATGTGTGAAGGTGTCAGACTCGACGAACGACGCGTAAAAATAGGGTCGACATTATACCATGCCAGTAAGGCACGCTCATAGCCACTGCTCACAGTGGTCTTATCATTGTGATTGGCAAACATGGAGGGGACACTACACAGCACCCAAGCCTTAGGATCACCTACGCCACGCAAGTCCTTGGTATTCTCGAAGTCGTCGATATACGAGGCATTATCCTGCGTACCGCTGGCATTACGAGCAATGAGATGAGCAAACTCGCCAGTGAAGGAGACATGCGAGGGCTGGGTGACGTGAAGCAATGGGAGTTTATCCAAAACGTTCGTCAACCACTGACTCTCCTGCTTCCAGTTGACATTCAAGCCCCATATAGTGTTGTTCAAAGGCTCATCACCCATATTCACCTTGGTGGTCATGGGTTGCTCAGTGAGATGCATCAGCGTACCACCCAACTGGAAACTCTTGCTGAAGTCGTACTCCCAGTTCATACCGAGCATGGTTTTGCGCTGCATGCCGTAGCTGGTATTATCCTCGAGCGACACGCTGACATTTGTTCCTGCATCGATGATGCTCTGGTTGAGAATAGTGACCTCACCGGCCGAGTAATCGACGGAGTAGTCACTACCTTCCTGAAGACGGACACCACCTGCGGTAACGACGACCGATCCTTCTGGCACAAAAGCAGCTCCAAGCGAGATAACGTTAGCACTGGTTCCCTTGAACTGACCAGTGAGGATATACTTATTTTTCTCGGCATTCTGTTTGGCAACGGTCTTTGTAGAATCGTAGAGTTGGTCGAAGCAATATTTATCAGCCAAATCACCCATACCTTTCGACTCCAAATAATTGCGCAGATAATTACCAAAAGGCTCAGCGGCTGGCAGGAAGATGCGACCGTTGCTTACGGTATAACCGCTAACAAAGTCGAATTGTCCGTTGGGATGAGGTTTCATGTTGGCATCCAAGCGGTCCAAACCCATCACTTTCAATAGGGTGGTCTGCTTCAGTTGCTCCTCTGGGAGATAGGTCAAATAGGTACCTGTGGTGTCGCTTTGATACTTGATGTCCATCTTGAACTTCTCCTTCTCGACAGTCGAAGCCAGATAATAGACGTTCTTCATCATGAGGCGCCAGTTAGCTTGTTCCGGATAGTTAGAAGTATTCTTCAGCGACTTCACGAAGAGGCACTTGCTGGTCTGCGTAACATCCGTAGAGAACTCACCCACCTGATAGGTCTGTCCGCCATAGGTATACTCAAAGGCCACAGCCAACACCTGATCGGTTTGTAAACCTGTCTTCAGCGACACGTATCCCAAGGCTGTGTTTACCGTATACTCGCTCGATGAGAGTAAGCGAGCTGAGGCCAGTTTCTCGTAATCGACGCCGCCTACCAGTTTATTACCAAAACCCTCTAAGAACACCGTCACCTGATCAATGCTACGCGATGCGGAGTCGATGTTCTGAACAAGTGTAGAATAAAGGTCATTGGCCTGGTTACTAGACACCTTCATACCCGTGGGATGCCAGTTGGGGTTGATAATATAACTGTCTTCACCCAGTTCACTGAAGGCGACAAGGTTTCGAGAATTAGAAGTCGTTCCCGTCTTGTTGGTTACCCAAATCTCCACGCGATTAATCTTCACACCAGTTGTCAGGTTGGGCAGGGTACTCATAGCCTTGTCGTAATTCTGACGGAAGAAATGACTAAGGAAGAAATGGCGATTATCCTCATAATCGGCCACATTAATCTCGTAAGGATTGGTCTGTGTACCACCACGCGAGGACACACTTTTTGAAGTGGACTTCTTCTGAGAGATGACCGTTTGCAGCTTTAACTTTCCAAATTGCATATCGGTGCGGATGCCAAAAAGGGCCGACGCGCCGTGAACCAAGGAGTTATTAGAGGGGAAGGTCACATTACCAGCCTCAACAAGTTTAATAATCTCGTCCTCCTTACCTTCATATTTCAACTTGAGGTTCTTGCTATCGAAATCAAAGGTAGCATCTGTTCTGTAGTCGAGCTTCAAATTAACCTTATCGCCCACCTTACCCGTGACACTCAGGTTCACTTTCTCATCGAAGTCGAAGGCTGTGGTCTTTCGGTTACGAATAGGCAGTGAGGGATTTTCGATATTCTTCAACGTGGCACCCAACTTCAGTTCGGCCGTTCCTTGTGTCTTTACGCGAACGCCTCCTGGACCGAAGATTTTCTCGGCAGGACCGAGGTCGAAATGCATATCACTAAAATCGAACTTCTCCTTACCTTTAGCACGGGCGGTCTCGGCATCCTTGGTACGGAAGAACTGCTGACGGGCGCGACGTTCGCTCCAGCGCATATATTCGGCAGGAGTCATCACGACGGGGGCGTTCAGATAACTGTCACCCAACTTCGAACCAATATAATAAAGATTAAGAGAGTCATTATACTCCACCTGCTGCCGCACATTATCGGGCATACGCAGGTCGAGCGCACTGGTATCCAAGTCGGCCGTAATCACAGGGGCCGTCTTCTGAATCTTCCAGCGTGGATGTGATAATGAATCGGGTGTCTGGGCCGTCGCCCCTACCCCTATCATCACTATGAGGAGTAAATATATGAATCGTTTCAACGTTGTTCTATAGATTCTTGTTCGTATACATAACGAAAAACAGGCACAGATATTGCATCCGCGCCTGTTTTTTACTGAATATTAGTCTTATTTTATTTGCTTCAACGCCAGTTTCACCACTTGCTCAACAGGCAATGTGGGCTGTTCCTGCAGTATCTGGACAACCACTTTCTGGGTGGGTGCAGGCGCAAAGCCCAGCATTGTGAGAGCAGCGACAGCCTCGTCACGAACAGCATTATTGACGGGTGCAGAGACTATGCCTCCTGCAGGAATCTCATCGGCAATACCGAGAGCTACAATCTTATCACGCAAGTCGACGATGATGCGCTGTGCCGTCATCTTACCAATGCCCTTGATGCTCTGAATAAGTTTCGCATTACCAGTACTGATGGCGGAACAGAGCTCTGAGACACTCATGCCCGAAAGCATCATGCGCGCTGTATTGGCACCTACACCACTAACAGTGATGAGCAACAGAAACATCTCGCGCTCCTTCTTATTACAGAAACCGAAAAGCACATGAGCATCCTCGCGAATAGCCTCATAGACATAGAGACGGACTTCCTTCTTACCCTGAATGGCACTAAACGTATTGAGCGATATGTTCAAACCATAGCCCACGCCCGCAGCCTCTACGGTGGCCAAAGCGGGGGTCAACTCGGTCAGTTCGCCCTTAATGTATTCTATCATAACTTTCAATTTTGTATATATACATCTATTTAAACGACCAACAATAACAATTTATTGTATTTGTAGGCCATAATATTGCAAATTATCACAAAGTGATGGATTTTAGATAATTTATACGTCAGATAGTAACATAATTAATATAAAAGCATTACTTTTGCAACCGCAAATGATTAATGGGACAACAAAACACTAAGCAAAAATGAAAAAAATAAGAGCAGCCGTCGTTGGTTACGGCAACATTGGTAAGTATGCACTCGAGGCACTGGAAACAGCTCCCGATTTTGAAGTGGCAGGCATTGTACGTCGTAACGGCGCAGAGAACAAGCCCGCAGAACTGGCTCCATACGAGGTAGTCAAGGACATCAAGGAGTTGAAGGACGTAGACGTGGCCATTCTGGCTACTCCTACCCGCTCGTGCGAGGAATATGCCAAGCAGATTCTTCCCTTGGGCATCAACACTGTAGACTCTTTTGATATCCACGGACTTATTCGCGACTATCGTCGTACTTTGATGGATTTGAATAAGAAAACCAACACAGTAAGTGTAATCGCCGCTGGATGGGATCCAGGTTCAGACTCCATTGTTCGCACACTGATGCAGAGTCTGGCTCCTAAAGGCCTCTCATATACTAACTTTGGCCCCGGCATGTCAATGGGACACAGCGTGTGTGTTCGCTCTAAGGAGGGCGTTAAGAACGCACTTTCAATGACTATCCCCTTGGGTGAAGGTATCCACCGTCGTATGGTATATGTTGAGTTGGAAGAGGGTGCTAAGTTGGAAGAGGTAACTAAGGCTATCAAGGCCGACCCATACTTTGCTAGCGATGAAACACACGTTTTCCAAGTTGAGAGCGTAGATGACGTTCGTGACATGGGTCATGGTGTAAACTTGGTACGCAAGGGTGTGAGCGGTAAGACTCAGAACCAGCGTTTGGAGTTCAATATGAGCATCAATAACCCCGCCCTGACTGGTCAGGTGCTAGTAAATGTGGCTCGTGCCTCTATGCGTCTGCAGCCTGGTTGCTACACAATGATTGAGATTCCTGTCATTGACATGCTTCCTGGTGACCGCGAGGACTTGATTAGTCACTTGGTATAATGAATATTATCACAAAAAGAAAAATAATTGCTTAAAAATTTGGCAGATTAAAAGAAAATATCTACTTTTGCTGACGAATTAAAAAACAATTGTAAAAATGACAATGATTGCAAACAACTATTGGTGGTGGCGCAACTCAAGATTCCAAAGATCGTGAGAAGATAGCCACGTACCTATAGCAAATGCATAAGGATACAAGATGAGGGGCCTGTCGTTCTTGCGACAGGCCCCTCAAAAGTTTTAGTAGGTTTAACACAAAGACATTTAAAAATATGAGTAAGTATCAAGTTGACGAAAACGGTTTTTACGGTGAGTTTGGCGGTGCCTATGTGCCCGAGATTCTGTATAAGTGCGTAAAGGACTTGCAGAAGGCTTATCTGCCTATCATTGAGAGCGAGGAGTTCAAGCAGGAGTATCATGCCCTGCTGAAGGATTACGTGGGTAGACCATCACCTCTGTACTATGCTAGCAGAATGAGCGAGAAATATGGTTGCAAGCTGTATCTGAAACGCGAGGACCTGAACCACACAGGCGCACACAAGATCAACAACACCATTGGTCAGATTCTATTAGCAAAAAAGATGGGCAAGACGCGCATCATCGCTGAGACTGGAGCTGGTCAGCATGGTGTGGCCACAGCAACTGTTTGTGCTCTGATGAACATGAAATGCGAGGTGTTTATGGGCGCGACAGATGTGGAGCGACAGCATACCAACGTGGAGCGCATGAAGATGCTTGGTGCCGAGGTGCATCCTGTCCGAACAGGCAATATGACACTCAGCGATGCATGCAGTGAAGCCATTCGCGACTGGTGCTGTCATCCTGCCGATACTTTCTATATTGTTGGCTCTACAATGGGACCGCATCCCTACCCCGACCTGGTGGCTAAGATGCAGAGTGTTATCTCGGAGGAAATCAAATGGCAACTTGAAGAGAAGATTGGCCGTAACTACCCTGACTATCTTATTGCATGTATCGGTGGCGGATCAAATGCTGCCGGCACCATTTATCACTACATGGACGATGAACGCGTAAAGATTGTGTTGGCTGAGGCTGGCGGACACGGCTGGGAAACGAACCACACTGCTGCCACCATTCACAAAGGAACGGTGGGCATTCTGCATGGAGCCAAGATGCTGGTGATGCAGAACGAGGACGGTCAGATAGAGGAGGCCTTTACCATCAGTGCCGGTCTGGACTACCCTGGCGTGGGCCCCATGCACTGCAACATGGCAAAACAAGGTCGCACAAAGGTACTGTCAATTAACGATGACGAGGCTATTCGTGGAGGTTACGAGTTGACACGTATGGAGGGCATCATCCCTGCCATCGAGAGCGCTCATGCCATCGCAGCCTTATCGAGACTCAATTTCAAGAAGGATGATGTGGTGGTGCTCACAGTGAGTGGACGCGGCGACAAAGACATTGAGACTTACTTGAACAACAAAGAAATGGTACAATAATCATGGAGAAAATCTTTCATTATCATACAAGCAGCAAGACTATTCTCGCTGACCTTTATACGCCAGTAGGCGTGTATATGCGTCTGCGCGACCTATATCCGCAGAGCGCATTGATGGAGAGTTCAGACTATCACGACCAGAGCAACTCACATTCTTTCATTGGCATTAACCCTATTGCCAGCGTAGCCATCGGACATGGCATCGCAACTGTCAGTTACCCAGATGGCACGACATTCAAGCACGAGGTAAACAAAGACTATCGTTCGGACAAGGCCATACATGCACTCATAGACCATATTAAGGTGGAAGGCGAGGATGCGAACGTCTGCGGACTCTTTGGCTACACGTCGTTTAACGCCGTACGTTATTTTGAAGATATCAACGTGAAGGACGAGACACAAATAAAGAACGATGCTCCTGACCTGCTTTATATATTATATAAGGTGGTCATCGTATTCGATCATCACAATAACATGCTGAAGGTAGTGAGTATCTCCGAAAGTAATGAGAGTATTTCTGATATCTCAGACGTTTTGAAAGCCATGAATAAGGCTTCTGTAAAGGCTTACGATTTCCACCCTGTGGGTTCTTTTACATCGCCCTTGACGGACGAGGAACACAAGGCCAATATCCGCAAAGGCATTCAGCACTGCTTGCGTGGCGATGTGTTTCAGATTGTACTCTCGCGCCGCTTCATCCAGAAGTACGAAGGAGATGATTTCAAACTTTATCGTGCATTGAGGAGCATCAACCCAAGTCCTTACTTGTTCTATTTCGATTTTGGCGGTTTCCGCATCTTTGGTTCAAGTCCCGAGACGCACTGCCGCATAGAAGGACGTAAGGCCTACATTGACCCCATAGCAGGAACAACAAAACGTACGGGTGATGCCGAGGCCGACCGCAAAGGCGCTGAGTTTCTGCGTAACGATCCGAAAGAGAATGCTGAGCACGTGATGCTGGTAGACCTAGCTCGCAATGATTTATCGAGAAACTGTCATGATGTAAAAGTAGACTACTACAAAGATATCCAGTACTACTCGCATGTGATTCACCTGGTGTCACGTGTATCAGGAGAACTGGATCAAGAGGCCGATTCCATCAAGGCATTTATCGACACCTTCCCTGCCGGAACACTCTCTGGAGCGCCTAAGGTTCGCGCCATGCAACTTATCAGCGACTATGAGCCACACAACCGTGGTGCCTATGGTGGTTGTATTGGCATCATCGGTCTCGATGGCAGTCTGAATCAGGCCATCACTATCCGTACCTTCGTCAGTCGTAACGGTGAACTATGGTTCCAAGCTGGCGGTGGCATTGTGGCCAAGAGCAACGAGGAATATGAGTTGCAAGAGGTGAACAACAAATTGGGTGCACTTCGCAGAGCCATTGAGAAGGCAGCTATTCTATAACCCATTAGACCCACAGAACAATGAAAGTAGTCATTATTGATAATTACGACTCATTTACCTATAACTTGAGTCACCTAATAAAAGAGCTGGGAGCCGAAGTCGCCGTACTGCGCAATGACCAATTTAAGCTCTCAGACCTTGAGCCCTACAACAAAATTGTGCTCTCGCCAGGTCCTGGCATTCCATCGGAAGCAGGACTCCTGCTCGATGTCATTCGCACCTATGCTGGCAAGAAGCCCATTCTGGGTGTCTGCCTAGGGCATCAGGCTATCGGAGAAGCATTTGGCGGAAAACTAGAGAACCTATCGGACGTCTTTCATGGTGTGGCAACACCTTGTCACATCGTCGTTGACGACCCTATCTTCAGCGGTGTCGAACGCGACATCACTATTGGCCGCTATCATTCCTGGGTGGTTGCTAAGGAAGGATTACCCGAATGTCTAGAGATTACTGCCGTCAGTGACGAGGGACAAATCATGGCGTTGCGTCACAAGACGCTCAACATCCGAGGCATCCAGTTCCATCCTGAGAGTGTGCTTACACCCGATGGAAGAAAAATGATTCAAAACTTCTTATTCCTATAACACAGCACGATTATGGAACAGACAATGAAAGGCTATCTCTTCCGCCTGTTAAACCACGAAGAGCTTTCCCGAGAGGAGATGAAAACAATCCTGATTGGTATTACCCAGAGTGAATATCCCAACGAGCAGATTACAGCGCTGCTCACCTGCCTGCAGATGCGCGGTGTAACCGTCGAGGAGTTATTAGGATTCCGCGACGGCATTCTGGAGACTGGCGTACCAGCCATTCTCGACTGCGACCGTTACATCGACGTTGTCGGTACTGGTGGCGACCGTAAGAACACATTTAACATCTCGACTACCTCATGTTTCGTGATTGCCGGTGCCGGATATAAGGTTGCTAAGCACGGCAACTATGCAGCCACATCGGTGAGCGGTGCCTCTAACGTAATTGCCCATCACGGTATTAAGTTCACAGATGACATTGACAAGTTGAACCGTTCACTCAACGAAGTTGGCATCGTATATCTACATGCCCAACTCTTTGCCAAGGCTATGAAGTTTGTGGGACCAATCCGCAAGGCCCTGCCCTTCCCCACCATATTCAACCTTCTAGGCCCCATTGTCAATCCTAGTCAACCTAAGTGCCAATTACTTGGTGTAGCTAATCTAAACCAAATGCGTCTTTATCATCAAGTGTATCAGAAACTAGGCATCGACTATGGTATTGTGAACAGCATTGATGGCTATGACGAGATTTCGCTTACCGGCGACTTCAAAGTAACAACGAAGGACTACGAGCGCATCTTCAAGCCACAAGACCTAGGATTTGAGATTGCAAAGCCAGAGGAGCTCGTTGGCGGTGCAACAGAAGAGGAGGCCGCAGAAATCTTTGATTCGGTACTCGAAAACCGTGCCCTACCAGCTCAGAAAAACATTGTATTAGCTAATGCTGCCTTTGGCATCCAAGTGCTAGAAAAAGGACAGAAGAGCATCGAAGAGTGCATTGAGATAGCACGCGAGAGTATTGATAGTGGAGCTGCCCTACGCACATTCAAGAAGTTCGTGGAACTAAACTCATAAGACATGGATATTCTTCAAGAAATTGTTGCTTATAAGCATCTAGAACTAGAGCGTCTCTGCGCAAAGAAGCCTTCTTTGCGCGAGGCTCTGCTCCAAAGCAACACGGGTATCATTGCCGAGTTTAAACGCCGTTCTCCATCAAAAGGATGGATTAAAGAAGAAGGACGCGCCGACATCATCCCGCTATCATACCAGCAAAATGGCGCTGCTGCCCTGAGCATCCTTACCGATGAGCATTACTTTGGAGGCAGCGATGACTTTATCCGTCAGGCTCGTCTAAGCGGTGTTACACTTCCCATTCTCTATAAGAACTTCGTTATCAACGAAGCGCAACTATATGCGGCTGCGCTCTGCGGGGCATCGGCAGTTCTACTGATTGCCGCCTGTCTTTCGAAACAGGAATGCAAGCAATTGATGGATAAGGCGCATGCATTGGGACTAGAGGTACTGCTTGAGATGCACTCGGAAGCGGAGCTAGAGTATGCCGAACTGGAGCCTGATGTATGTGGCATCAACAATCGTAATCTGGGGTCGTTTGTCACGGATGTAGAGAACTCATTCCGTTTGGCTGAGCTTCTGCCAAAGGACGCTGTCAAGGTGAGCGAAAGCGGCATTTCGAACCCAGAGACGGTCAAGACTCTCCGTTCGGCAGGGTTCCGTGGCTTCCTCATTGGCGAGAACTTCATGAAGACAGCCGACCCTGGTAAGTCATTAAACGAATTCATCTCACAGTTATGATTGTTAAGGTTTGTGGAATGAGGGATACGGAGAATATCCGAGAGGCAGAGGCCCTGGGCATCAACCTAATGGGCTTCATCTTCTGGCCAAAGTCCAGTCGATTTGTCAGCGAACGCCCTGCATATTTGCCCAACAGGGTAAAACGTGTAGGGGTATTTGTGAATGAAGACATTGAAACTGTCAAAAGTCTTTCGGACGAATATAACCTTGATTACATACAACTCCATGGGCATGAGTCACCCGAATATGTTGCACAGATGGAACGTCCTGTCATAAAAGCTATCAGTGTTAACGACCGTGACGACATCGCAACATACAAGGCATATGAAGACGTCGTGGAATATTTTCTTTTCGACACAAAATGTCTATCCGTTGGAGGCAGTGGTAAGCAGTTCGATTGGAGCATTCTCTCGGCTTATGACGGAAAGAAGCCTTTCCTACTCAGCGGTGGCATCGGGTCTGATGATGCAGAGAAAGTAAAAAAC
The DNA here is from genome assembly GCF_023204875.1 of Prevotella sp. E15-22. Lineage (NCBI taxonomy): Bacteria > Pseudomonadati > Bacteroidota > Bacteroidia > Bacteroidales > Prevotellaceae > Prevotella > Prevotella sp. E15-22. The sequence continues at coordinate 2,307,531 of NZ_CP096247.1, forward strand.
ATCCGTCATCCAAAGTGTATAGGCATTGACCTAAACTCTCGTTTCGAAATAACACCAGGAATCAAAGATATCAATAAACTCAAACAATTCTTAGAACAGTTATGAACAAGATTAATTCTCTATTCGAAAATAAGAAGAACGAAAAACTCCTTTCGCTCTATTTCTGTGCAGGCTGTCCAACACTTGAAGGTACGGCCGACGTGATTCTCGCCATGCAGCACCGCGGCATTGCCATGATCGAGGTGGGTATTCCTTTCAGCGACCCATTGGCTGATGGGCCTGTCATCCAGAGTGCAGCTACACAGGCGCTGAAGAACGGCATGACCCTGAAGACGCTCTTCGGTCAGCTGAAGGACATTAAAGAACAAGTGGAGATTCCCCTCGTGCTCATGGGCTATCTGAATCCTATTCTGCATTACGGCATCGAAGCGTTTTGTCAGAGTTGTGTAGAGGCGGGCGTCAGTGGTGCCATCATCCCCGACCTTCCCTTTGATGACTATCTGAACATTGTAAAGCCCATTGCCGACAAATACGACCTACGCATCATCATGCTTATCACCCCAGAGACCAGCGAAGAGCGCATCCGCTTTATTGACGAGCATACCGATGGATTTATCTATATGGTTAGCTCTGCCTCCATCACTGGTACTCAGAAATCATTCGACGAACAGAAACAGGAATATTTCCGCCGTATCAACGCCATGAACCTGCGCAATCCTCGCATGATTGGTTTTGGCATCAGTAACGCTCAAACGTTAAAAGCTGCACAAGACAATGCAACCGGTGCTATCATCGGCTCAAAATTTGTTACGCTTTTGAACGAAGCCAATGGTAATGCAGACGTTGCTCTCGACCATCTGTATGAGGCCTTGAACAAATAAGTGTGGTTTTCTTTTTCATTTCGGATATAATTCGTATCTTTGTGCACGTTTAAACAATAGACTATGACCAATAAGTTATGGATACTAAGCAGTCTACTGTGCTTTGTACTGAGTACATGGGCTATCGACTATAATACGTGCTACAAAGATTTACCCACACAAGTAAAGGCAGTGGAAGCATTTGCAATTCCACAGAACGAGATAAACCTGAAAGATGTAGGAGGCATAGGTGACGGTATCACTCTATGCACGGATGCTTTTGAGAAAGGGTTGACGCAGTTGACCGAGCAGGGAGGAGGTCGTCTCATTGTGCCAGAAGGTGTGTGGCTCACTGGGCCTATCATCCTGAGAAATAATACAGAATTGCATCTGGAACGCAATGCCATCGTGGTGTTCTCTCCAGACAAGCGTCTTTATCTTGAGAAGAATGACGAAATCAGACGCGTTCATCCTTGTATCCGTGCCTCCAAACAGAAAAACATCGCTATCACAGGGCAAGGCATTATAGATGGCAATGGTCAGCAATGGCGTCCTGTTAAACGTCTGAAATCGAGTAACACAGAATGGGAACGTTATTTGGATATGGGTGGACAAGTGACTGAGAAAGGCGACCTGTGGTATCCTTGGCAGATGGCCAATGGTTATCCCGATATTGCTGATGATGCCAAGAAACAGGAAGGAATGCGTAATGACCTTATCAGACTAACCGACTGTCAAAACATCCTACTGGAAGGAGTTACCATTCAGAACGCACCACGATTTCATGTGCATCCCTGCTTCTGCGAGAACATCATCATTGATGGAATCACCGTACGCTCTGAATGGAACGTTCAAAATGCTGACGGCATCGACCTGTCTGATTGTAGACGAGCCTTGATTGTCAACTGTAATGTTAGTGTGGGTGATGACGGCATCTGTCTGAAAAGCAACAAGCCAACCAAAGGACGTGACATCGCTGGATGCGAAGACATGGTGATTATGAACAACACCGTGAACCATGCCCATGGTGGCTTTGTGTTAGGTAGTGAGATTGCCAGCGGCATCCGTCGCATAGTGGTAAGAGACAACACTTTCAGTGGTACAGACGTAGGTCTGAGATTCAAGAGTTCATTAAGCCGAGGTGGACGAACGGAAGCGCTCTATTTTAGTAATATCATGATGAACGACATTGCTGGCGAGGCCATCAGCTTTCAATGCGACTATGTTAATCGGCAGGCAGGCGACAACAGCGAAATACCTGTATTTTCAAAGGTCGACCGACAATGGGTACCACAGTTTCAAGATATCCACATCAACAATGTGGTATGTTACAACTGCAAAACAGGTATCAAAGCAAAAGGTATCAAGGGATTGTCATGTGTTAAGAACATAAACATCAGCAACTGCACCATTGTCTATAACAAGAATGAGCACTTGATAGACCAAGAGACAGCACAGTTGCTGATGAACAACGTGAGATTTTTAAGACTGGGCAGCAGTCAGCAGTAATTCATTGACTGTGGGATGAATATGCACCATGTCGCGCAATTGTGAGACAGTTGTATCACGACACATCAGCACACTGACTTCCTGCACCATATCGGCACTATGGGCGCCAAAGACATGACACCCAAGAATACGTCCTGCTTCAGGTTCCGAGAAGAGTTTCAACATTCCCTCTGTCTCGTTCATCGTTAAAGCCTTTCCATTTACACGATGGAATGCTTTGCGACATTCATAGGCATAACCTTGCTCTTTGAGTTGATCCTCAGTGAGGCCAACGCAAGCAGCCTCGGGAGTAGTAAAGATGGCAGCAGGCATGATATCGAAACGAATAGCATCCTCCTTGTTAAGGATATGATTCACAGCATGCACAGCCTGCATCTCAGCAGCGTGGGCCAACATCTGCTTACCATTTACATCGCCTATTGCATAAATACCATTCACGGCTGTCTTGAAGTTCTCATCTACAGCTACACCCTTACGTTCATCATACTCTACGCCAGCATTGGCAAAGTCAGCCTGCACACGAGGCTTTCTGCCTGTTGCCATCAGTACCACGTCAGCATCTATATCTGCGATATCCTCTACGGCAGTCTTCATCTTGAAGGTGATGCCCTGCTTTTCCAGATACTTGCGCAGACGCTTGGCGATGTCGCTATCCAGGGCAGGCAAGCATTCCTTTAGATACTCGATGACCGTAACCTCAGAACCAAATCGATTGAATACTGAGGCAAACTCCATACCGATTACTCCAGCGCCGATTATAGTAAGACGCTTGGGGAGAGTCTCTAGCTGTAGCAGGCCTGTGCTATCTACCACACGAGGATCATCAACGCCCTTAATTGGAAGCCATTTGGTTTCAGAACCTGTGGCGATGATGATGTTATCAGCGGTGTAGTCGCCAACGGTATGAGCATCCACAAACACACCTTTCTCACGAACCAGCGTGATGTTAGGATGAGAGAGGATGCCCTCAACACCTTGACGAAGTTGGGTCACAACCGTAGCCATACGCTCACGCGCCTCATCAAAAGAAGCGCTATGCACGTAGGTCTTAGTAGGAATACAACCCACATTCAAGCAGGTTCCACCCACCTCAGAGCCTTCGAAAATAGCTACCTTTAAGCCCTGCTTAGCAGCATATTCAGCGGCGCGGTAACCTCCAGGGCCCGCGCCGATGATAATCAAATCAGTTTTGTTCATTCTTTAACTGTTTATAAGTCGTAACAGGATGCTTGGCTGCAAGGACATCGTCGACACGTCCGATAGGCGTAGTGTGTGGAGCACTCTTCACCATCTCAGGATCGGTCTTAGCCTCCTCGGCAATCTTACGCATCACGTTAATGAATCCATCGAGTGTCTCCTTCGACTCATTCTCTGTGGGCTCAACCATCAAACTCTCGTGGAAGAGCAACGGGAAGTAGATGGTGGGAGCATGATAACCATAGTCAAGCAGTCGCTTAGCCACATCCATCGTAGTTACACCCGTACTCTTATCCTTAAGGCCGTCGAACACAAACTCATGACAGCACAGGCCATCGATGGGCAGTTCGTAGGCATCCTTCAGGCACTCTTTGATATAGTTAGCGTTAAGCACTGCCAACGGCCCAACCTCCTTAACATGCTCACGACCCAACGAGAGGATGTAAGCATAAGCACGCATCATCACAGCATAGTTGCCATGATAGGGCGACACGAAGGGGAAGCAATCCTGCAATCCCTCGCGAACACCTACAGGACCTGAGCCAGGACCGCCGCCACCATGAGGCGTTGAGAATGTTTTGTGCAGATTGATGTGCATCACATCAAATCCCATATCGCCAGGGCGACATGCACCAAGCATAGGATTCAGGTTGGCACCATCGTAATACATCAGTCCACCACAGTCGTGGATGAGTTTCGCTATCTCAGGGATACGAGTTTCGAATAGGCCGAGTGTATTTGGATTGGTCATCATCATAGCAGCAATCTCCTGACCTTGTTCAGCCACGATACGCTGCAGATCCTCGAAATCAACCTGACCGTTGGCCAGAGATTTTACCTCAACAATCTCCAATCCGCATACTGCAGCCGAGGCTGGATTAGTGCCATGTGCGCTATCAGGTACAATTACCTTTTTACGCTGCATGTCACCACGATGGCGATGATAGTTATCGATAGTCATCAGTCCCGTCAACTCACCATGAGCACCAGCGTATGGCTTAAAGGTGAAGTGAGCCAAACCAGTAAGCTCGCAGAGCGATTTCTCCAACAGTGATACCAAGGCCAAGGCACCCATCACCGTCTTCTGAGGCTGCTCTGGATGCAGATTCTGGAACTGAGGCAGAGCGGCCATCTCCTCGTTGATTTTAGGATTATACTTCATGGTACAAGAGCCCAACGGATAGAAGCCGGTATCTACACCAAAGTTATTATTCGACAGATTGGTGTAGTGGCGCACCACGGTAAGCTCGTCGCACTCAGGAAGTTCAGCATCCCCAGCACGCTTCATCGAAGCAGGTATCTCGTAACTGCCATAGTTATTCCTTGGCAGACTGTATCCTTTGCGCCCCTCCTTTGAGAGTTCAAAGATCAGATTTCCATATAGTCGGTTGTTCATACGGCAGCAATCTTTACGAGGTTATCAATTTCTTCCTTAGTACGCTTCTCAGTAACAGCGAAAAGGATGCCATCGGCAAACTTAACGCCACCAAGGAATCCGGCATCGATGAAACGCTTCTGCAATTTATCCACATCCCCGGCATACTTCACATAGAACTCATTGAAGAAAGGCTGATTATAAACCAGATGGAAGTTACCTGTTTCAACAAGTTTATCGCAGAGATAGTGAGCTCCTGCATACGATAGTTCAGCAGCCTCCTTCACGCCCTGTTTTCCCATCAACGAGAGATAGATGGTAACAAAGAGCGCCATCAGACTCTGATTCGAGCAGATATTTGATGTTGCCTTCTGGCGACGGATATGTTGCTCGCGAGCCTGAAGGGTAAGCACGAAAGCACGCTGGTCGCGATTGTCCTTGGTCATACCTACGATACGACCAGGCATCTTACGAATCAACTTCTCCGTACAACACATATAGCCCACATAAGGACCACCAAACAACATAGGAATACCTAACGACTGACCATCGCCAACAGCGATATCAGCGCCCCACTCTCCAGGAGTCTTGAGCACAGCCAAATCAGCAGCAACACTATCCATAATGAAGAGAGCCTTATGTTCATGACATGTATCGGCAAAACCTGTGAAGTCTTCAACTATACCATAAACATTTGGCTGCTGAACTATGACACCAGCAACACCGTCGAAGTTGGCTGTTGAGATGTCGGTAACACCATCTTTGAGAGGTATATTTACCAGCTCAATGCCCTGATGAAGGGCATAGGTATCAAGAACCTTGCGTGTCTTTGGATTCAAGCCCTCAGACACTAGCACCTTGTTTACTTTCTTGCCGGCAGCCACAGCCATCATCATCGCCTCGGCAGTAGCAGTCGTTCCATCGTACATCGATGCATTGCTGATGTCCATGCCTGTCAGTTCGGCCATCATACTCTGGTACTCAAAGATATAGTGCAGTGTGCCCTGAGAAATCTCTGCCTGATACGGAGTATATGACGTAAGGAATTCTGAGCGCTGCAGCAGACTTGGTATTACCGATGGTGTGTAGTGATCGTATACACCATAGCCGGCAAAGCATGTCATCTGTTGATTCTGCGAGCCTAGTTTGTCAAACAACTGACGAACCTCTATCTCACTCATCTCCGATGGCAGCTGATAGTCGTTCTTAAAGCGGATGGCATCAGGTATCTGGGCATAAAGACTATCCAGGTCTTTCACTCCCACCTTATCCATCATCGCCTTCAGGTCATCCTCTGTATGGGGAAAATACTTATAATCCATTATCAAACATGATTATTTCTCACAGTATTTTGCATATGCCTTGGCATCCATCAGATTGTCAAGTTGCGACTTATCACTCAGTTCAACCTTAACAATCCAGTTCTCATAAGGATCCTGATTGATAAGTTCGGGTTGATCGTCAAGTACATCATTAACCTCAACGACAGTACCACTGACAGGAGCAAACAAATCACTGGCAGCCTTAACACTCTCCACGGCACCGAACTCCTCACCAGCCTCAATCTCGTCATCCACATCGGGCATATCGACGTATACAACATTGCCCAAGGCATGCTGAGCATAATCACTGATACCGATGTAACCAATGTTACCTTCAACTTTTACATACTCGTGTGACTCACTATAAAAGAGTCCGTCAATTACTTTAGCCATAGTATTAATTTTAAGTTTTTAGTTTTTATAACTCTTATGATAGAATTGTTTCTTCACTATTTTTCCAGGGAACACCTTCTTGCGAATCTGAATTTCCACCTCAGTTCCCAATGCAGCATAATCAGCATCGATAAGGGCCATACATACGCTCTTATCTACTGATATCCCATGATATCCTGTAGTAACCTCACCAATGGGGGTTCCATTTTTTAGAACAGTATAACCATGGCGAGGAATTGCCTTATCCTCTAACTCAATGCCAACAAGTTTCTTCGCCGGTCCCTCGGCCTTCTGTTTAGCCAGCGCCTCTTTACCGACAAACTCCTGCTTGTCAAGTTTAACAAACATACCCAATCCTGCCATGATGGGAGATATTTCTTCAGATAACTCATCGCCATAAAGAGGTAAACCGACTTCGAAACGCAGGGTATCGCGACAACCTAATCCGCAAGGTTGAACGCCGGCATCAATCAATTTATCCCAACAACGCTGGATATAATCGTGCGAAGCATACACCTCGAATCCATCCTCACCCGTATAACCCGTTCGCGACACAATGACGCCATCAATGGTTTTACAGGTATAAAAAGCCATCTCGCGACATGGTAATCCCAAGACCTCCTCCATACGTTGCTCAGCTTCTGGTCCTTGCAAGGCTATCTGTCCATAGAAGTCACTACGATCCTGCAAAACAATGTCAAATCCCTTAGCTTGCTGTTGCATCCATGCCCAATCCTTATCAATGTTAGCTGCATTGATTACCAAGAAGAAATCATTCTCACCCATTTTATAAACCAGCAGGTCGTCCACCGTGCCACCGTTCTCGTAGCACATCATACCATAATATATCTTACCAATGGGAGCCTCAGCGATGTTGTTTGTAAAGATATGTTGGACATAGCGCTCAGCATCCTTTCCCTTTACAGTGACCTCGCCCATGTGTGAAACATCAAACAATCCGCAATTATGACGCACTGCTAAATGTTCCAATTGGATATTGCGATATTGAATAGGCATGCAGAAATTTGCAAACGGAGCCATAAAAGCCCCCTCTGCTATATGTCTTTCATACAGACATGTTCTTTTTTCGCGGTCTTGCTTTTCTTGTTTTATTGCCATTGTTTTAAGTTTTTAGTATAATCGATAAAAATCAGTGTATACGGTTGATAAACTCTTCTTTCAGATAGGTTTGTTCTAATTGCTCAATGCCCGATACATCTTCGGACGTCAACAATCGTTCTCCCTGACATAATGTCTGCCGGACAAGAGCCTTAAACTCCTCTAACGACAGTGAAGTATGGTCTTTTAGCAAGGTGATACGTTGTCGCACACTCTTGATGCCCTTTGACTCCAGCTTTTCCTTACTGGGTGTGATCGCATGAAGCATATGTTCCATATCTGTATCATAAAGCATCGTACTATGCACTATACTGCGACCTGGCAGATGATAAAAAGCCGCGCCACTCACTTTTCGATCTCCAATCATCACATCGTTGTGAGTGGTGCTTGTTGCTTCAATACCCATCCTCCGCAGCACCAACAACAACATGTTGACAAAGCGATTAAAGGTGAGAGCCACATTCTCTTCCTTCGACACAAACGACAACATAACGTTGCTTCTATCTGCATACACACAACCACCACCACTCTTGCGCCTATACATCTCAATGCAATGTGTTCGACAGTAATCCACATTAACCTCACTTTCCATCAATTGGTTGCGTCCGAAGATAACCGTTGGCTTCACTTGCCACATAAAGAACAAATCGTCATCATCTCCCATATGGCGAGCGACATACTCCTCCATAGCAAGATAAAATGACAATCGTCTATCCGTTTGATCCTTCAGGACAACATACTTCATTGTTGGCAAATTATAGGATATGATTTGCTTGCAAATTTATGAAATAAATATGTAACAGCCAAAAAAATTAGACTAAGTTTTTGAAATATGAACGAATATTTGTAACTTTGTCGCCCAAATGATTATTCTTAAATCGTGGAACATAGTAATCTAAAGATACTCAATAGCATTGACAACCCAAGCCAACTGAGGCAAATGAATATCGATTTGCTGCCTAGGCTCTGCTCAGAATTACGACAAGATATCGTTGAAGAGCTAGCCGAGAATCCAGGTCATCTGGCTTCCAGTTTAGGCGTAATTGAACTTACCGTTGCACTTCACTATGTCTTTAATACACCAGAAGACCGCATCGTATGGGATGTTGGTCATCAGGCTTATGGACATAAGATCCTGACAGGTCGCCGCGAGCAATTCTATACAAACCGCAAACTAGGTGGCATTCGCCCCTTCCCCACTCCCGAAGAGAGCAAATACGATTCATTCATCTGTGGACATGCCAGCAATAGCATCTCCGCAGCCCTCGGCATGGCTGTAGCAGCCAAGGACACTCGCAAAGTGGTAGCCGTCATTGGCGATGGTGCCATGAGTGGCGGTTTAGCTTTTGAGGGACTCAACAACGTATCAAGCACCCCCAACGATCTACTGATAATCCTCAACGACAACGACATGTCTATTGACCGATCAGTGGGTGGTATGAAAGAATATCTGCTTAACCTGAGTACTAACGAGACATACAACTCGTTACGCTATAAGGCAGCCAAGTGGCTAGTCCAGCAAGGCTTGCTTTCCGAGGCACGCAAAAAGGGGCTCATCCGTCTGAGCAATGCCGTAAAGAGCGCCATCTCCGAACAGCAGAACATCTTCGAAGGCATGAATATCCGTTACTTTGGTCCTTTCGATGGGCACAATGTTTTGGAACTTGTTCGCATCCTGAAACAGTTGAAGGACATGAAAGGTCCCAAGCTGCTCCACCTACACACAAAAAAGGGCCATGGCTATGCCCCTGCCGAAAACTACAAGCCCGTGTGGCATGCACCTGGAAAGTTCGACCCTGACACTGGCGAGCTAATAACCAACGACACTGGCGACATGCCTCCGAAATATCAGGACGTCTTTGGACACACCCTATTGGAGTTGGCTCGTAGCAATCCAAAGATTGTGGGTGTCACTCCTGCCATGCCTACAGGTTGTTCCATGAACATCCCAATGAAAGAAATGCCTGACAGGATGTTTGACGTTGGCATAGCCGAAGGACATGCTGTAACATTCTCCGCAGGAATGGCCAAGGAAGGACTTCAGCCCTTCTGCAACATCTATAGTGCCTTTGCACAACGCGCTTACGACAATATTATCCACGACGTAGCAATCCTCAAGTTGCCTGTCGTTCTCTGTTTCGACCGTGCCGGTTTGGTTGGCGAAGACGGCCCCACCCATCATGGTGCTTTTGACATGGCAGCTTTGCGCCCCATTCCCAATCTCACCATTGCTTCGCCAATGAACGAGCACGAATTGAGAAACCTGATGTACACTGCCCAGCTTGAAGGTAAAGGTCCTTTCATCATCCGCTATCCGCGAGGTCGTGGTGTACTGGTTGATTGGCGTTGTCCCTTCCAGGAAATTTCCATAGGAACAGGACGCAAACTCTGTGATGGCGACGACGTAGCAGTGCTAACCATCGGTCCCATTGGCAATGATGTTCAGGAAATTATTAGCGAATTATCAGAAAAATCCGTCGCCCACTACGACATGCGTTTCTTGAAACCTCTTGACGAGACTATTCTCGAAGAGGTTGGCCGCAAGTTTAAGCGCATCATCACCATTGAGGACGGTGTGCGCAATGGTGGCATGGGTAGTGCTGTGATGGAGTGGATGAACGATCACGGCTATCAGCCCTGCATTACTCGCATGGGCTTACCAGATAGATTTGTGGAGCACGGCACTGTTGACGAGCTTCGTCATATTGTGGGTATCGATAAAGAATCCATTAAGAAAGTAATACTGTCATGAAAATTGTGATTGCGGGCGCAGGAGCCGTGGGCACACACCTATCGAAGCTCCTTTCAACAGAACACCACGACTGTGTGCTGATTGATGATGACGAGAATCGTTTGGGCGGCATGGACTCAAACTACGACATCATGGCCGTCAATGCCTCACCTACTAGCATCAAAGCCTTGAAAGATGCCGGTGTAGGAAGTGCAGACCTTTTCGTTGGTGTCACACGCTATGAGAGTCGTAACATCACGGCATGTACATTGGCCCATGCTTTAGGAGCCAAAAAGACCGTTGCCCGCATCGACAATTATGAATATCTATCCCCCCAGAACCTGCCATTCTTCCACGATCTGGGTATCGATTCGCTGGTCTATCCAGAGGTACTGGCAGCCACAGACATCATCAACGGACTAAAACTGTCATGGGTGCGTCAGCGCTGGGATGTCCATAATGGTGCGCTTGTACTATTGGGCATTAAATTGCGCGAAGGATGCGAAATTCTAAACCAGCCCTTAAAAGATCTTATCGGTCCAGAAGACCCCTATCATGTGGTAGCCATCAAACGAGGACAGGAGACCATTATCCCTGGTGGTTTGGACGAATTATTGCTTCACGATTTGGCCTATTTCATGACCACCAGCGAATATATCCCTTATATCCGTAAGATTGTAGGTAAGGAGCACTATGAGGACGTTCACAACGTCATCATCATGGGTGGCGGAAAGACAGCTGTAAGAGCTGCCTTAACCATGCCCGATTACATGAACACCAAAATCATTGAGATTAACCCCGACCGATGTGAGCGTCTGAACCAGCTGCTCTCCGAGACCGATGCGATGGTGATTCACGGTGATGGACGCGATTTAGGACTGCTCAACGAAGAAGGCATCAAGCACACACAGGCCTTTGTAGCACTTACAGGCAATGCCGAGACCAACATCCTTGCTTGTCTCACAGCCAAGAAGCTAGGCGTTAGAAAAACCGTTGCCATGGTAGAAAACCTCGACTACGTGCCAATGGCCGACAGCTTGGATATAGGAACCGTCATCAATAAAAAAACAGTGGCAGCCAGTCATATTTTCCAGATGATGCTTAAGGCCGATGTGCGTAATCTACGCTCACTGATGATGGTCGACGCCGACGTAGCCGAGTTTGTGGCTGCTGAAGGCTCGAAGGTCACAAAAAAACCGGTGAAGGAGTTGGGATTACCTTTTGGTATCACTATTGGCGGACTGGTACGCGATGGCAAGGGTATCCTTGTTAATGGTAATACTCAGATACTGACTGGCGACTCCGTTATGGTGTTTTGCCATAGACATCACCTAGAGCAAGCCGAGAAATTTTTCAAAAAATCCCTCTTATGGTAAACTTCCGCATCATATCGAAGATCATTGGATCATTGCTCTTCCTCGAGTCGTTCTTCATGGCTATTTGTCTGGCCATGGCCTTCTCTTTCCACGAGGACGATGTAATGGCCTTCATGACCTCGACCTTGATGACTTTTGGAAGTGGTTGCATCTTTATGTTCTTCGGACACGAAGCAGAAAACTCTTTGAGTCGCCGCGATGCCTATGTCGTGGTGACACTCACCTGGGTGGTCTTCTCGTTCTTCGGCATGTTCCCGTTTTTGATTCATGGTTCCGTCCCAAGCGTCACCGATGCCTATTTCGAGACCATGTCGGGTTTCACAACGACAGGTGCCACCGTTATAGACGATGTAGAGTCGCTGCCTCACGGACTCCTTTTCTGGCGTTCACTGATGCAATGGATTGGTGGTTTGGGAATCGTATTCTTTACTATCGCCATTCTTCCTTCACTCGTAGGAGGAAGCGTCAGGGTATTTGCTGCTGAAGCAACTGGTCCCATGCGCTCAAAGATGCATCCCCGCCTATCAACCTCAGCCAAATGGATTTGGAGTATCTATTTGCTGCTCACCATTGCCTGTGGTCTATCGTTTTGGTTAGCAGGCATGGAATGGTTTGATGCCACCAACTATTCTATGTCCACCACAGCCACAGGTGGTTTCTCTACGCACAACGGAACTATCTTCCTGGCCTCACCACTCATTGAGTATTTGGCCATTCTGTTCCAGTTCTTGGCTGGCATCAATTTTACCTTACTCTACGTCAGTATTTTCAAGTTCAAGGTCAGTACGCTATTCAAGAACTCGGAGTTCAAGGTATATATTACCACTATCATCATTGCCACCCTGTGGATTATGTATTTGCTGCTCACCCGCATGGGCTACGACTTCGAATTAGCCTTCCGCTCGGCCTTATTCCAAGTAGTTTCATTCATCACCACCACAGGTCTTAGTAATATGGACGCTGGCACATGGCCCCATATCACGTGGGCTATTCTGGGTGTACTGATGTTCATGGGTGCTTGTGCAGGTTCCACCACAGGTGGTTTCAAAAGTATACGCGTGATGATGCTGTTCAAGGTACTCCGTAATGAGTTCCGACACATCATCCATCCCAATGCTGTTCTACCAGTGAAGATGAACGGTCAGAGTATTCCTCAGAGTCGTTTGACCACCCTTCTCGCTTTCTTCACTATCTATGTCATCGCCTTGGCTCTCACCACCATCATCATGATGGAATCGGGGGTCGACATTACCAACGCTGCCACCATATCGATAAGTCTCATCAGCAATGTTGGAGCAGGACTTGACACCAACATCGGACCACAGATGTCATGGGCCGACTTAAGCATTGGCGTGAAGTGGCTTTGCTCATTCCTGATGTTAGTAGGACGTCTGGAAATTATCGCCGTATTAGTATTGTTCACTCGAGCGTTCTGGAAGGAGAACTAACTGGGGAATCCAAATACCTACGTATGTCTTCCTGTAATTGCACGAAGCGCGGTGCCCGCTGATAGCCCGTATTCTTTTTAAGCATCGACTTGATATCCTCTTGCGAGTTCTCGTAGCACGACATCTCATTACGTTTCTGTGTACGATGAGCCTGCGAGTAGTATATCTCGACCTGTCGCTCCTGCCGTAACACATTACAAACCTTCGTCATGATAGGTGTCACCACCGTATCAAACAGATGATGCCCCTGCATATAAAGATAAGTTGTCTGTGGAGTAATCCCCAGTTCCAAGAGGTCAGTCTTCACTTTCAGATAAGCCTCTTTATTGTTGGGAAACAAGCGTTGCAGTTCGTGAACCTTAGTCTTCACCTTGCGTCTCATATGCTCTATGGATGCCTGAGGATTCTGAACGGTAAATCCACCCGGGTCTACCACACGGTTGAAGTCGGACAACGAGAAACGACCATGGTGCCCTGTACGATAAGCCCACACGGACCACACGAAGAGCGGAAAGCAGGCCTCACTATACTGACGGAAATACTCCTGGAAATCAAAAATACGATGGTCATTAAGCGTCACTGCCACACATACATCATGAAGCGATGGCGCAAAGCACTGGTAGTTTTCAATGGCATAGACGTAGGTGTGAAACACATAGGGACTCTCCAACACCCTGCGCGACTGCTCAGTGACACCCTGTAACAGATAGTCGTAGTCGGCATCCACACAGGCAATCATATCTGGGCCAACATGGTCGCCCACGAAATTCATCAGCACCGACTTCTTACCACGCGTCAGGTTCATCTTCGATGGCAACATCACCTCGAAATAGCGGTTCTCATCCTCAAAACGGTTGAGTACCGTGCGCCAGAAATAGATATCGTCATAACTCTCAACGTAGGCCACAATCCTACGTCGCGCCCGTTTTCCCCTCAGCGCGTTGGCCGCCTCAAAGTAACGGCTATCTATATTATCTATCAGTCGACTAGCCATTGACAGTAATCTCGCTCACCTCAGTCACATGATCTGCCCAACCATTCATCACCACGGCAGGCGAATGAGTGGTCATAATAATCTGTACGTTAGGGTTCAACTCCATCACCAGATCGATAAGTCGCTTCTGCCACTCCATATGCAGACTAACCTCAGGCTCGTCCATAAAGAGCACATAAGGCTGATCGTCCTGCACCAACACAGTGAGCAGAATGGCCAACACCTGTTTCTCGCCGCTCGACAACTGATAAGGCACCAACACCTCACCAATCTGAGTAAAGCGAATCTCATTCTCCGTTCTAACAATCTTCTTACCCGTCTCAGCAAAAAGCTCGTCCACTATATCCTGGAAGCGCGTCTTCTTCTGCGACAGTTGTTGAGCAGCATCCGCATGTCCCTGCTGTAGTTGCTCAATGATTCGATTGCCGATGTTCACCTGATAGTCCAGATATTTTCGTTGCAGATTATACAGTTGAATATCAAGTAGTGAACCACCACCAACGCCAGCCAGGGCCGTCAAAGCCTGGCGCACAAAACCATCACTCTCTGTGAATGCCTGCGACAAGTTCGAATCAAGTGAGCGAATCATATCATAACGAATCCACTTGCATTCCTCTGGCATCACCTCCAGTCTTACCCCCTTCAGCATATGACTGGGGAACTCGCCACCAGCAACCAGACCTTTTACAACCTTATTCAGAATCGTACTCTTGCCCACACCGTTGATGCCACTCAAGATATTCACATGCGGGTCTAGTTCCCACACAATATGTTTCTTGCCGCTCCACAATGCGTCAATCTCAATTTTCTTGATATAATTCGCGTACTTCTGCATAGCTATCAGTTTTTAATTATGACGCAAATATACAACATATTTCCGACATGGCCTCTATCCATGCTCACATTTTTCTCAAAGAAATGTTAAATACTCGTCTTGTTCCCCAAATTTCTTATTTTTCGATTATCCATTCTCAATTATTTTATGTACCTTTGCATCCGCTTAAGAAAAAAGACCTGTCGGCATAGCTCAGTTGGTTAGAGTATCACCTTGACATGGTGGGGGTCCTTGGTTCGAATCCAAGTGTCGACACAGAAGAAAAAAAAAATCCGAATCGGCTATCGATTCGGATTTTTTATATCTATCATTTATTATTTTTTTACTGCCAAGGATCCATCACCTGCCCCACTGGACTATAATCCACAAGGACAAGATCGAAGACGAGGACACTGGAACCAGGTAAAGAAGTGCCGTTACCTGCAGTGCCATAACCCAAACCGCTGGGAATATAGACACGCCAGTAGTCGCCTACATGCATTTTCTGAAGAGCAGTTGTGAAACCCGTAACAACCCCTGAGACACTGAAACGTGCCGTAGAGCTGGTGGCCACAGAGAAAGTACCAACAGCAGTTCCCTTATCAAAGAACTTACCACGGGGATAAGATGCAGAAGGCATCAGACGTCCCTGATACATCACACGAACAGAATCAGTGAAAGCGGGCGAGCCCTGTTTATTAACACCAAGGTCATAATGAGCTATACTGTCAACATAGATATAGTCACTGATACCACCCTCTACAGAATCGTTCAGCGAATAATTCTTGATACGCTGCCAGCCTGCCTGCTTCATCGAGTCGGTGGCAATAGAGGCCAGATACTGCTCATTGCGTACGGCCCAGTCAGCAAACTCGTTGTCCTCCTCGGTCTCCTCGCTACACGACGACAGGCCACAAAGACCCATCGTCATAGCGAACAGATAAATGATATACTTTTTCATTACTGAAGCTTCTTCAACAGACTTGCAATGCTAACCTTGTCCTCGATGATTGAAGCCAAGTCGCTAATCTTCACGCGCTCCTGCTCCATGGTGTCGCGGAAACGCAGAGTAACACAACCATCGTTCAGTGTGTCGTGGTCAACGGTAACACAGTAAGGTGTACCGATGGCATCCTGACGGCGATAGCGCTTACCAATAGAATCCTTCTCGTCGTACTGACAGTTGAAGTGGAACTTCAGGTCGTTGATAATCTCGCGTGCCTTCTCGGGCAGACCATCTTTCTTCACCAGAGGCATCACAGCCAGTTTAACAGGAGCCAAGGCTGCGGGCAACTTCAGAACTACGCGAGTCTCGCCATTCTCCAGTTTCTCTTCGCAGTAAGAGTGGCACATGATAGAAAGGAACATACGGTCGACACCGATAGAGGTTTCTATCACATACGGAGTGTAGCTCTCGTTGGTCTGAGGATCGAAGTACTTGATGCTCTTACCAGAGAACTTCTCGTGCTGAGACAGGTCGAAGTTAGTACGAGAGTGAATACCCTCAACCTCCTTGAAGCCGAACGGCATCTTGAACTCGATATCGGTAGCGGCATTAGCATAGTGAGCCAACTTGTCATGGTCGTGGAAACGATAGTTCTCAGCGCCGAAGCCCAGAGCCTGGTGCCAAGCCATACGAGTCTGCTTCCACTTGGGGAACCACTCCAACTCAGTGCCAGGAGCTACGAAGAACTGCATCTCCATCTGCTCGAACTCGCGCATACGAAAGATGAACTGGCGAGCCACAATCTCGTTACGGAAAGCCTTACCAATCTGAGCGATACCAAAAGGAATCTTCATGCGACCAGTCTTCTGAACATTCAGGTAGTTCACAAAGATACCCTGAGCCGTCTCAGGACGCAGATAAACCTTCATGGAACCATCGGCACTAGCACCCATCTCTGTTGAGAACATCAGGTTGAACTGACGCACGTCGGTCCAGTTCTTAGTTCCGCTGATGGGGTCAACAATCTCCTCGTCGAGGATAATCTGCTTCAGAGCCTCCAGATCGGGACCCTGCATAGCCTCAGCATAACGGGCGTGCAGAGCGTCGCGCTTCTCCTTAGCTTCCTTCACGCGCTCGCTAGTCTCCATATATTTAGCCTCATCGAAAGAGTCACCAAAGCGCTTACGAGCCTTCTCAACCTCTTTCTGAATCTTCTCGTCGTATTTGGCAATCTGGTCCTCAATCAGCACGTCAGCACGATAACGCTTCTTACTGTCACGATTATCGATGAGGGGGTCGTTGAAAGCATCCACGTGGCCAGAAGCCTTCCAGATGGTGGGGTGCATAAAAATAGCAGAGTCAATACCCACGATATTCTCGTGCAGCAAAACCATTGACTTCCACCAATACTGTTTAATGTTGTTCTTCAACTCCACGCCGTTCTGTCCATAGTCATAAACAGCGCCCAGTCCGTCGTAGATATCACTTGAGGGGAACACAAAACCATATTCCTTACAATGCGATACAATCTTCTTAAATACGTCTTCTTGTGCCATAAAATTATTATTTCTAGAAATTTTGTGCAAAGGTAATAAATTTAATGAAAAATGAGAAATGAGAATTGATAAATTATGGGAATTTAAGGGATTTTTCTGACATCAGCACACTTTATTCAGTTTTTTTTTGTAATTTTGCAAACAAACTGAAAACCATAGTAGATAATGGACGACGAAATAAAGGACGAAATTTTGGAGAACTCAGAAGGCACTGAGGGCTCCGAGAACTCTGAGACCCCAGAGGGCTCTGAGGGTCATTCTGACTATAAGCCCGTGAATCGCTTCGACGCCTCAGTGGTACACCACCTGAGCGGCATGTATCAGAACTGGTTTCTGGACTACGCCTCGTATGTGATTCTGGAGCGTGCCGTTCCGCATATCGAGGACGGACTAAAGCCCGTGCAGCGCCGTATCCTTCATTCTATGAAGCGTATGGACGACGGACGATACAATAAGGTGGCCAACATCGTTGGTCACACCATGCAGTTTCACCCCCATGGTGACGCTAGTATTGGCGATGCCTTGGTGCAACTGGGACAGAAGGACCTGCTGATTGACACGCAGGGAAACTGGGGCAACATCCTTACTGGCGACCGTGCGGCCGCACCCCGATATATTGAGGCGCGTCTCTCGAAGTTTGCCCTCGACACGGTCTTTAATCCCAAGACCACCGACTGGCAGTTATCCTACGACGGTCGTAACAAGGAGCCTATCACGCTTCCTGTCAAGTACCCCCTCCTCCTGAGTCAAGGTGCCGAGGGTATTGCCGTAGGTCTGTCATCCAAGATTCTCCCTCACAATTTCTGTGAGATTTGCGATGCTGCCATCAGCTACCTGCATGGCGAGGAGTTCCATCTGTATCCCGACTTCCAGACGGGTGGCTCTATCGACGTATCAAAATACAACGACGGACAGCGTTGCGGCGTGGTGAAGGTACGCGCAAAGATTGAGAAGTTGGATCAGAAGACGCTGGTCATTCGCGAGCTCCCCTACTCCAAGACAGTTTCCACACTTATCGAGAGTATCACACGTGCCATCGAGAAAGGAAAGATTAAGGCACGCAACGTCACCGACCTCACCTCGGCCGAGGTAGAGATTCAGGTACATCTGGCTCCTGGTGTATCGAGCGACAAGACCATCGACGCCCTCTATGCTTTCACCGACTGCGAGATTAACATCTCGCCCAACTGCTGTGTCATCAAGGACGAGAAGCCTCAGTTCCTCACTGTGAGCGATGTGCTTATCCACAGTGCCGAGCGTACTAAGGACCTCATTCGCCAGGAGTTGGAGATTCGCAAGAACGAACTGCTGGAGCAGTTGCATTTCTGCTCGCTCGAGAAGATCTTCATTGAGGAGCGCATCTACAAGGACAAGAAGTTCGAGGAAGCGCCTAATGTGGACAAGGTGTGCGAACATATTGACAACCGACTGACACCTTACTACCCACAACTGGTGCGCGAGGTAACGAAGGACGATATCCTGCGTCTGCTGGAAATCAAGATGCAGCGCATCCTGAAGTTCAACAAGGAGAAGGCCGACGAGCTGATGGCACGCATCAAGGCCGAGATTGACGAGATAGACCGCGACCTGGCTAACCTCACTGAGGTAACAGCAGCCTGGTTCCAGTTCCTCAAGGACAAATATGGTAAGGAGCATCCACGACTCACAGAGATTCGCAACTTCGACACCATTGAGGCCTCAAAAGTGGCCGAGGCCAACCAGAAGCTCTACATCAACCGTGGCGAGGGTTTCATTGGCACAGGACTGAAGAAGGACGAGTTTGTGTGTAACTGCTCGGACATCGACGATATCATCATCTTTTATCGCGATGGCAAGTTCAAGGTGGTGCGCGTAGCCGAGAAGTTGTTTGTAGGCAAGAACGTCATCTGGCTTGGCGTATTCAAAAAGAACGACAAGCGAACCATTTATAATATGGTATATCGCGACGGCAGGGCTGGCACGTGCTATATCAAGCGTTTCAATGTGACTGGCGTGACACGCGATCGCGAGGTGGACCTCACCATGGGCACACCAGGCACACGCGTACTCTACTTCACCGCCAACCCCAATGGCGAGGCAGAAATCATCAAGATAACCCTCGAGGCTACTGTGCTCAACGATCATCCACGCATGAGTCTCTTCCTGGAGCGCTCGTTTGCAGCCATCGACATCAAGGGACGTTCATCGAAAGGCAACATCCTCACGAAGTTCCCCGTTCATCGCATCACACTGAAGAGTCAGGGACACTCCACATTGGGTGGCCGCAAGGTGTGGTTCGACCCAGACGTCAACCGTCTTAACTACGACGAGCACGGCCGTCTTCTGGGCGAGTTCTTCGACGACGACCAGATTCTGGTGATACTGAAGAATGGCGATTATTACCTCACCAACTTCGACGCCAACAACCACTACGAGGAAAATATCCTACGCATTGAGAAGTTCCAGGCCGACAAGGTATGGACGTGCGTACTCTTCGATGCTGACAACCAGGGATATCCCTATATGAAGCGCTTCCTCATGGAGGGCAACAAACGCAAGCAGAACTTCCTGGGCGACAATCCACAGTCGCAAATGGTATTACTCACAGACGTGGTCTATCCGCTTGTCAAAATAACCTATGGTGGTGCCGATGAGTTCCGCGGCTCAGAAGAGATTGATGCAGAGCAGTTTATCGCCGTCAAGGGCTTTAAGGCCAAGGGCAAGCGACTGAGCACCTACCAGATAGAGAGCATCGTGGAACTAGAGCCAGTGCGTTTCCCTGAAGAGTCGGAAGCCACAGAGGAAACTGCTTCAGAAGTTATTCCTGAGGAACCCGATGTTGATCCTGACGCAGGTAAGAGTCAGCAGCAGATTATCGACGAGATGACTGGTCAGCTAAGACTCTTCGACGACGAGGCATAATGACACACTAGAAAAACAACTCGACAATGAAGCAGAAGATAGGTATCCTACTCATGGCGCTCCTGCTGGCTCCACTGAATGCGCTGGCACAAAAGAGTTTTCAGTTGGGCATAGGTCCCACGCAGATTCTGGACACCTATCTCTCGCAGGAAAAATTTAAAGGTACAGGCTTGACGTTTCTCACCACCAGTGAGAGCGTCAAGCTTTTTTCTAATGCCAAGCACTATTCTCGCTGGTCGTGGCTGTGGCAGCACCAGCTCAACCTTTCCTCCACAGAGGACAGAGCCAAGAACGGCACTGAATTGGAGGGTGCCTACAACCTTTATCTGGGACGCTACCATACGTGGCACCTTCTCAGCGGAAAACTGAAGCTGCAGGCAGGCGGCATGGCCAACCTGGGACTTGGATTTATCTACAACACACGCAACGGCAACAACCCTGCCCAGGCACGTGTGGGTCTGCAACTACGCCCATCGGGCATTGCCACCTACTATCTACCAAAACAGTTCAGACTGCGCTACGAGATTGACCTGCCACTCTGCGGCCTTGTGTTCAGTCCCAACTACGGTCAATCATACTACGAGATTTTCACTCAGGGCAACTACGACCACAATGTTGTGCCCACCACGTTTATCTCAGCCCCCAGCTTCCGCCAGCAGTTCACCGTTTCGTGGCAGCTCAGCTGTCGCACAGCCCTCTCGCTGGGCTATCTGGGCGACTATCAGCAGTTACAGGTGAACAACCTGAAGCAGCATGTGCTCACTCATCGCCTCATGGTGGGCGTCAGCTACGGACTGTAACAAAAAAGATGATGGGCATCACTTGCATTTCTTGATAACAAGTGACACCCCTCAATCAACTAACAAAACCTATTTTACTTAATTACTTATTTTCTCATACGCTCACGATATTCCTGTGGTGTGATATCCGTCTGCTTGCGAAACATGCGGATAAAATAACTATGGTCACTGAAACCCAACTGATAGGCCACCTCCTTCACAGGCATATCCGTGGTATAGAGCAGCAGTTGCGCACGCTCCACCTTTTTCTTGTTGATATACTGTACAGGCGATGTGCCAAACTCACGCTTAAACAAGCGGATAAGATAAGGCTTCGTCACGCAAGCCACATCGGCCAACTCCTCCACATCAATATTATGACATATATGCGAATGGATATGCTCCTGCACACGTTTCATTCTGTCGTCCGATGTCCACATATGCAGTACAGCCTTGCGCAGGAAGCGCGAGAAGAGCATGAGGATAGCACCACGAAGTTCCATCTTCTGCCATAAAGGCATATCACGATAGCGCTCCACATAGTCAGAAAACTGCGTGGCATTGTCGTAAGCCTGTGGGTTACTCTCTGGGAGTCGTGCCTGCGGATGCTGTTCACACATACGCTGAAGCAACAACTCGTCGTCATGACTGCCCTGCACCTCGCTAGGGAAGTCATACTGCTCCACCAAGTTCATCTCTGCCGTAACCCCCTCATACACATGCAGATAGTAATGTACAAACACGCCATTACACTCGTAAGAATGCAGTGTATAGGCAGGGACAATATACAAGTTACCTGGGCACAGATGAACCGTTTTATTAGGCAGTCGCACCCAAGCCTCACCCTCTGTCACATAGAAAATACGCGTAAAGGGAGAGTTCACATTCTTCCAGTTCCAGTCGCCATTGTGGTGTGCCAGTCCCACATTGAGCATCTGCAGATTAAAGGATTCGATAGGAATTTGCATCATAGTTTTAGTTCATATGGTCGTTAAAGGTTTAATAAAGTCGGAAGATGCGCTCGGCCGGCTGCCATTTCTCGTCACTGCGAGCCTCAGCATTGCAACCTTGGAAGCGAGCCACGAAGGCCTCCCACTCCGCCTGCCTGGGCAAAGTAGCCAAGCGGTCCATCGCCTCCTGCCAGTTAAAGTCGGCAGGTGTATCAACAATCATCACCAATCGATTGTCAAGCATATATATTTCCATCTCGAGGATACCCACGGCCTTGATACCTTCGCGTATCTCCTGCCAGTGGTGTTCCTCCGAGTGCCAGTAGCGATATTGTGCTATCAGCTCTGGATCATTATTAATCTCAAGAAACTGCACATATCGCTTTATTGTTCCATTTGATATCGTCTGAATATAGCCTTCCATATAGTGTAACCATTTGTGTATTAAATGATGATGCAAAGATAGTAAAAAAAACACTTATTTCAATATCACAATTCGTACTATTTATAGGACAATATTATCTTTGTTCTTTTTTGTCCTATTTTTACAACTTTTCCAGAAGAAAAAGTATCAGAAATCATTTGGTAGTTAGCAGGGATTGCGCTACCTTTGCAGTGATAAACAACATCAATCGAGATTATGAAACAACTATTCTCTTGGCTGACTCTCTGTTTATGGCTCTGCGCACTCCCACTGCTCACGGCCTGCGTCGACGAGGAGGAGTTTGACAACACCCCACAAGGCAACTTCGAGGCACTGTGGAAGATTATCGACGAGCACTACTGCTTCCTGAACTACAAGCACGAGGCCTACGGACTGGACTGGCAGCAGGTGTACGACAAATATCGCGTGCGCATTGACAACGATATGAGCAACAAGCAACTCTTCGAGGTGCTTGCTGGCATGCTGGGCGAACTGCGCGACGGCCATGTGAACCTGAACGCTGCCCACGACATGGGTCGCTACTGGTCGTGGTACGAGGACTACCCCACCAACTTCAGCGACACGCTGCTACGCCGCTATATGGGTACCGACTACCAGATTGCCTCAGGCATCAAATACAAGATTCTTGACGACAACATCGGCTACATGCGCTATGAGAGTTTCAACGATGGCATTGGCGAAGGCAACCTCGACGAGGTGTTTAAGCACATGCTCCTCTGTCGCGGCCTCATCATTGACATACGCAACAACAGCGGCGGCATGCTCACCAACGCCGAGAAACTGGCGGCCCGCTTCTGTCACAAGCTAACGCTCGTGGGTTATTATCAGCACAAGACAGGTCCTGGACATAGCGACTTTTCCAGTCGCGAGGAGCGCTATCTGGCACCATCGGCCAACCTGCGCTGGAACAAGCCAGCCGTGGTGCTCACCAACCGCCGTGTGTTTAGTGCCGCCAACGAGTTTGCAGTCTATATGAAAACCCTGCCCAACGTCTTTCTGGTGGGCGACCATACAGGAGGCGGAGCCGGCATGCCCTTCAACAGCAGTCTGCCCAACGGCTGGAGCGTTCGCTTCTCGGCCGTGCCCATGTACGATGCTCAGGGCGAGGCCTGCGAGTTTGGCATCGAGCCCCACTATAATGTTCAGCAGACCGACGACGACTTCGCTAAAGGGCGAGACACTATCATCGAGTATGCCCGCAGGCTGCTCGCCCAATAGGTTTGTCAAGAAATAGTGCCGAAAAACAGGGTTCTGAAAAAATGCAAACTAGAACGGAAAAATGGGGCTTTTGGCCCCTTTTTTCATACCCCTATCGATTTCACCATGCAACGGAGGCTGTTTTACAACCCAACGGAGGCTGTTTTACCATGCAAAACAGCCTCCGTTGCAGTGTAACTCAGGCTCCGTTACACCCTAAACGAATATTCGATTGCGTTCTAAATCTTTACACTTTTCGAGCCAATTTTGTAAACCTCTCATTTTCAACGATTTACAAACTCTCTCATATTTCGCCTGTACGCACAGAAAAAATTTTTGGCTCAGAATTTTTAAATCTCAGAGGCGCTATTGTCCGCAAATTTCAAAACCACTTCAAGAGTAATCTTGTTTTTCTTTATCCCAATCATTCGTCAGATTACAAAAAAGATTGTATCTTTGCATTCAGAATAATAAAACACCATATATATAAAAAAGAACTAAGCTATACATCGTTATGAAGAAGTTGATAACATGTTTATTGACTGCGCTGGGACTGACAACAGCCTGCGGTCAGGGAAATTTCGAGAATGCCGACGTGGAGGCGTTCGCAAAGTTGATAACCGAAAAGGGCGTTGTGACACTGGATGTGCGCAGCGCTGAGGAATATGCGGAAGGACACATCGCTGGTGCCCTGCTCATTGACCAGAACCAAGATGATTTCATGGAGAAAGCCAAGGCTATGCTTCAGAAAGAGAAGACCATTGCCGTTTACTGTCGCAGTGGTCGCCGTTCGGCCAATGCCGCTGGCCTACTGGCTGCCGAGGGTTATAAGTGCGTGAACCTGAAGGGCGGCATCAGGGCATGGAAAGAAGCTGGCAAGGCTGTGATCACTGATGCCTACGAGGTGGATGCGTTTCAGACGAAGAGTGGCAAGACGGTGAGGTTTCACGCCTTGATGCATTCGTGCATCAGGATTGAGTTCGACGGCAAGGAGATTGAGATCGACCCAGTGGCGAAGTTGGGCAATCGCACCATCGACTACGGCACCATGCCCAAGGCCGACTATATTTTTGTGACCCACGAGCATGGTGATCACTACGACGCCTCGACCATCAGGCTGCTGTCAACAGAGAAGACGCAACTCATCATGAACAAGCGCTGTGCCGAGATGTTTGGCGCAGGAAAGGCAATGAGCAACGGACAAACAGAAGTGATCGACGGCATAAAGGTTGAGGCCGTGCCAGCCTATAACACATCGGAAGGGCGCACACAGTTCCACCCCAAGGGTCGCGACAATGGATATATACTGACCATCGACGGTCTGCGCGTGTATATAGCCGGCGACACAGAGGATATTCCTGAGATGTCAGCCATCAAGGATATCGATGTGGCTTTCCTGCCCTGCAACCAGCCCTATACGATGACGACGGAGCAACTGGTAAAGGCTGCCAAGACAATCAAACCCAAGGTTCTCTTTCCCTATCACTATGGTCAGACGGATGTCACAACGATTCCTTCGCAACTCGCAAGCGAGGGCATTGATGTAAGAATCAGGCATTATGAATAAAAATTGATTTACGTCACGATTTCGCCAAAATCACCATGATTCCATACCAAACATTTGGTAGTTCCAGGGAATAACGGTAACTTTGCACATCCTTAGCGTAGGATAAAAATTAGTATTAATGATGCACCTCAATGACAAAGGGTCGTGAGGATTAAAGAAGAAAGGAAAAAGATGAATATGAAAAAGATTGCAAAGAAGATGGTGAAGACCATCGCCAAGAACTGGAACGAGATTAACGAACTCATGGTTAAGACTTCAGTTTACAGTCTGTAAAAAGACTACCCCCCCAAGAAATTAATAATAAACATAAAAAGAATCGGGCTGAAAGCATTTGCTCTCAGCCCGATTTCATTTTGGTTGCTTCACACCAGGAATCATTGCTTCCGCCTGGCAATGATATAGATAATCACAGGGGCTCCCATTACAGGAGTGACAGCATTCAGGGGAATGACGCCCGACTCGCCCGGCAGGAAACAAATGGCATTGCAAATCAAGGCGATGACAGCGCCACAGAGGATAGTGCCAGGCATCAGGATGCGATGGTTTGACTGGCGAAACAAGAGATTAGCAATATGAGGCACTGCCAGTCCGATGAACATAATGGGGCCACAATAGGCCGTGGTGATAGCCGTCAAAAGGCCTGTGACAATGATGAGCCAATTGCGCACTCTGCGTGTGTTCACACCCAGGTTCTCAGCATACTGCTCGCCTAAGAGCAAGGCGTTGAGGGGTTTCACAAGGAGCAGGGCACCCACCAGTCCCACCATGCAGAGAGATGAAAAGAGGGGAATCTGACTCATCGGCACGCCACCAAAGGAGCCCATGCCCCACACCATATAGGATTTAACGCCCTCGTCGGTGGCAAAGAAATTGAGTAGTGCCACCACGCTATTGGCGATATAACCAATCATGATGCCCACGATGAGCAGCATCACATTATTGCGCACCATGGTACTGAAAAGGAAGATAAGTCCCATCACGACCATCGCTCCCACGAAAGCAGCAGCAAGCACGGCCATAAAGCCCGAGATACTGACAGAACCCACGGAGAGCGAGCCTCCCAGTGCCAGCATCACCAAGGCCACGCCAACGCCTGCGCCACTGTTAATGCCAAAGATGCTGGGGCCTGCCAAGGGATTCTTGAACGCCGTCTGGAGCATCAGTCCACTCACTGCCAACGAGCCTCCACAGAGCATCGCCGTGATAGCCTGTGGCAGTCGACTCTCCATGATAATAAAATGCCATGAGGGACGGGCTGCCTGGTGACCAGTGACAATGCTGACAACATCGCGAAGTGGAATGGATACCGACCCCACGGCCAGGTTGACGGCCAGCAGCACAACAACCATCAAAGCCAGCAGACAACAAATGACAACGCCTCGCTTCACTTTCTTGCTTCCTTTTTACTCTTTTATCTTTTTATAATAACGCAAAGACGACATTCCTATTATGTCAGGATGCAGAATTTGCATAAAATCGCTGAGCAGGCGTTCTGGATGGAAAGGTGTGTCCTCATAGAATGACGAGAGTTCCACATTGCAGCCATAGACCTCACGATTGCGGAAGGCTCTTAATTGACTATAGCCATGATAATCAGACAGCAGTTCATCATAGGTCAGCTCGTGGTCACTCGAATAACGCAGCATCCACACATCGGCCTCCCCTGCCCTTTCGAGTACGGCCTCAAAAGGCAATGACAGCGAGCCACTCTGCTCGTCATCAGCCCATGGATAACGGGCTCCCGCATCCTTCAGCATCTGTCCAATGGTACTTTTTCCGCCAGGCATATACCATACCGTTCCTGCAATCTTGTCAATGATAACTGAACGACCAGGCCCTATCTTCTCACACTGTTGCTTATAGGCCGTATAGCAGCTGTTCACCTGATGGAAGAGTCGATCAGCCTTCTCGCTCACGCCAAAGAGCAGACCATAGAAGCGCATCCACTCGGCTCGCGCCAGAGGTGAGGTCTCCATATACTCGGCACATTCGATGATTGGGATGCCTATCTCTTCAGTCTTGCCGTAGCCTCCGCTATTTTCGAAGGGCGACAGCAGAATGGCATCGGGCTTTACGTCCATAATCTTCTCGACCACAGGATTCAAGCCATTGCCACAATCCACAATGCGGCCCGCCTTGAGTTGCTGCTGAACATAGGGCACCTTGACATACTTCGCATCGGCCACCGCCACAATATGACTACCCAGTCCTAACTCAGTTAGTAAGGCGCAATGAACGGTGGTGAAAACGGCTGCGCGCTGAATGGGCGTACGAACGATGGTGCCATCGGAGAAGTCGGATGACTGGATGTCAATGTCCGATTCGCGAGGCACAAGGTAATAACGATGCAGAAGCTTGCCCGGCTTCCACGGATTACTGATATCGGCCACCGTATAGCCATCGTGCTCAACAACAGAAAGCAGCGACGAATAATGAAAGACCAACGTATCGCCAACCTCCTGTTGGCGAACGGAATGTCCGCCACAGGAGGTCAGGAATACGAAGATCGATATACAGAGAGAATAATAAATAGAATGTCTCATCGATTACTTCACAACGATTTTGCGAACAGAGCCATCAGGCATGCGAACGATATTCACACCCTTGTGCAGGCCAGATGCGTTCACACCCTTCAGGTCGTAATAGTTCTTCTGCATCTTGGCAGCAGAGAATTCGCTGATACCTGTTGTGATGTCTACATTCTTCTCAGGCAGCACCTCTTCACCCTCGGCTCCAAAGTTGTCGAAGCAGAAGTAGGCAGGTGTGTTCATACCCCAGTCGCCATTGTCAGTGCTGGTAAGTGCGAAGCTCAACTTGCTCACCTTGCCAAGACCAGAAAGGTCGACATAGCGCCAGTCGTTGATGATATAAGCCTTAGCCTCATCACGCAAGTCGGCCAGATAATATTCCTTCGTGCCAGTCTCTGCACCTTCAGCGTCGTAGCCCTTGATAGTCAGTTTGAACCAGTCGTCCTTGCCGAACTTCTTTGAATAGGCATCGCCATTGAGCATGGAGGTATAGGCATAAGCAGAGTTGGTGATATAGAAGCCAGGAACGACAATGCCACCCTCATGATTCAAAACAGTGATGTTGCAAGGACCATAGTAGGCTGAAGCATAACCTACGCCATAGTTCTTTGAGCCATCGTAGCCACCGCCCACGATATTGTTCCACTGGTCATCAAGACTCTCGTACTTCGTGGAAGTGCTGTTGGCATAGCCAAAGAACCACCAAGAAGCCCACTCACTCATGCAACCAGTAGAGAACTGGAAGTCGCCACTTGTAAACTCTGTGCGTTCGTCATCTTCAGCAGTAGATACACTCATATGGCTCTCTGCTGCCAATTCGAGGTTCTCGAAGTCGGCCATCTCAAGTGGGAACTCTACGTTCTTCTCAGGCAGCACCTCCTCGCCTTCGGCACCAAAGTTATCGAAACAGAAGTAAGCAGGTGTGTTCATGCCCCAGTCGCCATTGTCAGTGCTGCTAAGCTCGAAGCCGAGCTTGCTCACCTTGCCCAGACCAGAGAGGTCGACATAACGCCAATCGTTGATGATGTAAGCCTTATTGGGGTCACGAAGGTCGGCCAGATAGAAGTCCTTCGTGCCAGTCACTTCGTTGTTAGCGTCATAACCTGTGATAGTCACCTTGAACCAGTCGCCCTTACCAAACTTCTTAGCAAAGCTGTCGCCACCCGTCAGGGAGTTGTAGGCATAGGCTGAGTTGGTGATATAGAAGCCAGGAACGACATCACCTGTTGAGTTATGCATCACGTCAACATAGCAAGGACCATTGAAGGCTGCAGCATAGGCCACGCCATAGTTCTTTGAACCAGCATAGCCACCACCTACGACGTTCTTCCACTGGTCATCGAGCGAAGCGTAGGTATTGTCACTATGGCTGGCATAGCCAAACCAGTACCAGTAGTCCCAGTCGCTCATGCAACCAGTATGGAACTGGTATGTACCACTGGTAAACTCAGTGCGTTCGTCGTCCTCAGCAGTAGTCACACTCATATGACTCTCAGCAGCCAGTTCGATATCTTCAAAGTCGGCTACTTTCGCATCAACAACAACAGGAGCATAACTAACGAACAGTGTCGAATCGGAAGTAACCTCGCTGATAGCCTCGCCATTCTCCTGTGTCAGCCATGTGGGATAGAGGCCATTGACAGGTTCGAACTCAGGCAGAGCACCGTTGGTATAAATTGAATCGCTGTCCTCAGAGAGGCTAGTGGTGAACTTCACCATAAACACCTTTGGACCATCGATAACAGGATGTGCATCAGTGCCAAGGGTCTGACCAAAGGCCTCACCCAGCAGGCGAGCCACATAGCCCGACTTCATCTGCTCATCAGTAACAGTGGTCTGACTGGTAACAATGCCATATTCCTGTGTTGCGAAGGCATTCTTCACATTATCCTTCTTCGTGGTTCCACCCACACAAGCACCAACGGTGGTACCTTCAACAGCACCCACGTTGAATACATTCTCGATGACAGCTGAAGCATTGTTTGAACCTGCAACACCGCCACAGTTGGTAGTACCTGTTATGTTGCCAGTATTATAACTGTTGGTCACCTTCGCCGTCTGAACGCCTGCATAACCAGTGATACCACCTACATAAGTAGAAGCACCTGTAATCTTGGCATTATTCACACAACGGTCGATAGTTGAATTGGCACCCATATTAGCCGCAATACCAGCCACATACTGTTTGGCAGAAACCTCACCCTCGACAGTCACATTGCTGATAGTAGCATCCTTCAGATAAGCAAAGAGGGCCTGATAGGTTGCTGTAGCATTGGTGATATAGAGACCCTTAACGGTATGTCCCTTACCATCAAACGCGCCCTGATAAGCCTTGGCTGTTGTGGTGCCACCAATAGGTGTCCATGCATAGTCGCCCAGGTCGATATCAGCAGTCAGCACGGCTTTCGTCTTATATTGTCCGCCATTCACCTGATTAGCAAACCAAGCCAGTTCTGCGCCTGTGCCAATCTGATAAACATCCTCTACGACAGCAGGCTCAGTCTGTGTTGCTCCGTCCCATGTAGCAGCATCGGCAGCAGTCAATGCTACGTTGAAGGTCTGCTCACCCTCAGCATCATCGGCAATGGTATAGGTATGGCGATAGCAGCGATAGCCTGCTTTCGAAGCTGTCAGCGCATAGTCACCATAGGTACCTGTATAAGTTCCATCGTCATTGAGAGCAACAGCCACGCCATTGCGTGTCAGAGTATAGTTGACATCCTCCTGGTCGCACAGCAAACGAATGATGAACTGCTTGGCTTCCTTGATGGGAATACGAACCTCTGGAATAGCACCAAAATAGGTCTTGTGTGCAATAGCCGCGAAATTGGCCGAGCGTCCCGTCAGGCGACTGGTGTTACGATGGTTTCCAATAGGATCGCCATAACCGTTCACCTGGATTACGCCCTCGTTCAACAGCAATGCTTCGCTACCATCATCAGGAATGGTCACCGTAACGGCCTGAGCTGCAGGAACAGAACCAAAGGTATACTGACCACTACCCAGAATCAGAGAAGTGCCGTTGGGGATGCCGTTATAGGTCACATAGGCCGACATATTATAGATACCAGCCATCTTATTGGCAGGATGGCGCAGACCAGAGTATTGAATCTTCACCTGGTCACCAGGAATGAAGGTCGTACTGTTATTACGGGTGACATTAGTAATGTCGCGATGACATTTCTTGGCAGTCAGCACCTGATAAACAGAATTGCCAGCAATATCGGTCAGTCGAACAATCTGACGACCTTCTTTCAACAATAAGGTGTAAGAACCGTCTTCGTTCTTGGTTACACCTGTCGTTCCGAAGCCTGTATAGGTTGCCATCTGCTCGCCTATTGTGGGATAGGCAATTTCTACATTCTCTACACCAGTAGGTTTGAAGGTATAGGCAAAGCCTTCTTCTGTATCCAGATAGTAGAACACATCGTGCTCGGCATCAACGTATTTGCCGGCCAGTTTCTTGGTGTCCTCATTGTATGATTCATTGATCACCATATTAGGCTCGATAGCTGTAACACCACCACCCACGGTCACCACATAGGCTGCAGTATTCTCTGGCCAGATGGCACTCCAATACTCACCACCCATATAGGTGTTCTTCGTCGTATTGCTATAGTAGTTCAGTCCGATGGCATCATAGGTCACAAGCACAATAGCCGTGCCGTTTCCTACAGCCTTGATGGTAGCCCAAGGATCGCCTGCAGTCTCTTCGATAGCAATCACATCGGTGCTGGGAGTACCATCAAGTCCGATTACAGTATAGTGGAAGTCGGGCTCCATGAAATAGTTGTTCGTAGAGTTGTCGGTCAACTCCCATGAACGCATGGCATGCGCATCAAAGGTGTCGCCCACATTCAGCTTCAGGTGACCACGCTCATTGATATTCACAAAGATATCACCTGTTTCATAGCCACCATTCCAATGCACATCGTGCTTGATGGTTTTTGCGCCAAAGGCCTCGTAGTCGGCATCGGTAAAGGCCAGCACAGGACGTTTGGTCTCGTCCAGATTCATGGTAAAATAGCCTGCCTGTGTCAGTCCGCCACTCTTCCATGTACGATAGTTATATGTCTGACTATTAGCCAAGCGATAGGTCAGTTTCTTGTTGCCGCCCTCGTTTTCCACAGCCTTTGGTTCAACCTTGGTGAAGGCAATAAAATGACTGAACTTCATGCCCAAGAAGAACTCGGCATCAGCGGGCACTGTGATGGTATAGTCGGCTCCCTGAGGAATAGCACCAGAGATATTAATACCTCCAGTCAGCGTACCCTGCTTGTAGAGCGTCATGTAGTCCTCTGCCTGATGAGCTTCACTGGGAATCAGGGCAGCATAATAACTATTTCCATTCAAAGCCAGGAACGTCTTGCGATTGGCAGTAATGCTGTTACCAATGGTAATCGTCTGCTTGACTCCTTCACGAGTGTTCACAGTCACCTCGATGGTGTAGTCATTGTCAACCACCCAATCTTTGTTGGTGGCATAAATGGTGTTAGTAAGCACCTTGAACTCCTGTTCAGCCTCATCGGTCACATTGAGCTCAATGGTACCGTTAACAGTGTTGTCCTTCGTGCCATAGGCTGTCAGCACATAGACACCAGGAGCAACATCGAACGAATAGATCTTGCCACTTGGTTCGCCTACGTCAACGGCATCGCCTGTGGTTTTCTCAGCCAGACTCATGGTGGGCGATGTACTGTTCATCTCCACCTTTACGCTGGCTGCATTAGCAATGTTTACTACAAACATAACTAATGCCATGATACTTAGTAATAGTCTTTTCATAATTGGTAATTATTAAAAAAGTTTGTTTATTCTATTTCGCAATGAATGTCTTACCATCTCTGACGTACAGGCGTCCATGCTGAGGAACAGCGATGCGCTGTCCTTGCATGTTGAACAGCATTGATACTTGAGATTGGGGATTCACAGTTTGTACAATACCATTGGACTGTTCATCGGGCTGAAGGGCCAGGAAGTGGGCCGGATTAATATAAACCTTATGTTTGCCCAGCAGTTCTCCTTCTGGTGACCATTGATAAAGCAGGCCTGCAGCAGCAAACGAGCCAGCATCAGTTCCGTAGATATAACCTGTGTAGGGATTGACATACAGGCCATAGGGCATACCCATCTGTTTAATGTCGTCCAACACATTGCCTGGCAACGTCTCTTCCACGCCGCTACCTCCCAAGCTAGTCATCACTTCCTCTGGATCAATCGTGATATAATTGAACTCGTACTCATTCGTGTAGTATGAGAAACGAGAACCTATAGCCAAGAACTTACCATCGAGAGTGGTACAACTATAGGTAGAGGCATAGTCTAACTTCACAAAGCAATCTGCATCGCCCTGCAGGGCCTTTTCGCAATCGAAGATGATGCAGGCAGCAGGGATTTCATAGTAGTCGCCAGGTGAGTTGATGCAGAGGTAGCGACCACTTTGCGGCATCTTGCCATACAGGTTAATTTGCTCTACATCGACATTCTTCTCCAGTTCCATTGTGGCGGCATTAACAATGCTCACTGTGGTTTCATATTCGTGGTCTTCTTCAAAGGCATAGCCACCCGTATTGGCCACAAAAAGCCTGCCATCATAGAGGGCGATGCCTTCTGGTTCGTAGCCTACCTCGGTAGCAGCAACGACCTTGAAGGTGGACACGTCAATCTTGGCCACATACCCCTTTTCGAAGTATTTCATGCCATCCACCGTGGCGCACTCGTGTCCGTAGCTGGTGATATAGACATACTGCCCATCGGAGCACAGTTTGCGATTGTTGGGAATATCCTCAGTAGCTGCCACAGCTGTGCCATCAGGCCTAATGAACTGCACGATGTTCGACCAGTTGACAGCAATGGCGATGAGGGTGTCGTTCACCTGAATAATATCGTTGGGAGTGTCGCCTATCTTCATGCCGTTCTTTTCGCGAAACCACTGATTGCTCACCACATGGTCGTCTTCAAAATAGGTAACGCGTCCGTTGTCGGCCTGCCACATGCCTTCGTTCAGCAGGATGAGTTTCTCTTGGGCATCGACAACGATGACCAGCAGAAACGACAGGGTTAGAAGGATATATTTCTTCATCTCAGAATGATTAAATTCCAAATGTCAATGTCAATTTGTAATTACGCCCCGGCATCGGATAGCGAGGGATATGCTCATACTGTTCGTCGAGTAAATCGATGATTTCCAAGCAGGCTCCCACAGAGGTCTTTCCTATTGTAGTACTATATGAGAGCTTTGCATCAATGTTATGATAGGGCTTCAGGATATCCTCTGGGTCGGCATAGCTCCACATACGTTCGCCCACATACATATGGCTGACCGTAAGCGATAACTGGCGCCAAGCAGCGATGGCAGTGATGGTGTGCGACAGGCGGGGTGAATAGCAGATAGGCTTGTCGTAGGTATCTTCATCATTAGGATCGGTGCGATTCACATCACGCTGCCAGGTCAGTGTGCCCAACAACGACAATTGCCAATCACGAAGTTGATAGCGACCAGAGGCGGTGGCATTGAGTCCTTGACAGAAAGTATAGCCATAGTTCATCATTGTCCAGGTATAGGTGCCTTTCAGGGGCAGACAAACGATACGGTTCTCTATCTTGTTCTGATAGGCATCGGCCTGAACATTCAATGCCCATTGCCTGTTATTCCAATGGTATTCCATCCCGATGTTCCACTGTTTCGTGTATTCTGGCTGCAAGTCGCGGTTACCCACCTGCGTATAATAAAGGTCGTTGAGTGTGGGAGCACGGAAAATCTTCTTGTACCAAGCACGAAGGGTTAATTCACTCTGTGAACTGCTTGGATTGAAGGTATAGGCCAGTGACACAGCTGGCGTCCAGCGATCCAAAGGGTCGGCAGCACCTGCATGCACATTGGTGAAGTCGTGCAGATGTTGATGAAGCATCGATACGGCAGCCTGAACACCTTTGAGATTCATCTGCGCAGCCACCACCTCTTTTTGATCCAAACGGAACACACTACTGAAGCGTTTCAAGTCGGCCCACAATTTACTATAACGCACATCATAACTCGTGGATAACGAGAGCCAGGTCCAAGGCATATAGCCATAGCACAGAGCGCCATAGCCATCCTCCTGTCGATAGTGGTTATCCACGCGGGCAGTGTTTTGATTCTCAGGATAGTCAGTGCAATAGCGCAGATACTCGTTGGTATATTTGGCATTGGCCTTCACACGATGATGGTCCAAGAACTCCTGCTGATAACTGGCTTGCACAAAGAAGTCTCTGTCCCACTCACGACCCACATTGATATACTTGTCACTCAGTCGGCGCACGATGCCTCCAGGACAACCACGTTCTGAGTCATAATAATAAAGATGTGATGAAAAGCCACCCTTGAACAGGGCGCCCTCAACGCGACCATAGCGGATATCACTGTTGGCACGACGCCCCACGGTGTCCTCATACTCAGAGTGATAGCGGAATGGATAGTCTCCCTCAGAATCGCACCACTCGCCATCAAGGAAACCACTCCACCCTCTCCACGCAAACTGGGCGTTGGCTTTGACCATATAGGTTGAGAAGGAGGCACGGCGTAACTGTACTGACAAGGAATCGCTGATGGGTCGACGGGTACGCAGATAGACCGTGGCACCAGAGGCATACTCGCTGGCCGACTGGCAGTTGTCCAACTTATTGGCATTATAAAGCGACACGCTCTCCATCGACGATAATGAGAACTTACCCAAGTCTACAGTACCATTCTGGGCATTGGTGATGCAAATGCCATCCACATAGACACCCACATGCTGGGCACCCATCGAGCGAACATTGATGGTCTTCAAGCCACCCAGTCCGCCATAGTCCTTAATCTGCACACCAGAGAAATACTTCAGGGCATCGGCCACCGATGTGGTGGACAGAGCCTGAAGATCGGCACCACGCAGGGTCTGTGCTGTGGCAAGTGGTCGTTTTCCATACACCTCCACTTCGCTAATCTCTTGCAAAGAGTCAAGACTAGCGGGTTGCTGCGAATGGGCAACAACAAATGAAGCAAGGATGCACAGCAAAAGCAACGCACAACGTTTTGTCATATCGTTTGTTATTATCGCCTCGTGCCCTTACATCGAGAGCAGTCGGCAGTATTTCTAATGAAGGCTGGTCTTCTGACTTTCCTCCACCCCAAGAGGCCTTCTCATCCAATTGGACAATGGCATTTGTTCCTTAGGGCATAATGAAGTTCACAGCTGCGGGACAGTCGGGGATTCTCACCCAATCCATTTCATGGACCTACGTTCCCAATTAAGCGCGGCTAAGCGCACCTCCATAGGCCTTACTCGAAAAAGTAAATGCAGTTGCAAAGGTAGTAATTAAAACTGAAACGCCAAAGAATTGTCTGATTTTCTTTGGTTTATACTTAGTTTTAACGTACCTTTGTGGCGCAAAAAAAACTTTTTTCAAAAAAACATGCATCTTGTTGTAACAAACTCAAAAGAATACTCGTATGTATAGATAGAAGCGTTCATCGATGACACTTTTGAGAATAAAAGAAACAACAAATAATAATAAAAACAAAAAATGATGAAGTATTTAACTGAAACAATCAGCCCCATGCAGGCTTTGAAAAAACTGGCCATTTGTGCCGCATTAGTATTCGCTTGTGTCAACATCAATGCCCAGTGCAAAGACTTCGACAAGTTGGCAAAGATAAAAGGCGTGGAGCTCCAGCATGTTAACAAGGAGATGATCGGCCTTGCCGCAAAGAGTGGCCAAGGCCTGCAGTTAGGAGAAGTTGTCAACCTGGGTGGTAGTGATGATGCAAAGTTCCTTGACCAGTTTGACGATGTGAAGGTTTTCTCGTGCGAAGAGAAGAGTAGCATTAAAGCTTTCACGAAGGCAACCTTGAAGTTGCTGAAAAACAAGAAATGGGAGACGCTCATTGATACAAAAGGTGATGACGGTGAGATTGTCAAGATCTATCTTACAAAGCAGGGAGAGCGTTCAACCAATGTCGTTCTGGCTATAGAAGATGACGAGGCCCATCTGGTGGTTATCGACGGAACCTTCGACCTCAAGAAAATGATGGAACAAGGCATGAATGCGAACATAGAGGTTAACAACTAATCAAACTCATAACAACATGAAACAGTTATTACTGTCCTTAACCATGCTGATCTGCGTAGGCTATGCCTTCGGACAGACACCAGCAAAGTTGATTGAGAAATACAAGGCGATGCCTGGTGCTGTATACGAGAATACAACAGATCAGAGCCTGAAGGATCTTGATAAGGAGGATTCCATTCTGTCTGTCGAAGAAATCGCCAAGTTGAAGAAATACTTCAAGAAGAGCGAACAGGTGCAGATTCAGAATGTCAGTGAAGAGTTACTAGCACAAGTAGACAAAGACATCAAGGCACTAAAGAACCACGAACTAATTTTCGAGACTACCCGTAATATCAGTTTGGAAGAGGGTTTGAAAGACTCGGAAACTTCGGAAGATGCTAATAACATCATTAAACAGATGTTCTCTTTTGCTCTGAACCCGAGTATCAAATTTCAATGCTACGGTAAGACGGATGACGAAATAGTTAGTGACCTACTGCTACGCGTTGAAATATCCAACGTTAACATATGGAATACGGTGGTACTATCGCATATTGACACTAAGATTGACAAGGATATCTGGATGAAGTTGATGGAAAGTAGTAGTTTTTCTCTCGACAACGATAAAGAGCAGGAATAACGAATGGACGCACGAGAGTTTAAGCAGCGGTTTATGCCTCACTATAAGTTGCTCTACAGGGTGGCTTATCACCTGACAAGCAACGCACAGGACGCCGAAGACCTGCTTCAGGACCTATACCTGAAGCTATGGCAGAAGCGTGACGAATTGCCCGATGAGGCGATGAAGGAGGCTTATCTCGTGACGATGATACGACACCTGTTCGTTGACCAGCATCGTTTGAAACGCCTAGACACGTCGGCAGAACTGAAAGAGGAAGCATCGCCCCCCGACGAACGTAGTCTGGATCATCAGATAGACGCCAAAGACGAGGCACAGAAGATGGAGGGACTCATCAACGAACTGCCAGGAAGGGATGCTAAGATCATCCGGATGCACGTGGTGGACAATCTCTCCTACGAAGAGATAGAACAGGACACTGGACTCTCACAAGGTAATATCCGCATCATCGTGATGCGAACGAAAAAGAAGTTGAAACAACAATTTAATAATATCACGAAGACATGGACGAATTAGATTACAAAGCGTTAGAACAGATACCTATTCCAGAAGGACTGGAAGAGCGTCTCTCGGCCAAAATTGACGAATGGGAGAAGGAAGAGAAGCAGCAGAAGGCCCAGCACCGTACACTTCTGCCCAGAACTCTGCGCTATACAGCTGTTGCAGCCAGTGTCGCCCTCGTCTTTGGTGTGGGATATCATCTGCTGAGTCAGGAACAATATGTGAATCTGGCCGAACAGGACACTTACCAAGACCCACTACTGGCAAAACAGGAGGCTGAACGCGCCCTCACCTTACTGGCAGTAAACCTGAACAAAGGCATGGGACACTTGGAAAAGGCAAAGGCCTTGGGCGACAAGACAGAAAAGACATTAAACGAACAATTAAAGGTATTGAAATAATATGAAACAAACATTTATCAAATTTCTCCTTTGCACGGTGGTCGCCATGTGCAGCCTTAACGCCAATGCGCAGGTTAAAGCATTTGAGAAATATGCCGATATGAAGAACGTGACCTACGTGTTCATCTCAAAATACATGCTAGGATTGGCAGGCAAGAACTCAGCCTTGTCTGTACCTGGTGTCGACGTCAAATCACTATCGAACAAACTGACTGGCATACAGATTATCAGTTGTGAGAGCAGAGGAGCACAGGCCAAGATGAAAAACGACGTTAAGAACATCATTGCAAAGGACAAGTACGAGCTGATGATGCAGGTGAATGAGGACGACAGCAAGGTCAACATCTATCATCATATAGGCAAACAGCAGTCGGCCGTCATCATGCAGGTTGATGATGACGATGAACTGACGATCCTCGTCTTCTCAGGCAAGTTCACACTGGAAGATGTGATGAAGATGACGGAGTCGCGATAGACTCAGACTAACTTTCAGCCTTTACTCAAGAGGAATGTCAGGATGCTGCACTGCAAGGGGCAGGTCTTTCTGAGAGAGGTAGAACATATAGAGGATGACGGGCTTGGTGCCACGATTCTCACCATGATGAATGGTACCAACCATCTCGACGACAGCCTCACCCTCATGAACAACCTTCGTCTTGCCATCCTGGCCAATGATTGTCAGTTCTCCCTGAACCAGAACACCATAGTTCATGGCTACATGGTGGTGCCATCCTAACTTCTGACCAACCGGAAAGACATACTTCACGGCAACGAGTTCAGGACGCCCCTCAAAATAGTCGGGCAACTCTACCCCATCCCAACTCTGAGAGGTGCGAATAAGTTCAACACTTTCCACCTGCTGCACATCGTCAGTCTTGGCTTCCGCCTTATCGCAAGAGACGAGATTAATGCTCATGATTACAATACTGCAGAACAGTACATCCGCAAGTATCGACAACTTGAATTGTTTATCTTGGTAATACATAGGTTAATAGATTATTAGACTTTATTATTTGCAAAGATAGCAATTAATTCGAAAACAACAAAGAAACTTCAACAGAAAATTATTTTTTAGGGAATAATTTGGCAATCTCGCCAAAAATTAGTACTTTTGCACCCGCAATTCCTGCGACATCAGAAAAAGTTGCGCCTGTGGCGGAATTGGTAGACGCGCTAGACTTAGGATCTAGTTTCTCGCGAAGTGCAGGTTCGAGTCCTGTCAGGCGCACATAAAAAAGAGGAGATACTCAATTGAGCATCTCCTCTTTTTTTATTATCAAAGAATCACCTTCTTGCCTTGCGACAGATAGATTCCTTTTGTAGGATGTTTCACACGGCGACCATGAAGATCATAGTAACCCTGCGAACGAGGGACATAGCTAGTCTCCGTAGACTGGATAGCAGTGACGTCGGCCTCAGCCTGAATGCCAATCTCGGCAGCTGATGTCCAAGCATTACCATTAATCTCACTCTTGGCCACGAACTTCAGGTAGCGAGCCACCTTAGGAGTCTTCAACTTAGCCACCTGCAGAGATGTAGTATTCTTGAACTCTCCTGTAGCCACTGCATTGCCCCATGTCTTACCATCGGTACTCAGATAAACCTCATAGGCCTTCACCATACCGTTCTGATTACCATCCTGGCGAGCCAGATAGGTAAAGGCCGTTACCTTATAGGTGTTGGTCATATCGACAATCAACGTATGTGGGCACTGGGGCTCGTTAGCGCCCCATGCGGTGTGCCAGAAGGTGTCGTTCTTTCCATCAAAAGCATACTTGGGCTCGTTGCCGCCCTGATAGCTATCGGCGCTAACCAGCTTCCAACCCGTCTTATTGATAAAGAGGTCGAACTTATAGGTCATCACAGGACTGTCCAGTAAACCATCGGCTGTACAGTAGGTCTTGATGGTACAGCCATCGTTATTATTCACAACGGAAGTGTACTTCTGATATTCACCACCATCAATACTATACCAGATTGTGGCGTTCTTGGTCGACGTGGTCATCTTGATGCGACCATTACTCTGACGCTCGCAACTAACAGGCTGGCATACGGGCATCTCTACGCGTGACACGTCAGCAGCCTTCACACCAGGAACAAGAGGCATGATGAAAAAGCGGAAAGGTGTATTAGCAGCTTTCAACTCGTACATATCGCGCACATCAGGACCGCAAGAAGCGTTACCCAAGCCGCGGGTGGCGGCATCGAGCGAGACAACTGCCGTCTGGCAGGTCTTGAACTGATAGGTGTGTTTTGAGCGGTTGTTGCCATCGGTATAGTTATCCTCGGCACGGAAGTGTACCGCAGAAGCTGCCATCTGATCAGGAGCAACGAAAACGAGTCCTTGGCCATCGGTATTGGCAAGTGCCATCCAGCGAACCTCCTGCTTGGTGCCATGCTCCTGAGGCTTAATATAATCCTCACGCTGATCGGTCACCGTACTGGTGTAGATTCCAGGCAAGCATGCCTCCTTGCGATCGCGATAGTTGTCCCATGGTCCACGACCAAACCACTGCAGCTGCTCAAAGGCGGCTGGCATCTCCAAACGGAAACCTATCTTGGGAATAATGGTACCTGTGACAGAGGGTCGAATGAAAGAGTTGACCATGATGTTACCATCGGCACAAACAATAAAGTTGAGATTTACATCGAACGATGTACCGTTCTTACCCGTATGGGTGCTGTTCATCGAGATAGTGACAGTCTTCTCGTCCTCTGCCGTCTTAACATCTGTATCGATGCCCTTAACGGTGAGCTTACGCAGACCCATATTGTCCCAGGTTCCACTCTGGCGTCCATCGTTATCGGTGGGCAGACGGAAAGTATTCAGCAGCAAAGGCTTACTGATGAGCTGCACATTGTCATAGGTATAACTTGAGAGTGTGCCTTGCGACTTTGAGAATACGGCCTTGAAATGGCTGTTGGAAACGGTGACAGTCGAAGAGGTGTTGCTAACCGTCAGAGCTTCATTCTCAGTCAACTTGTTGACATCGTACATGGGCTTTTGCGCTGTCTGTACAGGAAGTTTCTCCTCGGCTACCACATAACCGGCATCAGCCCAAAGGGTATTCTCCTTTTGTGTGGCAGTAAAGCGGATAAAGGCCTCCTTGGTTTTATCAACTGACGACAAAGAAGAGAGGTCGATGGTTACGACGGTGCTGTCATTGGCAGCTACCTCTTGGTCAATGGTACCATTGGCAAGCACCTGACCTTCCTCGTCCTCCACAACATAGCGTACATCATATGTGGTACTGGGAAGGAAGGCCATCTTGTTCTTAACGCGGAACTGGTTGGTCTTACCCTTGATAACCTTGAACTCTAATGGCTGATAGACCTTCTTTGTGTTATACGACTTGGCCGTCAGACTCCAGTCAGGACGCACCAAGCCATTAATACAGAAGTTTCCGTCATTAGGATTGTCGCCAAAGTCGCCACCATAAGCCCAAAATGCAGTACCTGTGCTGGTCTTGGTAAGCAGACCCTGATCTTTGAAGTCCCATATAAATTCACCAGTGAGACAGGGATACTTCTCATAGAGATCGAACATGTCGCGCACATTGCCCATGGAATTACCCATAGAATGCGAGTTCTCACACTGGATATGAGGTTTCTGACCAGTTTTTCCCTGACGTGAAGAGCCAATGTTCAGAATTGTCTCGTAACTGCCATACATGGTAGAAGAAACATCGGCATAGTCACTATTGCCTTCGTAGTGAGTCAGGCGGGTCTTGTCGAGTGCCTTGATGGCTTGAGCAACATACTTGAAGTTCTCGCCACCCCCACTCTCGTTACCAAAAGACCAGATAAAAATACAGGGATGATTGCGCATCCAACGTACGTGGTTCTCAGAACGCTCGACCATTGCTGGACGGAAAAGTTCGAGAGAAGACAGCTTCTGGTGGGCATGGCACTCCACATCGGCCTCAGCCAAGACGTAGAGGCCGTACTTATCGCAAAGATCATAGAAGATAGGATCATTGGGATAATGACTAGTACGCACGGCATTGATATTGAGGCGCTTCATGGTCTTAATATCCTCCTCTATCTCAGCATCGGTGATGGCACGACCATTCTCAGGTGAGAAGTCATGACGGTTGACACCATGGAAAACCATACGTTTGCCATTGATAATCAAAGCACCATCACTACGGATACCCACCTCACGGAAACCGACCTTGCCACCACGGATGTCCTTCACCTGTCCGTTAGCATCCTTCAACGTCAAGACAAGATCATAGAGATTAGGCGTCTCGGCACTCCACAAACGAGGAGCAGTAACGTCCATATCAAGACTAAGCTCTGAGGGTTGAGAGGTGAAGGCTGAGGTCTGTGAGGCAATAACAGTAGCGCCATCCAGGATTTTAGCCTCAACCGAGCCATTAGACAAATCGCCAGCCACCTTAACCTTCACATTGGCCTTCGCATTCACATATTGGTTGTCAAGATCAGTGGTAAAGAAGTAATCGCGTATCTGCGCCTTGGGAGCTGCCCACAAGAAGCAATGACGCTGAATACCCGTCAGGC
This sequence comes from Prevotella sp. E15-22, assembly GCF_023204875.1. NCBI lineage: Bacteria > Pseudomonadati > Bacteroidota > Bacteroidia > Bacteroidales > Prevotellaceae > Prevotella > Prevotella sp. E15-22. The sequence continues at coordinate 2,350,673 of NZ_CP096247.1, forward strand.
GCCAATAATCCTGACACTCAAGGAAAGAACCACTGGTGAAGCGGTACACCTGCAGAGCCATCACATTGTCACCCTCTGTCAGATAGTTTGTAATATCAAACTCAGCAGGCACATACGAGTCCTCGCTATAGCCTATGCGCTGACCATTAATCCACAGATAGAAGCCGTGACCCACACCGTGGAAACGCACATAGACATTGTGGCCTGCCAGCATATCGGCCGAGACATTGAAATGACGGCGATATGTGCCCACGGGGTTGGGCATATTGGCATTGTACGTAAACCAACTGGGGCGATCAGCCATCACGCTGTAGGTGGACTCATTGAACGAGAAGGGATAAGCCACATTGCAATAAAGGGGCTTATCCCAGGATTTGTTATGATGCAGTCCCCATACCTGCCAGCTACTGGGCACGTCGATATCGGTCCAAGAGGCATCGTTATAGTCTGTGGCACACATGGCTGACGTGGCTTTCGACGGGGTGTTCACCCAATTGAACTTCCAGACGCCATCAAGCGACTGATAGAAGGGCGACAAGGTGCGATCGTTCTTGGTCACATCGGTCTCACTGGCCATTGGCAATGCCATGGTGTGGGCCACCTCTCGGTTCACACTGGTAATCTTGGGATCGTCCCATTCCTTACCTGTTTGAGCATAAGTGGCACTGATGTAAGTCAGTGCCACTATGCTAAGAATAGTTCTTTTAATATTCATCTTATCTCAATTTATTTCAAAGGGAGATACCAGTTCCTCTCGTCAGCAAGCGACTTGCTGGGGTTCTTGTAGGCCAGTTTACGAGCCAGCCACAACGAACCGAAGTTAGCGCTATAAAGACCCTGCTTGTTCTTATGACGAGCGAAACGAGTCAGATCGCCAAAACGATTACCCTCGAATGCCAGCTCAAGAGCCATCTCATCGCAAATCAGATCCTCGACAGCATTGATGGTATCATTGAGGGTTCCTGTGGGAACGATACCATAAAGAGTCTTCAGCTCATCCATCTTCATTGATACGAGGGTATCCAACTGATAGGGAGAGAAAGAACCCATGGTATAGTTCGTGCCACGAGCATGAATACCCCAGTTGTATTCAAAGAGTGCGCTATTCTCAACTGACAAGAAAGGAACCTTTGTGGTCAGGAACTCAAGCGTGCTCATACGACTGCCAGGTGTGCTGTCCACAGGGTGGAAGTAATCATAGTTCGTAGAAGAAGACGAATTGATACCATCCTTCAAGATTGCGAAGGCTGCCTCAGGCTGTCCCATACGGTTCATAGCCTCTGCCAGGCGGAGGTAGATGGTTGCCGTACGATAGATGGGCACGTTGGCACTGAAGAACTTTGTCATCACTGAGAAGGTAGAGTCCTCCTTGGTAATCTGCTTCATTGTAACGAAACGACGCAAATCACCCAAATCGGCCGACTTCACGATAGTAGTACCTGTTCCAACAGTATTGGCAGGAACATAATACCAACTCTGACTCTTGCTCAGGTTTAAGTAAGCAGAAGAAGCATCGATTTGACGCTCTACCAGATAGCGGTCGTTTGAAGATGTTCCAGAGGTGGTGCTATAGAAGTCGAAACCAAAGAAGCGAGGCAACTCAGTGACGACACCACGAAGTCTGTTAGATGCCAAGGGAATATAAGTAACAATATCCTGTGGATCCGAAGTACTGAAGATAGAACTCCATGAGAAATATCTTGAGTCATCACTATTAACATAGTAATCCATCTCGTCAGTGAGTTTATCCATCAACAAGGTTGAGAAACTATAAGGACTGATATATGCCTGATGAGCCACCAACTTATTAGTCTTGATATAGTTGAAATAATACTTGGCAGCCTCTTCATACTCGTTGGTCTCCAGATAGAGGTCGCCCAACACAGCGTCAATAGGCAGCATAATCTTTGATGACTGCACTGTCTTCTCCTCAGAAGAGCCCTCGCCATTCAATACGCCTGCAGAGATGTTACCATAGTTGGGCACCACAGTACCACTATATCTAATCATCTGGGGAGCAAGAGAATCACGGATAGCCTCAAGATCCAGAGAAGGCAACTCACGATTAGCCTCATCAATACTTACGATAGGATCGGTATAGAAAGGAACCTTTCCATAGGTCTTTGCCAACTGCATATAAGCCCATGCACGCACAGCCAATGCCTCAACATACTCAGGAATAGCAACCTTACGGCTACCAGTGAGAAGCATGGTATCGCGATGAGCGATATAATAGTTACAGTTGTTAATCACATTGTAATACAGGTAAGCCTGATTGAACTTGTTCGAGGTTCCAGCAGAGAAGTCGGCCAACTCGCGCAAATCCGTCTCTGTGTAGATGTTGGTTGCAACAAGGTCGCCACGCATCTCGCCCGTCATCACATACTGATCGGCCACCTGCTGAAGGCCTTTCATGATGCCAAGCGTATAGAACATTGAGTCGGTTTTCTCGCCCAAAGCCGGATCAAAGATCTGGCGGTCAGAGTCAGTCTCGAAGAAATCCTCACAACCTGTGAAAATCAAAATATTAAATAATGAAAATATGATAATACTTAAACGTCTCATAACTTTAGTCTTTTTATTCATTAATCTTTCAATATTACAGGTTAATCCTCATACCGACAGTGAATGCACGTCCCATGGCCACATTACCGGCATCAATACCCTGATACAACACTGAGTTATTAACAGAGAACTCAGGATCACTACCCAGATAATGAGTAAAGGTCAGGAGATTGTTTGCCTCTGCCCATACAGAGAGACCCTGCAACCAGTCAGAAGCAACGGGAACCTTATAGCTCAGACGGAGAGTCTTCAGACGCAAGTAAGAACCATCCTCAATCCAACGATCGCTGAAGCGACTGTTACCCATGGGGTCACCATAGCTGATGCGAGGAACATCGGTCTGCTGACCTTCAGCACGCCAGCGGTTGGTCATAGTCGTAGACTGGTTGTAGAAGTTGTTACCACCCTCAAGGATACTACGCTGATAGTTGAACACATCGTTGCCAACAGAATAATTGAAGCCCATATAGAGAGTGAAGTTCTTCCAACTAACGTTAGCAAAGATATTACCGTAGATGTCAGGATTGGGGTTACCAATGATTGTCTTATCAGCCTCAGAGATCTCACCATCGTTGTTGAGGTCCTGGAAATAAACATCACCAGCCTTGAAATACTGATTTGCACCAGTAGCATCCTTCATATAGAGATATCCCTCAGGATTCTCGGCTGTCACCTTACCCACGCGAGCAGCAGCATCGGTGCTAAACACGCCATTGGTACGATAACCGTAGAACACACCAAGAGACTGACCAACGATAGTAGCAACATTATCTGTGCCATAGATTGAAGAAGTGTAGCCCTGGGCAGACTTTACACCATCCACATAAATCAGATCATCATTGGGCAATGACTTCACCTTATTTACATAATGTCCCATAGAAGCACCCAGTTCCAACTGCAAATCCTTCGAAACAATAGGCTTACCAGTCAGTGTCAATTCAAAACCAGTGTTAGTCAGCGAACCGCCATTACTCCAGTAGTTAAGAATACCTGCCACAGGATTTTCAAACTCCTTCAGAGTCAACAGATTGCTAGTACGATGATGATAATAGTCGAAGTCAACACCTATACGGTTGTTCAGGAAATAAGCCTTGAAGCCAATGTTCAATTTACGAGTCTGTTCCCAAGAGATTTCCTCGTTACCAATATTATCAAGCTGGGCAGCAGTAGACTTCCACAAGTACTTGCTAACACCAAAAGAGGTACGAGCAGCATAGTTACTGATATCGTCGTTACCACTCAGGTCCCAACCTGCACGCACCAACAAATAGTTAACAAACTCATTCTTGGGGAACCATGACTCGTTAGTAACGGCCCAACCCAACTGAACACTGGGGAACACGCCCCACTTCACGCCACCAAACTTAATGCCTTCAGCCTTCTTACCAAATCGGCTATTTCCTTCCAGACTCAGTGAAGCCTGAACATAATAGCGATTACGATAGTTATAGTCCGCATTGGCATACCATGTCAAACTACGCCATTCATCGTTAGCACCTATAGCATCATAGAAGTCCATGTTTGTACTGATGTTAGGCGTCTGGTCGTTAGCAGCACTCTTATACTGACCCTCAGGCTGGTTATTATCGAATGCGAATGACAGCAAGCGAGCACCAACGAAAGTATTCAGATAGTGTGCACCAAACTGCTTTTCGAACTGCAAGCGAGTGTCGCTACTGATGCTCGTCTCCTTAGAGAACATTGACATTGCCATGTTCTGAACACGACCGATACCATCAATCAGGAAAGTAGGCATACCACCCGCTGGGCGATAATAACGCTGCGAGATACGATCCAGAGTATAGCTGAAGGTCTCAGTCAGTGTGAGATAACGATTAATCTCATAACGCGGAGCAATAACAGCATTGAAGTGAGTAGACTCAAAACGGTTCTTGTTGATACCATTACCATTATCCAAGATAGCCGTGGGGTTACCCAGACTCAAATCCTGATCAAGCATCGTCAGAAAGTCATCAGCATTAGAAAGCGTTGACGAGAAACGATGTGTCACATTATTAAATGTATAAGGATTCAGGAAAGGCGACTTAATCAGTGCCAAGAAAGTGGGTGAAGATACAGGACCAGTAGTAAAGTCCTCTGGTGCACCGTTATCAAACACATCACGGTTCACCTTTGTATACGACATATCAAAACGTGTAGACAGGTGGTTGATGATGTTGATATCCGTATTGAAACGTACATTCAGGCGGTTAAAGCCATTCTCCTTAGCAGTGCTCTGACCATCGGTATAACCCAAAGACAGGTTATACATACCAATGTTATCACCACCCTGCACATTGATATTATAGTTCTGTGTCATGGCTGTACGATATACCTCCTTCGACCAGTCCGTATCATTGTGATACATGGCATAGTAGTACTTTGAGGGATCATCGACCAAGAACTTGAAAGCATCAGCCTCCTTAAACTGAGAGATTGTGGGATACGTTCCCAACATCTCAGATGCATAGATACGATAGTCAGAAGCGTTCATCACCTTTGGCAGACGAGGCTGCAAAGAAACGCCCACGCCAATGTTTGCATCAATACGAGTAGCCATAGAGTGGCCGCGCTTGGTTTCAATCAAGATAACACCATTGCCGCCTCTGGCACCGTAGAGAGCCGTAGCATTCTTCAGCACAGTCACCTTATCAATATCCTCAGGATTGATGTTCAGCAACAGGTTGGCATAGTCGCCGTCATGCAAAGTAGAACGAGTCTGCTGCATATCCTGCACCACGCCATCGATAACGATCAGCGGCTGAGCATTCGCAGTCAGCGAGTTCAAACCACGAATAAACATAGCGGCACCATAGCCAGGGCCACCCGAACGAGTGATAGCACGAACATCAGCACCCATCAGTCCTTCGATATCAGTGTCGATGGTCTGAGAGGTTGTATTCGTGATGCTCTGTGTGTTAGAAGCAGTGATGTCCGTTTGCGTAGTATACATTGGACGGAACTTATCTGCCAGCATCTCAATGCGCAGCTGCTTGCCATCATTGCCAATAGCCACCTGCTGACTCAGGTACTGGGGAGTGTGAACATAAAGAGCAGTTGCGAAAACTGGCACTTTAATAACGAACTCACCATTATCCTCTGTCATTGCCGTATAATTAGCATGACCGAGAGCCTGAATCATGATACCTGACAGGGGAGCCTTCGTAGCAGCATCCACACAGATACCCTTGATTTCCTTTGTAGGATAAGTAGGCAAAACAGCCTTCTTTTCCTTCTTCACCACCTTTATCTCTTCACTGTCAGTGTCGTCATCCTGTGCAAGAACAGGCATGGCTACAAAAGCACTAAAAAGAGAAAGTATTATAATATTGAATTGTTTCATAACTCATTCAGTTTTTTATTATTAGAGACCTCGGTCATATTTATAGTCGGGATGCTCCTTGATATAAGTATCAAGGTTCTTCGGACGAAGAATGATACAGTCAATACGCATCGTACGGTCGTAAATAGCAGTCTGCTTGCTACCTACGCGACTTCTAATACGCACATAAGGAGCATAAGTCTGATTAGAACCAGACATACCCACATAAGATGTTGGGAACGTCACATCACCAATGTAGGTAGTATCAACCTTAGCAGTCATGCCTTCAACGTTCTGCAGTGAGTCAACTGCGGGGTCAATATCCTTAAAGGTAATGTCCTTCGTCTTTCCCTTCTCGTCAGCATAATAGAAGGTCACTTCAACATGATTCTTCTTCAGAGGCTCTGAATAGTATTTACTGTTGATGTTTGCAGGAACAAAGACAATATATGCGCTATACTCTGTTGAGCGAACACCAGGGAGATAGAAGTTAACCTCAGGGTTCACTGCCTTACTGGCAGGAGTAATCTCCAAGTAACTATTGTTAGACACCTTACCATCAACTTCCTCGTTCTTTCTGTTTACAGAAACAGCCTCAGCACTACCATTGCTTACATAAGCAAGGAATCGTGAATACTCAGTTTCGAAACGCAGTTCAGGGTTCCACAAGTTCCATGTACGAACATGCAAGCTGTCGTCTGCCGTCACCCATATAGCGCCGTTACTCTTATCAACACGCGTTGTATGGGCAAACAGATTGGCAGCATCCTCAGAATAAGACTTCGCTCCGATTGTTGACATCAGAGAGTCCATTTTCAAAGATGCACCATCCTGCTGGTTCTTCAGTTTCTTGTTGTCGTAGATATTGTTGTTGTAGAACAGCTCACCAGCAAGGTAAATCTTAGCAATAGAGTCAGTTATAGCAGCAGCATCATCCAGTTTAACCTTCTGGATAGTCTGGTTCTCAACGCTCTCCATAAACTCAAACTCAGGCACGTACTTAAAGAACGAGCTAACCGTTGCATATGCCTTATTCCAAGCCTTATTAGTAGGAGCAACCATAGTATAGCTACTATCCTCTACATTGATATAGGCATCATAGATATCATAGAGGTCATTGTGCTCATAGTACACCGTATCAAGATAAGTCTGTTCGCCATGGAGCACTGGGCCCTTCTTACTCTTAGACTCATCAATTTTCTTCTCATCGTAACTCTTGATGAAGGCGCTGATTGAGTCAAGTTCATAGTCGTAGTTATTCAACGACTCGTAGATACTCGACAAGAAAGGCACCTTACCATCAACAGCATGCAGTGTACCGTTGCTGCAACTGCTCAGGTTGGGAATAGCCAGTTTCACACCCTGAATAGAGTAGTCAGATGCACCATCAAAAGACATCTTCTTCTCATTCAGCATATAGATCTTCTTATTCACCACACCCGATGCAGGATAATTGTTACGAGCGATGTGATTCTCGACAAACTCTCTGAGGAGGCGTTCATTGCCATATTGCGACAACACGTCATAGTCGAAAGAGTTATCAACAGGTGCCCAGACAGTATAAGTCTGTGAAGCCGACAGTTTCTCATCATATCCAGTCTTCTTCAAAAGAGAAGCAAACTGTGTGAGATTATCAGCCTTGTCAATTTGCTGCCACAAGGTAGAACGCTGTGAATCCAACACAGATGAGTTGGTATCAAAGTGATCGTCCCAATCGGAGCAGGCCGTCAGAGTGGCTGCAGCGATGATAGCGCTGCAAGCCATTCCCTTCCAACCAAGATGTTTTATATTGAAACTAATCATAATCGTCTTATTTCTGTTATCAGTTATCGATTTAGTACATATCCTCTACGTAAGTAGTGCTATTATAGACATTCTCAGGGCACAACTCGATGTAATCCAAGTGGAACTGAGCACTGTTGTCGTCGATCACAGTCTTGAAGCGCAACCAGTGTTCACCCTGATCCAGCTTACCCTTGTAGATAATACGGCGCAAGTCCTTAGGATTGCTGCGTGCGTAGTTACCAGAACCAACACCCACAGTATAATAGAGCGGACCACGCATGTAACCAAGGTTACGCATGTTAGCATCACTCTCCACGCCTTTGTCGTCCAGCTTACTCCAGTCGCACCATCCAGTATAAACGTCAGGTGTCAGGTTAGAGTTATTAGCAGGAATAATACGCATGTCAAGAGGAATATCGATAGCCTTCATCGAGCTCAGTTCAGACGAGGTACCCATATAAATCTGCACCATACCACGCTTACCCTCGGCCGTATAACCCATACGCAATTCGTATGTTCCATCGGGCACAGGCGGCAGACGCATAGCGAAGTCGTAGTTACCTTCGCCAAGGAACTCATCGCCCTGATAGTTACTCCAGCCACTGCTCTGACCAGGCAGATACAACAGCAAAGTAGAAGAACCGTTGTAGATTCTCAGGTTCTGGAGGAAGCCCGGAGGCATACAGATGTAGTTACCTGACAGTTGAGCAGCAGGATAGCTACCTTCCTTACCACCATTCATGGCCTTCACCTCTGAGTCGGCAATACGACGGAACGAGTTCGACATCATCTCACCGAACAGCACAGTATCATCAAAACGCATGCGCTCGTTCAAAGCACCACGAGGCACATCCTTGTTATAGACAAGCACGTCCTTGATGGGGTGGATATAACCGTTGGCAGGCTGAACCTGACCCTTCAGGCCAACCAACTCAACGCCCTCGAACATCACGGTATGCATATCCTTTGTACCAAGTTCTGCCACCTGGTTGGTCAGTGAAGAGTTTGCCTCCCAGCGATTCAGTCTCAACACATTCTTGTTCTTGGTAACCTTCACCAGTGTGTAGGGCAACATCGTCTCATAATACTCAACAAGCGTCACCTTGTTAATCTGGTTGTGGTCGTTTGTCAACTTAGCATAAGGAATCTTATACTTCAGAACGTGATAACGCAAGAACATGCTCAACACATTCCAAGGATTCTTATAGTCTGTGCCGCGGCTAATCTGAATATTGTTGTTACGAACATAATCGTACCATTCCTGACAGTTAGCATATACAGAATCAGCATAATGAGCCATTGTCTCAACGTCCACAATACCCTTCTCCTTCAACACATCATCGGTCTCTGCAAACAAGGTATAACCAACCTCACACTTCTCAGGAACATAGAAGCCATACGACTTCTCGATGACGCCAAACGAGTGGCTAGTCTCAGTAAGTGTATCAGCCAAGCCAGTAGCCTTCAGAGCATTTGAGAAGATAGAATACTCGCTATGAGATTCCATCTCACCAGCAATCAGTCGGTTTGAACGTGTGATCACGTGACTAATCTCGTGCAGCACACCATTCTCCAAGTCCACATCAAGACCTTCCTTCTGAATCTTCGCATCGCGGTTGATGGCCACAGTCTTAGCAATAGAGTCGAACGAGGTAGTAATCTCACGTCCCAGTATGGTTTTAACAGTCATACCGTTACCCATATAGACACTCATCACCTCAGTGTTCAACAAGTGGAACAAAGCGATATCCTCACACAGAGAGTCAGTCAGTCCTTCCAGGCTGCGGCTCGTCATGCCATTGTGAGGGAACTCCTTGTTTGTCGTATCGTCGTAAAGGCTGTCAATATAAGCCTGTACGGCATCATTGTCAGGAGCAAAGCAAGTATAAGTACCATAAGCTGCCAGAATCTTGTCGTAGTTGATTCTCTTCAGGATATAGTTGAAACTGCTGAACTGCTCACTGCGGTTCTCCAGATAATCTTCGATGGTCTCACCAGTAAAGGTATAGAGGTTCGACTCGTCAATATCCTCTTTACAGGAATTGAAGATTAAAATATTAAGGAATAAAAATATAAAAATACTAATTCGTTTCATAATTGTAACCTTTCTTAAATTTTAATCTTTTAATTCTTCGTCGTAGATTTCTCCTGAATCCATACAGGGTTCTGCTTCAACTGGTTGTTAACCTTCATCTCCTTCTCGTAGACAGGCCAATACAGATAAGGTTCAGTATCCATCTTGTAAGAGACAGCGTCACCCTCACCAGCCTTATACTTACGAGTGATAAACTCGGTCATAGACTTACGCAATGTAGGAGCCTTGAGCTGACCGTTTTCTCCAGTCTGACTAGCCATGGTCTTGTTGATATCAACACCATCCATACCACGATAGCAATAACGCAGCAGGTCCCACCAGCGCTTACCCTCGAAACAAAGTTCGCGTTCACGCTCTGCCAGGACGAGCAACTCCATAGCATCCTTGGTCACATAGTCCTTCGCATTCAAGGTATCCTTAGCAGTCTTCAGCATAGAACGCTTGTTCACCTTCTGTACCAGATTGAATGCCTTTGTCAGATTCTCCTCGTCAGCATCTGTCGACCTAGCCACCAAAGCCTCAGCCTCCATCAGCATCAAGTCAGTGATACGATAAACAACCCAGTTCTGACGGAAGTTATCGTAGCCACGTGAAGTGCTCTTTGACAAGCCCGATGTTGCAGGTGGTACCAAGGTAACAGCAGAGCTTTCGCCAAACACCATCTTGCGGATAGCCATCTGTTCAGCTTCAGCATTGTCAGCATCATAGACATTGTTCCAGAAACGATAGTCGTTCTTCGAGAAGAACACCTTCTTAGCCTGCTCCTTATTTGCAGTAGCCTCAATAGTATTGAAGATCTGCGAAGCCATCATCGTACCATTGCTGGCGTTTTTGTCCAACTTGTAATAGTGGTTCTCCAGCGCAGTATTAGAGTTGTTAATACCATTATACTGCCATTCCAGAATACTCTCGCGAGAATTGCTGTAGCTGGGATAGAACACCTCCAGAAGAGCATCGCCATAGAGATAGAGATGATACTTATCCTCATCACCAGTACCCACCTTATCAGTATGATACTTCTTATAGTAAGCATCCTTATTATCAACGATCTGCTCTACCAGTCTCTCAACCTCCTCATAATCGTTATAGGCATTCTTGGTCATAGAGCCACGCCACAGATAGATGTCGGCCAAGATAGCGTCGACGGCATCGGTGGTGATATAACCCCAGTTACGCCAATCGTTCTGGCCATAGCCACCCGACTTCATGATATACTGACGAGCCTCCTTCAAGTCGTCAATACAATGCTGAAGAACCTCAGCAGGAGTACTCTGAGGCAGAGTCTCCACCTGTGTATCATCCTCAACAGAGTGTGTCACATAAGGCACATCACGGAAAGCTCTAACCAGATAGAAATAGCACAGCGAACGCAGGGCCTTCATCTGGGCACAAACCACCTCATAGTCACCCTGAGTGAACTCTGGGTCGAGTTCCATCACATCGGGTGCATGGTTCAGCACGATGTTACAGTTGTTAATCACCTTATAGTAGCTCTCCCATGAACAATAGTCCATTGTAGGCAACAGGTTCAATGCACTGATATTATCAAGAGTTGTGTTGTTGTAATCAGACAGTTTCACCAACTCATCCGAACGATAAGCACCCCAGATGATGGCACGTGTCTGAACATCAGCACTCAACATACTTTGATAACAACCATCCACCATCTGGTCGACGTCACTCTTTGTCTTCCAGAAGTTCTCACCAACGATACGGTCGGTGGGATAAATGGTCAGAAAGTCTGTGCAACTGGAAAGTCCAACAGCCAAGCCGCAGCAAGTCAGACCTCCAACAATGATTTTCTTTATATTATTAGTAATCATAATGTTCAATATTCTTTGTTCAACGTTCAAGGTCTTAGAATCCTACTTGGATATTCAGAGTCACCGACTTACTTCTTGGTGTCTGCGAATTATCGTAGGCAATACCCCAAGAGCCAGGAGAGTGCTCAGGATCAGTACCACTATACTTACTCCAGCACAGCAGGTTCTGACCAGAGAGACTCATGTTCAGGCGACGCAGTCCAAGAGCCTTCAGAGTCTTCTGCTTAAAGTTGTAAGACAGCTGGATATAGCTCATACGCACGAACGAGGCATCCTCCACGTAGCGGTCGCTACCCAGGAAGTTATAACCCGTGTTGTACATAGCACGTGGGATCATGGTCACGTCACCATTCTTACGCCAGCGCCAGTTCACAGCAGAACTCTGGTTGTTAGCATTGAACATCTGCTCCAGGTTCATCTTTGCACTGTTCACCACCTTGCATCCCTCACGATAGTTGAAGCTGGTCTTCAGTGTCCAGTTGTCGTACTGGATGTTGAAACCGAAACCACCATTGAAGTGAGGGTTAGAGTTACCAAGATATACAATATCAAGAGAGTTGATCTGACCATCGTGGTTGATATCCTCGTAGATAGCGTCACCACCCTGGAACTTATAAGTAGAAGTACCCTCGCTGAAGTTGTACACCTGACGGATAGGATTACCGCTGCCATCCATCATCACATGTCCCTCCTTATCGATGGCGATAGGAGCGGTCTTGCCCGATGCGAGGAACACATTATTAATATAATCCTCAAACTCCTTGCCAGTCCAGCCGTTGCTGGTCTTCATGTTTGTCAGGTACTCATAGGTGTACTGGTATACGCCCTTATAGCGCAAGCCGTAGATAGAACCCAGAGGATTACCCTTCTGGATGCGGTTCATGAACTGACCACGCTTACTTGAGTCCCACTCAGTGTTAATACTCTCGAGCACGCTCTCGTCCATATCCACAATCTCGTTGAAGTTCTGCGAGATGTTGAAGTTGGCCGACAGAGAGAACTTACCAACCTTCAGGAACTGGTTAGCCGAGATGTTCAACTCCCAACCCTTATTGGTCATCTCACCTACGTTAGCCCAAGCCAGACTTGAGAAACCTGAGGTTGAAGGAATACGAACGCCACTCATCAACAGGTCCTTGGTACGCTTGAAATAGTAGTTGAAGTCACCAGTGATGCGATCGTTGAACAGTCCGAAGTTACCACCGAGGTTATACTGAGTAGTACGCTCCCACTTCAGGTTGTTCAGCTGCAAGCCCTCCAGATAGGTCACACTATGGGTGTCACCCACGCCACCATACACACCAGAGGTGTTATACTTGGCATACTGCACGTACTCTGATCCAGGGGGGCGACCCACGATACCCCAAGAGGGACGGAATGACAACATGCTGAGCCAGTTCTTAGACCATTTCATGAACTTCTCGTCGCTGATGTTCCAACGAGCAGAAAGACCAGGGAACCAACCCCACTTCTTATCGTCACCGAAACGAGTGGTACCGTCGGCACGGAGTGAGAGGTCGAGCACATATCTTTCCTTGAATGACAAGTGACCAGTGTAGATCATTGACATTGAACGCCACTGACCGTTACCAGAACTCATGCTCTCGATATTCACGTCAACAGTAGGCGAGGTGATACCATTAGGTGTGTTTCTGTTAACCACCGTCTGGTTGTTATCATTACCAATCGTCATCTCCCAGCGACCTAGCATCGTAGCATAGAAGTCCTCGTTCTTGAAGTGAGGAGTAAAGGTCAAGGTGTGGCGAGTGGTCACAGCCTGTGAGTTGTAGTCGTACACCTGGTTGCGGTTATAGTTACCATCGTTCCATCCCTTGGTCTCCAAAGAACCAGGCCAGAACTTAGGCTCACTCTTTGAGAAGATATCCAGATATACCAGACCGGTATACTTCAGACGTGTGTGCTCATCGTCCTTACCCATCAACTCATAGTCGAGTTTGAACTCAGGTGAGATACGATAGGTCTTCTCCTTACGCCAAGCCAGGTTAGCAATAGCAACAGGGTTGCCCAGGTCACGGATATTCTTCAACTGGTTAGAAGAAGTACCAGCAACAGAAGAGCCGGCAGCATCGCTGGCGCCCAGAGGCAACATAGCATAAAACTCGTCAGTGTCACTACCGTCGGCATTCTGACGATAAACGCTCATATTAGGAGCCATCTGCTGGGCACGTCCCAGGATGTTATCGTCGTAGTTACGGTTGTTAGAAGTATAAGTCAGCGGGAAGGTGGTGCTGAACTTAATACGGTCACTCACGAAATAGTCCAGAGCCAGTTTCGTAGTGAAACGGTCGAGGCTCTGCTTGATAATCGTACCATTCTGATGGTCATAGCCGGCAGAAACGCGGAAGTTGGCCTTCTCACCACCACCAGAGATTGTCACATAGTGATACTGGCTCCAAGCCGTCTGAGTAACCTCGTCGACCCAGTCGGTATTGTTGTTCCAATTCTCGAACTCAGCCCATGAACGGTTGTAGTTAATCTCGTTGATGTTCGTCGTAGCGTTAGCACTCTGAGTGGGGTTGTAATACATCTCCTTCATCATCATGGTGTAGTCGTCACCATTCAGCAAATTATAGCCCTTAGGCTGCCAGCTGGCCTGCACACGAAGAGAATAGTCAACCTTCACATCACCACGCGCACCACGCTTTGTGCGAATAGAGATAACACCGTTAGCACCACGCGAACCCCAGATAGCTGTTGCGGCAGCATCCTTCAACACCTGGATATCCTCGATATCAGAAGGGTTCACTGACAACAGCGAAGCATAGGTTTCCTCGTTGGCGTTCTGGAAGTCGAAGTTCTCGTCAGGGTTGTCGAAGATATTATCGTCAACAACGATCAGAGGGTTAGAGTTACCATTGATAGAGGTAACACCACGCAGACGCATGGTAGTACCAGAACCAAGGTTACCAGAGTTAGAGATAATATCCAGACCAGCAATCTGTCCCTGCAGAGCCTCATCGGCCGATGTGAAGGCCAGACCTTCCACCTCGCTCATGTTGAACGTCTGTGCTGCGACAGAAACCTCTCGCTCAGGAATAGACAGACCACCTTGGCTGAACTTTCTCTTCTTGGTAACGGTAATCTCAGGAATTGTAGTATCATCCTTCAGGGTGACATTAAACTTAGTACGTGTGCCAATAGGCAGGATAACCTGACGATAGCCCACAAACGAAATCTTCAACTTATTCTTTGCATTCTTGATGGTCATCGAGAAGTTACCGTTGAAGTCGGTCTGTGTGTTAGACACGATACGGTTGTTGTTATCGATTTCCGATACGTTACACATCATGATGGGGCCCATGGCATCGCTCACGGTACCAGAGATACGCACCTGCTGTGCTTGTGCACCTAATGTGAACAAGAAAATATTAAAAAATGCAAGTATTAAAATATTTCTTAGTTTCATAATTCTTTCTGTTTTTAATATTTTATAGTCCCATCATAACGTTTGTAGTAGCGACTTTCAAACTGTTTGCGGTATGCAGCCAGACGTGCTCTTGCATTAGCACCAGTCCAGCGGTTGTCATAACGGCGAGAAGCTGCGGTATAAGGATACAGCGGAGTGCTGATCTGATGAACCACAGCAAACGAAGAGCTATTAATAACATGCGACTTCTTGTTCAGCTCATAGTCGCGTGTCATTACATTCACGAGTTTAGAAGTGCTGGTAGCGTCGACAGTAACAGTCTGACCAGAACGGTCTGTTACAGTAAGACGGCCATTAGCACCACTAACAGTCAGACGCTGACGAATACCCAGCGTATCAGTACATGCAGTAGCATAAATACCTTCGTCAATCACATTATCAGCATAGACAGAGTTGTCCTGGAAGTGATAACGGATAAAGTCGTTGATGGTCTCGACCATAGCCAGAGCCTTGTCGCGCACAGCCTGAATCTCAGGACTGATAGCCTTAGCGCTCTTCTCGGCCTCATACTGCTCCTTCACAGGCTCATAGAGAGCCTTGATGTCGTTCCATGTGGGCAGGCCCTGAGCGTAAGCTTTCTGCATGGCTTCGTTATCGGGAGCATAAACCGTATAGTTATATGAGTTGAAATAATTCACATTATCAGTCAAGCCATTCTTGTTGGCAAAGGCATGATATGCCTCGTAACGGAACTTCTTGGTCACATCATTCTTCTCGGCCAGACGGTCGCTGGCAAACATCATCAGCTCGTCCATATCAAGGTCAGAACAGAGAGCCAGGAACTCAGAGAAACGAGCAGTGGTAGCGGTGTCCTCTTCCAGCACAGCCAGCACTGAGCGCTGAGGAGCCTGGATTACATGATCGATGGCATAGGCCTTACCGTTCTTCTGGTTGTATACCTGAGTCACGCTAGAAACGGGAACACTGCCCTCAATCTGAGCACCACTCTTCACGACGCCATTCTCAAACTTAATCTCGCCGCCGTGCTTGGTCTTATAATACTTGTTGCCATTAGAGCCCAGAGACTCACCCTCAGCCAGCACGATGGTGTGGTAGTTCAGGATATCCTGGAACTGCGACTTAAAGGCGCTAGCCGTTACACGACCGATAGAGTCGCCAATCTCCCACTGTCCGTCAGCATTCTTCAGACACTGCCAAGAAGAGCAATAAACGAATGGCGACTTGTTCTGATAGTAGAACTTCAGGGCACGAGGCTCAGCGTCGGCCAGTGAAGAAGGATCGACATAGTAACGCTCGAAAGCATCGTCGGTGGGAATGAAGAATGCGTAGTTAGCACTCATGGCCAACAGATAAGCATAGTAGTTCAGGTTCAAGTCCAGAGGCTTAGACTTCTTACCATCGTTCACAGCCACGTTCATGATGCGCATGTTGCTCTTCAGGGTTACAGGAGCCGATACAGCCACCAGCGAGGGAGGAGCGAACATCTTGTTCAGCATATAGATAACACCATTGTTGGCAATCTTCACATTATACTGATCGTTCTTGCGATCGAGCACCTGCAAAGAGATACCCATTGGGTCGTTAGCCTCGTCCATCACCTGTCCGAACTTCGAAGGAACAGTACCCACGAACGAGCGCTTCATCAGGTTGTCGACCAACTGCTGCACGTTCTGCAAGGGGATAGAGTCGATGTTCTGCTTCAGGTGCTCACGGTCGTTCAAAGCAACGCCGCCCTTTTTCACGCCAAACTCCTCCATCAGGAACTTACCCTCGCCATTGATAAAGAACTCTGCCAAGGCCGAGTCGGTGGGCACAAACATGGCAGCCACGTCACAGTAAGGATCCTCGCCAGTACCATTATCATAGTTGTTCCAACCTGGATCGTAGGTCAGTCCATACTCCTGCGTCACACCGTTAGGATCCTTCATCAGCGAAGCACCCTGAGAGTAGTTACTGATATAACGCATCTGGAAGATACTGTCAATCTGTGGCAGACCATTAGCCTGAGCATAGTCATTATAGTTACGAGTTGTTCCGCCATCATAGAAAGGTGCGCTGAAGCGGTCGAGCATACGACTGAACAGAGACGACTCGCCGTTGTTGCGAATCACCTGAGCCATGTTGCCAGGAGGCACCAACACATCCGACATCTGGTGGATATAACCATTCTTACAAGTAATATCGGCACTCACAATCTTATTACGATAGATGTAAGCAGAGTGCTTATCAGGATCGTAAGGAGTACCAGTAACAACCTCAAAGTCACTGTCGGCGCCACGGGTTGTGATGCCATTGGTGGTCATCTGCTCCTCGGTGAAGTGAACCATCATAGGACGAGTGTTGTCCATCACCAGATAGATGCCCTTGTTGTAGTACTTCTTCCAGTAGTCATTGTTGAGAGGCATGTCGGCCTCGCCTGCCATGTGAGTGATGGTGTCAACGACATTTGCACTGGTGATGTGCTTAAGAGCCATGCCCTGAACAATGGGGTCAACAGAGTTGCCCGAGATGTTCGAAAGCATCTCAACCAGCAGGGCATTGTCGAGCATAGAAGCATAAAGCAACTGCTTCTTCATGGCAATGGTCAGGTCGTCGTACGACTTGACACCCCATTGGTTGTCGGCATAGAAGCGCTCGAAAGCCTCATCGTTAGCCACAAACACGGTTTTTGAACCAGTTTTCGACAAGGTCTCTGCGTAGCCGAGGTCGTCAATCAGTCGCAGGTAGTTGTTGTACGTACCTGAGAGGATGACCTCATCTCCCTTTTGCAGGGACCCAGGATTCTTCAAAGCCTCGTAGATACTACCACCCAACCATGAAGGATAATTACCCTCATCGTCAAGATCGTAATCGTCCGTACAGGCCGTGAATCCCCCACAAAGCATGGCAACTGAAAATGCTACACACATTTTCTTCGCCAGATCAGTAATGCGGTTATTCATACATTTTTAAGTTATTAATTGTTTTATATACTGTTATCGGTTGTAATTCATATATGGTGGAGCTCATCTTCTTCGCGCGTGCGCTTATATATATAAGGTGTGCTCTCATTTTTTTCTCTTTAGGTGGGCTATCCTTTCGGACGGCCAGTATTTTTTTTGTTTTTGGAATGATTTTGTTGTAAAGCCCTGCGCTCCCGTTTAGAGAGCACAGGGCTATTTTTGATAGCGTTATTTCACAAGAATCTTCTGAGCCTTGCCATTGCGCACCACGATGTTCATGCCACGCTGCAGCTTGCTCACCTTAACACCAGTAATGGTGTAGATGCCATTGGCCACGTTCTTCTCGGTCTCTACAGTATCGACACCAGCCACAGGACCTTCCCATCCAGCGTTGTCGCCCTTGGTCACGAGGGTCAGCGTCCAGCCACCCACAGAATACCAGTTGCCGTCGAACACCTTTGGAGTCTTGCTGGCAGCAGTGCCACACATGGTACCGATGAACAACTCGTGGTTGGTCACCACAACGTCCTCGATCTCCTGATGCTTCCAACCGCGGCCCTGAGCACCGTTAGCATTATAGATGCTGTACTGCAGGTCGGTGTAGTTGTCGTTCTCCACAGCTGTCTTAGCCTCTTCCCAGATAGGACCGAACTTATCGCTGGCAATAATCTGCTCGCCAGTAGCCTCGTCATTGTAGTAGTTCAAAGGAATCTCAACGAAGGTGGTATCAGTCACACCAGCGAAGATGTAAGCGCCCTCGGCAGGTGTACGTGTGTACACGCCTACCTTATAAGTACCGTTGGGCAGATCCTTCACCAACTGAGAGGCCTTGAAGCCAATCAAGCCAATGTGAGTGGTCTCGCCAGTCTCATCGTTGTTCACATCCTGAGAGTGGTATGAGTCGAAGTAACGGGTGTTAGAGCCGTCGAACCACTGACCGCTCTTCTGACCGTTGCCATCGCCATTACCCAGTACGATATCCCAGCCGTCGATAGCCTCAGCGTTGGGGTTAGAGATATAAGCGGTGTAGTCTGAAGCATCAGCATCCTCGTAGATATTCTGCTTCTTCACAGTAGCAACAGCAGCGTTCAACTCCTTCACCAGTGCATCGACAACAGTCTTTGTCTGCATCTGAGCAGTGAGGGTAGCCACATGGCTGGCCATCATATCCTGCAGGATCTTCTTACCAGTCTCCTTAGAGGCAGCAGCCACCTCGTCGGCACTGCGATAAACAGGAGCGTAGCTGTTCACATAGTTGTTCAGCAGCTCAACAGTAGCATCCATCTTGGTGTAGGTTGCCTCGGCTGAAGCCACCCAACCCATCACATAGTCGTAAGCGAACTGAGCGATAGGAGCAGAAACGCCGAAGGCCTCGCGACCGTCAACCTCCTGGCCATCGAGCAGGGCCTTCACCCACAACATCACCTTATCCTTAACGATATCAGGATTCTCGTCGAGTGTCTCCTGAGTGGGGAAGTAACTCACGTACTTAGCCTCACTGTTCTTAGCCTCAGTAAGAGCGGCATTCAGCACCTCGATGCTGTTCAGCATATAGTCAACAGCGGGATCACCATTAATATCAGTGCACTTGTTGATAGAGTCGTTCAGGGTCTTCTTGTCGGCAGCCAGGTGCATAGCATCGGCATACTCCATAGCTTCAGCGAGCTTAGCGTCGTAGGTAGCCTTTACAGCAGCCTTCACGTCGGCATCGCTGGCAGCACCCAGATAGTAGAGCTTGAAATTGGTGGCACAGAACCAGCCGGCAGAACCGTTGCCAGAACCAGTACCCTCGGCACCGATGGTCAACTTACCATCAACCACGAGTACCTTGTCGTCGGCAGTCATGCTAACATTCTGCCATACGCTCTCGTCCCATCCCTCTTCAGTCAGGGTAGCAGTAGAGATCTTCTTGTCAGATGTGCTCTGAGCATATACGTGCTGATCGGTTGCGCAACCAGACTGTGTAATCAGGTCGGCAGAAACAGTGTAGTAGCCGTTGGGCAGATCGGTGATAGTCTGACCTACAGACACCACGCCTGTGAAGTTGCTGTACCATGCGTTCCAGCAGCTGCGTCCGCGCTGCCAGTTCAGGCGATGGTCACCATCCTTAATACCGTTGTTGGTCCAGCCGCCAGCGTTCAGATCGGGACTTGAAGCGCTACCTTCTACATAGCGGTCCTCGCCAGTCTCAGCGTCATAGCGCAAGGGGAACTCCCAGATACCGTCTACCAATACGGGCTCGGCCTCCTCATTGATGAACCAAGGATGCTGAACGAAGATGGTATAGTCGGCAGGATTAGTCTCTGAAGCCTCCTGCGACAGGTAGTAGGCCTTGATAGCGGCATTAGCCTCGGCAACAGCGCCCAGGAGCTGAGCCACCACATCAACGTCTTCAGCAGGCTCGTTCTGCTTGTAACCAAGAATCTTGAGGTAGGCAGCGTCGAAAGCTTCCTTTCCAGCATAGTTGGTGTTCTTCAGCAGATTGTCCATCTTAGCCAAAACGGCATCAATCTTCTTCATCTCCTCGATGGCGGCACGAATCTGTACCATACGGGCGTTAGCCTCGGCCAAGAATGCTTCCATCTCGTCGGCATCGCCACTAGAAGTCATGTCGCTGATTTCCATTGAGTAGTCGGTCAGTTCGCTGGCCAGACCTACATAGCCTGCACCTGAAGCTGTCTTTGAGAGCTCATCACACTCCTCAGCCAAATCGTTGATGTCGGCAGCGAGCAACTCGGCACGGTCGGCCTCACCAATCTTGTAAAGCTTGATACCATCCAAGCAAAGGAATGGGTTGCTGCCAGAACCGCCTTCTGACTCGAAACCGAACTCCATTGAGAACTCAGCTGTAGGTGTGAACTCAATGATGTGCTTGGTCCACTCTGTGTCAGAGAAGCCAGTCTCGTCGTTCCAGGTGTCCTTACGGCAGGTTACCTTTGACAGGTTCTTACCCTTGGTACCACTGGGGTTCAGGTTAACAGCCCAGTACTCCAAGCGATACTTGGCGCAGGGCAACTTAACGGTCTGCTTGTAAACAGCACGACCACCCCAACCGGCACGCATATAGGCAAAGCCCAGGTTGTCGGCACCTGCAGCCTCAGCGGGCTTCTCAGGAACGGTGATGTAGGTAGAGCCATCGTCGGCCACAGGAATGGCTGCAGCGCCGAGGGCATAGGGCAGTGAGCCAAAGTATACCCACTCGCACTTGGGGAATGGCTGGTTGGTCTCAATCTGCCAACCCTGGATACGACCAATAAAACCGTTGGTAGCCTCCAGTGTACGACCGTCGCCACGACTCTTTGGAGTTGATGGATTTACAGTGGCATAAACAGTGCTATCGGCTGCAATAGCTGCGATAGAACGGTCACTCAGATTCTTTGTGTCGATAATCTCCTTCTTGGAGCCGTCAGCCTGCCATGTCAGATCCTGATCGAACCCGGCATTACTGATGTAGTGAGTCACATCTTCCTGTGCAAACAATGATATCGACATCATTGCACTCACCACCATAAGTGATAATCTTTTCATTTGTAGTAAAGTTAGTAAAATTAGTTAGATAAATTAATATATTAATTTGCGGATGCAAAAATACAAAAAAAGTTTTAATGAGCCACACTTTTTCTTAAAAAAAATCAAGCAACAAGCGAAGATTGCACATTATTACCTCCATATAGGACAAAAGGTGTACAAATAATGTTGAAATATGTGACAAAAAACTGGGGGTCTGAGAAAACACCAACTAGAACGAAAAAAGGGAGCAAAAACTCCCTTTTTTCATACCCCCATCGATTTCACCTTGCAACGGAGGCTGTTTTACACCCTAACGGAGGCTGTTTTACTATGCAAAACAGCATGAGTTGCAGTGTAACTCAGGCTCCGTTACAACCTAAACGAATATTCGATTGCGTTCTAAATCTTTACACTTTTCTCGTCAATTTCGCAACCACTTCATTTTCAGCGCTTTACAAACTTGTTCATGTTTCGCCTGTACGCACAAAAAATTTTTTTGGTGCAGAATTTTTAAATCTCAGCGAGGCTATTGTAAAACAAAATCCATGTTATTTGAAGCAGGGAAGTGCCTTCTTCTCTACCAGATACTCGCCAATCTGCACGGCATTCAAGGCAGCACCCTTGCGAATCTGGTCGCCTGAGAGCCAGAAGGTCAGACCGTTCTCATCGGTGAGGTCCTTACGCACACGACCAACAAAAACATCGTCCTTTCCAGCCGTCTCGAGAGGCATGGGATACTTCAGGTTAGCAGGGTCGTCAACGAGCGTGCAACCAGGAGCCGCTGCAATGGCTTTCTGTGCCTCTTCCACGCTGATGGGCTTCTCAGTCTCAATCCAAACAGACTCCGAGTGAGAACGTAACGAACTGACACGAACACACATAGCCGAGCACTTGGCATCGGTATGCATAATCTTGCGAGTCTCGTTATACATCTTCATCTCTTCCTTGGTATAGCCGTTGGGCTGGAACACATCAATCTGGGGAATCACGTTATAGGCCAACTGGTGGGCAAACTTCTTGATGGTCTTCACCTCGCCTGTCTCCACTATCTCCTTATACTGCTGCTGCAACTCGGCCATGGCGGCTGCACCTGCGCCTGAGGCACTCTGATAAGATGACACATGGATGCGCTTGATGTGACTGATATTCTCGAGGGGCTGCAGAACAACCACCATCATAATCGTGGTACAGTTGGGATTGGCAATGATGCCGCGAGGGCGCTGCAAAGCATCCTCGGCATTGCACTCAGGCACCACCAAGGGCACATCGTCGTCCATACGGAAAGCGCTTGAGTTGTCGATCATCACGCAGCCGTACTTCGTAATGTCCTCCGCAAACTCTTTGCTGGTGCCAGCACCTGCCGACGTAAAGGCTATATCTATATCCTTGAAGTCGTCGTTGTGCTGTAAGAGTTTCACGGTCAGTTCTTTACCCTTAAAGGTATACTTGGTACCAGCAGAACGCTCAGAACCAAACAACACCAATTCGTCCATGGGGAAATTTCTCTCGTCAAGCAGGCGTAAAAACTCCTGTCCTACAGCGCCTGAAGCGCCAACAATTGCTACTTTCATTCTATATACGATATTAATTATACCATTTGGTCTGCAAAATTACAAAAAACTTTCTTTTATCGTGGCATTATTACAGAAAAAGTTGTAAATTTGCAAACAAATTGATACATATTCATGATTTATTCCAGCATCCTGCCAATCAGGACGCTTTATAAAGCATTATGGAAGCACAGGTTGTCATAGAGCCACTGATAAAGGACCCCACGCTGATATTCTTCGTGGTACTTCTCATTATTCTCCTCGCACCTATTGTGATGAGTAAGCTGCGTATTCCGCATATCATCGGCATGGTTCTGGCTGGTGTGCTCATTGGCGAACATGGACTCAACTTGCTGCAGCGTGACATCTCGTTTGAGGTTTTCGGACAGGTGGGCCTTTACTACATCATGTTCCTGGCTGGCCTGGAGATGGATATGGAGAGCGTTAAGAAGAACTCGAAAAGACTGCTTATCTTTGGACTTCTCACTTGTATTGTGCCATTGGTGCTGACCTATCTGATGTCGATATCCATCCTGGGATACAGTGGGCAGGCTTCGTTCCTGCTGGGCTGCATCATGGCTTCAAACACACTGGTGGCCTACCCTATCATTGGGCGCTACGGACTGCAACAGAACTCCAGTGTGATGATCAGCGTGGGCTCGTCCATGCTGTCGCTCTTCATGGCCCTGGTTATGCTGGCCGGCCTGGTGGGTTCGTTCAGTCCTGACAGCGGCTTTCTGTTCTGGGTGTTCTTCCTATTCAAGATTGCTGTGTTCTGTGCAGGCAGCATCTTGCTGATTCCTCGTCTGGCTCGCTATTTTCTGCGTCGATATAGTGACGCGGTGATGCAGTATATCTTCGTTATCTCTGTGATGTTCCTCAGCGCGGCCTTGTCGGCATTCATTGGACTGGAGGGCATCTTCGGCGCGTTCTTCTCAGGACTGATTCTCAACAGATACATCCCACATGTGTCGCCGCTGATGAACCGTACGGAGTTCATTGGCAACGCCATCTTCATTCCTTATTTCCTGATTGGCGTGGGCATGCTGATCAACCTGAACACGCTGGCCGACGGAGCCGAGATATGGGGCATCGTATTACTCATTGCTTTCATCGGCACCTTTGGCAAGGCTTTGGCGGCCTATATCTCTGCCCTACTGTTTAAACTAACCAAGGCGGAGGGGCACATGATGTTTGGACTGACATCGGCTCATGCTGCTGGTGCCATTGCCATGGTTATGGTGGGCCGACGCCTGCTGATGGACGACGGAACGGCACTGGCCGACGACAACATGCTGAATGGCGTGGTTATCATGATTCTGGTTACGTGTATCATCTCAACGATGATGACGGAGAAGGCTAGCAAGGAGATTGTCTTCAGCGAGCGTGCCGTGCCTGACATGAAGAAGCCACAGCAGGACGACGAGAAGATTATGGTGTGTGTGAAATATCCAGAGATTGCACCACAGCTGCTGGAGTTGGCACAACTGACAAGGAACCAGAAACTGAAACGCGAGTTGGTGGCACTCAACGTGGTGTACGACGGCGAGAACAGTGCCCATGAGCGCGAGCAGGGCATGCGACTGCTGGAGCAACTGCAGCGACAGGCTAGCGCTTCGGAGATGCAGGTGCAGACGCAGGTGCGACTGGCTACCAACATTGCCAACGGCATTAAGCATGCGTTCCGCGAGAGTGGCTGCTCTGAGATTGTCATGGGTATGCACGTGCATACTGAGGTGACCAAGAAGTTCTGGGGTGAGTTTATTCAGAGCCTATACAACGGTCTGAACCGCCAGATTCTTCTCATGCGATTCACCCAGCCGCTAAGCACCTTACGACGTATTCAGGTGGCCGTGCCCAGCAGGGCTGAGTTTGAACCTGGATTCAACCGCTGGCTGGAACGTCTGTGCAGATTTGCTTGTCAGTTGGACTGTCGCATTCAGTTTCATGGGCGCCACGAGTCGCTCACGCTGATAGAGCAATATGTGAACAACCAGCACCCTAGCGTGCGTGCAGAATATACATATATGGCGCATTGGAACGAGCTGCCTCAGTTGGCCAGTCACATCGGCACGGACAATCTACTGGTGGTGGTTACAGCACGTAAGGGTACCATCAGTTATAAGGCGGCGCTCGACCGTCTGCCCGATGAACTCACAAAATACTTCTCTGGCACTAATCTCATGATTATCTTCCCTGACCAGTATGGCAATACGAAGGAGGAGAAGATGAGCTTCACGGAGGCTCAGCACCACGAGGAGAACAGTATCTATGATACGCTGATGAACTGGATTAATAAGAAAAGAGTTTAAAAAAGTGTAAGTCAACGAAAAGACATGATTGACATTAAGAATATTACGAAGAGCTTCGGCTCGTTACAAGTACTTAAAGGCATTGACCTCCACATAGACAAGGGTGAGGTGGTGAGCATCGTTGGACCAAGCGGTGCTGGCAAGACAACCCTACTGCAAATCATTGGTACACTGGACAAGCCTGACACGGGTTCTGTATTTGTCGACGGTATCGACACCACTACCCTATCTCAGAAGGCTTTGGCCGACTTCCGCAACCGTCATCTGGGCTTTGTGTTTCAGTTTCATCAGTTGCTGCCTGAGTTCACGGCTATCGAGAACATCATGATACCTGCTTTTATTGCTGGCACATCGCAAAAGGCGGCCAAAGAAAGGGCGAAGGAACTGTTACAGTTTATGGGACTGACAGATCGTGCCAGTCACAAGCCAAACGAACTCAGTGGCGGCGAGAAGCAGCGTATTGCCGTGGCACGTGCCTTGGTGAACAACCCTGCCGTCATATTGGCCGACGAGCCTAGTGGCTCTCTCGACTCAAAAAATAAAGAGGAACTGCATCAGCTGTTCTTCGACTTGCGAGACAAATTCGGCCAGACGTTTGTCATCGTCACTCACGACGAGACGCTGGCCACGATTACCGACCGCACCATCCATATGCGTGACGGTCTGCTGGAGGTGCCTGCAGTAACTCCTACAGCCAATGAGTCGGATAACCTTATAATCACTAATACAAATTCTGAAGCATGATTAAACTTGGCGATTACAATACCCTGACGATCCTCCGTCGCGCTGATCAGGGCCTCTATCTGGAGGGCGACGAACAGAGTGGCGACATCTTGTTGCCCAACCGCTATATTCCTGAGGGTGCAAAGATTGGACAGACCCTGGAGGTGTTTATCTATCTGGATCAGGACGAGCGACTGATTGCCACGACGGAACATCCATTGGCCAAAGTGGGCGAGTTTGCATGGATGGAGTGTGCATGGGTGAACGAATATGGCGCATTCCTGAAATGGGGACTGATGAAGGACCTCTTCTGCCCTTTCCGCGAACAGAAGCAACGCATGGAGATGGGCAAAAGCTATTATGTCTATGTGATGGAGGACGAGCAGACGCATCGTCTGATGGCTACGGCCAAGGTGGAGAGATACCAGAAGAAAACTGGCTACGAGCGTAGTCTTGATTTTGCCGAGGTGTTGCTGTGCTATCTCTACGAACATGACGGACACTGCGAATTGGGCGACAAGAGTCCTGCCGAGGAGATTGCTGCCTGTTTCGGTGTGTCGAAGAAGATATACAAAAAAGCCATCGGCGACCTGTATCGCCGACGACTTATCGTTATCACAGAAAATGGGATTCAGCTGGCTTAGCGAATCCCATTTTTCGTTTTATATCGTTCTTTCTGTTCTTAGAAGATCTTACCAGTAAGGCGGACGGTGAGTGAAGGATAAACAGAAATCTTGGTGATGGTCTTAATCACATCACTGCCATCGCCTCCTACTTTCGACTCGTCCAACTTGCTCTCGCCAACAAAGGTTTTTGTACTCTTATCGTAGGTCGGTGCATAGATCTTGGGGGTGTTCCAGAACTGCACACCTAAATCAACCTGACAGCCAATACGTTTCTTGGGCACACAACTGCCAAAACCAATACCAACATATGGACGGAAACCACTTACCTGGATGCTAGCCTCCACATTACCATTGTCAGCAGGATCAGGGGTAACAAAATAATCGCCTAACTCAGCGCCAATCATCTTCAGATTAAATTTCTGAACCACTTCCTGATTCAGAGAGCCACCAGGATGTTCCTGCGCTTCTATCATAGCGTTGTTCCACTGGTTTACAACAGTCAGAGCACCTTCTTCTCGATTATAGACCTTCACCACCTTCTTGCCGCCAAAATAGGCACCCACTGTAGCATGGAAACTGTTCTTGGCACCAAAGGGATATACGTCTATCAGAACGTGACCCGTGGTATTACTTAACTTGCCCTGGATATCCAACTTCCTGGGAAGTTCACCACTAGGAAGAATAGACTTATCAATCTGCTTGTCTGCCGGGAGATACTGGTTCAACTGATCGATATAAGTAGACATCTGCTGAATAGACAATGAATGGTCGTCTACTCCCAGGTTCAGGTCCTTGTTAATCTTAATCTGTGGCATGATATCCACACCTGCACGCACACCAAACAAATCAGTAATACGCGCCGCCACATCAACGGTGATGCCTGTGGTACCCACACCTACACTTCCACCTACGTGTTCAATCAAAGGAATCTGCGCAGATGCTGTCAAACCAAGCATCATGCAACTCAACAACAATAATTTCTTCATACCATGATTGTTTTTTGGGTTAATACTATTTGGGGCAAAATTAAACAATATTTTGCAATATGCCAAATTTTTAAATACAAAAGTGGTATGGGGACAAAAAAACGAGTTCCGAATTATCGGAACTCGTTTTAGATATTGTGTTTTCTTAGAACTCAGCACTCTTCGGCGTACGTGGGAAAGGAATCACGTCGCGAATGTTCTGCATACCTGTTACGAACAAGATAAGACGCTCGAAACCAAGTCCGAAACCTGCGTGAGGACATGAACCCCAACGACGGGTGTCGATATACCACCAGAGGTGGGTCTGGTCCATCTGACGGCGCTCAATCTCGCCCATCAGCTTGTCGTAGTTCTCCTCACGTACAGATCCGCCGATAATCTCGCCAATCTGTGGGAAGAGCACGTCAGTACCCTGCATGGTTGGACCAGGGGCAACTGCACCCTTATAACCTACAGAACCACCATCAGCAGTATCTTGGTTCTGCTTCATATAGAACGACTTGAATGCACGTGGATAGTCGGTCATGATAACTGGCTTCTTGAAGTGCTCCTCAACCAGATAACGCTCATGCTCACTAGCCAGGTCGTCGCCCCAGTTGCAGGGGAACTCAAACTTCTTACCGTTCTTGATGGCCTCCTGCAGAATGTTGATACCCTCAGTATAGGGCAGGCGAACGAAAGTCTCCTTGAGAACACCTTCCAGACGCTCGATAAGGGTCTTATCAATCATCTTATTGAGGAACGCCAGGTCGTCCTTACAGTTGTCAAGAGCCCACTTCACGCAGTACTTGATAAAATCTTCCTCCAGGTCCATCAGCTCTTCCTGATCGAGGAAGGCTACCTCAGGTTCTACCATCCAGAACTCAGCCAAGTGGCGTGGGGTGTTCGAATTCTCTGCACGGAAAGTGGGACCAAAGGTATAGATAGAACCCAGTGCTGTGGCACCAAGCTCACCCTCCAACTGTCCAGATACGGTCAACGAGGTCTGTTCACCAAAGAAGTCGTCGTCATAGATAATCTTGCCGTTCTCGTCCTTCTTCAGGTCGTAGAGGTTCTTGGTAGTAACCTGGAACATGTTTCCAGCACCCTCACAGTCGGATGCCGTGATTAACGGGGTATGGAAATAATAGAAGCCATGCTCATGGAAATAGGTATGAATGGCCATTGCCATATTGTGGCGAATGCGCATCACTGCACCAAAGGTGTTTGTGCGAAGACGCATATGGGCATTCTTACGCATAGCCTCAAAGCTCTGACCTTTTTTCTGCATGGGGTAGTCGTTGCCACAGAGTCCATAGACAATAAGGTTCGTTGCCTGAATCTCGCTACTCTGACCTGCTCCCTGACTCTCAACGAGTGTTCCTTCCGCACAAATACAAGCACCTGTTGTGATATCTTTAAGCAACTGCTCGTCAAACTTTGTGGGATCAACAACAATCTGAACGTTATTGATGGTAGAACCATCGTTCAAAGCAATAAAGTCGACTGCCTTAGAAGAGCGATGGGTACGCACCCAACCCTTCACACATACTTCCTTTCCGTATTCCGTGCTCTTCAGCACGTCAATGATCTTTGTTCTTTTCATTAATTCATCTTGTTTTGTTTGTCGCTAAACCACAGCGACACACTGCACCTTACTCATAAGCGCCCATGCGCAGACGGTCAACCTCTTCCTCTGTGAGGTAACGCCAGTCACCGCGACGCAGGTTCTTCTTGGTGAGACCAGCAAACTGCACGCGATCCAACTTCAACACTTTATAGCCAAAGCTCTCGAAGATACGACGCACAATGCGATTCTTACCAGAGTGGATCTCAATACCAACTTGCTTCTTGTCTACGGGATCGGCATACTCAATAGCATCGGCCTTGATATCACCATCCTCCAAGGTGATACCCTCAGCAATCTGCTGAATGTCATGAGCAGTGACGTTGCGATCCAAGTAAACATGATAAATCTTCTTCTTCAGATACTTGGGATGTGTCAGTTTAGAAGCCAAATCACCATCATTGGTAAGCAACAGCACGCCAGTGGTATTGCGGTCCAGACGACCTACAGGATAGATGCGCTCAGGACATGCATTCTTCACGAGGTCCATCACGGTCTTACGCTGCTGAGGATCATCACTTGTGGTCACATAGTCCTTGGGCTTATTAAGCAACACATACACTTTCTTCTCCAGTGACACAGGATCATCGTGGAACTTCACGATATCAGTACGCATCACCTTGGTTCCCAACTCAGTAACGACCTCACCATTAACGGTGACCACACCTGCCTGGATAAACTCATCGGCCTCACGACGGCTGCATACACCAGCATTAGCGAGGAACTTGTTCAGACGAATGGGCTCATTGGGATCGAAATTCACTTCCTTATACTCAATACGCTTTTTCATTGAGTACTTAGCATTGGGATCATAATCGGCAGTACGAGGACGGAAGCCACCCTGCTGAGGACGCTGACCATAACCACCACGCTGCTGATAGCCTCCCTGCTGAGGACGCTGGCCATAACCGCCACGCTGCTGGTAGCCTCCCTGCTGAGGACGCTGACCATAACCGCCGCGCTGCTGGTAGCCACCCTGCTGACGAGGCTGGTAACCCTGCTCGTCGCCATCCTGATTATAACGAGGACGATAGCCACCCTGCTGAGGACGCTGACCATAACCACCACGCTGCTGATAGCCACCCTGCTGAGGACGTGACTGATAACCGCCACGCTGCTGATAGCCACCCTGCTGACCATACTCGCCCTGAGGACGAGGCTGATAGCCGCCGTTATTATAGCCGTTATTTGTACGAGGACGATAGGGACGCTGAGGTGCCTGACTCTGTAAACCAGCACCAAAACCCTCGGGGCGGAATCCACCCTCATCGTCCTGAGAATGCTTGTTGTAACCAGGGCGCTCATAGGCGTTCACAGCGCGCTGAGTTGTGTGAATACGTGGACGAGGAGAACGTCCT
Source organism: Prevotella sp. E15-22 (assembly GCF_023204875.1). Taxonomy (NCBI): domain Bacteria; kingdom Pseudomonadati; phylum Bacteroidota; class Bacteroidia; order Bacteroidales; family Prevotellaceae; genus Prevotella; species Prevotella sp. E15-22. The sequence goes on from NZ_CP096247.1 coordinate 2,381,285, forward strand.
ACAGGACGAAATTCCTTCTGGTAGCCCTCGCGGCTAGCACTGCTGTCCATCTGCTGTTCTTCTTGTTTCTTTTCGTTTTCGAAATCCATAATTGTTTTTACTTTAAAAAGGTTGATATTTATGCCTCACGGCTTAACTAATTATTTAATTAAATTCCAGTATAGTTCCAAGGAGTGATTGCCATCAGCTCTTGCTTAACCTCATCACTCACTTCCAAGGTCTGAATAAACTCATGAATAGTCTGTTCATCCATTTTCTTGTTGGTACGTGTCAACGCCTTCAGCGTCTCGTAAGGATTGGGATAGGCTTCACGACGAAGAATGGTTTGAATGGCCTCGGCAACAACAGCCCAAGTATTCTCCAAGTCTTCGTGCAACTTATCCTCGTTGAGAATCAACTTGCGTAATCCTTTCAGTGTGCTCTGGAAAGCAATGAGTGCATGACCCATTGGCACACCTACATTACGCAGCACAGTAGAATCGGTCAAATCGCGCTGCAGACGACTAATAGGCAACTTCTGAGACAGGAAGGCCAGGATGGCATTCGCCATACCAAGATTACCCTCTGAGTTCTCATAGTCAATAGGATTGACCTTATGGGGCATTGCGCTTGAGCCCACCTCACCCTTCTTAATCTTTTGCTTGAAATAGTCCATTGAGATGTACATCCAGAAGTCGCGATCCAAATCGATAACGATTGTATTAATACGCTTCATGGCATCAAAGATGGCTGCAAGCCAGTCGTAATTTGAGATCTGAGTGGTATACTGCTCGCGCTCCAAACCCAGCTTCTCGCTAACGAACTTATTACCAAACTCACGCCAGTCGTACTGAGGATAAGCTACATGATGAGCATTGTAGTTTCCAGTAGCTCCACCAAACTTGGCTGTTACGGGCACATCCTTCAAAGCATTCAATTGCTCTTCAAGACGATAGACATAAACCATAATCTCTTTACCCAAACGTGTAGGCGAAGCTGGCTGACCATGAGTCTTTGCCAGCATGGCCACATTCTTCCATTCCTCGGCATAGTCGTGCAACTGCTCAACCAACTCCTCTATCAAAGGAATATATACCTGTTCCAGAGCCTCCTTAATTGAAAGGGGCACACTGGTATTGTTGATATCCTGAGATGTCAGTCCAAAGTGAATAAACTCTTTAAAGGCTTTCAGATCAACAGACTTGCTTTCAGCAATTGCGTCAATCTTCTCTTTAATGAAATACTCCACAGCCTTCACATCGTGATTGGTCACAGACTCAATCTCTTTCACACGGGCAGCATCCTGCTCGCTAAAATTAAGATAAATGTTGCGAAGTGACTCGAAGAGACTATGGTCAAAGTTCTCCAATTGTGGCAAAGGCAATTCGCAGAGTGCAATAAAGTATTCAATTTCGACTCTCACACGATAGCGAATCAAAGCATACTCAGAAAAATAGCCTGCCAGTTCTTCGGTTTTGTTTCTGTAACGGCCATCAATAGGCGAGATAGCGGTCAGTACGTCCAGTTCCATTGCTTGTTCTTAATACCTTAAATATATACTATATATAGTTCTTTCTTTTAATTTCTTTTAATGTGAGTGCAAAGGTACGAAATAAAATATAATCTGCCACGGATAATTAATAATAATTTTGTAGCAAACACTATTTTTTTTGATATTTAACATGAAAACAAAAAAGGATTGCAATTCTCATTGCAATCCTTTTGTTTGTGGGCGTTGACGGATTCGAACCGCCGACCCTCTGCTTGTAAGGCAGATGCTCTAAACCAACTGAGCTAAACGCCCTTCTTGAACTGTTGTAGCTTTGTGTGCTATCTTGTTCTTGTAAGCGGGTGCAAAGGTACGGACTTTTTTTGAAACCACCAAATGTTTTTCGAACTTTTTTCAAATTTTCTCGAAAAAAGTTGCAAAAAAGGGCAAATCAACCAAAAATATGGCAAAAAAGGGTAAACCAATTAAAAATACGGCAAAAAAAAAGACCGGTGAGCAAAACCCACCGATCTTTTATATGTTTAGTTGCTAAACTCTATTACTTAACAGTAACAACAGCACGACGGTTGTAAGATACAGGAGTAATGTCGTTTACGCCACCAGCGGCAACAACTTCAATCTTGTTCTCAGCAACACCCAGCTTAACGAGCTCCTTCTTAACGGTCTCAGCACGCTTCTGAGACAGAGACTTGTTGTAGTTAGCGCTACCAGTCTTAGAATCAGCATAACCAGTAACAACGAGAGTCTTGTCGTTGTCCTTAGCAACCTCAGCCAGAGCCTTCAGGTTAACCAGATCCTTCTTAGAAGCAACCTTAGCCTTGCCAATGTTGAAGAATACTGATACGGGAGCAGCAGCAACTTCCTTAACAGTTACAGGAGCAGTAGCCTCGGGGCACTTGTGGTTCTTAATCAGGTTGTTCAGACGAGCGTTCTCTGCGTTAGCGTCATTGAGCTGAGCGTTAAGAGCGTCAATCTGGCTCTGATGGAGAGCTCTGATAGCGTCAACATCGGGAACCTTGTTCCAAGTAGCCTTACCCAAGTTGTAGGTCAAACCGATCTCAACGTTGAGGTCGCGGTCCTTGCTCTTTATAGAAGGCTTGCCATTACCAGTAGTGAAGCCATTGCCATCGAAATCAGGCTCATGGATACCATAAGACAGATCGAGGTTCAAAGCGAACTTACGGCTCAGACGGAACTCGTTCAGCAAACCAGCCTGGAGACCCATAGCATAAGTATTGTAAGACATGTTACGAGCGATGCCAGCACCAGCATAAGGAATGAAGTTCCAAACACGGTCGGGGTTGTAACCACACAGCATATTGCTCAGGTTGAACAGAACCTGCTCGTTAGCCTGCCAATACTTGCTTGCATTATCCTTAGCGTTATCACCATCAACAGTGCGACCCCAGATACCGTTCACCTTAGTACGAAGACCGAGACCAGGAGTAAACCACTTACCGATAGCAACAGAAAGACCCAAATTGTTACGGAAGTCCTTCAGAGGGCTCTTTGACAAATCAAGATCTCTTTCCTGGCTGCTATAAAAAGCAGTACCAGCAACATTAGCCTGTACAAACCAGTTACTCCAGAAAGAGTTGGTTGCAACGCTGTACTTTTCAGTCAATTCATCCTGTGCCATTCCGGCTACAGAAACGCTAGCAAGAGCCAGCACCATTAAAAACTTTTTCATACAATTTTAGTATTTTATAAAAACAATAATATCAAAAATTTGGTGCAAAAGTAGATAAATTATTTTAAACTTCCAACATTTTAAGCAATAAAATGCACTTTTAACATTAAAAATAGCCAAAAAAGGGTATTTTTAGGCTTTTTTAGTAGTTTTTCAGCCAAATAGCTGTTCAATATCTTTCTGAGGCAGAATTGTGAGGATTGTACGACCATCTGGCGTGTAGTTTACGTTAGAGCATGAGAACAACTCATTAACAATACGCTCCATCTCATCATTACTCAGTACCTGGCCATAAGGAATGGCAGCATGGCGGGCCAATCCGACAGCAAGTGACGCATGAATACTCTCCACATCGCTCACGCCATTCTCTAAAACATCGGCCACAATATTACGTACAAGATACACAGGATCCAGTCCCTCAAGACCAGATGGTATGCCGTTTATCACGAAACTACCTCCTCCTAAATGATTTATATCGAACCCCATGTTTGTCAATTCTGGCAGAAACTTCTGAACTGCCACGCTATCTGACGGAGAAAACTCTATCACCTCGGGGAAAAGAACACGCTGCGAGTTGGCTGTCCGTTGTCCAACAGTAGCCATATATCGCTCATAACGAATTCGGATATCTGCACGCTGCTGATCAATAATCATCAGGCCAGACTTGACCGCCGTCATGATATACTTTCCCTTATATTGATAATGTATAGGCGATTTTTCTGAGATAACATTCTCTGCACGCTCCCTACCCTGCTCTTCTTTAAAAAGACTTTCTTCTGTGAACACGGGGGTTGGCGGTATTTCATATAACTGTTGCCAAGCATCTGGTGTTGCAACAGTCTTTCCATGAAACTCAGTGACTGGTGTTGGCTTTGAGGACGACGATGCAAAAGGATTGTACGATGGATTATAGCTAACTTTTGGCATTTCCATTGGTTCGCTGCCAGGATTGAATACGGGAATATCCGGACGTCCCTCTGTATCAAAGTCGATAGTAGGCACATCACAGAACTTTCCAATAGCATCCTTAACTGCTGCTACTAGAATCTGCCAGATGCTCTGTTCATTCTCAAATTTAATTTCGGTCTTTGTAGGATGGATGTTCACATCGATATCTGCAGGGTTCACATCAAAGTAGATAAAATAAGGAACCTGCATTCCCACAGGAACAAGTCGCTCGAAAGCACTGCATACTGCCTTATGAAAATAGGCATGCTTCATAAAACGACCATTCACGAAGAAATAATTATGTGCACCCTTCTTTCGAGCAGACTCTGGTTTACCCACGAAACCTGTTATACGACACAGGGCCGTCTCAACGTCTATCGGTAGCATCTCCTGGACACTCTTCCTGCCAAAGACATCGGTAATACGCTGCTTTAAACTTCCAGACTTCAAATTCATTAGTTCCTGTCCGTTACTATAAAGCGTAAAGCCAATCTCCGGATAGACTAAGACTATCCGTTCGAAAGCAGCCAAAATATTATTTAATTCCGTTGCATTCGTTTTCAAGAACTTCCTACGAGCCGGCACATTAAAGAAAAGGTTATCTACCTTAAAATTACTCCCCACAGGACATGCTGCTGGCTCATGGCCTACAAGTTTAGAGCCCTGCAAAGTCAGGTGAATACCAACATCCTCACCGGCCATACGAGTAATAAGTTCTACTTGTGATACAGCAGCGACAGAAGGCAATGCCTCACCTCGGAAGCCCATTGTATGAAGAGAGAACAAATCATCTGCCTGACGAATCTTCGAAGTGGCATGACGTTCAAAAGCCAAACGAGCATCCGTCTCGGACATTCCACAACCATCATCAATGACCTGGATCGATGTTCGTCCAGCATCCACTACCAGCACCTTGACATTCTGAGCACCTGCATCAACAGCATTCTCTACCAGTTCCTTGATGACAGAAGCCGGACGCTGAATAACCTCACCTGCAGCAATCTGGTTAGCTACCGAATCGGGCAGAAGTTGTATTACATCGCTCATAAGGATTTTCCTTTATCTTTCAATGAAACCTTTCGTTTTTGGGTTTTAAGTTCTGTTCCTGGCTTCTTTGGACGCCATATAAAGATATCATCTTTAGAAGTGGGACGGACATCTTCGAACCAATAAAAACCTTCCAAGAATCGTTTCTGAGGAGGTATCTGTGACATAGGATACATCACACCATCAGACTTGGGGGCCCAAATACTACTCAACTTACGATTCTCCATCAGCATTCGTAATTCACTCGTTTCTAAACTAATGAGCCCTTGGTAAGTACTATCCGACTCGTCGACTGGATAATAAACAACCAAGACATTGTCCACTGCTCGTGCTTCATGTATCTCGCCTTTCTGGAAGAAGGCAAACATATCCTTTGACGAAACCTGATTGAACAGGTCCTTTTCAGACAGTTTCTCCGCAGAGAAAGCCTGATTATGGACATAAGCATGATCCACAACAGAATCTTTCATAAAGACCTGAATCACCTCACCCAACAGTTGTTGATTAAGATTCCATACGATAGGATCACGATACATCGTCAAACAAGAATCTTTCGACACATACACCATTGAGTCGCACACCGCTTGCACATCTGCACGATATGCGCGCACCTTATTATATGCATGCATCTCTCTGTAAACAGAATCGGTATTTATATTAAATGTATATACCTTGAATGTATCTGCATGAATATATAAAGTATCACGTTGCGAGAAATCCATTGCCACCGCACTATCAGTAGACATTGCATAGCCATTGACATCATCATAATAGCCATAGTTACACAACAGACCATTATGGTTAACTGAGTCTTCATAGACTACATTCACGAACGCCTCACTGACACCGGTTTTTCCATCATACCAAATACTATCACCAACCAGCGTACGACCTTCATTCTGCAATCTCGAACGTTTTAACAATTGAGCCTGTTCCTTATCAGTATTATAATAACCTAACTCAGAATAAATATGACTCGTTCCTGAATAGATATTTGACGGGCCAAGGATATTAGCAATCTTTGAACGCGTATTATATGCCAAAGTATCAGTGAGAAGCGTAGAGTTCTTATCAACCATCTTCACGTTTTCCGTAAAGAATGCATCTTTGGTGTCTGTATGATACTCACCATGAACAGATGTCAGTGTTGTGGTTTTATCGACCAACTTTCCTCCCTCATTATAATATCCCATATTATCAATACGGTCAAAATAAAGAGTATCCGTATAGAGAGTCGTAGCACGATTACGCAGCACTACCTGTCTGTCAGAACTAAAAATCTTTGCCTCCATTGACTTGTTATTACCGTCGTAATAACCATAATCACTGGTCAGCGACAACGTATCGCCCTGTATCATACGTACATGCCCCCATGCCTCAAACGAGTTACTAGCCTCGAAGAAGTTTGCACTATCACAATAAAGATGAGCGCCATCGTGCTCAAATTCCACTTTTCCTCGGAGAACCTGAGCATCATTATTTTGCCAGCGATCATACCACAGCTCATCTGCATGCACCAGATAAACACGTTTTTCACTCGCGGTCTTGTTAGGACGCGAAGGGAGCGTGACACCATACACTAATACGCATAGCGCACATAGAAGCACCATAACGATGCTTCTATGAGTATTTTTATTATCGGTTCCAACCTTCATATTCGAAGTGGCAGTTCTTATAGTCATCATTCAGACGCACATAAGTGCTTTTGATTTTCTGAACCACCCAGTCATGCAATTTTTCTTCTTGTCGTTTATTCAATACAACTTCCTTCATCACTTGGAAGTCTTCTGTAATCGTTGCTTTGTGACCTTCTATTCTGTTTTTCAACTTTGCAATGACACACACCGTTTTATCACGGTTATTAATCATCGTAAAGGCCTTTGAAACCTGTCCCACTTGCAGGGTATCCACAACCCTTGCAATCTCTGGCGGCAAGTCTTGCAATTGGAATCGCGAAGACAAGGTCTGACCATACTGCGATTTCTTAGCCATCAGTCCTTTGTTGGCACGCGTATCCTTATCATCCGAAATAACGGTTGCACCATCCTCGAAAGTGAAGACGTTATTACGTATATCGTCACCTATTGAATCCAAACGTGCTAGAGCGGCATTCACAGTCGAATCAGCGACTAAGGGCTTACGCAGGATATGACGTACTTTCACTTTGTCGCCACGCTTTTCTACCAACTGTATAATATGCATTCCAAATTCAGACTCAACAATCTTTGAGATTTTCTTTGGATCAGTTAGGTTAAATGCTGCAGCAGCAAAAGCCGGGTCCAGTTCAGCACGTCCCATAAAAGGCAGTTCACCACCCATACGTCTTGATCCAGGATCCTCAGAATACAAGCGTGCTAATGTCTGGAAAGAAGTCTCGCCACGATTTACTCGGTCGGTATAATCACGCAATTCGTCCTTTACACGGTTAATCTCTTCTGTAGAGATGCGTGGTGTCATTGTAAGAATCTGCACCTCCACCTCAGTAGGCACGTATGGAATACTATCCTGAGGGAGATTACGGAAATAGCGACGGACCTCAGCAGGTGTCACAGTGATATCCTTCACCAAGCGCTCCTTCATACGACGAATCAATAACTGATCACGGTATTCATCGTGCATAGACTCGCGTATCTGACTAAGAGTCTGTTTCTTGTACTCTTCCAATTTCTCGCGAGAGCCAATTTGCTGAATCCACTCTTCGATACGTTGTTCAATACCAGAGGAAATCTCACTTTCCTTGACTTCAATACTATCGATAGCAGCCTGATGCAAGAACAACTTCTGAACAGCTAACTGTTCTGGGATGGCACAATCAGGATCTCCATTCCATCGAATGCCTTCCATAGCAGACATCATTCGGTTGGCTTCCACCTCACTTCTCAGAATAGGTTCGTCGCCAACAACCCAGATGACCTCATCGACCACCGATCCCGACTTATCATCCTGCTGTGCACAGACTGGCAACAGGCTCAGAAGTCCAGCTATAACAACAATATATTTCTTCATTAATGCTTATTGACAGTTTTCAACACCTCATCATTGACTTTAACAGCATATTTACGGCGCAAGTCTGCCACCCACTCTTTTTCCAGAGCCTCCTGATAGTCGGCCACCACCAGACCACGTACATCATTGTAGTCTTCAGGTCCCTTCTTCAAAAGTTTGCCATAAACAGCATCAATAGGATAATCCTTCAAATGCGTCACCGTTGTATCCTTCTTAAAGACAAGACTATCAACCAAGGCATTGTCTCCCTTCTTAAAGATACCTTTCTCCACACGAATGCGAATTACAGAGTCGGCATTAAAGGTTGTACGCAAAGTCTCTGCCCATTTATCGAACGCCAGTTTCTTTACGCAGTCACGTACAGCTTTCACATCGCCCTGTGTCTTTACGTGATATGCCATACCTTTATAGCGAGGCGTATCCCATGCATAATTCTTTTTGTGCTTCTTAAAGAAATTAGCTAATCCAGCCTCATCCTTAGCAGCCTTGTCCCATACCAACTGGTTACTTATCTCATAGAGCAGCAATCCATCGTGATACTCTTTAATCAGATATTTCATATCCGAATCTTGAGCAGACAATTCTGCAGCCTTCCTTTCCATCAGTTCAGCCTCAGTCACCTGGCCATTACCATCCTTCACCATCTGCTTTACCTTTTGAGAAGCTATCTGATCGCGCACATTACGCTGATCCATATAGCGAACGATTGCATCATGATGATATTCGAACGGCTCCAACATCTTGCGCTCCTTCATCAGAATAACGTGATATCCATAGGGTGACTGCACAACACCAGACATCTCACCTGGTTGAAGGGCATAAGCAGCATTCTCAAACTCCTTTACCAGTTGTCCGCGCTGAACGAAAGGAAGCAGACCTCCCTGGCGAGCAGAGCCCGGATCCTGAGATACGCGTTTTGCCAGTTCCTCAAAATCAGCACCATTCTTCAGAGCCTGATAAATGGAGTCGATACGAACCTTAGCCGCATCCCACTCCGACTGAGGTGCCTGCTGTTGAGCTCTTATCAAGATATGAGCCACACGAATCAAACCATCTGGTCCGATTTGCTCTACCGTTTGGTTATAGATTTTATGTGCCTCAGCTTCCATATCAGCATCCGTTACGAACGCTGGACGAACCTGCTGATCACGATACTGGGCGAACTCCGTTTTAAATGATGTCAGTGTATCGTATTTAGCATCAAGGGCAGCAGCCACCTTCAACTTGTAATTAATAAAGAGGTCTACATACTCCTCAACACTTTTCTTATCAATGACACCTTCCGAGTTATTCTTATTAAAAGAATATTCAAACTCCGAACGAGTGACAGGGTCACCATTAACCACCATCACAATAGGATCGTCCGTCTGTGCACTCATAGTTCCGCACACAGTCAGAGCAGCAAAAAGAATTTTCAGTTTCATATTATTTTTAGTCGTTTGGTCTTGAATAGTTGGGAGCCTCACTCGTAATAGTGATATCATGAGGATGACTCTCCATCACACCTGCATTGGTGATGCGGGTAAATTTAGCATCATGCAGGCGATCAATGCTAGCTGCGCCACAATAGCCCATACCAGAACGCAGACCACCAGTCAACTGGTAGATAACCTCCTGAACAGTGCCCTTGTAAGGTACACGACCAGCAATACCCTCGGGAACCAGTTTCTTCACGTCTTTCGTGTCAGCCTGGAAGTAGCGATCCTTTGAACCATGCTCCATAGCCTCCAACGAGCCCATACCACGATAGCTCTTAAACTTACGTCCATTATAGATAATAGTATCGCCAGGACTTTCCTCTGTACCAGCCACCAAGGAGCCAATCATAACTGACGATCCACCAGCAGCCAACGCCTTCACGATGTCACCAGAGTAGCGCAGACCACCATCAGCAATCAAAGGAACACCTGTACCCTTCAAGGCAGAATACACATCATATACGGCACTCAACTGAGGAACACCTACACCAGCCACTACACGAGTAGTACAAATAGAGCCCGGGCCAATACCAACCTTCACGGCATCTGCGCCATTCTCCACTAACATACGTGCAGCAGCACCTGTAGCAATATTACCTACAACGATATCAATATTCTTAAAGGCATTCTTTGCTTCCTTCAACTTATCAATAACACCCTTTGAATGGCCATGAGCCGTATCAATAACAATAGCATCGGCACCAGCATTCACTAGCGCTTGCATACGATCGAGAGTATCAACAGTAACGCCAACACCTGCGGCTACACGCAGACGTCCCTTCTCATCCTTACAAGCCATGGGCTTATCCTTAGCCTTGGTGATATCCTTATATGTTATCAATCCTACCAGGTGGTTATCCTTATCCACCACGGGCAGTTTCTCAATCTTGTTCTCCTGCAGAATCTGTGCAGCAGCAGCCAAGTCAGTCTGCTGATGAGTAGTTACCAAGTTCTCTTTTGACATAACCTCATCAACAGGACGATCCAAGCGGCGTTCAAAACGCAAATCACGGTTTGTAACGATACCAACCAAATGGTTTTCATCGTCGACAACAGGAATACCACCAATATGATACTCAGACATAATTTCCAGAGCCTGAGCTACTGTAGAACCACGACGGATGGTCACAGGATCATAGATCATACCGTTCTCTGCACGCTTAACAATGGCCACCTCACGCGCCTGATTCTCGATAGACATATTCTTATGAATCACGCCAATACCACCTTCACGAGCGATAGCTATAGCCATCTGGCTCTCGGTTACGGTGTCCATAGCAGCCGTTACAAACGGAACATTCAACACGATGTTACGTGAGAAGCGTGTCTGCAACTCAACAGTCTTGGGCAGTACTTCAGAATAAGCGGGAATCAACAGGACGTCGTCAAAAGTCAGGCCGTCCATCACAATTTTATCTGCAATAAATGATGACATAATATGGTACCTTTAAATTTTATTGCGTGCAAAGATACTCATTTTTATCAAGATATAAAAATTAAGAATTAAGAAATTTGCTCATGACAAGCATTTTTCTTAATTCTTAACTCTTAATTCTAACTTGTTAACTGTTAGTTTGCCATATCCGAGATAAACTTGATGCGAACCAAGCGGATTTCGTTTTCAGAAAAGTCGGGACCGAACTCCTCAAACGCAGCAGCCAAGTCATCTTGTTCCTGTTCAGAGAAATAATCAAGGATATCATTAATATCCTCCGGGTCCATAATCTCATCAAGGAAGTAATCGATATTAATCTTATTACCGCTATAAAGTACGATTCCTTCCAACTCGTCCAAGAGTTCCTCGAATTCAATACCTAATGCATTGGCAATATCATCCAAGGCAATGCGACGGTCAATATTTTGCAGAATCTTCAGTTTGCGCATAGAATCCTTTGGTTTAGTACGGACGCGCAAGTCTGACTGACGTTCAATATCGTTTTCTTCGCAGTATCTCTTAATCAAATCTACGAAATCCTTGGCATAAGGTTGACGCGTTTTACCATCACCCACACCCTGAATACCTTTCAATTCCTCAAGTGTAATAGGATAATCGGTGGCCATCTGTTCGATTGACACATCCTGAAAGATAACATAAGGTGGACGTTCCAGTTTATTCGACCATTTCTTACGCAAGTCATGTAACATTGCGGAAAGAGTGGGATCTAATGCACCTGCACCATTCTCTTGCCCTGCAGGTTCTTCATCCTCACCAAACTCATGATCCTCAACGACCATAAACGTTGTTGGGTTTTTAATGAATCTTTTTCCAGAACTGGTCACTTTCAACAAACCATAGTTCTCCACTTCTTTTCTTAGATAACCCGCTATAAGAGCTTGTCTGATCACAGGATTCCAGATTTTAGGATCTTCATCCTCACCAGATCCGAACTCATCGAGATCTTGATGCTTATGAGCCACAATCTCATTTGTATCGCGACCAGTGATAAAATCAATTACATAATCACTTCGAAAGTTCTCTTTGATAGCAAGAATAGCTTTTAAGGCAATCACCAATTGGTTTTGTGCATCAAGTTTCGTTCCTGGGTGCAGACAGTTATCGCAGTTCTCGCAGTTATCCTTATCATACTGCTCTCCAAAATAGTGTAACAGCATCTTTCTGCGGCATACAGACGTTTCCGCATAGGCAGCCGTCTCCTGCAGCAACTGACGACCAATATCCTGTTCAGCCACGGGTTTCCCCTCCATAAACTTTTCCAGTTTCTGCAGATCTTTATAACTATAGAAAGCCAGGCAGATGCCCTCACCACCATCACGACCAGCACGTCCCGTTTCTTGATAATAGCCCTCCAAAGACTTTGGTATATCGTAGTGAATAACAAAACGAACATCAGGTTTATCAATACCCATACCAAAGGCGATAGTAGCCACAATCACGTCAATACGTTCCATCAAGAAATCGTCTTGCGTCTGAGAGCGTGTTGCCGAATCCAAACCAGCATGATAAGCAGCAGCTTTGATATCATTAGCACGAAGTACATCAGCCAAGTCCTCGACCTTCTTACGCGAGAGACAATAGATAATTCCGCTCTTGCCAGAATGCTGTTTAATGAAGCGCACGATGTCCTTATCAATATCCTTTGTTTTCTGTCGTACTTCATAATACAGGTTCGGACGATTAAACGAACTCTTAAACTCCGTAGCATCTACAATACCCAGATTTTTCTTAATGTCCGTGCGTACCTTATCAGTAGCCGTTGCTGTCAAAGCAATAATCGGAGCTTTACCTATATCGTTAATAATCGGACGAATGCGACGATATTCTGGACGGAAGTCATGTCCCCACTCCGATATACAGTGTGCCTCATCTACTGCATAGAACGAGATCTTTACCGTTTTCAGGAACTCAACATTATCTTCCTTCGTTAATGATTCAGGTGCCACATAGAGTAACTTCGTTCTACCCTCACGAATATCCGTCTTCACCTGATCTATAGCCGCTTTGTTGAGCGATGAGTTCAGAAAATGTGCCGTTCCCTCATGCTCACTCAGATGCGTAATAAAGTCTACCTGATTTTTCATCAATGCGATGAGTGGCGAGATAACAATGGCCACACCATCCATGAGCAGAGAAGGCAACTGATAGCACAGTGACTTACCACCGCCTGTAGGCATTAGCACAAAAGTGTCATGTCCATCCAACACATTGCGAATGATTGCCTCTTGATCGCCTTTGAACATATCAAAACCAAAATAGCGACGGAGGGCTTCATTCAGATTATCTTTTTCTTTTGTCATAGGCTTCTTCTACATGTCTTATTTGCCTAAAGCCACACTTTTTTCAAGTTGTTCCTTTGCATAATCAACAGTCACCTCGAATGTCTTCAGTTTTTTCGATGGAACCTCGAACATTGCATCCATCATGATAGCCTCCACAATAGATCGAAGTCCACGGGCACCCAATTTATATTCGACTGCCTTATCCACAATATAAGAAAGTGCCTCTGGAGCGAATGACAGTTTTACGCCGTCCATTTCAAACAATTTCATATATTGCTTAACGATAGAATTCTTTGGTTCCGTCAAGATCTTCTCTAACGCTGCCCGATCCAGAGGATTTAGGTAGGTCAGCACAGGCAGACGGCCGATAATTTCTGGAATCAATCCAAAAGCCTTCAAATCTTGTGGTTGCACATATTTAATAAGGTCATCCTTATCTATTTTGCGTACGTTTTGAACAGAATTATATCCCACTGTATGTGTATTCAAACGCTGAGCAATCTTACGCTCTATACCATCGAAGGCACCACCACAAACAAACAAGATATTTCGCGTATCAACGTGAATATAATCCTGGTCAGGATGCTTTCGTCCACCCTTGGGCGGCACGTTTACTATCGTCCCCTCAAGTAGTTTCAGAAGTCCTTGCTGAACACCTTCACCACTCACATCACGAGTAATACTGGGGTTATCGCTCTTACGGGCAATTTTATCAATCTCGTCAATGAATACAATACCACGCTCAGCCGCCTTCACATCGAAGTCTGCCACTTGCAGCAGTCGACTCAAGATGCTCTCAACATCCTCACCCACGTAACCAGCTTCGGTCAGAACCGTTGCATCCACAATGGTAAAGGGTACGTCCAATTGTTTGGCAATGGTGCGAGCTAACAAAGTCTTACCAGTACCTGTTGAACCCACCATTATAATATTAGACTTCTCAATCTCTACACCATCTTTCTCGTCTACAGGCTGCTGCAAACGCTTATAATGGTTATACACCGCAACAGAAAGAAAGCGCTTGGCCTCATCCTGTCCGATGACATACTGATCCAAATATTCCTTAATCTCGCGGGGCTTAGGCACATTGCTCTTAGGTTCAAACTTTCCTTTCTTTCCCTGAGAAGCAGCACTATCTAATCCCGACTCCTTAACAATTTGAAATGCCTGCTTGGCACAATCCTCACAGATATAGCCATTAAGACCCGTAATGAGCAGTCTTACCTGACGCTCACTACGTCCGCAGAAATTACATTCTTTCTTCATTTCTTAGTCAGCACCTGATCAATCATACCATAAGCCTTCGCTTCCTCAGCCGTCATCCAATAGTTGCGGTCGGAATCGCTCCACACCTTATCATAATCCGTGTGCGAGTGCTCAGCAATAATGGTATAGAGTTCTTTCTTCAGTTTCTGAATCTCGCGAGCCTCGATCTCAATATCCGAAGCCTGTCCCTGCACGCCACCCAGAGGCTGATGAATCATTACCCGGCTGTGAGTCAGAGCAGAACGTTTACCCTCCTGGCCGGCTACCAGTAGCACTGCAGCCATAGAAGCTGCCATACCAGTGCAGATAGTAGCCACATCGCTACTGATAAACTGCATTGTATCATAGATTCCCAGTCCGGCATAGACGCTACCACCAGGAGAATTGATATAAAGATTAATATCCTTACCAGGATCGGTTGCATCCAGATAGAGCAACTGGGCCTGCAAAACATTAGCTGTATAGTCGTTGACCTCTGTACCGAGAAAAATCACGCGGTCCATCATCAATCGTGAGAAAACATCCATCTGCGTTACATTCAGCTGGCGCTCTTCCAAAATATACGGATTCATATACTGTGCCTGAGCTGCCATCACATCATCCAGCACCTGACCGTTAACGCCCAAATGCCGAGTTGCATACTTTCTAAAATCGTTCATCGTTTTCTTCGTTTTTTCAAATTCTAAATACAAAATTACAAAAAAAAGTCGAGATGAATATCATCCCGACTCTTTTTTTTTGGTTAAAGAATTATAATATGGGGCCTTTACGCCTCCTGCATCATCTTATTAAATTCATCCAGAGTAACCTCCTTCTCATTCAGCTTAACAATACCCTTCAGGGCTGCAGTAAGCTTCACATCAACAGCGCGATCAACAAGGTTATCTACGTTCTCACGCTTCTTCATCTGCTCAGCTGCATAGTTCTCCAAGATATCATCAGGAACATTAGTCATGCCATACTGAGCGAACTGAGCACGGATAGCATCCTTAGCCACAGCCTTCAAATCAGCCTCCTCGACCTTAATTTCAGCAGCAGCAACCAACTGTTCCTTGATAAGGTGCCACTTCAGTTCGTCGATAGAAGCCTTGAAGTTCTTTTCAACAAACTCCTCACCTTTATCCTTATTATTATTCAGCATTACACGCTTCAGAAGAGCCTCGGGGAACTGAAGCTCACCAACTTTCTTTTCGACATGTTTACGAACATCCTGCAGGAACTTATAATCGCTGTTGGCAGCCAACTGAACCTTAGCGTTATCAGCAATGCGCTGACGGAAGTCTGCCTCATCCTTAACGCCCTCGCCAAACACCTTCTCGAAGAGCTTAGCATCAACAGCCGCGGGCTGGTAATGACGAATCTCGGTCACCTGGAAGCTAAAATCGCTCTCCAAGTCCTTCACCTGCTCCTTATCTACCTTAAGCAGGGCAGCCACCTCAGCATCATTATCGGGATAAGCCTTTTTGGGGTTGAAGGTAATGATGTCGCCAGGCTTGCAGCCTTCGAACTTCTTCTTCTCATCCTCACCCTTAATATATGAAGGCATGATCATGCCACCCTCGGTGGTAACACCACCTTCCAGTGTATTACCATTGGCATCAAGCTGACGCAAGTCGCCCTTCAAGGTATCGTTACCGCTCCACTCCTGAGCCTCAACGAACTCACCTGCCTGCGAAGCATACATCTGCACCTGATCGTCAATCAGCTTATCGTCAACCTTGATGGTGTAATAATCAATCTTATCTTTTCCATTCAAAGTAGCCTTAAACTCGGGAGCTACAGCAATATCGAATACGAATTCGAAGGGACCATCGCCCTGCAAATCCTGAGGCTGCTGCTTCTTCTCGTTGGGCATAGGCTCGCCCAACATCTGAATCTTGTTCTCACGAACATAGTCGTAGAGTTTTTCACCAAGAATGCGGTTTACCTCGTCAACCTTCACGGCTGTGCCATACTGCTTCTTAATCAGACCCATAGGTACCATTCCAGGACGGAAACCAGGCACCTGAGCCTTCTTGCGATACTCCTTCAACTTCTTGTCAACTGCTTCCTGATAGTCGGCCTGCTCAATGGTAATAGTCATCAAACCATTAATCTTATCGGCACTTTCAAATTTGATATTCATCTCTTTTTATACCTTATTTATATTATTATTTTCGATTTGGGGTGCAAAATTACACATTATTGACGTAAAATCAGCATGTTTACGTTTTTTTAACTACTCAAATCGTCTCTTCTTCATCATCAAATGCCGGCCTTATTGCGCTCTTCCTCCAGTTTCTGGAAATCTTTCTGACGCAACACAAACGAGTCGGTAAGGTAGTTCTTGCGCACAATCTGGTTGGCAGCCAACTCCTCAGGCGTACCATGAAACAGAATGCGGCCCTCAAACAGCAGATAGGCACGGTCCGTGATACAAAGGGTATCCTCCACATTGTGGTCTGTAATCAGGATACCGATGTTGCGGTCCTTCAACTTCCACACGATAAACTGGATATCCTCTACGGCGATGGGGTCCACACCTGCGAATGGCTCGTCGAGCATAATGAACTTAGGTTCGATGGCCAGACAACGGGCAATCTCGCAGCGACGACGCTCGCCACCAGACAACTGGTCGCCCTTGTTCTTGCGCACCTTCTGCAGTCGGAACTCCTTGATCAGGCTCTCCAACTTCTCCAGCTGATACTCGCGAGGCTTACCTGTCATCTCGAGCACCGAGAGGATATTGTCCTCCACCGACATCTTGCGGAACACAGATGCCTCCTGAGCCAAGTAACCGATACCCAAGCGAGCACGCTTATACACAGGAAAGTCCGTCACCTCGTCGTCTCCCAGATAGATATGTCCGCCGTTGGGCAGCACCAGTCCTGTGGTCATATAGAACGATGTGGTCTTTCCTGCACCGTTAGGTCCCAGCAATCCCACAATTTCTCCCTGGCGCACGTTGAACGACACATCGTTCACCACCGTGCGTTTGCCATACCGTTTCACCAAGCCCTCAGCTCTCAGTTCAATCTGTTCTTCCATCTTTATCGATTTTGCATGCAAAGGTACGAAAAGCCAGACACATAACAAAAATATTTTTTAAATTTACGTCTATATATTGGTAAAAAGTTGGCGATTTAAGAAAAACTTGCTAACTTTGCACGGGTTTTTAATGATATAAAAGTAACATGCTAATACACCGCTGGCTGACCACGTTCGGCCGATATATCATACTGATGGGACGCACATTCTCAATGCCCGAGAGGATGAGAATGTTTTGGAAGCAGTATGTCAAGGAGATGCAGCAATTGGGCATCAACTCCATTGGCATCGTGCTACTCATCTCGTTTTTCATCGGTGCCGTTATCTGCATCCAGATGAAGGTCAACATCGAGAGTCCATGGATGCCACGTTGGGTGGCTGGCTACACCACTCGCGAAATCATGCTATTGGAGTTTTCGAGCAGTATTATGTGTCTGATATTGGCTGGCAAAGTTGGTTCGAACATCGCTTCTGAAATAGGCACAATGCGCGTAACTCAACAGATTGACGCGCTTGAAATTATGGGTGTCAACTCGGCCAGCTACCTCATCCTACCCAAGATACTCGGCATGCTTACACTGATGCCCATATTAGTCATCTTTTCAAGTTCAATGGGTATTGTGGGCGCTTACGGCACCGCCTATATCGGCCATATCATGCCTCCTGACGATTTGACACTGGGTTTGCAGCACGACTTCGTGCCTTGGTTCCTATGGATGAGCATCATCAAGAGCCAGTTCTTTGCCTTTATCATCAGCAGCGTACCTGCCTTCTTCGGCTATACCGTCGAGGGTGGTTCCGTCAACGTTGGCAAAGCTTCTACAGATGCCGTTGTATCATCAAGTGTGCTTATTCTATTCTCTGATGTCTTCCTAACACAGTTATTGTCATGATTGAAGTAAAAGACCTACATAAAAGTTTTGACGACAGAGAGGTGCTAAAGGGTATCTCCACCGTGTTTGAAGACGGCAAGACCAACTTGATTATCGGACAAAGCGGATCAGGAAAGACCGTACTGATGAAGAAC